>CAWJCH010000007.1:0-190585 GCA_963841205.1 uncultured Chloroflexia bacterium | reverse complement strand
AGACCACGGCCACCAGGATGTAGAGCCAGCGACGCGAGGTCAGGCGTGCCAACACGCTGAAGAAGCACGGGAACGCCTCCAGCATGAAGCGAGCGTTCGAAAGCAGCGGCCACATCGTCGCGGGCGGGTACGAAACCGCGAGGAGCCAGACTGCCGCGGCGAAGAGCAGCTCGCTCGTGGGGATGCGCCGGTAGCCGAGCGCGATCAGGCCGAGGATGAGCAGGTCTGCGGCGAAGTCGGCCCCCCAGCGCGCCACCGTCAGCAGCGTGCGCTGCTGGAGCAGGATCGGCACCGCCCGCGCAAAAGACTGCCAGGGCGGCTCAAACGTCCGATGCCACGCCTCCTGCGCATGGAACATGCCGAGCGAATCGCCAGCCGCGATCCAGAGCCATGCCATGAAGATCAGCAGGCCACAGGGGATCAGCGCCACAGCGAGCGCGTCGATTCGCAGGCGCCGCCACTGCCAGTCGCGGCTCGCGGCATACTCCCACGCGAATGGGATCACCAATAGTATGCCTGATTGGCGTGTCAGCGCGGCGAGCAGGCCAAACACGCCCGCCTGCCACCAAGTATGCCGGCGCAACGCGACGACGCACCAAACCGCCAGCGCCAAGAAGAGCGATTCCGGATAGCCGGCGAAGAAGAAGAGCGCGGACGGGAAGACCGTCAGGTAGACCATCGCCTTTCGCGCCGTCGCCTCGTCCGCGTCGCGCGTCACCAACGCCGCCATGCCGAGCAGCGCCACGAAGAAGGTAACATTCGCGACTACGATGCCCGCGAGCGAGGCGTCGCCCAGAAAAAGCGGACGGAGCAGTGCAGTGGCGACCGACTGCAGGGAAACGCTTCGCGAGAGGGTGCCGAGGCCGAATAGCCATACACCGCGTTGGAGGCGTAGTACGTGGCGTCGTAGCGTTCCCAAGGCGCGAAGAGCGGGTTGTTCGCTCCGGCGGGCAGATGCTTGAGTCGCACCATAGCGACGGTGAGCGCCAGCAGCCCGACCCGCGAAGCGGTGAAGACGATCAGCACAAACCGCACGAGATCCCGTGTCAGACCGAGACGCTCCAGCAGCGGAGCGGCCCACAACCGGGGACTCGACAAGGTATCGCTGCTCACTCGCTCCTGCATCACGCCGACCCTACTTCCCCTGGCACACCTGCATCACGTCGAACGTACAATATTACGTTGCTGCCCAACAACACACATACCGCTCGCCGAAATCCCGAAGCGCGTGCCGAATATTGGCACGCCATCGTCGAGTCCTCCTCACGTCGAAGAAACGTGAGATCGCCCGTCGTGCGGTACTCTACCTGGTATCGCTCCCCTCACTTTCCGACTGATCCGTGACCGTCGTGACCTCTATGTCCATTGTGTTGCAACTCCGCAATCCCGTCACGAAGGAGTGATCTGCCCATGGCCGTGCTCGAATCCCACATCAACCGCGCCAGCCCCGAGTTTCAGGAGAACCGCGCATCCTTCGAGGGGCTGGTGAGCGAGTTAACGCGCCCGCGTCAAGTTGACGCGCCTTGGTGGCGGAAGCGGCGCGATCGCCAGGCACAAAGCGCGACAAGCTGCTCGCCCGCGAGCGCATCGAGCGCCTCTCGATCCCGGTACGCCGTTCCTGGAGCTCACTCCCCTCGCCGCCTGGGAGATGTACGACGGCGAGGCGCCCGGCGCGGGCATCGTCACCGGCATCGGCGTCGTCGCGGGCGGAGTGCTGATCGTCGCCAACGACGCCACGGTCAAGGGCGGCACCTACTTACCCGATCACCGTGAAGAAGCACCTGCGCGCCCAGGAGATCGCGCAGCAGAACCGCCTGCCCTGCATCTACCTCGTCGACTCGGGCGGCGCGTTCCTGCCGCTGCAGGCCGAGGTCTTCCCCGACCGCGAGCACTTCGGCCGCATCTTCTACAACCAGGCGCAGATGTCGGCCGGCGGCATCCCGCAGATCGCCGTCGTGATGGGCTCGTGCACGGCCGGCGGCGCCTACGTGCCGGCGATGTCCGACGAGACCGTCATCGTGCAAGGGCAACGGCACGATCTTTCTGGGCGGGCCCGCCGCTCGTGAAGGCGGCGACCGGCGAGGAGGTCACGCCGAGGAGCTGGGCGGCGCCGACGTGCACACGCGCATCTCGCGGCGTCGCCGACCACTTCGCGGAGAACGACGCGGCACGCGCTCGAGATCGTGCGCGACATCGTGGCCCACCTCGACCCGCCGCAAAGACGACCCCTGGGACTGCGTGCCGCCCGAAGACCCGCTCTACGATCCCGCGCGAGATCTACGGCATCGTCCCGCGCGACCTGCGCCAGCCCTACGACGTGCGCGAGATCATCGCGCGGCTCGTCGACGGCTCGCCGCTTCCACGAGTTCAAGGCGCTCTACGGCACGACGCTCGTCACCGGCTTCGCGCATCTGATGGGCTATCCCGTCGGCATCATCGCCAACAACGGCATCCTCTTCTCCGAGAGCGCGCTCAAGGCGCGCGCACTTCATCGAGCTGTGCTGCCAGCGCAGGATGCCGCTGGTCTTCCTGCAGAACATCACCGGCTTCATGGTCGGGCAAGCGAGTACGAGAACCGGGGGCATCGCCAAGGACGGCGCCAAGATGGTGATCGCCGTCGCCAACGCCGCCGTGCCGAAGTTCACCGTGGTCATCGGCGGCTCGTTCGGCGCGGGCAACTACGGCATGTGCGGTCGGGCCTACGGTCCGCGCCAGCTCTGGATGTGGCCGAACGCGCGCATCTCGGTGATGGGCGGCGAGCAGGCGGCGAACGTGCTGCTCGACGGTGCGCATGGACAGCCTCGCGCGCCCGGGGCCAGACGATGACGCCGAAGAGCAGGCGGAGTTCAAGGCGCCGATCCTGGACGAAATACGAGCGCGAGGGCAGCCCCTACTACAGCACCGCGCGCCTCTGGGACGACGGCATCCTCGACCCGCTCGACACGCGCACGGCGCTGGCCCTCGGCCTCGCCGCCGCCTTCAACGCGCCGATCCCCGAGACGCGCTTCGGCGTCTTCCGCATGTGAGTGGAGCGACGAGCTCGGTCGCCGTCTACCGCGCCATGAGACCGGGCCTGCCGCCAGCATGCGCTATTGACGGCAGGCCCGTGCGCGGTCAACGTTGATCCGCGGTCTCGCTTGACTCGGTGCTGAGCTATTTGAGGACCGTGGCGCAGTAGGTCGAATTGGCCCCGAACGGGCCGCCGCACTGGGTCGTCTGCTGGAACTGGTCTGCCTGGCCGAAGTCCTGCGTGGTGCCCGGATAGTCGCCGCCGTAGGTGAATGCCTTGGCGGCCTGTTGTAGGCGAACCAGGGTAGGTGCCAGAAGAGTGTGCCGTAGTTCGCGGCGCCGCAATCCTGGTTGACCTCCGCCTTGCCGCCGAAGTCGCTGACCGCGGCCCAGCTCTTCGCGCTGCTGCCGTCGCCGAAGGTGACGCCCTTGATCTGCAGCGGCTGGAACTGCAGCCAGGTCGGCACGTCGTACGAATAGCACGGCGGCTTCGTGGCGCTGCCCGGCAAGCAGAACTGGCCGGCGGGCTTCGTGAAGTTCCCCGTGTGGCCGATCTCCCAGACCAGCGCGTTCGGCGCGTCGTGCACGAGGCCCCAGCCGAGCGAGTTGCCGAGCTTCTGCACGCTGAAGGCCGGCATCAGCGGGCCGTCGACCTTGCTGTTCAAGCACGATCGTGCCCGCGTGGCCCGTGGTCACGTCCGTCACGGTGATGTGCATGCCGTCCGCCGCGGGCGTGACGTACTGGTGATCGGTGATCGTGTCGCCCTGATGCATCACCAGGGGACCGCCACCGGCGGAGTCGGTCAGCATGGCATTGAAGGCCGCCGACTCCGAATTGCCGTGCGGCGACACCTCCCAGACGGGCGAGCAGACCGTGTAGACGCCGGGGTCGAAGGAGACGTTATAGCCGCCGCCGGAGGCGCAATTGTTCACCAGGCTGTTGGGATAGAACTGGAGCTCGAGGAACGCCTGCCCCAACAGGCTATTGGGGTCGTTGACGGCGCCGCCGATCCAGAACGTCGGCCCGACGCTGTCGACGGGGATCGAGGCGCCGTTCGTCGGCAGCACGATCGTCCAGGTCAGGTCCTGGGCCGAGCCGGGATTGTTCGAAAGCGGATCGAATCTCGGGCTCGTCGTGGCCCGTGCAGCTCTGGGTATACCAGACGTATTCCTGCGGATGATGCGCGATGCAGAGCGACTGTGACTGCGAGGCCGGCGCGGAGGCCGCGTGTGCGGCGTGGGCAGGCGCCCGCACCACGGCGATCGCGGCGAGAGCGAGCACCAGCGCGGCGGCGGAGAACATCGCGCAGACACGGAGGATGGAACCACGACGAAGTCGCACGGGTAGACCTCCCATCTTTCCCCGCAACCCTGGGGGACAAGTCGCGACACGCAGGCGAGCAAGTGCGCCAGCCCATGGTAGGTTTGGCGCATGCGGTGTACGACGTAGGCGAGCGAGGAGTGTAACGCGCCGACAAAGGCGCTCCCTCTGGGCGTCACATGCGCGGGGTCGGCGGGGCGCCGGGCGGGGATGAGCCGAGATTTCGCCCGGCATTGCCGAAGACGCCGCAGGGGCCATGCATTGGACGCCTTGCGACCGGTGAGGCCACCGGTAAAGAATCGTCCTGCCATCCCCTCGGTCCAGGATGCTACAATTCCGGTAGCCGCTCAGCCGGACAACCAAGCGCTTCTGAGACTGGTGAGGAGACCGATGTGACGACGCCACCCCAGACTCCCCTAGGCGTGCCGGCGCCCTATCCCGCCGCGCCCGTCGCGCCCGCGCTGCCGCCCGACGCCGCCGTCGCTACCTGGGGCCTCACCAAGACCTTCGGCCAGAAGGTCGCCGTCAACGGGCTCAACCTCGTCGTGCGGCGTGGCGAGTTCTTCGGCTTCCTCGGCCCCAACGGCGCCGGCAAATCCACCACGATCAAGATGATCGTTGGCCTGCTGCGCCCCACCTATGGCACGGCCTACGTCGGCGGCGTGGACGTCTGGCGCGATCCGCTGCGCGCCAAGGCGCAGATGGGCGTACTGCCCGAAACGCTCAACCTCTACGAGCGGCTGACGGGCCGCGAGCTGATCGAGTTCGCCGGGCGTCTCTACGACATGCCGCGCGACGAGATCCGCCACCGCACCGAGTCGCTGTTGCGCGTGCTGACCCTCGCCGACGACGCCGACAAGCTGGTGGTGGACTACTCCGTCGGCATGCGCAAGAAGGTCTCGCTCGCCGCCGCGCTGATTCACCGCCCGCAGGTGCTCTTCCTCGACGAGCCGTTCGAGGGCATCGACCCGATCAGCTCGCGCGTGATTCGCGACATCCTGCGCGACCTCACCGCCTCCGGCACGACGATCTTCTTCAGCTCGCACATCATGGAGGTCGTCGAGCGTCTCTGCACCCGCGTCGGCATCATCAACCAGGGCACGCTCGTCGCCGAAGGTACGCTCGATGAGCTGCGCCAGCGCGCCGGCGCGGAGAATCGCAGCCTCGAAGACATCTTCCTCCAGCTCGTCGGCGCCAACACCCGCGAGGGAGGCCTCGATTGGCTGGAATAGCGCCCACCACCCAGTTTGCGCCGCCCGCGCGCCGCCGAGGCCTGAACGGCGCCAGCTTCGCGATCCATCCCTCGCACGTGCGAACGCTGCTCTGGCTGCGCTCCAAGCTCACTCTGCGCCGCTACACGCGCGGATGGCAGCAGATCCTGGGGCTGATCTTCAGCCTGGTACTCCTGATCCCCGCCGCCATCGGCCTGGGCTTCATCACCTGCGATCGCCTACACCAACCTTGCGCGCCCCGCCGCCACGCAGGTGCTCTTCGCCGTTGTCATCGCGCTCTACATGCTCTGGGCGCTGCTGCCGCTGCTGCAATACTCACTCAACGAGGGGCTCGACGTTACCAAGCTGGCGATCTATCCGCTGACGCGCGGCGAGCAGATGGTCAGCCTCGTCCTCTCGACCTTACTCGACATCGGCTCGCTCTTCCTCATCGCGCTCTTCGTCGCCATCGCCATTGGCTGGAGCGCATCGCCGGCTGCCATCGCCATCACCGTCGTCGCGCTGGTCTTCGCCTACGTCCACATCGTCGGCTTCAGCCAGTTGATCCTCGCGGCGCTGATGGGGTTGCTCCGCTCGCGGCGCTTCCGCGATCTCACCATCATCGCCTTCGCCGTCCTCGGCTCGCTCTGTTCGCTCAGCGGCCAGATCTTCCCGCGGCTCTTCGGATCGATCAATTTCGATACCTCCGGTGCACCTGCAGACCCAAGCGTCGTGCTGGCCTCGCTTCACCTCGACCAATACCTCAAATGGACCCCGCCCGGCATGGCGGCCCAGGCGATCGTCACAGCCAACAGCGGCGATGTGATCGGTGCGCTGCCCTGGCTGGCCGCCTCGCTCGTCCTCATTCCCGTCCTGCTCTACCTCTGGGCCGTGATCCTCGACCGCGGCATCACCAGCGCCGAGACCGCGGGAGCGGCCACCTCCCGCCGCCGCAGGCGCTCACCCGCGCCAGGGACAGCCGCCCCCGCAATCGCGCGCCCCGCCGGCGGAACAGTGCAGGTAGCCCGTCGTCCCCGCTTGATCTCGCCCGTGGCGCTCTCCATCACCGCGAAGGACCTCCGCTATCTCTGGCGCGACCCGCAGCTCAAAGCCTCGTTGATCAGCGTCTTCATCGCCTCCTTCGTCGTGCTGGCGCCGGTCGTCCTCGGCACCGGCTACGACCGCTATGGCGGCTCCAGCGCGGGCGGACCGGGCTACGTGCTGATCGCGCCGCTGACCTCACTGATCGTCGTGCTTTCCTTCGGCCTCAACTCGCTCGGCATGGATCGGCAGGGCCTCCAGACTCTCTTCCTCTTCCCGGTCAAGCCGCTCGACATCCTCTGGGGCAAGAACCTGTTCGTCGGCGGCCTCGCCGCGATCCTCGGTGTAATCCTGACGCTCGTCACGGCGGCGATCACCGGCGGCTGGGAGTACGTCCCGCTGGCGCTGGCCGCCGCCTTCGCCGCGATCCTCACCATGCTCGGCTGCGGCAACGTGACGTCGGTACTCTTCCCCTTCCGTTGGCGCCAGATGCGCATGGGCGAGACGAGCACCGTCTCCAGCGAGAACGGCTGCCTCCGCGCGATCATCTCGATGGTCAGCCTCGGCGTCACGGTCATCCTGCTGATCCCGGTCGCGCTCGCGCTTCTGATCCCGCTGGTGCTGGATCATCGTGAATGGTTCATCATTAGCCTGCCGCTCGCCGTGATCTACGGCGCGGCACTGCACCAGCTTGCCAGCCGCCTGATCGCGCCGGTCATGCTGCGCCGCGCACCCGACATCCTCGCCGCCACCGTCCGCGACGCGTAGGTCGCATGGCGCAATAGACGAGCGCGCACGAATGCCGTACGATAGAGCACAACACCCCGCCCGCGCAGGCGGGCTTCACTGCGGCATGCCGCCCAGGCGCGAATTCATTCAACGGCCCTCTCACCCAGGAGCATGCCCACAATGACCCCCGCCAGCGTCAGCCTCCTCGGCGCCTTCGCGGCGGGACTGCTCTCCTTCTTGTCGCCCTGCGTCCTGCCACTCACCCCCGCCTACGTCGCGCGCCTCGTCGGTCCCGCCGTGTGGGAGTCGGGCACGCTGGATCGCAGCGCCCGCGCCACCCTCCGCGCCGCCACCACGCGCCACGCGCTGGCCTTCGTCGGCGGATTCACCACCGCATTCATCGCCCTCGGCGCCACCGCCAGCCAGCTCGGCTCCTTCCTCAGCGACCATGCCCCGCTGCTGCGCCAGGTCGGCGGCCTCGTCCTGATCCTCTTCGGAATCTATATCGCCAGCGCCGTCCAGATCCCGTTCCTCAGCCGCGAGCGCCGTTTCACCGTGCGCGCCGTCGAGACGAGCTATGCCGCCTCATACCTCATCGGCCTCGTCTTCGCCCTTGGCTGGACGCCCTGCATCGGCCCCATCCTCGCCGGCATCCTCGTCCTCGCGGCGCAGGCGCACACGCTCAGCGGCGGCGTCTTGCTGTTGGCCGTCTACTCGCTCGGCCTCGGCGTGCCCTTCCTCGCTCTCGGCGTCGCCTTCGACCGCATCGCCCCCTTCCTCAAGCGCCTCACGCCGCACATGCGTACCATCGAGCTGATCACAGGCGGACTGCTGATCCTGATGGGCGTCGTGATCTTCTTCAACTGGCTCTTCTTCCTTAACAGCCGCTTCGCCCTCCCCGGCCTGGGGTGAGGTTCGCCCGCGAGCGAGCGTAGGAAATCGCGACGGGATCCCTGCACTCAGCACCAGGAGAGTTGCATGCACCGTGCCCATGCCTTCTTGCTGATCTGCTCGTCAGTCCTCGCCGCCTGCGCCAGTGGCACGACCACCGCGCGCCCGGTCTCCACCACCCCACCGACTGCGACTATAGCGCGGCAGCCAGTCGTGCTCGCCGTCTCCGCTACCTCGGAGGGCACGGTCGCGGCGAACACCGTGCTGCTCGACACGAAGGTGGCGATCACCAATAACACCGCCGCGCCGATTCAGATTACCTACCTTGGATGCACCACCCCGGTAGTCAAGCTCAAACTCTATGATCAGGACGGAATAGAAGGTTGGCAGAACTATCCTGGCCAAGGGGCGTCGTGCCCCGACCCATTCCCACAAGATGTCTACTCCATCGCACCGGACGCGACCTACATCTGGAGCAGCGATCTCCTGATCGCCAACATGGCGCGCCCATCCCTGCATCTAGAGGCCGGCGTCCCCTATACCCTGACCGCCGACCTCGTGCTCTGGCATGAAGGCGACCTTTCGCAGGTAGGCACACCCACCATCCCCCAGGGCAACGATGTCGTGGCGCAGATCACGATCACATTCGCCTGATACGTCTGCAACTGTGAGGCTCGCCACACCAACATGCCGCTGAGTTACACCCCCACTCGTGCCTCGTCACACCACTGGGATATGCGTGGACGGGAAAGCGGGGGTGCGGCGGTGGAGACCGAGGACCAGCAACCAGGCATGGGAGCGCTGCTCGCGCGCGACGATCCCGAGACTACGCAGCCCATCGCGGTCATCGACAGCCCGCCCACGGCGTTTCCGCGCCCGCGCCGCGACCCAGGCCGGCCTCGCAAGCGGGGACTCTGGCTCGCGATTGCCCTGCTCTTCGTGCTGATCCTCGGCTCCAGCACCACCTTGGTCGCCATTGGCGCCATCCAGACGCCCTTCTTCGCCGCCGGCGCGTCAACCGCCACCGCCACCGCCTCCCCGACCGACACCGCGACGGCCACGAACACGGCGACAGCGACCGCCACCGCCACCGCCACCGCCACAAAGACCGCTACCCCATCGGAGCTCGGCCCTGGGGGCGGGCCTTACGCAACGCCCGCCCCCGGCAACGGACCCGGCGCGGTGAACGGCGTCAACCTCGGCTGCCCCTCCGGCAGCCTGCACCCCAACAGCAGCATCATCAACGGCGGCAGCGCCGCGCACGAGGTCGCGCTGACCTTCGATGACGGCCCCAGCCCAGATTACACCGGCAGCATCATGTCCACGCTTGAGACCAACCATGCCGTCGCCACGTTCTTCGTCCTCGGCGTCCACGCCGCGCAATATCCCGACTTCGTGCGCCGCGCCGCGCGCGATGGTTTCGGCATCGGCATCCACACCTGGGATCACCCTGCCATGTCCACACTCAGCCCCGCCGACCGCGAATGGCAGCTTGGCGCCACAGCGAATGAGATCCACCAGATCCTCGGCCCCAACTATTGCCTGCCCTACTGGCGCCCTCCCTACGGCGACTACAACAACGCCGTCCTCAACCAGGCGTACGGCTATGGCCTCACCAGCATCGACTGGAACGACGATCCCGCCGATTGGTCGGCGCCGGGTGTCTCAATTATCGTCAACAGCGTCCTCGAGCAGGTGCACGGCGGCTCGATCGTCCTCATGCATGACGGCCCCATCTTCCGCACGCAGACGGACCAGGCACTGCCGCAGATCCTCGCCGGCCTCAAGCAGCGCGGCCTTATCCCCGTGACGATTCCCCAGTTGCTCGGCCTGCCGCAGCCGTACGCCGCGCCCAGTGGCACGTCCACACCCACACCGACGGCCACCGCCACGGCGACCGTGACGCCTATCCCCGACGGCGACCGAGACGCCTACCCCGACAGCAACCGGCTCACCCACGCCGACTGATGTCCCGACCGATACGCCGACGGCGATCCCGACCGATTCGCCCACCGCGCTGCGCCCCTCGCCACCCAGCATGGCGTAAATGGATTGGCTGGCTCAGGACAGCTGAGCAGCGTGCGGCGCGTCACACCTGTCCGCGATCCGAAAGCGAAGGAGCGTCTCGTGCAGGATGACGACCCGCAGAGGACTAACTGGGACGAGCCGGGCATGCCCACGAGCGCGGAGGCCGACCGCGAGCGCCGCCTGGACGCCTTGCGCGAGCTGGCCCGCGAGGCGACCGCGCCCGCGCGACAGCCCGCGCCGACGCCCACCACCCGCACTCCGCTGCGCCCTGCCAGGCGTGAGGTATCAGCACGCGGCCCGCTCCTCGGCCTCCTCGCCGTACTCGTCGTCGCAGCGGGCGTCGGGGTCTATCTCTGGCGCACACATCAACCAGCGAAAGCGACCGTCACCACGCCGATCCCGCCGATCCTGGCGACGCTGAGCATCAACCTGACGAAGTCGAAGCTCTACTGCCCATCGGGCCTCATGTGGTCGCCCGACGGCCTCACCGTCGCGGTCTTCGCCGATAGCATGCCATGCATCAATGGCGGCGGCGGCAATACTCTGGTGGCGCTCTTCAACGCCCGCACCGGCGCGTTTGAGCGCACATTCGACCCCTACGCCGCGCTCGCCGCCGCAAACGTCCAGGGAGCGCTCGTACAGGATGTCGTCTGGTCGCCGGACCGGAAGACCCTGGTCTTCCCCACCAGCTACTATCTCAGCCTCGACAATGCCCTCGGTTCCGGCCTGCTCTACTACCCTTTGAGCGGCCGGGCGCCGCGCTACGTCAGTGGGCCCGCCTCGCCGGGCGGCGGCGTGATCTGGAATCTGCGCACCGGCACTCCCGTGACGACCTTCGACAACCCTCTCCCGACCGCCGCCAGCTACGCGTGGAGCGCCGACGGCCATCTCATCGCCGACGAGACACCCTCCACAACGCCGGGCCACGTCTCGCTCTTCCGCGCGGGCACGCTCGTGCCGATCCAGCCCTTCACCCAGGCGTCGCAGGACGCGCCCGATCCTCAGGCGCCGCCCGTCTCGCTGCTGTACCTCTCATGGGGCACGCTCGTCTCCCCAGACGACACCTACGCCGCGATGGATGTCGAGCGGGGTGCTCGTCTGCCAGCTTCACCCGGCAGCGTCGCGACTCCTGCGCTGGATCAACGGCTCTGCGGCTTCCATGCGTTCGAACACCTGTGCGATTACGCGTCGCTGAGCCCACCGGATGCTGGCCTCACCGCCGTCGACCGGGCGACCGCAGGTGGCTACACTACCTCGCCTGAAGGGTCTCCCTCCACCGTCTTCCAATGGGGCAGCGCCGATCTCGCCTACCGCCCGGACGGCAAGGTGCTCGACGCGATCTTGCCCGGCACGGACCGGCCCGGCGCAGCCGGCTCGGCCAGGAAGCAGATCGACCTCTTCGACACGACCACCGGCCAGTTCACCGCCGTCTCGGCTGTCACGCAGGCGAATGCATCCGATGACGACCCCGGCATCCCGCCGGTCGTGTGGTCGCCATCGGGCGCGCAGCTCGCCTATCTCGACTATTTCACGAGCGCCGTCACCATCTGGGGCGGCTCGTCCCTTCCGGCGTAGCACCCCCGCTCCGGCTATCTCGCGCCGCGCACGTCCGCGATATGCTATGCTCACCGTCAGAGCGGCATGGGCCGCGCGGAATTCGGCATGGTCCGCGCGGAATTCGCCGCGAGGACGGACGCCATGAGCATCCAGCAGGTCGAGGAGTTCGGGTCACTGACGACCGCGCCGGAGGTCGGCGTGCGCCGTCCCGTGCGCCGCGGCCCGCCCGATTGGCTGTTGCTCGTCCTCGCCGCCGCCTACGTCCTCGTCCTCGCCGGTCTCGTCTTCCTCCCCGGCGCCACGCTGATCGAGCGCCTGCGCGCACTGGACGGCGGCATCTGCGCCCAGGCATCGCAGCATTCCTTCTTCATCGACGGCCAGCAGCTCCCGCTCTGCTCGCGCAACACCGGCATCTATCTCGGCTTCGCTTGCACCTTCTTCACGCTGCTCGTCCTCGGGCGCCTCCGTTCCACGCACTTCCCCGGCAAATGGGTCTTCATCGTGCTGGCCGTCGCCGTGCTCTTCATGGCCGAAGACGGCCTCAACTCCTTCTTCCTCGACCTCGGCCTGCCGCACCTCTACCAGCCGTTCAACACCCTGCGCCTGATATCTGGTCTCGGCGCCGGCGTGGCGATGTGCGCCGTCATCGTGCCCGTCGCCAACACGCTGATCTGGAACGAAGACTCCGACGTCGCCTCCTTCCGCGATCTGCGCCAGCTCAGCGTCATGCTGCCCGTTCTGCTGATCGCCTTCCTGGCCGTCGTCACCCAAGCGCCGATCCTGCTCTACCCCATCGCGCTGCTCAGCTCCTTCGGGCTCGTCATGGCCCTCAGCCTCGTCAACATCGTCTTCCTCCTGGGCCTCACCAACCGCGTCGGGCGCTTCGCCACGCTCCGCCAATTCTTCCCGCTCTTCACCGCCGCCCTCATCCTCGCCGTCATCGAGCTCATGGCCTTATTCGCCCTTAAGACGTCTGTCATGTCCACGCTGACCAGAGTCTAGAGCGGATATTAGGGCGACAGCGGAACCGGACGCGACTGGCGCCGGTAACGGTACGCCTCATGCTACTAGACCAGGGCGTATCCCGCCGCAAAGCAAACGCGCCCGCCTTGTAGCGCACATCGCCATGCGCTATACTTCAGGCACGCGGCGGATGCAGCGGCGTGCGATAGTGCCCAGGTTGCAGGTTCTTTCGCAGGGGGATGGCGTATGCCAAACAAATACCAGCGCGAGATCGAAGAGATCCTCCGCAACATGGATCGCACCGACACCCAGACCGGCGTCACCGATCGCGTACGTTCCTTCCGTCGCCCCCGTCGTCGTACCCGTGGCTCGTGGAGCCTGCCCCTCGGCCGTACCGAGACGCTCCTCATCGTCGGCGTCGTGCTCATTCTGATCGCCGCCGGCCTCACCTACTACCGCAACGACCACCAGCTGTACCTCGTCGGCGACTGGCTCTCCCTCAACGGCATCCTGGCCCTCGCTGGATTCCTCTCTATCTTGGTGGGCTTCGTGCTCGACTGGAGGGACCGATTTCGCGGCATAACGCCTCGCCCCACCCCCGGACGGAGTTGGCGAAGCCCCACCACCGCGGACGACCCGAATGACATCGTGGACATCAGCAGCCGGCGCCGCCCCCTCACCGGCGTCGCCACCAGCGTACGCCTGATCCGCCTCAAACTCCGCTACCTGCGCACCCGCGGCCACGAATAGCAACTCAGGCGCCTTCCCCATATGCTCCTCGGCCTCGCCAGAGGTCTTCTCGCTACACGCCCCCGTCTCGGCAAGGATCGATCATCCCCAATCCTCGTTGTGAACGCCCCCCCAACTCTCCATGACCGCCGAGTTTACGCGGCAGTGAACACTTGGCGGGTGCGCCTGTATCTCATACCGTGTGCGCACACGCTGAGCAATTCCAGACACGCATCCGAGGGAGCCGACGAAGGGGGACCAGCCATGAGCGTCTCTCCAGGCACGGAGAACTTCACCTCCATCGTGCCCGCGTATGCTACGGCCATGCTCCGGCTCGCCGCGGTCTACGTCGGACCCACGGATGCCGAAGACGCCGTGCAGGAGGCCGCCATGCGCGCATGGCAAGCATGGCCGACCCTCCGCGACCAGAGCGCCGTGCGCCCCTGGCTTCTCCAAATCACCATGAACGTCTGTCGCCACTGGCGGCGTGGGCTGAAGGGGCAGCAGCAGGCGCATATGCAACCGCTTCCGGAGCACGAGTCGCACCTGCTTGCCATGCTCGACCTCGACCCCGGCACCAGCGATCACACCGGCGCGCTCGACCTCCGCGTAGCGGTCAACGCGCTGCCCGATGACCTGCGCGGCGTCGTGCTGCTGCGCTTCTACGGCGGACTCAACGCCTCGGAGATCGGCGCCGCGCTCGGCATTCCCGCTGGTACGGTCCGCTCGCGGCTCCATCGCGCCCTCACCCTGATGCGCGAGCAGTTGACGCCACCACCACCTGAACCCAGCAGCCGCGTCGAGAGGGAGGCGCAGTCATGAACGACGAGCCGAACTCCCACGACGGCCACATTGGGCCTGACTCCGTCGCATTCGACGATCTCTTTCCGCCAGAACTCCAGGCGCTCGCGCAGCGGTTGCGCACCGACGGATCGCTCTGGCTCACTCAATTACCCGATCCCATGGCGGTCGCGGAGCGCATCCGGGCGATCCCGACGGCGCACCCGCGACCCCTCAGTGAAAGTGAGCATACCCTGTCCACCGAGATAAATGTTCCCCTAGAGCGCGGCACACGCTCGCAACGAACCGACGGGCAACCGCCACGCCCTGGCCCACGCCGGGGACTGCTCGCAGTCCTTGCCGCCGCCCTGATCGTCGCGCTCCTCGCTGTCGTCTTCGTCACGCTGGCGCAGCGCGGTGGCACCACAACCGGACCTATCGGGCAGCCAACGCCGACCCAGACGCAGCCCGCCGCGACGTCGGCTACCACGCAACCCGCGCCCACAGCGACGGGCACGACCCCACCGACCGGCACCTGGACCAGCATCCAGGGCTACACCGCCGGCGGCAACTACACCACCTCCACCTTCGACGTGACGAGTCCCTGGCGCATCGCCTGGCAGTGTAATCGCAGCATGGGCAACGCCGGCCCCTACTCCATACAAGTCTCGGCATCGCCCGCCTCGGGTCCCGGTGGCGCCACCCAGGTGCTCGACGTGGTCTGCCAGGCAGGCAACACCAGCGGCACCTCCGCCGAGATAACCTCGCCCACCGGCAGCGTCTACCTCACCGTCACCTCACCTGGGGACAGCGAGTGGGATCTGCGCATACAGGTCTTGCGCTAAAGCCTCCCCGTTCAGCTTGACGCCGGTCGTACAGGCGTTCTATAATGAGGTTCCGAGGGCGCACCAGCGGGCAGACCGCGTGCGCCCGTTCTTCCTGTCCGGTGCTGCGGCGCGCAGGATGCGCGCTATACTCCACCGTGATGATCCGACAGGGATCGCGTCTCCGCATGTCACCGGGCGCATGTCGCCCATAGCGCTATAGAGTCGTCCGCATGCCATCCGATCGCATCATCGTCCGCGGCGCCCGCGAGCACAACCTCAAGAATATCGACGTTATCATCCCGCGCGACCAGCTGGTGGTCATCACCGGCCTCTCAGGCAGCGGCAAGTCCTCGCTCGCCTTCGACACCATCTTCGCCGAGGGCCAGCGCCGCTACGTCGAGTCGCTCTCCTCGTACGCCCGCCAGTTCCTCGGCCAGATGGAAAAGCCCGACGTCGATCACATCGACGGCCTCTCGCCCGCCATCTCCATCGACCAGAAGAGCACCTCGCACAACCCGCGCTCCACCGTCGGCACTGTCACCGAGATCTACGACTTCATGCGCCTGCTCTACGCGCGCGTCGGCCATCCGCACTGCCCTAAGTGCGGCCGCGAAGTCACGCGTCAGTCCGTCGAGCAGATCGTCGACGCCGTCACCGCCCTGCCCGACGACACGCGGCTGCTGCTGCTCGCCCCGCTCGTCAAAGGACGCAAAGGCGAGTACAAGAACATCTTCGAGGATATGCGCCGCGCCGGCTACGTCCGCATGCGCGTGGATGGTGAGATCCGCGACCTCGGCGAAGAGATCGAGCTGGACAAGAACAAACAGCACACCCTCGAAGTCGTCGTAGACCGACTCGTCATCCGCCACGCGCAGCCCGAAGACGCGAAAATCGGCAGAAACGGCAATACCTCTGGCTCCCCTCACACTGCGGGGAGAGGCGAGGGCCCCCACGAGCGGGGGCTCGTAGAGGATGAGGACCTCGCTCTCCGCGTCGCCGAGCGCCCCGCCCTCTACGCGGTGGACAGCACTGGCGCGCCGCAAACCGATCCCGACGCCAGCCAGCGCTCGCGCATCGCCGACTCCGTCGAGACGACGCTCAAGCTCGGCGACGGGGTGATCCTCGTCTCCATCATCGGCGGCGAAGAGCGGCTCTATTCTGAGAAGTTCGCCTGCGTCTACGATGGCATCAGCTTCGAAGAGCTGGAGCCGCGCAGCTTCAGCTTCAACAGCCCCAAGGGCGCCTGCCCCGAATGCACCGGCCTCGGCACCAAGCTCGAGATCGATGAGGAGCTCGTCGTCACTAACCCGGATCTCAGCATCGAGGAAGGCGCGATCCAGCCCTGGAGCCGCTTCGCCGCCGCCAGCCAGTGGTACACCACCATCCTCACGGCCATCGCCAAGCGCTTCGGCTTCAGCCTCGACACGCCCTGGAAAGATCTCACCGATGAGGCGCGCGACATCGTGCTCCACGGCACGCCCGACGAAGTCTCGTTTTACTATCGCAACCGCCAGGGAACGCGCCGCCAGCACGAGACCTCCTTCGAAGGCGTCATCCCCAACCTCGAGCGCCGCTACAAAGAAGGCTCCGAGGCCGCCCGGCAAGACATCGAGCAATACATGTCCGCGCGCCCCTGCCCCGTCTGCCACGGCGCGCGGCTGCGCCCCGAGATCCTCGCCGTCACCGTCGGCGGGCGCAACATCGTCGAGGTCGGCAACCTTTCTATCCTCGACGCCCGCCGCTTCTTCGACGTCCTCAACGCCGAGCCATCCGTAGAAACCGCGAAAATCGGCAAAAACGGCAACTCCTATGACGCTGCCTCCTCACCCCCCGTGGGGAGTGGGGTAGGGGGTGAGGAACCCTCTGCCGTCGAAACCGCGACTTCCGGCAAAAACGGCAAGAATGGCAAATCCGCGCGTTCGAACCGCCTGCGCCTCGTCTCTGGCGAAGACGGGGGCGCAGTCGACGCTGTCACCGCCGGCATCGTGCCGCTGACCGCTCGCGAGCGCATCATCGCCAACCAGATCTTCAAGGAGATCCAGGCGCGTCTCGGCTTCCTCGTCGACGTCGGCCTCGACTACCTCTCGATCAACCGCTCCGCCAACACGCTTTCTGGCGGCGAGGCGCAGCGCATCCGCCTGGCGACGCAGATCGGCTCCAGCCTGATGGGCGTACTCTACATCCTCGATGAGCCGAGCATCGGCCTGCACCAACGCGACAATGCCCGCCTGATCCGCACGCTCGTCTCGCTCCGCGACCTCGGCAACACCCTGCTCGTCGTCGAGCACGACGAAGACACCATGCGTGCCGCCGACCACATCATCGACATCGGACCCGGCGCGGGCGAGCACGGCGGCTACGTCGTCGCCGAAGGCACGCTGGAGGAGATCGCCGCCAATCCCCGCTCGCTCACTGGCCAGTACATCTCCGGCAAGCGCGCCATCCCCACCCCGTCCAGCCGCCGTCCCGGCAACGGACGCTCCTTGGTTATCCGTGGCGCGCGCGAGAATAACCTCAAAGATGTAGATGTCGCCATCCCCCTCGGCGAGTTCGTCGCCGTCACCGGCGTCTCCGGCTCCGGCAAAAGCTCGCTGGTCAACGAGATCCTCTACAAGTCGCTGGCGCAGAAGCTCAACCGCGCCCACACACGCCCCGGCGCGCACGACGCCATCGAGGGCATTGACGCGCTGGATAAAGTCATCGACATCGACCAGTCGCCGATTGGGCGCACCCCGCGCTCGAATCCCGCTACCTACACCGGCGCCTTCACCACCATCCGCGAGATCTTCGCCCAGGTGCCCGAGGCGCGGCTGCGTGGCTATCAGGCGGGGCGCTTCTCCTTCAACATCAAAGGCGGGCGCTGCGAGACGTGCAAGGGCGAAGGCATGCTCACCATCGAGATGAACTTCCTCCCCGACGTCTACGTGCCCTGCGAGACCTGCAAGGGCAAACGCTACAACCGTGAGGCGCTCGAGATCCACTACAAGGGCAAGACCATCGCCGACGTGCTGGATATGACCGTGGAGGAGGCATCGAGCTTCTTCGATGCCGTGCCCGCCATCGCCAACAAGCTCCACACGCTCAACGACGTCGGCCTGGGCTACATCCGCCTCGGCCAGCCCGCCACCACGCTCTCCGGCGGCGAGGCCCAGCGCATCAAGCTGGCGACCGAGCTCTCGCGCCGCGCCACCGGCCGCACGATGTACATCCTCGACGAGCCGACCACCGGTCTCCACTTCGCCGACGTCGAGCGGTTGCTACAGGTCCTCCAGCGCCTGGTCGATACCGGCAATACCGTCGTCGTCATCGAGCATAACCTCGACGTCATCAAGTCCGCCGACTGGGTCATCGACCTCGGACCCGAAGGCGGCGACCGCGGTGGTCAGATCGTCACCGAGGGCACGCCCGAAGAGGTCGCCCAGGTTCCCGCCTCCTACACCGGTCACTTCCTCGCCCGCGTCCTCCCCGTCGCCGTGCGCTAAAGAGCCGTGCGCCTGCTGGAGCGCCAGCGCCACTGTACCAGATGCGCAGTTTCCTTGTATCTGGTACAGTGGCGCTGGCGCGCGGCGCCGATCCGCCCAGGCACCCTCAACTTCGCCTTGCCAGCACACGAGGAGCATGGAATGGCTCAACTCGCTCAACACTCCGAGAGACCCCACCGCGCCTGCACGGTCGCGCGGTGGACCGCGCCTTTGCTTCTCTCACTGTTGCTGCTAGCGGCTTGCTCCTCCGGGACCACTCGCCCAGCCTCCTCTGCGCGCGTCACAGCAACGGCGAGCGTACCAGCCGGGCCAACAGCTACTTTCGTGCCACTCGTCAGCGCGCCGCTCTCCTGGCAGCCCACCGCTGCCCTCCCGCCCGCCAACCGTCCCGGATACGTCGCGCCAAGCGACGGCACCACCGCTTACCTCTGCGCTCCCTCACCTGACGACCTCTCTGGCCCCACAGCCACTGGCGTCCCCGCGAAGGTATGGCGTACGCAGGATCGCGGTGCCCACTGGCAGCGAATGGCGGATGTTCCTGTCACCGTCAACCGCAATAATTGCCAGATCATCGTTGATGCGCTCAACCCAAAGACCGCCGTTGTGGTGTTAGACCTCCGCCCACGTGGCTCCGGCGGTGGCGGCGATGACATTGCCACGACACTCAACTACCTCACACAGGATGGTGGCGCGACCTGGAGGCTCCTGCCCGCATCACCACCGTACGCGATAGAGCAACTGGCGACCCGTGGTGGCATCTCGTACGCCCTGCGAATGGTGCTGCAAGGAAACGTCGTGATGTCGCATCTCTGGACCAGCGCTGACGGCATGCGCACATGGACACAGATCGATGCGCAGATTCCCACCGAGCTTGATGCACTCTGGCTGAACCCAGCAAACGCCGCAATTCTCGTTGACGGAACCGACTTCGACCGCTCTCATACGCTGTGGAAGTCGGTCGACGATGGCAAGACGTTCACCAAACTGGCGCTGACGGTCAGTCGCGGCTACGTCGCCCAAATACCAGCGGGCGCCACCGACTGGACTATCTGCTCCACCACCTATGAAGCGAGCACACTCACCTGCAGCACCGATGGTGGCTCGTCGTGGCAGACTCGCTCCAACCCCACGTTGGCTGCTCTTCCGCTGGAGGATTTCGTGAATTGGACCCGGCTGCTCGCCATCGCGGAGGATGGTTCCCTGATCGGCGTCATCTCCCAGGGCGACACCCCCTCGCTCGTCCGGCTCCCTGCCGGGGCCACCGCATGGATTGCACTCGGTTCGACGAACCCATATGCCACTTTCCTGTACGGCGCTGGACCAGGGAACGGCGTCGTCTGGCAGTTCACCAGCGAGGTCAACACCGCCCTCCTGCCCTGATGGGTTGCCATCGTCCGAAGGAGCACTCCATGCCGCGGCTCACTGCCATCGTCCGCCCACCCACCGCCGCCATTGCCCGCTGCGAATTGACCTACCTCGACCGCGAGCCGATAGATGCCGACCTCGCTCTCCAGCAGCACGCGGCGTATGTCGCCTGCCTCCGCGACCTCCGCATGGAGGTACTCGCACTGCCGCCGGAGGCCGACCTGCCCGACGCCACCTTCGTCGAAGACGCCGCCGTCGTGCTGGATGAGGTGGCCGTGATCACCCGCCCCGGCGCGGCCAGCCGCCAGCCAGAGGTCACCAGCGTCTCCGAGGCCCTGCGCCCTTATCGGACTTTGCTCACCATTACCACGCCTGGCACCCTCGACGGCGGCGACGTGCTCCACATCGGCCATGACCTCTACGTCGGCGCTGGAGGGCGCAGCAACGCCGAGGGCATCGCCCAACTCCGCGACCTCCTTGCGCCACACGGCTACCGCGTCCACGCCGTCAATGTCACTGGATGCCTGCACCTCAAGTCCGCCGTCACCTCCCTTGGCGATGGCTTGCTGCTCGTGAACCCGGACTGGCTCGACCTCGCGCCCTTCACGCAATACGAACTGCTTTCCGTCGCGCCAGACGAACCCTACGCCGCCAACACCCTGCGCCTCGGCGACACTACCCTCCACCCCGCCGGTTTCCCTCACACCACCGATCTCCTCGCCGCCCACGGCCTCAGCCTCCGCACCCTCGACATCTCCGAGATGCAGAAGGCCGAAGCCGCCCTCACCTGCCTCAGCCTCCCCTTCGAGTTTTAGCGGAGGAACCGGCTGAAGCCCCTGCCTTCAGGTATGGGGATGAAAGCCGGGTGGCCCGCGCGGGCCACGATGGGACCCCGATAGTTGCCGGATTCTTGCCGATCGGGCAGAATGGTGTGGTATGGAACAGCAGAGCGCCCTCACGGTGCGCAAGACCTTCAAGTACCAGTTGATGCCAACGTCTGAGCAGGGACAGGTGTTGGAGGGAGCCTGGTGGCGTTGTCGCACGCTCGACAATGTCGCCCTGGAGGAACGCAAGTCGGCGGGGGAACGCTGCGGTGCCTCGGTGGGGTACGACCAGCAGAAGGCCGAGCTGCCCGACCTGCAGGCAGACTTTCCCGAATACGGCGAGGTCCATTCCCAGGTCTTGCCGGATGTCCTCTTGCGTCTTGATCGGGCATTCCAAGCGTTCTGCCGGCGGCTTAGGAACGGCGAACAGCCCGGCTATCCGCGCTTTCAGGGGCGCACCCGCTACAACAGCTTCACCTCTCCCCCGTATGACGACGGCATCCCCCGTATGACGACGGCATCCCCCGTATGACGACGGCGCGGTGGTGGACGGGGGGCTGCTGCGCCTCTCCGAGATCGGGCGGATTCGCCTTCGTCGGCATCGGCCACTCCAGGGCCCCCCAAGACGGTCACGCAAGACGGTCACGCAAGACGGTCACGCAAGACGGTCACGATCTCGCGGGAGGCGGATGGCTGGTACGCGCGCTTCTCCTGTGCGGAGGTGCCGGTGCAGCCATTGCCTGCGGCGGGCCGGGAGGCGGGGATTGACGTAGGGCTGCAGGTCTTTCTCAGCACGGCGGATGGGGAGGTGGTGGCGAATCCGCGCCACTACCGACGCGGCGAGAAGGAGCGCGCGAAGGCGCAGCGGCGCGTCTCCCGACGCAAGCAGGGGAGTCATCGCCGCCGCAAGGCCGTTGGACTGCTCGCCAAGGCGCACCAGACGGTGAAGCGCCAGCGCGCGGACTTCCACCACCAGACGGCGCTGGACCTCCTTCGCCACCACGACGCCCTCTCCCGCGAAGAGGTGCAGGTCGCCAGCATGGTGCGGAATCGCCATCTCGCCAAGTCCAGCAGCGACGCAGGCTGGGCGCACTTCCGGGCCATCCTCGAAGCCAAAGCAGCTTACGCTAGGCATCGGGGGATTGGGGCATCGGGGGATTGGGGCATCGGGGGATTGGGGCATCGGGGGATTGCGATTCCTGCTCAGTACACCAGTCAGGACGGTAGCAGGTGTGGGGTGCGCATACCCAAAAGCCTGCGTGTACGCACCCCTGTCTGCACGAACTGCGGGCTGGTCTTGGATCGCGACGAGAACGCGGCCAGGACCATGCGATGGGCCGGGCAGGCCCTTCGGGGACTCGCGGGGCTGCCTGCGGGGCCGAACCGAGAAGCCCTCGCCTTTAGGCATGGGGAGCATGTCACTTCCTTAATTTTGGCATGTCGGAGGACGACATCCGTGCCGCGCGAGCTGGCCGAGCGCGATAACGCCGACGCATAGAGAGTTCGAATCATTCTGGCGCGACAATGCGCACCTAACACGTGATCAGCGCATTGCCTTCGCTGTCGCGGTCGAGCGGATGGTGGCCGGATCTTCGCGCGGGGCACGGGTTTCGCAAAGGGTTAGGCATCAATGGGGTGCGTACACATCCGGGCGTCTATGAGATGCGCTGGGCCGACAACGGCGAGCGACGTTCTTATATGGCGCCCGGCCACACGCCGGCGTTGTCCATATCGTCTGGCGCCATATTGGCTCACATGTCACCCTTCAGAACCCGTAGCACAGCCCCGCGTTGCGTTGACATGCAAGGTGACTGGGCGCTATGCTGGCGGGGCCGAACACCGGACGTGATGAAGAAAACAGGCGATTCCCCCGGTTTGTGGGCGAAGGCGGGTGGCAGATGGGCATATGGCGCGGCGCGAAGCGTGAGCGTGGCACTCGGCAGGTCGCGGAGGCGCGGAAGGAGCTCTGGGTGGCGACGGCACGCGAGAACGAGCCCGCGTCGCAGACGTGGCAGGTGGACGACACGGTGCACTATGTCATCGAGGGCGGCGTGCCGCTTCGCGGCGACGTGCGGCTGAGCGGGGCGAAGAATGCCGTTACGAAGCTGATGGTGGCGACGCTGCTCACCGAAGATATTTGCACGCTGCACAACGCGCCGCGCAACCTCGGTGACGTGACGATCACAGAGCAAGTGATGCACGCACTCGGCTCGGAGATGATCTGGACCGATGAGGCCGTCGTGCGGCTGCAGACGCGCGAAATCTCCTCTACCGTCGTACCGATGGACCTGGGCAAGAAGAACCGGCTCGCGGTGCTGACCGTCGGCCCGGTGTTGCATCGCGTCGGGCATGCAACGATCCCGCATCCTGGCGGCGACCGCATCGGGCCGCGACCGATTGATTATCATCTGCGCGGGCTGGAGCAGATGGGTGCGGTGATCGAGGACCGCGATGGGCAGTATTACTTCCACACGGACGGACTCAAGGGGACGACCATCGAGCTGCCGTTCCCCAGCGTGATGGCGACGGAGACGGTGCTGATCGCGGCGACGCTGGCGCGCGGGGTGACGGTGATCAAGAACGCCGCCATCGAGCCGGAGATCCTCGACCTCGTCAAGTTCCTGCAGAAGATGGGCGCGATCATCGAGCAGCGCGTGGATCGCAAGATCGTGATCGAGGGCGTGTCGAGCCTACACGGCGCGGAGCATCGCGTGCTCGCCGATCGCAACGAGGCCGTTTCGCTGGCGATTGCGGCGTATCTGACGCATGGCGACGTACGGCTGCACGGCGCGGACCAGGGCACGCTACTGACTTTCCTCAACACGCTCTATCGAGTCGGGCTGGATTTCTCAGTCGAAGAAGACGCGATCCGCTTCTTCGGCGGCGACACGCCGCCGCGCTCCATTGCGCTGGAGACGGACGTGCATCCCGGCTTCATGACCGACTGGCAGCAGCCATTCACCGTGCTCTTGACGCAGGCGAAAGGTATGTCGGTGATTCACGAAACGATCTTCGACGACCGCTTTGGCTATACCTACGAACTGAACCGTATGGGCGCGGACACCGGCCTGTATAAGAAATGCCTGGGTGAGTTGGAGTGTCGTTTCCGCGAGCAGGACTACCTGCACAGCTGCATCATCCGTGGGCCTACGCCGCTGCACGGCGCAGACCTGACGATGCCAGATATCCGCGCGGGGGCGTCGTACCTACTAGCCGCGCTCACCGCGCAGGGGACCTCGCGCGTGTGGGGCATCGAGCACATCGAACGCGGCTACGACAATCTCCACACGAAGCTGCGCGGGCTAGGCGCGAAAATCGAGCGCGTCGGCGCATAGAACCCGAATTCACAACATTTGGTGCTCGGGCGCGGCACGTCTTCCCGCATGCTCGCCCTTACCTGCCGCTGCCCATGAAAGGAAAAGCGCCGCACTGACGAAGATCAGCCCCAGAACGGGCTCCCAGATGAGCATGCTTGCGATGGTGGACCTAGTGATCGTCGAGATTGACAAGAAGAGCAAGGCCACGATGCCCGCCGCGATGTTACCGCGCTACCAACGGCGATGGCTGTCGAAGCAGCCACCATGCCTTCCCGCCGACTCCTCGTAAACCGGGCCGCGGCGAACCCGGCGAGTAGGCACACAACGAGCAGCACGATGCTCGCCACACCAGCGGTGTTGAGCCAGTATCCCTGGCCTCCTTTTGGGACGCCAGTCCAATCAATGAATTCGGGTTGGTTGCGTTGTACGAGCGCCTAAAAGTCAGCAACGCTGGTTGCCGTCTCATTCGTGGTTAGAGTCCAGTGTGTGACCCCAATCGCGCTGGCCAGTAGCCCGCACCCTAGGCCGATGCCGAGCGAAGTGCGCCGCAACTTCGTTGCCTTGGGTTGCATCGAGCGCCACCTCCACGTGCTCGTACACGCCAATAAAACGAACTGGCAGCTCGCTCGGATCGCGCCGAGGGCCGCCAGTACCTGTCGGTCGAGAGCGCTGAGGCTACTGCGCCTGGCCGATCAAGGTGGTGAGCGTGGTGCCGATTGCGGTGCATGCCGCGGTGGCGTCCTCTTTGCCGATGAGGAACTTCTGCAGCTCGGTGTCGATGCCGCTGGATGGGGCGTAGAAGGCGTCACCGACCTTGCTGAACGGCGGCGCAAACTCCGTCTGGGTCTGGGCATTACTGAATGCTTTGAAGGCGGTGTCGTTCGAGAGAGCACTGTCATTCGAGGTTGAGTTGCGCGTCGGCAGCAGCCCAAGCTTCTGGTAAAGCCCGACCTGATTCGCCTCCGAGGTGAAGTAGGTGACGAAGGTGTAGTCCGAGGCGAGGTTCTTGGACTTGGCCGAGATGACGAGGTCTTCGCCATTGCCTGGCGAGCGAGCAGCGGCGCCGGTGTTCGCGTCCTCCGGGATCTGCACGATGCCAAGGTTGGCGGCATTGCTGAACGCGCTGCCGGTGAGGATGTCTTTGTACGAGTCGGAGCTGCCGATGATCATGGCGACCTTGCCGGACTTGAAGTCGGCGAGCGTGTTCGCCGCGCCGCTGGTGAAGTCGACCGCCGGCGCGTACAGCAGCTCCTGTTTGAGGAAGTTGAGTCCGGCGGCGGAGCCAGCAGTGTCCGCTGACTCGACGAGGGCGGTTCTCTTATAGTTCGCTAGGCCGCCGCCGAAGGCATACATGAACACCTGCGCCGTATAGGCGTCGCCGGAGAACTCCCAGCCGTACTTGCCATCGCCGGTCAGCGCCTTGTTGGCGGCATCGAAGTCTTGCATCGTCGCGGGGGCCCTGAGGTTCTTCGCGGCCAGCGCGGCGGCGTTGTAGTACAGCACGAGGAGGTTCGACGACTCCGGGATACCGTAGAGGCTGGCGCCGGACTGGACCGAGAGCGCGCGCGTCTTATCGAAATCCGACAGTGTGCCGGTGAGCGAGGACACGTCATAGAGATAGTTTGCGGCGCCGAACTCCTGCGTCCAGAGCGCGTTGGAGCTCATGAGATCAGGCGCCTTGCCGCTTTTGGCCGCGGCCACGTAGGCGTCGTGCTCCTGATCGGGCGCGATGTACTGTGCGTCCACCTTGACGTTGGGGTAGTAGGCTTCGTACTTGTTGATGGTGTCCGTGACGACGGGACCATACGATTGATCGCCCGAGTACCAGTAGGTGAGCGTCACCGTGGGGTTGGGATGCGAGTTGTAGCTGGCGCCACACGCGCTCAGCAGCAACACGGCGACGGTGAGGAGTGCGCTCACGAGGAACGCGGGGCGTTTTGGCCGCATGGTGTCCCTTCTTCTCGCTGAGATCGGTGGGTTGGGTACATTGCCAACGTCCCCAACGCCGAAGGCTGTTCCCGTATATGTAGCGACGGCAGGCCCGCTAGTGCAACGTGCTCGCCGCGAGTCGGCGGCAAGGCATGTAGAGGTCTGCTTCACGAAAGATGCGGCCTGTTCGCGCCATTATCGCTTCTCGGACTTAACTTGTCTACCTACAGCGATCGGAAGACGCGAAACAAGGCTGGATGCGCCTCCCGCACGGCAGGCAGGCTGGATGCGTGGTATACTGAAGGCATTATCATCCGCTGCGCATCGTACGTATTACTACGGTGTCTGACGGCGCATCTCTCTCAGCATTTACGTGGAGGCAGTTGAGCGCTATGCCAACGTACGAGTATGCTTGCCGAACGTGTAGCGCGCGATTTGAAGCCTGGCAGAAGATCACCGACGATCCCATTGAAACCTGCCCGACCTGCGGTAATCCCGTACATCGCGTGCTCTATCCCGTTGGCCTGGTGTTTAAGGGCGGCGGTTTCTATAAGACTGACAGCAGGGGTAGCTCGACCGCGGCGGAGCCGGCGGGCGAGGTGAAGGCCGGAGCTGAGGCGACGACGCATGAGCCAGCGGCCAAGGACGGCGCGGCGAAATCCACCGCGGGAGATGCGAGCGAAGTGAAGAGCAAGCCGGCGGCGGATAAGCCGGTCGCGGCTGCTTCGGGCGAATAGCCGCGTGCGCGCGGTGGCGCAGCGGGCGACGCGGGCACGGGTGACGGTCGACGGCGAGATCGTCGGACGGCTGGAGCCCGCGCCCGGCCTGGTGATACTGCTCGGCGTGGCGCCGGAGGACGATGTCGCCGCCGCCGAGCTGCTGGCCGAGAAGCTCGCCGGGCTGCGCATCTTCTCCGACAAGGACGGCAAGTTCAATCGTTCGCTGCGCGACGTGGGCGGCGGGGCGCTGGTGATCTCGCAATTCACGCTCTTCGCCGATCTGCGACGCGGGCGACGTCCCGGCTTCACCGGAGCCGCGGCGCCGGAACATGCCGCGCCGCTGGTCGAGCGGACTATGGAGGCGTTACGGGTGCTCGGCGTGCCGACGCAGGGAGGTCGCTTCGGCGCGCACATGGAGATCGAGCTGGTCAACGACGGGCCGGTGACGATCACGCTCGACACGGCACTCTGGCGGCGCGATCCGGCGGAGGCGTAGGGCCACATGGGAACGCTATACCTCGTCGCGACGCCGATCGGCAACCTCGAAGATATCACGTTGCGCGCGCTGCGGGTGCTGCGCGAGGTAAGGCTGATTGCGGCGGAGGATACGCGCCACACTCGCCAGCTCCTGACGCACTTCGGCATCGCCACCGCGACGATCAGCTACCACGAGCACAGCCCGCCCGCGCGGCGCGACGAGCTGCTGGCGGCGCTGGCGCTCGGCGACGTGGCGCTGGTGACGGATGCCGGCACGCCGGGCATCTCCGATCCGGGGCAGGATCTCGTGCGCGCGGCGATCGACGCGGGCTTCGTCGTGACGCCGATCCCGGGTGCCTCGGCGGCGATCTCCGCGCTGATCGCCTCCGGACTGCCGAGCGACACGTTTACCTTCCTGGGATTCTTGCCGCGCAAGTCGTCCGAACGGCATACGGCGCTCGAACGAGTGCGCGGCGAGCCGCGGACGCTGGTGCTCTACGAGGCGCCGCACCGCGTGGCGGCTTGCCTGGATGATCTGCTGGTCGTGTTGGGGGATCGGCGTGTCGCGATCGCGCGAGAGATGACCAAGCTACATGAGGAATGGCAGCGCGGCACCCTCAGCGAGCTGCGGCTGCGCGAAGCCGCGACGCACCCGCGTGGCGAGTATACGTTGGTGGTGGCGGGCGCGGGCGAGCATGAGGCCGCTGCTGAGAATGCAGAGAAGCGTTCACCTGAGGAGGTCGCGCGGGAGCGGCTGGCGGCGCTGCTGGTAGAGGGCGCCAGCACGCGGGATGCGGCGGCGACGGTGGCGCGCGAGACGGGCCTGGCGCGGCGCGATCTCTATGCGATGGCACTGGCGATGGGGCGCGGGTGATGGAGCCGTTAGCGCTGGCTTCGCCCCACGCTTCAGAATTGACAGTGGCGTTCACAGCCTCCTATACTCTCTGGGAGCCGCTCCCGGAGCATCCCACTCCGACGCATGCATAGTAGGCGGCGTGGGAGGCAGATGCCTTGCTGATCGATTCGCATTCGCATGTGCAGGCGCGTCAATTCAACCAGGATCGCGCCGAGGTGATCGCGTCCGCGTTCCGCGAGGGTGTCGAGCGGTTGGTCGCGCCGGGCACGGACGCCGAGAGCAATCGCGAGGCGGTGGCGCTGGCGGCGGCGTATCCCGGGCAGATTTTCGCGGCGGTCGGCACGCATCCGCACGACGCCAGCACGCTCACGGATGAGGCGCTGGGCGAGCAGCGGCGACTGGCCAGCGAGCCGGGCGTGGTGGCGATCGGCGAGATCGGGCTAGACTTCTACCGGGACCTCTCGCCGCGCGAAGTGCAGGTTGAGGCGCTGGAGGCGCAGCTCGCGCTAGCCCGCGAGCTAGACCTGCCGGTGATCCTGCACAATCGCGAGTCGCATCCCGAGATGATGGCGGCGCTGCGCGAGCACGGCTCCGGGCTGCGCGGCGTCTTCCACTGCTTCATCGGCGACCGTGCAATGGCGCGTGACGCGCTGGACGTAGGTTTCTACCTCTCGTTCGCCGGGCCGGTGACGTACCCCACGAACACTGCGCTGGCGGAGGTCGCGGCCTGGGCGCCGCTCGACCGTATACTCGTGGAGACGGACTGCCCGTACCTCGCGCCGCAGCCGGTACGCGGCAAGCGCAACGAGCCGCGCTACGTCGCCTACACCGCGCGCCGCATCGCCGAGCTGCGCGGCATCGCTTTTGAGGAACTCGCCGCCGCCACGACCGCGAACGTCACCGCGCTCTTTTCGCTGCCGCCCCGCGCCGAAGCGCCCACACAACGCCAGAAAGGCACCGCCGCCGATGCGACTCTTTAACACCCTCACACAACGCATGGAGCCGCTGGTCCCGCAGGACGGCAACCTGGTGACGCTCTACGTCTGCGGCATCACGCCGTACGACACCACGCACCTGGGGCATGCCTTCATCAACGTAATGTACGACTCGCTGATTCGCTACTTGCGCTGGCGCGGCATGAACGTGCGTTACGTCCAGAACGTCACCGACATCGACGACGATGTGCTGCGCAAGGGGCGCGAGTTGGGCGTGGCGTGGGACCTGCTCGGCCAGCGCGAGACGGAGCGCTACCTCGGCGACCTGGCGACGCTGAACGTGGCGATGCCCGACTACTACATCCGCGCGACCGACGAGATCCCGCGGATGATCGAGCTGATCGAGACGCTGGTGGCGCACGGAAGTGCGTACGTGAACGACGGCTGGGTCTACTACGACGTTCGCCGCGATCCGGAGTTCGGCCAGCTCGCCACCGCGGCGGGTTACGTCGGCTACGCCAACTGGCTCACGACGGCGAATGAGCGTGGCAACAACCCCGACGATCCGCGCAAGCGCGATCCGCTGGACTTCGTGCTTTGGCAGGGGCAGCAGACGGGCGAGCCATCGTGGGAGAGTCCGTGGGAACCGGGCCGCCCCGGTTGGCACATCGAGTGTAGCGCGATGGCGACGAAGTACCTCGGCCCGAGCATCTCGCTCCACGGCGGAGGCGCGGACCTGATCTTCCCACATCACACCTGCGAGATCGCGCAGAGCGAACATGCCACCGGCGTGCGCCCCTTCGTGCGGACGTGGATGCACTGCGCGATGGTGCGCCAGGACGGCGAGAAGATGAGCAAGTCGCTCGGCAACCTGACGCTGGTGCGCGACCTCGTGCCGACCTATACGCCGGACGCCGTGCGCGTCCTCCTGCTCTCGCATCACTATCGCGGTGAATGGGAGTACACCGAGGACGACATGCGTGCCGCCGCCGAGGTCGCCGCCGCGCTGACCGCCGCCGCCCAATTCGCCGCCAACGCGCCCGCATCCACGGACGACGAGAGCGCCGCAACCCGCCAAGCCCGCCTTGAGTTCATCGGCGCGCTGGAGGATGACTTCGATACGCCGCGCGCGATGCAGACATTGGAGCGGTTGGCCGCGAGCGCCAAGCGCACCGCTGACGCGGGGCAGGGGGCGATGCTGCGTGAGTTGGGCGGCGTGCTGGGATTGCGCCTCGGCACCAGTGCCGAAGTGGATGCGACGCCCGCACAGGCGACGAGTGCGGCGCAGGGGCAGGGGGTGTGAGGGATCTAATTGCGTTCACAAGCTCTTGCGGTGATCGGGTACGCAAGCATTGGCGGCAAAGCTTGGGGCGCCGACGCGACCCATACAGACGCGACCTGGCAGAGCCGGCGTGATTCCTGGCGCCAATGCCCTTGCGTATTACGCCTAATCTCGCGTGGAGCGGCACAACGGGCATGTGCTATGGCTGAGTGCGCGACCTAGAACTCGGCGGAGTTGATGTCGGGGCCGCGGCGTGTCAGGCCGACGAGGAAGTTGACGAGGAGCGCCGCGCCGAAGACGCCCATCGAGCAGGCGAAGAATGCGCCGAGGGTGAATGAGAGGCCGTCGATACTGGGGTGCGCCTGCTGCACGTAGAAGTAGATCGCGGCGGCGACGACGATATCGCCGACGATGCCGCCGGGGATGGCAAGCAGGCGCGCGCGTGGCCCCGTCATGATCGAGGCGACGAAGAGGCCGCCCGGCAGCGCGAAGACGGCGGCGATGATCAGCAGGACCAGAATAGTCGTCGTATCCATGATGGGGGCGAACCTTTCGCACAATACTCGGCGGTTTGCGCGCGGCATGTCGCTGCTGCGCGGAAGATTGCAGCATGATCGCCCCATATTGTACTCGGCTCGTTCGGGACGCGCCAGCCTCCGCATGACCTCCTGTTGATGGCATGCGCGTTGCGGGCATCGTAGCGCGGTGCACTCCTGGCGGTAGGCTTCGCCGCGCCTGTGTGGCGGCATGCGCGCGCGAGCCGTCTTGAATTGCGGATTGGTGTATTTGCCAATGTCGAGGCGCTTCGGCGCGATGGCGGTACAATACGGACGCGGGGTGGAGGCGATAGGTGGCGATGTCTACTGAGTACTCGGGATTCAGCGCGGGAAGGATGCGATCCGTGCGACGCGTGCTGCGTCTGGGCGCCAAAATAGGGAATGAGGACATCCCGAGCGTCGCCTCGCGCTATCGCGGCATAGGCGGGCCGTCGGGCAGGCTCGTGGGCGTCCGGCTGCTGCCAGCCACGGGCGAGGTCTGGCTGCGCCTCGACCGGCGACGGCCCGGCTCGCGCGTGCCGTGGAACCACCAGAATCTGGACCCTCGCGCTGAACGCGAAGCAGGCGCCCACCCCCACGCCCGACGCCATCGAGCTCGTGCGCGACATGCGCGTCTCCTGCCACGACGGTTACATCGGACGTCTCAAGGGCCTCACCATCGACTCCGACGCCGGGCTCGCCATGGAGCTGATGGTGCAGGTGCGCAACGACGTGTTGGCCGACGTGGATCTGCCGACGAGCCCGCTCGCCCCGCTGCTCCCTTTTGCGGGCAAGCTGCTGCTGCTCGCGCCGCGCATGGCGACGAAGACGAAGCGAGCGCCGAGCACGTTGCCGTTTGCTGGCCCCGATCTCGCGCTGCATTTGGATGCGAGCGCCGAGCAGATCGCGTCGGCGAGCGTGTTTCGCCGCGACGAGGATATCACGGCGGACATTCTGGCGATGCTCGCTGCCAACCGCGCGTTCGATGCGTATATCTCGAACCTCCGCGTCACCGTTTCGGATGGCGAGGTGGTGCTGGAGGGTCGCCTGCCTTCGGCGCGGCTGCGCGCTTCGATCGAGCAGGACGTCTGGCACGTGCAGGGCGTATTTGCTGTCCACAATGAGCTGCGCGTGAACGGCGGCTAGCGGCTTTTGCGTGCCGCGCCGCGCGTGAGCATGGCCATTCAGAATTTCTTTTCTCTCAAACCACCTCGTGCTGGGTTGTTGTCGCTCCCTGGACTGAAGGCCCCAACGATGCGTACTGCAAACGCGTATAGCCCCAAGGAAATCAGAAGCAATTGCCCTTGACCGTAGCGAGATTACCGGGTACTATTCACATACCGACTGGCATGTATATATATGTCCATGACGAGCACGAGGTTTGCAATGCCCAGGCCGAAACAAGTCGATCCGCTGGCGCGGCGTCAGATCCTGGCGGCGGCACTGACGGTCTTCAGTCGCACCGGCTATGCGGGCACCACGCTGGACGACATCACCGCCGAGGCTAACCTCAGCAAAGGCGCGATCTACTGGTACTTCGATAACAAGGCTGATCTCTTCGCTACGCTGCTCGGCGAGCGGGCCAGCATTTTCTCGGAGCTGCTGGAGGATGCCGCCAGGCGCGCGTCGGGTCCGCTGGGCGGGCTGGAGGCGATGTGGCTGCGCTGGATGGAGGCGCTGGAGAATGACCCCGGCTACCAGGCATATGCGCGCCTGGCGCACCTGCGAGTGGAGGTCGCCGACGAACCCGCCAAGAGCATGGAGGCGCGACGCACCGAGGAGCGGCGCGCGCAGGCGTTAGTGACGGAATGGCTGCTCTCGGCGATCGCGGCGCGCGAATTGCCGGCGACGCTTGACGTAGAGGCGGCGGCGCTGAGCTTCGTCGGCGTGGGGAGCGGGCTGGTGCGTGCATGGCTGTTGGTGCCCGAGACGTTCTCGCCGAGCGCGATCGCGCCGCGTCTCTGGCGCATGTTGGTGGCGGGCTGGAAGGGAGCGCAGCAATGATCGAGCGAGTGCAGGCGCATGGGCGCCGATCGACAGACTGGGAGGCCCCGATGGACCAGGAAACGGCGATCGAGCTGCTGCGCGAACGGTATGCGCGCGGCGGGGTGCCGCTGGAGGAGTATCGTCGGCTGATGGGCAAGCTGCTCGTTACCACCGATCCGGCGGAGTGCCAGGCGCTGCTCGACGAGCTGCCGCCAGTGCCGGCAGACATCGCTGAGGCGCGCGCCTCCGACGAACCGGCGAGGCCGCGCGGCGTCCCGCAGTATGCGGCGGGTTCGGAGCGACGCTCCACGGGGTCGCCGTCGAGCGGTCCGGCGCATCGCATCCTGGCGATGTTCGGCGAGGTCAATCGCAGCGACGATCTCTGGGACCTCGGGCCGGAAACGCACGTCACCGCACTCTTTGGCGAGGTGAAGCTCGACGTGCGCATGGCACGGCTGGTCGAGGGCGAGAACATCCTCCGTGTGCAGGCGATCTTCGGCGAGGTGCGGCTGACTATCCCGGAGGGGATGGATGTCACGATCCACACCAGCGTGCAATTCGGTGAGGTTTCCTCTCCTCGTAACGTACAGGGATTCAACGATCGCCACCGAGATGCCCCTCCACAGCAGGGCGGGCGCCGGCTCACGATCTATGCCACCGCCACCTTCGGGCAGGTGACCATCCGCACCATCTGACGACGAAATCCCCCGACGCGCGAGGTTCGCGTGCCGATCGCTCTTCCCTGCGGCGCAAACCGTTACAGCCACGGCTGTGACACGGCACACTTCGTCTCCTGGCGGTGTCTTGCGTATAATACGCGGGAACGTTCGGACGGAGCGGGCCGGGCGCCGGGGGACGAGATGGCGAACCTTGTCGGGCAGTCGCTGGGGCAATACCGTGTGCTGTCGCTCGTCGGCCAGGGCGGCATGGCGCGCGTCTTCCAGGCATATCAGAAATCGCTCGAGCGATACGTGGCGATCAAGGCGATCGCGGTGAAGGTGGACGGCAAGCGCGACGAGGGCTTCGTGCAGCGGTTCAGCACCGAGGCGCGGCTGGTCGCCCGCATGACGCACTCGAACATCGTGCCGGTGCATGATTTCGGCGAGGACAAAGGCTGGGCCTTCATCGTCATGGAGTACATCTCCGGCGGGACGGTGCGCGACCGGCTGGCGCATGCCGAGACGCAGCGCACGCGCATGGATCTCGTCCTATCACTCGACCTGATGGCGCAGGCGGCGCTAGCCCTCGAATGCGCGCACAGCAACGGGGTGATCCACCGCGACGTGAAGCCTGCGAACATGCTTCTGCGCAATTCGGACCACCTGCTGCTCTCGGATTTCGGCATCGCGGCGATCCTCGAAGCCAATCAGGCGTTCGTTCGCAGCGGTGGCAATGTCGGCACGCCGCAGTACATGGCGCCGGAACAGGGCATGCCGAACGCGGTGATCGATGGGCGTTCGGACATCTACGCGTTGGGCGTGGTGCTCTATCAGTGCGTGACGGGGCGGCTGCCCTTCCTGGCCGATTCGCCAACGGCGACCGTGCTGAAGCACATGAACGAGCCGCCGCCGCCGCCGAGCGCGCTGGCGCCCGAGGTGCCCCCGCGCGTGGAGCGCATCATCCTGCGGGCGATGGAGAAGCACCCGAATGCGCGATTCCAACGGGCGCGCGACCTGGCCGAGGAATTGAAGGAGGCGGCGGCGGAGCTGCGGCGTGCGCGAGCCGCGGTTCCGACGGTGCGGCGTGAGGAGGGCCCGGCGCCGGTGGCGCCGCGAGCGCAGCAGGCGCCGCGCGGGGTGCCGGGCGCGCCGGGGACCTGCTTCCGCTGCGGCGCGGCCAATCCGCCGGAGAATCGCTATTGTACGGCCTGCGGCTACGACCTCTCGGGCGCGCGCGGCCAGGCCGATCGGTTTCTCGCACCGAATGGGCATCCTTTGCGTTGCCGCCTAACTGTGCGGACAGGCCCGATGACGGGCGGTGTCTACGTCCTGCATCAGGATGTGACGACGATTGGGCGCACGACGGACAACGATGTGGCGATCGTGGATCGTTCGGTCTCACGGCACCATGCGCAGCTCGTCTTCCATCAGGGTCAGTGGTTCGTGGAGGATCGGGGCAGCGCGAACGGCACGTACGTCAACGGTGTGCTAGTACGCGCGCCGCTGCTCCTGACGCAGGGCTGCGAGCTGCGCCTGGGCGACGACATTTTGACGTTTGACTTGGTGAGCTGAGGGGGAAACCTAACCCCGGCCCCTGCCCTGCAAGGGAAGGGGAGATCGCGAACGAGAGGGCCGGCGGTTGAAACCGCGCCTGGATGGCGTGCCGACGCCAAGGCCGCCGTCGCGGACTCGGAGCAGATGGCGCTCGCAGCCGTTGGTCATCGAGCTTGGAGACAGACTGAGGCGGTGTGCTTCGCACCTGCTAATCTTCAGGTTCGAAATATGGCCCGCCGTCCAGGCCAGCGACAGTGATTCGGTGCTCTATAACCAACTCTGGCATCTGACCTTCGCGGGTTGCGATATCCTCCAAGGAGCGGTGAGTCTCATCCAAAAGCGCCAGCATATGGACCATCGCCTTCCTCCATCATTGCCGGCGACCACTGCACAGAGCTTACGCCCGCACGGCGAAATAGACCGCCTTGGGATGCGGCACGACGATGGCGGCGGTGGACTGCTCGGGCACGAGTTGATACGACTCGGTGAGCGAGACCCCGATCGCCTCCGGCACGCCCAGCAGCCGGAAGACACGCTCGTGATCCGCCAGTTCAGGGATCGCCGCGTAGCCCCAGCTATAGCGTCGCGCGCCGGCCTCGCCCTCACCGAGGCCCAGTTCCGTGTTGATGCGCGCGTTGACGTAATCGGCCATCGCCTCGGCCATTTGGACGCTCAGGCCATGGAGGAAGTAGGCCTCGGTATACTCGCCCGCCACCTGCAAACGCTCCGTCTCGCGCGAGGCATGGTCACCCATCGTCACCACCTGGAAGCCGACCACCGCCGGCTTGCCACCCTGCGCGGCGAAATAATCAGCCAGCGAGAGACGCTCGCCGTCTGGCTGCCGCGGGAAGCCGAACGTCTCCAACACCCGCCCCTCGTCGCTTGGATCGAGCACCAGCAGATCGTCGCCCTCCACGCGGCAGCGGAAGTAGCCATAGACCGCCCTGGGATGCAGCCAGCGCTTCTGCCGCGACTCGCGCAGCATGCTCTCCAGCCGAGGCGCGAACTCCTCGCGGACCAGCTTCTCGTATGCCTCGCCGTGCGCGACGCCGCCCCAGCGTCCGCGATAGAGCGCGTTGAGGTCGAGGTACTTCGCCACGTCCTCGATGGCGACGCGATCCAGCACGCGCACACCCACGAACGGCGGCGTCAGCGCCGGCTGCGGCTCAACCTCCGCGTGCTCCAGCACGGCCACCGCGCCCGATGCCCGCGCTGCCTCGCGCTGTGCCTCGGTCTCGCGCGCCGAGATCGCTTCGCTCTTGACCTTCTGGACGAAGGTGGGACGTCGCTCGCCGTCCATCAGCGCATCCATGATCTCCAGACCCTCGAAGGCATCCTTCGCATAGAAGACGCCCGGCGCGAACGGCACCTGCGCGCCCTCCTCGCCGACGAAGAGCACGCGCCGCCCATACGCCCGATTGATCGCAGCGCCGCCGATGATCACCGGAATCTCGATCTGCCGTCGGTGCAACTCCTGCACGCAGAGCGGCATCTGCTTGGAGGTGCTCACCAGCAGTGCCGAGAGGCCGATGGCGTCCGCGTTGACCTCCTGCGCCTTTTCGAGGATGGTATTCAGCGGGACCTGCTTGCCGAGGTCGTACACCGTATACCCGTTGTTCGAGAGGATCGTGTTGACGAGATTCTTGCCGATGTCATGCACGTCGCCGAAGACCGTCGCCAGCACTACGCGGCCCTTGGTGTAGCCCTCCGACCGCTCCAGGTAGCGCTCCAGATGCGCGACGGACTTCTTCATCACCTCGGCGGATTGCAGCACGAACGGCAGAATCAGCTCGCCCGCGCCGAACTTATCACCCACGTCTTTCATCGCAGGCAGCAACACACCGTTGAGCACTTCCACCGCCGCGTGCGAAAGCTCCGGCGTCGTCAGCCAGTCCTCACCATCCGCGACCAGCTGAATCGCGTCGCCATCGGCAGCGCCCACACGCTCGCCCACCGCAGCATCGATCAGTGCCTCGACCCCTTCCTTCTTGCGGTGGAGGATCTGATAGTGAATGCGCTGATCGACCGTCATGCCCTCGGTCGGGTCGGCCTGCTCCTCCTTGCGCACCGTGCCGCCGTGCTGCTCGAAATATTGGATGAAGCGCGCCAGCGCCTCCTCTGAACGGTTGAAGAGCAGATCATCGCAGATCTGCCGCTCCTCCTCGGCGATCTCTGCGTATGGCGTGATGTGCGCCGGATTGACGATCGCCGCGTCAAGCCCCGCCTGCACCGCGTGGTAGAGGAAGACGCTGTTCAGCGCAGCACGCGCGTGCTGCGCCACGCCGAACGAGACGTTGCTTACGCCGAGGATCGTCAGTACGCCCGGCAACGCCGCCTTGATGCCGCGAATGGCGTCGAGCGTCTGAATCGCCGAATCGCGCAGCTCCTCTTGCCCCGTCGTCACGGGGAAGGTAAGCGCATCGAAGAGCAGCGCTTGGGGCTTCAGCCCGAACTCGGTGGTGGCGATCTCGTGGATGCGTTTGGCGACGGCGATCTTCTTCTCCGTCGTCTTTGCCATGCCCTCTTCGTCAATGGTCAGCGCAACCACCGCCGAGCCGTGCTCGCGCGCCAGCGGCAGCACCGCCTCCACGCGCTGGCGTCCGTTCTCCAGATTGATCGAGTTGATCACCGCGCGGCCCGGATAGGTCTCCAACGCGGCCTGGATCACCCCCGCCTCGGTGGAGTCGATCACCAGCGGCGCCTCGACGCCCATCTCCAGCTTCTTCACCGTCTGGCGCATCTGCGTTCACTTCGTCGCCGCGCTCCGTCAGTGCCACGCACACGTCGAGGACGTGCGCGCCACCGTCCATCTGGTCGCGCCCGACCTGCAAGAGCGTGTCGTAGTCATCGGCGAGCAGCGCCTGCTTCACCTTGCGGCTGCCCTGCGAATTGACACGCTCGCCCACCAGCATCGGCGAAGGGTCCTGCGTCAGCGAGGTCGCATGCACCGCCGAGGCCACCAGCAGGTCGGTCCGGGCCGTCACCGCCGGGTCGAACTCGTCCAGGCGCACGAGCGGACGCCGCAGCTTCGCCGGACCGAGCGCTTCCACGTGCGCGACGAGTTGGCGAATGTGCTCCGGCGTGGTGCCGCAGCAGCCGCCGACGATGTTGACGCCCAGTTCGCCGACGAACTCTGAGAGTGCCTCGGCCATCGGCTCCGGCTGCATCGGATAGACCGCCTTGCCGCCGACGTTCAGCGGCAGCCCCGCGTTGGGGATCGTCGAGATTGGCAGCGGGATGTTCTCGGTAAGCCAGCGGACGGACTCGCGCATATGCTCCGGCCCCGTGGAGCAGTTCAGCCCGATCAGGTCGACGCCGAGATGATAGACAATCGTCGCCGCCGCCGCGATGTCCGTGCCGAGCAGCATGCGCCCGCTGGTATCCAGCGTCACCTGCGCCTGGATCGGCACCGCGCGCCCCGTCTCCTCGAACGCCAGCCGGATGCCCTTGATCGCCGCGCGCACTTCGAGGATGTCCTGGCTCGTCTCGATCAGCAGCAGATCGACGCCGCCGTCGATCAGCGCCACCGCCTGCTCGCGGTACAGTTCGGCGATCTGTTGGTAGGTGATGTTGGAGAGTGCGGGATCGTCCGAGGACGGCAGCATGCCCGTCGGCCCCATCGATCCCGCCACGAAGCGCGGCTTCTCCGGTGTGCTGAACTCGTCCGCCGCCGCGCGCGCCACCTGCGCCGCCGACTTGTTGATCTCGTGCGTGCGGTCGCCGAGTTTATAGTCGTCTAGCTTGAGGCGCGTGCCGGTGAAGGTATCCGTCTCCACAACGTCCGCGCCGGCTTCGAGGTACGCGCGGTGGATCTCGCCAATGGCGTCGGGCCGCGTCACCGCGAGGATCTCCGGGCAGCCCTCCAGTGCCGCGCCGCCGTAGTCGTCGGCGGTCAGCGCCAAATTCAGGATCTGCGTGCCCATCGCGCCGTCATATATCAACACCCGACGACGCGCTTCCTCAAGGTACCGGCTCTCACTCGTCATGCGCTGTCTCCCCGTCGTTGCCGTCACATGCCATTGCAATCCCTTAGAGTATCGCACGTGCGGCGATGTTTCTTCGCGCCGAAGGGAGAGGCTAGCGATTCGACTCCGCCGGCTCGGCGAAGAGCGCGATCAACTCGCGGCAGAAGTCGGGAATGTCCTCGACAACGCGGCCCCAGGCGATATTGCCGGAGCGAAAAGCCGGCTCGTCTACCCAGATCGCGCCCGCGTTCTCCATATCGTCCTTGATGCCGCGCGAGCCCGTCACGCGCATCCCTCGGACGATGCCCGCCGAGGCCGCGACCCAGCCTCCGTGGCAGATCACGCCGATTGGCTTACCCACGGCATGGACCTCGCGGACCAGGCGAAGCACATCCGCGTCGCGGCGCAGCTTGTCCGGCGCCCACCCGCCGGGGATGACCAGCCCCGCCAAATCCTCCGAGCGGACCTCGCGCGCGACAATATCAGGCGTCGCCGTGAGGGCGTGCTTCGCCTTCACGGTCTCGAGTGAGAGGCCGATGGAGAGCGTGCGCGCGCCCTCTTCGCGCAGCCGCATCAACGGCACCCAATACTCCAGGTCCTCGACGCCCTCGGCCACGAATACGCCGACCGTTTTCCCTTGCAATTGCATCGTCGCGCCTCTTTGTCCCCTGGAGGGATAGCGGATCTCGCCGATCACCTTCACTTCACGAAGTATAGCATGTGAAGTAAACGGCATTCCCGCCTCGAAGGGATGGTTTCCGCGAGATGATGCTGCCTATCAGATGGGCATGCTACTCGTCGCCCATCCTTCGAAAGTTGACACTCCCCCGGCGGTGGCGCGGGGGATGCTCGGTTCACCCCCGCAGCCAGCGCCACGAGTCCCCGAAGGGCCTGCCCGGCCCGTTGGATGTTCCGCGCCGCGTTCTCGTCGCGGTCGAGCACGAGGCCGCAGGAGGTGCAGACGTGGGTGCGCACGCTCAACACCTTGGGCACGCGCGCCCCGCAGCCGCTACACTCCCGCGAGGTGTGGGCCGGGGGCACGGCGACGACTCGACGCCCGGCGCAGGCTGCCGTGGCCTCGAGGATGGCACGGAACCGCGCCCAGCCCGCGTCCGCGATGGACTTGGCGAGGTGGTGATTCCGCAGCAGGTTGGCGACCTGCAAGTCTTCCAGAGAGATCGTGTCGTAGGCTCTCAGCAACGCCAACGCGGTCTTGTGGTGAAAGTCGGCGCGCTGGCGTCGCACCGTCTGGTGCGCCCGTTGGAGGTTGCCAACCGCTTTCCTACGGCGCTGGCTGCCCTTCTTGCGACGTGAGACGCGGCGTTGCGCCTTCGCCAGCTTCTTTTCGCCCCGGCGGTAGTGGCGTGGATGCTCTACCACCTCCCCCCTCGGCGGCGATGAGGAAGACCTTCAGGCCCACGTCGATGCCGGTCTCCCGCCCCGTGAGCGGCAATGGTCGTACCGGGACCTCGGCGCAGGCGAGGCTGGCCTACCAGCCGTCCGCCTCGCGGGAGATCGTGACGGGCTTGGGCGTCCCCTCCAGCGGACGTGACCAGCGCACGGCCACACGCCCGATTTTCGACAGGACGAGGAAGCCGTTGTCGAGCCGCGCGCCGTTGTCATACTGCTCGTAGGTGAAGCTGTGGTAGCGGTTGCGCCCCTGATAGCGCGGGAAGCCCGGCGCCTGGCCGGCCTTGACGCGGCGGAAGAACGCCTGCTAGGTCTGGTCCAGACGGGTCAACACGTCCTGCAAGACCGGCGAGTGGATGGCCGCGTACTCCGGGAATGCCGCTCTCAGGTCGGGTACCTCGGCTTGCTGCTGGTAGGCGGTGAGGGTGACACCGCAGCGCCGGTACGCCGTGATGCGCTGCTCCAGCGCGCTGTTGTAGAGCACGCGACAGCGCCACACGACCTCTTCAAGCCGGCGCTCCTGGTCGGGCGTCGGCTTGAGCTTGTATTGGCTGGCTTGAGGCGCTTGTATTGTGGCTAGGCTTTGCGCAGCCCTCGCGGCTCTTGCGGTTCCATGCCACTCTATTCTGCCTGATAGGTACGCATCCGGCAAGGGCTCGGGCCATTCATCCCCTTGGATTTATGGATTTAGCCGGGGATGAATGGCCCGTTTCTGTAAAACCGCCGAGCTACCAGACGAGATGCATGAAGAAGCCGACGATAAACTGCGCCGCGGCGGCGATGAGGAAAGCCATCACGCAGGCAACGACGATAGACGCCACGAGGCAGGCGCGCGCGGCGGCGCCTCCCCTGATCCTCACCCCATCCGGCGAGTGAGCCGACGCCGCGGCGGAGGGCAGGGCGATGCCGCTGAGGATGAAGCCCGCGACCGCTCCGGCCAGCGTGAGCGAGGTCAGGAGGGTGTTCCCATAGGACGAGACGGGCAGCGATACTCGCGCCGCCGCGAGGACCACCGGCGCGAACCCAAGCACCAAGCCACCCACGAGGCATCGGATCGCCCAGGTCGAGCGCCGCGCGCTTGTGGACGCGGTCGCAGGGAAAGCCCACCGCGCCACTACAAGCGCGACCCCCGCAAGGACAGCCAGCGCGACGAAGCTGACGATCACGACGGTCCAGGTCTGCTGACGCGCCGCGTCTATCTCTCCCGGCGGTGGGATCGCGCCAGGGCGCGACGTCACCGGACGGAGGTTTGAGGCCACGATGAGCACGAAGGGTCCCCAGACCACGCCGGCCAGCACGGCGCAGCACGTCAGGACGACGGCGATGATGGCGGGCAGCGCAGATCGCCGCCTTCCAGACATGCCACGTGCGAGCGTTTCATCGGTGAACCGCGAGGCGAACATGTCGACATCCTTTCGTGCATTCGATGGCCGATTTACTGCCGGCTACCTACAGGGATATACGCAGCGGCAAATGTTGATCTCGCATCGGGGCGATTCCGTCTATCCCCGCGCTAGCAGGCTCAACACCGCCGCGGACGCTCCTGGGGCCGCGGAGGAGGCCGCCCTACGGGCGAAGCGCGGGTGTGGCGAGAAGGGCCATGCGCCCATCAGGGCCAATCCACCCTGTATAATGTTCCGTGACCGAGTGGTCCCCGACGCCGGCGAACGGGTGGCCGCGCATCGGCGCGTTCGTTCCATCCGGCGCGGCGCCGACTTCATCAACGCCGATGAACACTATGGACGGAAACTCATGAAACTTGTCACGTACGTCTCGCGCTATCCTACCAAAGTGCCTGCACGGGCGGGCATGCCCGAAGACCACGCAGGCGTGCTCCACGGCGATACGATCCTCGATCTTCGCGTGCTCGGCGAGTGGGCCGGGCGCCATGGCGTCTCCCTCCCCAAATCTGGGCTGCCCGCCACCACGCTCGCTCTCCTGCAAATGGGTCCCGATGGGATGGAGATTGCTCGCGCGGCGCTCGACCTCGCCGCGAAGGCGCGCATGGAAGACCTCACTGCTGAGCCTGGACTGGCCTATGCGCTCTCCGAGATAGACTTGCGCACGCCGGTACCCAACACGCCGTCGCTGCGCGACTTCTACGTCTTCGAGCAGCACGTCAAGGCCGCCCGCGCCCGTCGCGGCCTCGGCATGATCCCCGAATGGTACGAGTTCCCCGTCTTCTACTTCTCCAACACCGCCTCGATCTACGGCGCCGACGAGCCGATCCCCTTCCCACGACACAGTCACGAGGTCGATTTCGAACTGGAGATGGCCGCCGTCATCGGGCGCGAAGGCCGCGACATCGCCGCCGACGACGGGCCCTCCTATATCGCCGGCTATATGATCATGAACGACTGGAGCGCGCGCGACCGCTGGCGCAAGGAGGCCCCGCTAAGCATGGGACCCGCCAAGGGCAAAGACTTCGCCTCCTCGCTCGGCCCCTGGCTCGTCACGCCGGACGAACTGGACGACCGCCGCATCGGCGCCGGCAAGGACGAGCGCTACGATCTCGCCATGACGGCGCGCATCAACGGCGACCAGCTCTCCAGCGACAACGCCAAGACCATGTACTACGGTTTCCCGCAGATGATCGAGCGCGCCTCCGAGGATACGCGCCTGCGTCCCGGCGACGTGATCGGCTCCGGCACCTGCGGCACCGGCTGCATCCTCGAATTGGGCACGGAGCGGCACCGCTGGCTGCTCCCCGGCGACACCGTCGAGATGGAGATCGAGCACCTCGGCGTCCTGCGCAATACGCTCGTCGAACAGGAGGGACGCTAGCCATGCCCATGCCCACCCCGCCGAAGCCTGGCGAAGAGCCGACCGACGAAGCCACGCTCTACCGCTACCACCTACGCCGACTCATCACCTGGTACCTTGAAGCCCTCGATCAGGTGCCGCCCGAAGCCTTCTCCTGGCAGCCGCCGTCGGACCTAGCGAACTCACTCGCCGCCATCTGCGTCCACGCCATCTCCTCCGGGGAGTGGTGGGTGCTGAGCTGCGTCGGCGAGGGCCCCATCGAGCGCGACCGCGACGCCGAGTTCGCCGGAGACGTCTCCTGGCGGGAGCTGCGCCCGCGCTTCACTGCCTTCCTCGACCTCGCCGAAGCCCTGCTCGCGCCTATGACCACAAGCGACTTCGCGCGCATCAGCCGTCACCCGGCGGGCGACCGCATGAACCGCCGCTGCCTCACCCACACCATCGAGCACCTGGGCCTGCACCTCGGCCACGTCGAGATCACCATCGACTGGTGGAAAACCGCCGGCGCATCCTAGCGATGGAGAAATCTAGCCGCAAACAACACAGCGTTCACAGGGGGCGGAGCACGAGAGAGTGGAGTCCTTACCCTGCCGGTGGCAGAGCCGGGCGCCGACTCGCACAGCGAAGGGAGATCGGATGGTGAGTCCCTATGACGATATCGCCGAGTGGTATGACAATTGGGTCGGCACACACGCGATGCGCGAAGATCCCTACTTTCCAGCTGTAGAGGCCCTCATGGGCGAAGTGGCCGGGCAGCACATCTGCGACCTCGCCTGCGGCCAGGGTCGGGTGGCGCGGCATCTGGCCAGCCTGGGCGCGCATGTAGTGGGCATCGACCTCTCAGAAAAGTTGTTGGCGATCGCGCGCCGTCATGAGGAGTTCTCCCCGCGCGGGATCGTGTATGTCCAAGCGGATGCCCAGCGCCTCCTCGGAAAAGCGATCGGTCTCTTCGACGGTGTGGTCTGCTTCATGGCGCTCATGGACATCCCGGACCTGGTGGCCACCTTGCACGGCGTGGCGGGCCTGCTCCGGCCTGGGGGATGGTTTGCCTTTTCCATCCTCCATCCGTGCTTTCACACCGCCCAGTCGGGAGAGGTGGAGACGCCAGAGGGTACAGTCCGCACCGTCAGCCGCTACTTCGCGGAGGGCTATTGGCGCTCCAACACGCGGACGGGGCCGCCGGGCAAGGTGGGAGCGTACCACCGGACGCTCTCAACCTACGTCAATTCACTGAGCGACGCGGGCCTGCAGCTCATGCACGTGAGCGAGCCTCGCGCGACCGCGGCCCTCCCTACCTCGCCATCGCTGTCTGGGTCGGGCAGGCCGGTGTGGGGCGAGGTGCCGGCCGTCCTGGTGGCAGGCTGCAGAAAGAATGCGCTCCAGCCAGACGCCTGAAATGTTGACACTCCCCGCGGCTCAAGCTGGGGGATGCTCAGTTCAGCACCGCGGCTACCGCCACGGCTCCCTGACGGGCCTGCCCGGCCCGTTGCATGTTCCTGGCCGCGTTCGCATCGCGGTCCAACACCAGCCCGCAGTGCGGGCAGACATGGGTGCGTACGCTGAGACTTTTCGGCACGCGCGCCCCACACCCGCTGCACTCCTGGCTGGTGAACGCCGGGTTGACCGCGATCACTCGACGCCCAGCCTACACTGCTTTGGCTTCGAGGATGGTGCGGACCTGCCGCCAGCCAGCATCGCCGATGCCCTTGGCCAGGTGGCGGGTCCGCACCATGGTGCGGACCGGCAGACCTTCGAGAGAAATCGTGTCGTACTGCCGGAGCAGATGCAGCGCCGTCTTGTGGTGGTGGTCGGCGCGTTGGCGCTGCACCGTCTGCTGCGCGCGGGCCAGCAGGACCACCGCCTTCTTGCGGCGATGGCGCCCCTTCTTCCGCCGCGAGACCCGCCGCTGGGCTTTGGCCAACCGCTGCTCCCCCCGACGAGAGTGACGCGGATTCTCGACCACCTCCCCCTCCGCCGTCACCAGGAACACCTTCAGGCCCACGTCTATGCCGGTTTCTTTGCCGGTGAGAGGGAGCGGCTCGGTCGGCACCTCGGTGCAGGAGAAGGCGACGTACCAGCCATCGGCCTCACGCAAGATCGTGACGGTCTTGGGCGTGCCTTCCACGGGACGCGACCAGCGCACCGCAATGTGCCCGATCTTGGAGAGGACCAGGAAGCCGTTGTCCAGCCGGGCGCCACCGTGCTCCCCCACCTGGGGATAGGTGAAGGAGTGGTAGCGGGTGCGCCCCTGGAAGCGCGGGTACCCCGGCGCTTCACCCGCCGCCACCCGCTGGAAGAACGCCTGGAACGCCTTGTCCAGCCGATGCAACACGTCCTGCAAGACTTGCGCAGGGATGTCCCGATATTCGGGACGCACCTCCTTGACGCCGGGGAGTTGCGCCGATTGCCGGGCAAAGGTGACCGAGACGCCTCGTTTCTCCCAAGCCGTCTTCCGCTCGTCCAGAGCCGCATTGTAGAGCTCGCGGCAGCGCCACAAGACCACTGCCAACGCCCGTTCTTGCGCAGGCGTCGGCTTCAACCGGTATTTGAAGGTTTTGCGCACGCGGTCACGTTTCATGCTCTCCCATTCCGCTTGGCGGTTAATAAAACGGAAATCGCCTGGGACAGGTGTCGGCTTTCAGGCGAGTCGGCTTTCACCCCCATGCCTGACGGCAGGGGCACTCAGCCGCTTCCTTTGGTAGAAGGCCGTCTGCCAAAGAGGGGCGTTGGTGGGGAGACGGCGCCAAGCCAGCCGCTGCGCGGGCCATAGAACACGGCGTAGGATGCGCTGCGACTGGCCACGGGCACGGCCCGCCGCTGACGTCAGAGGAACTCAGTGCTGATAGCTGACCCACTCCGCGTCATCCCGCCGACGTCACGTCGGGGCGCCGCGCGTGCCACTCCGTCGTGCGCTGGTAGGCGTGGCCCACGCGCAGCAACGTCGGCTCGCCGAAGTGCCGCGCCACCAGTTGGAGTCCGATGGGCAGCCCGTTCGCAGTGAAGCCACACGGGATTGAGAGCGCCGGCTGCCCTGTCAGATCGAACGGGAACGTGCAGCGCATCGTCGTACCGGTGATCGGCTTGCCGTCGACCTTCAACCCTGCGGCGAACTCGGCGGACGTCGCGGCGGGAATGGGCACCGTCGGCGTCGCCAGCAGATCGATCCCGCCAAGCACTCCTCGCATCTCCTCGGTCAGCCGCTGCCGCAGCCGCTGCGCCCGGATGTAGTCCGCCGCCGAGTAGTCCGCCCCGGCGCGGATGTTCGCCAGCACCTCCGGCGCGTAGCGGTCGGCGCACTGCTCCAACCAGCCCTGGTCGCTGTGATAGGTGTACGCCTCCGGCTTCTGCACCGCGCGATAGCCCTTGTCGAAGAGCTCGTCGTTGAGGATGTCGGGCATGGGGACCTCGACCAGCGTCGCGCCGAGGCTCGCCAAGCGGTCGAGCGCCGCGCGCACCGCCGCCTCGACCTCGGCGTCTATCTGCGCGAAGAAGTAGCTTGCCGGCACGCCGATTCGCGTCCCGCGCAGCGCCTCCTCCGGCGAACGCGCCGCGCCGAGCGCCGAGGCATAGTCGAGCAACGGTACGTCCACGCTGTCGGGATCGAGCGGATCGTGCCCGGCGAGCGCGTCCAGCAGCAGCGCGCAGTCTTCCACCGTCCGCGCCAGCGGTCCCGCGTGGTCGTAGGACCAGCTCAGCGGCACGATCCCCGCGCGGCTGACCAGGCCGAAGGTCGGCTTCAGCCCCGTGACGCCGCACCAGCTCGCCGGGATGCGAACGGAGCCGCCGGTATCCGTCCCCAGCGCGCCAAAGAACTCGCCCGCGGCGAGTCCAGCCGCGGAGCCGCCGCTGCTGCCGCCCGGCGATCGCGCGAGATCCCAAGGATTCGCCGTCGGCGGTGTCATCGTCCCGAAGGCAAACTCGTGCGTGTTGGTCTTGCATAGCGGGATCGCCCCCGCCGCCAACAGCCTCGTCACGACCGTCGCATCCTGGTCCGGGACCCAATCCTCCAGCACGCGCGATCCAGCCGTCGTTCGCGCGCCCTTGGTCTCTATCAAATCCTTGATGCCGAGGGGGATACCGAGCAACGGACGCCGATCGCGCCCGCTCGCCAGCACCGCATCGGCCTCGGCAGCCCGCTCGTGAGCTGCCTCATCCATCACCGTCACGCACGCCTTCAATGACGGTTCCATCTGCTCGATGCGCCCTAGGCAACGCTCGACCAGCCCTGCAGACGTCACCCACCCCTCGCGCAGGGCTCGCGCCGCCTCCGCAATCGTCCGCGGCCAGCTCTCGCCGGCGCCCGTTGAGTCGCCCATCCCCGCGCTCCCTTCGCATGCACGCGCAAGCCGCCGCGCATCTCTTTGGAATCGTCTCCGAGTTGGGTCATGCCCGCTTGACTTTGCCGCAACGTCCTCTATACTACACAACCGTACAGCGGCCAACCTAGTCCCGCCTATTCGACCTCGAAGGGAGGTTCCCGTGCTCTCTCTCCGCGTGAGGCCGTCAGCCTCCAGACGCACGCCTCATCCCCGCCTGCTCGGCACGGTGCGTCGCCGCGTCGCCGCCGCCGTCATCCTCACTGCCCTTGCCGCCGCTGGGGCCGCCTTCCTCCCCAGCCACGTCAAGGCCACCGCCGATGGCGAACCTTCGCAGATGATCCTCACTGCGCCGCGCCCGCACGCTCTCCCCAGCCATCCCGTCGTGCCGCGCGGCTATCGCTGAGTCCCGGCGGAAGAGCAGCAGCAAAGTGACTCCCGCCAGCAAGACGTTGCGCAGCGCCACGGTCAGCATATACGGCCAGACGTCGCCCAGCGGCGGGATGCCGTGTGAAAACGGGAAGAGTAGCGGATAGTCGAGCGAGGTGAGCGCCGCGATCCCTATCCACGCCACCTCGTAGTCGCCCGCCTCCGCCGCGATCGGCAGCAGCCACACGACATACTGCGCACTGAAGACCTTGCTCGTCACCACCAGGACGCAGAGCAGCGCAAGGAATGCCCAACTAACCGACATCTTCCCCTGCAACAGCCGTAGATACACCCACGCACACCCGGCGACCGTCACGACGATCGCCGGACCCTGCAGCACTGCCGCGAGCGCACCAACGAAATTCTGCGAGCCGAAATTCCAGACCATCTGCGCTGGGATGCCGCTCAGCGTGCCGAGCCACACCAGCGTCCCTTGCAGCGACTCCATCTGCACCGGGCGGTCCAATGCATAGCGCAGCGCCGACAAGCCGTCAGCCGAAATCAGCATGGGCAACGCCGTGGTGATGCCGATCAGCGCGGCGCAGACCGCCAGTCCACCAGCGACACGTCCGACCCGCTTCACCGCAGATGGCGCGCCGGGCGGTGTGCCGATCGTCCGCCACTGTGCGATCGCTACCGCTGGAATCAGGACGGCGGGGTAGAGCTTCAGGGCCACGCCGCCGGCCAGCAGCACATAAGCCGGGACGAAGCGTCGTCGCTGCGCAAGCCAGAGCGCCCCCATCGTCAGCAGCGCCGGGAAGAGGTCGTAGCGATCCAACAATGTACCTTGTGCGCCGAGTAACGCGTAGAGCGCAAAGCGGTTGGCCTTCCGCCGCCCGGAGACGTGCGCGAACAGCAGATAGCCCAGCACGAACGCAACTGCCGCACCGAGCAGGAATGCCAGCACCGGATCGCCGATCGGCGCCAGCGTAAGCGCGAACGGCACCACCGCTCCCGGCGGGTACTCAACGGGCAGCATTCGCAACGCGGGATGCCCGGCCCAGAAGGCCAGTGCTGAACGATAATAGCCGCCCACATCCCCCGCGGCGGAGTCCCATAGCGTCCGTGAGAGCTCGACAGTTGCGAGGGTGCAGACGAGAACGAGCACCAGATCGCAGAGCGAGAGTCCTTCCGTCTTCGAGCGACTAGCTGCTGGCGTGCCGCTCGACGTCCCTGCATTGAGGGTAAACCGTCGCGCACGCCGAGCTTTCGCACCCACCTCGAACCTCACAAGTTGGCCGCCTCATCGAACGTAGTACACCGCACCGTAGGCACCCATCCTCCCCACGGCCCCCATTCTACCAAAGAATCGGGCTGAGTGCCCCTGGGTGCACCCAAGGGGGTGAAGGCTCGGTAGCCCGGCAGGGCTACGCTTGACCGTCATGCCCTACTGCGACACAATTAGAGTATGCGAACCTTTGAGTATCGGCTGTACCCCACCCGCGCGCAACGCCAGCAGTTGATGGCCTGCCTCATGGAGTCCAGCGCCATTTACAACGAGATGCTGGAGTCGCTGAAAGCGTGGTACGAGACGGACGGCACGTTCCCGACGAAGTATGATCTGACGGCGCGCTTCAAGGGGCGCGGCGGCGATGGTGTGCCCGCCACCACGGTGCAGACACTTGCCGACCGGCTCAGCAAGGCGCTCAAACGGTTTCTTCAGATGAAGGACTTGGGCCTGCCCGTCGGCTTCCCGCGCTTCAAGACGCCCAACCGCTGGCATAGCATCCCGTTGCGCCAGTATGAAGCGCACCGGGATGTGTGGCTGGACGAGGACGGCAAACACCTGCACGTGCCCGCCAAGCTTGGGCGACTGCTTAAGATCAAGCTACATCGCCCGCTGGAGGGCACTCCCGTTACGGCGCATCTGGTCTTGCGCGCCGACAACCACTGGTACGCGCTGATTGCCTGTGAGACGGTCCCGCAGGACGAGCAAGACGTGTTGCACCCCGAGCGGGTGTCGTGCGCGCATCCGGGCATCGGCCTGGATGTGGGGCTGAAGGTGTTCCTGGCCGACTCTGACGGCGGCATGGTCGAGAACCCGCGCCACTATCGTCAGAGCCAGGAGCGCTTGGCGCATGCGCAGCGCACCGTCTCCCGCCGCACGAAGGGCAGCCACCGTCGCCGGAAGGCGAGCCGCGCAGTCGCGCGCAAACACCTGAAGGTCGGCCGGCAGCGCCGCGACTTCCATTTCAAGACGGCCAAGCAGTATGCCGGACGGCATAGTCGTATCTGTGTCGAAGACCTGAACGTGGTGGGGATGGTACGCAACCACCATCTGGCCAAGAGCATGCATGACGCGAGTTGGAGTGCGTTTCTCGATATCCTCACGGATAAGGCTGAGAGAGCTGGTCATGTGGTGATTCGAGTCCCGGCGCGCTTCACGACGCAGGAGTGCAGCGGATGTGGCGAGTACGTCCAGAAGAGTCTCTCGATGCGTACCCATCTCTGCCCGTCCTGTGGTCTGGTAGAAGACCGCGACGTCAATGCGGCGAAGAATATCTTACGGGCGGGGGCACCGCCTTCAGGGACGGGGGCCGCAGGGTTCCCGGAGGAACTGAGAAGCCCCCGGCTTTAGCCGAGGGGAGTTGTCACCATAGGCTCTTAGATCGCGCGCCGCGTCGTTCGCAACGCCCATGACGCTCGCCAGGATAGTAGTCATGGGTCGCTACTGTCCTTTAGTACTAGAGCAACACTCTATTCACTAGGCCGAATTTGCCTCTTGACCTTCCCCTGGGTAATGAATATACTTGGCGCATGAGTTGCGAGAGAGCGCTGGATGGCGCTTTCTCTGGGACTCTTGCCCATTGCGAACGCTGAGAGCTTCACTTCCCCTCCCCCCTGCGCTCCGGTCAAGTTCTGCGCCTCGAAGCGTCCTACGTGGCGAGACCTCTGCTTTCCTTGAGCGCGGGTGTAGTGCAACGTTTCCATTGTGACCGTGTCCGTGCGCGAGGATTGGCGTGCGAAACATGCACTTACAATGGAATCCTGTTGTTGTCGGTGTGGGTATGAAGCCGCCGTCGGCAATCCGGTCGAGTGCGCGCCGCGTCTGCCGCTCCCCGTCTCCACCTGCGGACGAAGCTGTCCGGAGCAAGCGGTAAAGCGGTCGGAGGCTGCCCCCAGTCAACACACTCGCACCCGGCGTCGTCGGCACGCGTACGTCGTCCATCGCGCTCTCAGGGCTCTCTCGGTCGATGGCGCTCTCCCTTTCAAGGTGGCCCGTCACGAGCGATCGCTGGGACGAACAGGACGCTCCGGGCCTCCTCATCGACCTGCCTTGACTGACCCATCACGGAACGCGCAACTCTCCCCGGGACCGGGATGGTCCACCGCCCAGTAGCGAATGTCGCAGTGCACACCGTCCGAGAGCGCCTAGCAATAGGGGGCAAAATGGAAGCCGACGAGCGCCAAGTGGGACACGACGAAACAATCCTGCTAGTCGACGAGGCCACACCGACGGACCAGGTCGCCGAATCTGCATCCGACGAAACGGCAGACACCAGCACCGAAGCCCAAGCGACTGACACCGCGATAGCCGACGCACCCTCGCCGGATGAGGGCGCCGAAGATATGTCTACCGATCGTGCCATTGAAGACACCGCAGTCGGGGCCGAGGCAGGCGAAGCCGACGCTCCCGAGGCGGAGGCAGCCGAAGAATCCCCCGCCGAAGCGCTCGACGAGCCAAGCGACGCCGACCCGCTCGAGGCTGCGCCCGAGGCGGAGGCCGAACCCGCAGACGTGGCAGCCGATGCCGCGCCAGCAGCCGGCGAAGACAGCCTTCTCGACACCGTTCACCATTTGCTGAACGAGATGGCCACCTCGTTCAGCGCCACGGTCTCCCACATCAGCAGCCTGATCACCTCAAGGCGGGCGCCCGCCTCCGAGGAAGCTCCGCAGGTAGATGCGAGCGAAGAGGTTGCCGAAGCACCCGCGGATGACGTCTCGGCACCCGCCGAGTCGACGGAAGAGCCGGTTGCCGAGGATATGCCCGAAATCGCGGCGGAGAGCGCCTCTGCCGACGACGGCGAGGCCGAGTTCACTGAGGCAACCGCGTCCGGGGACGACGACACTCTCGAGGAGCCGCAAGCTGAGAGCGTCGAGGGAGTAGAGGCCGAAGCGGTAACGGCGAGCGCGGAGGACCTGTCTGAAGCGACGTCCGATCCCGATAGCGCTGAGTTCGTAGCGATGGAAATCGTAGCCGAGGAACCCGTAGGCGAAGACATCGTAGCAGAGGCCAGCGGAGAGGGCGACGACGTCGCCGGAGACATCGTAGCAGAGGACGCCGGTGCGTCGGAACCCGTAGCCGAGGAACCCGTAGCCGAGTCTATCGTAGCCGAGGAAGCTGTAGCGGAGGACGCCGGGGCCGAGTCCATCGCTTCGGAGGCGGGCGACGAGCCCGCGGCTGAAGAGGCGGCGGAGGTCGAGGCGCTCGCGGAACCGGCAAATGAAGAGGCGGCTGAATCGGCAAGTGAGGAAGCAACGGCGTCGGAGGAGGGGGATCCCCTTGCCGAGCTGGCCGCTGACTCGCCGGAGCCGCAGGAGGCCGAGGGGCAGATCGAGGGCGCCGAAGAGACTGTGGCGCTCGTCGAGGTGCCCGCCGGAGATGCCGAGGCATAACCCCGACGCAGCGACCGAGGAGGTACCTACAAAGCGGCACGCTCACCTGCACCGAAGCGATCGTCTCCGGCGGGGGCAGTGAGGCGGTGGCTTTGTCGCACGGTGGGCGTGGCGATCTCGCGCGAATCGCGATCTTGGGGAGGCACAGCGGCGTGCCTCCTCTTCCTGTTTCCTGGCGAGGGCCGTCTTGCTCACCGCGGACCAGCAGTTTGAGCGGGCAGCGAACCATGCAGTTTTGGCCCGTTGATCTGCATACCGGCACTTCGCGGCCACGAACCGCACGGCCAGGACGATCTACACCACCCGCACGACCCGCTGAACTTCTCATTCGAGGCTCGCGACAAGATGGCTTCCACGCCAACGACGAGTCCCCGAGGGAGGGCCACTGCCAGATGCCCCGCACGCGACGCAGCGACGCAGGCCGAGAGGTGCGGTGGCCCGGCACCCCGCCCATCGCAGATCCTAGATGACGCCGACGCCCGCGCAATCTGCCCACGCCCGCGGACTCGAGTATGAGCCGCGAGGACTCGAAGCGCGAGTATGATGGCGTACCGCCTCGCCCCACCCATCGCATCCTCGAATTTCTTCGCGCTATCTTCGCACGCCCTCTTTAGACCACCCACACTTCGGCACGCCGGTGGTCCGTACTCAGCCGCATCGCAGCCACCTTCTGCCGTCCACTGCGCCGCGGCAATTCGTTGCCCCTACCAATAGAAACCGGCTGAGTGCCCCTGCCTTCAAGTAGGGGGATGAAAGCCGGGTCGCCCGCGGGCGACCCGAGTCTCCTGTTTGCCTTGCACATGCTGGGTTTTCTATGGTATAATCCCAGCATGGACAACGAGCGGAAGCCGCACAAGGTCACGGTGGACATCCCGCAAGACGTGTGGGAGCACGTGCGCGAACTGGCGCGCGAGCATCAACGCTCCTTCGTGAAGGAGTTGGTGTGGGCGTTGCAGGAGTATGTGCGGCGCGAGCGAGGGAAGCGTGCGGCGCGCGATGCGTAGCCCGGTGGGGGTCCGCAAGGCCTTCAAGTACAAGCTCCGGCCAACGCTCGCCCAGGCGACGGCGTGCGAGACGGTCGTGTGGCGCTGCCGCGAACTCTACAATGCCGCGCTGCAAGAGCGGCGCGACGCCTGGCGCAAGTGCGGCGTGTCGGTGGCGTTCGCCGGGCAGTCGGCGCAACTCCCCGGCGTCAAGGAGGTGCGTCCCGACTACCGGGACCTCACTGCGCAAGTCTTGCAGGATGTCTTACACCGGCTGGACAAGGCGTTCCAGGCGTTCTTCCGACGGGCGGCGGCGGGTGAAGCGCCGGGGTATCCGCGCTTCCAGGGCCGCGACCGCTACAGCAGCTTCACCTATCCCCAGGCGGGTGCGCACGGCGGCGCGCGACTGGACAACGGCTTCCTGGTCCTCGCCAAGATTGGCCGCATCGCGGTGCGCTGGTCCCGCCCACTGGAGGGCACGCCCAAGACCGTCACGATCAGCCGAGAGGCGGACGGCTGGTACGTCTCGTTCTCGTGCGGGGAGATACCGACGCAACCGCTCCCCCGCACGGGTCGCGAGACGGGCATAGACGTGGGGCTGCAGGCGTTCCTGGTGACGACGGAGGGCGAGGTGGTCGAGCATCCGCGCCACTACCGCCGGGGGGAGAAGCGGTTGGCGAAGGCGCAACGTCGGGTGAGTCGCCGGAAGAAGGGGAGCAATCGGCGCAAGAAGGCGGTGGCACTGCTGGCCCGCGCCCATCAGACGGTGAAGCGCCAACGTACCGACCGCCACCACACGACGGCGCTCCGGTTGGTCCGCCAGTACGACACGATCTATCACGAGGCCATCCAGCCCGCCAACCTCAGCCGCCGCCCCGCGCCGGTACCCGACGGGAACGGCGGGCATGTGCCGAACGGGGCCACGCGCAAGGCGGGCCTCAACAAAAGTATCCAAGACGCCGGATGGGGCCGCTTCCGCTCCATCCTCGCTTGCAAGGCAGCATGCGCCGGGAAGCGAGCGGAAGCGGTCAACCCGGCGTATACCTCCCAGGATTGTTCGGGCTGCGGAGCGCGCGTGCCCAAGAGCCTGAGCGTGCGTACCCATAGCGGTCCGTCCTGCGGGCTGGTGCTGGACCGCGACGCGAACGCGGCCAGGAACATCCAACGGGCCGGGCAGGCCCGTCAGGGAGTGGTGGCGGTGGCCGCCGTGGTGAACTGAGCATCCCCCGGCTTTCGCCGGGGGGAGTGTCAATCGGCCACCGCTTCGAGCGCTGCCGCGCCATCGTGAGGAAGACGCTATCTATACCTGCGCCGTCACACGTGGACGCTCGCCGAACATGCGGCGCATCAAGTTCGGCCGGCGCGTCGCGCTGTTCCCGTAGCGCCGCCCCACGAGCGAGATACTGTAACAGATGGCAAAATAGATTAACAGCTCGGTGACGTAGAACTCCCAGCGGATCCACGGGCTGCTCGTCGCCTCCACCTGCCCCTGAATCGTCAGCGAGAGATCGAACACCCCCACTACCTGAAAGAACGACGTATCCTGTACGAGCGTGATGAAGTTGTTCGTCAGCGGCGGGATCATCAGCCGCAGCGCCTGGGGTAACACCACCAGACGCGCCACCTGAAAACGGCTCAAGCCGAGCGTCTGCGCCGCCTCTGTTTGCCCGTGATCCACCGCCAGAATGCCCGCCCGGATCACCTCCGCTAGGTACGCGCCATAATTGAAGCTCAGACCAAGCACAGCAAAGAAGATCGGGGTGACGACCCGCTTGGGCATAAGGTTATTCGAGTTCAGCGCCGTCAGCAGGTTGTAGAGCGCGACCTCAACATTGAAATTGAAGAGCGTGACAAGCAGCGTCTCGATTCCGAAGACCCAGATAACGAGTTGGAGCAGCAGTGGCGTCCCGCGAACGGTCTCGACGTAGAACGTGCTGACACTGCGGATGATCGGCGAGTGCGAGAGTCGGCCAAACCCTGCGGGGACGGCGAACACCATGGCCGCGATGATGGCGATCATCGAGCATACGACCGTGAAGATCGTCGACTGCACGATATCCGGAAGAGCAGAAGTGAGAGGGGCAAGCAAACCATTCATCGACGTCGTCCTCTTCGCCTACTTCGTGACCGCTGCGGCCGCGACGCCTTTTCCGGGCGAATTGCCGCGCGCCCTGGGGAGCACACCGGATAGCGAGCGAGGCACATAGAGCAAGACTAAGAACACGATCAGCGCGAACGCCATCACGCCAAGTGTCAATGCCACGCCGAAGGTCAATTGCGCGAGATGGCTCCCGATCGCCTGCACCGAGAAGCCCTCGACGGCCACCCCGCAGAGCCATCCGACCGAGGCGGTCACCGCCAGTACGATCACCGCCGTGCTCACCACGTCGTACCGCGGCACGAACGCGACCGCTTTCAGCCGGTGCTCCACCGCGCGGGCGACGCGCGAAAGCGGCACGCTGAGCACCAGGTAAAGCAGGCCGACCCAGATGTAGAACTGCCAGGATAGGCTTGGGGCCGCATGCTGCAGGGGTTTCAGCTGGGAGGTCAGTTCGGTGACAGTGATCAGGCTGAGGATCGCCGAATCTTTATACATATAGATGAGATCGTTGATCACCGGAGGCAGAACGATCGGAATCACTTGGGGTATCTCGATGAGCCGCAGTTTCTGCCCCTCGCTCAGGCCGAGCACCGCGGCAGCCTCGCCCTGCCCGCGATCCAACGCTTCGAGGCCCGCGCGCAGATTCTCGCACTCATAAGCGGCGTAGTTCAGCACCAGCGTCGCCAACCCCGCCGTAAACCCATTCACCAGCGTCGGCCCCAAGGAACGTCAGGGCCCAGTAGATCGCCAGCATCTGCACGAGCAGCGGGGTATCGCGGAAGAACTCGACGTAGCCACGCGCGGGCAGGCGCACAAAGCGTCGCTTTGAGCGCGACATCAGCGCCAGCACAAGGCCCAGCAGCGAGCGCCAGACGGCATCGCCAGGAAGCAGAACTCCAATGTCGTCGCGATGCCCTGGAGCAGCAGTCGAACGATACGGCGTGCCAGCCTTTGTGTGCCCGTGGTAACGACCTGCGCGAAGGCCGAGAAGAAATGGGAAACGTAGCCTCCAGAGCACACCAAGATCGAAAAGATTCTCGCTGTCGATCCCGTCTGTGCCTCATCAAGCGCGCCGAAGAAGATCGCGCCCCAGCCGCCGAAGATCACCATCAGCGTCACGACGATCGCTAGGGAACGCAGCGACGGCGACTTGCGCATCGTTTCTTCACCCTCCCACGAGGCGCGGGCAACCGAAGCGGGCGCAGCGCACGCCGCCCCGGTCGCTCGCGTCTAGCTCCCTCCGCGTCGCGCTAGCTCAGCGGAGGGCAACCGTCGACGTGCGTCGGATTATCCGGTAGGAAGTTCTCGATGCAGACCTGGTCGTTGTTCCAGAGGTCGTACTTCTCGAGGACCGGATTGTTGTTGGCGTCGACGTTATACGCCCCGCCATCCTGGTAGATCTTCTTCAGCGTACCGTTGTTCCACAGCGCCTCGATCGCCTTGTTGACCTCTGCCACCAGCGTCGGCGTGTTCGGATTGGCGGGATCGAAGCCGATTCCGTAGTAGCCGGGATCGAGGTCGCCGCCGACCGTCTTGAACTTACCGCTAGGATCGTTGGCGCCATACCAGTTGGCGATCGGCGTGTCGAGGAAGTACGCGTCCACGCGCCCCGACGTCAGATCGTTGAACGGCGTGGGGTTGTCGCTCGTCACCTTGTTGATCTTGGTGCTGTGCGAGGAGTTGAAGTCGTCGATGATCGACTCGGCCTTGTAGCCGGTGCCGGTCTCCACCGTCTTGCCGGCGAGATCATTGAAGCTGTGGATAGTCGTGTTGCTCGACAGCACGACGATGGACTGCGTGTAGACGTAATACGGGAATGCTGAACTTGGCGGAAGTCTCGTTGTCTGGCGTAACCTCCAAGCCGTTCATGAAGAAGTCGAACTGCTGCGATTGCAGGCCCTGTGGCCAGTCCGACCACGTGATCTGCGTCGGCACCTGCTTGATGCCCATCAGGTTCGCCATCGCAACGGCAATGTCGACCTCGAAGCCGTAATAGTCCTTGTTGGCGTCGCTCGAGCTCTTCGGATTGTTCGAATCCGCCGGCACGATATACGGCATGCCGCCGGTGGAGTCGGCGCCCCACTTGAACTCACCCGGAATGAGCGTGCCATTGTGGCCAATGCTGACCGTCGTACCGCTCGCGTTCGGCGTCGGGGTCTGTGCGTTGCCGGCACCGCACGCACTTAAGAGGATGGAAAAGACGACGAGTCCTGCCAGCAAACTTCGCAGTTTCCATGAGGTCGGAAGCGCACGAGTCATACAACGATCCTCCCTTTCGCCGACCACACATGCCGGCTCGCAACACCTTCGAGCGCCGTCCAATCACCCACACGGGTGCCGGCCCCGCGATCACACCGGATGCAGTACCCGATCGAGGAAAGCGCGCGTCCGCTCGTGCTGTGGCGCGCCGAATACCTGTTCAGGGTCGCCCTGTTCAACGATGCACCCATCGGCGAGGAAGACCACGCGGTCGGCGACGGAGCGGGCGAAGCCCATCTCATGCGTCACCACCACCATGGTGCGCCCCTCCTCGGCGAGAGCGCGCATCACCTTCAACACTTCGCTCACCAGCTCGGGGTCGAGCGCCGACGTTGGCTCATCGAAGAGCAGCGCCTTGGGGTTCATCGCCAGCGCGCGCGCAATGGCGACGCGCTGCTTCTGGCCGCCTGATAGTTGTGCGGGAAATGCATCGGACTTTTCGGCCAAGCCTACCTTCGCCAGCAGTTGCCGCGCGGTCGCCTCTGCCTGTTCGCGCGACTCGTGGCGCACCTTGATCGGGGCCAACGTCACGTTGTCGAGCACCGATTTGTGGGGGAAAAGGTTGAAGTTGTAGAAGACCATGCCCAACTCGCGCCGCACCTCGCTGAGTTGGCGCGCGGAGAGGCGATCCGACACTTCCTGCCCATCGATGCGGACCATGCCGCTCGTCGGCGTCTCGAGGTAATTGATGCAGCGGATCAGCGTGCTCTTGCCCGATCCACTCGGCCCGATCACCGTCACGCACTCGCCGCGCTTCACGGGAAAATCGATGTCGGTAAGGACGTGGCGCTCGCCGAAGTACTTGTTCAGCCGACGCACGTCGATCATGAGGGACGCGTCGGGCACGGTCGCAATTCCGGCGGAGGCTGAGGCTGCCGCGTGACCAGCTGGGTCGGGAGTGACCATGATGCGCTCCTCAAAGAACTGCTGATGCGTGCCCGATGCTGATGCGAAGGAGTGGGACGGGCAGTGGATGAGCGGCTGCTATCTCGCGGCTGATGACGATACTACGCGTCGCATGCTTCACGGCCCACAGCACGAGGGTGGCGCTCGGTGGGTGTAGTATACAGTATCGAAGAACGAGGACCATTAGGCCGCGCGCTTCGTGCGTACGGAGAGCCGTACGGGGTGAACTGCCGCACCCGCTATCCCCTTGTCCACGTTGCCGAAGGCGTCGGGGCGTACTTTTTGGATGATGTTATACGAGCCGTTCACGTCGGCGTTAATGTGTCGGCCATTCGCCGCGCGATAGGGCCCGCGCCGCACGCGCCTACCGCTGAAGGCAGACCTGTCGCCTGCTCCGCAGTTCGGAAGTGGATCGCCATCCAGGAAACTGGCCCTGCTGGTGTAGCTCTCCTCGGTGATCTTTACCCGGATGCCCACCAACTCTGCCTTATAAGCCAGCAGCTCGACGAAGCGGGCGTGGGGCACGCCAACGAACATCTGGTTGGTGCGTCGCCCCATGTTGACTTCCTGCTTCCAGCGGTCGTTCTTGCCGATGACGAGCGTGCCGATGCATTCGGCCACCAGTAGATCGATGATGCGCCGGCTGGCGGTGTGGAGGTAGTGATTGATCTGCCGTGTGCGGTGGGCGGTGAGCCGCTCCATCTGCGTCGTAGTGCCAGTGCTACCGCGCTTGTGCTGTAACTCTGCTTTGCGCTTGTTGTAGAACTGGTTGATCGCCTTCACTGGGCGCCCGTTGACAATTCGGGGCACGAAGCCCGCCTTGTTTGAGGTTAGCGCGGCCAGATTGTTGAGACTAATGTCTATCCCAGCGCAGAGCGAGGCGTCAACGGCAGCCGGTGCCGGCTCTCGTTCATAGACGATTTCCACCACATAGTAGCCATTGCGGGGCACGATCCGCGCTTGCTTGATATTGACTTGCTTTGTTCGCACACTGATACCAAGCTGCGATGGGATGATCTCTCCTCTCCGTAGCCCCATCAGGCTGATGGCCCGGATATCGTAGATGAGCAGGTTCCTCCCCCGCTGCTTGTCCTTGTAGCCCGGCAGCCGAGGCCGTCCTAAGAACTTCGAAGGATCCTCTTTCCAGGCGGCGAGTGCGGCGACGAAACCCCGCCAGTTCCTCTCGAGCTGGCGGAGCACATCATTGCTGACCTTGCGCGGCAGGGCACGGTAGGCCTCATGGTCCTTGATGCGATGAAAGACGGCAACCGCATTGAGACAGACGCCCTCGTGGAGATAGGCCCGCCGCACAAGGTAGTTTGCAGCGTTGTACAGATTCTTGGAGGCGAACGACGCCGCGTCAATGATGGCGTAGCGCGGGTCGGTGTCGCGGATGAAGTGTTGCTCGACCAGTTGCATCCGCTGATCTCTTCTCCACTCCGCGCCCGTGCCATCGCAAGGCGCTACCGTAGGGTGCTAGCTGATACCAACTTCGTCTGGGAGGTTGTAGAAAGGTACGGCCGCCCGCCGGATTCCAGCGGCTTGGCCGATCACGATTCTACAAGTACCGAGCTAAATTTTGGTATAAGGCCACATAGCGGGGCAGATGCGAAGTTCCCCAACGGTAACACGCCGGCACCTGCTTGTCCACGGTGGGGGCATTGCTTGGAAGCGGTTATAACACAGCTGAGCAAATCCTGCAAATACCCATCGTTGGGGCCCTTTCGTCTACTCTGCACGAACCACTCTGTCCGCGCTCAGGATCGCCCGTAGGGATACCACCACGGCTTCGCGCCGCCCTCGAAATCCCAGTGCAGATGTTTCGTCTCACGGAACTCATCGAGTCCCTCTTCGCCCAGTTCGCGCCCTAATCCGCTCATCTTCATCCCGCCGAAAGGCCCAGCATCGTTGTCCGTGAGCGGATCGTTGACCCAGAGCGTGCCTGCCTGCACCTCCTCATAGAACTGCTTCACCTTCCGCGCGTCAAAAGTGTACAGATTCGCGCCGAGGCCGAAGGGGCTGTCGTTCGCCAGACGGATCGCCTCATCGAAGTCGCCGTACGTCATGATCGGGATCGTCGGCCCAAAGGTCTCTTCGCGCATGATGCGCATCGCATGACTGACATCCACCAGCACCGTTGGCTCATAGAAGTAGCCGCGCTGGCGTGCGGATGGCCGCTTGCCGCCGGTCAGCACCCGCGCGCCCTGGGCCTGCGCCTCTGCCACCTGCGTCTCCACTTTGGCGCGGTAGGTGTCGCCGATCATCGGGCCAACGTCCGTTCCCGGCTCCATCCCTGGCCCCACGCGCAGCCCTCGTGCGTACTCCGTGATGCGCTCGATGAACGGTCGCGCGATGCTCTCGTGCACGTAGACGCGCTCGGTTGAGGTACAGACCTGCCCCGCGTTGAGCAATGCCGCCCAGGCCACACCCGGCACCGCAACATCGAGATCGGCATCCTCCGCGACGATGAAGGCGTCTTTGCCGCCCAGTTCCAGATGCAGCTTCTTGACCTGCTCCGCCGTCACCCGCGCGATGTGCCGCCCAGTCTCCAGGCTACCGGTGAAGGCCACCACACGCACGCGCGGATCGAGTACAAGTGCCTCGCCCGCATCGCGTCCAAAGCCGGTGACGATATTGACCACCCCACGCGGCAGATGGTCGAAAATGTCAGCGAAGGCCAGCGTCGAGAGCGGCGTCATCTCCGATGGCTTGATCACCACCGTATTCCCTGCCGCCAACGCAGGCGCAACCTTCCACGCCATCAAGAGGATCGGATAGTTCCACGGCACGATCGCCGCGACGACGCCATATGGCTCCTTCAGCACCAGGTTCAGTTGCGATGATTCCACAGAGGGGATCACGCGGCCACGAGAGTTCCGTGCGATTTCGGCGTAGTAGCGGAAGCACGCCGCCGACCAACCCATCTCGTCGCGGTTCTCGACCAGCGGCTTGCCGCCCTCGCGTGTCAACAGTTCTGCCAGCGCGTTGGTCCGCTCGGTCAGCCTCCGCGCCACTTCATGCAGCAATTCGCCGCGTTCGCCCGCTGGCATGTGCCGCCACTCCGCGAATGCCGCGCTCGCCGCGTCCACCGCACGCGCAGCGTCGTTGGCGTTCCCTGCCGGCACCCGCTCGATCACCTCTTCCGTCGCCGGATCGAGCACGTCGATGGTCTTGCCGCTCACGCCGCTGGTGAACTCGCCATTGATCCACATCTGGTTGCGGATATCCACGCTGGCACTCCTCAAGCTCTCTGATGATGCGCTACCATCCGCGCGGTCAGGACCACCGCGCTCTTCTCTCCGTTCTGCCTCCTGTCCTCCGAGCCCACCGGATACTCTAGAGTTAAATGTCCCCCGCCTCCGCTCCTGCTAGCCCAGCGCGCGCGTACTCGTCTCGTTCGCTCGCATACCATACGTCGCCAGTTCAGCCAGGAAAACGGCGGGATCGAAGATCAGCTCCGCGCCATGCGCGCCTGCCACATGCGCCCTGCCCTCCGCCAGCAAGATGCCCGCGATGGCCAGTGGCACGCCGGTATCGATGTCGCCCGCACCCACGCCCCACGGCTTGAATGGGCGCACGACCATTTCCTCGATCAATCGCAGCGACCGCCCATCACGCGCGCCCTCCGCGACGACGCGCAGCACGTCGCAATCGTCTGGCTCGCCTGTCGGCGGCTCTCGCTGCGCCAGCAACGCCACCAATAGTTCGCGCGGAGCGACGCGCGCCGTCGCTCCGCGCTCAGGGCCACGTGCCTCGACAGGCTCCGTCCCGCCAAGTCCAAGGTCCACCAAGAGCTTCATCTGCCGCAGGAACTCGCCGGGGAAAGCGATCTTGAACGAGGCGTGCTTCAGCCCCTTCTCGCGGAACGAGACTGGGAAGAGCGCCACCTCCGAATGCAGCGTATACATCGCCATCGCTGACCCTATCGGCGCCGGAAATTCGACCTGCTCCTGCCCGCCCATCGGCGTCACCGCGCTCCACCTGCCGTTGCGAAAGACCATCGGCTCCAGCGTGCACTCGTCCAGGATTGTGCGGATCGAGTACGGCGGCACGAATGGCGCGCTGTTGGGCCGGTAGTCGCCGGATCCGATGCGCACGTCCAGCCGCTCCACACGGTCCAACGCATCCACCGCCACTCGCGCCAGCAGATTCGTAATCCCCGGCGTGCTGCCGATGCCGAGCACCGCCGTCAGCCCCGCCCCGCGGAAAGCCCCGTCGAGCTCGTACTGCCGCTTCGTCATGTGAAAGAGGCCGCCGAGGTCAGCGTAGTGCACCTTCGCATCGAGCGCCGCGCACATCACGTCCAGGTTGAAGGGATAATCCGTCGCATTCAGCACCGCGTCCGCACCGCGCAAGAGTCCCGCGAGCGCCGCGGGATCCCGCACATCACAGGCGACCGCATCAGCCTTCTCGCGTCCATGCGTCAGCCAGGCGATGGTGCGCTCCGCTGCCGAAACATGGAGATCGGCGACCGTCACCCGCGCGACGCGCGCATCCTCCGCCAGCGCGCGCACCGTGATGCGCCCCATCGCGCCTCCGCCGCCGAGCACCACAAGATGCACGCTGCCACCCCCTCAGCCTGCGAACAGAGGCCGCGTGCGCCATTGCCCGCGGCCTCCTCTCCTCCAGTGAATAAAACGCCACGAATGCACCACTGGATGGATTAGTCGTGGTTGTCATGCCACGGAGCCTCCACACGATACGAACTCACTGCATGGCGCTCACGTGGAGAAGCCGGGAGCCGCACCAAGTCGCTTGCTCCCGATCCTCCCTCCGAACGCCGTGTCCCCCGTGGTGAATTCGCCGAAGCCTCTCTTATGCCATTGCGATACTCTTCGCGGCTCTTGGCGAAGTCTTCGCTCGCTTGCTAACGTGCCCATTCGCCTTTACCTCGGCGTGGGTGTTCGTTGCCACGCCCGACGCGACGGTTTCCGTCACGGGGAATTGCAAGACATCGCCGCTAGCGGGCGCGCCGGAGACCGCCTTCAGTGTATCCTCCAGTCGGTTGAGCACCTCGTCGATCTCGTCGTACTCGATCACCAGCGGCGGCTCGATGCGGATCGTCTTGGCGTTGGTGAGCGTGCCAGAGATTAGCACGCCACGCCGGAAGAGCCCTGAAGCCACCTGATAGCCGACGTCGCCGTCGTGGAAGTGTTGGCCGATCAGCAGCCCCTTGCCGGTGATCTTCTCATAGATCGAGTCGTATTTGCGCGCCAGCGGCTGCAAGCGCTCCATGAAGTAGGCGCCCTTCTCGGCGGCTTGACGCGGCAGTTCCTCCTCCAGCACGACGTTGATCGTCGCGATCGCCGCGACACAAGCCAGCGGGTTGCCGCCGGTCGTCGTCGTGTGGAAGAACGGATCGTCGATGAAGGTTTTCCAAACCTTGGACCGCGCGACGAACGCCCCGATCGGCATCACACCGCCGCCGAGCGCCTTGGCACTGGTCATGATGTCGGGCACCACGCCCCAATGATCGACACCCCAGAGCGCGCCGGTGCGGCCCAGGCCCGTCTGCACCTCGTCGGCGATCAACAGCACGTCGTACTCGTCGCAGAGCGCGCGCAGTCGAGGCCAGTAGTCATCCGGCGGCACGATCGCGCCCGCCTCACCTTGTACCGGCTCCATCACCACCGCGGCGATCTCGTTGCCGACCTCCTGTGCGATGCGCAGCTGTTGCTCCACCGCGTCCGAATCGCCGAACGGCACGTGGAAGACATTGGGCAGCAGCGGCATCGCCGGCTTGCGGAACTTCGCCTTGCCCATCAGGCTCAAGCTGCCCGCCGTCTTGCCGTGGAAGCCGCGTACCGCCGCGATGAAGCCAGACTTGCCCGTCGCCGCCTTGGCGAACTTCATCGCGCCCTCGATGGCCTCGGTGCCGCTGGAGACGAAGAAGCAGTATTGCAGATCGCCCGGCGCGATCTCCGAGAGCAATTGTGCCAGCATGCCGCGGGGCCAGTCCAGCAATTCCTGTGTCGGCATCGGCGCGCGTTCGAGCTGCGCCTTCACCGCGTCGACCACCTTGGTATGGGACCAGCCGAGGCTCAGCAGTCCATAGCCACCGAGACAGTCCAGATACGTGCGGCCCAGCGCGTCGGTGAAGGTCGCGCCGCGCCCGCTCCACTCCACTGCGGCGAAGTCACCGCCCTCCGTCACAGACTTGCGATACTCGAGAAATCCCGGGTTGTAGTGGTTGGCAAAGTTGTTGACGGTCAGCTTGACGAGATCTTCCGCCTGCTGGCGGCTCAGCGATTTCGCGTGAATAACGTCCAGATACTTTCGAGTCGTGTCGAGCGCGTGCTGTAAGTTTGGGTCCTGGCTGGTACTCATACAATCCTTCTTTGCGCGGAGAGGAGAGATCGGCGGCGTGCGAACGTCACTCAAAGTGAAGATCGAGCGAGGCAACCCACCACGTCCAGACTATGCGAACGTGCCCACTCATCCGCGCCCCTCGGAGGTGGGCGTGGCACGAGCGACACGACAGGAGGTCAGTAGATGGCGCAGGCGGCCTATCGAGTACTTCCGTACGGATGCTTCCACGGCCCGTTCCGCATGCCGGGCAATCAAAAGTGGAGCACGCTGCCGACAAACGCGGGGCATGCGTGGCGCTGCAACCTGCGACAAACGGACGGCTCCGCGCTCCGAAGAAAGCAGGGCGGGACCGGTGTGGAGTGCCGCGAAGGAGGTGAAGGCTCAGTCACCCAATCAAGCGAACGTCATGGGGCGAGTCGGACAACGCCGGGGTACTCAGAGTCAGCGGCGTGCGTCGGCGACTGAGGCAGCGCAATGGGGGAACGGTCGTCAGGGGTAGCAGGTCGCGAGGTGATAACCCTTAAACGGCTGGTAGCGGCGGAGATAGCCCACGGGATCTTGCCGTGCTAGTGAGGGGTCTTGGCTGCTCATAACGCTCTCCCGAGCTTCGGAACACGACCTGACCACAGTCTACCCGACAATCGGGATCGCCGCAAGCCTTAACACTGGCATTACAGAATACCGGCCAGAACGTCCCCTGCTTTATCGGGGGGATGCATGGCCTTTCCGACTTGCGCTCAGTGTTGAAGAATGCTCTACTGGAAACACAGAGTACCAACACGAGCTGCATAGTGTCCACTTGGTTGTGTATCGCATCGTTTGGTGCCCCAAGCGACGCCGCAAGGTCCTAGTGGGAGCGGCGCGAAGCCGACTGGAGCAGCTTATCCGCGAAGTGGTAGAGGAGCACGATTAGGCGGTACTTGAACTGGCCATTCAGCCAGACCACGTGCACTTCTTCATTCGTGTCAACCCCTACACGCTTCCCTCCCACATTCCCCGCCTCATCAAAGGGCGTAGCTCGCGGTATCTGCGAGACGAGTTCCTACAGTTGCGCAAGCTCCCCTCCCTGTGGACTCGGAGCTTTTTCCTCAGCACGGCGGGCAAGGTGGGCCAGGAGACCATCAGGAAGTACATCGAAAGGCAGTCCAAAACGTGAGCGAGCTGAAGACGACGGTGCAGGTCCGGCTCTACCCGACGCCAGACCAAGCCGCCCTCTTGCACGCCCACTGCCAGGAGTACATCAGCACCATCAATCTGCTGGTCACGGCGCTGGACAGTGAAGTGCTGCCGGAGGGGGCCACCACCAAGGACTTCCTCGCCGCACTCCCCAGCGCCGTGAAGAACCAGGTGTTACGTGACGCTCGCTCGGTGTGGAAACGCTCCTTCGAGTTGGGGCGGATTCCTGTGCTGCGCAAGCCTATTTGCCAGTGGAACAACCAGAATTGGCATATCGAGGGCGATATGCTCCTCCTCCCCATCTCCCAGGACGGCAAGGTGCAGCAAATCGCACTTCGCTGTGCTCCCGTGCCGCAGGAGGGCACGCCGGGCTTGCTCCGCATCAAGCGTAAGCGGGGTAAGTGGGTAGCCGAGATTGCCTACACCCTGCCTGAGCCAGCGCCTGCTCCTGGTCAAGCCGTCATGGGCATTGACTTGGGGGTGAAGGTCCCCGCTGTTGTGCATGTCATCGGCGCGGGGGACCGCTTCTTTGGGAATGGCCGTGAGCAGCGGGCCAAGCGTCGCCAGCACTACGCGCGTCGCAAAGACCTCCAAAAGGCCGGAAAGGTTCGTGCTGTGCGCAAGAGCCGGGGCAAAGAGTCCCGGTGGATGCGTGATACCAACCACAAGCTCGCGCGGCAGATCGTCACCCAGGCGCAGGAGCAAAAAGTAGGCGTCATTCGACTAGAACGACTCGCTGGCATCCGCCAGCGCACGGCACGCACCAGCCGTGGGGCCAAAGCCCGCAAAAACAACCGTATGATTGCGACCTGGCCGTTCTATCAGCTCAACATATTCATTGCCTACAAAGCCGACCGCGTGGGTATTCGTGTCGAGCAGGTAGACCCGGCCTATACCAGCCAGACCTGTCCAGCGTGCTTTGCCCGCAACAAGGCGGCAGACCGCCGCTATACGTGCAGTGCGTGTGGCTGGATAGGACATCGTGATGCGGTGGGCGCAATCAACATCAGTCGAGGGACTGGCCTGCATGGTCATAGTGCAGGTGCCACCGGAGCCTGAGGCTCTGCCGGTGGATGGGCCGCCTGAGACGGCCCTGAACTGTGAAGCGCTTGTACCCCGAAAGCGAAAGCACCTGAGGGGAAGCAGAGCAGAACCTCCCGCATTTATGCGGGGGAGTCTCAGAGAGCAATTTGCACAACGTGCCGATCTCGAACTCTCCGACGCAATACACGGTGCGTTAGGCGCGTTGCGCGATGCTCATCGAGTACGCGGCGTTTCCGGTTTTGCCTACCATGGGTGGTTGTCAAGGCGCATTGGCGGCACAAACATCGCTATGAGCGGCACTCCTGGGCTTTCTTCCAACTGCGCCAATTCCTCACCCACAAAGCCGCAGAGGCAGGTGTCTCGTTGCACGTGGTTGATCCCAGAATCACCAGTCGCACCTGTAGCACCTACGGGCATTGCGAGAAGGCGAATCGGAGGTCTCGAGAATTGTTTCTCTGCCTGCGATGTGCCATTGCTATGAGCGCGGACGTGAACGCTGCGATCAATATCAGTCGAACAGAACCGTATCGGGCTGCAGTCAATCGGCTTATGGCGGCAACCTTCGCGGGTTAGCTGCATGCCCACGGCTGAAGCCGTGGGCTTGTTGACGCAGCCTCATCAAATCCACCATGAAAGCGAGCCGCCCGATGCACGACTACCGCGCCTACCTTCTCGACCTCGACGGCATTATCTATCGTGGCGAGCAGCGCCTTCCCGGTGCGCGCGAGCTGGTGCAGTGGCTCGATGCCACGGGGCACAAGGTGCTCTATCTCTCCAACAACTCGCTCCAGACACCCGCAGAGGTCGCCTCCAAGTTGGCGCGGCTCGACATGCCGCGCCCCCAAGGACGCGTGCTCACCGCCGGGTATGCCACGGTGCGTCTCATCGCCGAGCGCTTTCCAGGCGGACGCGTCTTCGTGCTGGCGATGCCCTCCATCGAGCGCATGGCCACTGAGGCCGGCTTGCGCCCCGTCTGGAGCGAGGAGATGGACGGCCCCACGCCCGACGCCATCCTCGTCGGACTCGATCGCTCGCTCACGTACGACCGGTTGCGGCGCGGGTTGCGCGGAATCCTCGACGGCGCGGCCTTCATCTCGGTGAACCGAGATCAGCGGCTGCCGATGGAGGACGGCTTCGATCCCGGCACCGGCGCCATCACCACCGCGCTCGAGTATGCCAGCGGCCTGCGCGCGGAGATCGTCGGCAAACCCGCGCCGGGTATCGTCCATCAGGCCATGCGGCTGCTCGGCGTCACCCCTGACGAGACATTGATGGTCGGCGACGGTCTCGATCTCGACATCGTCGCCGGGCGTGCGGCGGGCGTCGCCACCGCGCTCGTCCTCACCGGCATCACCAACCGCGCGGAGGCCGAAGCCGCGACCGGCGACCGCAAGCCCGACTACCTATATGCCGATGCCGCGGGGCTGCTGGAGGCCGCACGAGCCGCCGCACAATAGGCATGATACCGCCTTCAGCCTGCATTACCACCCCGCTCGTTTTACCGAAGAACCCGTAAAGCCGCTGGGCTTCAGCCCATGCGGATGAAAGGGTTTGCGTGGCTTTAGCCGAAAGCCTGCTGCGGTTGCCGATTCCGCCTGCCTGTGCAAGAATAGGTCCATAGGCACTTTGCACCTCACCAATCAAATAGGGTTTGGCGGTTCCGCAGTCAATCGTTCCTGCGGGTAAAAGCACTAACGTATCTTGGACGTGGTGCGCTGCGCTTGCGTCGGGTTGATTGAGCCGAGCTCGCCCGGCGAGGCCGTCAACGCCTCTCGGGGCCGGGCAGGCCCTTCAGGAGCTAACGTAGTGGGTTGCCACAAGCGTTTCCTGAGCATCCATCGGGCCTTGGCCCGTGTGGAGTGTCAATCTCACCCGTCCGTCTGACTAGCTCGCCCGGCGATGCCGTCAACGCCTTTCGGGGCCGGGCAGGCCCTTCAAGAGCTAACGTAGTGGGTTGCCGCAAGCGTTTCCTGAGCATCCATCGGGCCTTGGCCCGTGTGGAGTGTCAATCTCACCCGTCCGTCTGAACTAAACGGCACGGACCATCGAGTCGCGCCACCGGGCGGGTAACGGATCAGCCTAGCACGATAGCGAAGTGGGAGATGCGGACGTGAGGCGATTGGTCAAGATCGTAGTGGTCGCCTGGTGGCGCTCGTGCTCGTCAACCTCGTGACGGCGCGCGTGCTCCGGCGCGGTCGCACCATCGTCTCCCTGGACGTGGACGTGCAGACCACAGATGGAACCGCCGTCGCCAAGGGTCTCGTCACCTATAGAATCGGCTAGCAACGGGACTACTGCGCCGCCGCCGCCCACTCGAGCAGTTTCGCCAGCTCCGCCTCGTCCATCGCGAAGCTGTTGGCCTCGCTGGGGAACTGCCGCTCGCGCACCTCGCGCGTGTAGGTCTGGATCGCCGTCAGCTCTGTCTCATGGAGGTTGGCGTACTTCTTGTTCAGCTTGCGCTCGAAGGTCGAGAGGCCGAGCATGTCCCACACGACCAGCACCTGCCCGTCGCAATAGCGGCCCGAGCCGATGCCGATCGTCGGGATGCGCAGCCGCTCGCTCATCAGCTTGCTGATCGGCTCCGTCACCAGCTCCAGCACGATCATGCTCAGGCCGACGCGCTCCAGCGTCTCGGCGCTCTCGATCAGCACCTGTGCCTGCTCCAAGGCGCGCCCCTGCACGCGGCCTTTCGATCCGAGCGTCTGTGGCGTGAAGCCGATGTGCCCGCAGACGGCGATCCCTGCCTCGGCCAGCGCGCGCACCACCGCCTCCTGCTCGGCGCCGCCCTCCAACTTCACGCCGTCGGCGCCTTCAGCCAGGAACGCCCGCGCGTTGGTCAGCGCGATCTCCGGCGTCTCGTAGGCGCGATACGGCAGATCCGCCAGTAGGTAGGCATCCTTCACACCGCGCCGCACAGCGCGCAGGTGATGCAGCATGTCGGCCATCGTCACCTCCGTCTCGCTGGCATAGCCGAGCACGTTGGTGCCGACGCTGTCGCCGACGAAGATCACGTCCACGCCGGCCTCGTCCTCGAGGACCGCGGTGGGATAGTCGTAGCACGTCAGCATCACGATCGGCTCGCCGGCTCTCTTCTTGGCTTGGATGTAAGCGAGATCTTTCTTCATGACGCACCTCCTTGGGGGCTTGCTGGCTCATCGCGGCGATGTGCGTTTCACTTCAGCGACGGAAGCATACCGTGTCGTGCAGTATGCACGAGCCACCTCCCGAGTGTCCACTGCGCGCCGCACGCACGCTTATGCACCCGACCAGAACCCGTAAAGCCGCTGGGCTTCAGCCCATGCGGATGAAAGGGTTTGCGTGGCTTTAGCCGAAAGCCTGTTGCGGTTGCCGATTCCGCCTGCCTGTGCAAGAATAGGTCCATAGGCACTTTGCACCTCACCAATCAAATAGGGTTTGGCGGTTCCGCAGTCAATCGTTCCTGCGGGTAAAAGCACTAACGTATCTTGGACGTGGTGCGCTGCGCTTGAGTCGGGTTGATTGAGCCTAGCTCGCCCGGCGATGCAGTCAACGCCTTTCGGGGCCGGGCAGGCCCTTCAAGAGCTAACGTAGTGGGTTGCCACAAGCGTTTCCTGAGCATCCATCGGGCCTTGGCCCGTGTGGAGTGTCAATCTCAAGCGGACTCCTGTCCGTGCCACCAGCTTACGCTGGCACCTCAGTGTCGCAACACCGCGATTCGTCTCTCCGCTGCGGACTCCGTGTCCTTCGTGGTTCAATAGCTTCATGCTCCCTATCCTTGCCCTCGACCCTGCCACGCTCAGCAATCTGAATGCTGACCTGACCCGCGAGTGGCTCGTCACCAACGGCCTCGGCGGCTACGCACTCGGCAGCGTCGCCGGGGCCACCACGCGCTGCTATTCCGGACTGCTCGTCGCCGCGGTACGACCGCCGGCGGAGCGCGCCGTGCTGGTCGCCAAGCTCGACGAAGTCGTCACGCCGCCCGGTGGGACGTCCATCGCACTGGGCACGAATGAGTACGCCGACGGCACGATCTACCCGCGCGGCTTCGAGCATCTGGAGGTCTTCGAGCTCGAAGGTCTGATCCCGCGATGGCGCTATCGGCTCGCCCCTGATGCCGCTCTGGAGAAGCTCGTCTGGATGGAGCACGGCGCCAACCTCACCTACGTGCGGTATCGTTACGACGCCGGACCGCAGGCGCAGCCCATCACCCTCAGCCTCACGCCGTTCTGCCTCGACCGCGACCATCACGGTACGACTCGCGAGGCCGACGGCCTCCGCTTCGTCGTCGAAGCCGACGCGCACTCCTGCACCCTCACCGCCAGCACGAGCGCCCATCCCTATCGCCTGCTCGGCGGACCCGCCGCCACCTTCATGCCACAGCCATACGGCGGCGATTGGAATCGACAGATCTTCCACCGGATCGAGCGCGAGCGCGGCCTGCCCGACGTCGAGGACGCCTTCCTACCCGGCACCTTCTCGGTTTCACTTGCGCCGGGCCAGACGGCGACGCTGGTACTCTCCGCCGAGAGTACGCTTCCCTCAGGGTTGGCCGGCCTCGGCAGTGTCGATCACGAAGTCATCGTGGCGGCGGCATTGGAGCGCGAACGGCAGCGCGAAACCGCGCTGCTTGCGCGCGCCGACCTGCGCGACAACTCCGATCCCCTTACTACGCGACTCGTCCTCGCCGCCGATCAGTTCCTCGCCGCCCGCCCGATTCCCGCCAGCAGCGCGCCTCTCTTCGAGCTCCCGACGTCGACAGAATCTGGAGTAACCAGGGTCATTCAGGCCGGGGCGCGCGACCGCCCCGCCACCGAGCTCCACGTCGACCCCGAACTCACGGTCATCGCCGGTTACCCCTGGTTCACGGACTGGGGCCGCGACACGATGATCTCGCTCTCAGGGCTGACGCTGGCGACAAAGCGCTTCGCCGACGCACGCGGCCTCCTGCGTACCTTCGCCCGCTACGCCGACCGGGGCATGATTCCCAACCGCTTCCCCGACAGCGGATCAGCCCCCGAATACAACGCCGTGGATGCCACCCTCTGGTACTTCGTCGCACTCGACCGCTACCTCAACGCCACAGGTGACTGGCCACTGCTCGACGAGATTTTCCCGCTGATCGAGGATGTGATCGCCTGGCACCAGCGCGGCACCCGCTACGGCATCGGCGTCGATCCCGCCGATGGACTGCTCCGCGCCGGAGAGCCGGGCGTGCAACTCACCTGGATGGACGCCCGTGTCGACGGCTGGGTGGTGACGCCTCGCATCGGTAAACCCATCGAGATCAGCGCCCTTTGGTATCGCGCCCTCGCCCTCGCCGGGACCTGGGCACGCCGCCTGGGCACTGACGCCGGCGGCTACGATGACGCGCGCCGAGCGGTCGAGCGCAGTTTCGCGCCGCGCTTCTGGTATCCGACCGGTGGCTACCTTTACGACGTAATCGACGCCGACGGCGAGTCCGGCAAAGTGGACTGGTCGCTGCGCCCGAACCAGGTTCTCGCACTGGCGGTCGCGCCGGAGTTGGTCGACGACGGGCAGGCACGTTCCGTCCTCGCCGTCGTCGAGCGCGAACTGCTGGTACCGCTCGGCCTGCGCACGCTGCCCCCCGAGGATCCGCGCTTCGTGGCGCATTACCTCGGCGACCGCCGTACCCGCGACGCTGCCTACCACCAGGGCACGGTGTGGCCGTGGCTGCTCGGTGCCTACGCCGACCTTCGGATTCGCGTCGACGGCGATCGCGCCGACGTTGCTGCACTCCTCGCGCCGTTCCGCACTCACCTCCTCAATGCCGGCATCGGCACGATCAGCGAGATCGCCGACGCTGGCCCGCCGTTCAGCCCACGCGGCTGTCTCGCCCAGGCATGGAGCGTCGCCGAGCTACTGAGGCTCGCCACGCTGCCCCTGGCGCATCCCCTCACCGAGTCGCGTTGATTTTTGCAATGAAACCTTGGTTTCGCGACGACTGGATGCTACGCTGCGCCCAACGCCGTGCCAGGCTCGCCGCTACTCCATACTCGCGGGCAGCCTCTGGGCCGGCTCCGCTTGACGGGAGAGTCTCAAATGCCTCGTGCAATCCTGGCTCGCCGTGCGCTATCTCCCCACTTACTTCTTGCGCTGGCAGTTCTCCTGCTCACCGCATGCGCCTCATCCTCCGCTGCGCGGTCGTCCACGCCGACGCCGACCGCGACGCCTCCACCCTGCACGATCTCGACCTCCGCCGACCCCGTCGCCGTGCTCTCGAACGCAGTCTGCCGCGCTTCCCCTATCGACGCCCTCTCGGCGCAAACAACCTACGACGCGCATGCCGAGAGCGCCATCGTCCACGTCACCATCAGGGGAACGGTGCCCGTCACGGACGACGAGATCGCCGGCGCACAGGAGCGCTCCAAAGTGGTCACGTTCGAGGCGCAGAAAGCCCTATGGACCAGTGGCGTCGCCCTCAAAACGTCGACAGTCGCCGTCTTAGGTCCGGTACAGGACGAGTATGACAACTACGTCAACGACGTTTACGCCGCGTCATACCTCGACAGCGTCACGGCTGCGACAATTGACTGGCCTCTGGCAGCCGCTGACGCCACCTGGGATCGCTACGACGGCGTGTTCCTGCGTCCCAGCTTCCAACTGGTAGACTCGGTGCCTGGCGCGCCTTGACACTCCACACGGGCTAAAGCCCGATGGATGCTCGGTTCGTCCCCGCAGCTACCGCCGCGAGTCCCCGAAGGGCCTGCCCGGCCCATTGGATGTTCCTGGCCGCGTTCTCGTCCCGATCGAGCACGAGGCCACAGTTGGGACAGACGTGGGTGCGCACGCTCAGCGATTTGGGCACGCGCGCCCCGCAGCCGCTGCAATCCTGGCTTGTGAAGGCGGGTGGCACGGCGACGACTCGACGCCCGGCGCATGCTGCCTTGGCTTCGAGGATGGTGCGGAACTGCGCCCAACCCGCATCGCTGATGCTCTTGGCGAGGTGACGGTTCCGCACCATATTCGCGACTTGCAAATCTTCGAGATAAATCGTGTCGTACTGGCGCAAGAGGGACAGTGCGGTTTTATGGTGGAAGTCGGCACGCTGGCGCTTCACCGTCTGATGTTGCTTACCCAGCAGTCCGACTGCCTTGCGTCTGCGGGAGCTGCCCTTCTTGCGACGCGAGACACGCCGCTGGGCCTTGGCGAGTTTCTTCTCACCACGACGGTACTGGCGCGGGTTCTCGACCGTTTCGCCCTGCGCTGTGACAAGGAAGACCTTCAAGCCCACGTCGATACCCGTCTCGTTGCCGGTAGGTGGCAAAGGCTGGGCGGGCACTTCGGCGCACGCGATGCTGGCATACCAGCCATCCGCCTCATGCGAGATCGTGACGGTCTTGGGTGCGCCTTCAATCGGGCGGCTCCAGCGCACCGCGACACGACCTATCTTGCTCAGTACCAGGAAGCCGTTATCCAACTGAGCTCCGTTGCCATACTGCTTGTAAGTGAAGGAGTGATAGCGATTGCGCCCTTGAAAGCGCGGGAAGCCCGGTATCTGTCCTGCCTTCACGCGGCGGAAGAACGCCTGATAGGTCTTGTCCAACCTTGCCAGTACATCCTGCAAAACCTGTGAGTGAATCGCCGCATACTCTGAAAACGCTACCTTCACGTCAGGCAATTCCGCCATCTGCTGGTAGGCGGTGAGGGTGACGCCACATCGCCGATAGGTGGTGATACGCTGTTCTAGCGCCGTGTTGTAGAGCACGCGGCAACGCCACAAGGTCTCAGCCAGCGTCCGCTCCTGTTCAGATGTTGGCTTGAGTTTGTACTTGTAGGCTTTACGCGGGCTCAGGTCACTCACGACTGCGGTTTCCACTTCTCCGGTACTTCAAGATTGACGGGCCGCGACTCCGCAAGCAGGCGCAACGCGAACCGGATCGCATCGCGATCGCTCGCCACACCATACCGATCACGAATTGTCGCTAGCGCGGCGCGGTCGGCTTCATCAAGCCAGATAGTCGTGCGTTTCCTTATGGAGGAAGTATAGCATGTTGCCATACAAAGAAGCAAATGCAACAGACTCCTGGCTTATGCCTACGCAAGCCCATTCGTCCGCATGGCCTAAAGGCACAGCGGCTGTACGGGCTATTCCCGTAAGAGGTGCCGCACGGGTTGGGGGCATCTCGGGAACGGCACAGAGACGGTCAACGGTGCCGTGTACGCGCGTCACGTGTGGCGTCCGTCGAAGGCGGGGCCCCTTCGACAAAGGATCACTCCTGCAGGTGCTACGCGAGGGCTCGAAGCCATCAGCGGCATAGTGGCTTCGGTGGGAACGAAGTGACGCGCCTAATTGGAGAGTTCCGAATCGTCGCCCATAGATACGTCGTCGTCAGCGTAGAGGCCGCGTGCGTATTGATCGGGCAATGCATCCCTGCGGAAGCCCTCGTTATAAACGCCAAGCCGGACGAGCTGCTTGAATGCAGCGAGTTGACGGCGCAGGGCAGCGTCGTCAACGAACGGCGCCGCCGGCTCAATCGAAGGAGTATCCTGACGAGGCGCGAGCGGCTCGGTATGTGGCGTCGCCTGCGCCGGTTGCTGCTGAATCGACTGGTCTCCGCGCGAAGGGGGCTGCACGGTCGGGGGCACGTCCAGCGGACGCGATCGGCCTGCCATAACCTGCTCACGACCGATAGCGCCGGTGCGCAGCCGAGGGGGTACCTGGCGATCGCGCATGGGGGACACGCTCGTCATGGCGATGCCGCGCGTAGGGCGTAACCGGTGTGCGGCGGCAAGCCAACTGGTCACCTGCGGGAGGGCGGCATCTTCGGCCAACACGCTGCGAGCCAGAGGCGCACTAAGCGAGGAGTGGCGTGCTGAGCTGCGAAATCCCGTCAGCCACTGCATAAAGCGACGCACGATCATCGGGCGCACCCTCGCTTCCAGCCGGCGTTCCAAAAAGTCGCCTGCGATGCACCGTTGATTGCGAAGCGCATACCGCGCCGCTTCTCACGGCAAGCGGGCATCCACCTCGTCACCCACGTCACACCACTCGCCTTCGGTCCTCCGATAGTAACACTTGCTATGGAACTCGTCAATGTACGGCAGCCCTGAATTGCAGGGGTCAGGAGCCGATTTGCGGCGCTGAAAAGGCCGCGGACGGTCTGACGAGTCCGCGTTAACCGGACCAGGACCGTCACCCCCCGACGCGCTTCACTTTATAACCCATCGCGGTCAACTTCGGTTCGAGCCGGTCACGATGATCGCCCTGGATGACGAGCTGTCCGCCTTCGATCGTGCCGCCCGCGCCGAGAAAGCGCTTCAACGTTTGCGCCACGTCAGCAAGCGCCCGATAATCCTGCGGCAGGCCGCCGACGATCGTTACGACCTTGCCGCCACGCCCCTTGCGCTCGCGGGCCAGGCGCACCCAACCGTCCTGTGGCAGCGGCGTTCGAACGGACTCGCGTTGCGGCGAGCAACGGCACTGTTCCATGGGATTGCCGCAGCGCTTGCAAAGCGGCACACGCCCGATGCCGGTGACGTAGACTTCGCGGCGGTCAGCTGACGACATGACGATTCATATCCTCCATAGTTACGATCATCGCCGCCGGTCGTGCACAGTGTCAAGCGCGATGCGTGCGTACCGGCGCACCATGGCACCAAGCGCATGCGCCACGCCTCAGTGAGTGCTCAGCATGTAGGCCACGTACCCCGTGTCGGTATCCGTCACGAGCGTCGTCGCAGGCAGGCGCAGCAACCGCACAGACGATGCGAGATCGCCCACCGCGCCCGAAACATTACCTGCGAGACCTAATACGATGCACGCGCCAAGACCCGGCCAGAGCCACGTCGCCACAGCGCCGACCACGGTCAGAACGATCAGCGGCGCGAGCGCCACCGCCAAGTAGCCGTTGCGGGCGAAGATCTGCCCCGGTGCCGTGCAGTATGCGGCGAACGGCAGCTTCAGTCCGAAGCGCGGCCTACCTCCCAGCACAAGGATCATCGCCGCATGCACCCCCTCGTGGAGCGGCAGCATCACGGCGTAGGCGACGACGTTTAGCGCGAGCAGCGCCAACGCGCGGAGGACCAGCGATTGCGCACCGAGCAGCTGCCCAGCATGATGCGCTTGCTGTGCCGCGATGACCAGAGCGACGAACACCACGCCACTGCCTAGTAGCAGGTAAAGGCTCGTCGGGGCTAGATCGTGCAGCGACTCCTCCGAAAGCAGATCGACCTCATCGACGGTTCGAAGCCGGCCCGCCGCCAGCGCCGACACGATGCTGCGGCGCGAGGATCGCGATGCCAGCCGGCTCACCAGCCGGAGGTCGCGCCTATCGTCCCCCACATCGATCTCCTCTATTCTGCCGCGCGCCTCTCCCATGTGGTCGCCTGCCTTTCCTCCGCCCGCCGCTCCGCTTCACCGCCACGACGATGTGAAGGTCTGCAAATCAACCAGCGCCACAAAGCCGAGCTCGCGGTACAATAACGCTGCGGGGTTCCCTCGCTCGACGAGAAGGCAACACAAATCGCCACGCGACACTGCGATCTCGTCGACAACGCGCATCAGCAACGTGCGTGCGACGCCGCGACGCCTCGCCTGCGGCAGCGTGTAGACGCCCATCACCGTCGGGATGTCCTCGTAGAGACTGATGTAACAGCCACCGGCATACTGACCGCCAGCAAACGCCGCGAAGTAGCGGCACCACCCTCGCTCTTGCTCATGCCAGCGTTCCCTCGCCCGCTGCGTCACCGCCGCCTCAGATGGTTGCGCTTCATCGTAGAACGACTGGCGGTTGCCATATTCGTAGCGCCACATCGCCTCCCAGGTGCCGATGTGCTGCACGTCCACCTCAGCGTTCGCCTCGACTGGCGCCCGAACGGGACCCCGGTGCGCCATCAACTGGAGATCGTCGGTGAGCGTGAACCCAACCGTGGTCAAGGCTGCGGCCAACTCCTCCTCGCCCGCGCGCTGCGGCACCACCAACCATTGAACCTGCAGCTGGTGGTGCCGCGCAAACTCCGTCACGACGCGGACCGCCTCGGTCGCGCGCTTAGATGTGATCGAGGCGAACCCCACACGCAGCACACCCGCCTCGCTGCGAAACCGTGCCGTGCCAAGGGAACCCAGCGCCGGGCTGGTGTCCTGATACCGTTCCATGCGCTGTCGCAAGATGCGACGAGTAACCTCTTGCGTGTCCATGCGCGCTCCCAGAAACCGCTCCGGCCTGGCCACGTGATAGTCGCTCGCCCGCGGAGCGTGGCTGCGCACAGTGTAGGCCACCACCGCTCGAGGCAGCAAGGCCGCGCGATCCGGCTCTCTCAACATGCGACCACGCCGCCCCGGTGTTGACGCCACCTCGCTCGCGTGATATGGTTTCTTGACGCCGGCGCATCGCGCCTTCGGGTGGTTAGCTCAGCCGGCAGAGCGCGTCGTTCACACCGACGAGGTCACTGGTTCGAGTCCAGTACCACCCACCAGGACCGTCTCCGAACGCGAATCTGAGCGCACGCCGCCCTCGGCCAACCCCAGGGGCGGCGTCGTCGTTTCCTCGAATTCCCGCGGCTTGTCAGCCGCCGTCGCAGCCAGCACGTATCAGCACAAGAGTGCGAAGCCACGATTAAATCCATAACACAGGCATATCGCCAAACGTTTTATGGGTAGTCGGATCGCAGCTAGTGGCAAGTGGGTGTGCGCAATGCCGTCTAGTCAAGGGAATGACACCCCATCATGGGATGCTCCCACACAGCCGGGGCGCTATCCGCCGCCAACGCCGGCCATCCCGCCGCTCTCACCGCCGCCGCTCGCCCCAGGCACAACACCCCTCCCGATGAACCTACGCCCATACAGCGGGCCCTACCCTGACGCCTCGCCGTCCTACTATCCCGCCGGCGCGCCGACGCCGGCGCGCCGGCATATCTTGCGCAACATCCTGCTCGTGGCGCTGGCCGTCATCCTCGTGCTGTGCGCGCTGCTCGTCCACCGACTCTACGACTTCGGCACGGCCATCTCCCCGCAGGGACCGCTCAGCTCGCAGACCAGCTACATCGCCAGCTCGTCGCGGATCAATGTGCTGGTCCTCGGCTACGGCGGCGGAACCCACCCCGGCGCCAACCTCACCGACAGTATGATGGTGATGAGCCTCGCCCCCGGCGACCACGCCACCACGATGATCTCCGTCCCACGCGACCTCTGGGTGCAGGTGCCCCCCGGCTCCGGCCAGTACGAGAAGATCAATGCCGCCTATGAAGCAGGCGTCGACAACGGCTTCGATGGTACGCCAGCTGGGCGCATCGCCGGTGGCAACGAGGCGGCGAATAAGGTCAGCGACGTGCTCGGCATCCCGGTCCAATACTGGCTCACCATCGACTTCACCGGATTCCGTGACCTAGTCGACGCACTCGGCGGAGTGGACATCAACGTGCCGACCGCGTTCACTGCGCAGTACCCGGTCAACGACGACCCCTCGATCAACGCCAGATGGAAGACCATTTCCTTCACCACCGGGCAACAGCACATGGATGGCGAGCGCGCCATCGAATACGCCCGCGCCCGCTACGTCACCGCGCCCGCCAGCGAAGGCACCGACTTCGCCCGTTCCGCACGGCAGCAGTTCCTGATCCATGCGATCCTCACGCGCGCCCGCTCCATCACGGCATGGCCGGGGCTTGCGGGCGCTCTCGATGCCCTCCAACGTTCGATCTACACCAACCTCTCACTGGCCGATCTCTTCCTCTTCATGCAGAAGCTCAACTTTACCAACGCCGCCCACGTCGGTCTCTCGAATCAGAACGTGCTAGTAGACGCCACCTCGGCGGACGGTCAAGCCATCCTCCTCCCGCAGAACGGCAACTGGGCCACGATCCGTCAGTACATTGCCGCCAACCTCGCGAATTAATGGAGCGGCCAACGCCTCGCTCCTATCCTCTTGCGCTACAATGATTCGTCATGCACCCCATGGCTGAGGCCAGGGCTTGCCGCTCGCCCGGAACGACCAAGCGGCCGCGTGTGGCGGCATGACCGCAGCCCGCCAAAGGTGAGCCCCTGCCGCGGGTGCGCCGTCGGGCGCGTCCGTCGAACAGGGTACGCGGCCGACGCTTGCCGCCCACAACGCCGGCCTGGTCGGGTGGGAACGCGCGGTGCGAACGGTTCGCACCGCCCTGCGGGCGGCGTGCCTAAGCACGCGGGCGGTAGAGCACACGAGGGGCGGGCGCGCACCCCCTGCCTGCAGGCAGGGGCCTCCGCGCCGCAGAAGGGTGAGTCACGGACGCGCGGCGAGGAGGAGAGTCGCATGCAAACGGATCGCTCGGCGGCATTGTTTACCCGCGCCCGCGAGGTGATGCCGGGCGGCGTCAACAGCCCCGTGCGCGCCTTCCGCGCCGTCGGCGGCCAGCCGCTCTTCATCGAGCGCGGCGAGGCGCCTACCTCTTCGACGTCGACGGCAACCGTTACCTCGACTACGTCGGCTCGTGGGGGCCGCTGATCCTCGGGCACGCGCACCCGCGCGTCGTCGAGGCGATCGCCGCAGACGGCCGCACGCGGCACCAGCTTCGGCGCGCCGACCGAGGCCGAGGTGCGCCTCGCGGAGCTCGTGCTCGAGCGCGGTGCCGCAGCATCGAGATGGTGCGCTTCGTCATCTCGGGCACCGAGGCGACGATGAGCGCCCTGCGCGTCGCGCGCGGCTTCACCGGTCGCAACAAGATCGTCAAGTTCGACGGCGGCTACCACGGCCACGCCGACTGCTGCTCGTCGCCGCCGGCTCGGGCGCGCTGACGCTCGGCATCCCCGACTAGCCCCGGCGTGCCCGCCGGCCGCGCCGCCGACACGCTGACGCGCGCCCTACAACGACGTCGCGGCCGTGCGCAGCCTCTTCGAGCGCACTCCCCGACGAGATCGCGGCGGTCATCGTCGAGCCGGTCGGCGGCAACATGGGCTGCGTCCCGCCGCTGCGCCGGCTTCCTCGAGGGCCTGCGCGACGCTGACGCGCCGAGCACGGCGCGCTGCTCATCTTCGACGAGGTCATGACCGGCTTCCGCGTCGCCTACGGCGGCGCGCAGGAGCTCTACGGCGTCACGCCCGACATGACCAGCTCGGCAAGATCGTCGGCGGCGGCCTGCCGCGGCGGCCTACGGCGGTCGGCGCGACATGATTCGCTCGTGGCGCCCGCCGGTCCCGTCTACCAGGCGGGCACGCTCTCGGGCAACCCATTGGCGATGGCGGCGGGCATCGCCCAACTCGAGATGCTACGCGAGTCAGGTACCTACGAACGGCTCGAGTCGCTCTCGGCACAACTCGCAGAGGGCGTCAGCGGCGGCGCGCGCGGCTGGTGTACCGATCGATCAGACGCGGGTCGGCGCGATGTTCACCGTCTTCTTCGCGGACTGGCCCTGTCGTCGACGAGACCTCGGCAAAGCGCGCGGACACCACAGCGTATGCGACCTACTTCCAGGCGATGCTTGAAGAGGGCGTCTACCTCGCTCCCTCACAGTTCGAGGCTGGATTCATGTCGCTGGCGCATAGCGACGACAATCTCGCTCATACCATCGACGCCGCGCGCACCGCCTTCGCCGCCGTCGCGAGTCGTGCAAAGTAAGCGCCTGGCCCTGTCAGAATCCGCCAGTACGTATGCCCGATACGACTTGCCCTCGCATGGTAGACTACGTGCCACGGAGAGGTTTCCAAGCGACATAACCTCGCAACATACCGGCCGCTAGGAGACCATTCCTGATGCACCGCGGGTGGTGACTTTCGCGGGTGTGTACAGGCACAGAACCGCGCAAACGTCGCGCCGGCGTAGACGACGTACCCTAGCTATGCAAAGTCGCGTGCGGGATGCCTACGCATCGCGGCCCACGGCGAGAGAGCGTCCGCGCGGAATGGGGGCGACTTGTGGAGAACCGCGCTCCTGGCAGCCCAGCGTTTCCCAGGTGGAAAGTCGCACCGCCCGCAACTTCCCGAGCATGCGTTTCATCAGCACGAAGTTGGTAGCGGAGATCGAAGGTTGGCTCGATGATCCTTTCGGCGGCGTCGACACCATCCTCGTCAACGCCCCCCCCGGCTATGGCAAAAGCACCCTCCTGGCGCAGTGGGCAGCCTCCACGCGTTTCCCGGTACTGTGGTATCACCTCGACGCCAGCGACAGTGACCCGGCGACCCTGATATACGGCCTCATCCACGTGCTCCGCACCTATGCGCCACGCCGCCCGTGGGCAACGCGCAATCTCCTCCAGCACGCTCAGGGGGGCGCGCTTACGACGAGTGAACTGCGTCGCGCGGCCGAGGTGTTCAGCAAAGACATCGGCGCCCACATCGCCAAGCCACTCGTCCTCGTGTTGACCGGGGTAGACCACCTCGAGCCGCAAGGCGAGGCACGTGCGCTCCTCGAGCATCTCCTCGCCCGTCCGCGCGACCAGTTGCAACTCATCCTCGAGTATCGCGACTTGGAGGCGCTCAAGTTCTCGACCCCCCTCGTGCAGGGTCGCATCCGGTCCATCGGGCTCGACGCGCTGCAGTGCACGCGGGAGGAGCTTGCGGAACTGCTCGCCGCGCGCGGCCTTCCCCACGATGCCGCGTATCTCGACGACCTGCAATCGCTCTGCGACGGCTGGGTGGCGGGCGTCACGCTCGCCACGGGCCTCTCACTTCCCGAGGTCCGTGCCGCGCGCACGACCGACGAGTTCAACCACAAGGCCGTCTTCGATTACGCCACGCGCGAGGTCCTTCGCGATTTCCCCGATACACTCCGCGACTTCGCCGTCAGCGCCTCCGTACTCGACGACATGACCGCTCCGCTCTGCCACAATCTGCTCGGCATCGACGACGCGCGTGAACAATTGGTCGCCTTGACCCGTGCAACAGGCATGGTGTCTCGCTTCGGCGGCCGACCCGACGAATCGGTCTTCAGATTTCAGCCACTGTTGCGCGAGGTGCTGCGCCAACGGCTCTCGGAGACGAGAGGCGCCGACGGCGTGGCGGGCCTGCGCGTCCGCGCCGCTTGGTTGCTCGAACAGGTTGGCGATGAACACTCCGACGAACAGGCTGCCCATCTGTATGCCCTGGCCGGCGCCGCCAACGAACTTATCGCGTTGATCGAGCGCAAGCGGCCACTCCTCCTCCGCAGCGGACGCGGCGCCACGCTTACCCGTTGGATCGACCTCCTCGGGCCCGAGCAACGGCGCGAGCATCCCGACCTCGTCGTCTTGCAGGCGGAACTGCACCGCGGCGCCGGTAGGACGCCCCAAGCAGAGGCTGCGCTCGAACAGGCGTGTGCTCGACTCGTGGACATCGGCGAGGAAAATTCAGCCACGATGGCGCGCGCCCTCCTCGTTCGGGCAGATCTGCGCTATATTCGAGGTCGCTACGCCGATGCGCGGAGTGACTGCGATCGTGCCATAGCCCTCCTGCCTGCGGACGCTGACGACCTCCAGGTGCGGGCGCACTTCCTCCTCGTGGCGTGCGTCAACATGCTGGAGGGGCCCGATCGCGCCGAGGCATTCCTCAGCGGCATCGAGGCACGCTGTCGCGTCCTGGGCGATCACTCCGCGTTGGCGCGCCTGTTCTATGTACGCGCCATGCTCCGCCACGCCGGAGGCGCGTACCTCGACGCGGAGAAATCCCTCACCGCTGCCATCTATTTCGCGGGGGAGGCTGGCGACAAGGTGCGCCTCGCCGTCTCGCGGCTCTACCGCGGCACGATACGCCAGCATCTCGGCCAGGCGGCGGAGGCCCGCGAAGACTTGCACGCGGCGCTTGCTCTGTCCGACGAGATCGGGCATCGCCAGGTGCAGGCCTACGTCTACATCGCCCTGGCCGACCTGGACGTCCTCAGCGGCCACGCCGCCGCCGCGCTTGAACAGGTCGCGGAAGCGAAAGCGTTGGGGGGCGAGCTGGGCGATCAGCATCTGCATGCGCTGATCGCCGTCACCTCCAGTCGCATCTGGGCACTCACCAACGATGCCGATCTTGCGGTCAGCGTCCTGCAGTCCACCCTCGACGACCTCGAATCCACCCCCGAGGCACAGGATTGGGCCATGCTCCAGACGGCGCTCGGTTTCGCGTTGTACACCGCTGGGCAGCTTGACGAGGCGATCTGGGTGCTCGATCGCGTCATACCCGCGGCTCGCGAACGCCGCGTCCTCGCCGATTGCGCGCAGGCGTACCTCATCCTCGCCGCCGTCCGATTGGCACAAGATGCTCCGCAAGGCGCCGTCGAGGTCCTTTCCACCGCTTTCGACCTTGCCGAGCAGATCGACGGCACCGCCGTCTCGCTCCTCGACGCGCGTCACCTGCCTGCGCTGTGGCCGCTGCTCGCAGCGATGACGCACCCCATCGCAAACAAATTGCTTGCAGCCGTGACGCCAGTAACGGTCGAAGTTGCTGCCTCGTCGGAAGCAGTCGAAACGGATCCGGCGCCCATTCGAATTCAGCTGCTGGGTGAATGCAACGTCTACATCGGCGAGCAGCCGGTGAAGCACTGGCAGCGCACACTCGCGAAGGATCTCTTGCTGTACCTCCTCAGCAGCGAGCGGCCAGTGCGCAGGAGCGAGATTCACGAGGCGCTCTGGCCGAAGAAGAGCGAGAAGGCCGCTGACGACGAGTTCCGTAAGGTCCGCTTCGCACTCAAAGAGGTATTAGGGCGGCAGTGCCTCGTCGAAAATAATGGCTACTGGAGCCTCGATATCGCGTGCTGGGTGGACGTGCGCGAGTTCCAGCGGCTCACCAACGACGGTACGGCCCACGCCAAGCGCGGCGATGACGAAAAAGCGATCCGCGCGCTGCGCGAGGCGCTTTCGCTCTGGCATGGCGCCTATCTCGACGATCAGTGGAGTGACTGGGCCGTTGCACGCCGCGAGATCGTCCAGTTGCGCTACACCAAGGCGCTCGATCTCCTCGCGGCGCTCCTGATCGAAAAACGCTGCTACGACGAGGTCGAGGAGTTGTCGCTCAGATTGCTGGCGGAAAGCGAGTTGAACGAGATCGCGCATCGCCGATTGATGATTTGTTACGCAGAACGCGGCAACTTCACCCGCGCGCATGAACAGTGGCTCAGGTGCCGGACCGTCCTGCGCCGACAGTTGCGCATCGAGCCAAGCGCCGAAACGTTTGCGCTCCGGGAGATCATTCGCGCTCGCGCCACCCAGAAAAGTGCCGAGCTAGCTCGCTCCCGCGCATAGGCTAAAACCGGCGGCCAATAGTACAGTCATGCACCCCATGGCTGAGGCCAGGGGCTTGCCGCTCGCCCGGAACGACCAAGCGGCCGCGTGTGGCGGCATGACCGCAACCCGCCAAAGGCGAGCCCCTGCCGCGGGTGCGCCGTCGGGCGCGTCCGTCGAACAGGGTACGCGGCCGACGCTTGCCGCCCACAACGCCGGCCTGGTCGGGTGGGGAGGTGCGGTGCGAACCGTTCGCTCCGCCCTGCGGGCGGCGTGCCTAGGCACGCGGGCGGTAGAGCGCACGAGGGGCGGGCGCTCACCCCCTGCCTGCAGGCAGGGGCCTCCGCGCCGCAGAAGGTGAAAGGCGCAGCCTCATGCGCCTTTCAAGTTTCAACGATCCACTCGCCAACCTCTCCGACGACATCCTTGACACACCCGATACACCGCGTCCAAGACCTGTGCACACCGCTATTTTATTGACCAGTTCTCGTCGCGCCAAGGTGCGATCCTGTAGATGCGAACTCGCTTCCCGCCAGGGTTCCCAAGCATCACGATGCAATGAGTGTCAATTGCACCGCACACGCACCCTTAATCGTGGACGCTCTTCGGACGGCCCCCCGGTAGCTCCTTCTCATCATCAAGACCGAATGCGAGGCCGAAGGCCGGAACCCGTAGGTCCCGGTGGTGCAGCCGCCTCCTCACGCTGACTGTCTCGGAGAAGAGGAGATTGTCATGGGACCCACTCGTCATACGCTCGAAGCAACCGCCATCAGCCACGTACAACCACGCCGGCGCAGCCTGCTTGCCCGTCTCGCCCTCGCGGGAACGCTCGGCCTCACGCTCTGCCTGGGCGCGGCTGCTGCGGTGATGGCGCCCCCCGACAGCGCCAGCGGCGGCCCCGGCACCGTCCGGTTGAAGCGCCCGCCGATAGCGCCAGCGGCGGCACTGGCACGGTGTACTATGTCTCCTCCGACAGCGCCAGCGCCAGCGGCGGCCCCGGCACCGTCTAGCCGCCCTACTCCTCAATCTCCTCTCTCTCCCTCCGCAGTGATATCGCAACAGTGGAGAGGCGGCGCGCGTCGCCCTCCACACTCGCCCTTCTCAGTGGCAGCGCGGCCCCCGCCCTTGCGACGAAAAGGCAATCAAGGAGTACACCTCACTATGCAATGGGAGGCCTGCGAACAAGCTATTGCTCGCTCGATCGTGGACACCCGGTTTCGCGCCAGACTGTTGACCGATCCTCTCGATACCCTCGCCGACTACGGCCTCGGTCCGCATGAGATCGGCGCCATCGCCGGCCTTCGGCCGCGCACGCTCGTCGAATTCACCTCTAACCTGCTCAGGCTGCGCCCGCCCGATCATCTGAGCGATGCCGAGGCGAGCGTCCCAATCCTCCCGTCCCACTGACTCGCCCTACAGGGGCGACACGAAGTCGGTGCAAGGACGTTCGCGGCGCAGGATGCGCTGCCTCGCAAGGATGCCCAGCGGCGGAGGCGGTCCGTTCCTCAGGCGGGTTTCGCCTTCGCCGCGATTCGATTCATCGCTCGCCTCGCTCGATGCCCAGCCGCGCACCGCCCCACGCTCCCGTCGCATGCTACAATGTGGCGAACTGAAAGGTGTAACGACGCGACAGGAGAGACACATGGCGGCTGAGTCGATGTACCTGCCCGACCGCATCGGCGACTGGGGTGTACCGCGCGCAGTCACCGGAGGCACATACGGCGAAGATGTCCTCCCGATGGCCGACGGCGTCAAGGTCTTCTGCCGCGCGTGGCGCTCGCCACGACGCCGATGCCCCCGTGGTCGTCTTCCTCGCACGGACTCGGCGCGCACACCGGCTGGTTCATCGACTTCGGCAACGCGTTCAACGCCCGCGGCCTCAGCGTCTACATGGACGACCACCGCGGCTTTGGTCGGTCCGACGGGCCCGCGTGGCCATGTCCGCGACGCGAATAGTGTACCCGCGCGACGTGCTCGCTTTCCTCGGCGAAGTACGCAGGCGGCAGCCTGGCGCGCCAATCGTCCTCGTCGGGCACAGCATGGGCGGCATCTTCGCCACCTACGCCGCCACCTCGAACGAGGCGACCGACGGCCAGCTCCTGCGGGGCTTGATCCTGATCAACCCCTGGATTAAGGACGTGGTCAAGGTCAAGGCGTCGACAGGTGGTACCGGGCATCGTCGCGGGCATGTTCGGCTCGGACAAGCCGCTCGTCCTCAACGTCAACACGCGCGTCATGACCACCAATCCCGACGCCACCACGCTGCTCAACGCCGACACCTATTGGGTCCGCAACCAGAGTCGCGCCTTCCTCTATCAGGTCTCGCGCCTGCGCATGGGCATGCCGAAGCTGGCCGCGAACGTGAAGCACCCGGCTCTCGTGGTGCAGACCGAGGGCGACACCACGCTCTCGCAACCGGCGACCCGCGCGTTCTATGATCGCCTTGCCAGCGCCGACAAGACGTACAAGACCTATCCCGACTTCGCCCACGACTTTGAGTTCGAGGCGGGCCGCTCAATCCTCGACGACGACCTCGCGGACTGGATCATGCGACACCGCGCGTTAAGCGTCGCCTCAGACGCGCAGGCTCATCCAACAGAACGACCCCCAGAGAAGTTTTCCGCATGCTCGAAATAATCGTCACACTGGCCCAGCGTTTCCGCGCCGAGGGCTACGAATTGTACATGGTCGGCGGCGCCGTGCGTGACCTGCTGCTGCGCCGCGACGCGCCCTTGGACGCCGACCTCACCACCAACGCGCGCCCAGACGAGATCAAGCGACTCGCCGCGCCGACCCACCCCGCCGCGCTCTTCAGCATCGGCGAGAAGTTCGGCACGGTGCGGCTGCACTACCCTCGCCAGTCGCCGGCGACGACAGATCCCACCGGTCCCGATCCAGTCCTAGCCGTCGGCGGGCACGACCCCGATGTGGACGTGATCGAGATCACCACGTATCGCAGCGATCGCTACGATGCCGATTCGCGGAAGCCGGAGGTAACCTTCGGCGACAGCCTCGACGGTGATTTATTGCGCCGCGACTTCACCATCAACGCGATGGCCCGCGATCCGCTCACTGGTGAGCTGCACGACCCGTACGGCGGTCGCGCCGACCTGGAGCGCGGCATCATCCGCGCCGTGGGCGACGATCCCGAACGACGCTTCGATGAGGATCCGCTGCGCCTGCTCCGCGCCTGCCGCTTCGCCGCGCAACTGGCATTCGAGATCGAGCCGAAGACCGCCGCCGCCATCGCCAAGCAGGCCGGCACCCTCGCCAAAATCAGCCGCGAGCGCATCCGCGACGAGATCACCAAACTGCTCGTCACCGAGAACCCCGCGCTTGGCATCCGCCTGCTCGTTGACCTCGGCCTCATCCCCTACGTCGTTCCCGAAGTGCTGGAGTTGCAAGGGGTCAGCCAGACGCCCGGCCAGGCCGTCCGCTCGAAAGACGTCTATGCACACGTCCTGCGCGTCGTCGAGCGCACGCCGCCGCGCCCCGCCTCGCGCTGGGCCGGCCTGCTGCACGACATCGCCAAGCCGCGCACGCGAAGCGTCGAGGCGGGCCATGTCCATTTCTTCGGCCACGAAGACGTCGGCGCCGTCATGGCGCGCGACATCCTGCGCCGCCTAAAATTCGATCGCTCCTTCATCGAGCACGTCACGACGCTCGTGCGGCTGCACATGCGCGCCAATGCCTACGAATCCGAGTGGACCGACGGCGCCGTCCGCCGCCTGATGCTCGACGCCGGCGACGCGCTGCAAGACCTGCTCGATCTCTCCCGCGCCGACATCACCAGCTATCGGCAAGACAAGGTCAGCCGCGCCGCCGCCCGCGTCAATGAGCTGGAGGCTCGCTGCCGCTGGCTCCGCGAAGAGGCCGAGCGCGTCCCGATCAAGAGCCCCCTCGACGGCAATGACCTCATGGAACTCTTCGGTCGCGGCCCCGGCGCCTGGCTCCGTCCCGTCAAGGACTACCTGCTTGGACTCGTGATCGACGGGCAGCTCGCCCCCGACGATCGCGCCACCGCCGAAGCCCTGGCGCGCGCCTTCCTGGAACGTCTCGACGCCGAGACGCCGCCGGAGCGCCTCGTCACCGACCCACAGCCGCCCGCCGCCGAGTCATCCTCGCGCGCGAGCAAGCGCGAGGCACGCGCCGCCACCCGCCGCCAGTCGCGCAACGCCAGCACGCCTGGCGCCGAGGGCTAGGCGCGTCCCCCAAGGCGCCACGGCGCCCGCGACCCGCTTCCGTCCGCGCCCCCGTGCCCTCCTGCCGAGCGCCAAACTGGCCTTGCGCCGCCCGAACCTGCGTGCCACACTGCTGCAGAACATATGTTCTTTTCGTCCCGGTCCCCCCTCCTCGCCAGCTTCCTCCGCCTCCCGACCTCCCGGATGTGTCTCCCGCATCCGCACCAACAAGGAACGCCGTCATGGACATCACCGCCACCTCTTCCGCCGAACGCCGCGTGATGCCGCGCACGCGCCCCGCGACCCTGCGTCGCGACACCCCCGTTTCCCTCTTCGCTTTTCCGTTTCCGCTTTCCGCCACCTGCGCGCCACAAATCCCCTTGAATTCGGCCACGGGCCCTGTTGCGATACATTAAAAGAAAAGCGGAAAATGATGAAACCTTTCACCTGCGGTGGCGCGATGCCATCGCCGCCGCGCCGAGCGCAGACAACGCGCCCCAAGCTCGTCCCATTGCCCCAACTCCGCCCGGCGACCTTCGCGGCCAAGGCCAGTCGGGCGCGGTTTCAAGCGGCCTCCACATCACCTCTCGCTAGACAGTGCCGCCCACACGCGCTACGCTAGAAAGAAGGGCGGCGCGACGAGGCGTCTGCGTGGAGGGAGGGCGCAATGGCACGCGAGCTTCGCGAGCAGGTGGCGACGGACCTCGAACTCGACCTCGACCAGCCCAATACGCCCTCCATCGACATCACCCGCCTCTATCGCCTCTGGGAAGCCAACAACTGGAGCGCCACCGTCATCGACTTCAGTCGTGACCTGGTGGATTGGAGCAAGATCCTCACGCCCGTCCAGCGCGCCGCCGCCCAGTGGAACTACGCGCTCTTCCTCCACGGCGAAGAGGCCGTCACGCGCACCCTCGCGCCCTTCGTCCCCGCCATGCCCTCCGAGGAGCAGCGCGTCTTCATCACCACCCAGATTGTCGACGAGGCGCGCCATCACGTCTTCTTCAGCCGCTTCATGCGCGAAGTGCTCGGCGGCGGCACCGATATGGCCTCCACACTCGACACCTACCGACCGGAGTTGACCACCGGCTTCCGTCGCGTCTTCGGCGAGCTCGATCGCCTCACGGATCGCCTGCGGCGTCACCCCGGTAATCGCGCGCTGCTCGCCCAGTGCATCACGCTCTATCACCTCGTCATCGAAGGCGGCCTCGCCCACCCTGGCCAACAACTGATCCGCGGTTACGTCGAAGACATGGGTATCCTGCCGGGCTTCGCCGAGGGCATCGCCCACGTCTCGCGCGACGAGTCACGCCACATGGCCTTCGGCGTACAGGTGCTCAGCGAACTGCTCGCCTCCGAGCCCGCCGCGCGCGACGCCGTGATCCACACGCTCAACCGCGTCCTACCCTGGATGATCACCCTCTTCTACTCGCCCACGCTCGGCGACGCGGCGGTCGAGGTCTTCGGCGTCGAGATGGCCGATGTCTACGCCGTCGGGCTGCGCTCTCTGCAAGCGAAACTGATTCGCGCGGGCATCGACCCCTCCGAGGTCGCCGCGTTGGTCAAGATGGGCATCGAGCGCACCCCGCGCGAACAGGCAGAGCGTGCCCTCACCCTCCTACACGCCGGCATCTTCGGCGACGTCGCCGAGCTGCACGTGGACGACGAGATCTTGGCGATGCTCTTCGAGACCCTCGAGCGCGTCGTCAACATGCGTCCCGCGCCGCGACTCACCGGCGCGATCCAATGGGACTTTGCCGACGCCGACCCATGGTACCTCACCGTCGAGGACTCCCGCGCCGTCGTGCGGCCTGGTCGCTCGGCACGTGCCGCCGTCACCATCACCTGCCGCGTCGACGATTGGGCGAGGATCGCCGGTGAGAAGCTCAATCCGCTCTGGGCCCTCGCGTCGGGTCGGATCAAGCTTCGCGGCGACCGCGCGGCGCTGATCAAGTTGCCGTCGATCCTGGGCACCGCGTAGGATGACCCCGCACGGCTGCCCATTCGTGTGGCGTCGTGTAGAATTTCCCGTAAATCCTATGCCACCGGCGCGTCCTACTCTCTGCGGAGTTGACGCGCGCAGCGGGACCGGCTTGCCCCGTATCCGCGTTTCGGCGCCGCTTCTTCCTACACTCGACGAGCGCGCGAAGGTGGCATCGTTCATGGCGTTCAAAGCGCACGGCGCGATCACGCTGGCGGCGTTTGGAGCCGTTGGCGCGCAGGCCACACCGACGATGCGACACCACGATGTTTCTGATGCGGCCCGCCCGCCGCTCGCCACGCCCGTCGCCCTCCCCGCCGTGCGCGACGAAGGGCTGCTGACCGCCGTCTATCACGCCCACAGCGGCGCCATTCACTCCTATGCCTTCCGGCTCCTCGGCAATCAAGAAGACGCCGACGACGTCACCCAGGAGGTCTTCATCCGTGCCCACGAGCGGCTCGACCAGCTCCGCGATCCCGAGCGCCTGCGCCCTTGGCTCTATCGCATCGCCACCAACCTCTGCATGGATCATCCTCCGCAAGCGTACCCGCACCCGGCGCATCTTCGGCATACCAATCTACCTCGACGGCGGCGACGAAGACGAAGACAGCGGCCCGCGCGACGTCGCCCAGCCGGGCAGCGCTAGCGCCTTCGACGGCGTCGCCGAGCGCGACCACATCAATCGCGCCCTCCGCCGCATGTCGCCCAAGTACGCCACGTGCCTGGTATTGCACAGCGCCCAGGGATTGAGTTACCGTGAGATCGCCGTGGCGTTCGGCATCACTCCCGGCGCCGCGGCCGTGCGACTTGCCCGCGCGCGCGACATGTTCGCTCGCCACTACGACGACGTGCGAAAGGAGGGACAGCGATGAGCAACGGCGCCACACTGCGTTGTGCGGACGCTGAGCCCTATCTTTCTGCGCTGGCCGACGGCGAAGTAGCCGAGCCGATGCGCTCCATCGTCGCCGCCCATGCCGCCACCTGCGAACATTGTGGCGAGATACTCGCCCACCACCAAGCTGTGAATAGCGTATTTGCGACGCTGCCACCCTCCGCCCCGTCGCCCGCCGTGCTCGATCGCGTGCTCGCCGTGCGAGCCGCCTCGGAGCCAGCCCAACGCGAGTCCCTGCGCCGCCGCAAGGGCACACTGGGGGTGCGACGTCTCGCCACGCTCTTGACCATCCCGCGGGTCGAGCCGAGGCCCGCGCTCGCCCTCCCGCGTCCGCGATCCTTCTGGCAGTCCACCGCGCTACCGACGCTGGTCGCGGTCCTGCTGATCTCGTTCGCCTTCGGCGCCTTCAGCCGCGTCTCGCCGAACCTGCTCGGCGGCCAGACCGCTCACACCGCGACGCCAACGCCGCAGGGCGATGCCTATCAACAGGCGCAAGCCGCCGTCGTCTCCGCCGTCGCCGCGCATCCCATCAGCTACACCCCCGACGTCCCGTGGAGCCTGCCGCCGGGAGCTACCTTCCAGCGCGCCATCGTCGATCCCGCCAGTGGCACGCTCGATATCGTCTGGACGCTGACCGACGGCCTGGCCCAGCTCCACGTGCGCGAGGCGCCCGTCGCGCTCGCGCTCTGGAGCGACTACGTCCCCTCTACGAGCTCGTTGGCCTTGGCATGGCAACTTCCCGGCAAAGCCGGGTGGCGCACCGAACGATCCGCGAGCGACACCTCACGGCTCGCCATGGTGCAAGACCACGGCGCCTACAGCGTCGCGGTGGACGTCTCGTTCCGCGGCGGGGTCAGCGTCTCCGACGTGAACGCCAACACCCAGTCCCAGGCGACCAACATCTTGCGCCTTGCCAGCCTCTCGATGGACTCCACGCGCTTTACCACGTCCACCATCCTCGCCCCCGACACCCTACACGCGGTCGTCCATTACGTCGCCCAGAGTGGCAGCGGCGCCAACCGCGTCCAAAGCGACGTCTACGTCGATCCAGACGGCAACCGCGCGCGCGTCACCGTCAGCGACAGCCAGGGCGTGCTCTACGAAGACTTCATCTCAGGCACGAACGACACGCGCTACGACCCTCGCCACAGCGTCTACCAGCGCCTGCCACAGCTCTCCTCGCCACTGGGCGACGCCTTGCTTGACGGGCGCACGGCGACCTTCTTCAGTTACATAGACAATTATCTCGCCGACGGCGAGTTGTGGTATGTCGGCACGTTGAACGCCAACACCGACGAGTTCGCCCTCACCACCGCGCCGTACCGCACCATCATCTACGTCAACGTGAGTTCCCTCATCGTCCTCGGAGCGGTCGTTGACTACTCGACCACCCAAAACGTCGGCGCCGAGGGCCTCGTCAACTACTTCACCCACAACACGTGCTTGAGCTACACCTCCGTCGACTACCTCTCGTCGGCCCCGGCCACCACCTTCACCCCGCCAAAGAGTTATCGCGCGGGAACGCCGCCAGCCTCCGTCGCCTGTCCCGCGTGACTCCCAGTGTCGTGCTTGGGTCGCCGAACCGCGCGGCGTCCGTGGTACGCTGCAAGCGAGGCGGGCGGCAGTCTCTCCATGGCATTGCCCCCTCTACCGAACTGCCGGCAGGCTTGAGGGCGAGGTACTGGTGTGGACGCGACCCTGCTCGAGCGTGACGGATCCACCGCCGCCTTGGACCAACTCATGTCCAGCGCGCGCGAAGGCGCCGGGCGGGTGGCGATTATCGGAGGCGAGGCCGGCGTCGGCAAGACCTCGCTCGTCGAGCGGTTCGTCGCGCACAATCGCTCCTCCGCGTCCGTCCTGTGGGGCGCCTGTGGGGCGCCTGCGATGCCCTGTCCACCCCACGCACCTTAGAGAGATCGTGTCGTTCTGGCGAACGAGTTGGAGCGCAACTTTATGGTGGAAATCCGCGCGCTGGCATTTCACCTTCAGGTGCGCCCTGCCAAGTTGATTGACCGCCTTGCGGCGTCGGTGTCTGCCCTTCTTGCGGCGGCTCACCCGCCGCTCGAGGAGGTGGACAGCGTCCCTTGCCGCCGCAAGGCCCTGCGAGCTTGACGGTATCAGCGAGCGAAAGCTGTTGCGTATGCCACCCACCTCGCACCTGCGATCGCCGCGCGCACCTGGCGACCTTCTAGGTGCCCACCACTGTCCTAAGCGTACGCTGCATCGCTGTCTTGCTCATCTAAAATCGCGCCGCTCCCCCTTTCCGTTGCTACCTACCTGCCATAGATTAGAACCGTCTGCGCAAAGCACTACCCGTAGCGACTGTTGCAAGCTCGACATTGACGGCCATGACGCGGCTTTCGTCGCCCCTACGCTGGCGCTGGTGCGCGAGGACGCCCCGCAGCGCCGCCACGACCTGCGTGACGGTCTTCAACGCCGCCCGCTGGATCGGGCACGCCGGCGCCCCCTGGCGTTGAGCTGCCGCACGACCGGCCCCCCGGGACGTCGTCTCCACGCAGACCCGCCGCTGGCTGGCCGGCGGCATCTTCGCGGCGCTCGTCGCCGACCGGCGCACGCTGGTGCGCGGGGCGGCGGGGCGCCGCGGCCAACCGAGCGCGGCAATCTGCGACGGCCCGCACGCTGCGGGCGACCCCCCAGAGCGGCGCGCGGGCCGGCGACGACGGCCACCAGCGGCGCCGCGGCTCGAAGGTCCACGCGGCGGTCGATACCCTCGGCCGCCTGTTGGCCCTGCTCGTCACCCCGGCCAACGCGCAGGAGCGCGCCCGGGTCGACGAACTGGCGCGCCAGGTCCAGGAGGTCACCGGCGAGGCGGTGGAGCGGGCGTACGTCGACCAGCGGGACACCGGCGAGCAGCCGGCGGCGACGCCGCGGCGCACGGTAGCCGCCTGGCGGTGGTCACGCTGCCGGAGGCCAAGCATGGCTTCGTGCTGCTGCCACGCCGCTGGGTCGTCGAGCGCGATTTCGCCTTCGCCTGGACCGCGCGCTTCCGTCGGCTCGCCCGCGACTATGAACGCCTGCCGCAAGTGCTGGCGGGGCTGCACTTCATCGCCTTCGCCTGCCTCATGCTGCACCGCTTGATCCCTGTGCTGCTACGTTCGCAACACGCTCTAGGTCCACTCCGTGACATCGCTTTGCAGTCGGTCGTGCGCCTCCAAACCCTGCTGGACGAGAAGGCGGATCGCGACACGCTCTTCGCGGCATTCTTAGACGACCTACGTCGCGGCGGCAGACCCGCGATCGTGGTCTTCGAAGATGTCCACTGGGCCGATGAAGCCACGCTGGACCTCATCAAGTTCCTCGGGCGTCGCATCCAGCACTCGCCAACCCACTTCATTCCTGACCTACCGCGACGATGAGGTCGGCGCGGACCACCCCCTCACCGCGGTATTCGGCGATCTCCCCACGCGTTCCCTCACGCGCGTGCGCCTGCAGCCGCTCTCTCCCTTCCGCCGTCGCCATCCTGGCCGAGAACGCGAACCTCCCGCGGGAAGGCGGCGATCAACTCTACTCCGCTACGGGCGGCAACCCATTTTTCGTGACCGAAGTGCTGGCCAGCACGTCCCCCGGCGTCCCCGTCAGCGTACGCGATGCTGTGCTCGCCCGCGCGGCGCGGCACTCCCCCGCCGGCCGCGCCGCGCTCGATCTCGCTTCCGTCGTGCCGAGACGAATCGAACAGGGGATCGTCGACTCCATCGCTGGCGCCGACCTCATCGGATTCGACGTGTGCGCGGCGTCCGGGATGCTGCGCCAAGATGACGACGCCTACGCCTTCCGCCACGAGCTGGCCAGGCTCGCCGTCAAGAGCGCGCTGTCAGCATCGCGGCGCCGCAGCCTGCACGCGCATGTGCTCCAGTAGCGTTGCTCCAAGCGCCCGAAGGGCGCGTCGACGTCGCGCGGCTGGTCCATCATGCCGCCTCGGCGGGTGACGGCGCGCACGTGCTGCGGTTCGCCCCGCTTGCCGCGGAACATGCGGCAGTCCAAGGCGCACACCGCGAGGCCGCCTCGCAGTACCGAACCGCCCTGCGCTTCGCGGCTGAAAAGGATTCCGCCGCGCGCGCCGAGCTGCTCGAAGGGGTAGCATACGAGTGCTACCTGACGAGCCAGATGGCCGAGGCATTGCAGGCGCGCGAAGCGGCGCTCGACCTGTGGCGACAACTCAATCGTCCCGAAAAGGTGGGGCACACGCTGCGCTGGCTCTCCCGGCTCAACTGGTTCCTCGGCCGCGGCGACGCCGCCGGACGGTATGCCGACCAGGCGGTGGAGTTGCTGAGCACGCTCCCCCCAGGCAAAGAGCTGGCGATGGCCTACAGTAATCGTTCGCAGGTCTATATGCTCGTAGAAGACACCGACAGCGCCGTGCTCTGGGGCGACCGCGCCATCTGCCTTGGCCGAGCAGCTTGGCAACGTCGAGACGCTGCGTCACGCACTCAACAACGTCGGCGCCGCAATAATCCTCGCCGGGCAGTTGGGCGGCGAGGGGTATCTGCTGCGCAGCCTAGACGTCGCCAAGACTCACAAGCTTGTTGACCACTCCCCACGGCTGAAGCCGGGGGATTCTTGGGCTGACCACCGCTCACCTAGCGAGCTAGGAGCGTCTTACACGGTCCTGTCGTGGCCCGAAGCCACCTCCACACGCGTACCTTCCCGCAGGCCCTGCGGTATGTGCGTTAGTATCGCACACCTGGTCGTTTGGTGTCCGGTTGTCGGGAGCGCCTGACGGCGCGCGGCGTTTCCTCCCCATGGCTCAAGCCAGGGGCTTCACGCGCGCGAGCTGATGAGTTCCTGCCCCCAACGTTAATCTGCTCGGCCAGAATCGTTTGAGTCGCTCGTCTATCGGTGGCACGAGTACCTTGCGCTGGTATTTCGGACAGAAGACGATGTGCGTACCTGACAGATGTGCGACGTTGTTCTTCCGCATGTGCCCCATGCAAGGGTCTTCACGCCGCGCATAGCAGATAATTGGCTGTCAATTACCCGTGACCCATTCGCCGCATGTCGGCGGCCCGGCTTTCATTTCCATGCCTGAAGGCAGGGGACTTTCGCCAGTTTCTGCTAAGACGTTCTGTATCTACGACGCCCCCTCACCCGAGGCCATCCGCCACGCTGCCCGCAGCAACGAGCTGCCGGTAGACAAAATCACCGAAATGCGCGTCCTCGACCCCTACTTCTACTCCTATAACCACAACGCGGACTGACGCTCGACCCCGGCCCGACGCTCACCCCCGTCGGGCCGGGGTCGCAACCCGTCGAGGCTCGCATTTCTCCATCGTGTCTCGACAATCCGCCACTCATGATCGTCATATGCCAACCCTCACCGCCCCAACCCCGCTCAATGGACACGAAGTTCAACACGCCTCTCGCCTATACATCGTAGCCCCTCAGCGCCGCAATCCCCTTCACTGGCCCTCCGGCGTGCTCCAGCGCTCATAGTAGACACTCACCAGACCCCGCTGATATCCTTTGGACGGCGGCTCTTTGGGTGGCAATACTGGCTTTTGCGCATACATGCGCTGCCTGATTACCCCCGACTCTCAGGCCGTGGAGCGCTTACCGACAGGGCGCCCTACTGGCGACACGCTGAATCGCCCGGCGTGCAGCCACGAAGCGCGAGCAAACTGCACAGCAGTCCCTGCCCACGTAAGCTCTTCGCCCGTGTCCACACAACGAAGCGTGTTATACTGGGGGGTCGTCAAGCCTAAGACGCGCGCCGTCCGCCCGTCAGCGGGTGGCACGCGCTACCGGAGGTGCACCGTGCGCTACGCCCTACGCTGGTGGGAGACGCTCGGCAAGTCGGAGCGGATCGTTGCGATGTCCCTCACCGCCGGCAGCATCGTCGCCATCAGCAGCTCTACCGTCTGGGCCGTTGCCGCAAGCTACATGGCCAAGCAAAAGGCGCGCGTCGCCATCGCCGGTTATGCCCACCACGATCAACCGCCCGCGCTGACGACCTCCAAGGCCGCGAACGGCCACCTCGACGCCGACGCCAGCGAAGCCGGAGTCCGCTGACCACACCAGGGGGAAACCGCACTCCATGCCGAAGATCCCGACCCGCGCCCACTACTTTCCCTTCCCGCACGGCGACATCCTCTTCGACGCGCGCATCGAGGCGATCCGCGATGAGCCGTCGCGAATCGCGAGGAGCGGCGGCAAAATTGGCGGGCGCGGCGGCTCGGAAAGCGACATTCTCTTCGATCTCTCCACCTTCACGCCACTAGCGGAGGCTGAACCGCACGAGCTAGACGGACGGCCCCACGAGCTGGTCTCCGGTGAGTACCGCCCGCTGCGCCTTCGCTTCGTCCGCGCCGAGTGGATCATGCACACCGGCCCGTACGAACACCTTGACGACCTGCCCGACGACGACCACATTCGCCGCCTCTTCAGCGTCGTCCACGGCCGCGAGCCCAAGCTCGGCGAGTACTACTGGGTCCAAAGCGGCGCTCCGGCGGGCGCCTGCATCCTCCGCGCGCGTGGCTACTCTCTGGAAGAGCGTGAAGGCGAGCGCAGGCGGGCCACCGTCGTGCGCCGCTGGTCGCCGCCGCCGCCGCACGTGACGGGCCTCGTACCGCACCGACCCGTGCTCTATCGCCGATTTGCGGGCGATCCCATCAGCATCCATCTCGACGGGCGAACCCTCCGCCACCGGCTCTTCATCGGCGGCCTCCACCACCAGCGCGCCGAGCGACCCGCCGTCGATCACGTCGTCAATCTCTGCGGCGTCGAGAACCAATGGGTCGCGCTGGCCGGGCGCCATCCCGATGACCGCTATAACTGCAAGGGCGAGATGTCCGTCGGCATGGGCGCCGATGAGCTGCTCGAAGAGGCAGCGTGGGTCGTGGAGCGACTGCGCGCAGGCCATCGCGTCCTCGTCCACTGCTACGCGGGCATCAATCGGTCATCCTCCGTCTGCTGCGCCGCGCTGATGCTCCTCGAAGGCATCTCCGCCGGCGAGGCGTTGGCGCGCGTCCGCGAGCGGCACCCCGCGGGGTGGCCCGACCCATACCACTGGTTCGTGCTGCGCGGGCTCACCCCACCAAGCAGCGCCGCGACGCCTGAGCTGGTCGGCGCTGCCTCAACCGTCAAGGCCAGCGGCTTGCGGGCCTGAGAAGCCATACGATACAATCCCAGCGCAACCTGAACCGCGGCGAGCGTCCGCGCAGAGAGGATCACCATGTCGCCCGCCCGCCGAAATGACCTGATCATGGGCTCACTTTTCGTGCTGGTCATCATCCTCGACCAGTTGACCAAGCGCTGGATCACGAGCTACTTCACCACCGGCGCGTCCAAAGCCCCAATCGTGCTCGTCGGCGCGATCCTCCAGCTCGAATACGACTCGAACAAAGGGGTCGCTTTCAGCCTGCTCTGGGGCAGCACGCTGCTCTTCGTCTTCATCGCGCTCGCCCTCGTGGTCATCGGCGTGATCTACTGGCGCACGCGCGATACCAGCTCGCTCGCCCTCAAGGTCTCCTTCGGCCTGATCCTCGGCGGTGCCGCCGGCAACCTGATCGACCGCGTCGTCAAGGGCTACGTCACCGATTTCATCCACTTCCGGCTACCCGCCATCCACTTCGACTTCGCCGTCTTCAACGTTGCGGACAGCGCGATCTGCGTCGGTGTCGCGCTGCTGGCCTTCCTCCTCTGGCGCGGCGATGCCGAGGCGCAAAACGCGAGTGCCTCGGCCCCTCTAGAGCCCGCTGAATCATCGCCGGAGACCGGCGATGTCCGCGTGCGCCGCCGCATCGAAATCTCGCGGTGAGTGCAGCCGCATGAAGCGATCATCCTCCACGAACGCTCCCGCCGAGCCTACGCCTGGCGCGACGCTCGTTGACGTCACCGTGACCGACGACCTCGCCGGGCAGAGGCTCGACCGCGCCATTCCGGGCCTTGTCCCCGGCTTCTCGCGGACTCGCGCGCAGGCGGCCATCGAGGCGGGCCTCGTCTCCGTGAACGGACGCGCCGCGCGGTCGAGCCTGCTTCTGGAGCCCGGCATGCGGGTCGTCGTGCAAACCCCGACCGCAAGCGACGCCCCGCTCTCGCCGCCCGATGAGGCGATGCAGCAGTCGCTGCGCATCGTCTACGAGGATGAGGCGATGCTCGTCGTCGACAAGCCCGCAGGCGTCGTCGTACATCCCGCGCCGGGCCATCCCGCCGGAACGCTGGTCGACGCCCTATTGGCGCACGCCCCCGATCTTCACGGTGGCGATGACGCCTCGCGTCCCGGCATCGTCCACCGCCTCGACAAGGATACGTCCGGGTTGCTGGTCGTCGCCAAGAACGCTGAAGCCCACACCCAGCTCGCCACGCAGATGCAGGCGCACAGCATGGTCAAGCGCTACCTCGCCCTGGTCGAGGGCCAGATGCCCGCCACCGAAGGCGTGATCGATGCCTCGATTGGGCGCGATCCGCGCCACCGCCAGCGCATGGCGCTCGTTTCCGAACACTCAGGTGGCCGCGATGCCCGGACGCGCTTCCGCGTGCTAGGGGCGGGCAAGGGGCGCTCACTGCTTGAGCTGACCCTCGAAACAGGCCGCACGCACCAGATCCGCGTGCATCTCGCCGCCGTGCAGCATCCCGTCGTCGGCGACCCGGTCTACGGCAGGCCGCAGCCGCCGCTGCCCCCGCGCCAATTCCTCCACGCCGCGCACCTCGAGCTTGCCCATCCGCTCACAGGCGAGTGGATGACCTTCGATGCACCGCTCCCCGCCGACCTCGCTCCGTTTCTCGCCGAATGGGAAGGATGACGCGGCGGCAATGTCCGCCACGCGCTGGCGTTTTACGTCCCGACACAGCATAATGGAGAGAGAGCGCCCGCGCTGGTGGCAGGGTGCCCTACGGGAGGCAGCCGTGGACGTCCATATATATCCCTTCTACCTGTTCTTGGTCTTCCTCCTCTGGCTCATGGTCTACCACGTCGCCTTCTGGACCGTCGCGCTCATTCGCGATCCCTCGCTGGTCTGCTGGAGCCTCGGCCCATTTGGCATCAGCGTGGTGTCTCTGCGCCAGCCCTCGGCTTTCCGCGTCGTCACGCAGCTCGCCGCGGCGGCCGTCGCGCTCGGCTGTACCGACTACGCCAGCCTCTACCTGCTGATGCCACCGCCCATTGCTGGGCTGGATCGCGCCGCATCCGTCCGCGCGCTCGCCATCGCGCTGCCGATCATCGCCTTCTCGGCGATCCACCTCTTCGGCGTCGTGCGCGACCGGCTCCACCCGCTCTGGGGCGAGGCGCGTGTGCTGAGCGGCGTGCAGCGCAGCGTCGCCACCGGCGCCCGGATCTACTTCACGCCGATGGGGCGCACCTTCCTGCGCGAGCGATTCGACGCCACGCCCGCGGAGTTCCTGCGCATGGTGCGCGTCTAACCGAGCGACATGTTGTCGAGTGACCAGGCGCTAGGAGGACTGTCCGGTCCCATGACACAGCCATTCGATGAGAACTGCCCCTTCTGCCGCATCGCCGCCGGGACGTTGCCGAGCACACAGGTCTACAGCGACGCCGAGGTGGTCGCATTTCGCGATCTCCATCCCGCGGCGCCCACGCACGTGCTGATCATTCCCCGTTGGCACATCCCCGATGTGAGCGCCGCCGACGCAGAGGACGGCGCGCTGCTCGTCGCGCTGGTCCGCGCCGCCAACGTCGTCGCTCGCCAGGAAGGCATCGCCGAGAGCGGCTACCGCCTCGTCTGGAACGTCGGACCCGACGCCGGGCAGAGCGTTTTCCACCTGCACCTGCACCTGCTCGGTGGCCGCCCCCTTGGCTGGCCTCCAGGGTAGGATCGCCGCATCACTCAGCATCGCGCAGGCACAGCCTTCGAGGGCAGCCCCAGCGCGATGCTGAGCCGTCATGCGAGGGTCGCGCCCAGCGTCGCCGCGGTCTCTTCCACGCGGTCGCAGATTGACAGCGCCTGGCGGTATTGCGCGGGCTCGAAGAGCGGCGTGTAGCGCGTGAGGGCCGCCGCCGCGCACTCCGCCGCCTCCTCGAAGCGCAGCATCGCCGCGCGCCGGTCATCGTTGAAGAGCAGATCCGTGCCCATTTGCTCGTAGATTAGCGCCAATTGCGTCTGGGCTAGCGCCCAGAGGCCCACCGCGCGTTCCCACGTCAGCACGTCCGCCGCCGCGCGGAATGCGCCTGCTGCCTGGCTCCAGAAGTCCGCGCGGAGGACGCCCTCGGTCACGGTGGCGCGGGTGGCGAGCGTCGCGCCTAGCTCCATCTGGGTCACTGCCCAGTCGTCGGGCGAGGTACGCAGGCTGCAGAGCTCCAGCGCGGCGCGCAGGCTCAGCACGCCCTGCTGCCGGCCCTGCCGCAGGTCGTATGGTAGGAAAGGCCCGATGCCGTAGGATTCCTCGCTGAAGGCGACGCCGAGCCAACGCAGCGCCTCCACGTCGCGATAACGTTCCAGGCATTGGCGCAGCGCGACCCAGTCGTCGCTCGTCTCCGCGTTGCGCGTCAGATAGTCGGGGATGCCCGCGTCGAGGTACGCTGCGCTGACCGGCGCCAGTTGCCCCTGATCGCCCCCTCCCAAACGGCGCAGCCGCAGGTAGCCCGACTGTATCGCCGCGTCGCGCGCCGAGCGCCAGGCCGACGCCCGCAAGCCAAAGACCTCGATCGCCGCCCGCCGCACGCGCTCGACCCGGTACTCGTAGATGTGCGATGAGCGCAGCAGCGCCATCGTGCGCAGCACGAGCTGCGCGGGCTCCGGCAAGCGCGGGAAGACCTCGTCGCGCAGCCGCCGCACGCCCAGCACCAGCGACCCCGGCGTGCCGGTGAACTGATCGTCGTGCACCAGCACGTAGTCTTTACGGAGTGCCTCCGCGAGCTGCTTCGCCTCTGTGGGAGAGAGATTCGCCAGCCGCACCGGAGTCAGCAGCTCCAGCAGGCCCGCGAAGTGGTACCGGGCACGTCGCTCGTCCGCGCCGTCGCGGCAGGTCGCGATCACCACGACTTGCGCGCCCACTTCCGCCAGGCGCCTCGGCACGTCGGAGATCACCGCCGCCTCCGTCGCCGTGGCATATTCATGGAGGTCGTCGAGCCAGAGCACCATGCGTCGGCCCCTCAGCCCATCGAAGTCGAGCGCCGCGCGGGGATCGTGCGGCCAGCGCAGCAGCGTCCACGCGCCCAGCTCTGCGCGGGTGACCTCCCAGGCCAGTCTCGTCTTGCCCTGCCCCGAGGCCCCGAAGAGGCAGACGCCGAGCGTCGAGGCTGTGGCATGCTGCCCTCGGTGGGCAGCCGTGTGGATTGCGACTCGCGTCCGCCCGTCGGCGTCCGAGCCATCGGTGGCATCGCGGCGCGGCACGTAGGCATTCTCGATGTAGCGCGGGACGAGGTCCTCGGCGCGCAACTTGCGCACCTTGAGGAGGACATGCACCGTGCGAAACGCGCGCACCCGCTCCCACCGCAGGACCACGTCCGCCAGCACGCCGTACCAGAGTAGCACGGCGAACACCGCGACCGCGGGGATCACAATGGCCGGCCGCGCCGCGATCGCGTCGAGTCCCGCCAGCACGGAACGCGTGAGTGGCGCCGGCCCGCCCGGTCGCGCTTCGTCCGCGAGGAGCGCGGCGGCGAGGAGCGCGGCGAGCCCGATCAACGTGCGGGGAATGAGGCCGATTACCCGTACCCACCAGATCAGCGGTATGCGCGCCGCCGGCCGTAGCGACTCGTACGCGGGCGACGCCGAGATGGAAAGCACCGCCCGGAGTCGGCGCGCTACCTCGCGCTCTCGTCGCGGCCCTGGTCGCGGGCCCGAAGTAGGATATGCCATGTGCCCCGTGCCCTCTACCTGCCAGCACCCTTGGATGAGTTCACGTCTCGAATCCTGTCTAGCAAAATGACGGCCAGATAACGAGCGAGCGGAACGAACGGTCTGCGCGGCGCTTGACAGGCGCGAAGGGGATCGGGTATAACACATTGGCTGGGCCGAGAGGTCCGGCCCACTCGCGGGAGTGGCTCAGGGGTAGAGCATCTCCTTGCCAAGGAGAAGGTCGCGGGTTCGAATCCCGTCTCCCGCTCCAGCGGCGACGTCGCCAAGTGGTAAGGCAAGGGTCTGCAAAACCCTCACCACCGGTTCGAATCCGGTCGTCGCCTCCAAGGCGCTTGTCGCCAGCAGAAAGCCCGTTGAATTCCGCCCTCGTCCCGGGGGTGGTTTCTGTTTTCCCTCACTTTGCCGTAGGTCGAGACCCTTGCACCGAGACGTCTCAGACCCTTACTCATGCCTGAAACAGCCCCAGCATACCGGATACCGCACGGCGCAGCAACTGGCACATGCACGCGTCCCCTCACCGTGCGGGTCCGGCACCAGCGACTGCAACATGCTACGATTGCTTCTGGCATGTCGACAGCACGGCAACACCTTATCAAGGAGCAAGCCCTACAGGCAGTTCCAAAACAGTCGGAGGATGAAATAGCCTGCTCGCATGAGCAGGATTCGTCTCACGGACATGCACTGGGCTTTCATTCGTCCCCACTTGCCGCCGGCGGCGCGCACCGGGCGACCACGGGAGCCAGACGGCTGGACCGACAGCTCAGGGATCTGTCCCGTCGCAGTCCAACACACAGGATGATCACGCACGCGCCCCCTCCCGCCCACCCTCCTGCCGAGCCCGCCCTCGCCGACGCGCCGACGCCGGGGCATCCTGCCCACACGCCCGCTCTGTCACCGGGCGCAGCGCCCGGGCGCTGCTCACCGCCTGCGGGTTGCTCTGCGCCGAGGCAAGGAGGCGCTCATGGGCCGCGCAGCGTCGGCGTCAGCGGCGCGAACCTGCCCACGCGTCTCCGCACGGAGCCGCTGCCAACCGCGCACACGCACACGCACACACGCACACACGCACACCCGCACTCACTGGCCCGCCAGCGGCAGGGTGAACCAGAACGTCGAGCCCTGGCCGGGTGTGCTCTCGATACCCACCTGGCCACCATGCCGCTCGACGATCACCTTGCTGATGTGCAGGCCAAGGCCCAGCCCGACGCCCGAGCCACTCTGCACGGCGATCCCCTCGGCGCGGTAGAAGCGCTCCCAGATGTGCTCCTGCTCGCTGTCCGGCAGCCCAGGGCCCTGATCGCGCACGGCGACGCGGGCCACCGCGCCGGCCACCTCCAGCCCCACCGCGACGGGCTGATCCTCTTTGGAATATTTGAGCGCGTTCGTCAGGAAGTTCGTGACGACCTGCCCGATGCGCAGCAGGTCGGCGCGGACGGGCACGGGGCCGGACGGCAGCATGAGCCGAATGACCCGCTGGGGCGCCAGCAGGCGCTGTGCCGCGACGGCGTCGCGGACGATACCCCCCAGGTCGCAGGGCGCGAGCTCGAAGGCCAGTCGTCCGTCGCGGATGCGCGAATCGTCGAGCAGATCATCGACCAGCCGGCCGATGCGGCCGATGCTCTCCTCCGAGTAGGCAATCGCCGCATGCGCCAGGGAGAGGTCGCGTGCGAGCGCATCCTCACCGAGCTGCCTGACGTCCGCCGCCGCCGAGCCGAGCGCCCGCGACCTGGCCGATCTCTACCTATACCTGGCGCAGAGCGACCCCAACAAAGCCCGCCAGCTGGTCGAGTTCGCCGCCTTCATCACCAAAGAGTGAGCCAGGGGTGATCACCTCCGAGCCCGTTTGTGGGGCCCCGCCCCAACCGAGTGCAACCATCGCGCTGCGTTCTGGCAAACAGCGCACTACTCGTGATCACTTGACGGAGCGACAAAGACGTGGATGGAAGGAGATGGATGGACGGATAGCTAGCCAAGAGGCAGCCGAGGCGGGAGCAACGGTGGGGCGCCGACTCTCCGCTGAGCCGGCCCACCATCCTCGGCAAGCGCGACCTCGGCGAGCCGGTGATGGCGGCGTAAATCCTAGGCGACCGTACGCGCGGGCGCATCCTTGCCAACGGTGACAAAGTTGCTCGGATATGCCTCGGTGGCCGTCACCGGGCACTACCTTGCGCACTTCGAGCGACGCGACCTGGGGGCCTGTGCGCCAACGTTGCGCTGGTGTGTGGTGAACTGCGGAGCCCGCAGCACGTACAGCTACGTCTTTGCGAGCCGCGCGTGCTGCGGGCAGTAGGTAGGAATGAGCGGTGGATTCTCGGGATCGGGATCGAGGACCGGCACCACGCCGCGCGTGGTGTGCTCATCACACATCGTGTGGGCACAGCCGATGGCGTCGCAATGCGCCGTGGCCGGTTTCCCGCACTCATCGCACGTGCCGCTCATCGCCGCTGCTCCTTCCCGCGTGGTCACTACACCCATCGGAGAGCCGCCATTCTACCACGGTGAAGCAGGCGCAGCAGGCAGGGTACACGGTGCACGGCGCTACAGGTCGTACCGCCACGCCATCCCTGGCTTTTCTTTGTTCCAGCGATAGATTGGGAGACCTTTGAACTCCTCCACCGTCATGCCGATGCTGTCGAGGAACTCCGTGAGCTCCATCTCGCTGTCGATATCGGACAGGTCCCACGTCCGCTTCGCCCAGTTGGCGTTCTGCGGGTCGGCGTCGAGGTTGATGGGCAGCGGCCAGTCGTCGATCTGGTCACTCTTCGTCGTCACCGAAACATCTAGCGGGGGCTCTTCGCGCCCGAAGACGAACTGGGCGTACGCGGCGGCATCCTGATTCCTCGGTGCGAATTGCAACGTGTGGTCGCCTTCGTACGGCTCGCGGTGATCAACGACGCTCAGCCAGATGGTGAGCGGGATACCGTCGGGGAACGCCGCGCAGTGACTCGTCGGCGGAGGTGCCTCACTGCTCATCGTCTTGGTGGTCGGCGGCTGCGTCCGCCGGAAGCGCGTACAGTCGAGGCAAATAGGCCCGGCGTAGAGCGTCATGTGTTTGCCTTGCACACCTGCCCCGGCTTGTCAAACGGCGTACTAGGCGCTGGCCCCGCGGGGATCGCCAGCCCCGGTTGCAGCCCCAGTTTGCGCTCCAACTCCGCGATGACGGGCAGCCAGGCGGGGTCCTGCGTCCGTGTGTAGGCTCCGCGATCCGCCGCGAGCTCGTCGTAGTCGCCCCAGCCGATCTCTTCTGGCATGGCTCAGGCTCCTAGCGCACCATCAGGGTCGTTGTTTGCGTGCGACGGCGGACTGTCTACTTGGTCACATCGTACGCGCAGCGCGTGACATTTCCCAGCCAAGTGCTATTTAGCTTTCTGACGTCCGGTCTCGCATGCTACCCGGCGTCAGATTGGCTGAAAGGAACGCACGATGCAGAGGATCGCACTTCGTTACACGGCGTCAACCGTTGTCGCTACCACCTTGCTGCTTCTGGCTTTCACGGTCATGCTGCCGATTGCGCAGGCGCAGGCGCGGCACTCGCCCTTCGCACGACCGCTGGGATGTCCCAACTGTCCGCCGACCTACGCCGACGGCAAGTTAGTTGCGTACGTCCACAAATCGAATGCTACGAACTCATCCGGTGACTACACGACCCTGGACAATCCGTATACCAACGGCCAACCGAATGAGATCTTGATGGTCACGTCGTTTTGGAATAGTCCGCAGGGCAGCGCCGGCGTCTGGAACAACCACAACATCGGCGTCTGGTACAACGGCAGCCGGTGGACCATCTTCAACCAGGACGGCACGGCCATTCCCACGGGGGCGAGCTTCAGTTTCGTCGCGCAGTCACCGAGCGCCAGCGTGTTCGTCACCACCGCCACCGCGCAGAACATCGCGGGCGACTACACGACGCTCGATAATGCCCTGATCAACAACAATCCGAGCGCAAGCGTCTTCGTCACGCCGGTCTTCGGGAGTACGGGGCTCTACGAGAACCACGCGATCGGCGTCTGGTATACCGGTACCCAGTGGGCGATCTTCAACGAGGATGGGGCCGCGATGCAGCCAGGCGAGATGTTCAATGTCGCGCTCACCTTCCCGATGGGCACCGAATGCTACCAGCAGCATGCGACGGTCAGTAATACCAGTGGCGACTACACCACCCTCTCCGATACGTTGTCGAACACGGGGGGGCCGAAGTGGTTGACGCAGAATTGGGGCACGACCGGCCCGATCATCAATCATCCCACGGGGATGTTCGTGTATGGCTCCCCGTGGGGCAGCGCCAACGCCCATGCCGCAATCTTCGACGAGGATGCCGCGACGATGCTCGTCGGGGCGACCTTTAATTACTGTGTCCTGAACGAAGGATAGCCCGTGACCATGCGGTGGTGCTCGACGCACGGCGGGCGCATCCTCGGGCGGCACGTCCTCGGCAAGACGCACGCACCGCGAGTTCGCCCAGTGGTTTGGCATGCAGCCTAGCGTGGCCCTAGCCGTGCTGCGCGAGCTGACCGACGAGTTGGAAGAGGTCGCTATCGAAGGCCACCGCGCCTGGATGCTCGCGAGCGAGGCGGCAGGTCCCTGGCCGGTGGCACAAGAGGTCGTGTGTCTCCTGCCCCACTTCGACTGTTACCTCATTGGGTGTCATCCACGAGAGCGCCTGGTTCCAGCCGACGAGACGAAGCGAATGCTGACGCGCGGTAGCAGGTCAGCCCAAGGCGGGATAGAGAGGGCGACCGGCGAAGACGGTCTGCAAGGCGGCGAAGAGCGGCTGGCCCTGCTTGCGCAGGGTTGCCAAATAGCCTCGGAGCCGCGCGAAGGCATCCGCACCGGGATCGCTGCGGAAGCAGCCGGACACTTTCTGCTGCATCTTGCAGGTCCGCAGGTCGCGCTCGGCTTGGTTGTTGTCGAACGGGATCGTGGGGTCGTCGAGGAAGGCCAGCACCTGCTCCTGGCCCACCCAGAGGCGTTCGAGCAGGTTGCGCGCCGGCGTCTGCTTGACCCGTCCGCGCTGCCTCGGGCGACGCTCCGGCGGCGGGTTGGCGGCGTGCCCCGCGGCGAGGATCGCTTGGTAGCGCAGGACGAAGGCCTGGCGAAGGACGGCTGGGAGGGAGCGGAGCCCCTCCGCCCGCGCCTGCTCGACGGCGGCCTTCATCTCGAGGAGCAGCGCCTTGAGCTCCGTGGCCCACGACTGCTGGTACTGCTCCTCGAGGAAGGTCAAGTCGCGCAGGTGGTGGATAGTGCAGAGCGCGTGGCGGCAGCGCGTGTAGCGCTGATACGTCGTGAAGCCGTCGTGGACGCTCACCCCGGTGAACTCGGGCAGGATGCCCATCGCGTCGGTCGCCGCGCTGCCGCGCGTGGCCTGCACGGCGTAGCGCGTCAAGGTCGGCGTGCTGGCCACGTGCACCCAGGCCAGCTTCCCATCCCGCCGCACACCGGTCTCGTCACTGTGCAGCACCGGCGCCTGGCGCAGCGCCGCGGTCAGCGCCGCCGTCAGCTGCGCCTCGGCCGGCGCCAGCGTCGCTGACGCCTGCTGGATCCAGCGCACCAGCGTGCCGCGGCCCAGCGGTACGCCGACCAGGTCGCGCAGCAGCTGCTGCACGCGGCCCAACGGCACCAACTGCTCCTCCACCAGGTAGACCGCCAATGCCCGCAGCTGCGGCCCATACTGCGCCCGGCTCGGTGCCTCCGCCGGGAAGGTCCCCACGCTCACCGCCTGGCAGTGCGCACAGCGCACGTGGAGCGCCTGGTGCTCCGTCACGAGCAGGCGCACCGGTGGCACTTCCCACACCTGCCGCCGCTCGCGGCCCACCACCGCCGCCGCGTCGAGGTTGGCCTGGCAGGCCGGGCAGACGCTCGGCCGATGCTCGACCACCGCGTCAGGGGTCGCCACGAGGTGCAGCGTCTCGCCGCGGTGGCCCAGTTGTCCGCCCGCCTTCTTGCCGCTCGGCTTGCGCAGGCTCTTCGTCTTGCGCTTCAGCCCATCCGTGGAGGGCGGTTTGCCGCTGTTGTGGCTGTCCTTCGCCGCGCGGGCCTCCAGCTCCTGCACCCGCGCGAGCAAGGCCGACACCTGTTCCCGCAGACCCGACAGCTCTCCCACCTGCGCTCGCAACGCGGTGTTCTCAGCTTCCAGTTCGGCGATTCGGGCTTCTGATGTCATGCCTCTAGGCTACACTTGCTCCGCAACACGGCCTGACCTTGTATCTTGGAGAGGGTCGTGCTTCGTCATGCGCGGCGCGACAGGTCGATCTGACCAGGGTCCGCTCGGCGAGACCGTGTAGCCGCGAGGATCGTCGCGCCGCCTTCCCGGTGAACCCGAACCATTGCGGGGGCGTCACAGCCCGAATCATGCAAGGCCGGGATGGCCAGGGTCGCGGGACCACCAAGGAAGAGCCAAGCAAGAGTGAAGGAGGAACGAACGCATGGACACTGAGGAGCAGCAGGAGCGTGCACGAACCGCGTGAGCGGCGAGTGGCCTGCTGCATTACGTCGGCATTGACGTGAGCAAGGCGACGCTGGAGGTGGCGGTGCGTCCCGGCGAAGAGGCCTGGCAGAGCTCCAACGATGCGGCCGGCATCGCCGCGTTGGTCACCCGCGTGGTGCCGCTGGCGCCCCAGCTGATCGTGCTGGAGGCCACCGGCGGCCTGGAGCGAGCGGTCGTCGCGGCCCTGGCGCTGGCTGGGCTGCCCGTGGCGGTCGTCAATCCCCGCCAGGTGCGCGACTTCGCCAAGGCGACCGGGCGCTTGGCCCGCGCAGGCCAAGACCGACGCCGTGGATGCCGCGGTGCTGGCGCATTTTGCCCAGGCGTTACAGCCCACGCCCCATCCGTTGCCCGACGCCCAGAGCCAAGCCTTGGCCGCGCTGGTGGAACGGCGCCACCCACTGGTCAGCATGCTGACCGCGGAGAAGAACCGCCGGCAGCAAGCCCTGCCGGCGGTACGTGCCAAGATTGCCGCGCACATCGCCTGGCTGGAGCAGGCATTGGCAGACGGCGACGGGGAACTGGACCAGTTGCTGCGCGCCAGTCCGCTATGGCGCGAGCGCGACCAGTTGCAGCGCAGCGTGCCGGGGGTCGGCCCGGTCGTCTCGCGGACCTTGCTGGCCCACCTCCCCGCACTCGGGCAGGGCTCGGGCAAACACCTCGCCGCGCTGGTAGGCCTGGCGCCGCTCAACCGCGACAGTGGGACCTGGCGCGGCACGCGGGCGATCTGGGGAGGTCGTCAGCAGGTGCGAGCAGTGCTGTACATGGCTGCGCTGGTGGGCGTACGCCACAATCCCGTCCTCCAGGCCTTCTATGAACGGTTAGTGGCCCGCGGCAAACCCAAGAAGGTGGCCTTGACCGCCTGTAGGCACAAGTTGTTGACCATCCTGCACGCCGTGCTGCGCGCTGGTGCACCCTGGTCACCGAGCCACGCTGCTGTGCTCGCTTGATAGCCAAGACAATTGCTGCTACGACGCGCGGCACTATCGGGAATCTGCCTCTCCTCGTGATCGATGGCGTCGTGGCCGGCCTGTGGCAGCAGCGACGGATCGGTCGTCGGCTCGAGATCGGCGTCGAAGCTTTCCGGCCCCTGAGCCCTCAGCAACTCGAGCAACTCGAGGCGGCCGTCGCGCGGGTCGGGGCGATCGTGGAAGCGGAGGGCACGCTCGCCCTAGGTCCAGTTGAGGCGCGTCCCCACCGCTGAGGCTTACTGGCGCACTGCCCAGTGAGGGCCGATGCATAGCGAGAGGCACCGAGCCCAACCAGACAACCATAATAGACGGGCCAGCTCATTGTACGCTTGATCCATCCCTAGATTTACCCCCTTGTCCCACCGTAGCCTACAGCGGCCCGCCGCGCAGATCGATTCGGCCGCTCCTACTGGCGAAACAGGGCACGCGCCGGGTTTGGAAACGCGCTCACTGTTGGGAAACCTCCTAGTCTGCAGCGGAGAGTCGTTGGAAAGCAGACGCCCGCGTGGGAGCGGATGCGTCGCCGTCTCACCAGGTGGCGACACGAAGCAGATTGATTGCGGCTGCCGTGCCGATGAGCTGCAGGTGCGTTTTGCTCACACTACTGTAGTGCGGATCGCCCGTGGTGCGTAGGCACCAGATCAGGGGAGCAGTTGTGCCATCTACCCTCGCTTCGGGCCATCTGGGGCATCCTGACGCGTCACGAGCCACCTGCAATGATCGGTCGCGCTCCGCCGACTCCGGCCAGGTGCCTCGTCTGCCCGCGTCCGGGTGCCACCCCTCGCCATACCGCACATCGCGGTCCCGTCGCGCAACAGATGCAACGGTTTGCCACTTGACAAGCAATCGATAATTTTATATTGTAAGCTTGCTATCTACTAAGAAGACCTATTTGAATGCCGCAGAGGTCGGCAAACTGCTCAAAGTCGACCGCGCAACGGTTGCCCGCTGGATCAAGCAAGGCCTGATCCGCGGCGTCGTGCGCCCGGCGCATAAGCAGCAGTGGCGCATCCCGCTCGCGTCCTACGACGAGCTGATAAGGAGGCAAGCCTGAAGGCGCCTCACCCGCGCCTCCCTCTACATATGCGTGTCGTCACTTTCTCGATCTTCAAGGGCGGCACCGGCAAGACCACCACCACCGTGAATACGGCTGTCGCGCTGACCAAACGCGGCCAGAAGGTGCTGCTGGTCGACCTCGATCAACAAGCGAGCGCTACCCGCTACCTCGACCTCAATCCGGAGCAGTCTCCCAACCTCTACGACGTCTTCATGGGCACGCGCCCCGCGCAACTCGCCATCCGCCACACGCACTTCGGCATCGACGTGCTCTCCTCGCATGTGCTGATGGCCGCCATCGAGGAGGCGCTCGAGCCGGGCGACGAGCTGCGGCTCGCCGAGCTGCTCACGCCACTGCGCGCCAGCTACGACTTCATCCTGATCGACACGCCGCCCGGCAAGGCGATGTTGGCCTTCAACGGTCTGGCCGCCGCCGACCAGATCGTCATCCCCGCCTCCGCCGAGCGCATGGCCGTCGACGGCGTCGCCGATCTCGTCACGCACGTGCAGCGCATTATGTGGAATCGCTTCGCCCTCGCCCACCAGGAGCTGCGTATCCTCTTCACCATGTACCGCGCCACCACCGCCCACTCGCCGGCCATTGTGGGCAACGCGCGCAAGATCTGGCGCAACAACATCCTCACCGTCAAGATCCCTCACTCTACCGTCTTCTCGCGCTCCTACGACCAGAAGACGCCTATCGCGCTGCTCGAGCCCAAGCACCCCGGCGCCATCGCCTACGACGTATTCGCCGAATGGCTCATCAGCTACAACGTGGATGTATGACCGTGCGGTGAACACATCAGATTTCTATGAAGACGCCGAGAATTACCGATTTCGATCCGAATGCGCCCGTCCGCGAGCTTGGCTCGCCGCTGGATGACCTGCCCGTGATCGAGCGAGCGCAGCAGGTCCAGCCACCTATCGGTGGGCCCACGACCGGCAGCGTCGCGACCGATGATGCGATACTTCCTCACAAGCCGGCAGTCACTCCTTCACCTCACGCCGTCCCTACCGAACGGGATGTACGCCCCCGACCGCCCGTACCGCCCGTACCGCCCGTACCGCCCGTACCGCCCGTACGCCCCGTACTCCCCCGTCGACGGCCCATCAAGCAGCGCCATCCGTTCGACATCTACGATGACCAACTCGACAGCCTGCGTCGGCTCGCCCTGGAGGAGCGCATGCGCGGCGGCATCGGCAGCATGAGCGCCATGGTCCGCGAGGCACTCGACGAGTACATCGGCCAGCGCATGCAGATCCCGCCGCATGCAACCCCCGATGCCGAGGCTGACGAGGTCTAGGTCGCATACACCCCTCCGACGATCCTCCTGATCCCCGGCGCACACGCATCACCCGAAACTTGAACCCATCCGTGCGATTCGCCCCGCGCCTCCGCTCAGCGAAGGCGGCGCACCCAGTCACGTCGAGGCAACGCGCGAGCATTCCCCATTCCTCAGCACCACGCGTGGTGCGACGGGGGCCGTCATGCTCCGTCCGGGGCGTACGCCGGGTCCCTCTCAGACGACCCATCGGTCGTGGACGGGGCGGAGCCGTCGTGCGGGGCGTACCCCGTGCACTCCGTCCGCTGCATGGCGTACGACGTTCCCCGGACGAGACGTCCCACGCCCGCCGGACGTACGGGTCTGGCGAGGGCGGAGACCGCGCGGTAGAATGGGGAGATATGGCCGTCGCCGCATCCCGTCATCGGGCGGCGCCATCGCACAGCTATGCCAGACGACATGCACCCCATACCGATCCCGATCGAGCCCTTTCAGGGTTTCCGCAGTCCGACCTACACACCCGTGCCTGACGAGCTCTTCGACGACCTCATGAGCACGCTCTCCGGCGCCGGACTGAAGGTCCTGCTCTACATCGTGCGGCGCACCTTCGGCTTCAAGAAGGCCGACGTTGACCACTCCCCACGGCTGAAGCCGGGGGATTCTTGGGCTGACCACCGCTCACCTAGCGAGCTAGGAGAGTCTTACACAGTCATGTCGTGGCCCGAAGCCACCTCCACAAGCGTACCTTCCCGCAGGCCCTGCGGTAGAGCGTAAGTATAGCACACCTGGTCGTTTGGTGTCCGGTTGTCGGGAGCGCCTGACGGCGCGCGGCGTTTCCTCCCCATGGCTCAAGCCAGGGGTCTTCACGCCGCGCGAGCTGATAACCTCTCGCTCAACCAGATCTGCCGCGGCATCACGACCAGGGGAGGGCGGGTGCTCGACCACGGCACCGGGCTCAGTCAGAGCACCGTGCAGGTCGCTCTCAAAGGGCTGCTCGCCCGCAACATTATCATGGCCACCCGGCGTAGCAGCCCGGAACGCGGCTTCGAGCCTACCACCTATCGCCTGCACGTGCTGACCCCCTTCACCGAGAGTCGAGGAAGGGAGGGGACGGATTCCGGTGTAGCCCTTCCCCGAGAACTGGTGAGACACGGAACACGTTTCCAAGAAACAGCTTTTGCTGTTCGAAACTCGATGGTCGCGGACGCGGGGGAGAGCGGCGCAGCGCCAGGTGACACAGGCCAAGCACGAGCAACTGCGCCATCCTCGACCGCGTCGCCTCGTCCTACTCATGCCGCCCATACGCGTGTGGGTGGACTCAGTTCGCTCGGCGACGCGCTACGCGCCCACCGACTCCACACGCCGGGGCAGTCCCTCGCCAGTGTCTCGGCGGTCGCGCCGACGCCGGGCAGCGCATCTGACGGGGAACGTGACGGGGAACGCAAGCGTCTCACCGCCCAGATCGTGGTGGCCGTCACCGAGGTCGCGCAGGAGTTCGGCGGTCTCGGCCATCTCCGTTCAAACACCACGCACGCGCTGCATCTGTGGCAGGCCTCGCGGCGGAGTGAGGCGGCATTCGTCAGCAGCCTCTACGAGGCGCGCGCGATTACGCGACAGCAGCGGCACGTCGCACGCCCCATCCCGTACTTCTGGAGCGTCGTGCGGGATCTGTTGCATCTGAGCGAGGGAGGAGCCGCGTCCCAACGGCCGCACAACGACGCGGCCATGCAGGGTAGGGACCCCGGTGACCCTGCGGCGCCGGTGCCCGCCATCGAAGTACCGCGGCGACACTGACCGCGCGCTTGGCGGCGTTGCGAGACACTCATCGCCGCTGCACCCGGCGCTATTCCCAGTTCTGCACCCGATGCTGCACGTCCTGGGTGCAGGATTGCATGCAGGTGGGCGAGGCCTCGCGTGCCCAAGGAATGGGCGTGCATCGACTTCGCGCGGGTCGCGATTTCGTCGCCGACTACCCTATATATATATGAAGTGTGCTGCGCACGGCTTTCTTCAGGCAGCCCGCCGCGCGTCGGCACTGCCGGCGGAGTGTCGTGTTCGAACATGCTCGGTGCTCGTTCCGCGTCGGGCTGCCTGAACGCAGGAGAAGCTGAAGTCGCTCTTGGTGGTGTCGTCGGGATGGAGCAATCCAGTAGCGGATCGAGGGAGTCGGGGCCTCCCGAGTGGGCCGAGGCGACCGAGGGCATTTACTTGCACTGTGATCCCACCGCAAGTGAGAGCTGACGATCCATGGCAAAGGCTAGAAGACGCGCCTACCCCGACACCATTTTGGCACGGATGCTGCAGCACGTTGGGACACAGGTTCTCGTTGAACCAAGAGAACGGTGCTCCTGCCAAGAGGGCCGTCGACTCGAACTGCTGTCTCCTTCTAGTACTCCCCCATCGGGAAGGGAAGGACCGTAGGAACTAGCGTGAGAGGAAGAGCATGAGCATGACATCCATGAGGACGACATCACAGCATCCCACGCCCCAAGCGCCACGCTATCGCCCGTGGAAGGTCGCCGTCCCATTGCCCAGTGATGCGGAACTCTCTCCGCAGACGAGGGAGTTGCTCTCCCAAGGTGCTCCCCTCCACGTGTTGCGCATGTTCGCGGGTGCGCAGGACATGTACCCCGGTATCCTCGCCCTGATTAAGGCGATCTTTACCGCTGAGGGGGTGGATCCGAAGCTCCGCGAGATCATCATCCTCCGGTCCGCCTATCTGACCGACTGTGCGTACGAATGGGAGGCGAACGCGGTGTTCGCCAGAAATGTGGGGCTGACCGACCAGCAGATGGCCGTGCTCTGCACCGATGGGCCGGTCACCGGCCTGGATCCGGTGAGTAACCTCATCAGCCGTGCAACCGACGAGATTACTCAGCAGGCGGCCATCAGTGATGAGGCCCTCGCCCAACTCCTGGAGCAGTTCGGCCCAGGTATCACCACCAAATACATCGTTGCCATCTCCTGGTTTAACATGCTCAGCCGGTTCCTCCTGTCGACGCGCGTGCCACGCGAAACCGACAGTGCCGTGTTGGCGGGTCGGACAGGACCGGTCTAAGCAAGGCCGAGGTATCTCTCGCGGAGGCCCGTGCCCGCTTTTGGACCGCTGTGCTCCTGCCTCGCGTGGCCTAGGGTGAAAGATACGAGGGCGTTCCATACTGGAGGGCTCCCGCTGAGCGGGAGAAAGGTGTCTAGCACCGATGACACCGCAACATACCCAGGCGCGGCCACAAGCCCAGGCAGTGCAGGCAGCATTGGCCACTGGCGCCTCCCCGTCGCCGACGCAGGTCCAGCGACTGGCTCGGTACGCCGCCCGTGCCAGCTTCAACGATCTCTCGCCCGCCTCACGCGCGCAGTTGCCGATCCACATCCTGGACTCTCTGGGGTGCTGCATCGCCGCCCTGGGCGCTGGGCCGGTCCAGGCGTGCCGCGAGCAGGTCGCCGACTTTGGGGGAAGCGGCCCGTGTACGCTGATCGGTGGCGGGCAGGCCAACCCGGTCTACGCGGCGTTCTGGCACACCGCCCTGGTGCGCTACGTCGACTTCATGGACAACTTCCTGGCCCCCACCGAGACCTGCCACACCGCCGACAATTTCGGCGTGGCGCTGACGGCTGCCGAGTATGCGGGCGGGAGCGGGCGCGACCTGATGCTCGGGGTGGCGCTTGGCTACACCGTGCAGTCACGCTTCGTGGATCACGCCAACTTCATGACGCGCGGCTTCGACCACACGGCGCAGCTCGCCTTCTCGCTCAACGCCGCCGCCGGTCGGCTGCTCGGCATGAGCGAGGCGCAGATCGCCCACGCCATCGCCATGGCCGCCAGTAGCGATGCCTCGTTCGCCGTCATCCGCGCCAAGCCGCTGTCGCAGTGGAAGGGTCTGGCCTCGGCGCAATCGGCGCTGGGTGCGATGAACGCGCTGTTCCTGGCCCGGCGCGGCGTGCAGGGGCCATTGCAGGTGATCGAGGGGCCCTTCGGCATCGACCACCTGCTGGGGATGCAGATCCGCATCCCGTGGGAGACGGAAGGGTACGAGGGGGTCGTCGAGAGTACGATCAAACAGTACAACGCGGTGATCCATTCCCAATCGGCCATCTCCTGCATGCTCGAACTGACCCACCAGCACACGATCGACCCGGAGAAGGTAATCGCGATCGAGGCGGAGGTGACCCGCATCACCTACGACTTCACCGGGGGTGGCCTCTACGGCGTGGACAAGGTGGTCCGAACCAAGGAGCAAGCGGATCACAACCTGCCGTACTTGCTGGCCGTGGCCTTGCTCGACGGGGACGTGATGCCGGTCCAGTTCGCGCCCGAGCGCATCCAGCGCGCCGATGTGCAGGCGCTCATGAAGAAGGTCGCTGTCCGTCCGAACCAGGAGTACACGGAGGTCTACCCGCAGCAGATGCCGGCCATGATCACGGTGCGACTGCAGGATGGGACGGTTTACGAGCATGAGGTGCAGGATTACCTCGGCATGCCATCCCACCCCTTCACCTGGGAGAACGAGGTCGCAAAGTTTGATCGCCTTGTCGCCGGACGTGTGGACGCGACGCTGAGCCGAGAGATTAAGGAGGCGGTGCGCACACTCGAAGGCATCCAGGTCAAGGACCTGACGGAGCTGCTGAGTCGCGTATAGGTATCGCGATGAGAAGGTGCAGAACCGGGGTGCGATCGGAGCCGAGGAGTGCATTGTTTGAACTGAGAAGGGCGTCATGGGCCTGCAACGGCTCCATCTCGTGCTAGCGTGTGGCGCCGTGCGACGGAGGCTTTCTGCCGTTAGACAGGCGCTTCCACGCGTCGCCTGACCGGCCTCCGCAGCGTTGGCTGCGCCGCATGCTCCATCGGCGACCGAGCGGCAAAGGCGGGGGTGCGATCCCAGCCGAGCACTGCATAGTAGTGCGTAGCGTCGTTGGGGTGTCGCGCCAGCGCGGCCACCAGGTCCTCCACCGCGTCGCGCACGATCGCGTCGCAGTTCACCAACTCCGCGTTGGCGTCGCCGACCACGGCCCGACGGGGCCGAAGTGCCAGCCACAACGCCCCGCCGCCCAGAAACGGCTCGCGGTAGGTGCGCCAGCGCGCGGGGAGGTAGCGAACGAGGCCGGGCACGAGTTGGCGCTTGCCGCCTGCCCACTTCAGGAAGGGGCGCACGAGTTCCTCGCTACCGGCACCTTTCGACATAGATGCTGCGGCACTCACGTCGACCCCGGCGACCTCCTTGACCGGCGTGACCCCAGCTCCGGCAGGTGCCCCGTCTTCGCCGCGCGAGTCGATGGGCTCCCATCCCGGGACCACCCGCTCGGGTATCTGTCGGGCGGTGGTGATGCCGCCGCGTCGTCCTGGGCAAGGGCAACCGCGCGCACGTGCCGCGCGCCTCCCGGTGAGGCCATCGGAGGCGGGGCCGCCTACGGCGAGGCGAGTGGGCTCGCGTGGTGTCGCGGAGTACCAGTAGGGCGCTTCCGGCAGGCGCCTGCAGCAACTCGTCGGCATAGGCTGTCCGCAGGTCAACCAGCGCCGCCTCGCTCCGCGTTGAGCGCGCGACGCGCAACGTCGTAAGTTTGACGGTCGTATCCCCGATCCTGAGGAGCGCCTCGCGTCGCCGCAGACGCTGGAGCTGCTGCGCCCAGCCTTCGTAGGTCTCCTGGACGGAGAAGAAGAGCGGGTGCGTCCGCGGCTCCTGGGTCGCGTCGGCCACCGTGTGCTTCACCGCCAACGGATCGAAGGCGCCGAAGTGCGGCGCGGCCCAGACGGCGTCCTCGCGTCCCAGTTTGAAAGCGATCTGGACGGTCTGCTGTAGCGCGCCGCGCAGCGGCAACGCGAGCTGCGACCACGTCTGGTGCGCGAGGACAAGCAAGAGGCCGAATTTCCTGCTGTGCGCCAGCACGCGCGTCAGCGACTCCTCGCTTTGTGCGGAGAACTGGCTGAACTCATCAATTAGCATATGGTAGGGCTGACGCGCGGCCTCTGGCAGATCGGCCCGGCTGAATGCCGCCTGCTCGAAGCCGACGGTGAGCTTCACCCACCGGCGCACCACCCTCTTACGTTCGCTCGAAGATCGCCGGGCTCACGCGCTCGACAGTAGGTGACTATTGCCCCGACGGTTTTTGTTTGCATGGCTCGCCACATCGCACAGTGATCCGATGGCCATAGCGCTTTATCAAAGAATGTGGCGCGAAGACCCCGCGGTTCACCCACGGGGAGGAAGCGCCGCGCGCCGTCAGGCGCTCCCGACACCCGGACAACCACCGACCAGGTGTGCCCTACTCGCCCCCTACCGCAGGGCCTGCGGGAATCGACGCGTGTGGAGGTGGCTTCGGGCCACGACATGACCGTGTACGACGCTCCTAGCTCGCTAGGTGAGCGGTGGTCAGCCCAAGAATCCCCCGGCTTCAGCCGTGGGGAGTGGTCAATTGCCGCTGTGCTATTCGTCTCACGAGAGATGAGGCGATTGACAATCGACAGGAGGAGGTGACCGTCGGGAATTGGATCGTATGGATTCGATTCCCGTCTCTCGCTCCAGCGGCGGCGTCGCCAAGTGGTACGGCGAGGGTCTGCAACACTCCGATCATCGGTTCGATTCCGATCGCCGCCTCCATACCATACTACTGCTGACACTCCGCACGGGCTACAGCCCGACGGGTTCTCGGTTCATCGCCCCCGCCACCGCCGGGACTCCCCGAAGGCGCTGCCCGTGCCATTGGATGTTCCTGGCCGCGTTCGCGTCGCGGTCCAAGACGAGGCCGCAGGTGGGACAGACATGGGTGCGCACGCTCAAGGATTTGGGTACGCGCGTCCCACAGCCGCTACAGTCCTGCGAGGTATACGCCGGTGGCACCGCTCCCACTCGCTTCCCGGCGCATGCTGCCGTGTACGCGAGGATCGACAGGAAGTGGCCCCAGCCGGCGTCGTGCAGGCTTTTGTTCAGGCCCGCCTTGCGGCCGGCCCCGTTCGGGAGGTAGCCACCGTGCCCATCGGGGACGGGCGCGGGGCGTCTGCTCAGGTGAGCGGCCTGGATCGCCTCCACGTCGATCGTGTCGTACCGGTGCACGAGGGCCGGTGCCGTCTTGTGGTGGAAGTCGCTGCGCTGCCGACGGACGTGCTGGTGCTGCTTGGCGCACTGCTGGGCGGCTTTCTTCCGGCGATGGCCCCCCTTCGTGCGCCGGGACACCCGCTGCTGCGCCTTCTGCAACGCGCGCTCGGCCTTGCGGTAGTGGCGCGGGTTCTCGACGGCGTCGCCGTCCGCCGTGCTGAGGAACACCTTCAGACCGACATCGATGCCGGTCGCTTTGCCGATGAGCGGCAGCGGCTCAGCGGGCACCTCCGCATAGGAGCAGCAGACGTACCACCCATCGGCCTCGCGCGAGACGGTGACGGTCTTGACGGTGCCCTCGCAATCGGCCGGGACCAGCGCACCGCGACGCGCCCGATCTTCGACAGCACCAGACAGCCGTTGTCCAGCCGAGCGCCGTTGCCATACTCTTTGTAGGTGAAGGAGTGCCAGCGGGTGCGCCCCTGGAAGCGGGGAAACCCCGGCTTCTCGCCGGTCGCCACGCGACGAAAGAACGCCTGATAGGTCGTGTCCAGCCGGGCCAGCACGTCCTGCAGCACGTGGCTGTGGAGGGCGGCGTACGCCGGGAACGCGGCGCGGATCGCTTTCAGCTCGGCTTCCTGCTGAGAGCGCGTGACCGAGACGTGGCAGCGTCGCCAGGCCGTGCTGCGCTGTACGAGCGCGGTGTTGTAGAGCGTGCGACAGCGCCAGAGCACCTCGTCTAACGCCCGCTCTTGCGCGGGCGTCGGGCGCAGCTTCTCTTTGTAGGTCTTGCGCACCGTTGGCTGCTGCATAGGGTGCTATTCTGCCTGATTGGCACGGAACCGGCAAGGGCCGAGGCCGAGCGCGCCGTACCACTGCCGTTGAAACGGCGTGGCGTGCGGCGGGCGAAAGCCGTTTTATGTCACCTCACATGCCAACTCCCGTCACCCTCCAGGGCATTCCCCGGCGTGCTATGCTACCAGCAGGTGCATTCCCGGCCCCGTAGCTTAATGGACAAAGCACCCGCCTTCTAAGCGGGTCATCTGGGTTCGATTCCCGGCGGGGCTACCGTTCGCCGATCCTCCACAAGACAAGATAGGTACTACCGTGGCCTCTTTCGTCGTCGACGCCCACGAAGATATCGCCTTCAATGCTCTCGACCATGGACGTGATATACGCCTCTCCGTCGACGAGAAGCGGGCGATCGAGCGCGCCAAGCCAGCCACCGACGCGGGACCGATCGCTGGCATGTCGCAGAGCGTGATGCTCGGCCTGCCGGAGCACCGGCGCGGCGGCGTCGGCCTCGTCTTCGGCACGATCTTCGTCCCGCCCGGCGAGGGGGACTGGATGACGCGCCAGGGCAAGGCGCAACTCGACTACTACACCGACCTCGCCGCGCAGGATATCGGCGTCCGTATCGTCGCCTCGCAAACGCAACTGGATGCGCTGGTCGCCGACTGGAACGCCGCGGCCGACCTCGCGTCGCGCCCCCTTGGAGTTGTCCTCCTCATGGAGGGCGCCGATCCGCTCCCCGATCCCTCCGCGCTGCAGGGATGGTACGACCGCGGATTGCGCGTCGTCGGCCCCGCCTGGACGAAGACGCGCTATTGCGGCGGCACGCGCGCCCCCGGCCCGCTCACCGACCTTGGCCTCGCGCTGATGGACGAGATGGCGCGGCTCGGCATGATCCTCGACGTTAGCCATCTCGCGGAAGAGAGCTTCTGGCAGGCGCTGGAGCGCTTCCCCGGGACGGTGATCGCCAGCCACGCCAACTGCCGCGCCTTCGTCCCCACCGACCGTCAACTCAGCGACGAGATGATCCGCGTGCTCGCCGAGCGCGACGCCGTGATCGGCTCCGTCCTGGCCAACAGGTTCCTCGTCGACGGCTGGACGGACGCGCGTGGGCCCGTCACGCTCGACGCCGTCGTGCGACACATCGATCACATCGCACAGCTCACCAGCTCCGCGCGCCACTGCGCTCTCGGCAGCGACTTCGACGGCGGCTTCGGCGTCGAGAGCACGCCCGTCGAGCTCGACTCCGTGGCGGACCTCGGAAAACTGGGCACCGCACTCGAAGCGCACGGCTACAGCCCCGCCGACGTCGAAGGCATACTCGGCCAGAACTGGCTCCGCCTCCTGCACCGCGGCTTGCCCGCGTAGCCCCAACCGCACACGCCTCCACCGCGCTCCCCGCGCTTGGGCGCTCGAACCTGCGCAATCCATTTCCGTTTCCTTCCGCATTTATCAAAGAATGTGGCGCGAAGACCCCTCGGTTCACCCACGGGGAGGAAGCGCCGCGCGCCGTCAGGCGCTCCCGACACCCGGACAACCACCGACCAGGTGTGCCCTACTCGCCCCCTACCGCAGGGCCTGCGGGAATCGACGCGTGTGGAGGTGGCTTCGGGCCACGACATGACCGTGTACGACGCTCCTAGCTCGCTAGGTGAGCGGTGGTCAGCCCAAGAATCCCCCGGCTTCAGCCGTGGGGAGTGGTCAAGTTTTAATCACGCGTTCCCCTGAGAATTCAAGGGGATTCCAGCGCGAAATGGGTCCTTGGAGCGGAAGGCGGAAGTTCGCTGCGTGAACACGGCGCCAGAGGGATTCGCGCGCCGCCGCGCCGATGGGAAGGTGATGGCGAGGTGATGGCGATTCATGGAGTGCTCCGAGCGCTATTGTGGAGGAGGGAGGAAGTGGAGGAGTTGAGGAAGAGGGGAGTGGCTGGAAATCAAGAACACATGTTCTGGCATACAGTGTAGCACGGGGCATGCGGAAGCGCAAGGGCGAACCTGACCCTTACATGCCCCACGCGTGGGGGGGACTCCGCCTTCCCTGCGAGGGATGGGGCCATGAGGCGAAGGAATCGCTGCATGGGGGGGAACGCATCGCGAGGTCTCACACGACTTCCGCCTCGGGTCTGTTCGTTTGGCGATGCAGTCGGGCCGTGGCGGAGGCTGCTTCGCTCAGCGGCGCCATTGTATGAACGCGGGGACGCCCGACCAGACGCCCGCGGCGAGCGCCACGGCCAGTCCCCACTGGACTATCCAGTCTCCCAGTGGAGCCTCGCGAAGGAGGTCACCCGCGTCGCCGCCCCAGACGGGGAGGGTGTCCTGGGCATGCTGCGCGAGGGCGCTGAGCGCGACGACGCCGACCGCGCCGGCCACCAGCAGGAAGAGGAGCGAGATGACGGCACGCCGTGTCTGCCGTGTGGCGAGACAATAGGCCAGGAAGGCCACCAGTGCGAGCGCCTCCAGCACGACGCAGGGCGTCAGTACATGCACCGCACCTGGGCCTAGATACGCGAAATAGGAGGCACGGGTGGGACAGTTGTCGAAGCAGACCAATCCGCCAAATGTGGCCTCCAGGAGCCCCGCGCCCAGCCCGGCCAGCACGGCGCAGACCGCGAGGCCCCGCGTCGCGAAGAGCAGGGACGGGACGGCCCTCGGCACACGACCTCCTCGTCTGGCACACTACCAGCACCGATGCGAATACCGTACCACGCAATTGTCGACGAGCGTGCGGCGGTCGGCGGTCCGCGTCCGCACGCTGTGCCGGCATTTCAGTGCCGCGATCCCCGACGCCATCAGACGCGAACCGGGTAGAGGTACGGATTGCTGTCGTCGGGGACTCATCCGTTACGCGAGGCGGACGTCCGAGAACGCGAATACGTGGCTTTAGAGGCTGCTTGATGTTCGGATGCGCAGGGGCGGGCGCGACCTGTCGCACCCCTACAATTCACAGGGTTCGGCTGACGGCAGCATTCACCTGCACCCCTACACGGCGGTCAAGGGCGAGCGGCGCACGACGCGCTCGACTATCGCCCAAGCCCGCACGTTGCCCCAACAGGGGCCGATCATACCCGCTCGTCGATGGCGGCGCTGACGCGATCGGCGAGGGCATGGCCCGTCGAGAGCTCCGAGGCGAGGCGGATCGCGGCGGAAAGGAGGGCGTTCTGGCCGTCGCCCTGGAGGCTCTGCGGCAGGTCGAGGTACTCTTCGGCGGCGGCAGCGACCAGTGGCAAGACGTGCGCGCTGGCGTCCGATCCGGTGACGTCGCGCGAGGAAGCCACGCTGCCGATCACGCCGGCCAGTGCCCGCGATGGGTGCCCCATCTGGAGGTAGCGCCGCGCCGATGCCAGGCCGCTTTCCGTGTCGCCCATGACGAGCTGCTGCTCGAAGCTCCGCAGCATGTTGGCGGCCAGCATGCCACCCAGTGGCACGGAGGCGGTGCCACGCGCGCCCTCGGCGATGCCGCCGCCCGTCGCAAGGCCCTTCGCCGCGTTCACTGCGCAAGCCGCCGTGTAGAGCAGCGGCCAGATCTCCGGGTTCTGCGTCTGCATCGTCGCCTGATGGACCGCGCTGGTGTAGAGCAAGACGTGCCCCGCCCTGATCAGCCCGTCGCGGTCGCCCTGCGCGACGCCGTTGACCAACCCAGCGGCGACGAGCGACATCCCCGCGGCGACGCCCATCGGCGTCGCGCCGCCGCGCAGCGCCTGCAAGACGGCGTCGCACGCGGCGTTGGCGTCCCCCGCGACGAGTGCGCGCTGGAAGGCCGCTCCCGCCGCCTCCTCCTTGGGAATGGAGAGTCGCTTGCGCAGCCAGCCGAGATCGTGGTCGGGGCTCGCCGCGTAGTCACTCGCCGCCTGGCCCGCCGCCGCATCGGGCGTGTCGGTCAGGATCAGCGGCGTCAGCCAATAGAGGTAGGCGGGGACGCGGTCGCCCCAGTCGGCCATATCCAGCACGCGGCTGCCGCTCACTACGAAGGTCAGCGGATGGCCGCCCTCGGGATAGCGGAACGAGAGCGCGGCGTAGATCTGCGTCAGTAGCGCCTTATAATCCGCGCCCGTCGCATAGTAGCCCATCAGGATACGCCGCGTTTTGTCGAGGTCGCGCGCCGCTAGAGCCTCGCGCAGCGCGCCCAGCGGGCCGTCGGGATGGGTGACCTCGGCGGGCGGGATGCCCTCCGGCAGCGATGGATGCGGCTCAATCAGCCCAGCGCGGACGCGATCCGAGACGGCGAGAAAGCCCTGCACCAGCGGCAGTGCGGGGGCAAGCTGTCGGCGCAGCTCGGCCTTGGGGTCGGTGCTGAGGGGGATCGCGCGCATCCACTCGGCCACGCGCCCTGCCACGGAGAGGACGCTGAGGGCATGCCCGTCGCCCCCGCCCCACGCGGCAGCCACGCCGACGCGCGCCGCGATCTTCGCCGGCGGCGCCTTCGCATCGCCCAGCAGCGTCAGCGTCTCGCGGATCACGCCGCGCTCGTCGCCAGTGGAGATCGCCTCCAGCAAAGTGGTGATGTTCGCGTGAACCAGCATCGGCATACGAGACCTACGCTCCTCTATACAGTGCGGCCAACGTCAAAGGCGCGCGGCGCGATCAGCCGCCAGCCGGTTCCTCGCCGAGCGCCTGCCGAATGCTGCGCTCGATCGGTGGGATGCTCGCGTAATCTTCGTCCAGCAGCTTGTTCGCGCGCTGGAGGTACAGCCCTGCGAGCTGTGCGCCCGCCGCGTCCTCACGCAGCGCCGCGTCCACTAGCTGCTCGGCGCGGTACTTCTCGGGCAGCGAGCGTGCGATGCGGCGCATGCGCTGCGATACGTCCTCCAACGCCTTGTGATCGTGCCCCTCGACGGCGTAGCGCGCCTGGCTGATCAGCCGTGCCAGCTCGGCGAGGCGGTCGCGCTCCGGCATCACCTCGGTCATCACGTCCTCAACGTTGAGATCGTCGAGCGGCGTTACCTCCAACGCTCCGCCAACGGAGGAGATCTCGGTTCTGGGCCATCGCGACTTGTATGCCGCATAGAGCTCGCCATACGACTGGCAGGCCTCCGCCGCGTAGCCCATGCGCTGGGCGTCGTCGGTGGTGAAGACGTTGCCAAGGTCGCAGAGATCGTCGCCGCGCCGCTCGGCCATCTGGCGCAGCTCGGCCATGCCGGAGACGTCTTCCAGGATCGGCGGGATCGGCAGCACGCTGGCCGCCGAGGCGTCGGGCAGGTCGCCAAGAGGGATCTGGCCGGAGAGGATCGGCGGCAGGAACTTGCCAATGGAGAACGCGATCGGCGCCACTACGCAGTACGTCGCGATGTAGCGGTCGGCATTGCCGGCGTGGGCGTAGAGGATGGCGTGGCCGCGTGGCGTCTGGGGATCGCCCAGCTCAAAGCGAAGCTGCATCGTGCCGCTCTCTTTCGTTCCCGGCGAACTGCATCGCCGACCGGCTCCAGCCGCTCACCGCTCTCGCACCTATGCTATCATAGCCGCGTGGGTGGCCGCCTGCAAACTGGCGGACTTTGTCGCGACGCGCGGCATCACTGGAGACGTATGCTCTTCCTCTTCGACATCGACGGCACGCTGCTGCGGGGCATGCCCCCCGTCCATCGCGCGGCGATCTGCGCAGGCATACGCGCTGTCTATGGGGTCGATATCGTCAACGACCAGCTCGGCAAGACCGCCGGCATGACGGACACCGCCATCGCCGCCCGCGCCCTGCGCGAGGCCGGCATCCCCGAAGCGACCATCGCCGAAGGCCTGCCGCGTTTCTACGCCGTCGCGGCTGACTCCTACGACGAGCACGTGCCCGACGACCTCAGCGCCTGCACTACGCCGCACTGCCGCGAGGCGCTTGATTGGCTGGTCGAGCTCGGCGCCTCCCTCGCGCTGGTGACGGGCAACATCGAGCGCGTCGCCTGGCGCAAGCTGCGCGCGGCGAAGATCGACGCGTATTTCTCCTGCGGCGGCTTCGGCGACGAGGCTGAGTCGCGCAACGATCTGCCGCCGCTGGCCTTTGCCCGCGCTGAGCGTGTCTTCGGGCGCACGTTCGCGCGCGCGCGCACCTTCGTCGTCGGCGACACGCCCCACGACGTCGCCTGCGGCGCCGCCGCTTCCCTTCGGACGGTCGCCGTCGCCACCGGCCCCTATCACTCCGTGGCCGATCTGTTGGCCTGTGGGGCCGACTACGCCTTCGAGGATCTGCGCGGCCTGCTCACCCTAGAGTTGCGTTAATCATCGGCGAGTAACGCCTCGGCGACAGTCCTGGCTCGCCTCACGTGTCAACGGAACCAGGAAGAGGCACCGTATGTGGTCGGCTTCTCGCCAATATTGGTGGTCGGCTTTTCACCAGGATGGGTGGACTGACCTCGACGAGAGGGAAGAGCCAACCGATGCCGGTCGCCGTCTTGACGCAGGCGGCATCGTCCTCGCTGATCCCTTTGAAGTTCTTCTCCGCTCGTTGTCAGAGGGTTACTTGCGCGATGCATGGCAGCGTATGAGCAAGATACTCGCGCAGCACCACGTGTCTCCACATGATCTCTCCTGGGGCTGGCTTCATCCCGGCGAGACGAGCATCGCGAGTCTTGAGCATTCAGCGCCGAGCGACTATGTCGGGTGGACGAGCCGGAACCGCGGGGGCAATGAACGTGCTCTTGCCCATACGCTGGTGCTTCAGCGCGCCTCGTGCAGCGCGAACCACGCCCGCCAGATGCCCAGCACGCTCGGCGCGTCGCGGATCTCGCCGCGCAGGCACGCCTCGACTGCCTCAGCCAGCGGAATCCGCCGCATGGTGATCAGCTCGGTACCCTCCGGTCGCGCCTCGCCGAGATCGAGTCCGCGCGCCAGGAAGACGTGGCTCACCTGCGTCGAGACGCCCACGCTGAGGTAGTAGGAGCCGAGGGGCGTCCACTCCCGCGCCTGCATGCCGGTCTCCTCCGCCAGCTCGCGCTGCGCGGCCTCCAGCGCTGGCTCGCCCTCTTCCACCTTGCCGCTGGGGATCTTCCACTCGAAGCGCTGCACAGGATACGCATACTCCCCGGCGAGCCACAGATGCTCCTCCGCGTCGAGCGCGACGATGGCGGCGTTGTCGCCTGGATCGACGATGCCGTAGATGCCCTCCGTGCCGTCGGGGCGCACCACCGCATGCTCGACCACCGTCATCCAGGGGTTGCGATACACCTCGCGCACGGCGAGCGTCCGCCAGGGGCTCGGTCGCCCGCCCTCCTCCGGCCCGACGTGAACCATCGCCTTCCCCCCTGCTACTCCACTGAAGCGCAACCGAATTCGCGGCCCACGGTGTCTCGGACGCCGCCCAGACGTATGATACAGTGTGGGCATGATGCGCGGCGCGCGGCCCGAATACAAGGGGGCGCGTGGGGTGGCGGCGTCCGAAGCCGGGGCTTGTGGTGATCGGCGGAGCGAGGAGCTGAGGATGGCGTGGCAAACCTCCCGCTGGATGCGGCGCAGCCAGATGGCGCGCTCGGCGCGGATCGCGTGGCTCCTCATCACGACGCTGTGGACGATCTATAAGGAGCGCAGCCGCGTCGTGAAGGCACAGGCGCGCGGCGAATTCGACGCGGAGCCAGACATCGAGGCGCTGAAGCGCATGCTCTGCAACTTCCGCAAGACGGCGATCACGCACGGCGGTCTGCTGATCAAGTTGGGGCAATTCCTCAGCTCGCGGGCGGATCTGTTGCCGCAGGAGGCGCTGGCCGAGTTGGCGACGCTGCAGGACGAGGTACCCGCCGAGCCGTTCGACGTGATCCATGCTGTGCTGGAGCGCGAGCTCGGCGCGCCGATCGAGGCGATCTTCGAGAACATCGATCGCATACCGGCGGGCTCGGCTTCGTTCGGGCAGGTGCATCGCGCGCGGCTGCGCGACGGGCGCACCGTCGCGGTGAAGGTGCAGCGCCCCGGCATCGATGCGACGGTGCGCGACGATCTGCGCACGCTGCATTTCGTCCTCGGCCTAGTGCGGCGCATCTCGCGCCAGGCGGATTACCTACTCGACATTCGCGGACTCTACCGCGAGTTCAGCCGCATGGTGCGCGAAGAGCTTGATTACGAGCGCGAGGGGCATAACGCTGAGCGCTTCGGAGAGGTGATGCGTGAAGAGCCGGATGTCGTCGTGCCTGCCGTGCTCTGGCAGCAGACGACGCATCGCGTGCTGACCCTCGAATGGGTGCGCGGCTACAAGATAACGCAGATCGAGCTGCTCGACGCCGCCGGGGTGGACCGCGACGCGCTGGTGCGCCGCATCGCCAGCCTTTACCTGAAGCAGATCCTCGAGATTGGGTTCTTCCACGCGGACCCGCATCCTGGTAATATCTTCGTGCAGCCAACACCAAACGGCCTGCGCCTGGCCTTCGTGGACTTCGGCATGATGGGCTCCATTACGCCGCGCATGAAAGCCGGACTGCGCACCTGTTTTGGCGGCGTCGTGCAGCAGGACGCGATGATGGTGGTCCGTGGGATGGATGACCTTGGCTTCCTCGGTGAGACGGCGCAACACGAGGTGATCGAGCGCACGGTGAGCCTCTTTCTGACGCGGTACGGCTCGCTGCCGTTCTCGCAGATCCGCACGCTCGATCCTTCGGAGGTGTTGGCGGAGATCGGCACGGCGCTCTACGACCAGCCGGTGCGCATGCCGTCGCAGTTCGCGTTCCTGGGGCGCGCGGTGAGCATGCTGACGGGGCTCTGCGCGATCATCTCGCCGGAGTTCAATCTGCTCTCGGCGGCGGCGCCGTTCGCGCGGCAGTTCATGCGGCGCAGCCCCGTCTCCGGCGTGCTGGCGCTGCTGGGCGCCGAGAGCGTAGACCAATTGGGGCGCGATCTCGTGCGCGAGGGTATCGGCCTAGCACGGACCATGAGCGCCTTGCCGCGCAAGCTCGAGCACGTCTTGGAGCACGCCGAGCGCGGCGAGTTGCGCATCGTGATCGAGAGCGCCACCCTCAGCCCCGCGCTGAAGACGCGCGCCGGACGTCGCGTGGCGATCGGCGCGCTCAACCGCCCAGTGCCGATCTGGGTGCCGCTGGGGATGCTCGGCGCATTCGTGACCACGGTGATGATGAGGAGGCGCGCGACGAGTGACTAGTGGCGATATCAAGCGCGACAACGCGGCTCCGGCGGCGGTCACCACTCAATCGCGGACCGCGGAAGCCACCGAGCTGCTGCGGCGGGCACCCTCGGCCTACCTGTGGAACCAACTTGGCTCGCTGTGGCTCTTCGCCGCGTCGTTCCTGCTTTCGCTGATCGCCGCGCGCGGCCTGGGCAAAGAGCCCTACGGCATCTTCGCCATCGGGCTCACCTTCTTCAACACCGCCGTCTACGCCGCTGCCTTCGGGCTTGAAGACGCCGCGACTGTCTTCGTCCCGCGTACCCTCGCCGAGCGAGGCCGAGCCGCGACCGGCGCGCTCTTACGACGCATCATGCTCACGCGTGCACTCTCCGTGCTGCTGATCTGCGCCGCCGTCTACATCGTCGTGCCGCCGTTGCGGGCGTGGCTGCTCTCGCAGTCATTCCCTGGAGCAGACGGTGTAGCCGCCGCGCTCTACATCCCCGACTTTCCCGCGCTCGCCTTGCCGCTGGTGGTCTATATCGCCGGCACCGGCATGATGAACATGCTGGGCGCGCTCTTCACCGCGCTGCTCCGAACGCGCCTGACGCTCGTCGTCGGCGGCCTCGCGCAGGTGGGCAACGTCGTCGGGGTCCTTGTCGCCGCGCGTCTTGGCTACGGCGTTGCCGGCGTGATCTGGGCGCTCGGCCTCGTCGCCTGGGCGACCGCCTTGGTATACTTCGCGCTGCTGCTCCCCCTCCTGCGCGTGCACAAAACCGCCGCGCCGTCGAGCGAGCCGACCGCCTTCAGCCCGGTGCTGCGGCTCGGCGCTACGGCCTGGCTCACCAACTTGATCAGCGGCGCGCTGCTGAAGCAGTCCGCCGTCTCGCTGATGTTGTACTTCTTGGTGGCCGCCCCGGCCATCGGCTACTTCAATCTCGCTTTCCAGTTGAGCCACGCGGCGGCCTTCCTCCTGATCGCCGGCCTCGGCGGCGTCGGTATGGCGGCGATGGCCGCGGCCTTCTCCGGCGAGGATCGCGCGGGGCTGGCCACCGCCTGGCGCTCGGTCAGCAAGGCTCAGATGCTGCTGGCCGTGCCGGTGCTGGCGTTCTTCTTCGTACGCGCCGACGCCATCACCCTGCTGCTCTACGGCGCGGACTATGCGCCGGTCGGCGTACTGATGCAGGTCTTCCTCGTCTTCAACATCGCCCAACGCATCGCGGGGGGCGGCTCGCACCAGGCGGCGCTCTATGTACTCGGCCGGCAGCGCTGGGCATTCGCCGCGCAGGTGGTCGGCCTGCTGCTCACCGTCGCGGTCGGCGCGGCGCTGATCCCGCAGAAGGGCATCTTCGCCGGACCGGGCGGCGCGCTGATCGCCGTGGGCGCAGGCCAGGTGGTCGTCGAGCTGCTGCAACTCGCGCTGGCGTGGCGTCTGCTGCGGCGCGCCTATCCGATTCAGTTCGGCCTGCGCGTCGTGCTCGCCCTAGCGCCCGCGGTGCTGGTGGCGGCTGCCCTGCGCGTGGATTCGTCGAGCGTGGTGTCGGGCATCGTCGGCGCCGGAGACTTCACGCCATCGATCGTCGGCGCCATCAACCTGACGATCGCCGGCATCATCTTCACCGCCGTGCTCATCGGCGGTATGCTGATCGCACGCCCCGTCGAAGGCGACGACGTGGTGCTGCTGGCCCAATTCAATCCGCGCCTACGCCCGATGCTGGCGCCCTTCGCGCATCGCGTCGAGTCCTCCCCGTCCTCCCCGCTGGGCGGCCCCAACCCATAAGCGCGTAAGCCGCACGAGAGGCGGCCCCAACCCATAAGCGCGTAAGCCGCACGAGAGAAGGAGAGAGGTCATGGCCGAAACGACTTCGTTCACCTTGCTGCACACCAACGACGTGCATGGCCGCATCGAGGGGTTGGCGCGCGCCGCCACGCTGGTCGAGCGTATCGCTGGCGAAGATCCACAGACACCCGTGCTCTACGTCGATGCCGGCGACGTCGAAGAGCACACCAACCGCCTCAGCAGTGCGACGAAGGGTGCCGCGATGCACCGCCTGCTGAGCGCCGCCAACTGCCGTGCGCACGCCGTCGGTAACGCCACGATCCTGCGCTACGGCGCCGAGTCGCTCGTCGAGCAGGCGCGCGAGGCGCGGTATCCGCTGCTGCTCGCCAACATGCGCCAGCCCGACGGCTCGCCGCTGCCCGGCGTCCAGCCTATCGCGCTGATCAACATAGGCGGTCGGCGGCTCGGCCTGATCGGCATCACCTCGCCGGTAGACGGTAGCTATGAGAAGTGGTACGGCCTGACTTTCCTCCCGACGGCGCCACTGGTCCGCGAACTGGCGGCGCAACTGCGCTCGGAGGGCGCCGACGGCGTGCTGCTGCTCTCGCACATGGGCCTCAACGAGGATCGGCGGCTGGCGGAGGAGCTGCAGGGAGTGATCCCCGCGATCGTCGGTGCGCACTCGCACACCCTGTTGCCCGACGGCGAGCGGATCGGCTCCGTGCTCATCGCGCAGGCCGGCCAGTATGCCGAGCATCTTGGCCGCGTGGACTGCGAGTGGGCGCCGAGCGGCCTGGTTGCCCGACGCGCCACCGTCCTGCCGATCACGGACGAGGTCGCGCCCTCGCCGCGCGTGATGGCGGCGGCGGCCAGCGCCGAGCGCGATCTCGAAGCCTTCCTCGGCGCCATCATCGGGGAGCTGGCGCAACCATTGGACTTCGCCTACGACCGCGAGTGCGGCGTTGGCGACCTAACGGCGGACGCCCTGCGCGAGCGCATGGGCGCGGACGTCGCCGTGCTCGCTATCGGCCACGCCTTCAGCGGCCCCCTCCCCGCCGGCCCTCTCGCGCGGGGCACGCTCTGGGAGGTCTGCGCCTCACCCGCCAACCCCGGCGTGACGATCCTCACCGGGGCACAGTTGCTGAAGATGGTCCGCCGCGGCCTTGATCCAACCCACGCTGGCCATGTCTCGCGGGTGACGCGCGGCACGCCGCAGGGCATCTTCCACCTCAGCGGCGCAAGCGTCCGTGCTGGACGCCTCTACGTGGGTGACGTACCCCTCGATCCGCAGAGCACCTACCACATAGCCGGCACCGACTGGGAGCTCGACAGCGAGATCCCGTCGGTGGACGCCAGCGCAGGCGGCTACACCGACCCTGCCTGGGGCAACACCGTGCGTTACGACATCCCCGTCATCGTGCGCGAGGCCCTCGAAGACTACCTCGCGCGCCATCACCCCGCCGTCGTCCAACTTGGCCGCGTAGATGGCGCGCTCGCGGAGTAGCAGCATAGATCGGCTCGTCTCCGCGCGGTCGTAGGAATCGGCCCGTCAACTACCCCATCGCTAAAGCGAGGGGCTTGCAACTGGGAGGATCACCCCGTCGCCTTCAGGGAGCGTTGCCTCTGCCTGTCGTCCCAGGTTCCTCCGCATCCCCTCCCCGGTTCGCATCGGGGGGCCGGTTGACCACCAGCGTGGGGCGGTCCGGCCCGTCGCCGTACCAGAGACACCCACCGTCTCCCCGGCCTTGCGGCCTCTGTCTCGCGCTGTTGCCAGCGGTAGGTACGACGCTCGCGGTTACTCCGCGTGATAGTTTCTCATTCTCGCACAGCCGTGCACAAGGGGAAGTCGAGTAGCACGACGAGTAGCACGAAAGGAGACGGCCATCCCTCCCCCTGCCTGAAGGCAGGGGTATCCTGGCCGGACAGTAGATGAAGAGTCACCGGTGCTCGTGACGCATAACGTTCCACACCCTCGTCTGCGTAACGAAAGTGCCGACGGGGATCGCAGCGCTATCCCACCTCCGAAGGGACCTTATTCCCCACTCGCGCGTTCAGCGCTTTCAGACGGGTTTCTCGCGGCCTGTCCACTTTGGATACTGCCGTCGCCGTAGAGGAAGCAGTTCGTCCAGCGGCCGCCGCCGAGATCGGTGCGCGCGGGGAAGCGCTCGCGGCAGACCGGCATGACGTGCGGGCAGCGCGGGTGAAAGCGGCAGCCGCTCGGCGGCGTGATCAGGCTGGGGATCTCGCCGCGCGCGGGGATCGGCTCCGCGGCGCGTTGACCGCCGAGCAGGCGTTCGGGGTCGGGCGCGGCGGAGAGCAGCAGCTGCGTGTAGGGATGTTTGGGCTCCTGCGTCACCGCTTCGCTCGGGCCGCCCTCGACCAACTGCCCGGCGTACATGACGAGCGTGTCGTCGGCGAAGTAGCGCGCGCTGGCGATGTCGTGCGTGATGTAGAGCAGCGCGAGCCGCTCTTCCTCTTTGAGCTGCAGCAGCAGGTTGAGCACGCCCAGGCGTATCGAGACGTCGAGCATCGAGACCGGCTCGTCGGCCAGCAGGACGCTGGGTCGCACGGCGAGCGCGCGGGCGATGGCGACGCGCTGGCGCTGCCCGCCGCTGAGCTGGTGCGGGAACTTGCTGAGGAATTGATCGGCAGGCGTGAGATTTACCCGTTCGAGCAACGCGCGCATCTGCGCCGTCGCCTCGGCGGATGAGCGCGCGTGGCCGTAGATCCGCAGCGGCCGCGCCAGGTGATAGCGCACCGTGTGGGTGGGATTCAGGGACGCAAATGGGTCTTGGAAGACCATCTGCACCTGCCGGCGATAGGCGTGTAGGGCGCTCCGGCTCTTAATGTTGACTGGCTTACCATGAAAGGCGATCGTGCCGCTCGTCGGCGTGAAGAGCAACGCCAGCATGCGTGCCACGGTGGTCTTGCCGCTGCCACTCTCGCCGACCAGCGCCGTCGCCCGGCCGGGATAGAGCGCCAGCGACGTATCCTCGACCGCCTGCGCGCCGCGGGCCGCGCGGAAGAAGCCGCCGCCGATCGGGAAGACTTTGCGCAAATGTTGCGCGTCGAGGATCGGGGCCTGCGCCAGGGCGGCGGCCGGCACCGTGCTAATCGATTCTACGGTGTTCATGCACGTCCGCTCCTGGCTGCGAGGGACTCATAACGCGCCGCAAGCTCTTGCGTGGTGGGTGGCTGGGCGGCGTGCCGAGGATCGTAGAGATGGCAGGCGACCTGCTGCTCCGCGTCGGGCAGCGCCGCTCGGAGCAGCGGCAGCTCACTCGCACACGGCGCGAACGCGAAGGGACAGCGCGGATGGAACGCGCATCCCCGCGGCACGTCGCGCAGATCGGGCGGAGAGCCGGGGATGCCGGCGACGCGGCGACGCGGGCCGCGCAACGGGGGAAACGAGTTGATCAGCCCGACGCTGTATGGGTGGCGAGGCGTGGCGTAGAGATCGCGCTGCGTGGCGCGCTCCACGATACGCCCGGCGTACATGATGGCGATGGTGTCGGCCATCTCCAGCAGCAACGAAAGGTCGTGCGTGATGAAGATCACGGCGAAGTTCAACTCGGTCTGCAAACGCTTGATTTGCGTGAGGATCTCGCGCTGCACCACCACATCGAGCGCCGTGGTCGGCTCGTCCATGATGATGATGTCGGGATTGAGGGCGAGCGCGATGGCGATGATCGCACGCTGGCGCATGCCTCCGCGACAGCTCATGGGGGTAACTGCCAAGCCGGTCGCTGGCGATGCCGACCAGACCCAGCAATTCGGCGGCGCGGGCGTTGCGCCCTACAGAGGTCATTTGGGGGCGATGAGCCCGCAAAACGTCGTCGATCTGGACGCCGAGCGTGGCTACGGGGTTGAGCGCGTTCATCGCACTCTGGAAGACGATGGCGAGATCGGACCAGCGGAACGCGCGAAGCTGCGCCTGCGAGAGCGCGAGTACGTCCACGGGGCCCGAGGGATCGAGGTCGACGCCTTCGACGGTCATGCCGTCCGCGTCGCGGTCGGGATGCTCGCGGGGATAGTAGCGCACCACGCCCTGCGTCACCAGTGCGGGCGGGCGCAGCAGGCGCGCGATGGCGTACGCCAGGGTCGATTTGCCGCAGCCGCTCTCCCCCGCGAGCCCGAGGATCTCGCCGCGGCGCAGGGTGAAGCTCACCTCGGTGACGGCGTGCACCGTCCCGCTCTCGCTCAGATAGTCTACACTCAGCCGCTCGACTTCGAGCAGTGGCGTGGCGGTCGTCATACGCTCACCCTTTCGGCCTGCACGGGCTGGCTTAGCTTCGCTTTCCGCCGGCCAAACAGGTCCGCGCGGGCGCCCTGCCGGACCACACGCCTGCGGCGGCTTTGGCGTAGTCGCGGATCGGCGACCTCGTCGATGCCAAAGTTGAGGAGCGCCAAGCCACAGCCGAGCAGCGCGATGCAAAGGCCGGGCGGCGCGAACCACCACCATGCGCCTGAGAGGAGGGCGCTACTGTTCGAGGCATCGTACAGCATCGTGCCCCAGCTCACCGCGGCGCTGTCGCCGAAGCCGAGGAACTCCAGACCGGCGACGGCCAGTAGCACCTGAATCGTGGTCGTGATGAAGCTCGCCGCCACGATGGAGAGCTCGTTGGGGAAGATATCGAGGAAGACGATGCGCCACGGCCGTTCGCCACTGGCGCGCGCCGCCGTGACGAACTCGCGGTTGCGCAGCGAGAGGGTCTGCGCCCGCAGCACCCGCGCGCCCCACGGCCAGTTGGTGAGCGCTACGATGATGGCGATGGTGAGCGCGTTCCTGCTGAAGAACTCGACGGCGAGGACGGCGAGCGGGAAAGCCGGCAGCACCAGGAAGACGTTGGTGAGCAACGAGAGCAGATCGTCCACGATGCCACCGGCGTAGCCTGCGACCAGCCCGACGGCGATGGCGATCACGAGGACGAGGAAGCCAGTGGCGAAGGCCCAGAAGACAGAGGCGCGCGTGCCCACCACCAGCTGCGTGAAGACGTCCTGCCCAGCTTGATTCGTGCCGAGGAGGTGCGCGGAGGTCGGCGACGCCAGAAGGTTGCTGGTGTAGTGAAGCGGATCGGCGCGGATGAAAATCGGCCCGAAGATCGCCACCAGCACGAAGATACCGACGATGCAGCTGCCGATGGCGACCTTGCGATTGGTCGTGACGAGCCGCCACACGCCGCGCAGGAAGCCGCCGGCGGGACCTGTGGGCGCCTGCGGCGAGCCCACGTCGGCGATCTCGCCCAGGGCAAGCGAGGCGGAAGGAGGCGTTAGCGGTGATTGACTCACGGTTAGGCGCTCCTTTCCTGGCGAATGCGCGGATCGAGGAAGGTGTAGGTGCAGATCCACGATCAGGTTCATCACGACGGTGGCGATGACGACGAGCAGCAGCACACCATCGGCGAGGGCATAGTCCTGGCCCTGGATCGCTTGATACAAGACGAAGCCGATGCCGGGATAGGAGAAGACTTTCTCGACGAGCAGTTGCCCGCCGACGACGGCACCGATGGCGATGGCGAGGCCCGTCACGCTGGGCAGGATGGCGTTGCGCGCCGCGTAGGCGAACATCACCCGCTGCGAGCTCAGCCCCTTGGCCTGCGCCATGAGGACGTAATCTTCCGAGAGCGTCGTGACCATCGAGTTGCGCATCGTGAGCATCCAGCCGGCTACGGTCGAGACGATGATGGTCAGCGCGGGCAGGATGGCGTGATAGGCGGCATTCTGAGAGAAAATCAAGGCTCCAGCCGGGGCTCACCTGCGTGGCGTCATAGCCGTCCGAGAAGGGGAACCAGCCAAGCTTATAGCCCAGGAAATAGACGGTGATCAGCGCCAGCCAAGGATAGAGGATCGAGTAGAAGAACGTCATCGCCGACGAGACGCCACTATCGAAGAAGGAGCCGCGCCGCCACGCCAGCACGATGCCGATCAGCGTGCCAATGGTGAAGCTCAACAGCACGCTGATCGTGAGCAGCACGAGCGTCCACCTGATATTCTGGCCGATGACGTCGCCCACGCTGGCGGGATAGAACGTGGTCGAGATACCGAGGTCGCCATGTAGCAGATTGCCCAGGTACTTGAGGTATTGCAGCCAGAGCGGATCCGAGGTGTTCAAGCCGAACTGGACTTCGAGGGTCTTGAGCAGGTTGGGCGAGACGGGGCCAAGAGACGCGAGGCGGTTGTATTCGGTCTCCGCGGGGTTGCCGGGCGCCAAACGCGGCAGGAAGAAGTTGAGGGTGACGGCGGCCCAGAGCGCGACCGCGTAGAGACCGAGCCGGCGGAGCAAGTGGCGCATCAGTGCGCTCCTTTCGCGGATAGGCGCCTGCTATCCGCACGTAGGGCGTCGAGTCGGGAGATTGCGTCGAGTCATTGCGGCTGAGTCGATGATTGGGGCCATCATACCATGCGCGCCGAGTGCGGCCATGCCGAAGTCGGCGTGAGTCATGATGCAAAGGGGAGGGGATGACCCGAATGATCATCCCCTCCGATAGGAGCCGCGAGGAGCCGCGCTAGGAGGCGGGCGTCAGATGCAGGATCACCTGTTCGTTATCGCCAGCCGCCAGCGAATAGGCGGAGCCGACACAGTAGGGATTCTGCGGCGTTGGCCAGCCAGTCCAGTGGGTCGTGGTGTATTCGAAGAACTGCACGGCGTCGAGCACCGGGATGACGGGCATCTGGTCCGCCATGATGTTAGTGAGGACGATGAGCGCCTGCTTCTGAGCCGCGGGATCGGTGGACGAGGCATACTGATCGAGAGCTTGATCGGCCGCGGCGCTCTTGAATTGCGACCAGTCGGTGCCGTTCGCGCCGCCGATGTGGGTGCTGTGCAGCAACGGCTCAAGGTAGTAGTACGGCGTGGAGCCGAAGAAGCCGCCGGACATGAGCAGTTCGAACTTGCCGGTCGCGCGGTCGGTGCGGAAGTCGTCGTCCGACACCTTGTTCAGCGTCAGGCCGATGCCAGCCGCCTGGAGGTTCTGCTGCGCGATCTGCAGGTCGGCGACGTAGTCGGAGTAGTCACCGGGGACGGTAACGGAGAAGTTGAGCTTGTGGCCCGAGGCGTCGGCATAGATGCCGTCCGAGCCCTTCTTGAAGCCAGCACCCGTGAGCAACGTACCTGCCTGCGTGGGGTTCGCCGCGCCGAAGGTCGGCAATTGACCGTTGTACTTCGGATCCAGGTACTGCTCTTGGCCCGGGATCAGGCCGGTGGTACTGGCTGGCTGCTCGAACCCGGCCTCGCCCGAGGTGGACATCTGCGTGCGGTCGAGCGCGGCGCTGATTGCCTGGCGCACGACGAGTTGGCTCAGCAGCGGATCGGTGAGGTTCGGCACGATCTGCACTGGCACCACCGGGACCGGATACGAGAAGTTGTGCGCCGGATCCTTGTCCACGAAGGCGGACTTCACCGCCGGGTCGAAGATCGCCGTCCAGTCGGCCTGGCCGCTCGCCATCTTGAGGAGGGCGGTGTCGTTGCTGGCGACCACCGGATAGTCCAACTCGTCAACCTGCACCTTGCTGGCCTGCCAGTAGGTGGGGTTCTTGACGTAGCTGATGAGCTGCGCCGAGAAGCTCTTGAGCTTCATCGGGCCGGTGCCGACGGGATTCGCGTTTTGGAACTTGGTGGGATCGCCCACGGACTGCCAGATGTGCTGCGGGACGATGTAGGTCCCCTCGATGAAGGGCAGGATCGTCGGTGCGGGGCTCTGCAGCGTGATGACGACGGTGTTCGCGTCTGGTGCGGTGACGCTGGCGAAGTGCTGCCAGAGGCCGCTGCCGTCCGCACCGGGATACTGCTTGAGCATGTTGAACGTGAAGGCGACGTCGTTCGCGCTGAACGCCTGCCCGTCAGACCACTTGACGCCCTGGCGAATGTTGAAGGTGAGCGTCAGGTTGTCCGCACTCCACGAGTGGCTGGTGGCCAACATCGGCGTCTCTTGCCCGGTCAAGCCATTGACGTAGACCAGGTTCTCATAGAGAATACCGTCGGTGCCGAGATTGGCATTCGGGCTAAAGGGGCTCATGTTCTGGGTATACGTGCCGCCGACCGAGCCGATGGCCGTCAGGATCTTGGGGCCAGCCTTGCTGCCCGAGCTGGAGCCGCCACAGGCGGAAAGAGCGAGGGCGGAAATCACGCCCAACGCGAGCAAGGCGAACGCGGCTTTGCCTTTCGCCCTGTGGAATCTGAGAGAGACGCTACCTGAGCTCACGCCAAACCTCCTCACAAACGGGCATCAGCGAAACTTTGATGATCCCCGCTGATCAACCGTGCGGCGACGACGCCCTTGGCTAGCACGGCTGCGTCACGAGATACGCGAGATGGTCGAAGGATGGATGGTGACGGGAAAACGGCGGTCGGGAACCCGCTGGTGTTCGGGGAAGCCGGGGAATCGTCGCGCTCCTTTCCACATCGAAACATGGCCGGGACGTGCCGATAACACAGGACAATGCTGGCGCGCCAGGACAAGCAAGCTCGGTGTTAGGCATCAATGTACTTGCTAGAAGTCTATTTGTCAAGACATCTAGACCACTAGACCAGATATCGGTACAATTCGCGATGAGCTTGCTCGTACAAGGGGCTTTTACGTCCCTCGCCACGCCCGGAGAGGATGGATACACATGACCTCCCTGCTCGAAGACGAGATCGTCAGTCAGCCCGCCGCGATCACGCGCCTGCTCGACGGCGAGTTGGAGCACATCCGGCGCACCGTCGCCGCGCTGCCGCCGTTTCGCTACGTCGTGATCGCCGCACGTGGCTCCTCCGACCACGCCGCGCTCTACGCCAAGTATGCCTGGGGCGCGTTGGCAGGTTATTCCGTGGCGCTTGCCGCGCCGGCGCTCTACACCCTCTACGCCGCCCCCCCGCGCTTGGAGGGCGCGCTGGTCATCGGCATCTCGCAATCGGGGCAGTCGCCCGACATTGTCGAAGTCTTGAACGAGGCCAAGCGCCAGGGCTGCCCCACGCTCGCGATATGCAATGACGCGGCGTCGCCACTCGCCGTCGCGGCGGACACGGCCCTCAACCTGCACGCCGGCGCCGAGCGTAGCGTCGCCGCGACGAAGACCTACACGGCCGAGCTCGTCACGATGGCCGCGCTGGCGGCGTGCCTGAGCGGCGATCCAGCACGCCTCGACGAGCTGCGGCTCTTGCCGGGGGCGATGGACGTCGCGCTCACGACTGCGTTGCGGACGGCGCCAGCCGTTGCCGAGCGTTGGCGGCAAGTAGACCGCTGCGTCGTGCTTGCGCGCGGCTATAACTTCGCGACGGCCTCCGAGCTGGCCCTCAAGCTCAAGGAGTTGACCTATCTCATGGCCGCGGCGTACTCCTCCGCCGACTTCCGTCACGGCCCCATCGCGGCATTGGAGCCAGGCGCGGCGGCGCTCGTGGTGATTCCCACAGGCGCGGCGTACGCCGACCTGCTGACGCTCGCCTCCGATCTGCGCGAACGCGGCGCGGACCTCGCGGTGATCTCCGACGCACCCGAGGCATTGGCGCTCGCCGCCGCGCCGCTGCCACTCGACGTCGGCGCATCGCGCATCCCGGAATGGCTGAGCCCCGTGACCGCCGTCATCCCCGGACAGGCGCTCGCGCTGCGTCTGGCAGAGGCGAAGGGACTCGATCCTGATGCGCCGCGCGGACTGCACAAGGTGACGCGTACGCTGTAGGTTGCCGGGCGCGGGCATACTCCTCACCTCCTCACGATTGCCCGCGCGGGCGCGTCCCGCGAACAGCGGCCTCCGGCGAGAGGAGCGTCGCCCACTCGGGGGAGGCATAGGCGGGCACGCCCCGGCTGAAGGTGGCGCAGAGCGTGAGATCGCCGTCGAGCAACACGAGATCGGCCTGATAGCCCGGCGCGAGCATCCCCATGCGTTCGCTCGCGTGGGCGGCGCGTGCAGGGTTGCGCGAGAGCATGGCCGAGGCGGCGGAGAGCGAGATACCTGGCATCGCGACGACGTTGCGGAGCGCCTGATCCATCGTGAGCACGCTGCCGGTCAGTGTGCCATCGGAGAGTCGCGCCGCGCCGCCGATGATGCGGGCGCTCTGACCCGCGAACTCGAAGGCGCCGTTGTCGTTGCCCGCGCCGGCCAGCGCGTCGGTGATCAGGATCGTGCGATCGCTGCCGAGCAGCTTGATGAGCACCTGCGCCATCGCCGGATGGACGTGGACGCCGTCGGCGATCAGCTCGCCTGCGACGGCCGGCGAGAGCGCGATCGCGCCGAGTGGTCCAGGGTCGCGGTGCAGCAGCGGGCGCATGGCGTTGCAGCAATGCGTGGCGTGCGTAGCACCCAGCGTGATGGCCTCCAACGCCTGCTCGTACGAGGCGTCGGTGTGCCCGATGCTGACGGTCACGCCCGCCTCGACCAAGCGGATGATCATGTCGTGGGCGCCGGGCAGCTCGGGCGCCAGGGTGACGAGTCGCAGACGGCCGTTGGCGAGCGACAAAATGCGCTCCGTCTCGACGGGATCAGGCGTGCGCAGCCAGGAAGGCAGATGCGCGCCGCGCCGCTCGACGCTGATGTACGGGCCCTCCAGGTGGATGCCCAGCGGCTCCGCCCCAGCGCCCGCCTGCCACCCCTCGATGGCCGCCGCCGCCGCCCGGATCTGCGGCTCGGGCAGATCACCCGGCGTGCCGACGATGCCCACGAGAAACGCCGTGACGCCGGAGCGCGGCGCCCAACGTCCATACGCGTGGATCTCTTCGGGCGCGTCGGTGTGCAGGTTGTGGCCGCCCCCGCCGTGCGTATGTACGTCGATGAAACCGGGCATGACGATCAGCCCAGCCGCGTCCACGATGCGCCCTGGGGGGGCCTCCTCCGCCTCCCCAACCGAGAGGAGTCGCCCGTCTTCGAGGGTGATGTCGCCGCGCGACACATCGACGTCGGCGTCGACGAGGCGCGCCCCGCGCAGTGTAAGCCTCATGCGGTCTCCCCTGATTCGCTAGACATGGAGGCGCATGGCGATCGAACGCCAGCGCCCATTACGGGCGAGCGCGCTCCCCACCCTCCGAGCACACCAGCCTGCCCCGCCAAGGTCCGTGCGGAGCGGTGGCGAATCTGGGGCTATACCTTGACGCCGTCTTCCCGTCCCGGTATGCTGTCTCACACAGGTGGTCTATACAACATACCAAGTATACCATCCGCGCAAGTTGTACCATACTCATCACCAAATATCAAGCAGGCTGTTTTTACTCGCGAGGATGCGTCGTTCGTACGCGATTCGCCGCGTGCTAGCGAGCTATACTAGCGGGGTGGAGTCTCGCGGCCACCCGCGCCAGCGTAGCTCAGGTTGATGCTTGTTTCGGAAAGGGCTGAGTTTGGCCCCATGCACACGATCTATCGCAACAGTCCCGTCCCGCGCTATCACCAACTCAAGGAGATCCTTCGCGAGCGCATCCTCTCCGGCGAGTGGAGTGCGGGGGATCTGATCCCGTCTGAGCGCGAGTTGAGCGAACAGTACGGCATCAGTCGCATGACGACGCGACAGGCGATCACCGAGCTGGTCAATGAAGGCGTCTTCTACCGCGAGCAGGGTCGGGGCACGTTCGTCTCGCACCGCAAGATCACGCAACAGCTGATTCGGCTGACCGGCTTCACCGAAGACATCAGCGCGCGCGGCCAGCAGCCGAGCACGAAAGTGCTCTCGGCGCGCGTACAGCCCGCCGACGAAGAGACCGCTGCCCGGCTGCACATCGCCACCGGCCAGGAGATCTTCGCCTTGCAGCGCCTGCGACTGGCGGATTCCCGGCCGCTGGCCGTCGAGCTGTCGCAGCTGACCTTCAAGGGCTGCGAGCGACTCGTCGAGGAAGATTTCGAACACAACTCGCTCTATCGCGTGCTCGAATCGCGCTACGGCTTGCCGCTCGTCGAGGCCGACCAGGAGATTGAGGCTGGCCTCGCGGTCGCGGAGGTGGCGCAGTTGCTGCAGATCGCCGTCGGCAGCTCGGTGCTCCTGACGCGCCGCGTGACCTACACCGATCGCACGCAGCCGCTGGAGTACGCGAAATCCGTCTACATCGGCAACCGCTACATCTTCTACACCCACCTCAAGCGCGAACAACTCTTCGCCTGAGCGCGCCGGGCCGCCCCTCCAACGAGATCCGACCCGACGAGAAGGGACCCGCATGGCAGATATGGCAGATCACGAACATTCGGCGTCCGACGCCGGGCGAATCGAGGCGCTCGCGACCGAGCAGGTGAACCCACGGACGACGCATCTCGACCGCATGAGTCCGCTGGAGATCGTGCGAGCGATGAACGCGGAGGACGCCACCGTCGCCAGCGCGGTCGCAGCGGAGGCGCCGAGCATCGCGGAGGCGATCGCGGCGATCGCCGAGCGTCTGCGCAACGGCGGACGGCTGATCTACGCGGGCGCGGGCACCTCTGGGCGGCTCGGCGCACTCGACGCGGTGGAGTGCCCGCCGACCTTCGGCATCGCACCCGACCGCATCATCGGTTGTATCGCAGGCGGCTCGTTCGCGCTCGATCAGGCAGCTGAGGACTTCGAGGACGACGCCGAGGCTGGACGTGCGGACATCATGCGACTGCGCGTCGCCGCGATGGATGCGGTGGTCGGCATCACCGCCAGCGGACGCACTCCCTACGCCCTCGGCGCTATCGCGTGCGCTCGCGAGCAAGGCGCGCTGACGATCGGCCTTGCCGGCAACCGCGACGCGCCCATATCACGTCAGGTAGAGATTGTCATCGCGCCAGCGGTCGGCCCGGAGGTGCTCGCCGGCTCGACGCGGCTCAAGGCGGGCACCGCGCAGAAGATGGTGCTGAACATGTTGAGCACCGGCGTGATGGTGCTCTTGGGCAAGACCTACGGCAACCTGATGGTGGACGTCCGCGCGACCAATGCCAAGCTGCAGGCGCGAGCCGTCTCCATCCTGCGGCAGGTGACAGGCCTCGACGAAGCGCAGGCTACCGCACTGTTGGGCGACTGCGGCGGCGACGTGAAGGCGGCAATCGTGTCGGCCCGCGCAGGCGTGACACCCGAAGCGGCGCACGAACGACTCGCCGAGGCGCACGGCTCGCTACGGACTGCGTTAGAGGGCATGGCATGACGGCTCCATCGTCACCCGCGCCGCTGTACCTCGGCGTCGACGGAGGCGGCACGAAGACCGTCGCCGTGGTCGTTGACGCGGACGGTCGCGTGCGCGGACGCGGCGCGGCGAGCGGATCGAATCAGGCAAGCCTGGGAACGCAGGCCGCCGTGGAGGCCGTGTTGCGGGCGGCGCGGACGGCCCTGCGCAAGGCGGGCGCTCAGGCCCCGTGCGAGGCCGCGTGGATCGGGTTGGCGGGGGTACACTCGACCACCGACGCACAGGCGATCCAGAAGCCATTCACGTCCCTTGCCCGCATGGTGCGCGTCACGAACGACGCCGAGATGCTGCTCGGGGCGCTTCCACGGGGCGTCGGCGTCGCGCTGATCTCCGGCACCGGCTCGATCGCATGGGGACGAAACGCCGTGGGCGAGACGGCCAGGTGCGGCGGCTGGGGCCACGTTTTCGGGGACGAGGGCAGCGGCTACGGCCTCGGCAGCGCCGCCCTGCGGGCTGTTGCGCGGGCGGCGGATGGCCGCGGTCGCCCGACCGCGCTGACTGCGACGATTCTTGGCGAATGGGAGATCGCGACGACGGACGAGCTGATCGCGCGGGCGTATCTCGCCGGCGACAAGGCACAGATCGCGGCGCTAGCGCCCCTGGTGATCGCGGTCGCAGAGGCTGGCGACGAGGCCGCACGCGCCATCGTGCGCGAGGAGGCCGAAGAGCTGGCGCGGCAGGGCGCGACGCTCGCCGACACGCTGCGCCTACGGAGCGGCGACGCGCCGATTCCGCTTGCTTTGGGTGGACGATTGCTCGTTGGCGCGCCGTCCTTTCGTGCACAGGTACAGATCGCCCTCGAACGAGTGGGCCGTTGGGAACCGATCGTGGAGGTCGAAGAGCCCGCGCTCGACGCCGCTCGTGCGCTGCGGCTGCGGCAGGCGAGCACGCTGAGCGTGAAGGAGTAGACAAAGTTGACCACTCCCACACGGCTAGAAGCCGGGGGATTCTTGGGCTGACCACCGCTAACCTAGCGAGCTAGGAGCGTCTTACACGATCATGTCGTGGTGAACCACATCCACACGCGTAGATTTCCGCAGGCCCTGCGGTATGCGGGCGGTATAGCATACAGAGAGGAGACGGCGCTTCCTCCCCACACCGAAAGGGAGGGGTATCCGCGCCGGCCATTTGATGAACGTGAACGGAGTAACTGCCAAAACGGAGGTAGGGCAATCGGCCGACCTGACGCTGGACGATGCCGTAGGGCAATGCGTCATGGCGGGCTTCGACGGCTATGAGCCGACGCCGGGGATCGTCGAGCTGATCGAGCGCCGGCGCGTCGGCGGTGTGATCCTCTTCACGCGCAATTGCCGCGACGCCGCGCAGATTCTCGACCTGACGAACCGGCTTCAGGCGATCGCGCACGCCGCCGGACATCCGGCTCCCCTGCTGATCGGCATCGACCAGGAGAACGGGCTGGTGCGGCGGCTTGGCACCGACTCGACGACGTTCCCGGGGAACATGGCGCTTGGCGCGGCGGACTCGGAGGACTTGACCGAAGCGGTGGCCAAGGCGACGGGGGACGAGCTGCGCGCGGTAGGCGTCAACCTCAACTTTGCGCCGGTGGCCGACGTCAACAACAATCCCGCGAATCCGGTGATCGGCGTGCGGTCATTCGGCGCCGACCCGGCGCTGGTGGCGCGTCACGTGGCGGCGGCCGTGCGTGGCTATCGGCGCGCGGCGGTGATCCCGACCCTGAAGCACTTCCCCGGCCACGGCGACACGGCGACCGACTCACACCTGGCGCTGCCCGTCGTGCCGGACGACCGCGCGCGACTGGAGTCCATCGAGCTGCCGCCATTCCGCGCGGGGATATCGGCGGGGGCCGAGTGTGTCATGACGGCGCACGTCGCGCTGCCCCGCTTCACCGGCGGGCGGCCCACACCGTCGACGCTGGCGCCCGAGATCGTCGACGGGCTGCTGCGCGGCGAATTGGGCTACGACGGCGTAGTGATCACCGATTGCCTGGAAATGGACGCCGTGTCGGAGGGCGTAGGCGTGGCGGCAGGCACGGTGGCGGCGCTGCGCGCGGGCAACGACATCGTCCTCGTCTCGCACCGCCTCGACCGGCAGGAGGCGGCGCTCGACGCCCTGCGCGCGGCGGCCGACGAAGACAACGCGCTGCGGGCTGCGGTACTCCGCAGCGCGGGTCGTGTGCTCGCATTGAAGCGGAGCCGCCTTTCATGGAATGCGCTGCCCGAACGCGCGGGGCTTGGTGTCGTCGGCTCGGAGGCCCATCGCCAGTTGAGCGACGAGGCCTATGCCCGCGTCGTGACCGTGATCCGCGACGAGGCAGGGCTGCTGCCGCTGAACGTGTCCGCTACGGAGCCCATCGTCGTCGTGGCCTACGACCGCGGGCCGACGAGCGCCGCCGTGGATCTGCCGTACGCGCCGGGAATCGTGGCCGAGGAGGCGCATCGATTGCGCGGTGGTGTCGTAGCGCAAATTTCGCTGTCTCCGGACGCGGAGGTTGAACAGCGCGACCAGGCACGCGACGCAGCGAACGACGCGGCGGTCGTGCTGCTCGTCACGCTCAACGCGCATCGCGACGAGGCCCAGCGTGCGGCGTTGCGCAAGGTGATCGCAGGGGCGCCTCGGGTGATCGGGCTGGCAGTGGGCGACCCCTACGACTCGGCGGCGCTGCCGGAGATCGGCACGTACCTGGCGTGCTACGAATACACCCCGCAGGCGCTGCGGGCGACGGTGCGCGTACTCTTCGGCCAGCGCCAGGCCACGGGCAAATTGCCAGTCGGCTCGCGTTGAAAGCGCATCTTGCACCTGCAGCAACCATCTGAAGACAGGTGCCATGTCCTTGTGCGCGTGAATGCGAGCCAGTTAGCGCAGAGATCTAAACCCGGCGCGAACTTCGGCGGCGAAGAGTTCCGGCTGTTCCCACGCCGCGAAGTGCCCGCCTTTGTCGACCTCGTGGAAGTAGATGAGCTGGTGAAAGCTCTGCTCGGCCCAGTTGCGTGGTGTACGATAGATCTCGCCGGGAAAGACCGTCACGGCAACGGGGATCGAGATTTCTACGGCGTTGAACTGGATCGGAACGGGCGCGACCGAATTCTCCCAATAGAGCCGCGCGGAAGAGGTCGCGGTGTTGGTGAGCCAGTAGAGCGTGATGTCGTCGAGCATCTCATCTCGCGTGAGCGACCGCTCTGGCTCGCCGCCGCTCTCCGTCCACGCGGCGAATTTCTCATACATCCAGGCCGCCTGGCCTGCGGGCGAATCCGCTAGCCCGTAGCCCAAGGTTTGCGGGCGCGTCGACATGATAGCGCTATAGCCGGTGCCACGCTTATAGAAGGCATCGAGTTGATCGAACGCCGCCTTCTCCGCGGCGGAGAGCCCTGCAGGCGCAGGATAACCGCAGGTAAGAGCCCATGCGACGCCCGGCGGTACGGTCGAGGGCATGGAGATGTGTATCCCCAACAGGCGCTTTGGCGATTGACGGGCCATCGTTTCCGACACTTCCGACCCCCAGTCACCGCCCTGTGCCACGTAGCGCTCGTAACCCAACCGCCGCATCAACTCGTCCCAAGCGCGCGCGATGCGATCGGGATTCCAGCCGACACCCTGCGGCTTGCCCGAAAAGCCGTAGCCGGGCAGCGAAGGCAGCACCAGATCGAAGGCGTCCTCCGCGCGTCCGCCGTATGCGATGGGATCGGTGAGAGGGCCGACGGCCTTGAGGAACTCGAAGATCGAACCGGGCCAGCCGTGTGTCATGATCAGCGGCAAGGCGTCCGGGTGAGGCGAGCGAATATGCGCGAATTGGATGTCGAGCCCGTCGATCTCGGTCACGAACTGCGGCAGAGCGTTCAGCTTCGCTTCCGCCGCGCGCCAATCGTAGTTGCTCCCCCAGTAGCGTACCAGCTCCCGGACCATGTCCAACTGCGCGCCCTGGGAACGATCGGTGACCATCTCTCGATCGGGCCAACGGGTCGCCGCCACACGATGGCGGAGGTCGAGGAGCGCCTCCTCCGGAACGCTCACATGGAAGGGCCGGACCGCGGGAGAGGCCATTGAAGGGTGGGGCAGAGTGACTTGGGTCATGGCAGTCTCCTTGCTACATCTTGTGGTGCATCGCGGTCCAGTCGGGCATCAGCTTCGGTCGCAGTCGTTGCCACCGAAAGGCGCCGCCGATCCTGGGAGATGTCATCGGACGTGCGTAGCGCACCCACCGGCTGCAGAGCACGCTACCCCGCGGCTGCCAACGCGGACTTGGCATCCATTACCGAGGCTAGTGTCCATGTGTCAACAGGGGATAACGCCGCATCACGACACTGTTACTCCCCGCGTGGCCCAACCACAAGCATCGGGAAATTTCTTGACCCACAGACGGAACGATATTTCCTCCAGCTCGTCTTCTTGTGCGGCACCGCGCGGCACAACGAGGTCGCTCAGTCGCTTTCGCCGTTCGTCGACTTGCGGTAGATAGCTGTCGTTCCTCTCTATCCTTGGGGTGTATCCGTCGCGAGTCATTGAAGGCCACCTGGCCCCGCGCCCCCCGCCAATGCGCGCTGCCATCCCACGGGGGCAAGCTATGAACAGCGAGTTGGTCGAAGTCGACGCACGCGGCGCCGAGTCGATTGCTTAGGTGGTGACCGACTCGGTGCCATGTCCGAGACAGGAGTAACGTTTGTCACGCGGGTCGGGCGAATCTGGAGCGCGATCGAGTGCAGATCAGGCCGCTTCGCTCAGTCGCCGTCTGCCAGAGGGATGGTGAGCCAGAAATTGCTGCCTTTGCCAACCTTGCTCTCGACTCCCACCTGACCTCCATGAGCCTCCACTATCTTTTGGCAGATGTACAGGCCCAGTCCCAATCCAATCGACTCACCATTCTGTGTTTGGATGTCCGGCACCCGATAGAATCGCTGCCAGATGAGATCCCGCTGATCCGCTGGTAATCCTAGTCCGTGATCGCGAACGGCCACCCGCGCCTTTGCGCCCTCTACCTCTACATGCACCGCGATCGACGAACCTGGTTTCGAGTACTTGACGGCATTGGTCAAGTAATTGGCGACCACCTGGCCGAGACGCACCGGATCAGCCAGAATCATCACCTCCTCGGGAGGAACGTTCAGACGAAGCTTGTGGATAGGTCGCGAAGCACGCAACCCTTCGATCTGGTCGCGGACTATCCCTACCAGATCACATCGCGTGCGTCGCAGCTCGAAGGTGCCGGCGCGCGCCTGTGACGTGTCGAACAAAAGTTCGACCAATTGGGTAAGGCGTTCCGCGCTGTGAGCAGCATCCTGCAGGCAGAGGCGGACACGATCGAGCGCCCGGGCGATCGCTGGGCCCAAGGTTAGATCGGTTAACATGTCCACGAGGCGTCCGAACCGGACAGCGGCCAGATCGATAGTGCCCACCACAGCGGTGAGCGGTGAGCGAAGGTCGTGTCCCGCTGTAGCCAGGAATTCGTCCATACGTTGGGCGGTATCCTGTAGCTTCAACTCGCGGGCCAATGCCTCATCACGCTCACGGACGAGTCGGTCGCGCTGGAGCACCAGGGTCGCCAAATATTCAATCCCGCCGAATAATGTGCGCTCGGCGGAGGTGCGCGAGCGTGACGTCGCATGGTCGATCCCTAAGGCACCCACCAGTTGCGAGCCGGACCGCAGGGGCAATAGGGTGAGGCCGGATGCGTCACGGGGTCGCCAAATGCTCTCGCAGTTCGCGGCCCTCCCCCGCGGCTCGCCACCGCTGCTCCTCCGCTTGCGACAGACCGGCGCTCGCCAATAGACGCAGGTGATCGGCATTGCCTTCCAATCCGAAGAGTGTGAGTCGCTTGCAGCCCAGCACGCGAGCCGCGGCCATCGCGAACCGTCGCCTGGCGCCGTCACGGCCGTTCCCTACGCCGTTGACTTCGGGGATAGGTAGGCTGACCACCGTGCGCACCATAGTGGCTACCCCTGAAAGCGCCTCACGCGCGCGTCGTGCCAGTTGCCGGTGCTCGGTCACGTCGCGCAGCAAGGCTACCGCTCCTACGGTCTGGCCCGATGCGTCGCGCATCGGCGCGCCGCCGACGTTCAACTGGATTTCATGCCCATCGCGGGCGTGGGCCACCAAGTCTACTGTGCTCGTGGCGTAAAGGGATTCGCCACGTAACAACCGCGGGATGGGCGACTGCGCCCGAGCCAGGGGACGTCCATGGCTATCGCGCACGGCCGAGAGTGCCATCGTTTCAGGCAGTGGAGCCGTGTCGGAGCCTGACTGGCCCAGCTCGGCCGCCAGTTCGCGATAGGCGCGGTTCGAGCAGGTCACCCGCCGCTCGGTATCACACACCAGGACGCCATCCGGCATGGCCTCGAAGATTGCGTCGAGCATTTTGGCCCGCTCCTCGGCCTCGTGGCGCGAGATGCGGGCATCTTCGAACTCACATGCCCGGTCAAGTGCGGGCGCGATACGGTTCGCGATGTTCATCAGAAGACTCACATCATCCCCACCGAAATGGCGGCGGAGTGCCGTACCCACCAGGAGTACCCCGACGAGCCGATTCGCGGCCACCAGGGGCACGCCAGCCAGCGACCGAATAGGTCCCCACTTCGGTAGCAGATTCCTGTCTGCCGGGGAGAGGTCGTCCACGGTGACCGGTTGGCGGCTGATGGCGATGCGGCCGGCGACGCCCTCCTGAAGGGGGACGAGGTCATGCACATCGCACGCGCCGGCCACTTTGAGTGTCTGTTGGTCCTTCTCAAGGACCAAGACTGAGACGAGGTCAACCCCCATCCTCTGGAGGACGCGGTCGGACAGGTCAGGCACTAACTCGGCCAGCGCGAGATGGTTGACTGCGGCATCTGTGACGGCGTGGATTTGCTCGGCACGCTGCCTTGCCGCATCGGCGGCCTCACGTGCCGCTTGCTCACGCGCCAGCGCGCGAACGTGGCGCTCCTCCGTACGCTTGCGTTCTGAGATGTTGATATGGGCGACCACGACCCCGAAAGGCGTGGTCTCGAGTGGCGCAGCTCGAAGGAGATACCACTCGTTGCGTCCGGGTGCGCGGCTGGGAAATTCCAGGTTGAACTCCGGCAGCCTCCTTTCACGCACTCCGTGAATGCCGGCAGAAACCGCCTCAGCGTCGGCATCGTGAAGTCCCGTGGCGCGACGGCTGACGTCAAGATAGTCTTCGCCCACACCTCCCTTCGGGCCGCCACTGTGCAGGTGAACCATTCGCCGCCATGTCGCGTTGGCGGCGGTAATTCTCCCGGCGTGGTCCAGGACGGCCACGCCAAACGGCAGGGCGTCCAGGGTACCAACCGCAAGGCTACTCAGACGGGGATTGCGCTCGATCACGCCCACCGTGCCGTAGTCGTTAGTGATGGGGATCGCCATGTGCTCGCCAGATTCGCTTTCGAACATTGGGGCTCCCTCAATCGAGTTGGCTCGGGGCCGCCGGCCACACTATCGCTCCTGTCGCCCCGTAACTCATCGCCGCGCAAGCAGCCAGACGAACGTTAAAACGGTGCGGACAAGCGCATACCTGAGCGGAACACCTAAATTGCGCAAGGGTGTTCTGCGGCACGCCGATTTCATTTTGGTCAAGACCGCCCCAAGTGTGCCTCACAGGAGTTACACCGTCGTCAAGTCGATTACGCCCGCATCACAGTTCGCGAGAGCAGGTAACGAACTTCAGGAGTCGTAGCCGGCCACTCTGGCCGAAAGCACCTCGACACAACGGTCGCCGCGAGCACACTGGTTTGGCGAGCAGTTCATCGGCGGCTCACATCGCGGGACGGTCTGCCTCGGCTCCCACGCGGTGTGGGCGCACCGCTTGCATTCCAATGAGCGAACTACCCTAGCGCGGAGAAAACTGGCGCCAAGACAACCGATCGATTTATCTCATGGGCAGCCATGCCTACACACTTCGGAGTATTGCGCACCGGACGTAGCAGTTCGCGAGTCGCATGCTTCGTGCTTCAATGGCCTTAGCGATAACCGCTCATCCCGCTTAGGTCCTGCACTTCTTACGCCAATGCCGCCCCGAGAGGCGCCACAAGAACATGTTTTTGGGATATGTCTGCCGCTTGACATGATCAACCGTGCCACGCAAAATGCAACGCGGCGTCCGCTCAGGACGGAAACCGACGACGCCTCACGCAGCCAGTGCTCGATTGCGATAGGCCATTGCGGGAACACCCGCAAGGTCAGCGCGCTCCACGACGCCGACTGATCTGAATGGAGGCTAAGGAAATGAACGATGTCCGCGTGCGCATAGCTGTTCCCGCAAGGAGGCATCGCTCACGTCACGTCACCTTGCGACAGCAGTGGGCGTTCATCAAGTACCTGCCCGAGGTCCGGCGGATTCATTGGCGTTTCGCCGTAAACGTCCTCATGTTCAGCGCCGCATATGCGATCGTCACGTGTGTTACGGCTGACCTCTCGGCGCGATACTCTCTGACCGGCACGCCGACGCTCGGGCCGCTGTACTTTCCGATAGCTATCGTCGTCAGCGCCCTCCTGTTCACGCCTCCCGTGCGCTGGTGGGTCTTGGTCCTAGCGGCGCCGCCAGTACAGCTTTGGTTCGCTGTCCAGCCCGGCCGGACGCCTACGCTGGTTCTCCTCGAGTGGGCCACCGACATACTACTGGCGATCAGCGTTGCATGGATGATGCGCCGATTTTCGGCTATTCGCCCTCGCTTTCTCGCGATACGTGCGGCGGGTGGACGGCCAATCGACCAAACCATCGGCGTCAAAGACGTAGGCGTCTTCATCTTGTGCGTGAGTAGCGGCGCGATTCCGGCTGCCTCGTTCGCGGCAGCGCTACGTCATCTCATCCTCGGCCAGGCCTACTGGCCTACATTCGAGAACTGGTATCTTGGCCGCGTCCTGGCGATTGCGGTGTTTGTCCCGATCATAGTGCTGCAGTTGGCCGCAACGCCTCTTCGATGGCGTACCCGGTCAAATAGGCGCATGGTCGAGGCCCTGGTTTTGACCATCACCCTCGCTCTGGTCTGCGCGTTCGTTTTCGGCAGCAGCTTGCCGGGCTTTCCGAAAGGCGCGGCCTCGCTCTACCTGCTCGTCCCCGTGCTCCTGTGGGCAGCGGTGCGATTTGGAATTGAGGGCAGCGCAAGCGCGCTGGCGGTGGTCTCGCTCTGGGCGGTGGTCGGCACCGCGCTGATGGCTGGTCCGTTCGCCGAGGAACCTGGGCTGAACGCTGTTCTCGCGGTGCAACTGTTCCTTGCAGCCATCGGGGTGCCGGTCTTAGGCCTTGGCGCCCTAGAGCAAGAGCGCGAGGACGCTCAGAGCTCCATGGAGCAGAGCGAGGAGCGCTACCGCGACCTGGTGGAAACGCAAACCGACATGATCTGCCGCTATCTACCCGACAGTACGCTGATCTTTGTCAATGCGGCCTATTGCCGCTACTACGGACGCACGCACGAGGAACTCATCCGCAGCAAGTTCGTTGAAATGCTCGACGAGAAGGCGCGCCAACGTTATGCCAATTTCACCGCTACGCTGTTGGCGAGTTCAGAGTCCGCCACGATCAGTGAGCACGAGGTGCGGCGCCCCGACGGCAGCGTGAGGTGGCAGCAATGGATCGATCATCCCATCCGCGACTCGTCGGGCAACGTTGTCGAATTCCTGGCGATCGGGCGCGATATTACCGGGCGCAAGCAAGACGAGGAAGCGCTGCGGGCGAGCGAGGCCCGCTTCCGGACGGCCTTCGAATCGGCCGGTGTCGGGATGGCTATCGTAGACATCAGCGGCCACATCCTGGAGGTGAATAGGCCTATGGTCGAGATGTTGGGCTATTCCACCGAGGAGTTGCGCGCCTTGACCTTCGCCCAAATCACCTACAAGGACGACGTCAACAAGAACCTCGAACTGTTCGAGCGCGCGGTGCGCGGCGAGACGCAAGGCTATCAGATGGAGAAACGCTATGTCCACAAGCAGGGGCACGTAATTTGGGGGCGGTTGAGCGCCGGGGTCGTGCGCGGCTCTGGTAACACCGTTCACCTCGTCAGTCAACTTGAAGACATCACCGAGCGCAAGCGGGCAGAAGACGAACGTGAACGATTGACACGGCGTCTCCTCTCCGTGCAGGACGAAGAGCGCCGCAGCCTCGCACGGGACCTCCATGATGGTACCGCCCAAACCATTGCCGCACTCAGCCTCAACCTGACGACGTTGCGGGCAGTCGCTCGCGGAGCTATCCGTAACAAGGCCAGGTTTCAACGCATGCTGGCCGACAGCCAGGCATTGGCGGAGCAGGCGATGCGCGAGACGCGTACATTGTCGTATCTACTGCATCCGCCTCAGCTCGACATGGCGGGGCTCGTTCCGGCACTGAGTTGGTATGTGAAGGGATTCAACCAGCGGAGCGGTATTACCGTCGATCTCCAGGCGGCGCCAACCATGGGACGGTTGCCTGCGGAGACCGAACGAGCGCTCTTCCGCATCGTTCAGGAATGCCTAGCCAACGTCTATCGCCATTCCGGAAGTTCTACCGCCCGAGTCGTGCTCGCACGTCGGAAACAGAGCGTGCGCCTCATAGTCATCGACCATGGCCGCGGCTTGCCGGCGGCGTCGCAATCGAAGGACGTGGAGCCCGAAAACGCGATGACGCTGGGCGTCGGCATCCCCGGTATGCGCCAGCGCCTGCGCCAATTGGGGGGGTGGCTGCGTATACGATCCAGTACCAGAGGGACGATAGTGCTGGCCGTCGCATCCGTATCCGAGGGCCCTGCATGAAGCTGGGACACAGGTCGCCCGCGCCGCTTAGAGCGGCGTGTGGCAGGCTGGTGGATCAGCGAACATCTCGGCATGCGACCGGCCGGCCCATCCTAGGGTCAGTCCACGGCAAAGGGATCCACCGGATCGACGAGATTGTGTCGTAAAGCCCAGAGTACGACATCGACGATGCTGGTGGCGTCCAGCCGACGCATGATCGCGGCGCGATGCGTCTTGGCCGTGTTCGTGGTGATGCCGAGCGCTTTCCCAACCTCATGATTGCTCATCCCTTGGGCCAGCATTCGGACGACATCGAGCTGACGGGGTGTGAGATCGCGGATCGGGGCCATCTGGTCGGTGGCCGAAGCGCGTGCAGTGCGCTGGGCCACGAACGGCTGGTTGGCGTGCATAGTGAAAAAAAACGGTTGATGGCGGGCAACCGCTTCGATCGCGGTGAGCAGGTGTTCGCCGGGCTCTGACTTTTGCACGCAGCCATGGGCTCCGGCGGCCGCAACCGCCTGGATGACATGCTCCTCATCGGACATCGTGTAGATGACGACCTCCGCTTCCGGCACTCGGAGGCGGATTTCGCGCGTGGCTTCGATGCCTTCCCGTTGGCGCGTACTGCCGTTCTCGTTGCCCATAATGACGTCCATCACCACCACGTCGGGTTGCAACCGCACTGCCATCTCGACGGCCGAGCGGCCATCGGCCGCCTCACCGCAGATCTCCCAGTCGTCGTGCGTCGCCTCCACAACGGCACGCAGGCCGCGACGGATCATCTCGTGATCATCGACCAACAGGAGCCGCAATTTCCGCGGACGTCTGCTCAACTGATGGTCGGAGTTCACAGTAGCGCCGCCCACTCCCGCAAGTGGGTGACCCGCGCGTCGTGGTGACCGGTAGGGCCACGTTGTCGAAACGTTCGCGTACAATGCTGAACCTCGCAATGCTGAACCTCGCAATCCGTTGCGAGCCGCCATTGGAAGCCGCGTTCGCGACCTACGGCGAAGCGGTGCGGCCCGGGGCCCTCCACCCACGCACTTCGTGTCTCATCGATATCTCTTCGATATCTCACGGCACATGCCTAATAGCCGTTCGTCAGCTTGCCAAACGACTGCTTTTGTTCCATCGTTGCAGAGATTACTTGCGGTTCAGAGTATACTTGCCATAAGTCGATTGCACATGCGCAATTTGGCACATCTTACGCAGAATTACAACACCGCGTGCGCATCGACGTTCATCTTAGGACATCCGAGGCTCGCTACGCCTGGGGTTCTTCACGGCTTCGCTAGGGGCGATGAGGCCCATGACGGGATGAGGATGTCGAGAGTCCTCTTTGACCGAGTCGGCAGGTTTCGTTGTTTGACCGAGTAGGCGGGTGTCGCTGCCGTGTTGTGAGGGGGGCGAACCTACCATGCAACCGGCATGCTCTCTGGGCCCGATAACCCGAACGAACGCCTTCTCCGTGCCGTCGATTTAGTCGCGAAATCGTTCGATGTTGGCCATTAGTGTTGGCTAATTTGACGAGTGAGCGGGCGACATGTCAAGTCCACGAAATGTTCACCAAAGGCCGCGATGGCATGTGCGCGGTGGGGTGCTAACCGAAGAATCGGCCGACGGCGTTCGCCGGAGAACCATCCGCGTGGGCTCGCCCGAATGGTTCTCGTGGATCGATTTGGCGACGGCGTTCGCCTGCGACGACCCGCCAGTCTCGTTCACCGTGCGTCGGCGCACGCACCGAAACGGCTGGCATTGGGAAGCTTACAAGCGGCTCAATGGCAAACTTCACAGCACCTACATCGGCAAGACCGAGGCGCTCACATTGGAGCGTCTGGATCAGGCTCGGCGAGTCTTGCTGGATCGCTCGAGTGCTAAGACACCGACGAGCGGCCCAGCCGGGCGTACGCCACTCGGGGGGCGCCTTGTACCACGGCAGAGCGCCGCTCTCAAGCACGTCGAGAGCCCGGTTTCGACGATGCGAGATGTGTCTCGTACGTCCACCAGATTGGTCGTCCCTCACCCCGCACCGCGGCTGATCGCTCGCCCGCGGCTGATCCAGCTCCTGTCGCGGTCCAGCCGGGCGCCGGCGACACTCGTGATTGCACCCGCTGGGTACGGCAAGACGGAGCTGCTCGCGCAGTTCGCCGAGGAACTGCGGTCGGAGGGCGCCTACATCGCCTGGGTGACGCTCGACGAAAACGACCTCGACCACGCACACTTCTGGTCCGACGTGGTATATGCGCTCGATGGCTTCGCGCCCGGTGTCGCGGGCAGCGTGTTGCCCCTTTTCACACACGCAGCAGGGACCATCATGGGAGTCAGCGCCCTTCTGAACCTGCTCGATAGCATCGCTGAACAGGTCTATGTATTCCTGGACAACTACGACGCGCTTGGGGAAGGCGACTCGCCACTTCAAGCAGCCATTGTGGACTTCGTCACACATATCCCGCCGCAAGTCCACGTCATTGCCGCCAGCCGAAGATCTCCTCCGTGGCCCTTGGCGCAGCTGCGCGCCCGACGCCGGTTGGTGGAACTGGAGGTCGATGATCTGCGCTTCACCCTCCCCGAAACTACTGCCTTTGTCCGCGGACGCATCGGACGTACTTTGACCGGCTCCGAGATTACGGCGATCCACGTCCGCGCGGACGGGCGGGCGGCGGGCTTGCGTGCGGCCGAACTTGCCTGGCGGGATAGCGACGGCAATGGCGCTAGGATCGATCGCTCCGGCGGCTTCCGCTCGCTTGAATCCGATCACCTGATAGGCGAGGCGATGGCGCGATTGTCCACTGAGACGCAGCTATTCCTGATGAGCATCTCCATCCTCGATAGACTCTGCCCCGAACTTTGCGCCGCCGCGACCGGATCGAACAATTCGACGGAGATGCTCGAATCGCTCGTCCAGGGCCGCACTTTCATCGAGGCGCTAGATGACCGCGGGGAGTGGTATCGTCTTAACCCACAAGTCCGCGACGTTCTAGGGATCCACCTAAAAGAAACACAGCCGGAGCGTTGGCGCGAGTTGGCCCTTCGAGCCAGCGGATGGTCCGAGGCGCAGGGTTATCCACAGGAAGCGATCGAGTATGCGCTGGTTGCCGATGTGCCCGACCGTGCCGCAGCGCTCGTGGAGAGGTTCATCGATGGAGCGCTCGGGTTAGGCGGAAACGGTACGCTGCAGCATTGGCTTGCAATGCTGCCCGAGCATGTCGTACGCGCACGGCCGCGACTGTGCGTCATGGATGCATGGCTGTCGATGCGCGCAGGCCGCGTCGATGCGTTCAAACGACGCCTGCGCGAGGCAGAAGACGCAGCAGTGTTGGTCCACCCCAGCAGGACATTCGCTAGGTCACGCAGCCTATCTGGAGAGATCGCTGCTTTACAGTCGTCGGCAGCCCTGTTAGTCGGCGACCTCGACCGGTCTGCGGAGCGTAGCGAGCGTGCCTTGGCGACGTTGCCGGCAGATCATGCTTGGCGCAGCCTGGCACTGCTCAACCAAGGCACGAGCCAACTGCTTGCTGGAGACCCCATCACCGGATCCCGCACGCTCCGCGGACTGCTTGATACGGGCCAGAATCGGCCCTCTGTAGTGAATAGCGCGGAGAGCGGTGCCGCGCTTGCGCTGGCGCTGCTCGAACAAGGTCGCGTCCGTGAGGCTCTATCCCTATGTCAACGCCCCGCGGCGAGAGTTGATAAACGCCACGCAACAGGGGACGACGCCGTCCTCGAGCTAGCTCTAGGATTAGCACAGTACGAGCGTTACGATCTCGACGGAGCTGCTGTGCACCTCGAGAGGGCGATTACTCTGCAGAGTTCTCCGTTGGTGGTGCTGATGGGGTACAGTGCGCTCGCGCGTGTATGGCAGGCACAAGGCGACGCGGCCGGGGCGCGAGCGATCCTGGACGATGCCCTCGCGCTGGGGCACGAATCGGGCGCCGCAGCGAGTAGATGGATCTCGCGCGCCCTCGAGGGCGCGCGGGCCCGCCTCTGGCTGCTCCAGGGGGAGCAAGCGTTGGCTAGCGGTTGGGCGCGGCGCGTAGAGCGAATCATGGGCGTCGAGCATGCTGGCGGCCATTTGATTCCTCTGCGTGTCTGCGATGACGAGCGGCTGGTCTTGGCCAGGACGTACCTCTCTGAGAGACGTTTCAGCCTCGCGCTCGGGCTCGCGGCTGGCGTGCTCGAGGCGGCTACCATGGCGGGGCGAATGAGCCAGGCACTCGAGGCGCTCGTGCTGGAAGCGACGGCGCTCGACGCACTCGGCAATGCTCACGGCGCATTTAACGCGCTTCGGCAGGCACTCGAAATGGCCGATCCCGAAGGGGCAGTGCGCGTCTTTCTCGAGATGGGCGAGCCGGTGCGCCGCCTGCTTAACCAGTCCCTCTCGGCCGGCGAGGGTGCTGGCCTGCGCATGAAACATGGCCATCGTCGTGTGCAGTTGCACATCGTCGACACGCTGTGGGTCGCCTTCAGCAGGATGGATGGTAACAAGGAAGTGGTTTCCGTATCCGCTCCGCCTCGCGACGCGCTTCCGGCCACGACAGAGCGACGCTCGAAGGCGTCAAGCTGGCAAAAGCCACTGTTGACCGCGCGTCAGCATCAAGTGTTGACGTTGTTGGCGCAGGGATTCTCCAATCGAGATCTCGCCCGAGAGCTAGTCGTCGCGCTGGGTACGGCCAGTCGCCATGTTCACGAAATCCTCGCCAAGCTGGACGTCACAAGTCGCCTGCAGGCAGTGGCCCAGGCTCGGATCCTCGGACTGCTCTGAGTTCCAGTTGCCAAACCGGGCGCCTCTCGCCGCAACCATTCGTAACAACCTCCTGACGCCTTCCACTAATTCAGTAAGGCATCGTCTGCACTATGAAGTGTAACTCCCTCGCACGGGATGTGGCGTGGTACGTACGCTTGCCGAGAGCACGTTCCTCCCAGCCGTCACCACGGCGAGCAGAGCGTGCAGCAAATCCGACTTCGTTGCGAGGGCGCCCATTTGAACCGCGGCACTGGATGAGGCAAGGCGGAGACCCGATGTTTCAAGCCAATTACGCAGGGATCGCACGGCCTGAATCGTCGATTCCTCACCGTATCCTCATCGTGGAGGATGAGGCATACGCGCGTGAGGTCATCGCCCAGTATCTCCAGGCCGAAGGGTACGAGGTCGTTCAAGTTGCGAACGGTGTGGATGCGCTTAAGGTCTTTGGCACGCATCCGCCTGATCTCATCATACTCGACGTGGGCTTGCCTGGGATGGACGGATTCGAGTTGGCCAGCCAGCTGCGCTCGGTGAGCGCGGTTCCGATCCTGATCGTGACGGGTCGAGTCGATGAGGCGGATAAGCTCGTTGGGTTCAGCGTGGGCGCCGACGACTACATCACCAAGCCGTTCCGCCCCCGCGAACTCGTGATGCGCGTGCAGGCGATCCTCCGGCGAATAGATGCCGGTGGTGTCCCTGCCATCATCCTCGACGACTCATTGCGCATGGGCAACTTAGTGATCCGCCCGCAGCAGCGGGAGGTCCTGCGCGATGGGACGCCGCTTGACCTTACTGCCAAGGAATTCGATCTCCTGTATTTTCTCGCTTCCCATCCCAAACAGGTCTTCACGCGCCAGCAGCTCCTACAGCATGTCTGGCAGTACAGTTACTACGGAGATAGCCGTACAGTCACTGTTCATATGCGCCGCCTTAGGGAAAAGGTCGAGTTGGACGCGTCGAGACCGCGCCACCTGCGCACGGTCTGGGGAGTCGGCTACAAGTTCGAGCCCTAAACTCCGAAGCGGCAAAAGTCCACAACAAAGTAGTAACCTGAATTCATCAATGTCGGCGAATGAGCTCTCGCGTAGCTTCCTCCATGTGAGAGTGCCGCTCTTCTTACTCGGCTCTGGGAGGGCGCACTAGGGCGTCTCGGAATGGCCAAGTTTGTCCCGGCATTCTAGCAGGGGCGATCGCAACAAGAGGATCTCTAGCCCGCGTGATCCATCTCGTGCACTACGCGGACTCGCATCAGACCGTACTGGGAGAGGGACAGTATCACAATCTCCTCCGGCCCTTGCAGGGGCATCGGCACCTCCTCTTCGGAATGCCGAAACGTTTTCCGTGCGCGGCGCCATCGGGGGCTGTCGACTCGCCGAATTGTTCGTCCACTTAGTCATCTTTAGCAAGTTCGCGAGCGAGCAACTTGAGAAGTGGTTCAGCAGGCGGATCCAGCCTCACAGAGGCGTCTTGAGTTGGTGTCGTAATAGTTTCGTATGCCCGGACAATCAGCGCGTAGCCTTGCCATGTGATGTTCATGTCGAGTTTATGACGTAATTAGCGCCATACCTCATGCGTGGCATTCAGGGGTGTCGCATTAATGCGCAGGGGGGTTGTCCATGCAGGTAGAAAGCGTTCAGCAGACGACGAATCGCGTCGCGGTGCTGCAGACCGACTCGAGCGAAGTCGCCTTGCAACACCGCCGCATCCTGGTCGTCGAGGACGATCCGGGGATCCGGGCGATTGTCAGGGAATACCTGGAGATCGAGGAGTACGACGTGCTGGAGGCGACGGATGGGCTGCAGGGGTTGCGGCTGGCGGCGGCGCGGCCGCCGGACCTGGTGATCCTCGACGTCGGCCTGCCGGGCATCGACGGCTTCGAGGTCTGCCGCCGCCTGCGCGCCGCCAGCGCCGTGCCGATCCTGATGCTCACCGCGCGCTCGGCCGAGGCCGACAAGCTCTCCGGCTTCGGCGTCGGCACCGACGACTACCTGACCAAGCCCTTCGCCCCGCGCGAGCTGGTCGGCCGCGTGCGTGCCATCATGCGCCGCGTCGCCGCCACCAGCGTGCCGGCGATGATCCTCGACGACGCCCTGCGCGTGGGCGAGCTGGCGATCCACCCGGCGCTGCGCGAGGTGACGCGCGGCGGCGAGCCGGTGGCGCTGACCGCGCGCGAGTTCGACCTGCTCTACTACCTGGCGGCGCACCCGCGCCAGATCTTCACGCGCCAGCAACTGCTGCACGAGGTCTGGAACTACGACTACGGCGACCTCGACACGGTGACGGTGCACATGAGCCGCCTGCGCGAGAAGGTCGAGCCGCGCCCCGGCAAGCCGCGCCACCTGCGCACCGTCTGGCGCGTCGGCTACAAGTTCGAGCCCTGACCCCGCCTCCCCCGCGCCATGTTGGCGGCATCTCCCAGCTGTCACTCCCCGGTCTTGGCGCGACCGGGAGTGGGAGATGCGGCAATCGACCGCCAACGTCGGCCGGATTCACCTCCGGCAAACCGACCACGCCTCGTCTGCACTCGTGGGGACGAGGCGTGATGCGGCGATAACGGCCATCTAGGGGTGATCTGCTCGAGTGGTTCCAACAGAACCCGACCAGAACTCGACCATACAGCTGGCACGGAATGTTCCGTGGTGCATTCAGATTGCCAGATAGCCATTTTAGCTGTAATTCAGCCGAGATCCCCCGATGCGCTCAATGAACCTCACTGCTGCATGAATTCAGAATGACTCCCTGAGGTGGCAACCATGAAGCCGCCTCGGTCGACGACGCTGTGGTCCGACGCACCGCGCGACATCGATTGCGACCCAGCCACCTCTGCGCAGTGCCGCCTCGGGTGGTCTGACCAATTCGCAGCCGTTATCCCCAAACGTACCATCCATGAGATCCGATGGCGTCACATATCCGGGGCACCTTGGTGATTGGATGGAATCCACGCGTGCGGATGATCGCGTAATCTCGCCTACGCCCCAGCAAGGAAAAGCCATATGGCGACGAAGACTTTCGTGAATAGCGAGGTGCGTGAGTCGCCATCTCCTTATTGAGCGAGCGTATGGGTGCCCGGTCGTCGGCGAATGACTGATGTGGTGCCCGGTTGAATGGTCCGCGAACAATCGGGCGCCCACCACGGCACGATCTCTGCCTCCACCACGAGTCCCCACTGCCCAAGCAACGCCTAACGTAGTCCACGGGCGTACATGCTCATCATCAAAAACACGGTTTCGGCTGCAGTCCGTGTTGACGGACGATTGGTGCCTTTTGGTCGCACGGTGGACGGTCCAGCGTCGCTTTGCGATTGAACGGGGACCCACCAGGACTCAGTGCCTGCGCACGCGGCGTTGGCATCCCGGTTGGACCACTGCGGAGAGCGTGCTCGATCCGTAGCCAAACACCATCTATATGTAACATCGCACGTCCATAACCTACATTGGCGAAGGTACAAGGTACATCAAACAACAACGGCCTCGGACACACGCCGTCGAGGCCGACCTGCACCTTCGCCCGAAAATTCATGCAGGGGACTCGATGGAAGAAATCGACACAAGTAAACCGGAGGCAGGTGTCGCTGTCGCCGGGCGCCAGGAAGCGTGTAGCACATGTATGTCGGACCGGACACTTTTTTTCTCATCGTGATCCTCATCACGGGGTCGATCGGCTTTGCGCGCGGATGGAGACGCGAGATCATCACGCTCGCAATTGAACTTGCGGCCGGGATGTTCCTGACATTTGGGGGCATTTGGTGGCTTTGGGACTTCATCTTTGTGAAGATCCCGCAGGCATTCCGGGACTTGTTCTTCGGCCCGGAGCAGTTCGGCGTCAATCCCCCGTCGGTCTGGAAGCCAGACCCGTGGGGCCAGTTCTTCAGCATTTCCGCGTTCGTCGGGCTGACAGCGCTCGCCTACCTCGTTGGCGGCCGGTTTGGCGTGCGAGCGGCCAGCGGATGGGCGAGGGTGGTAGGGTTCGTGGTGGGCATCGGCAACGGCGTAGCGATGTTGTGGTACACGTCACATCAGATTTTGCACGGCTATTCGCTTGTCGTAGTCAGCGGCAATGCAGGGCTTACGGATTCGTGGCTAGCGCCTGTCCTTGGCTTGGGCCTGGTGGTGGCATTCGTGGGCTTACTCGTAGCTGGAGGCAAGGGTGGGGGAGGGCATTGAGGCGTCAAAGAGAGTCGGAACTGGGTGCGATCCGAGCCGCCACTCCGCGAACGGTTGAGCGCTGGGAAGACGGACTGTTAATATGGGACGTCGGGTGGAGCGGCGCCACAAAAACCGCTTCCCCGGCTGACGTGGGATGGTATCAATGAGCCAGCGGTAGATCGAACCAGAATGTAGATCCTTGCCCGAGAGTGCTCTCTACTCCCACCCGCCCATGATGCCGCTCGATGATACTCCTGCAGATGTGGAGCCCGAGACCCACGCCAACGCTAGAGCCAGACTGGACCGCGATCCCTTCAACCCGATGGTATCGCTCCCACACGTGCTTCAGCTCGCCGGCGGGTATCCCGGAGCCCTGATCGCGCACGGAAACGCGGGCCATGTCTACCTGCACGTCAAGGCAGACCTCAACTGGCCGATCGTCGCGTGAGTACTTCAGTGCATTGATAAGGTAGTTGTCGACCACCTGCCCAATTCGCGCGGGGTCCGCGATGATAGGTACCGGTTCTGCCGGGGGCATGTCCAATCGGATTGTTCGGTCAGTGGCGACCGTGCGCCGCACCTCCACCCGCTGGCTCACGATGGCACTCAGGTCGCAGATCTCAAGCCGCAACTCCAGGCGTCCTTCGCGTATGCGCGAGTCATCTACGAGGTCATCTACGAGCTGATCCAAGCGATCCAGGCTCTGCTCGCAGTAACCGATCGACGTGCGTGCTGCGGCGATGTTCGTCACGAGTTTTTCATCGTTGCCGGCTGACGCCTGCCAGAGGGCGAAGCGCCGGGCAAGTAATTGGATATACCCCTGCAGGCTCGTCAGTGGCGTCCGCATCTCGTGGCTGACGACGCTGAGGAATTCATCCTTTCCGCGATTGAGTTCGCGCAAGGCACGCTCGTTCGCCCTCACTTCCTCACTTTCACGATGCAGACGTGCATTCTCCAGGAATACAAGGCCCTGGCGCGCGATGATCAGAAGGAACAGGACAGCGCTTATAACGCTCGGCAGGAGCATGTCCCGCTGCCCTGTGAACCTGTCGGTCGTCGCCGCATGAATCTCGATTGCAACGCTCGCCGCGAGGCCGAGGAGCAGAGGGAAAAACAAGCGGAGGCTTGCCAAAACGTCCGCCCGCTGCGGACGTCGATTGGGTGGTGCCCCCCTGGATTGCGCGGGCACGTGGCGCGGCTTTCGAAACTGCACCAGCGCCGCCAGCGGAATGAGTACGTAGCAGGCGGTCCAGAACAAATCAGGTGGGTTGTCCGTCCGATATACATGGCTGCGAGAGAGCAAAAACGACGATGCCCAGGAGTCGGCGACGATCAAGCTGATGATTGCCGCCACCAGGAGCCCGAGGACGCTGAGATTCACCCGAAAGCGACCCGGACGAAGCAGGGTCACGGTCAGGCCAAACAGCAGGAATAGGTCGGCGATCGGGTAGACGACGTGCTCCACCCGAGTGAGCAGGGAAGGAGCGCGCTGCGCAAAGAGTGGCCCTAGCATGAAGTACCAGGAGAGCGCAGTCGCCGCCCCCATAGCGATCAGGACGTCCAGCACCAGGACCAGGCGCGACCCCCAGTGACCTGCACGCGGCAACAGCACGACCGCCACGAAGAAGAAGGGATACTGCGCCATGAAAAAGTAGTCGGGGAGGCTGGGGAACGGGACGCCAGCGTGGAAGTATATTTGGTCGTATACACTCCAGAGCGTGCGCGCCACCGCGTACGTGAGCAAGGCAGCACTCCACAGCCACCAGGATGCGCTCATCCGGTGGCCGCGGCTGAGCCAAAGGCCGACTCCAACCACGACGAGGAACTCGGGCCATGCCAGGGTGGCACGCAACCAGTCGGTGACGGCACCGCCCCAGGAAGGGTCTATGATCGTCAGCGCCATTTGAAAGCCAACCACGAGGCAACAGCAGATGAAGGTCCCCACCAAGAGTGGGTCGTGCCAGAATCCGTCATGAGATCGCGATGGCGACCGCCTGATTTCAGTCGGGTGGGAAGCGATCTCGCTCGCGACGTCTCGCACTACGTTGCCCGGCCTTTCCGCGCCAACCGGACAGGCGCTCGAGAGTGGTTTGCTTGTGCGCCTGCCGGGAACGGTGGGGGTTCCCAGTATCGCGCCGCAAGTAGATTGGACAATTTCCTCGGCATGTTTACCCTCGCTGATACGACCCACTTGGAGATGTCCACCGTGCGTGGCTGCTCCCAGGGGCTTTTCTCATACGCCTCAGCTACGTGTTGCCGCCGGAGCCACCGCACAGCCGATTAGGTGCTGCCTCCGGAGATCGATCCGACGCGCGGCAGCAGAGATCGAAGGTTGTGGTCGGGATCAACGTGTGTCCATGTCCTCGATTACCCCTTTGCAATGCTCACCAGCCACGCCGTCTCTGTGTGCGATATGATCACTTGTTAAGGCACGTGGCGTAGTGTCCGCTCGGCACGGTAAGCGACAGGTGTCATGAACTCGGGTCTCCGATGGAAGCAAAACTTGTACCTACAAGCTCTTGCGCGCCTTTATTAGTAGGACACCATCATGACATCCGTGCTGGTTGTGGGCGATGATGATGCCCAGATGACTATGGTGCGCTGGATACTCGAAGATGAGGGCCATAGAGTGTCTCACGCGCGCCGTGCGGACATGGCGCTCGGACACCTGCACTTGTGTGCATAGGCCATAGTCGTGCTGCTCCTCACCGTGCGCCCTCACGTCAATGCCTGCTCCATTCTGGATGCGGCTCTCGTTGACCCAACGGTGCGTCGCCACGAGCTAGTCTTGGTCACCGGCATATGCGGGCCGCTCTCCGCGCCATGGCGCTAGCAAGTCGCGAGGCCTCACGTTCCTCTCGTCGCCAAGCCGTTTCACATAGCTGAGTTCGTGCATACCATCGCAGCCGCTGCCGCGCGCCTCGTGCCCTCCGATGAGTGCGCGCCGGTCGAGGTCCGCGCGTCGTAGGACGATTAGCACCAGATGTTGTGTCTTCGTCGCTGGTCACCCCCTGCCCTTACTTGCGGGCGCCGAAAGTTGGGCACCTGCCTGAATCCGGCGCACGGCCGCATCGACGAATTGGATGAGCGTCGCCAATTCGAAGGGCTTGCCCAACACGGGGACGCAGGCTTCCACGTAGGCTTCTGAAGCCGCCTCACGTGTGAGCCAGGTTACCTGCTCCGGGGCGCCGGTCAGCAGAATAAACGCGTGATTGCACTCTTGGAAGCCTTCGGCACGTATATTCGCCAGGACTTCGCTCCCGGTCATATCTGGCAGGCGCTGATCCAGCAGCACGACCCACGGAAATCGGGCCGACCGCAACTTCGCCAGGACGGCGTGGGCGTTGGCCGCCTCGTCGACCTCATACCCTTCGTCGCGAAGGATATCGGCGGTGACGGAACGCACCGCGTGGTCATCGTCCACTATCAGCACGCGTGCGGCAGGCTCCACAACCATGCGTAACCTCCACGTGTTAGCCGGGGGAACACCGTCGGTGTTGCCTCCGTCATCACGACATTCGACGAGTGCTTGCGCTGATGGCACTGTATCCAGCGCATATCACACCGACGTTACGAGAGCATACCGAGGCATTACAACGCTCGTTTAGAGCTTTGCTGCTTGCATAGCCGGCCGCTGAAAGGTGTCCCCGAGTCGTTCGAGTGCGGAGCGAGGGCCAGCCAGCGGGCTCTTGGCCCGTCACGAGATGGCGCGCTCACCCACCGACCACATAAGATCGCGGCTGCCTCTTGCCCGGAGAACCACACGCACGCGGCAGGATGAGGGATATCAGCCGCCGACTTCAGCCTTCACAGTTACGTCAGCTTTCGCAGGTTCAGGAGCGGCTGGGGAGCGCTGGTCAGTAATATCTCGGAAGGTGACGACGCCCCCGACAACGGCACCGTCTATGCGCCAGGGTTTGCCATGCGCCTCATACCAGTGCCGAGTGCGCCTGGTGCGCACGCTGAAGACGGAGACGAAGGTCTCTCCGCGGGCGGCGCGCGCGCCAGGCAACGCATCGAGGACGAGTGGCCGGCCATGCGTATCCCGTGCCGCAGCGACCACCTCGCCGAACGCTGCCGTGAACGCCGCATTGCGATAGACCGGCATGCCCGCCAGATCCACCGCAAGTGCGGCGTCGCCCAGACTCTCCAGGACGCTCAGCACCCGGACGAGCTCCTCCTCGCTCGACCGCGCTCGTTCGACGCTGCTGTTGACCTCGGCCCCCATCTCGGCGGAGCGCGCCTCTAGGTCGTCATTGGTCGCGTTCAACTCCTCGACGGTACCCTGCAACTCCTCGTTGAGCGTCTCCAGCTCTTGGTTAGTCGCCTGCAACTCCTCGTTGAGCGTCTCGACCTCCTCGGCGGACGCCTGCACCTCCTCGAAAGTAGTGAGCGACTTCTCGGCCTCCTGGCGCACCTCGTCATTGGCCGCGGCCAGTTGATCGTTGGCCTCGCGGAGCTCTTGATTGACTGCCATCAGGCGCGCCAAACGAGCGCGTAGCAGCTCGATCTCCTCCCACATCTGCCGCGCCGCTGGGTCGGAGGCGCCAAGGCTGCTATCCGCGATGCCAAAAGGTGCGCTGTTGTCGGAGTCTCCGCGGCCCTCCTCTTCCCTCGCATCACCGATCAGAAGCAAAACGCTCTCAGCCGGCCCCGCGTCGCCTTCTGCGCGTCTCGGATAGGCGGTTATGCGCAGATAGCGCATCTCTCCATCGTCTGGCTCCAGCGGCAACACAACGCTGTCGGGCACCAGCCCGTTGCCGCTCAATGCTGCGTCGATCAGCGCGCGGAGTCGTCGGGTCGGGAGGCCCTCCGCCAGGTGGAGCAGATCCTCGCCCACCGCAGGTCGGTAAAGCCTCAGCATGGTGTGCGCTAAGGGATTGATCATCTGCACGTCGTAGCGTCGATTCACCACGACCACGCCCACAGGGAGGTTGAAAACGAGCGCGCCCAGGCGCTCGGAGGCGGTCTGCGCACGGCTCGAGCTATGCGCTGGACGCTCGGCCAGTGAGCCGTCAGGCGATGGGCCGCCACCAGCCGTCGTCGCAGGCTGCGCAGTGCGCCCGGTCGGCGTGAGCGGAAACGGTGCCGCTGTGTCCATCCGGCGATAGAGCTTTATCGCCGGTCGCGCTGGCTCGAACAACTCCAACGCGCTGCTAGCGGTTTCGGCCTTGCCAAGCGCCAAATACCCCCCGCTGCGCAGGGAGTAGGCAAAATAACGTAGCACCCGCCGCTGCAGTTCGGGCGTGAAGTAGATCAGCACGTTACGGCACAGGAGCAAGTCGATGCGCGGAAAAGGGGCTCGCATACCTAGATCGTGCTGGCCAAAGACGACGAGGCTGCGGACTCGTTTGGCTACTTCGAAGTCGCCGTTCACCCGAGTGAAGTAGCGTGCCAGATAGTCTTCCGGCATGCCCGCAAGGGCAGCAGGGGAGTAGACGCCGCGACGCGCGAATACGATTGCTTGGGCATCCAGGTCAGTGGCGAAGATGCGCACTGCGAGATCCCCGAGCTCCCCGCCCAGCAGATCCGCCACCTGCGTCGCCACCGAATACGCTTCTTCCCCGGTTGCGCAGCCCGCCACCCACACGCGAAGCTCATGATCGCGCTCGCGAGCCTGGGCGATCAGCTCGGGCAACACCTCGTCATGGAGCGCGCTGAAGAGTTGGCGGTCTCGGAAGAACTCCGTCACCTTGATGAGGAAAGTGCTGATGAGGTGCGCATACTCCTCGGGAGTGCGCTTCAGGTAACGGACGTACGCCGCCAGTGACGTAGACCCAGTGGCGACGATGCGGTGCTGGACACGGCGCTGGATGGTCGCAAGCTTGTAGTTGGTGAAATCAAAGCTGGTTTGCTCTTTAACCTGGCGCAGCAGGGCATTCAGGGTGCGCAAGTGGGCGGGCAGCGACGTGTCCGGGGATGTGATCAACTCAAGCAAAACGGACCCCATCTGCTCGATGTCAGCCACCACGTCCACGGCGGTCGGCGCGAGCGAGCGGAGCATGATCGGGTACGGCGCAGTGGCGGGGTCCTGGATCACGACCGTCCCGCCGGCTTTCTTGACCTCAAGCGCGCCAGTCACCCCATCAGTGCCGGTCCCCGTGAGGACTACGGCAATCAGACCCTCACCGTATGCCCGCGCCGCGCTGCTGAACAGGCGATTGATCGATGGCTTCGGCCACCGGGTATCCGCCTCGTCGCGCAGGATCAGTTCGTGGTTGTGGATCTCGACACTCCGATCAGCTGGGGCGACGTAGACGTGGCCAGGAACGAGCGGCTCGCGGTCTAAGGCCGTGCCGAGCGGCAGGATGCAGCGGCGCGCCAGGATCTCGCCGAGGTGGCTGGGCCGCTTCGGGTCCAGATGCTGGGCGATGACGACCGGCGCCGAGAAGCCGGCCGGTAGGGTCGAGACGAAGATCGAGAGGGCCTCGACCCCGCCAGCGGAGGAGCCAACGACCACCAGCGGGGAAGGTATCGCTTCTTGGGCCATATTGGTTGCCTCTATGTTGACGCAGCGTAACGACGGACTACGCCACGATCTCACACCCGTAATCCCACACATGACGCCCTACGCGTCGCCACTTTTCCCAGGCACGGCCCATCGTCAACGACGGGTTTGGACTGCTCCAGCATCCAGCACAAGGGGTGGCGAGAACGCGCGACCGGCAAATTTCCGGTCATTCTACTACAACGCTAACGACGCTTGCCTTCCGTGGTCGGCCTGCGCCGGTCCGGCGTGTAACGACCAGCCCGCCTTACCCTGCGAATCGCAACGAGTTCGCGCGGCGCGCATGATACTCTCGCTGGGCGAAGAGCGGCGAAGAGTGGCACAGCAGGCCACTCGGACGATTGAGCGGTATTGGAGTCCCGCGTGGGCCGAGTGCCGATGGACAAAGCTCGACCTGCTGACATCTAGCTGGCGGTATGGCCGTATGTTACACGCTTCACACTATGTAAAGAATAATCACCTTAGAGTATGCCTAGACGGCAACCATCACCGTACAATTCCGATGTCTTGTCACGGCGGCGTGGGGCTCACCAAAAAAGGTGTGCGGAGGGGCCGTGGGCCACGCCACCTTGGGCATCTCCGTGCTCGCGCCCGTCGTGTTCAACACACTGCCGCATCCGCAGAGTACGCGGTCCAAGTGTTGTAATGGAATAGTACTAGCTTTGTGCAACCGTTAGGAGGCATGGCAGTGGCGAAGGATTCAGCCGAGCTTGCCGACGATAGGCAGACGACCTCGATCGCCGAACGGAGCCAGCGACGGTCAGGCAACACGTTGAGCGATCCGCATCGACCCATCGAACTCGAACTTCGCCAGACTGAGCATCGCTACCGCGCCGTGATAGACATGGTTCCCGATGCCGTCGTAGTCACCGACGAAGATGGGCGCGTCACACTCGTCAATCGGCAAGCTGAAGCGTTGTTCGGGTACAAGCGAGAGGAACTCCTAGGCCGGCCGGTCGAGCGGCTAGTGCCGCAATGGTCGCGAGCGATGGCACACGACCATGCTTCGTCGCTAATGTTGACGCCGGACGCTGGCCAGCGCCTGGAAGCGCGGCGCCGAAACGGCGACAGCATGGTCATCGATTTGCGCCTCAGCCGGCTCCCTGCCCATCACCGAGGTAAGGGGAAAACCGCCCTGATCGGCAGCATGCGAGACGTCAGCGAGAGCTACAGACTCGAGCAGGGGCACTCTGCGCGGATGGAATCATTCACCACAGCGTTCGAAGCGCTCCCCGAAGGTGCGGCCAATTTGGATCTCGACCAACGGAACGTGCTGAAGAATGAGCCGAGCCGACACACATTCTCGACCAACCGCGGCTTGTCTGAACAGGACATCGACGTAGAAGGTCTGATAGCTGAGATCGAGAGTTCAGGCGCAATCCGCCGCGAGCGGGGTATATCTCTGCCGCGCAAGCAAGGCCCTGAGGGAAACCTGCTGCAGGATAACCCGGTCGCCAATGATGAGCCTTTCTCCTACAAGACCTACCAAGGTCAGGATGACGCAGTCGATCACATCAACCTCGACTACGATGCTGCCTACAAAGCGAGTGGCCCAACCCATCATGACATGACGGTGCCCCAGGAGGTGACACAGCAGCGGGAGCTTGAACGGTTAACCCACGAGAGGGCTGACACACTCAGCGCCATCTTCGAGGCCACCCCGGATGGCCTTGCCTTCTTCGATGCGCAGGGACGCATGTTGAACGTCAATGTCGCCTGCCGCAAATTGCTGGGGCTGGACGCCGACCCCGAGTACGCCAGCTTACCCCTCTCTGACCGTGCTCTGCGGCTCGAGCTCTTCGACGAGCAGGGCCGCCCAATCTCGGCAGGGGAATGGCCCCACTGGCGGGCGCTTCGAGGCGAGCTCATTGCAGGCGCCGACGCGATGGAGGTGCGCATCCGCACGCTGGATGGGCGCGATGTGTGGGCGAGCATCACCGGCGCCCCGGTGTACACCCCTGGCGGAGAGACCGCGGGCGTCGTGCTGATAACCCGCGATGTCACGGCGCGGCGGCTGCTCGAGGGGCGCACGCACGAGGCGTTAAATGCCCTGCTCGCGATGGCGCAAATGCTCGTTGATCCCCTGGACAGCCGCAGATGACGATGCGGATCGCGGACTGCGCGTCTTGGCGCGACAACTGGCCGAACTCACGCGCGGCGTCCTCGGGTGTCAACGTGTCGGCGTCCTGGCATTGGAACCGGGGGGCGACACGCTTCGTCCGCTGGCGGTTGTCGGGGACTCGGCGCTGGTAGAGAAAGGGTGGCGCGGCAGCTATCGCAAGGTATCGAGCATGAGCAAGCGATTCGCGCCCTCCGTCCTCGCAAGCCTGCGCGAAGGCGGCATTGTCGTGCTACCGGATGGGGTTCCAGGAGACCGCGAGGGGCACGCCAGATACTCGAAAGGCGCCTGGTTGATTGCCCCGCTGAGACTCGCTGGGCAGATCGTTGGCTTGCTTCGCCTGGACTACGGCGTCGGGGAACATCGGTACACCGCGGAGGAGTTGGCATTGGCCGAGGCCATAGCGCGATTTGCAGCGCTGGCGTTGGAGCGTGCGACCCTGCTACGCGAACGGGAGACGGCTCGCGCAAACGAGCTGGCACAGATCGAGGTGAACCGGCGGATGGACGAGTTCGTGGCGGTCGCCAGTCACGACGTCCGGGCTCCGTTGACGGTCACCATCGGGAAACTGCAACTCGTCCTTGCGCGTGTCGACCGTTGGGTTGCCTCGATCGAAGGAGCGCGCGGTGCGCTATCCCGCCGCAGCGTGCTTGACTTCGCGAATCACGTGCGCGAGTCAATCGCCCTCGCGGACAAAAAGGCGTCTCAACTGGGGCGCATGGTCGCAATGCTTTTCGACATGGAGCAATTGCAAGCCGCGAAGCTCAAGTTGGATACCCAGCCCTGCGAATTGGCCGCTCTCGTCCGTGACCAAGTGGAAGACGCGCATGCGACGTCGCCCACGCGTACGATCCGCTTTAGCGCTGCGCACGATCGGCCTTTGCCCGTTATCGCTGACGCGTCTCGCATCCGCGAGGTCGTCACCAACTACCTCTCCAACGCTCTCAAGTATTCGCCCGAGGATCGGCCCGTGGAGGTGGAGGTGCAGGCGCGAAGCAGGCGCGTGATCGTATCCGTGCGAGACCAGGGGCCGGGCCTCTCGCCGGAGGAGCAGACGTTGGTGTGGGAGCGCTATCATCGGGGGTCGGGAAGGGATGTGCAGGGCGATGTGGCCGGAGGCCTGGGCCTTGGGCTCTATATCTGCAAGGCCATCATCGAGGGACACGGCGGTGAGGTTGGGGTCGAGAGCGAGGTCGGCAAAGGTAGCACCTTCTGGTTCTCGCTTCCCCTCGCTGGCCAGGCACGAGCTAGAGCGTCCGGCCGGTGATATCGGCCGATCCAAATACCCCGGCCAGTGCCAGCTAGCGCTGTGCTCTTCGCACTCCAGCGCAATATTGGCGAAGCCGTGGATCCGGTCTCACACCAAGCGGCTGGGGCCATCGCGCCCCTGTGTTCTACCTACGACCCCGCAATCGTGCGGAAGGCCGTGAGCGAGATGTAGTGATGCTCAACTCGCGAGCAGGTCCATTTCCGTAGACTCGAGGCCGGTCGGTCGGCCTGCTAGCGGTCGCCATTCTCCAAGGAGGAGTGGGACCATGGTCAGGCTGCACCTCCCGTCGCGACGCGGGGACCATCGCATCAATCAGGGCTCCCAGAAGGTTGCAGTCACACGTATAGAAGCTGCAGCGGAGGCCGATCGTTGCCCTTGCCGGGGACAGGTGCGAGGGAGTTCTTGATTGCCATCAAGCGCGGCACTCTCCCAGAGGGCAGTTAACTGTTCGACCCTACTGTTGAGCGTACCGCGGGTTGCAGGTGGCGGGCCATGACTACCCACATCGCCGGGCGTCTCGTGCAGGTTTCTGCATTCACCTACCTGGTGTTCCGGGCGTGGAGGCTCGTGGCCCTCATACACAAGAGTGTCGCGGGCGACCAGGCCGGGGCGGAGCCACAGGCGAGCCGCGGCAGTATTGGGCCAATCCACTGGGAGAGTGCGATCGAAGTCGATTGACGACTGTTCTGCCCCGACGAGCAGGGACATGTCACCGCCTATGGGCTCAGGGCGACCCCTGTTGGCGCTTCGCACAAGCACGATTATGTCCCCCAGCCCCATACCCACGCCGTAGGGCGCGTTGGCCGCGCGTCCGCTGTCGGCGCGAAAGCCGAACGGAGCAAACGAAAATGTCGCGTGAACGGAACACGCAACGCCTGCATCGAGCTGGCCAAGTCGCTCTGGATGCCAGTGTAGTTGGCGGCATCTTGGCGGCCCGGCCCGTGGGCGTCGTGGTGGCGATGATCGGCCTCCTGCAATCCTCGGACACGCCTTTGCACCATCTCGCGAACGTGATCCTGGCTCTCACTGCACTTTGGTCCCTGGCGGCGGTGGCCTGCGCACACCTTCGTACGCATGATGAGGTAGGGAATCGCGCCGCACGCTGAATGGACAGTACGAGCATATCGGCGTGACCGGCGGCGTGTCCTACTGCACATCACGGCGCTTTCGGCAGAATCGAGCGCTTACTTGGTGATATGGTCTTCCAATCACCCTCCAGGATGCCCCCGGTGTCCCCCGAATCGGGGGTCCATGACCAGTAGGTGTAGTTGACATCGTTCTGTTTGACGAAAGACACCAATGTGCGCTGCCACCTGCCCGCCAGGTCGCTGCCCATCGAGCGTCCGCCGAACTCGCCCAGTAGCACCGGCGCGATGCCCTCGCGTTGCAGGTAGGCCCAATGCCGCTGCCACGTCTCATCGAGGTTGTGGGTCAGGTGGGCGCCTCGGAACCAGGACTGCATGTAGATCTCGGGGCCGTAGTCGTGGGCCGAGTAGACCAGCTTGTCCGGTCGCGAGAGCTGCACCGGGTAGGCCTTCGCCCCCTCCAGGTTGCCCCCCCACCAGGACCAGTCGCCGTGGTACTGCTCGATGCCCTCCACGATGATCAGCCAGTCCGGGTTGACCGCCAGCACCGCGTCGCCCGCCCGCTCCGCCGCCAGCCGCCAGTCCGTCTTCGGGTTGCCGTCGCCCCACGTCGCCGCCCCGTGCGGCTCGTTGTGCAGGTCCGCCCCGATCACCGTCGCGTCGCCGCGGTAGTGCGACGCCAGCATGGCCCAGTCGCCGATCCAGCGCGACTCCGGCACCGCGGCGGTGTACCACAGGTCCGACTGCGCGTAGGCGTCCGGCCGGTGCTGGTCCAGGATCACCTTCAGCCCGCGCTGCCCCGCCCCCGCCACGATCTTGTCCAGCAGCGCCAGCCCGCGCAGCCCCTTCAGGTCCGGGTTCAGCGCGTAGTTGATCCCCGTCGGCGCGCTGCCCGCGTCGAAGAGCTGGTTGCTGTACGGCAGCCGGATCGTGTTGAAGCCCAGCGCCGCCATCTGGTCCAGCATGCTGCCGTAGCTGCGCACGTCCAGCCCGTGCGGCGCGAACGACTGCGTCTCGAACCCGAACCAGTTCACCCCCGACAGGTGCACCTCCCGCCCAGTTAGGTCCACCAAGTTCCCGCCCTGCGTATACAGCGGGCCGTGCCAGCCCGCTTGCCCGGTGTCGGCGATCCACGGCAAGATCAACCCCACAAGGCTGTTCGCCACGAGAGAGGCCAGAAGCATCGTAACCAGGACCGGGCTCTTCGCCAATATGCGTTTGCCTGCGGGGTTTGCGAGTCGCGCTGCTAGGTCAAACCGGCGTATGAGGCTCTCTGCAGATACCCATATGCGTCGCAGGGTGTGCGTCACGATACCTCCGTTTGCCATTCGCGTCGCAGGGTGGGGAAAGCTGCTTGAGCCAGCGCCACATCGCGAGAGGCATCATCCGGCCGATCAGGCGCTACCGGCGGACCGAGACGGCTGCAGCTACTCGATGACGTCCATCGACGTGTAGGAGATGTAGTTTGGCCGCGCCCAACATGCCCGGCTTCGTCCGCCGCACGAAGCGGACCATTCACCAGGCAAGTGATCTGAGTCGCATGCGTTGTCGTGCAGTCCGCCACGTACTCCCTCCGGAGTTCGCGCGTCCCTGGTTCATGGCGGCCAATCGAGCCGTCACCATCCTGTGACATTGCATGACGGCGCAGCAATGCGCACGCACCACAATCGATCCAGCCGATGACCCACTAGAATGACTGGGACGATGCGTGCGGTTTCGTGTCTGGCAGCATCCCAAGCCAGCCTGGAGGAGCTGCTATCAGGGGCCACGGTGCCGACCAAGTTGCAGGACTGGAATAGGACTCGGTGACAACTCCCCATCCCTAAAAGGGAAGGGGCTTCTACGGTCTTGCACCGATGCGGTGTTGCCCCACAGCCATTAGGTTGGTTTCGTTCAACACCAGAGAGGTGGATTGCGCTGCTCCGGCTTCGCGAACGAGCACCACGTCCAAGGCACGTTGATGCTTTTACCCAAGCGAGCGATTTAGCTTGGAACCCGCGAACATCATTCAATTGGCAAGGTGCTGCCGAACACTATAACACAGCAACCGCTTGCCTGCGGGCGATGCGGCATGCATCCCCGGCCCTGAACGGGGGGCCTTCTGCCGCTATAAAAGGTAAACATCATGGCCGCTGCAGGGAGTCCAGGCGAATTCAGGCGCGAAGAGCAACTTGAGACATCTAAAGTCACTGCGCCAACCGGAGCGAACGTGCGCACACTCCGCTCGATCGGAGTCGCCTCCGCAGCCGGGTTCGGCGCGCTCCTCAGTGGCTTGGTCGCCTTCATCAGCGGAGCCATCGCGCTAATTATGTACGGCGCCATGATACGGCGCGCCGGGTTCCTCGATACGTGGGCCAATGGCGCCCTCTATGCCGGCCGCGGCCTGGTTGGCCTGCTCATCATCGCGTTGCTGGCAGCAGCTATCGGCGCCATCTCCTGGGCGGTCGCCGCGCTCATCTATAACTGGATTGCTGGCGCGGTGGGTGGCGTCGAGATCACACTGGAGTAGTTGCGCAATCACTTCCAACCGCAGTGCGTGCGTATTCGGTCCCTGCACGGCGAGATGGCACGCGAGGATGAAAGATAACGACGGGCCATCGCAGCAGATTTCGCGGCGCGCCTTCATGCTCGATCTTGGCACCGGGAGATTCGCGATTGTGGCGAGCGGCATAGGCTTGACCAAAGGGCGCAATGCTCGCCGAATTCAGACTCCAAACGGGCCGGAGGCGCCGGGAGCCGTAGTATACCCCCGCTGGAAACGAGTGACAGATCGGCGAGCGCGACCAAGAGCGTAGATTGGCCGCACAACAACTACTACTGCTGCTCGGATGGCTCCGGTGGAAATGTGACGGTTCCGGCGACCGAATCGACGTGGTAAAGTCTCCGGATTGCTGACACCACCTACCAAGGTGCTGGCGAGTCACGCCCTCCCATGCACATGGCGCGCTGGTCTCCTCCGCATCACGTGCCGACATTGAGATCAATAGACCCACTACCGTTCTCGATCATCAAAAGTGGCCGAGGCGCCGCACCGATTTCGCCATTCGCTTCAAAGCCAGATCCCCTCTGGGTAGTCCGCACAGAGGAATCGCCGACATTAATGGACCCGCCTGTAGTGTGAGCGCGAAGTTGGAAGTTTGTATGGGGCGCAAGCGTCACGCCAATGGCGCCGTTATTGTTTCTGAAGACGAAGTGACCTCGGTGATCGAGTGTACCATTGAAGCTAATCGTTCCGCTCTGTGCCTGAATCGTACACGCTCCACTCAGTCTGGCCCTCGTGGCGGTGATCGTCCCATTGCTGGTTGAAGCCACGAGTTGGCCGTTCACCTGGTCCGCGTTGATTGAGCCACTACGAGTCTGTAGCGAGGTGCTCCCGCTGAGTCCGCTCACCCAGATGGACCCATCGGTATCGCTCAAAGTGGTGATTCCCTTCAGCCCTTCCACCGTCAGGGTGCCGGTTGAGACAGACACCTGCACGCCGGATTGCTGGGGTACCTCCACGTTGAAATCCACCCACGTGTCCAGATAGAGGCCGGTTTGAACGTCCGCAGTGGTAGTGATGTCATTTCCATGCTGCGTGTATCGGGTAACGATTGCGTCCGTGATGCCATTGCGGACCTCCTGAATGCGGACTTGGCCGTCCCCACCCGGCACGACATGCACGCTCCCGATGGTATGAAGGAACGTCAACGTCGGACGCCCGTTGACGGAGAATACCATCGTTCCCGGCGCGACCTGCCTCGGCGATGGTGAGGGCTTTGGTCCAAACAACAGGAACAGTACGAGTAGGCCGACCGCCACGACGCCGACCAGGATCCAGCGGCGCGGTGTCTGCCACGCCGGAGGCAAGCGCACCCGCAACTTCGAGAGAAACGTCGCTCCAGGTGGCTGCTCGGCCATAGAACTGGTGCTCCTTACCACTTGGCCGCTCAACGTATCTGTCCGCAAGCCCAATCCCAGGCGGCGCACGAGCGAGCGTAGAAGCGTGCCGCTTCATCGACCGCCAGGGTTCCCCCCGCCCCTTGGGTTCCTTCCCACCTCCGGGGTTCCTTCCCAGCATGTCAGTATGATGAGCTCGGAATACTAAGCGGTCTCTTCGGCGGGCTCGCGGTCAAGACGAGACACGTGTGCATCCACCGTCGCCAAAAGCGTTGCAATGTTGAAGGGCTTTGGCAGAATAGGGATCGAGAGGTCAGACAGCAGCGCCGAGAATTGCGGAGTAAGCGCGGCGGCGTTCGCGGTCACGAGGACATAGGCATGCCTTGTCGCGAGGCGACGCTCGGCATGGACGATTTCGAGCAGGTCCTCTCCTGACATCCCAGGCATCTTCCAATCAAGTAGCACCAGCCATCGGACGGGACTCGACCGCAACAAGGCGAGCGCCATAGCGGCGTCGCTCGTTTCCACAACCTCGCGTTCGTCATCTTCCAGCGCCATGACCATCATCCGGCGCACGTCCTTGTCGTCATCGACCACCAGCACACGTGGCGTTGTCTCGTGCATCACGGCACCTGCCTTTCGCGAGCCGATAGAAACCTCGCCATTGTCCTTGTGGAGTCGCCACCTGTCTCGGGGTCGAAGCCAACCGATGCGCGCAGTAAGCGCGAAGCGTGATCGCCAGGTATGGCGAGCGTGCCACGAAATCGCCAAAGATTGATGCGGCCCGGTGACCCGGTCTGGTTTGTCGTGATTGTGGGAGCGCAGAGCTGCCGGCGGCTCGGGAGCCACCGGCCCTCTACAGATGGGCCTACATGTCCGCGGCTACGCCGAGGGGATCGCTCCTCGCGGCGCCCCGACACTTCCGACTTGCGCGGAAGCGGTACGCAGGCGGAACGCGAACGCGCAGGCGAAAATACCGAAAACGATCGCGTAGATGCCGACCAAAAAGACGAGCGTGAGGATGCCCGCATAGGGCCATGCGAACATCGCCACCCCGAAGAGTATCGAGACAGCGCCCGATAACGCAAGCAGCCAGGCGTGCGGAATGGCCTGATGCTGGGCGAGCGAGGTCACGAGCTCGATGATCCCCGTCGTCATCGCAAAGAAGGCGACCAGGTAAAGGACGGTAAGCGCGGTGACGCCAGGCCACTTGAGGATGGCCAAACCAGCGATGACGCCGAGGATGCCCTCGGCCAGTGCCCACCCCCAAGACTGCTGGTATCCCACCGCACCGATGGCGGCGAAGATGCGGATGACCCCGATGAGCAACACGAACAGGCCGAAGAAGAGGATCATCACCGAGAGCGCATGCCCCGGCCACACCAGCGCCAGAATGCCGAGTACTATGGCCACTACTCCTTCCATTAGGTATAGCCACCAGTTGCGACTCAGTGCGCCGACGACTGTCTCCACATCGTTCCTCCTGACTTAATTGGCTGCGAATCGCGCCAGGTGTGGCACAGGCTGCGCCTCCCTCCTTTCACCGCCTGTCACCGCACGAGCGTTCTCCACAGGCACCGCGACGCAATTTCTCCTCCGCCCCCTAGGCAACCGCTCCTTCGAACTGGACGCGGCAGCGACCTGAGGCGATGCCCCGCGTTTCATCGCGCCCGTGGCCCGATGTTGGGGATAGCGTAACCGTAGCGGGTGACGAGAGTATTGATTCGCCTTACGGAATGCTTACAGGCGCCAGCTAGGTACGACGCGTGCGGCGGATGCCACCTGCCGCGCACTCTATTGCCTCTCACCGCCCGCTACGGTGTGAAACCCTCGATTCGCCGCCACGTCGTACGATCAAACATGCGCTTTCAGGCAACGATGTTCGCGCACCACTCGATGGGACGTGCCGAAGGCGAAGGCGGGGTGCCATTCTGGCCGAAAGCGTGGCTGCCCGAGGTGGCATCATGGTCACCCAGGAAGATTGCACCTCCAGCTGCGAACAGATCACCTGGACATTTCCTTGCCCACTGCGCGGTACGTCCAGAGGTGGTGCAAAGTGAAGTTAAACACGAGCGCAACGACGATGGCGATCGCCTCCGCCAACACAGCGAGAAAGCCAAACCAACGGTGGAGCGAGTAGCTAATGACGAGCGTGACGCCCGTCCCAACGAGCGTCGTCGAGTGGAATCTGGCGCAGCGCAGCCACCAGGGTCGTGCATGGCCGGGCAGGCGGCCAAATGTGATGCGATCATTGGGGATGAAGTTCGCCAAGATCGAGACTTCGGCGGCAACGAGGAATGCGACCAGCCAGTGTAACTGGCGGTTCGCCGGCATCGGGCCCGCGAATAGGCAAATATCCAATACCATCAGGTTGATTACCGCGCCGAACGCCCCGATGATCAGGTAGCTGAACGCGCGCTGCAGCATGCCACCCTTGCCGTGGGTCTTGTCGTCAACAAGCTTGAGAAGATGGTCGAGTAGCGCAACTCCGGAAGGGGCGAAGCTCGGACCGACGCTAACACCCGCTCCCCCCATACTCTCGACCAAATAGCACTCATCGCGGAGTGGGGCTGCGGAGTGAGGTCTATTGTATAACGCCGGGTTAGCTTCGCTGCGCTTACCATCCCATTGAGCATGCCCGCCGCAGTTCGAGTGGCTGAAGAGTCTCATTGCGTCACAGGCCGAGTGTAATCGATCGGGTGGCCAGGATTCGACGAGCGCGATGATGTACGACCTCGTCGGCGGCGTAGGGGGAACCGAGCGCGTGGGAGCAGTATGGCGCCTAGCAACGAAAGTATCGGCGCGAAGATGCCAGTTAGGTCGAGGACGATGTCCCCCCTCAGGATGGGAAGACTGCACACCTTAATGAGGCACATCGCATACAGGACCATTAAGATCTCAGCGAGAATCCAGTCGAGCGCTGGCATAATGTCACTCCGGCTTCGTGCTCGCGTCCCAAAAACGAGTCGATCTCGTGGCGGCGGCAAGCGCGAGACGACTCAGATGCCACCCACACTGCCGGTGGCGCGATTGTTCCGTGGTCGCAAGCCGGGCTGGCGAATCACTTCCCTGGAATGCCAGTTCGCCTCGCGTGTCTAGCGCGCGATCGCTGGAGTTACTCTGTCAACAAAACCTCCACGCCCATGTGAAGTAGGCTTAAAGAACGCCTTGAACGGGCACTCTGGCGGCCAGACGTGGGGCATACTCCGGTCGATGGCCGAGAGACCCGCCGCCAGACCGCGGCCGCAGGCCTCTCGCATATCAACCTGGATCGACGTACTCGCGAGCTTCGGATGTCTCCCGCTGCCGCTACACCGCACACGAAGGTCTGGCGACGACGGCACGTGGAAAGTGGGGGTAACGTTCGGCCATCCCGAACGCGGTTGCGACGTGCTATTGAGCGGCTTGCTCGACCTCGGCGAGCTCCCTCCCCAGCATGACGAGCGAGCGGGGACGGATCATGCCAGACCCGAGCACCAGAATCCCGTTTCTGAGCAATTCCTCCCGGGCCTTCGGCATCCATTGATGCTCGATCAGCGCCACGGCGACGGTTGTGCCCGTTGGCAAATCCTGCCCGATGTCGCGCAGGTGTTGCTTAATTTCCTGTAGGTTTTCGCCGTAGTCTCGCTGAGAGAATGTGGCGCCATCGTAATTGGCCATGTTGGCCATATACTCGGCGCCCACGCGGGCGCCATCCCTGCCCGAGTAGCCCAGGCCGATCAAGGCCGCGGCAGCGACACCGAATCGCTTGCGCTCATCATCCGAGAGCCCCGAGACGCTCGCCTGCGTCCAGGTGCCGTCATCCTGTTTGGTAGCGTAAACCATATCGACTAAGCGGATCGCACCACGGTCGCTGAGCCCGCGAAGCGTCTTCGCAACCGAATTTTGTTGCTCTTCGCCACGCACGCCCAGCACGACGAATTGTAGGGGTCCGAACGTCACCTCAAACCTCCGTTGTGTCGCAGCCGCGCCCTCAATGGCGCGGCTGCATAGTTGCTAACACAAGTGTTCCCCGCGCTCGTCCTGACCCACGGTACCGCGACATCCCCTGCGAGGACGACTCGCTGCGAACGGGGCAGATCGCCCGCTGTCGCGCAGCCACACGTGTCGCCAGAGCCGCGAGTCCGACGTTAGTGAGACGGACGCATTACATCCTTTGGGCCTCCGTCGCGCTTGGGCCGGGGAACTCACGAGGCGAGCCCGGGCTCACCACGCTGTCGTGAGTTTGCGCCGCCGCAATCACGTCGCGCGTAATGTGGACTACATGCGCATTACAGAACGGCCCGTAAAGCCGCTGGGCTTTAACCCATGCGCATGCAAGGGCTTGCGTTGGCTTGAGCCAGTAGCCTGGTGCGATTTGCCGGTTCTGCCCGCTTGTGCGAGAATACTGCTGTAGGCACTTTGCACCTCACCAACTGAATAGTGTTTGCGGGTTCCACGGTAAATCGTTCCCGTGGGTAAAAGCACTAACGTACTTTGGACGTGGTGCCATACGCTGATCTGGGTTGCATTCAGAGGTCACACTCACCCAGGGAGTATGCAACGCCTCTTGGGGCCGGGCAGGCCCTTCAGGAGCTAACGTGAGCCGTTAGGCCGTGCGTTTCCTGAGAATCCATCGGGCTTTAGCCCGTGTGGAGTGTCAAAAACCAGCCCTCCCCTTTGGTTCGTTTTGTTTTGCGTTTGACCCATAACGCAAAGCGGCCTTCCTGGGGGGTACTCGACCAGGATGTCGTACCGGATACTGCTACATACTGCTTCGGGCCCATCGAACATCTCAGACTTGCCGGCAGGTGAAATCGAGAAGGCGCATCGGTGTCACATCAGTTGTTATCGACGGGCACGGGCGGAGGGTCTGGCTCGCTGGGCGCAATTTCTGGCTGCCAAGGCCAATGCCCGGTGATTTCAAGTTCAAGCGACCAACTGAGAAATGTCCGTATCAGCACGATGAGCCCCAGCTCCGCGACGTTCTGCAGTGTTGGCTCGATGGCGACCGTCCTCACAATGTCGGCCGCCACCAGCAATTCGAGACCTACGAGTATTGCGCGCCCGAGTCCCCTGCGCAGATCGGAGTAAGCTGAGCCGCGAGAACGCGGCTCGTGCAAGAGCGCGGCGACGAAGCGAATGGCCGTAACAAGCGCGCCCGCCGCCAGGGCCAAGACGCCCACCACCTCGAACACCTGAACCATCGCATCGATGATCGGCTTGCTCACCACTGGCTGGCCTCAGCTAAATGGGTCTCGTCGGCCGCCCACTGCGTGACGAGCACCTCGTGCGCTCGGAACCATCCCAAGGCGAAGCAGCGCGCCGACCGTTGCGACACAGCGGCTCGACTCGTCGGTAATGGGCAAGCCCCGAGGCGGAGGGCGGGGACACAGGTTGCCTGTGCCGCAGGATGAGGCCCACTCCGAGTTAGGAGACGGTAACTTCGCCAGTGAATTCGCGGGTCGTTTCTTAGACATCGAAACGGCCGTACCATTGGAGTCTCGTGGTTTCCGGGCGGTCGGCCGTTTCCCAGGAACTCCGCGGACATTCCCACCAGCCTTCCCTTGGAAGTCGGTCATGACCGCGGCGCTGCCTGCGACCAGTGTACTGGTGCGTTCTTACGAAGTTCGTGCAGCCGCTTACGTCGCTCTCATGCGACCCGCTCCCTGGCATTGAGCCGAAACATGCGCAGCTCGCGATCCAACCTATCGCGAAGGAGTCGTTGCCGTGGTGACGCATTCCAGAGCCAGTAGCGAGAGACTGCACGAAAGCGTGAGAAGAGCGAGGAGAGATCGCCAATCCGGTAGACGAGCTTTTGTTGTCCAGCTGCGGCATCATGGACTCTCAGAAACGAACGAGCCTGTTGAAAAAGCCCGCTGGTAACGCCGTTCAGCAGCTAGCACTGTCAGGTAGCTTATTGGGCGGGGTCGCCAACCTGGCGGCGAGCATGCACGAGGATCAGGGCCGACAAGAAGCAGACATCGCTGCTAGCAAGTGGCTTGCACGCCCACGCGGCTCCGCTGGGTAGCGGCCGACGGCCCCGCCGCGCTTGGCGAGAGTAACCGTTTGAGATTCTGTCCGGCGGCAATCAGGAGCGCCTCGCCATTGACGCGCCAAAGACGCCGCAACCGAAATCGCCGGAGCCCGTGCCAGTCTTTCGCTTCCGCAAAGAGCGGCTCGACCCACACCATGCGCAAGCGCATGGCTTTCTCATAGGCTGGCGTCTGGTGGTAGGCGCGTACGCGTTCCAGTTGACCACTCCCCACGGCTGAAGCCGGGGGATGCTTGGGCTGACCACCGCTCACCGAGCGAGCTAGGTGAGTCGTACACGGTCATGTCGTGGCCCGCAGCCACCTCCACACGCGTCCATTCCCGCAGGCCCTGCGGTAGGGGTGAAGGATGGCACACGTAGTCGTTTGGTGTCCAGTTGCCGGGAGCGCCTGACGGCGCGGCGCTGCATCCCCATGGCTCAAGCCAGGGGTCTTCACGCCGCGCGAGCCGATAACTTTCGGCGAAATGGCGGTGGACTTGGCGGCCATGATCGCTGGGGGTGCAGCGCGCTTTGAGCGGGCAGGCGTTGCATGTGGACGGCTCCGCGCGATACTCGGTCTTCTGGGCACGGTATTCCCGTCGGAAGGGGCGCAACAACTGGCCCTGGGGACAGACATAGAGATCGCGCTCGGCGTCAAAGATGAACTTCCCCGGCCCGAAATAGGGGCGTTGGTGCTCCCCAGTTGGGCAGCGGGACGTAGGCGCGGATGCCCCATGTCTTCCATCGCCTGGATGTTCTCAATCGGGCCATAGGTGGTGTCGCCCGTCACCTGCCGCGGTCGTAGCTTCCAGCGGAAGCGTGCGCGCCACAACAGGTCGAGCATCGGCTGATTCTCCATCACCTCACCTGGGGTCACCAACACGCCGAGAATAATGCGGCGTTTGCCGCCGTCGACGACATAGTGCGTTTGGTACCCCAGGTGCGTGCCGCCGCCTTTGAGGCGCATCGGCGTGGCGTCCGCATCCGTGGTGCTGATACGAAAGTCAGCCGTGCGTTGGTAGACGCCATGCACCGTGCGTTGCTGGCGACCCTCCTGGGCAATCCAGTCATGGCGAGCGGCGTTCGCCGTCTTCCAGCTCCGTACGCAGCGTGTTAGAGATGTCAAGCGGCAAGGAGGGTGGGGCCGTCGGCATAGCTGGCGGTGTGGGCGCAGTCGGTAGCGTAGGACAAACATCGGCCTTGGCATCCGCATCGTCCTGGGGGAAGAGCGCCTCCAAGTGGGCTGCTACCGCCTGCCGCGGGGCCCGGACCACTTCCTGCGCTTCGTGGGCCTGTCGAGTCGCCTGCGGTTCGCGGGCTTCGACGGCAAAGCGCAGCGCAGTGAGGGAATCGAGCGCCGCAGGGGCCCGCACCTGGGTGGCATCAAAGTAGAGCTCACGACCCCACACCAGTCCTGCCTGTTGGCATTGCTCTCGACAATCGCCTCAAAGAAGCGCCGAAAGACCGCCAGACCGTAGCGCAGACGGATGCGGGTGAGACTCGAATGGTCCGGCAACGCCTCGTTAAGGTTGTAGCCCAGATACCAGCGGACACTCAGCCGGTCGGCGGCCAGACGCAGCAGTTGGCGTTCGGAACGCAGCCCTTCGAAGAACAAGACGAGCTGGAGCTTGAAGAAGACCACAGGATCGATGGAGGGCCGTCCAATGCCGTCCGCATAGCGGCCGTGCACGAGCTCACGCACGAAGCTGAGATCAAGCACGCGATCCACGTGACGGTAGAAGTGGTCAGCGGGTATCAAGTCCTCCAGGGCCATCGCCGGGATCGGCGCCAAGGCCCGGTCCTTCCTGCCCATCATGGCCCTACCCCTTTCGGCTGTCAGACGGGGCAGTTCTATAATAGTGTGAATTGTCTGCGCCGAAGACGCCGCCGAGGCGACTCGCGAGCGACAACTCGTGGCGCACCCACCTGCATCGTACTGGCCAAGAGAGGAAACGAGGCGATGTCGGACCGGATCGAGAAGCCGCAGGTCGCGCACCTCGTCGCACAGCGAACCGATCGGGACTTCGCGATTGTGGAGGAGGTCCTCGACGCGGCCCTCGAGGAGATCTACGCGGCTCTCAAACGTGGGGAGTCCGTCTCACTCCGCAATTTCGGCTCATTCTATGTCCGCCCTGGGCCAGAACAGTGGGTGTTCCGCTTCAACCCTGCGCAGCGGCTGCGCAAGCTCTTCGGCTGGCGCTCAACCTATCGAGGCATGGTGTGAGGTCGTGTACCGGCTTGGGCATGGGCTCGGGCACAGGGACCGTGCTCCGAGATGCATCTCAGCGGATCACTGCTCGCCGACTCGGACCGGAGAAAACGCACATGGCAGAATCAGTCGACCAGGCGTACCCCCATATCGCCCGCTGGGTTAAGACGCAGGGCTGGGTGGAAATCGGCCCTGACGCCTATCGTTCCTCCTTCATTCGTGTCCTCGACGAAGGTGGGATGGTGTGGGAGGGAACTGCAGACTATCCTACCCTCGACGACGCCTTCCGCGCGTTGGACGCCGCATTGCGCGACTGGCTAGGTGACCAGCACAGCGCGACATGAACGACCGCCCGACGGGCAAGCACGCTGGTACCGCGAGCCTCAGTACTCCAAGCCACCCTGCTTGACCCAAGCGCGATAATCATCCAGCACGATCGCGTTGCGGTCCGCCAACTCATCTGCCCAGATGTGCTCGGCCAGCACGCGACGCTCCTTCCCGCTCTGCCGCCGCACCTGCAGCACGATCCCACGCCGACTATGGGCGTCAGCCACCCCTAAGACGGTCACCGGCTCTCCATGCCCAGGCTCATCCGGATCGCGCCAGGCTGCGGCGAATGGCGGTCGCAGCGCATCGGAGAGGTATACCTCAAAGGCGCTGAGTTCCTCGTCCTGACCATAGCAGTCGACAGTTACTTCCGTGAGACGCGTCGCCCGATCCGGAATGTCGGGAATGTCCGAGATATTTCTCATGGCGAACCCTTCCACGCTGGCCCAGGCCGCGGCCCCTCCGGCGCTCCACTCTGCGGGATCGAGCGGGCACCACTCGCTGCGGTGCCCTGTTTATGCTAGGCCACATGCTCTCGTATCGACAACCCGGAACAAGCTAGCAGTGACACGAAACACTTTTTCAACAGGCTCGAACCGTTGCCGTTTGGCAAGCCTGCTGCATAGAGATGGCCACGCCGCACATAGGGACCGGGCGCGGCGAATTCACTTTTGTAATGAGGGACGTAATACCTTACGTGATGGTTGTAATGTACACCGAGTACGCTCTTCCCAAGAGCAGGGAGTGCTCGGGCATGCCGGAGCCGACGCGGGAGCCACGGCATACCACCCAGGCGGTTGGGGCTGCATGCGACCGGACTGTCGCTGTGACAATGGGGTCACCAGCCTCCCGTCTATTCTCCGTTGTCTGTACATAAGTGCTACAGTTTTCGACGCGGCGCGGGGGAGCGGGGGCAGGTGGCGGGGTCAGGGCTCGAACTTGTAGCCGACGCGCCAGACGGTGCGCAGGTGGCGCGGCTTGCCGGGGCGCGGCTCGACCTTCTCGCGCAGGCGGCTCATGTGCACCGTCACCGTGTCGAGGTCGCCGTAGTCGTAGTTCCAGACCTCGTGCAGCAGTTGCTGGCGCGTGAAGATCTGGCGCGGGTGCGCCGCCAGGTAGTAGAGCAGGTCGAACTCGCGCGCGGTCAGCGCCACCGGCTCGCCGCCGCGCGTCACCTCGCGCAGCGCCGGGCGGATCGCCAGCTCGCCGACGCGCAGGGCGTCGTCGAGGATCATCGCCGGCACGCTGGTGGCGGCGACGCGGCGCATGATGGCGCGCACGCGGCCGACCAGCTCGCGCGGGGCGAAGGGCTTGGTCAGGTAGTCGTCGGTGCCGACGCCGAAGCCGGAGAGCTTGTCGGCCTCGGCCGAGCGCGCGGTGAGCATCAGGATCGGCACGGCGCTGGCGGCGCGCAGGCGGCGGCAGACCTCGAAGCCGTCGATGCCCGGCAGGCCGACGTCGAGGATCACCAGGTCCGGCGGCCGCGCCGCCGCCAGCCGCAACCCCTCCAGCCCATCCACTGCCTCTGCAATCGCATAGCCCTCGATCGCCAGATACTCGGCGACGATCGCCCGGATCCCGGATCGTCCTCGACGACCAGGACCCGCCGCTGCGAAGGCGCAAAAGCAGTTGAGCCCCAAGACCATACGGAAGATGACTCAGCCGCCCCTTCACCTTCATCATATAGTTGCATCGTGGCAAGCCCCCTACATAGCGGCGACTCACACGTGTGGTACCCACATCCCCGAGACCTTCACAGCGTGGTCCGGCTAGCGGCTCGGCCAACCTGCAGCCGAGAGGCTGTTTACGGCCGTCCACTGGCGGTGAAAGACGCGCCGCGATCCCGCGTGACCTCATACGTGTCGCAAGTGGCCTGCCAACTGACGTTTGTCAGGGTTCCAATCTTCCATTC
>CAWJCH010000006.1:0-20651 GCA_963841205.1 uncultured Chloroflexia bacterium | reverse complement strand
GTCAGTATACGCCTGGTTGAGGCGACGGCGAGGTGAGGGGGAGCGCGGCACCAAATCAGCGGCGAAATCGCACGTTATGTCACCTGGCGGACAGAAATGGCATCGCGGGTGCTTACCTGAGTGGCGGGACGTGAACGGGCGTCCCCTTGGTGAAGGCACGTCAATTATCGAGAGGAGAGCACACATGTTCGTCTTGGGCGCGATCTACTCGACGTTGGGTATCGTCGGCTGGATTATCATCGGCGGCCTGGCCGGGGCACTGGCGGGGCGTGTGGTCGAGGGTGGCGGATTCGGCATTCTTGGCGACATCGTGGTCGGCATCGTCGGGGCGCTGATTGGCGGGTGGCTGCTTGGGCAGTTCGTGACGGATCAGGTCGGCGTGGTCGGCTCGTTCGTGACGGCGTTCCTCGGCGCCTGCATTCTGCTGGTGATTCTGCGCCTCTTCAGTGGGGGCAATCGCGCCAGCGTCTAGCTTCTCTGCTACGTTTGCGTGCGGAGCGTGGTGATGGTCGTTCGCGGGAAGCGGGCGACCGTACTCCGCGTTGACCTGGGGATTGTTGGGGCGGTCACTCCACTGACCGGTCACGGGCCTCAAGGTCGGCGGAATCTGGCCCAGCGCAGTCTGCTACGGCACGTCAGTTTCAATCGCCGGCAGGCGGACCGTTGGCAATTTCCGCTTGGTTGGTGTCGCGATGTGCGAGTACGACCTGCAATGAGGACGGCAGACGCCGGGGAGGAAACACGATGTACGAGCAGCAGGGACCGCCGGACCGCGACGGCGGCTACGCGGAGATGCCGATCGGTACGCCGGTCTACGACAGCGAAGGCGAGCAGGTCGGGACGGTGACCAGCGCGGATGTGGCCAGCGGGACGTTGATCGTCCGGCACGGGCACATTTTCGGCCACGACTACAGCGTTCAGCGCGAGGCGATCGCGCGGGTGGACGCGAGCGGCGTGTATCTCAACGTGCGCAAGGATTCGCTGAAGGGATCTGAGCCGGACGCGGCGGTGGGTCCTACGCAGACGCCGACCACACCCTTGGCGGCGGTGACGGGGTTGCCCGACGCGGTGCAGCAGAGGGCGGGGCAGGTCACGCAGGCGGCTCAACAGGCAGCAGGCGATACGCTTGAGACGGTGCGGCGGGAGGCCGAGGGCGCGCGGGGCGTCGTCCACGAGAAGGCGGCGGAATCGATGGTGACGGCCTCCGACGGGCTGGCGGGTGCGGCGACTGCCGTGGGGCAAGTAAGCGAGAGGCTGCGGCAGGTGGACCATGGGGTGCTCTCGCAGTACACCGATCGGGCGGCGCAGCAGTTGGAGGAGCTCGCGGCGCGGCTGCGCACGATGACGCCGGAGCAGGCACTGCACGAGGTGGAGCAGTTGGCGCGTCGGCAGCCGGCGCTCTTCATGGCGGCGGCGTTCGCGGTAGGGCTGCTCGGTGCACGGGTGCTGCATGGCGCGAGCGGGTCCGATGAGAAGCGTGAGGAGCGACGCTAGGGAGGCTTCCGCATGGAAACGAATACGGACGAGCGCTCGCTGACGGCGCTGGTGAACGATCTGACGCAGCAGGTGGGCGAGCTGGTGCGGCAAGAGCTGCAACTGGCGCGGACGGAGATGACGTCACAGGCGGGACGCGTCGGCGGCGGCGTGAAGGCGATGGTGATCGGCGCGGCGTTCGCGTACGCAGGGGTGACGCTGATGCTGCTGGCGGCGGTGGCCGGGCTGGCGCTGGTGCTGCCGCTGTGGCTGGCGGCGCTCTTCGTCGGCGTGGTGGCGGCGAACATCGGCTCGATGTTGCTGCTGCGAGGGCGCAAAGCCCTGCGCATGGAGCATCTGCTGCCACAGCGGACGTGGCGATCGTTGGGCAGGCGCGCGCAGGCTGGCTCCGCCGAGACGCGGCGCGTGGCCTAGTCGCTGGCGGGTAGGAGGAGCGAGCGATGCGGAATCAGGAGCGGGAGCCGAGCGCGGAGGAGCTGCAGAAGGGTATCGAGCAGACGCGCCGGCAGTTGAGCGATACGCTGGAGGCGATCCAGGCGCGGTTCCAGCCGCAGCAATTGCTGGAGCAGGTGCGCGACTCGGTGCGCGACGGTGTGCGCGAGGCGGCGAACGGCGCGACCGATCAGTTGGTCGGTGCGGCCCGCGAGAGGGCGCTGGAGGCGCGGGCAGCGCTGCTCGAGGCGCTGCGGTCGTCGCCGTTCGCGGCGACGCTGGCGAGCATGGGGCTAGGCTGGCTGCTGCAACAGGGGACGCCGCACGTGCGCGCGCAGGCGGAGGACACGGCGCGGCAGGCGGGGGAGTCCTTGCAGCAGGTGGCGGCGCAGGCCCAAGAGCGCGTGCAGGCGAAGGCCAGCGAGCTTGGCGAGGCGGCGCGCGAGCAGCTGCAGCAGGTGGAGGCGTGGCTACAACGGGCGACGGGCGGCGCGCCACTGGCGTTGGGCGCGCTGGCGCTCGCCGCGGGAGCTCTCCTCGGCTTCGCGCTGCCGGCAACACCACAGGAGCGCGAGCTACTCGGCGAGGTGCGCGAGTCGCTGATGCAACAGGCGCGGGAGCTGGCACAGGACGCCGGGGAGCGCGCGCAACGCGTGGGCCATGAGGCGCGCGACGCCGCCGGACGCGCGGCGCGCGACCAAGGGCTGATCCGTTGATATCCCCAACTCATGCTCGGTCGCTGTCGTTATGGTCGCGGCGCTTCAGTGTCGGTGTAGGGACCGGCGGGCTGAAGTCTGTCGTCGAGTACCACAACAATCGACGCGAATATGGCATGCGTCAAGGGTCGCGCGGGGCGGGCGAAGCATGAGAAGTCGATTCCGAGGGCATAGCGCTCCGACACTGCGCAATCGGGCGCGCGGCGTCTGGGCATTCTGGACGAAGATCAACAATGACTGGGTCTTCAACCTGGCGGGGTTGCTGGCCTATAACCTCTTGCTCTCGCTCTTCCCGATCCTCTTGCTGCTGCTGAGCGTGACGAGCCTTTCGCTGGAGGCGCTGGCGCCGGGGAGCGTGCGCAACGTAGTGGCGAGCATCGCTGACGCGCTGCCGGTCTCGGGGAGCGCGGGCGTGATCAACGCGGTGTACAACCACCTCCGTAGCAGCGCGGGGCTGGTGCTGGCAATCGGCATCGTCGGGTCGGTCATAGCAGGCTCACGGCTCTTCATCACGTTCGAGAACTGCCTGGGGGTGGTTTTCCGGCTGCGGGGGCGCGATCCGATCCGGCAGAATCTGGTCGCCGTTGGCATGTTGCTGCTGTATCTCGTGTTGCTGCCGCTGGTGGTGCTGGCATTCCTGGCGCCGCCGGCGCTGGCGAGCTTCGTGCCGACTGGCGCGCCAGAGTGGCTGAACCAGACGGTGCTGCAGGTCGCCGGAGCGCTGGTCTCGCTGCTGGCGGCGATGGTGCTCTTCGGCGCGATCTACATCATCGTGCCGAATCGCCCGTTCCAGTGGGGGGCGGTGTGGCGCGGCACGCTGGTGGCGGCGGCGCTGCTGGTGGCGTACGAGTCCGTTTTCCCGCTTTATACGACGTTCTTCTTGCATCCGAACAACTATGGGACGATCGCGGGGTTCGCCATCGTGATTCTGGTCTTCTTCTATTATCTGGCGTTCATCCTGCTGTTGGGCGCGGAGATCAATTCGTGGGCGGCGGGGCAGCGCGAGACAGCGGCGGACATCCCTGGCGTCTTGCACGCGGTGCAGGCGCACGACACGGTGCGCGGGGCGGCGGGTCCGACGGCGGGCGAGCCGCAGGAAGAGCTGCAGCGCGACCTGGAGCGGCGCAGGCCGTGGTTCAGACGATAGGTAAGCGTTCCTCACCCCCTGGCTGGCCAAGCCCCCTGCTCGCGGGGAGACGTCCCCTCGCCCTGCAGGGCGAGAGGGGGGCAGAGGCTCGGCACATGCTGTGAGCGCCCACTCGATGCGGAGGCTGCGGGGTGGCAACGCTATGAGCAAGCGTGACGGTTTTGATCGGATGGACATCAGATGTCCATGGATGAGCACCGGAAGATTGAGGGACTGACGGCGGCGGCGGTCGCGGGGGCGCATCAGCGTGACCTGGATGTCCAAGGGGAGTATGGGGTCAAGTACCTCAAGTATTGGGTTCGATGAGGGCAGCGCCAGGGTGTTCTGCCTGATCGAGGCGCCGAGCAAAGAGGCGGCTAAGGAGGTGCATCGTACGGCACACGGTAAGGGACACGGGCTGTTGGCTGATGCGATCACCGAGGTGAGCGAGGGCGCGTAGGTGCGCGACTCATCCGACGGACGACTCACCCATGCTCGGCGCTATACAATACGGCGGGCGGACATGCGAGGCGGCTCGGTACGGTCCGTTCGCCGTACTTGGCGTGGAGTTCAGTGTTTCGACGCGGTGGGAGGCTATCGGGTCAACTACCCCCTAGCTAAAGCTAGGGGCTTGCAACTGGGGAGGATCACCCCGTCGCCTTCAGGGAGCGTTGCCTCTGCCTGTCGTCCCAGGTTCCTCCGCATCCCCTCCCCGGTTCGCATCGGGGGGCCGGTTGACCACCAGCGTGGGGCGGTCCGGCCCGTCGACGTACCAGAGACACCCACCGTCTCCCCGGCCTTGCGGCCTCTGTCTCTCGCTGTTGCCAGCGGTAGGTACGACGCTCGCGGTTACTCCGCGTGATGGTTTCTCATTCTCGCACAAGCGTGCACAAGGGGAAGTCGAGTAGCACGAAAGGAGACGGCCATCCCTCCCCCTGCCTGACGGCAGGGGTATCCTGGCCGGACAGTAGATGAATCAGCAGGAGCTTCGGGAGGTCCAGGCGCCGATCAAGGCGCGGTATCGCGAGGAGCCGGAGGCGGCGCTGGTGACGATGACCGCGGTGGGCACGCTCGACAGGCAGGACGTGGCATGCGCGGTGCCGACGGAGGGCGGCGTGGTGAACGCGGGACTTCATCCGGCGGCCGGCGGCGACGGTTCGTACGCCTGCTCCGGCGATATGCTGTTGCAGGCGCTGGTGGCGTGCGCGGGGGTGACGCTGCGCTCGGTGGCGACGGCGATGGATCTGCCCGTCGGCGGGCGGGTGCGCGCGGAGGGTGATGTGGACTTTCGCGGCACGCTGGGGGTGGACCGGGAGGTGCCGGTCGGCTTTAAGGCGATCCGGTTGATGTATGAGATTAACGGCGATGTGCCCGAGGAGAAGCTGGCGCGGCTGATCGAGCTGACGGAGCGATACTGCGTGGTGTATCAGACGCTGGCAAAGAGCGTGGCGATCACGACGACTCGGAGCCTGACGCCCGCGCAATAGAGGGCGTCATGAGGGGAGAAGCCTGGAGGTGTTGACCACTCCCCACGGCTGAAGCCGGGGGATTCTTGGGCTGACCACCGCTCACCTAGCGAGCTAGGAGCGTCGTACACGGTCATGTCGTGGCCCGAAGCCACCTCCACACGCGTCGATTCCCGCAGGCCCTGCGGTAGGGGGGCAAGTAGGGCACACGTGGTCGGTGGTTGTCCGGTTGTCGGGAGCGCCTGACGGCGCGCGGCGTTTCCTCCCCATGGCTCAAGCCAGGGGTCCTCACGCCGGGCGAGCTGATAATAGAGAATCGTGCCGTAGACCTCGGCGAAGCTGAGGTGGGGAAAGCCGTTCTATATCTCTTCGGGAGATTCGCCTTGCAACCACGCGGCTATCACGCTGTAGACCTCAACGCCCCACCACCGACGTACAAGTTGCCGTCGCGCTGCTGGACGTACGCAGTCGAATCAGCCATGATGCCTGCTCTCACGAGTGATGCGTTCGCGACACCTTTGACCCTCAGCATACCACGGCGGGCGAGTCAGTTACCGTTACTGGCGCGAAGAGAGCTGGGGGACGGGGAGACCGTCTACGGAGTCTTGCGGATCGGGGTCGTCGTCAGGGACGGATTTGAGGTGGAGGGCTTCGCGGGCGATGTGGCCGTTGGGGAGCTGGCGCAGGCGGTAAGCGGTGGCGTATTTGACGCCCTCGGAGAAGAGGTCGATATTGGGGCTGGCGATGACGAGGCCGACACCGAGCTGTTGCGCGAAGCGGATGACGAGGTCAGCGTTGCGCTGATCCATGCGGGCGAAGGCTTCGTCGTGCATGAGCAGGCGCAGCGGCGCGTTGGAGACGGCGAACTGCATGGCGGCGGCAGTCAGCAGGAGGACGTAGACGGGCACGCGCTGCTCGCCGCCGGAGCCGAAGCCGGAGACGGCGCTGTCCCACGGGCGGACGCGCGGATCAACGTCGTCGCTGTGCAGGAGGGTGATCTCGACCCAGCGGCGGTAGTCGAGCTGCTCGACCAGCGCCTCAACGGAGGGCTGCGCCTGACCCTTCATGGTCTCATCGAGCCAGGTGGCGAAGATGGTGGTGAGCTGCGACTGGATGCCAGCGGGCATCGCGCGGCCATGCTCCATGAGGGCGGTGGCGACGGCGACGTGGTCGAAGGGGATGTCGGGCATGCGCGAGAGGCGCACGGCGATCTTGAGGGTGAAGCGGGTGTTGCGGGCGAAGAAGCGCGCGGTGACGAGGCGCTGATTCAGTCCCTCGATGATGTCTTGCGCGCGGACAAGCTGATCGACGAGGTGGCTGATGACCTCGCCGAGGATGATGTCGCGGACGACGCGGGTGACGCGCTGCGCGAGGGTCTGCTGCAATTGCTCGATGGTGACGCCGAGGTGGTTGAGCAGCAGACGCACGTCGCCGGTGCCCTCCAGGCGAGGGGTCACGTCGAGGAGCCAGCCCTGCGGGGCGAGTTGTAGCTCGCGCTTGGCGGGCGGGCGCAGGCCGAAGCGGTCGTCGGCGCCGACCAGCGCCTGGAATTCGGCGACGGCGACGAGGAAGCTCTCTTGCTCGCGCTCGGCGGCGCTATACGCACGGGGCATGTCCTCTTCGAGGCGGGCACGGCTATCGCGGCCCTTGGTCATCTGGCGGGCGTAGCGAGCGGGGTCGTCTACCTGGGTGTTGGGGAGATCGAGGCTGTCGGCAACGGCGTTAAGTAGGGCGCCGAAGCCGTTGGTGCGCTGCTGGAGCTTCTTGGCGGCGTCTTCAGAGAGAGCGGCGGAGGCATCGCGCGATTGCTTGGACGCCTCGACCTGATGGAGGGCAATACCCTTGGCGACGCCGGTCTGGCGGGCGCGATCCTCGGCGGTCTTGAGGCGACGCTGGAGCTGCGTGATGCGCGCCTCGACATCCTGGAGTCCGGCTTTTTGCAGGGCTGCACGGGCCTGATTGAGGACGCGCTGGGCTTCTTGTACGTCGTGATCCACCTGATCCATCGCGGCGCGGGCCATGCCGAACACCTCAGCCTCGGCGCCGTGGGAGTCCTCGGCGGAACGCAGGCGCGTCTGAAGCTGGCTGAGGCGGCCACGCGTCTCGGCGGCGCGGGCGACGGCGTCGGCGACGATCTGCGAGAGGGTGAGGCGCGCGCGGGCGAGGTTGGCGGGATCGGCAAGACCGGGATAGGGGCGCGTGACGTCGGCCCAGCGGGCGCGCTCGTCCTGCTCGTCGGCGTCGGCGTCTTCGGCATCGCGGGCGGCGGCGGCGAGCTTGACGGCGGCGCCCTCCTCGGTCTCGCGGAGGGTGCGGACCTCGCCACGACGCTGCTCGATCTCGTCGAGCATGTGGGCGAGTTCGCTGAGGTTGCGGGCGCGCTGCTCGGCCTGGGAGGCGTTGTCGCGCTCGACTTTGAGCATCTCACGCTCGGATTCGCGCTCACGGTGGTGGTCGTTGCGCTCGCGGGTCAACTCTTCGCGGCGGGCGGCGGCGGCGGCCTGGCGGCGTACGACACCGATCAGCGCCTCGGAGCGCTTGGCCTTGCGGACCGTGCCGGTGATGTCGCCGAGGCGATAGCGTCCGTCGGGGCAGAGGAAGTCGCCACTGCGCTGCGGCTCCTGCACGAGGGCGACGGAGCCGAAGACGACGTCCAGGTATTTGCGGAGGTCGGGCTGCGAGGTGACGAGGACGGAGGCGAGCGAGTTCTTCTGCTGCTTACCGCTGGTGGCGCCGGAGACGAGCACGTGCCAGTCCACCTCGTTGGTGAGCTGGTTGCGCGCGGCATCGATGGGGATTGAGGAGACGAGCAGGGTCAGCGCGTCGGAGTGCTCCAGCAGCCCTTCGATGGCCTCACCCCAGGGGGAGCCTTCGCGGGCGAGATCGAGGTGGCGATAGGCGAGGGCGCGGTCGTAGTCGGTGAGGCGGGCGAAGGCACGCTCGCGCTCGGGGGAGAGGGAGGGACGCGGCTCGGTCTGGGTCTGGTTGATCTCGGCCTCGATGGCTTGCAGGCGCATATCTAGCTCGGCGATGCGAACCTCATGGCGCGCGGCGCGGGCGCTGGCCTCGCGGACCTCGGCGTGCGCGCCGTCGTATTCCTTCTGCGACATATCCACCAAGGGCGGGAGGGCCATCGTGGAGGGTTCGGCACCGGGGGCGGAGCCGACGCCCGCGGGCCATCGCTTCACCATCTTGTCCCAGCGGGTCCAGAGCGCCTGACGGGCGGATTGGACGGCGCGCTGGGCGGCCTCGTGCTGGGCGCGGGAGTCGCGCTCGTGCTGGCGGGCGCTGGTGGTGGCGGCGGCGGAGGCGTCGATGCGCTTGACGTGGGCTTCGAGAGCGGCAAGTTCGCCGTCGGAGGCGGTCCAGGCGGAGTGGAGGGCATCGGCGAGGGATTGATCGGTGGCGTCGGCGATGAGACGTTCCCAGGCGACGCGCAGGGGGTCGGGGAGCGCGCCCAGGGCCGTGGAGACGCGGTCGCGCAGTTCGGTGAGGCGCGTGACGGATGACGTATGCTCGGCGTCGAGGGAGTGGCGCGCGGCGGCGACGGCGCTCTCGGAGCGGTTCAGCCGCTCCTCGGCCTGACGCAGATCGCGGGCGGCGCGATCCTGGTTATGCTGCGAGGCGGTCAGCGTTTCGTTGGCGCGGGTGACGGCCTGCACGACGTCGCCCTGGTGCAGTTGCTGGAGGGATTCGAGTTCGTGGCGGGCGGAGTGCTCCTCGGCGTACGCGGCCTCTTCCTCGGCCTCGGCCTGGCGCCCGTTCGACTGGGATTCGCGGAGGGCGTCTTCGGCCTGGGAGAGCGACTGCGCGGCGTCGTTCGCGGCCCACTCGGTGCGGAGCCAGGAGAGCGCGGCGTGGTGGAGGACGGACTTGTGATACTCTTTGCGCTGCTCGACGACGCCGGAGAGCGTGGAGTGGAGCTTCTGATACTCGTCGATGTCGCGGTGGATGCGCTGGATGCTTTCCAAGCCTTCGACGAGGCGCTCCAGGTGGGGGCGGTCCACAACGGGGAGGAACTGGCGCACGACGCCGCTCGGATCGGAGACGAGGTTGTCGTCCACCTTGAGGCCGAGCATACGGTGCAGCACGTCGTAGAGGGCGTCGTAGCGGCGCTGCCAGTCGGCGCCCTCGATGTTGAGCAGACGGCGGGCGACGAGGCGGTTGTAGTCCTCGGCCTGGGAGGCGTTGAAGAGGGCGCCGCCGGTGTTGATGAGAGTATCGTTGGCGGCGCGAAACTCCGGCATCTGCAGCGGCACCTGGCCCTTGGGGGTGACGTCGAGGAAGGAGACGTGATCCAGCGCGGCGGGCAGGGCATAGTAGAAAGGGTGGGCGGCGTGCGGCGTGGCGGCGGCGGCGGCTCCGTAGACCCAGCGGCCCTCGCCCTCGTGCTCGACCTCGCAGGCGCAGTAGCCGACGGTACGCTGGCGACGCCAGCCTTTGTCGGGCCGCTCGATGCCGTGCGGGTCGAAGAAGAGGATGGTGTTGCTGAGGGTACGCTTGCTGGTGCGGCCACCCTCGCGGGCGGCGGCGTTGAAGACCTTGCTCGGGGCGGGGAAGAGCGCCCAGTCGATGGCGTCGAGGATCAGTGATTTGCCGGAGCCGTTCTCGCCGATGATGGCGAGCATGTCGCCGGCGACGTCGAGGACGGCGTTCTCATGGCCATGCCAGTTGATCAGGCGGATGCGACGAATCCAGGCGCGGCCCGGCGTCTTGGTGCGCGGGTTGCGCGGATTGCTGAGGCCGCCTGAGATGGGCGAGCGAACGGGGCGGGCGCCGTCGGTGGAGGGGGTGGTCATGCGGCGGCTCCTTGGGGGACCTCTCTGCCCGGCCCCATCCCCGGCGGGAGGAGCCAGAACGTGCTCCCATTTGTCACGCACCGTCGGGGCGCTGCGCTGGGCAGTCTGCCGATGGGGAAGGAGGCATTTGAGGGCGTTGGGAAGATGAGAGTGCTCGGCATGGGATCCTTCCTAGGAGGCGCTGGCTTCGTCGCGGTCGGGGTTGAGGTCGTCGTGCATGACGAGGCCGGCGGGCGGCAGGAAGCGGTCGATGAGGTCTGTGAACTCGTAGATGCCGCTGAAGTCACGCTCGTCGAGCTTGTAGCGCTCGTCGGGGCGCTGGCGATCGTCGGCGCCGATGCGGCGGAGCAGTCGATGGCGCTCGAAGGCGGCGAAGGCCTGGTAGAAGGCGCGTTGATTGGCGCGGACGCGCTGGGCGGCGCCGATCTGCTTGGGCGCGACTGTGGGCGCTTTCTTGGCGCGCGGGCCGCTGGCGCTGCCGGTGGAGTTGGCACCGGAGCTGGCGCGCTTGCGGCCCTTGGTGGCGGCAGCGACCTCGGCAAGCTCCTCGTCGTCGGCCTCGGCGGCTTCGTCGCCGCGCGTGGCGAGCGCCTCGTTGATGATGGCTTCGTCGAAGCTGAGCCACGGCGATTGGCGTTGTCCCTCCTCAGCGACGTAGCGGAAAAGCTCGGCGAAGCGGAAGGTGCTGACGGACTCGCCGGATTCGAGGAGGCGTACGCTGCGATAGGCGCGGATCAGGCAGGCGTAGGCTGTCTGCTTGCGCGCGGTGAGCTCGAAGATGTCGGCGATACAGAGCTCGCGCTGACGGGGAGGTGCGGGCCAGTAGGCGCGGGCCCAGCGACCGAGGCGCAACTCAAGCTGGGCGCCAAGCTCGTCCACGAAGAAGCGCTGCTCATCATCGAAGTGGCGGGTGAGCCAGGTGAACTCGTCGGGCGCTTCGTCCTGGAGGATCGCGCTCTGCTCGATGAGCATGCGGCGCACGCGCCGGGCGAGCTCTTGCTCGCGCTGCCCTGTATACGTCGCCATGTGGGGGTCTGCTCCGAACATCTGCCGGCGGGAGAACGCGCACCTAGGGGTCCTCACCCCCTGGCCAAGCCTCCGGTAGGAGACCCGGCCGCTCCCTGCGGGGCGAGGTGGTATGAGCACGCGGCGTGGATTCTATGATACGCGACCGGGCGGTGAAGCTTTACGTCTATAGCCCGATTTGCTGATATCGGGTGGTGAAAGGTCGCGGGGCTCCGCGGCATGAGAGGTGCGGCGTGAGACGGGCAGCGTGATTGGGAAGCGATGACGTGTTGAGGCACGGCGTCGCGTGGTACGGGTCGTGAAGAGGAGATGGAGTGGGCACCGCGGTGATGGTGGGCGAGCGAAGGATCGCGAACGATGGCACGGCTTGGTCTCTGGGTCCCCTCGGCCCCTCACGGCGATCGAGACCTCGGCGCTCGACCCGCGCCGGTGGGTGGGCCGGACGAGCCAATACGCGCGCGCGAGAAGGGGCCGGAGGGTTTCCCCTGGCGGGGCATCTTTAAGCAAGCGTTCTTCATCTGGCTGGCGACGCGCGTAATCTTCGTGCTGTTGACATATTTCGCGCAGCTCGTCACCGTCGCGCGGTCGGGAGCGCCAGGCGCGCCGGGAGCGCCACTACCGCTCAGCTCGTTCGGGGCATGGCGGCAGTACGACGCCAACTGGTATCTGCTGATCGCCTCCACCGGGTATGCCACCGCGCCGACCGCGGCGTTCTTCCCGCTCTATCCGCTGCTCGTCGCGATCGTCCACGGGCTTTTTGGCGGGCATATGCTGCTCCTTGCAGGCATGCTGGTGAGCAACGCCGCAGCGTTGGCGGCGTTTTTCGGCATCGGTCTGCTGGCGTCCGGCGAGGATGGCGCAGGGGCGAGTGCGGCGGCGATGCGTGCATTCGGGGCGTATCCGCTGGCGTTCTTCACGTTCGCGGCGTATGCGGACGGCCTATTTGTGGCGTGCGCGGTGTTCACGCTCGTCTTCGCGAGGCGGGGTGCCTGGCTCGCCGCCGCGGGCTGCGCGTTCCTGGCGGCGCTGACACGGCCGATGGGTGTCATCTTGATCGCGCCCCTGGTGTGGGAATACGGGCGGCGTCACCGCTGGTGGCACGAGGGGTGGCGAGCGATGAAGGAGCAGCACCGGTTGGGTGAGCTTGCGGCGGTGGTGCTGGCGGTGCCGCTGGCGCTGGGGGGCTACGCGATCTTCCTCGAGTGGCGCTTCGGCGACGCACTGGAGTTCGCCCGCGTGCAGGCGCTGGTCTGGCATCGCGATACGACGGCGCCGTGGCTCACGCTGGCGCAGGCGTGGCACGCCTTCTCCAGTGCGCCGCTCTGGTCTGGCTGGGATGCGCGGCTCTGGGTGGACGCGCTGCCGGTCGCCGCGATACTCGCGCTGACGGTGCTGGGTGCGCGCAGGCTGCCGGTCAGCTTCACGCTTTACATGATTGGCCTGCTCGTCGTGTCGCTGGTGGCGCCGAAGGCCGACAACAGGATTCCACTGGCGGCGGCGGGGCGTTACGTGCTGCCGGCGGTGCCGATGTTCCTGCTGCTCGGGCGCTGGATTCGGGCGCGGCCTGCACTGGACACGTTGATCGTCGGCGGGGGCTTCGCGCTGCAGGCGATTTTCACGGCCTATTTCCTCACGGGCGGCTACCTAATCTGACGGCATCGGGTGGTATGGTGTGGGTGGTCCACGGGCGTGAGCGGCGGGCGATTCAGGACTGGAGGACGGCTATGCGGCTACGAGTGGCGGCGGTGCAGCTCAACTCGCGGGAGGAGAAGGCGGCGAATATCGAGGCGGCGGAGGCGGGCATCGTCGAGGCGGCGGAGGCCGGCGCGAAGCTGATCGTGCTGCCGGAGCTGTGGACATACCTGGGGCGGGACGAGGGGGCACGGGCGAACGCGGAGACGGTGCCGGGTCGGGTGACGGAGCGGCTGGGGGCGCTGGCGCGACGCTATGGGGTGACGGTGCATGGCGGCAGCATGCTGGAGGTGGAGGCTGGCGCGGATGCCGGGGCGAAGCCGTTCAATACGGCGGTGCTTTTCGACGCGCGCGGGGCGCTGGTGGCGCGCTACCGCAAGATTCACCTTTTCGACGCCGCGCCGCGCGATGGCGACGCGCCGTACCGCGAGTCGGACACGACACGGGCGGGCGATGAGATCGTGTCGGCGGAGGTGGATGGGCTGCGGCTGGGGCTGGCGACGTGCTATGACCTGCGCTTCCCGGAGCTGTTCCGCGCGCTGGCACTGCGTGGCGCGGAGATTCTGCTACTGCCGGCGGCGTTCACGCTGCAAACGGGGCGCGACCACTGGGAGCCGCTTCTGCGCGCCCGTGCCATCGAGAATACCTGCTATGTGATCGCGGCGGGCCAGGTGGGCGAGCATCCTCTGCAGCGGATGGCGTTTGGCCGCAGCATGATCATCGATCCGTGGGGCACGGTGCTGGCGCAGGCGCCGGACGAGCCGTGCGTCGTGACGGCGGAGATCGATCTGGATCGCGTGGCGGATGTGCGGCGGCGCATCCCTTCGCTGGCGAACCGCAGGCAGGATGTGTATGGCGGGTGAGGAGCGATCAAGCCGCAGGGTAGTCACGTCTCGACGTTAGAAATCGACGTTAGAAGTCTCGGGGAATAGCGGACCGAACACCTGGGATGGGATGAACATCTGCGCATGAGCGACGGTAACAGCTGGGGGCGATCCTAATGGAAGACATCGCCATCAGGGCTGGCACGGACTCCATATGGCTGCGCATGGATCGCGTGTATGGATTTCCCGACAGCACGAGCTTCTTCGGTGGATATGAATGTGACGAGATGCTGGAAATTCGTTGCGGCCACTTCCTGGTGTATGGCGCTCTGGTGTTCTCAACTGGCCAGGTGTGGCAACTCTATACGGATCTTCGGAAAGCCTACGACGCCCTTTCAGGAGAGGCGCGCTTCGTTTCGAGCGAAGGGAATCTAGAGTTCACGATCCGTTTTGGATCGCGCGGCTATTGGGGTCTTCTAGGCACCTATCGGGAAGATGAGCCTAGTCGCAACAAGCTCGAATTTGAGATGGTAGCCGATTAGGGCTACCTCATGGAGACACTGGCCCAACTTGCCGAATGTGAGGCCGAGTATGGAGGCATGAAGGGCAACCGAAAGAGATCGGCGACGTTCCCGCACGTTATCCGAGCGAGGGGCGATCACGGTTCTTTAACAGTGGCGTGGTATCTACCGGGTATGTGGCAGATAGGCGGAGCGTTGACCACTCCCCACGGCTGAAGCCGGGGGATTCTTGGGCTGACCACCGCTCACCTAGCGAGCTAGGAGCGTCTTACACGGTCCTGTCGTGGCCCGAAGCCACCTCCACACGCTTCGATTCCCGCGGCCCTGCGGTAGGGGGCAAGTAGGGCACACCTGGTCGGTGGTTGTCCGGTTGTCGGGAGCGCCTGACGGCGCGCGGCGCTTCCTCCCCGTGGGTGAACCGAGGGGTCTTCGCGCCACATTCTTTGATAAGCGGTTGGGGTGAGGGGAGGGTCAGGGATGACGGCAGAGGAGATGGTGGCGTACGAGCCGTTTTTGCGCTACCTCGGCATGGAGATCGTCACGGCGGAGCCGGGGCATGCGGTACTGCGACTGGGCATCGCTGAGCAGTTGACGAACCACGTGCATGGCATCCACGCGGGGGCGCAGTTTACGCTTGGCGAGTCTACGGCAGCGATGGTGGCGATCTCGCTGGTGCTGGATCGGTTGGAGCAGGTGAACGTGCTGACGCAGGCGGCGACGATCGCGTATCAGCGGCCCGCACGTGGGAGCTTGCAGGCGGAGGGATCGATCACGGACGCGGCGCGCGGTGGCATTCTGGCCGCGTTGGCACGAGGCGAGCGCGCGAGCTGCGAGGTGCCGGTGACGATCACGGACGACGAGAGTCGCGAGGTGACGACGCTACGCGTCGCGTGCGTGCTGCTGCCGCGACGCGCTGAGACGGAGTAGGAGACAATCTCCGGGCGGCGCGGGTGCATTCAGGCGTGGTCGGCCTGGAATGGGTGGCCCATGCCGGTCTCGCAGAAGAGACGCAGGCTGTTGAGATAGTAGCCCCACCTGAAGTTCGCGCCACCGACGGCATCTTCGGTGCGGTCGGCGCCCATGTGATGCCGGAATCGTACTCGGTGCCGCTCCTCGTCGCGTCGAGGTCGAAGCGGATGGCGGTCTCGCCCCAGGCGTCGTGGCCGCCGACGCCCTCCCACATGACGCGCGCATTCGGATCAAGCTCGGCAACGCGCAGGCGTGGACTGAATTGTGCGTGGAAGACGAAGGTGATGACCGCGCCAACCGTCGTGGTGTCCGCTTGCACGTGCGTGGTCCACCACGACGATAAGGCGTCGGGGGTTGTCAGCGCGGCGTAGACCACCTCGCATGGCGCGGCGATCTCGAATACATGGTGGATGAGATGCGCGCCGTGTCTCGCGCGCATTGGGTCTTGGGTGGTGGCAATGATCATCGGTGGTGATCCGTTCCGTGCTGAGAGTCGCGCCGCCCGCGTCTGTGCATTCGCCGCACCGCATGACTGCGCTGATGCGATCGCCGCGAGCGACATCGAGAGGTTGGGGAGGGGTTTATGGGCGCGATGGCCGTCAATCAAGCCGTGCGGCGTTGGAGCGGGTGTCGAGCGGCTCGCCGGTTTCGAGCAGGGTCTTGAGACTGGAGAGGACCTGCGGCCAGCCCCGGCTGACCATCTCGGCGACGGCGCCCGCGGGATCGAGGTCGTCGTGGGTGACGGTCAGCTTGACGACCTCGCCGACGGGCTCAAGGTCGAAGGCGACGCGCGACCGGTGCTCGTTGGTGAGCTTGCTCATCAGGTCGTCGCTGAAATTGTTGACCGCGGCAAGCTCCGGGGTGAAGGTGTGCCAGGTGTAGGCGAGGCGGCGAAAGGGATCGGCTTCGAGCACCACCTGCTCTGGGTTCGCCATGGTGACGCCCTTGCGCTCCCAGATCATCGGCGAGCCGACTCGCCAATCAGTGGTGATGGTCTGCTCCCACCAGCGCTGCATGAACGTGGGCTGAGTCAACGCCTGCCAGAGCCGCTCCGGCGTGGTTTTGATGTAGGTGGTGTAGACGAAGGCGGGGCGGCTGGCCTGGCTCATCGGGATGTCCTCCAAGGCGTGCTTCAGGTCCGCGAGGGCGCGGACTCGCTCGCGGTCGTACTGCGTGATCCAGCGCTCGGCGATCTCGTTGATGGGGACGGGGTTGAGGTAGTGCAGCTTCTCGCGGCCCCTGCGCACGGTGGTGACAAGGTTGGCCGCTTCGAGGATGTCGAGATGCTTGCTGACCGACTGGCGGGTCATGCCAAGCCCGGCGCAGAGATCGCGCAGGCTCTGGCCGTTGCGGGCATTGAGTCGATCGAGCAACTGGCGGCGGCTGTCGTCGGCCAGCGCCCGAAAGACTAGCTCGGCCTCGTACGCCCGCGGCTCTGCGCTCATCTCGCCCTGCCTCGCGTCGTGCATCGTCTCGATCTCAGCCCCAGCGACTGGCCTTCAGGTCGTCGGGATAGGGGGTGCCCTTGCTGGTTTCGAGCAGGAGCTTCAGGCTGATGAGGAAGTATCCCCACCTGGTGCTGCAATGATGCATGAATTCGACCGGTTCGCGCCAGTCGGCGTTGGTGAAGAGGACCACCGTCTCGCCATCCGCCTCCTTGAGGTCGTAGGTGAAGGTGGTGCCGATCCACTCCTGCGGACCCTCGACGCAGCGCCAGACCACGCGCGTATTCGGAACCGTCTCGGCGACCTGCATGACGGCGCTCGGCTCTGGGGAGCCGAAGTAGAAGCGTAGCTCGCCGCCCTGGGCGCCATCGCCCCGAACGTCGTGCGTCCACCACTGCGACAGCGCCTTCGTGGTGGTCAGCGCCTCGTAGACGCGCTCGGCTGGCGCGTCGATCCCCACGCGATGACGAATGTCGGCCATGATGTCTCCTCCGGATGCTTGCGGCTGCGCTCTCTCGCCGCAGCAGGACGCGGGCGAGGGTCAAGCGGCTGACATGCAACCATTTGACTGCCTAATTATAGGCAACCATTTAGCTGCATGTCAAGATGGCACGCGGAGGAGATGGCGACGGGTTAGACGCGCTCCTGGCGCAGCGAGAAGGCCGCCGCGACGATCATTAGCAGGGCGAAGCCGACGAGGAAGACGAGGTCCGGCCAGATGTCGCCGAAGCCGAAGCCGCGCAGCATCACGTCTTTAAGGGCGAAGTTGGAGTAGGTCAGCGGCATGACGTAGGCGAGCTGCTTGAGGACGACGGGCAGCGTCTTGACGGGGAAGAAGAGGCCGCCGAGCAGCGCCTGCGGCACGAGCAGCAGGGGGATGAATTGGATCACCTGTAGCTCGTTGCGCGCGAAGGCCGAGATGAAGATGCCGAGGTTGACGGCGCCGACGGTGAGCGCGAGGGTGACGAGGAAGAGCAGGCCGAGGTTGCCGGCGTAGTGGACCTGCAGGACGTAGATGACGAAGAGCAAGATGATGATCGATTGCAGCAGGGCGAAGACGGTGAAGCCGAGGACGTATCCCAGCACCAGCTCGGGGCGGCTGAGCGGCGAGACCATCAGCCGCTCGATGGTGCCTTGGGAGCGCTCGCGGAGGAAGGAGACCGAGGTGAGCAGGAAGATGAAGAAGAAGGCGAAGAGGCCAATGAAGAGCGGCGCGAGGGCGTCGGTCTCGGTGTATTGGGGTCCGCCGTAGAGATAGCTGACGTCGATGGGGGCGCCGATCGCTGGACCACCGCCGCCTTGCGTGCCTGCGCTCCCTTGAATCTCGCGAACGTAGATGCCGGTGATGAGTTGGGTGACCATACCGCGGATCTGCTGCGCGGTACCGGGATTCGAGCCTTCGAGACGCAGCGTGAATCTGTCGAAATAGGATCCAAGCGCGGAGGGGAAGACCAGCACGGCATCGGCGTTACCGTTGCGGAGGGTGGAGTCTACCGCGTCGCGGGCGACCGTGATGACGTTGACATCGCCAACCGCCGCGAGATTCCGAATGAGATCTGATCGAGTATCGCTGTACTCGCCTGACCATCTGGCAGAACGATGCCCAAGGTGACGGCGCTGGTGCTGTTGTTGAGGACGAAGTTGAGCAGCGTCATCACTAGCAGCGGGGCGACGAAGAGCAGCGCGAGGGAACGGCGGTCGCGCAGGAACTGGCGGACGATGCGGATGGCGAGGGCGACGACGCGGCGGAGAGACATGGGGCGACCTCCTGTTCGACGGGAGCGAGGGCGAAGACAAGGGCCAGGGTGCGGGGTTAGCGTGCGACAACGACCAGCGCCCCGAGCATGGCGGCGAAGGTGAGCGCTTGCAGCGCCACGCAGAGGGTCTGCCAGCGATCGAAGCGATCGAAGCGATCGAAGCGACTCGAAGCGATCGAAGACCGCCGTCAGCGCGGCCTCGTCGCTCGCCACGCCGCGCTGGCTGAAGTTCGTCGGGGCGGCCCGCGCGGTGGCGAGCGAGTGCAAGACCGAGGGGAGCGCGGCGATCAGGAGCGGGAGCGCCTGGGCGAAGGGATTGGCAGCGAGCAGGCTCGCGGCGGCGGCGGCGATGGTCGTCAGCGCGGCACCTATGCCGAGGACGGCATACCATAGGATGCCATTCCCCAGATCGGCGGCGCGACTGTAGACGCTGAAGGCGACGGCCCCGATGCGGCTCCTCGCTGGCAGCTGCTTGATGGACTGATCGAGGCTCGCGCCGGCCAAGACGCCATCGAGCACGGTCGCGGCGACCGCGAGTGCGAGCGTCAACGTTGCCATGCTCGCTTCTCCTCTCCTACGCCGCAGGGCGCGGCACGACCTATCCGACGGCCAGCGGCCGCCTCAAGAGGCGGTGGCGCTGGGCGACTGGCGCTTCGTGAAGTAGAGGAACGCCTTGTTGAAGTCCTGCTCGTTGGACTCGCGGCGCAGGTCATCGGGGGAATCGACGGCGAGGAGCGTGCCAAAGCGCAGCAGGGCGAGGCGGTGGCAGCGCGCGGCTTCGTCCAGGATATGGGTGGAGACGAGGATGGTGACGCCGCCGGCGTTGAGGCTGGCGAAGTAGTCCCAGAACGCCTCGCGCAGCTCGGGATCGATGCCGACGGTCGGTTCGTCGAGGAAGAGCAGGCGCGGGCGGTGGACGAGCGCAGCGGCCATCGAGACGCGCTGGCGCATACCGCCGCTGAGCGTGTTGACGAGGGCGCCGGTGCGATCGGTGAGATCGACCAGCGCGAGGGTCTCGTCGATGCGCGCCTGGAGGGTGCGCCCGCCGAGGCCGTAGAGCGAGCCAAAGAACGCCAGGTTCTCGCGGACGCTCAACTCGCCGTACAGGGCGCTAGCCTGTGTCATGTAGCCGATCTGCCGGGCAACGCGGCGGTTGGGCATCGGCTCGCCGAGGACGCGCACCGTGCCGCTGGTGGGGCGTCCCAATCCTAATAGCAGGCGGATCAGCGTGGTCTTGCCAGAGCCATTGGGGCCGATTAGTCCGAAGGTCTCGCCCTGCTCGACGCGGAACGTCACGCCGTCGAGGGCGCGAATGGCGCCGAAATCCTTGGTGACGGCGTCGAGGGCGATGGGCGCTTCGGCAGCAAGCGCCGGTGTACCGAGGGTTGGGGCTGCGCTCATGGGAGCCTCCTGCGGATTCGCTGAGTGAGTGGTCACTCAGCACACGACACAAAAAAGGGGGTGCTACTCGGGCGCAATGCCGCGGAGCAACGTATCGACGATCTCTGGCAGCAGCGATGCGGGCGCGTTGGTGAGGTGGAGGGCGAGCACCGAGCTGATTAGCATACGGGCGGAGACCTCTGGCACGTGCGGCCGCGCCTCGCCCGCCGCGATGCGCCGACGCATGACGTCGGAGAAGAGGGCGAGGCCCATTGACTGCAAGGCAAAGATGCGTTGTTGGAGATCGGGGCGAGTAAGCGCCTCGCGGGCGACGACAATGATGATTGCACGCTTCTCTCGCATCAGGTTGTAGGCGGTCTCGGCGAGGCGAAGCAGTACGTCGCGCAGCGGGCGATCGTCCACGCCGATCAACGCGGCACTGACGATGGGCAGCGGATTGTGCCGCTCGATGATGGCGTAGAAGAGGGCGTCTTTGCTGTCGAAGTAGTGGTAGACGAGGCCCTGAGCGACGCCGGCACGCTCAGCGATGTCTTTGATGGTGGTGCTCTCGACGCCCTTCTCGGCGAAGAGGGCCAGGGTGGTGTCGATGAGTTGGTTGCGCCGCTCTTGCGCCTGAAGCTCGCGCTTGTTGGGTGTGGTCACGGCGAACTCACTGACTGAACACTCACTCAATGAATATACAGAAGATAGTCGGTTGGGTCGAAAGTGTCAAGGGTGGATTAGCGGCTCGGGCGGTGATGCCGAACCTTCGGCGGTATGAGATAGCGTGCCTGCATGTCTATCGAGTGGGCGTCCTTGTCAGGAGATGCGGCCAAAGGTCGAGATTGCACGCCTAGACGCGGTCGGGATCACACACGAGTTCTTCCGCTTGCCTCGTGTGGTGCCCGACGTTGAGGCCCTAGCGTATTACCTCTTCAGCTACAGCGAACCGCGGGATATCCAGCAGGCGGGTTCTTGGGATCTCGTGGCCGTCGGCACCATCC
>CAWJCH010000005.1:0-30956 GCA_963841205.1 uncultured Chloroflexia bacterium | reverse complement strand
TTAAGCGCAACGGACTCTGTCGGGCGAGAGACGTAATCGCCGACGCGCATTGCCGATATCCAGGCTGCCTATGCCAGTTACCTGAGTCAGCAGGCGACGCATCCAGTGATCGCGGCAGACATGACGGAAAGCGAAGGTTGGATGCAGCTCTCTGGAGGAGCGTTGCGAACGCTGGCACGGCTCCTCCGTGACCGGCTCGATATGGTTATGGAGAGCCGGCTACAGCCGAGCAGTAGGCTCCTTCTGGAGGATAGGCTAAGGGTTTGAGCGGAGGGTCGGCGGGGAGGGCGTCGCCGGGGAAGCTGCGGGTGGGGTGCAGCTCGTAGACGAAGACGCCGGCCTGCACGCCGGGATCGCCGTCCATGATGGCGCGGGTCTCGTCTTCGTTGGCGTTGAAGATGCCGACGCCGTTGACCTCGCCGCCGTCGCGGACGGGGCAGACGATGGAGAGCAACCCTTCGGCACGCAGGGCGAAGTTGCGGCGGCCATGCTCCCAGATGATGGCGTCGACGCCGGGCCATCGAAGCGCTTGGGACCATTCTTGAGGATGACGATGGTGTAGGGCCGGCTGGTCGGCATCATCTGCCGCATGTATTCGTCGGTGATGGTCTGCATGGATCGGCCTCCGGCGGAAGGATACCTCTACGATGTCGGGCGCGCGAGCGATCTGCCGGCGCTGGATCGGCGGCGCGGAGACCCAATTGTAGCATGCGAGCGTCCTTGGCTGAGGTGGAGCGGGACCCCGCACACGGGACCATTGGCGGGCATCGGCGGCGTGGCGTGCGCTTGACACTTAATAGTTATCGTGATAATAATTATCTGGATATGCAAATGATCGTTTGGGCGGGAGGGAATTTGCGATGTTTGCCACAGATCGCGCACGGAAGGCCGCCACGCTGGCCGTCACGTGCGTCAGCTTCTTCATGGTGCTGCTCGACGCATCCATCGTGACGGTGGCGCTGCCGACGATCCAGCGCACCTGCACGCGAACGTCGCCGACCTGCAATGGGTGGTGGATGCGTACACACTGCCGTTCGCGGTGCTTGCTGCTGACGGCGGGCACGCTGGGCGACCGCTTCGGGCGCAAGCGGGTGCTGCTGGCGGGGCTGGTGATCTTCACCGTCGGCTCCGCGCTCTGCGGCATCGCGCCGTCGCTCGGCTGGCTGATCGCGGGGCGTGTGTTGCAGGGCAGCGGCGGCGCGGCGCTGGCGCCGGGGAGCCTCTCGGTGCTGGCGGCGGCCTTCACCGATCCCCGCCAGCGGACGCAGGCGATCGGCCTTTGGTCGGGCATCTCGGGGATCGGCATCGCGGCGGGTCCGCTGATCGGCGGCACGCTGATTCAGGTCGCGGGGTGGCAGTCGATCTTCTTTGTGAACGTGCCGATTGGGGTGCTGGTGCTGCTAGTGGGGCTGCCGCTCGTGGCGGAGTCACGCAATCCCGACGCACGGCGGCTGGACATCCCCGGCCAGGTGGTCGCGGTGGCGGGGCTGACGGCGCTGACCTATGCGGTGATCGAGGGGCAGTCGGACGGCTGGGGCTCGCCGCTGATCGTGGGCCTCTTCGTGGCAGCAGCACTGCTGCTGGCGGCGTTCGTAGCGGTGGAGGCGCGGTCGCCGGAGCCGATGCTGCCGCTGGACCTCTTCCGCTCGGCCACGTTCTCGGTCGCTAACCTGGCGGCGCTGGTCGTCGGCTTCGCGCTGCTCGGCACGGTCTTTTTCGTCGCGCAGTTCTTCCAGGAGGTGGAGGGGTATAGCGCACTCGGCTCCGGCGTGCGCACCCTGCCGAATACGGTGGGCATCTTCATCATGGCACCGCTGGCCGGGCGCATGGCGGCGCGGCTGGGTCCCCGCGTGCCGGTGACGGTTGGCGCGCTGCTGGCGGGGACGGCGCTGCTGCTGCTGACGCGGATCGACGCGACGACGCCCTACAGCGCGATCTGGTGGAACCTGGCGATGTCGGGCATCGGCTTCGGCCTCATGCTCAGCCCGATCACCGCCGCCGTGCTCGGCGCGACGCCACCGAACCGCGCGGGGTTGGGATCGTCCGTGGTCAGCGCGAGCCGACAGATCGGCAGCGTCTTCGGCGTCGCGCTGCTGGGCACGCTGGCGGTGGGACAGTTCGCCACGCGGCTGACCAGCGGACTGACCGGGCTTGGCGTGCCGCAGGCGGTGAGCGGGCACATCGCGGATGCGGCGGCCTCGTCCGGGGCGAGCGCCGGGGCGATCATCGCGGCGATGCTGCGGCAGGCGCGCGTGGCCGTCTCGCCGAGCGCGGTGCATGGGGTGGTCGGGCACTCGTTCGCGCAGGCGCTGCATCTTGGCTTCGCCGTCACGGGTGTGCTGCTGCTGGCGACGGGGGTGCTCGTGGCGACGCGTCTGCGAGCGGCGTCCGCGCCGAGGGCCGCGACGGCGGGGGAACAGGCGCGCGAGATCGCCGATGAGGTGGAGTTCATCGGCTCGGAAATAGGCTAGAATGGGCGTACCGGGGCAGCGGCGCCCTGGCGCTGGGGGAGGCAAGGCGTGATGGTTGGCAACGGGCGCGAATCGAGCGTGCGCCGCCTGATGCGCGCCGCCAAGGGGGTGCGGCTCGGCATGGAAGAGACGCTTTCCGCCGCGGGTGCCTCCTACGCCACCTTCATAATCCTCGACGCCGCCAGCATCGAGGACGGGCTGAGCCAGCGGCAGATCGCCAGCCGCATCTCGATTGAGGGTCCGCCGCTGACGCGCCACCTAGACCGCATGGAGGCGGAGGGGCTGGTCGAGCGGAGGCGCGATCCCCACGACCGCCGCATCCAGCGCGTGTATCCGACGGCGGCGGGAGCACGGCTCTACGCCACGCTCTGCCCACTCGTCGCTGCGCTGGAGCAGGACCTACTCGCGGACGTCCCCGTCGCGGAGTCGGAGACGTTCGCGCGGGTGCTGGACCACGTACTGGCGCACGTGCGGGCGCGGCAGCAGGCGGAGTCCGAGGAGGAGGAGCGCGGGGATTAACTCGCGCTGGCGACGTACTCACGCTGGATGGCGATCAGCTCGCGGATGCCCTTGTCGGCGAGGGCGAGTAGGGAGTCGAGCTGGGCGCGGGTGTAGGGCTTGCCCTCGGCGGTGCCCTGGACTTCGATGAACTCGCCTTTGTCGGTCATGACGACGTTGGCGTCTACCTCGGCGTGCGAGTCCTCGCCATAGTTGAGGTCGAGCAGCGGGGCGCCCTCGACGATGCCGACGCTGATGGCGGCGACGCCACCGCGGATAGGGTTGCTGGAGAGAGCGCCGCGCGCTTGCAGTGCCGCGCAGGCTCGCGCGAGCGCGACCCACGCGCCGGTGATCGACGCCGTGCGCGTGCCGCCGTCGGATTGGAGTACGTCGCAGTCGATGGTGATGGTGCGCTCGCCCATGGCGCGCAGGTCCAGGGCGGCACGGAGGGAGCGGCCGATCAGGCGTTGGATCTCGTGTGTTCGACCGCCCTGCCTGCCGGAGACGGACTCGCGCTTGGAGCGCGTGTCTCCGGCGCGGGGCAGCATGGCGTACTCGGCGGTGAGCCAGCCCTGGCCGCGCCCGACCAGCCAGGGCGGCACTTTCTCTTCGATGCTGACGGCGCAGAGGACGCGCGTGTCACCGCACTCGATCAGCGCGGAGCCTTCGGCGTGGCGGAGGTAGTCGACGGTGATGGTTATGGGGCGCAGCTCGTCGGCGGCGCGATCATCGGCGCGAGGCATGGTGGCTCCTTTGCGGTGTTGCTATGGTCTAGCGTATTTGAGGCCTCTCCCCCACCGCCTCTCCCCGCGGGAGAGGGGGAAGCCCCGACAGCACGGTGTCCGCATCTCCTGTGAAACGTCCATAGGTGCCGGCGCCCAGGTGACGGGGCTGGAGCCCTTCTGGCTGATGCGTCACGGGATGACGTCGCCGGTGTCGGAGACGTATGAGACGGCGCCATCGGCAGCGACATCGAGAACCCACGTGTGCGTGCGCTGATATAGCTGTTGCCAGGTGATGGTGAAGGTCACTTGATAGGCATTGGACCGGCCGCTCAGCGGCGCGACGGCGGTGGAGACGCTGCCGATGTAGGGGCCGGTCCAGCCGAGATCGGAGAAGTGGATGTAGAAGTCGCGGGCGAAGGTGGTGGGCGCGGTCACGCCGGGCCAAAAGGTCTCGGTGTCGAGGAAGGGCGGGTCCTGATTGGTATCGGGCAGATAGCGCGGCAGCGCGGCACGCGCCAAGAGGATCGCCGTGGCGGCGTTCGGCACGCGCGCGGGCGGGGTCGCGGCGTCCTGGGCGATGATGAGCGAGCCGCCGTTCGCCGTGAGGTAGAGCAGGCTGCGCGCGGGATCGGTCAGCAGCATGGTGCCGGCGTAGACACGCACGGGCAGCGCCGCGACGGGCTGGCCCGATGCGTCGAGCACCTGCACGTCGCCGGCATGGGCGACGTAGGTGTGGGCCAACGCGGGATTCCAGCCGAGGTCGAGGGCGTTGGCGGGTCCGTCGGCAGCGACGCTGAGTCGGCCGCTGGCATAGGTCGCGCGGTAGGTGTGGCCGTCGGCGCCGAGGAGTGTGAGCGCGCCGGTGGCGGGATCGAAGGGGCCAACGGTGGCGTTGGCCGGGAGGGTCACCTGGGCGACTGTGGCGAGCGTCGTCGCGTCGATGGTGAGGAGCGTGGTGCCCTGGCCGGTCGTGGCAGGTCGCAGGGTGAACAGCACGTTGTCGAGAATATCCAATGCCAAACCACTATATCGCCCTGCGGGTTCGGCAAATGCGGCGTCTTTGTTTGGCGGGTCTGTGCGGAAGTCGTGACGTGTAAGTAGGCCGTCGCGCCCTAAGGCATAGAGCTGCGCTTGGGCGCCGTCGAACGCTGCTCCGGCGAGCGATGCATGACCGGTGGGCGCAGGCAGCGGAATGCCTTCCATGAAGGCTCCCGTCTCAGTTGAGAACACGGCGGCGAATCCCGGCCCGATGGCATAGGCACGATGAGACCCCTCGTCCACCATCAGATACTCCGCCGCGCTGGAGTACAGCGCTACTTCGCCGGTCACCGGGGTGATCGCGAGGACCTGCCCGGTCGAGCCGTCGAGGACGACGAAGTTTGCCAGCGGCGGCGCAACGGGACAGGCGCCTTGCGGCGGACATTGCGGCTGGCGGTCGGCGGCGAGGGCGACGAGATGGCCGTTGGAGGCGTCGAGTGCGGTCAGCTCGTAATCCGTGCCGGGGGCGGTGACGGCGAGGACGGCGAGCGGCGGCAGGGCGGGCGCGGGTGTGGCGGGCGGGTGGCGCAGGCGAGCGGCAAGGCTGTGCGTGACGAAGGTGGCGCCGAGGATAATGGCGACGACCGTGAGGGTGGCGATACCCCAACGCCAGCCGGATGGGCCGCTCCGTCGAGGGGCCGCGCTCGGCGTGCTCGAAGGCGTCGCCTCCGCCTCCATGATCGCCATCCTCTCCCCCACATTAGGCGACTCGCCTGCGCTCGTGGCGCTTGTCGGTCGCATAGAGTGTAGCATGGGTCGCGCTGTGCATGTACCAATAGGCTGTACCGCCGCGGAGGCAAACATTCTCCCGAATCCGCGTCGGAGATTGAGAAAAACAGAGCTATTATACGGCAGAGTCGTGCCTCACTCCGCGTCCATTTGACCCATAAACTCTCTGTCACCTCGAATTGGAGTCACAACGCTTCCGTAAATCGGCGGGGCACTGCTAGCTATGGCAATTGGAAGTGCGGCCCAGGGCAAGGAACGCCAGGTGGATATCCTCGCGACGCTCGTACCGCAGGGTGAGGCGGCGGGAGCGGTTGAGCCACGCCAGCGTGCGCTCGACGACCAGGCGGTGCCAGCCCAACCGCCGGTGCAATTCGCGGCTGCGACGGGCAATGCGCGGGCTGATGCCGTCGAGACAGCGAAGCCTCGTAGGTTCGTGACGCGGCAGTGTCCCCGCCAGGCCGCTTATGGGAAGCCTCGCCACACACGCGCATTCCCACCTGGCCGTCCCCCTAAAGCCCAACCTATACCGACTCGTCATCCTGCGTATGGTGCCTGCAATGTCGTCAGCGTAGGCTCATCCCAGAGTGGCATGGCATAGCTTTCGGGTGCCCCTGAGCGCACACTCGAAATAGGAGCGAAAAGGCACTGAAAGGCGCGGCGGAGCAATTCCACGCGTGACGCTCCGCCCGGTAACGATGCGGATGGCAATGGCAAGGCCGTTCGCCGCCGTGGTTCGTTTCATCGCTCGCGCGCTCGCGTCTCCGCCCAACGGCATGGAGGAATCAGTAGAGATGTCTGTGTGGTTCATCACTGGCTCATCCCGCGGCTTCGGCCGCGCTCTCGTCCGCGCGGCGCTGGAGCGGGGCAACTTTGTCGTCGCCACGGCTCGCCGGCCTGAGCAACTGCAGGACTTCGTCGACACCCATCCGAACGACGTGGCTGCGCTCCCTCTTGACGTCACCGACGCCGGTGCCGTGAAGGCGGCGATCCGAACGGGCGTGGAGCGCTTCGGGCGCATCGACGTGGTGGTGAATAACGCCGGCTACGCGAACGTCGCGCCGATCGAGACCGGCGATGAGGCCGACTTCCGGACCCAGTTCGAGACCAACTTCTGGGGTGTCTACAACGTCTCGAGGGCGGCGATTCCGCAGTTGCGCACCCAGGGAGGCGGGACCATCGTGCAGTTCTCCTCGATCGGCGGGCGCGTCGGCAGCTCGCCGGGGATCGCGAGCTACCAGGCGGCAAAGTTCGCGGTCGACGGATTCAGCCGCGTGCTTGCCGCGGAGACGGCGCCGTTCGGCATCCGCGTGCTGATCGTCGAACCGAGCGGCTTCGCGACCGACTGGGCCGGAGCCTCGATGAGGGTCGACCGGGTCCCGGCGGAGTACGAGGCGACGGTCGGGGTCATGAGCAGCCGCCGCGGTCTCGTCAGTCCCGCGGGCGACCCGCAGCGTGCCGCGGAGATCATCGCGCGGGTCGTGGAAAGGCGACACGTGCCCTCCCATCTCCTGCTCGGCGTCCACGCGGTCACGATGGCACTGGACTACTCGCAGCGACAGCTCGCCGAAACCGCGGCATGGTCGGCGGTCAGCCGCTCGGCAGACTCCGCCGAGCCGTACCCCGTCGAGTTGCCGCCCGACGCGGCTCCGTCCTAAGCCGATCAAAAACGGCGCCTGGGCGCGGGGGTGGCTCTCACGTCCTGGTGCGCATCCCTCTGCGCGGTTTCCGAAGTGAAGGCGAGAAAGCCCCTCGGCTCCAGCCAGGGGATGAATCTCTCCCGCCCCTTGACCAGGAGCCGCTGTCAGCGTGGGCTGCGTCAGGCAGGCACCCTGCGGATAGAGGGGGCGCTGGATGTTGGACGGCACGAGGGGTAGGATCGCCTGATGCTCGCCTACGGGTACAGCGTGGACGCGGCGAAAGCGCAATGCGCGCGGACGGATGAGGCGATCCGCGGCGCCCAGTTCGTGCGGAACCAGAGCGGGTCGACGACGGTGTGCAGATAGTGGCGACGGCACTCCCCTGTGGGGATCTGGGCGGCAGGAATCGTTGGAGGTTGTCCCACATGGCATCAGTGGGACTGTCTGGATAGTTGGTTCTCATGCGGTACAGGATAGGTCATGCCGCACCTTTCTGCACTGCAACACACATTCCTAGGATTTGGCGGTCGAACCGCGGCGGCGCGTGAGCCACGCCTGAATCGAGGCCTCGTTGCCTTGTGCGCCGGGCTGATAATACTCGCGGCCCTGCAGTAGTTCGGGGAGGTATTCTTGTGGTCGCTCGGACGGCGGGCGCATCGGGTCGGCAGGATCGGGCTGGCCGAGGTAAACGTCGTGGGCATAGGCGTAGCCCTTGCCGTAGTCGAGCTGCTTCATGAGGCGCGTGGGGGCATTGCGCAGGTGCAAAGGGACGGGATCGTTGCGCGTCGCCCGCACATCCTCGGCGACGGCGCTGTACGCGGCGTAGAGCGCGTTGCTCTTGGGCGCCGTGGCGAGATGGACGACGGCCTGGGCGAGGGCGAGTCCACCTTCGGGCATGCCGATGAAGTGGACTGCCTGCTGCGCGGCGACGCAGACGAGCAACGCCTGCGGATCGGCCATGCCGACATCCTCGCTGGCGAAGCGGATCAAGCGGCGCACGACATACAGCGGGTCTTCGCCGGACTCCAGCATGCGCCCGAGCCAGTAGAGGGCGGCATCGGGATCTGAGCCACGCATGGATTTATGGAGTGCGGAGATGCTGTTGTAGTGCTCTTCGCCGCCCTTGTCATAGAGCAGCGCGCGGCGCTGCACGGCATCCTCGACGAGGGGGAGGGTGATCTGCCGGCTGCCGCCATCCCCGGCCTGCGCGACGCTGGCGGCAAGCTCGAGCGCGTTGAGGGCGGTGCGCGCATCCCCGTTGGCATATCCGGCGAGATAGAGCAGCGCATCCTCGTTGGCGGCGAGCCCTTCAGCGCCGAGGCCGCGCTCCGCATCGCCGAGCGCGCGACGCAGCAGGGCGAGCACGTCGTCGTCGGTGAGGGCGCGGAGCGTGAAGACGCGGCTGCGCGAGAGCAGCGCGGCGTTTACCTCGAACGACGGATTCTCGGTGGTGGCACCGATCAGGGTGACGGTGCCCCGCTCGACGTGAGGCAGGATGGCGTCCTGCTGCGACTTCGAGAAGCGGTGGATCTCGTCGACGAAGAGGATCGTGCGGTCGCCGGTGGCGCGCAGGAGCTTGGCGGCGTCCTCCACGACACGGCGCAGATCGGCGACACCCGCGGTGACGGCGCTGAGCGCGACGAACCGCGCCCGCGTGGTGAGGGCAATCACCGAAGCGAGGGTCGTCTTGCCGCTGCCCGGCGGTCCCCACAGGATCATGGACGGGACGTGATCGGCGTCGATGCTGCGTCGCAGGGCGCGCCCAGGGGCGAGCAGATGCTCCTGGCCGACGATCTCATCTAGCGTGCGCGGGCGCATGCGGGCGGCGAGTGGCTGCGCGGCCAGCGAGCCGACGGTGTCGTCGTCAGGCACGGCGCCGGCGGGGGAGGGCCGGCGCTTTGAGGATGCGGGAGATGCTGGTGGAAGATCGGCATCACCGAACAGAGAGGTTTGTCGTCCGTCGTCGCTCATGAGTGCATTTCCTCTCCGCTTGGCTTTCGCTCGGTCCTCTCAGTATAGCACGGTAGTACACGCGTTCTATTATGACATGGGGTGTTAGCAAGGCGGGCATATGCAGCCATGCGCGCTGGGAGAGGCGGCATTGACGCGATGAGAGAAAGGATCTCGCCATGCACGACGAGATCGAGTAGCCGAATGCAGGCGCGTAGGGCGAAGCACCAACCTGCGCGGAGCTGGCGGCGCTTGCCAAAGCGTCTGGATGAGACGGCGAGCTCCTGAAGGGCTACATCGTCAGGCAGAATGAGAAGGCGAACCGACCTATGATACGCGCGTGCCACTGCCGAGCGCCTGACGTTGGGAACTGAGGTAATACCACCGACCCGGAGGCGTCCATGGAAGGTGGCGATGGGGACGGTGACGCTTGATCATCTCTCCAACGAGCGGATGATCTTGGCGGTTGGGGGATGCGGGCTTGAGCCTCGACGCAATCGGGGGTGGGCGAGAGAAAGCTGAGCGCGGCGGTGCTAGACATGGCGCTGACGGTACTCGCGGGCTTGCGGTCCGGGGAGCGTTTCGATTTCCAACCGGACATCGGCGATCAGGCGGCGGCAAGGGCGGCCGTCGAGCGGAGGCCGCTGCGAGTGGAGTGACCCGTGGTCGCCGTGCCTCCGCTTTTCCGTGGGGGTGTGAGAATAGCTGAGCGCGAACCATCCGCTAGAGTCAATCCACACGGAGAGGGGCAGGCGATGAGCAGGAAGAGATCCGCTAACGGCGTGCAAGGTGCCGACCTGATAGATGGCGTGATCGAACGGGTGAAGGCCGACCCACGCGCCATTGCAGGGTTCTGCGGCGATACACCGCTGCACGAGCCGCGTCCCATGCCGGCGGATCGATTGGCCACGTTGACGTTCCCCAGCGGGAAGCTGTTGCCGCCGAGCCTGAGGTGTTGGCTGGCGTTTGACATGAGTTGGCTGGGCGAGTTCGGGTGGTTTGATGCAGAGGGCCGATTGACGCCGCGTTCGCTCGACGCGATCGTCGCGGGCGAATTCGAGGAAGTGTGGGGCCAGATGTACTCGCCGGTGGCCGCCCGTACGGGTGAATGTTTCTTGCTGCCGGGCGGCAGTGACTCGCGGCGCATCTATGCGGTGACGGAACCCGATTCGACCGGCGAGTACCCGGTGCTGGTGATCGACACCGACGATCTGCCCTATGCGGCAGTGATGTATCCTGGTTTCGACGTCTTCATGGCGGATGAGGCGGGAATCGAAGGCGTCGCCTGCGAGTGGGGCACCTACGAGGATCTCTTCAACGACAAACGCTACGCCTGGCGCATGCGCGAACATGGCAAGATCCTCTTCAATGGCCGACCAAGCGCGGAGATCTCGGACGCCGAGTGGGGCGACCTTGAAGCCTTCGCGGCGGGCGCCATGTTGAACGTTGAAGAGTAGCCACGACGAGGCGTCCCAGCCCGTTACAGAAAATGGGCCATGCCTCCCCTCGGCTTGAGCCGGGGGAGGCATGGCCCTTCCGCCGTGCGGACACCGTCGAAGGATAGTAAGCTGTCCCTGTGGCCTCACGGGGCGTATTGAGAGGCCAGCCGAGACATGGGTGAGCGCGTGACCACGACGCCCGTCCGGCTCTACCCGACGCCGGAGCAGGCAGCCCTGCTGCGCGCCCACTGCCGCTGCGCGCCCACTGCCGCTGCGCGCCCGCTGCCGCTGCGCGCCCACTGCCGCTGCGCGCCCGCTGCCGCTGCGCGCCCGCTGCCGGGAGTACATCGGCACGGTCGACGTGCGGGTGCGCGCCCGGGACAGCGATGTGCTGCCCGACGGTGGCCAGGATACCAGCACCAAGGACTTCGTCGCCGCCCTGCCCAGCGCCGTGAAGGATCAGGCGCTCCGCGACGCCCGCTCCGTCTGGCGGCGGTCCTGCGAGCTCGGCGAGCTCCCCGTGCTGCACAGGCCGATTGGCCCGTGGAACACCCAGCACTGGCGCCCAGCACTGGCGCCCAGCACTGGCGCCCAGCACTGGCGCATCGAAGGGGACACGCTGCTCATCCCCGTCTGCCACGCGGATGCTCGTGTGGGGCAGATCGCCCTCCGTTGTAGCGGCGCCGGGCCATCGGGCACGCCGGGCCTCCTGCGCCTCACGCGCACGCGCGGCACGCGCACGCGCGGCACGCGCACGCGCGGCACGCGGGTCGCCGACGTGGCGGACACCCTGCCGGACGCCGCAGCGCGCAGACGCTCGAGCAAGGCGTCATGGGGCTCGACCTGGGGGTGAAGGTGCCCGCCGTGGTGCAGGTCATCGGCACGGGCACGCGCTTCTGCGGCAACGGGCGTGCGCAGCGGGCGTGCGCAGCGGGCGTGCGCAGCGGGCGAAACGCCGCCAGTTCTACGCGCGTCGCCAGCAGCTCCAGCGCGCCAAGAAGGTCCGGGCCGTCCGCAAGGGCCAAGGCATAGGGCAACGCTGGATGCGCGACTGCACCACAAGCTCTCGCGTCAGATCGTTTGCCATGCCCAAGCGCGGAGCGTGGGCGTCAGCCGCCTGGCACGACTCGTCGGCATCCGCCAACGCGCCGCCCGTCCAAGCGGTGGAGCGAAAGCTCGCCAAAACAACCGCCCGATCGCCACCTGGACGTCCCACCAACTCGCCACGTGCATCCAACTCGCCACGTGCATCGCCCACAAAGCGGAGCGCGTGGGCCTCGCCGTGGAAGGGGCAGACCCGGCCTACACTACACCAGCCAGACCTGCCCGGCCTGCTCCGCCCGCAACCAGGCGACAGACCGCCGCGACGCCTGCACGGCGTGCGGCTGGACGGGGCACCGGGACGCCGTGGGGGCGCTCCACACGAGCCGCAGGGCTGGCCGCTGTGGTGACGGCCGCGGGGTGCCACCGTCGCCTAGGCTCGGACGGTGGATGGGCCGCCTGGGAAGGCCCCGAACGGTGAAGCGTTCGTACCCCGAAGGCGAAAACAACCGAGGGGGAGCCGATCAGAACCTCCCGCATTCATGCGGGGGAGTCTCAGGCGGCACTCTCAAGCGGTCGCGATCGTTTAACGTTCGGCGAAGGCCTCGAGCGTTAGGGCCGTCACCAGGCCGTAGGCGAGGTGGGGGAGCAGGTCGGAGATCCAGCCCGAGGCGCCCCAGGTCTTCACGTCTGTGGCGCCGGTGGTGACGGCAGGCGTGTCACTCGCCGCCATCGCGGCCAAACCGACAGCCACGCCGGCTAGCAGCGGGGAGACACGTCCGAGATGCGGGCGCAAGGTGCCATACAGCGCGCCGATGCCAATGCCGGTGACGTAGCCCATGAGCGAGCCGATGGCGGTCCGCCGGTTCTTGGCCTCATCGTCGCTGGCATCCGCGCCCTCGCCGGCCAGCGAGATGCCGAGCCGCTGCGTGAGCGCGCCCGCCACCTTCGTGGGCACCTCGCTTGAAGGTCGCCCGCGCACCACCATATCGACATAGGTCGCCACGTTCAGCGCCACCGTCCCCGCCGCTCCCGCCGCGACGCCCTTCAACGCGTCTTGCAGCATCTTCGTCCCCTTCACGTCCAGCTATTTCCCCAGCGTGCTCCCGCCTTGGTTGTGTCTCGCCTCGTCGCAGCGGCGAGTCATGCAGGAGACGTGCCATGCGCCATCTGCATTCCGGACGCACTCGTCCACTGTGCTCGGAACTTCTATGCGCCTATTGGGCTAGGGCTGGCGGTTGGCACGGGAATCCGTCGATGAGGCTTTGAAACTGATCGGTGGTCGACTATACTTGGGCGGCAACGCAGGGCGTCGTGGCGTGCTGTACGGTGCAGTTGAGCCGTGAGGGTAGATTTGGTGGATTTCGACCTACAAGCATTTCTAAAGCGTCATCGCTACGTCATCGCGGCGGTCGCGTTGATTTTCTGCGGCGTGGCGCTGAGGTTGTCGCTGACGCTCATCGGTTGGCCACATAGCGACAGCGAAGAAGGCACGATGGGCCTTGAGGCCATGCATATCTATTTTCGCGGCGACCGCCCGATCTACCTCTATGGGCAGAACTACATGGGCGTCGGCGAGGCCTATCTGGGGGCGCTTGCGTTCCGGCTCTTCGGCGTTTCCGATGTCGCGCTCCGGCTCGGCATGATCTTCTTCTACGCCATCTTCATGGTCAGCACCTTCTGGCTGGCGCATCAGCTCTATTCGCGGCGGGTCGCGCTCGCCTCACTGGCAGTGCTCGTGTTGGGCTCGCCCTTCCTCGTTCAGATTGAGCTGCTCGCCGACGGCGGCAAGATCGACATTCTGGCGTTCGGCGCGACGATGTTCGCCTTGGCGACGTGGCTCGCCCTCTCGCAAACCGCGGAGCCGCTGAAGGGAACGCAGCGCGCGCTTCGACTCGCCGCGCACTTGGGATGGGGCCTGAGCGCAGGTCTCGGTCTGTACACATATCCCATCGTCGCGCCGTTCGCGCTTCTCAGTGGATTGCTGCTCGCGGTGACCTGCTGGCGCGAATTGATCCGCGGCGTGGCGGCGCTTCCGCTCGCCGGGTTTGCGATTGGTTTCCTCCCGGCGATTATATATACCTTGTCGACGCCGAGGACCGGGAACCCCGTCACGGTGTTCCTCTTCCTCCATCGGTCACTGAACGCAGGCGGCGGTGGCTGGCACATGCTCGCCGAACAGCTTGAGGCGCCGCTGCTCCTCACGCTGCCGACGGCGACGGGGATGCCTTCGCTCTTTTCGGTGACTGCGATGCCGCTTTACGGTGCAGCGACCTTTTCGACGTTGGTCGCCGTGGTTGTCGGCGGCGCATGGAGCCTGATCTACCTCGGGTTGCTCGCCATGGCGACGTATCGACCCTTCCAGGTACTCCGCGCGCACCTGGTGGCGCGCCGGAAACAGTCGCAGTTTCGACATATCGAGGTCGTCGGCGTGTCGGAGGGTGACACGGCCTCCACGCCGTTCCCAACATTGAGCCTCGCGAGGTTGCTACTGGCGCTGGCGGCTTGGTTGACCATCGCGGCATACGTGGCGAGCCCGACGGCGGCAAATAATCCGGGTTCCGGGCGCTACCTGATCGGGCTGCTGATCGTCGTGCCCGCGGTGCTGTGGCCGTTGATTGAGTGGCGTCGGGGGGACGAATCCCTCGCGACAGATTCGCGGTGGCGCATGATGTGCGGGGGCGTAAAGGTCGCATGGAGGCCATTGGCTGGAGGTCTCATCGCGGTGGCGCTCCTCCTTGGCGCGGTGAGCACGGCGCAGGTCGTTCCTTCGGTGGTCGCCCTGAACGGCCGCGATGCTACGTTCGCGAACGATCTGCTCAATCGGGGGATCACGCGATTCTATTCGGACTACTGGACCTGCGATCTCCTTAATTTCAACACGCGCGAGGCGCTCACCTGTGGGGTCGTCGGCGACTATGCGCAGCCTGGAGTGACGCGCTATCTCCCCTATTGGACCGAGGTGCAGGCGGACGCCGTGGCTCCGTATGTGTTGGTGAGCGGCTCTGAGGTCGACCAAACGTTCTTGCAGCATGCTAGCGCGGCTCACTTGGGCTTCTCGGTGGCGTATCTCGATGGCTATTCGGTGTACACACCAACCGGCCCATGAGTCTACGGCGCTCCCTCGGATCCGCCGCAGTGCCGCTCCTTGTTCGCCGCCGTGGTCCGTCGTACACTGCGCGCGCGATGAGGGAAGGGAGGGCACGCGATGCAGCTTGGCGTCTTTTTGCCGATCTCGGGGCGCGCGACGGGGCCGGAGACGCTGCGCGAGGCGGCGCAGAGCGCCGAGGCGCAAGGCTTCGACGCGGTGTGGTCCGCCGATCGGGTCGTCACGCCGTGGACGATCAACACCTCGTATCCGTACAGCGAGAACCACGAGTTCATCGTGCCGCCCGACCGTCCGTTCCTCGATTCGCTCACGTGCCTGGCTTTCCTGGCGGGCTGCACGCAGCGGATCACGCTCGGCATCAGTGTGCTTGTGCTGCCCTATCGCCACCCGCTCTACTGGGCGCGCGTCGCCGCCTCCATCGAGCAGCTTTCTAAGGGGCGGCTGATCATGGGCGTCGGCGTCGGCTGGATGGAAGAAGAGTTCGCCGCGCTCGGAGTATCGTTCAAGGATCGCGGACGCATGTCCGATGAGCAGTTGCGGATTCTTGACCTGTTGTGGGGCGAGGAGCACGCCAGCTTCGCCGGGCAGTTCTACTCGTTCGACGACGTGGCGTTTTATCCGAAGCCGATCCAGCAGCCGCGCATCCCGATCTGGGTCGGCGGCGAGGGCGCGGCGGCGCAGAAGCGTGCGGGTCGCTACGGCGATGCCTGGTTCCCCTATTTCGTGGAGATTACTACGCACGAGTTGCGCGACGGCTTCGAGGTCGCGCGGTCCATGGCAGCGGCGGAGGGCCGCGATCCCGGAGACCTGCATCTCGCCGTGTGCCGTCCCATCGAGGTGACGCCGGAGCCGGTGACGCCGGACGAGAGCCACCTGCGCGGGTCGCCGGCGCAGCTCGTCGAGGCGCTGGACGCGTATCGCGCGATAGGCGTTGAGCATCTCGCGCTACAATTCATGGCGCCGCGCTGGCCGGAACGCGTTGAGCAGATCGCGCGCTTCGCCGCCGAGGTGATGCCGCACGTCCGTGGAGAGTAAAATGCCGCACGACGACGAGACGGGCCCGCGCGATCTCGCGCAGTTGCGCGCCGCCATCGAGGTGGCCGCGCATGCGAGAGCGCACGGCAATCATCCCTTCGGCGCCGTGCTGGTGGACTCCGCCGGGAAGCAGCTCATGACCGCCGAGAACACGGTGCTCACCCAGCGTGACCCGACGGGGCACGCGGAGCTGAACGTGGTGCGCCTCGCCGGTCACATGCTGACGCGGGACGCAGCGGCGGGAAGTACGCTGTATGCCAGCACCGAGCCATGCGCGATGTGCGCCACCGCGATCTATTGGGCGGGAATCGCGCGCGTGGTCTACGGTACCAGCGCCGCGCAACTCAATGCGGCAGCCTCGCCGAGCGCGCAACATGACACGCTCGATCTGCCCTGCCGCACGGTCTTCGCGGCGGGGACGAGGCGGGTCGAGGTGCGCGGCCCGTTGCTCGCAGATGAGGCGTGGCGCGTCCACGAAGGCTTCTGGGCGTAATAGGCGATGAGGAGCCAACTGCATGCGCGTGCTCGTAACGGGCAGCTCGGGGCAACTGGGGCGGGAGATCGTGCGGCAGCTCGCCGACGAGCACGAGACGGTCGGGCTGGACGCCGTGGCGGGTCCCGCCACGGACGTCATTGGAAGCGTGGCGGATCGCGACGTCGTTCGGGCGCTGGTGAGCGAGGTTGACGCGGTGATCCACACCGCCTCGCTACACGCTCCGGACGTGCCGCTGCGGTCCCGTCAGGATTTTGTCGATACAAACGTGTCGGGGACGCTGCACCTGCTCGAAGCCGCCGCCGCGGGCGGGCTGCGCCGTTTCGTCTACACGAGCACGACCTCGGTCTACGGACATGCGCTCGTGCCGACTGATCGAGCGGTGTGGGTGACAGAGGAGCTGACGCCGCGCCCGCGCGACATCTACGACGTCACCAAGCGCACCGCCGAGGACTTGTGCCGCGACGTCGCGGCGGTCGTCGGTCTGCCGACGATCTGCCTGCGGGCGTCGCGCTTCTTCGCCGAGGATGCGCGTATGACGGCAATCTACCGTCTGTATCGGGGCGCTGACGTGCGCGACATCGCCGCCGCGCACGTACTGACGCTGTCTGCACAGGTGGCGCCATTTGGAGTATTCAACCTCGCGGCGCGCTCTCCGTTTCTGGCGTCGGAGACGCCGGAACTGCTGCGCGACGCGGGGACGGTCATTCGACGACACTTTCCTGACGTGGAGGCAGTGTTCGCGCGGGAGGGATGGCGGCTGCCGGACTCAATTGACCGCGTGTACGTGACTGAGATGGCCGAGCAGATGCTCGGCTATCAGCCGCGCTGGAATTTCCGCGAGCTGCTGGATGATTTGGAGCACACTCCGTAATGTTGGGTCTGGGAGCGTTGCCTGAACGGGGCACGCCGTGGCGTTCCGTAGCGCGGCGAAGTGGCCGTGCGGCATGGATGGGAGTTGGTGTGATGGACGAGCCTGTGCAGGGCAGCGAGGGGCCGAATGGGATGCCGTCGGTCACATCCATTCAAGTGGGGCGACCACGCGAAGTGGCGCATAGCAGAAGGGGTAGGCCGGTTTCGACGGCGATCTTCAAGGAGCCCGTAGACGGGTGCGTCATTCTGCGCACGCTCAATCTCGACGGCGATCAGCAAGCCGATCTCGCCGTCCACGGTGGCGTGCTGAAGGCCGTCTACGTCTACCCGATGGAACACTACGAACATTGGCGGCGCGAGCTGCCGGAGACGGAGTTGCCGTACGGAGTGTTCGGCGAGAACCTGACGGTGCGCGGCCTGCGTGAGGCCACGGCACGGATCGGCGATCGCTATCGCATTGGCGGCGCAGAGGTGTGCGTGACGCAGCCTCGGTTGCCCTGCTATAAGCTTGGTGTGCGACTCGGCCGTCCGGACATGCTCAAGCGCTTCCTGGCGAGTCGTCGCACCGGCTGGTATCTCGCCGTGACGCGCGAGGGCGAGATTGGCGCCGACGATGCCATCGAGCGGATAGGCGGCGACGCCGATGCCGTGACACGAGAGGGCTTTCGCCCGCCGCGCGCCACGCCGTTTCAACGGCAGTGGGAAGGCGCTCTCGGCATGAGCCGTTGTGCTCGCTCGCGCATGGTGAGACAAGGGCACCATGCGCCCGACACGGGATGCGACGCGCATCACCATTCGTTTCCCGCGCCAAGGAGCGGCTACCATCAAGCAACTGGCGACGGAGCACGACCGTTCGATCAAGAGCGCGGTCGTGCGCGCCGTGCGGAATACCATGCCCGTCAGCGACGTACGCGAGCTGGATAGCCATGTCAGGGACGGTGCGCAAGACCTACAAAGAGAAGCTGCGCCCGACGCCGGCCCAAGAGCGGGCGCTGGATGACGTGCTCTGGCGGTGCCGCACGCGCTACAACATCGCGCTGGAGCAGCGCCTCACCGCCTGGCGACGGTGCCACGTCTCGGTCACGCGCTCTCAGCAGGAAGCGGAGCTGAAGGCGATCCGCGCCGCGTTCCCGGCGTACGCCGCCCTCCACAGCCACGTGCTGCAGGACGTGCTGGCCCGGCTGGACACGACGTATCAGGCGTTCTTTCGCCGCGTCGCGAGCGGCGAGTAGCCGGGGTTCCCGCGCTTCCAGGGGCGCACCCGCTGGCACCCCTTCACCTTCAAGGCGTACGGCAACGGCGCTCGGCTGGATAACGGCTCCCTCGTCCTGTCGAAGATTGGCCGTATCGCCGTGCGTTGGTCCCGCCCGATTGAAGGAACCATCAAGACCGTCACCGTCTCGCGCGAGGCCGATGGGTGGTGTACGTCTGCTTCTCCTGCGCCGAGGTGCCTGCACGGCCGTTGCCGCTCACCGGCAACGAGATGGGCATTGATGTGGGGCTCAAGGCGTTCCGCACCACGGCGGACGGCGACGCCGTCGAGAACCCGCGCCACTACCGCAAGGCTGAGCGCGCGTTGCAGAAGGCGCAGCAGCGGGTGTCCCGGCGCACGAAGGGGGGCCATCGCCGGAAGAAAGCCGCCCAGCAGTGCGCCAAGCAGCACCAGCACGTCGGTCGGCAGCGCAGCGACTTCCACCACAAGACGGCGCTCGCCCTCGTGCGCCGGTACGACACGATCGACGTGGAGGCGATCCAGGCCGCTCACCTGAGCCGACGCCCCGCACCGAAGCCGGACGGCGCCGGGGGCTACACATACAACGGGGCCAGCCGCAAGGCGGGCCTGAATAAGAGCGTGCACGACGCCGGCTGGGGCCACTTCCTCTCCATCCTCGCCTACAAGGCAGCATGCGCCGGTAAGCGAGTGGAAGCAGTCCCTCCGGCGTCTACCTCGCAGGATTGTAGCGGCTGTGGGGAACGTATCCAGAAGAGCCTCTCCGTGCGCACCCACGTCTGCCCGTCCTGCGGCCTGGTCTTGGACCGCGACGAGAACGCGGCCAGGAACATCCAAGGGCGCGGGCAGCGCCTTCGGGGAGTCCCGGCGGTGGCGGGGGCGCTGAACCGAGAACCCGTCGGGCTGTAGCCCGTGCGGAGTGTCAGAATTGCCGACGTCACGGAACTTTACGTCGGCGACCGCCGTAACGTCGATCTGCTGCGCCGCGCTGTCGAGACGCCGGGGCTGCCGGAAAAATGGCGTGAGTTCTTCGCTGGGCGCCTGGAAGAGTCGAGCGCAGAGCAGTAACCGCGCCTCACGCTGCCTTCAGACGGAGTCCGAGTCTCCGCGCCGCGGACGGCGAGCGGGATGCGTCCCGTCCTTCAGGCCGGGGAGCGGCGACTCCCCCAGCAACACGGCGTGAAGCGGAAATACGTCGCGTACCCATTGATATCGGCACGCCTGTTAGCATCCTTATTCGTGTGGATCCTCGATGACGGCGTCGACCTCGATCTCGACCAGCATGGCGGGGTCGATCAGACGGGAGACCTGCACCATCGTCGCGGCCGGGCGGATCGCGTTGAAGAACTCGCCGTGCGCGCGACCAATCGACTCCCAGTCGTCGATGTTGACGACGAACATGCGCGTGCGGACGACGTCGTCGAGGGTGGCGCCCGCGCTCGTCAACGCGGCTTCGATGTTGCGCAGCGCCTGCATGGTCTGCGCGTACGGGTCGCCGATGCCAACGAGCTGCCCCGAGGCGTCGGTGGCGGTCGTGCCGGAGACATACAGGGCGTTGCCGACGCGTACGGCACGCGAGTAGCCGACGATCGACTCCCACGGCGCGTTGCCGCTGATCACGGTGCGCGACATGAAGCTGCTCCTGTCGGTCCTGCGGGCTGCGCGCAGGTGCACGTCTTACAGGCGTACTGAGGCGCCCGCGCGGCAAGAGAGCCCAGAACCCATACGTAGTATACCGCTCGCGTATCACGGCACACGCGGCCATGTTTGGCGAGAGATGGTGGCTGAGGCGAAACTGCTGGAATAGAACGTGCACGACTCAGCCTGCGTCCTTTCGGGCACGCCGCTTGTGCAAAGATGTGCTCTACGCCGAGTGCTGCCGAATGTTCACCCGCGAGCCCGGTCTAGTAGTCCATCGCGAACGTGCGTGCCTCGGTCAGTCGCGCGGTGATGCGAGATTTCACCCCGGTGGGCCGGGGTGCCGCTGACGTTCCCGTCAAGACGGTTGACGATGCGCGCTGCCTCCACCAGCAACACCGGAACCGACGACGCAGCCAGCCTGAACACCTGAAGGGACTCCTCGCGATGAGTCTGTGCCCAACCGAGGTCGTTCGCGAACGGCGAAGTGAAGATGAGCTCGCTGGCGCCCAGGTGTTCGATGTCGGCGAGTTGCGGGAAGCCCGTCGACTTGAGCAGCCCGAACAGCTCGGCTCGCGCTGCGGCGAGGAGGCTGATCAACTCGAAGATTTGTCGCGCTTCGGGCAGCACACGACCATACATCCACCATTCGTGCGCGGTCGCTAGGCGCTCCATCTCGAGGAGACGATTCAAGAACTCCGACAGGTCACGCTGGACGGTGCACGAAGTGGGGCTCGGCGAGACAACGGGATACTGCATGGTAGCGCCCCAGGTTCCTTTTAGGAGGCATGGCATCCTGTCAAGCTTCCTGCGCAGCCAGTGCAGATAACGAGCGTCCATCTGTTAAGTGTGGAGGACCAAATTGGTAAGACGGCGACGCGCATGCATGGCGATTCGCTGGGTGACTCGCCCAAACCGGTGACGAGTGTTCGGAGAATAGCGTCGGCACGTTATCCTATGCGAGAAGGCGACATTCTTCGCGGGCGGGAGTCACGTGGTTGACATGCAGGTGAGGTACGCATCAGCCGGGGGACAGTGATGGCGCATGTACTGATCGTGGACGACGACGACGCAATTCGCGAGGCGCTGCGCTACGCCCTGGAGGACGCCGGGCACACGGTGTCCGAAGCGACTGACGGCCTCGCCGCGCTGCGAGTTCTGCGGCGGTCCACCGACCACATCGTGGCCTTGGTCGATCTGATGATGCCCGGTCTTGACGGCGCGGGATTGCTGGGCGCGGTGGCCGGCGACGCGCAACTTAGCGCCCGCAATGCCTATATCCTCATGACCGCCAACCCCAAGACGCTCCCGCTCGCGTTCGCCAACCTGCTCGTCGATCTCGACGTTCCCTTCCTGCCGAAGCCGTTCGACGTGGACGACCTCCTCCGCGTCGTGGACGCGTCGGCAGAGCGCATCGAACACAGGCCGAACGCGCGGTAGGCATCGCTGCTCGCCGGGTACTTCATGGCTAGACGCCAGGGCTGCCGTTGACCAGTTCGCGCGCGCATGACATACTCCCCCGGCGGCATCGAACGGCTTCGCGCTGAACATGCACCAACTGCTCGCCCGCCGCGATCGGCGACCATGGAAGACGTAGGGGTGGCATGGGGCAATCTGGGCAAGACAAGAGCGGGCGACGGGCGGACGACGCGCCACAGGGTTCGGAGATCCATCGCGCCCCGCGCACGCCGCGGAAGCCGTCGCTCCGCGACTCGCTGGCGGCAACGCACCGTCATTCGGTGCCCCTTATGCCCGCGTTGGATCCGAACGACCTAGATGATGCAACCAGCTACCCGACGAGCGCATGGCGTTCGTCTAGCAAGCACCCCGCCGGTGACGCGAGGTCGAGCGGAGTGAAGCGCAGTCCACGCGCCAAGAAAACCCTCATTCCCGACGGACCCGACACCGCGCGCATACTGCTCTCGCGCGAGGAGCACGTCGACGCCGGCGGGCAGCCCCCACGCGCGACGGCCTCATCCTTACCGACGCTCGCGCAGTTGCCCGAGGCGCCCACCGATCTGGCGGACGAGTTGACGGCACTGGTCACAGCGCACGCGCCTTCCGCCAATGACCACCTCCCCGCCGTGCAGGCCGAACGCGGCAGCGCACTGGCTCGTGTGGGCGCTCCGGAGTCGCAATCGCTTTTGATCCGGGGGGCGCGAAAAGCGCCGCGGCCGGGGACCGGGCGCATCGTGCCGAGGCGGCATGGGCCGCGATCGTTCATCAGCCAGTTCCTCATCGCGATGGTGATGGCCATGTCGCTCTTCGGGACGGTCGCTTTGGCGACGCCGCTGGGGCAGTCGAGCGCCTTCGGGAACATCCTCACGACGTACGCACAGTCCGTGACGTTGTTGCCGACGTTCACGGCGACACCGCGCCCGACCGCGACGCCGCTGCCGCTGGTTTCGGGCTACGATCCGCCGCACCAGACCGATCCCGGCCAGCAGGTGGTGATCAACACCATCAATTCGGTCTTCGGCCAGTACGCCGGCGGGGCGCTGAATATCGCCAGGTGCGAATCGGGATACGACCCGAATGCGCGTAATGCCTTCCCGGTCGGCGACAGCCATGCGATGGGGGTCTTCCAGATCCTCTTCCCGAGCACGTGGTCGGGGACGTCTTACAGAGCCTATTCGCCGTACGACTACCAGAAGAACATCCTCGCGGCCTATGAGATATTCAGCCGTGACGGTTTTAGCTGGCGTGAATGGGAGTGCAAGCCCGCGTGACGCTGACCCTGAAGGTGCCGACGCGCCATAAGGACGAGGTGGTGGACCTCACCGACCGCATCGCGGCGTTCGTGCGCGACGAGGCCGCACGCGAGAGCGGCGTTTGCGTGATCTTCGCGGCGCACACTACCTGCGCGATCACCAGCGCCGACCTCGACCCCGGCACGGACCTCGATCTGCTGCAGGCGCTGCGGAAGCTGCTGCCGGCGATGACATTTCGCCACCCGCACGACCCCGCGCACGCGCCGGATCACATCCTCGCGACGGTGATCGGTCCCTCCGTCGCCGTGCCCTACGACAACCGCGTGCTCTTGCTCGGAACATGGCAGCGAGTCGTGCTGGTGGAGTTGAACGGCCCGCGCCAGCGCACTGTCCACGTTTCTGCCATCTGACTCGCAAGTGGCCGCGACGGATACGCTCGCCGCAACGAGACACTCGACGAGACATGTATCCGCACGGAGATCGGCGCGGTGTCGTGCTTCGTAGGCCCGAGCGAATACTTCAGCGTTCGCCGAGTGGCAGGGCGGTCCACGCGAGATCGACGTCGGTGAAGGTTGGCTCGGCCCCTAGCAGCTCCACCAGCGAGCGATACCACGCGTCCTGCGGCGCGTCGCCGTCCATCGCGGCGTAGGCTGCTCGCGAGGCGAAGAGATGCACCTTGACCACTCCCCATAGCTAAAGCTAGGGGATTCCTGGGCCGAGCACTGCCGTCCAGATGCCCTGGGGCGGTCTCACACGCTCGTTGGGACCATGGTTCTCGGCCCCGCTCCACAGGCGTAAATTCCCGCAGGCCCTGCGGTACACAAAACAGGATACCACGTGAAAGGAGACGGCGCTTCCTCCCTGCAGCTAAAGCCGGGGGTATCCGCGCCGAAGATTTGAGATGAGGTGGTCGCGCTCCTCGCCGTCTACTTTGAGCAACAGATCGGTCAGCGAGCCCGGAAAGCGCGGACTCAGATCGCGCTGCCAGCGTGCGCGGTGCGCGCGCAGCTGCGCTTCACTGGCCTCCGGGCGTAGACGCGCGCGGAAAACGGTGCCGTAGCCGCTCATCGCGCGACCCTCCGACCTGCAAAGGGAGCCTCGATCACTGCCACGGTTGACCACGCGTAACATTCGGCACGGAACCGCCCGTCGATAGCGCTGGAGCCTGTTTGGCGGCGCGTTTCGCTCGCAGCTTGTTGATACGCGTCAGGGTGAAGCGGCCGATGAAGAAGACCAGCAGCGCCATCAGCAGCAAAGCGACGATGGGGAGGATGAGCGCCAGCACCGTGAAGACGACGGCGGCGACGTCCTCTAGGAAGCTGACCACGGGATTGCCGTGACCGACGGTCGTCGCCGTGACCACGGGTCGCGTGGTGGCTTTCACGGTGTGAACCGTCAACGAGAGCGCTGCCCCGACCGCCGCGGCGACCCACGGATTGAAGTTGCTGATGGGGTTGTTGATGCCGGCCATGATGACGGCGCCCGAAAGCGGGCGAATGACCGTGTGCACGATGTCGCTGAGATGGTCGATGACGGGGATCTTGTCCACGAAGAACTCGCCGATGGCGAGCACCGCCAGGATGCCGACGATCCACGGCGTGCCAAGGTCCTTGAAGTGGGGTGACAGCGTGATGAGCTGCCCGGTGGAAGTGGTGGAGACATCGCTGCCGAGCGCTGCTGCCAGCAGGGGCAGATAGGCGCGCAGCCCGGCGACCGAGCTGAGGCCCAGCGCCGTGAGCAGAACGCCGATGGCGTCCGCTGGATTCGTATCGGCCGTCGGCATGTGCGCGTCCGTCCTTCCCCCGTTCCCGCTGCAGCGCGGGGCACTTGATGAGACATTTCTCATCCACCGCCAGGAATACGAAGCAACACAGCCGTGTGTTGCCACTCCGCCACGCGACGCTACCAACCGCGGTTCGAGTGTCTGTACGTCACGCGCCCACTAGCGGAGTGCTTGCAGCCGCTACGTTCGAGGCAGGGAACTACGTGCGCCGAGCCCGCGGTCACCGATCTCGACCCCAAAGGCCAAGAACACACACGAGCCGGCGCGCTTGGCCTGAGAAGACGAACTGCCCGACCAACCGAGTCGGGCGGCTACGCTAGGCGCTCCGGCAGAGTGGAAGCCGCCCGGCCTTGCCGGTTAAGCGCAGGCCCACGTACCTGAAGAGGTGACCGTCGAGTGGTCGCTGTCGTTGACGAGCATGGCGTTCACGGTGCCGGATTTCTCGCCGGCATTCACGACGATGGTGCCGGGGGTGCTGCTATACTGGCTCACCCAGTTGCCGCCGGCAGACTCGTCGTTGACGTTGACCACTGGCTCGCCCTCGGTCGTACCGGTGGTGTACGTGCCAGCGCCGTGATAATGCGTCGCCACGATCCCGAAAAGGTATAGGTTGCCGTTCACGGTGGCGGTCATCACGATCGTGAGCTGGTCGCTGGTCTTCGTACAGTTGGCGGCTTGGGCCAGTGTGCCGGTGAGCGCACCGCTCAACTGGATCTTCGAGCTGCTCGAACCCCCGGTTCCCGGCGTGGTGGTAGCGCTCCCTCCGGCGTCCGCGGAGGAGCCACAGGCTGAAAGCAACAAGATGAGGACACACGTCGTTACCGCCACTGTTGGCCAGCGGCGAAAGGCGTTGCGCATGAGGTTCGGGACCCTTCCTAACATGAATGTGGTGACAGTGTGGCCAGGTCCGCGCCGGCAGTGGCAGCCGCAGCCGCAGCCTGAACGAGCGCAAGCTGGTGTCGTCATTGACGTCCGTGTGCCGCCGCGCCCGAAGGGGAGCGGGGCGCGTCCGCCGAAGCGTGCGATGGTGCGGGCTTTGCCTTATTGGCTCTCGCGGTGCTCGATCGATTCGGCGCCGGGCGCTCCGACACCCATTCCAGAGGATTCAGCGCCCGCGCATCGCAAGGCGCATGCTTTTCGGCGCCACTCGATTCTCTCAGGTGCGTCAAGAGACGATTCGGCACGGGGTGTGCGTCACAATTTTGCGGAGAGCCAGCCGGGGGTAAAGTGACGCCAGGGATGCCGAGCGGGCGGTTGTGGGTAAGTGGGAGGCGGGGGCGGCTCGGGAGGTGGTGGTGCAAGCGGGCGTGGACACCGCGGCAAGGGATGGTGTCGCAGCTGGGTGGCCGTATGCTTCCACGCCTCCTCCCAGCGGTCGTTACAGGCGGCGTTGCGTAAGACCAGCAGGGGATTGACGTTGGGCCGCGCCCAAGGCATGCCCAAGGCATGCCGGCGCCTTTGAGGCGCGCCTCGACCACCAGCTTGTTAGCGCTCTCCACGCTGCCGCTGCCTCTGGGCCAACCAGCGGCCGTAAAGGTAGGATACTGCATGAGCGCCACCCGCTTGTCCAAGTAGGTCAGCGCCTCGGTCACCTCCGGCGGCTGGGCCAGGGCCGCCACCTGGTCCACGTGTTGATGCAGCTCGGCCAGCAGGGGCTCAGGTCCCACGTGTTTGAGCCGGTGTAGGCGCGGCGCGAGCCAGGTCGCCTCGTCGGGGGCAACGGCCTGACCAACCAGCGCGATGTGCTCGGCGGCATGGGCAAAGTCCAGGATGCGCACGGCGTGCGGGCAGTGCAGGTCGAGAAAGCCTTGGATCCACTCGGCGCCGTCAGCGACGGCGGCCACCTGGCCGGCGGTCTCCACGCCGCGGCGGTGCAACTCGCCCAGGACTGCCGCGTTGAACTGCTCGACATCGGCCAAGCGCGAGCAGGAGGACACCGCCGTCAGATGCACGTCCGGGGACGCGGCTGCAGCAAGGCTGGCCTCTGGCGCGGGTGGTGCTCCTGGCGTGGCGACCTCGCCGACCACCAACGTCTTGACCTCGGCCCACTCGCCACCCACCAGCGGCACCATGGCGCCATCCCACCACTGAGGACCGCCCGCTCCGGGCCAGCCGGCACCGGCGGCAGCTCGTCGCACAGCCGCGCGACCACGGCCTCCTCGACGGCGAGCACGGCACGCCCCACGACTTCCGTGAGGCGCCGTGCGGTCGCCGCGCTGATGGGGACCCCGGTGAAGCGCGCCAGCATCCGCGCGGCCGGGGCGAAGGGCATCCAGGCCCCCAGATGCGCCAACTGCTCCTGCAGCCGTGGCGTCAGCACGCCGGGGAGCAGGCCGAGTTCCTCATCCAGGGGGGAAAAGCCCCTGCCCGCCCTGCGGACAGACGCCGTCACTCTCGGTCGAGGGCCACTTCCTGGCCCCCGCTCGTGCGCAACCGGCGGCGGTGCCGCCCGCGTGGTTCCAGCAGCGCCCCACAGTGCGGACCGCGTGGCGCTGCGTCCTCCTGGTCACTGGTCGGCTGCCGCCACGTCGTGGCCGCGCTCTGCTGGGCCACCCGCTCCAGCAGACGGACCCGCATCCGCGCCAAGCGGGTGTCGAGTTCGGTTTCGATCTCGCTCAGGGTGGCGCGCCGATGCTGCGCCCGCCAGTTGGCCATCCCACTGAGCACCTCCTCGCTCAGCGCCGCCCACTCCCGTTCAAATACCTCCCGCTCGACGTTGTCCATTGGCCCCTCCCGCCTGCTCCTCCCCGGCTTCCTCTGGGGGCCCATCCTACTCCTCGCCGGTCCTCACCACAACTCCGCAAAACTCTGACGCGCACCCTTCGGCACGAGACCGCGGCGCTGGAGAGATGGCCCAGTCGGTCGTGCTCGCTCGCGATGGGGGGACAAGATATGCTCGTCCGATCGGACTGGCGACCGCGCATCGCCGTGGATCGGCTCGAACTGTCGACTGAGGGCGAGCTCACGGCATTTTGGTTGGAGCATGCGCCGGAGATGGGATCGCCCACGAGTGCGATGCCGCTGGTGGCGGCTCGATAGCGCCTGCGATGCGCGGGATCGCCGCATTTCGGCGCTCGCCTACACAGCGCGTTGCGTCGGGGCTGGGAGGCGTGCGACTTCGTCGTTTCTCCCAAGCCCTGCGCGCCGCGTGCATGTGAGGTCGCGAGCTACTCGCGGATGTCGTCGAAGAGGGCGGTGCTGATGTAGCGCTCGCCCGCGGACGGGAAGATCGCGACGATAACCTTGCCAGCGTATTCGGAGCGACCCGCCACCTGGGCCGCCGCCCAGGCCGCCGCACCGCTGCTGATGCCGACGAGGAGGCCCTCTTCGCGGGCGACGCGGCGGGCCATCTCGATGGCATCCGCATCGGCGACCTGGACGATCTCGTCGATTAACGTGGTGTCGAGCACCTCGGGGATGAAGCCGGCGCCGATGCCCTGGATCTTGGTGGGTCCCGGCTGTCCGCCAGAGAGCACCGCGGAGGCCGACGGCTCGACGGCGATGGCGCGGAAACTCGGCTTGCGCGGCTTCAACACCTCGGCGACGCCGGTGAGCGTACCGCCGGTGCCGACGCCTGAAATGAGCGCGTCGACCTGGCCGTCGGTGTCGCGCCAGATCTCCTCGGCGGTCGTCTCGCGGTGAATCTTGGGGTTGGCGGGGTTCTCGAATTGCTGGGGCATCCACGAGCCGGGGGTCTCTGCGACCAGCTGCTTCGCGCGGGCGATGGCGCCCGGCATGCGCTCGGCGGCGGGCGTGAGGATGACTTGGGCGCCGAGGCGCTTGAGGACCATGCGACGCTCAACGCTGACGGACTCCGGCATGAGCAGGATGCACTTGTAGCCGCGGGCGGCGGCGACCCAGGCCAGGCCGATGCCGGTGTTGCCGCTGGTCGGCTCGATGATCACGGAGTCGGCGTTGAGGATGCCGCGCTGTTCGGCGTCGTTGATCATGCTGACGGCGATGCGGTCCTTGACGCTGTACCCCGGCTGGAAGGATTCGATCTTGGCGAGGACGGTGGCGCCCTGCGGCACTACCTTATTGAGCTTGACCAGCGGCGTGTTGCCGATCAGCTGGGTCGCGTTCTCTGCCCAACGTGCCATGATGTCTGCCTCTTTTCGATCCGCTCTGCCCGCGCGCGTCGTACGCGACAGGCCCTAGCACGCGTCACATTCGGGAGCATCGCCGTCGGAATGGAATCGGGCGCTGGGTCGCCCTCGCGGCGCGCTGCCTCGCGGCACGAGCGCACGCCGAATGCGCCCAGGCCACATAGTAAAGAATGTTGGTCAACAAAGTCAAGAATAGGCGAGCAGCGACGCGGGAATTCGCGCGGTGAAATAGAGAAACGATCGGAGCATGGGCGATCTCCTTCGCCGCACCGCACGCACGCGACCCTCTCTGCCGGCGCGGCGACAGACCGCCGATGGGGGCTTCAGAAGCGGAAAGTGGGGTGTAACCGTGGAGAATTCAGGGGTTTCGCAGCTGAGGCACTACCTGGGATGGTTGAAAGGGGGCGAATTCTCCGCGATCTCGATTTCCGCTTTCTTCCGCTTTTCCGTTTACAGAAAATGGGCCATGCCTCCCCTCGGCTTGAGCCGGGGGAGGCATGGCCCTTCCGCCGTGCGGACACCGTCGAAGGATAGTAAGCTGTCCCTGTGGCCTCACGGGGCGTATTGAGAGGCCAGCCGAGACGTGAGCGAGCGCGTGACCACGACGCCCGTCCGGCTCTATCCGACGCCGGAGCAGGCAGCCCTGCTGCGCGCCCACTGCCGGGAGTACATCGGCACGGTCGACGTGCGGGTGCGCGCCCGGGACAGCGATGTGCTGCCCGACGGTGGCCAGGATACCAGCACCAAGGACTTCGTCGCCGCCCTGCCCAGCGCCTGATTCTTCACGGCGCTGGGCAGGGCGGCGACGCCCGCTCCGTCTGGCGGCGGTCCTGCGAGCTCGGCGAGATCCCTAGCGCGGCGAGGGCAAGACCCACAGCATGGCGGCGCGGGCCCTGGCCAACGTGTGGGTGCGCATTATCCATGCGATGTGGCTTAGGCAGCGCCTCTATGCGGCGGAAACCCATCTTGGCGGCGCAGCACGCGCATGCTGGCCAAGCCGCCTAAACTATCATGCAATCGGGAATCTGTGCTGGGTGTACCAAGCTAGCGCTACGCTATCGCACAGCTGATCCGTGCGCTTACGGGCTGCGTATCGGCACCCCGCGTTCCTCGTGCCGCCCGTCTCAAGGGCGTCGCTGAGCGCCGCGGCTCATGCTCCGTGGGCATGAGGAAGATCCTCTGCATGGTGGCTTGGTGCCAGTGTGAGGGGATCTTCCATCCAGGATCTCATGCGCGGGGTAGCGTGCTACGCTGCGGATGAGGGGGCACCCAGCTAGCGTGGCTCGGGCGCGACCCCCAATTGGCGGAGCATCTGCGGGGTATCCCACAGGTGCCAGAGATCGGTCGCTTTCCCGTTGGCCATGCGCACGAAGTGCATATGCGGCACGGAGACCGTGCGCCCCGTGGGTGGCAGTCCACGTCCAGGACCCACGTTGAGCGGGCCGAGGTGCGTGCCCGTCATCGTCGAGCGGAAGGCCACAATGTCGCCGTCGCCAGGATGGAATGCACCTCAAACTTCAGATCGGGGAACGCCGTGCGCAGACCGACGATGACGTCCTTCAAATGCCCGAGGAATTCGGTCCCCAGTGCCTCCTGATGGTCGATGCCCGTCTGGCGCGATCTGCTCATCGACGACGGTGAGATCGCCGTGATTGAAGCCCCGCTCGATCATCGCGAGCGTGGCGGCCTTGTTGGCCTCCTGGGTCGTCATGGTCGATAGTCACAGTGGTCCTCTTTTCAATATAGTCCAACTACATTCAACATGGCTATGATATACTGCATTGCATGGACATTGTCAAGAAGCCTCTCACCCATCGGCAGCGCCAGGCGCTCGCCACGCAGCACCTCATCATGGAGACGGCGCGTGCCCTGTTTCTCGCACAGGGCTATGGCATCACGACCATTGAGGCGATCGCCGCCGAGGCAGGGGTCGCGGTGAGCACGGTCTACGCCGTCTACAAGAACAAGCGCAGCATCCTCAAAGCGATCCGAGAGGCGTGGCACCTCGAGTCGGGCCAGCGTGACATCTATCAGCAGGCGCTGCGGGAAACCGACGCGCGGCGCAGGATGGAACTCGCGGCGCATGCGACGCGGCGTCAATGGGAGTCGAGCGCGGCCATGATGGCGGTCTATGCGAGCGCCGCAGCCGTGGACGCGGAGGCGGCCGCAGAACTGAAGGAAGCCCAGGACGGGCGCAGGCGCTTCATGCGAAGCGTTCATAGAGCAGACGGCGGTCCATGCTTCGCCCTGGCCTGGAGTGCGCGCAGGCCAGTGCGGTGTACCTCAGCCTGACGCGCCCCGAGGTGTACCAGGAACTCGTCACGGTCGCGGGTTGGTCGCCGGATGCGTATGAGCGCTGGTTAGCTGAGCTTTTGATCTTCCAACTACTCCCCGACGCGGCAGCGCATCCCATGCTGGACTGACGGACGTACCGCTCATGTAGCTATTG
>CAWJCH010000004.1:0-54535 GCA_963841205.1 uncultured Chloroflexia bacterium | reverse complement strand
GCTGAGGTCGCGCATCGCCCACGCGCCGCCGTCCGCACCGAGCAGCGCCATGAAGAGGCGCATCGCCTCGTGGGTATCGGGCGGCGTCCACTCCTCCACGACGATCCCCTGCGCCACCAGCGCATCGGCTGCCTCGCTCACCGCACGCCGCACCGCCGGCGATGCCGGGAGATAGCCGTTGTCGGTGTAGAACGCCACACGCAGCCCATAAACATCTACATTGGCGGGATCGCGCCACGGCACGGGCGGGATCGTCGGGTCGAGCAGCTCCTGGCCTGGCGCCGCGAGGATGCGCATCCCCAACGCGACGTCCGCCACGCTCCGCGCCAGGATGCCCTGCTGGCTGAGGATCGCCTCCTGCCCCTGCGCGCCCACGTCTGGCGGATTGTCGAGGTTCGTGAGGCGGCCCGAGGTTGGCTTGAGCGTGCAGATGCCACAGAATGCCGCCGGCACGCGCAGGCTGCCGCCGATATCGCCGCCGAGGCCGAGCGCCGATCCGCCCGCCGCGACGGTCGCCGCCTCGCCGCCGCTGCTGCCACCTGGCGTCCGCTCCACGTCCCACGGATTGTTGCAACGTCCATACACCGGATTGTCTGACTCATTGTAGAAGAGCAACTGCGGGATGTTCGTCTTGCCGAGCACGATGGCGCCCGCCGCGCGCAGCCGTGCCACCAGCGGGCCATCCGCCATGGCGCGATGGTCCTGGCGGTTGAGCAGCCCCCATGTGCTCGGCGTCCCCTTGAGCAGGAACTGATCTTTGATGGTGATCGGCACGCCATGCAGGGGACCCAGCGGCTCGCCGCGCACCCGTTTCTCGTCGGCGGCCTTCGCCTCGGCCCGCGCCTGATCGTAGAGCTTCCAGACGACGGAGTTAAGCTTCGGACTCAGCGCCTCGATCCGCTCGATATAGGCTTCTACGGCCTCTGCGGCGGAGGTCGCGCCCGTGCGGATGCGCTCGGCGAGCTCGATCGCGGTCAGCGCAGTAATATCCAGGGGTGCGGATGGTGCCTGTCCAGTGACGGTGAGTTCGGCCATGGTTCTTTTTCCTCGTCGTTGAGTCGTTCACCACAGGAGCATTCGATATCAGTGGGACAGTGAGAGTCGTGTTCGCCTAACCAATACCGTCCGCAGTCCCCTTGCCGTCTAGTGTAGCATACGCCCGCCTGACTCACGACGCCGAGAGATCCTTTGCTTGACCTTCCTCTACGTCGATCTGAGTCGCCGTGATGGACTTGTGGGAGACAAATCCGCCACAATATAGCAGAGTCTGACAGACAATGGCTTTCGCCCGCCGCAAGTCGCTGGGTTGCACCCCAGGCGGTGGGGCGGTTGCGGGCTTTCGCCCTTGCCGGATTGGTACCGATCGGGCAGAAGAGACGCGTATGGACCAACAGGGCTCGCTCAAGACCTACCAGGAGAAGCTGCGCCCCACGCCGGCCCAGGAGCGGGCGCTGGACGAGGTGCTCTGGCGTTGCCGCACGCTCTACAACACCGCCCTAGAGCAGCGCATCACGGCCTGGGAGCGCTGCCGCGTCTCGGTCACGCGCTGGCAGCAGGAAGCCGAGCTGAAGGGTATCCGGGCCGCGTTCCCGGAATACGCCGCCCTCCACAGCCACGTGCTGCAGGACGTGCTGGCCCGACTCGACAAGGCCTATCAGGCCTTCTTCCGTCGCGTCGCGAACGGGGAGAACCCCGGCTTTCCCCGCTTCCAGGGGCGCAGCCGCTGGCACTCCTTCACCTACAAGGAGTACGGTAACGGCGCCCGGCTGGACAACGGCTGTCTGGCGCTGTCGAAGATCGGACGCATCGCGGTGCGCTGGTCCCGGCCCGTGGAGGGCAGCATCAAGACCGTCACGGTCTCGCGCGAGGCGGACGGCTGGTACGTCTGCTTCTCGTGCGCGGAGGTGCCCGCACGGCCCTTGCCGCTGACCGGGAGAGAGACCGGCATAGACGTCGGACTCAAGGCGTTCCTCACCACGGCGGACGGCCAGGTCGTCGAGAACCCGCGCCACCATCAGCGGGGCGAGACGGGGGTGGCGAAGGCGCAGCGCCGCGTCTCGCGTCGCACGAAGGGCAGCCACCGCCGCACGAAGGCGGTGGCCCTGCTGGCGAAAGCCCATCAGCACGTCAAGCGCCAACGCGCCGACTTCCATCACAAGACGGCGCTGGCACTGGTCCGTCGGTACGACGCGATCTACCACGAGGCCATCCAGGTCGCCAACCTCAGTCGCCGCCCCGCCCCGACGCCGGATGGGAACGGCGGCTCTCTCCCGAACGGGGCCAGCCGCAAGGCGGGCCTGAATAAAAGTATCTACGACGCCGGATGGGGCCGATTCCTGACCATCCTCGCCTGCAAGGCAGCATGGGCCGGCAAGCGAGTGGAAGCCGTCCCCCCGGCGTATACCTCGCAGGACTGCAGTGGCTGTGGCGAGCGCGTGCCCAAGAGCTTGAGCGTGCGCACCCACGTTTGCCCGAACTGCGGGCTGGTGTTGGACCGCGACGAGAACGCGGCCAGGAACATCCAATGGCGCGGGCAGCGCCTTCGGGGAGTCCCGGCGGTGGCCGGGGCGAAGAACCGAGAACCCATCGGGCTTTAGCCCTCGTGGAGTGTCAGGAAGGTGGAGATTGTACTCATGACCAGCTGGCGAGCCTTGCTCCGGTCCACGCCTGAACCCGCCACCGATTACGCCTCGGCCGAGGCCAAATTTGCCGCGCTGCAAGCGCGCGACGGGGATGACGTGCGTGGTGTCTGCCGTACCTCGCTGCTGACGCATGGCGCGCGCACCCCGCGAGTCTACGTGCTGCTGCACGGCCTGTCGAATTGTCCGCGGCAGTACGTAGAATTCGCGCCGCTGCTCTTCGACCGCGGTGCCAACGTCCTCATCCCACGCATGCCACGCCACGGCAACGTAGATATGTCGGGCAGCGAGCTCGCCACGTTGACCCCCGACGAGCTGTGCCGCTACGGTGATGCTCTGATCGACGTAGCATGCGGCCTCGGCGAGACCGTGATCGTCATGGGATTATCGGGGGGCGGTGTGTTAGCTTCGTGGATCGCGCAGGTGCGTTCGGATGTAGACCGCGTCGTGATGGTCGCCCCGTCGTTCGGCGTATTGCCGCATATCCCGGTCGTCAACGAGCCGTTCAACAACGCGGCGATCTGGTTGGTGGAGACGCTGCCAAACCGCATGATCGCGCGCACGCCGGAGACGCAGGGACCACCGCACTCCTATCGCAACTTTGCATCGCATGGCGTGACAGCGATGCTGCGGCAGGGACAGGCCGTCCTGAAAGGCGCCAGGCGGCGGAAACCTGCCGCGCGGTCGGTGCTCGCCGTGCTCAACGAAAACGACCGAGGCGTCAACAACGAACTGTCGGAGACCCTCGTGCGCCGCTGGCGCAAGCGAGCCTCGTCTGCCGTGAAGACATATACCTTCGCTAGACACCTCAACCTGATTCACGATGTCGTTGACCCGACGCAACCGAAGCAGCAAACCGCGTATGTCTACCCCATCCTGCTCGATCTGCTAACCGGGGACTGGCCCGTGACAGTACGCCTGGGCCTGGGAGAGTAGCGGCGGGACGGGATGCCCACGCCGGAGCGATCGTCTCGCACAGGGGGAGTATTTCACAGGGGGAGTATTTCTCACATCTCGAGAAAAGAGCGGAGGCTCGTTGGGTCATGGCCCTCTCCACGAGAGGCGTAGCCGTCACCGCGGCGGACCAGCGTTTGGCGGCGCGGCGGCCTACGTCTACTTGCCGATGCAGAACTCGGCGAAGATGCGGTCGAGCAGGTCGACGCTAGCGGTCTCGCCGGTGATTTCGCCAAGCGTCTCGAGCGCGACGCGCAGGTCGATCGAGACGAAGTCGAGCGGAAGCCCCTCTGCCAGCGTGGCCTCAGCCTCCCGAAGATGCTTGCTGGCACGGCGCAGCGCATCCGCATGTCGCGCTGAAGTCACGAGCACCTCGCCGGGCTGTGCGCCGCCGCTCAGGGCGACTTCGGCCAGCGCCCGCTCCAGCGGCAGCGTTTCTTCCTTTGAGAGCGCTGAGCAGCGCACGACCGGTGCGCCCGGCCAGAGTGCCTTCGCCGCCTCGATCGGATACGCCGCAGGGAGGTCGGATTTGTTCAGCACGAGGGTAACCGGCGTGGCGCCAGCTTCCTCGCGGTCGCTCGCGGCCACCAACTCGCGCAGCTCCATCGCCACCGAGGTGTCGAGCGCGCTCAGTGACGCTGAACCGTCGAGGACCAGCAGCAGCAGATCGGCGGCGCGCGCCGCCGCCCGTGACCGCTCCACGCCGATGCGCTCTATCGGGTCGTCCGAAGGCGTCAGCCCGGCAGTATCTATCAGTTGAACGGGCACGCCGCCCACGGTGGCGAATTCCTCGATGGTGTCGCGCGTGGTGCCGGCGATGGGAGTGACGATGGCGCGCTCGGCGCCGAGGAGCGTATTGAGTAAGCTGGATTTGCCGACGTTTGGGCGGCCGACCAGCGCCACGCGCAACCCATCTCGCAAGACGCGTCCCTGATCGGCGCCAGCCAGCAGGCGGTCCACCTCGTCGCTGGCCTCGCCGATCAGCGCGGCGAGCTCGGCGGGATCAGGTGGCGGCACCTCCTCTTCGGGGAAGTCGATGCTGGCCTCGATGCGCACGAGCGCTCCGGTCGCGGCATCGCGCGCTCGCCGAATGCGCGAGGAGAGGTCGCCGCCGAGCTGGCGTAGCGCCAGCCGGCGACCCGCGTCGGATTGCGACGTGATCAAGGCCTGGACGGCCTCAGCCTGCGCCAGATCGAGCCGACCGTTGAGGAAGGCGCGCAAGGTCAGCTCGCCCGGGTCCGCCGCGCGTGCGCCTGCCGCAAGGGCCGCCGTTAGGATCCGCCGCAGGACAAGCGGACCGCCGTGCGCCTGCAGCTCGACAACGTCTTCGCGGGTGTACGTGCGGGGGGCGCGCATGAAGACCGCCAGCACCTCGTCGAGCGTCTCTCCGGAGGCGGGGTCAAACGCGTGCCCATATGTGAGCAGGTGCGAGGGAGGTGGGTCGTCGGACTCGGCGCTCGAGGCACGAAAAATCGATTGACCCAGTGTGAAGGCGTCGGGGCCGCTGATGCGCACGATGCCGACGCCGCCGATGCCGGGCGGCGTCGCAATGGCCGCGATGGTGTCGTCGTAGGATGTGCTGCTCATATGCCGAAGTGTATCACCCGACGGAGGGCTTAGCCCGCGCCAGGCCGCTCGTAGACGGTGTATTGACCCGCTATCAAGGCGACCGGCCATTTCTCGACGTTGTGTAGGAGCGTGATGAGCGCGGGCTCCTCGTCGGCGGTGGCGAGCGCGCGCAGGAGGTTGTCGACCACCACGTAGCGGGCGCTGTTCAGCGAGACGTCGTACGCCCAGCGCGACGGCGGCAGGCCGGCGGGATAGAACGCCGCCGCTTGCCCGCCCTGGGCCACCGTTTGCAGCAGGTCGGCGCCACGTATACCACTATCTGCGGCTGGGCCGTCGAAGAGCCAGGCGAACTCGGGCGAGGCGAGGATGAGGTCGCCTGGGCGCGCATTTCGCAGGACGAACGCTGCGGTGGCTTGCGCGTCGGAGGGCGTCGCGAGGGTGGCATCCTGGCGGGTGGTGAAGGTTGATGCGAGGCCAACGGCGTCGCTCGCCAACGCCAGGCCTACCGGCGAGACGACGATCACGAAGGCGAGAACGGCGGCGCCCAGGCGAGGCACGCGGGAAGCCCAGGCGCGAGTGTCGAGTTGATAATGACGCAAGAGGCGGGTGAGCCAGTCGAGGGCCCAGCCGTAGAGGCTGCGCAGGCCGAGGTCGAGGGCGACGCCGAGGCCGAGCGCCAGCAGCGGGAGCAGCGGCACGGCGGTGTGCAGGCTCGCGCCGATGTCGCGCACCTTCAATACCACCAGACCGAGCGTCGCCGCCGCGCCCAGTAGAAAGCCGCGACCGCGCTTCGGGACGAGGAAGAGTCCTACTAGCCCCAGCAGCGGCCACGCGTCTAGCGTGACGAAGTGGTAGTAATTCGCCAGCAGTAGGACGATCTGCAGCAGGAAATTGCCGCCCGCGGCGCGCCCGGAGGTGGACAGGAGGTCGTTCAAGAAGATGGCAGGGGCGAGCGCGAAGCAGCAAAGCAGATCGACGGCGAGGAGGCCAAGCCCGACGCCGAGGGCGAGGAGAGCAGGCCGCCACCCGCGACGCAGCGCGAGCAGCGCGACGAAGGCGATCCAGGCGACACCGGCGTAGTCGCTGCACGCCGCCAGCCCGGCGAGCACGGCGGCGGCGAGGAGCCAGTCGCGATGGCCGCTGCGCTGGTACTCCCAGGCGGCGCCCAGGCAGAGGATTCCGACGAAGGCGAGCTGGCCATAGGAGTAGCCCCAGCGCGTGTTGGCGAGGATGATCGGCGCGACGCTGTAGGCCAACGCTGCCCAGAGCGCTGGCCCGATCCCGAGGATGCGACGCCCCACGACGAGCAGCGCGGCGCAGGTGAGCACGGCGTAGAGGGCGGCGAGCGCACGCACGGCGGTGATGTCGTAGCCGAAGATGCGGATCGAGAGCACGAGCTGGAGGTAGAAGAGCGGCGGGTGCTGTGCGAAGGCGGACCGCAGGGCGAAGAGGCGAAGGTGACCCTGGGCAAGGTTGCCCGCAATGTCGAGGTTGTAGCCCTCCTGCGGATCCCATCCAGGGGTTTGGGCGAGTCGGTACAGGTGAAGGAAGGCACAGAGCGCGAGTATGGCGAGTGCGAGGACGATCAGCAGCGTCTTGCGCACCTGCGCGGGCGACAAACGCGACGCGTCTGCACCATTGTTGTCACTCGTGGTGAGCCGCTTCTCTAGCGCATTCATCCCGCGTTCCACCCTCTTCCCCGGTCCTCGCGCCAGTATAGCAGCGGCCGCCGACTCGCGAGGCAGGAATAGGACCAGGGCGCGAGCAGAAACAACAGCGGGGCGAATCGGTTGGTGCGGCGGAGCACGATCGTCATGTGAGCAGCGAGAGGACCGCGTCGCGCACGCGGGGCCACTCGGACGAGCGCGGGTCGATCGGCTCGAAATGGCCCGCGCCGGGGAGGGTGATCAACACCGCATCGTCGCCCGCGGCCCGCGCGGCTGCGGCGTAGCCACGGCTCATGTCGTACGGCACGGAGTCGTCCTCGGTGCCGTGGAGCAGGATTTGGGGCACACCGAGGGGCAGTAGCTCGGCGGGCGAGGCGGCGGCGTACCGCTCAGGACGCAGCTCGGGGTTGCCGCTCAGGAGGTCTTTGGCGACGCCGCCGCTCAGGCGAAGCTCCCACGCGCGCCGGAGGTCTAGCACGCCGGCGAGCGGGACGGCACCCCTCAGTGGCAAGGGATCTGCGGTATGGATGGGGCTCTCGGGGCGGACGTGGTGGCGTCCGCCGAGCCAAGCGGCGAGATGTCCGCCGGCGGAGTGGCCGACCGCGACGACGCGTGTGAGATCGAGAAGGTAGCGATCGGCGAGCGAGCGGGCGTGGTCGGCACCTGCCGCGACGTCGAGGAAAGTGTTGGGCCAGCCGCCGCCGCGATTGCCGAGCCGCCGGTATTCGAGGCTCCAGGTGGCGACGCCCGAAGCGGTGAGCGCGGCGCAGAGGTGCCCAATGTGGGCGAGGTCGTACCGCGCGCGCCAGTAGCCGCCGTGGATCACGATGGCGAGAGGATGCGGGCCGCTGCCTTCGGGCAGACGCAAGTCGCCGAATTGGAGGGGATGGGCGCCATACGCGAGGCGGGCGTCGGCGGGGGGCGGCGGGAGGTCGAGGATGTCTTCGCTCATGGGAGTGGCCTCGTTATTTCTGGCGGTGTGGATCGGCGTTGTGGCATTAGTGTCGAAGGTGCGGCGGGCGCTCCATGGAGCTTCCCCACAGTGTGTTGCGCTGTGTCGCGGACTCGGGGCGGAGATTGACGCAAGCCTGATGAGGTGTGCCGACGACTCAGCCGGTCTCGCAGCCGCGAGGTGAGCGATTGACGGTGGGATGAGTTTGACGAGCGGCGGGCGAGGCGGGCCTCGCCCCTACAGTGTAGCGCGGGATGGCTACCTCGGTGGTGAGCCGTGGAGGGGCACGATTTGCGATGGTTGGCGTGGGTGGTGGGTGTGCGAGTGGTGCCTATCTCGGCGGGTGGGATTAAGTGTGCATGGAGCCGAGGAAACTGTTGGTGCCGCCGGCGGTGAACCAGAGGGTGCCTTTGTTGTCGAGCGCAAGGCCGAAGGGGACGGTGCCGGGCTGTGGGAGCGCGAAGAACGTGAAGGCGGCAGACTGTGGGGTGTAGCGGACGAGGGCGTTCTCGCCGGCGGAGGCGAACCAGACGGTGCCATCAGGGGCGGTGGCGACGGCGTAGATGCCGGCGTTGGTGCCGAGTGGCTTTGGGAGGGCGATCTCTGTGACTTTGCTGGTGGCGAGATCGACGAAGCCGATCTCGCCGTTCTCTAGCTCGGTGAACCAGACGCGGCCCTGTGCATCGGCGGCCATGGAGAATACGAGGGCGCTCTTGCTGGCCAGGGGGAACGAGGTGACGGCGCCGGAGGCGGGATCGAGCCGACCGATCGCGCCGTCGCCGAGGTGGCCGAACCAGACGTCTCCATTGGAGGTGACGGCGAGGCTATACGGGTCCGAGTGGCTGGCGCCTGGCGGCACCGGGATCGGCCAGGTGTGGATTGCGCCCGACCTCGGGTCGAGGCGACCGATCTTGGCGGCGGTGATCTCGGTGAACCAGACGTTGCCCGCGGCGTCGATCACGACGGCCTGGGGGCTGGAGCTACGCCCATTGACCTTTTCCAAGGGATAGGAGGTGAATCGCTGCGTGGCGGGATCGAAGCGCCCGATGTAGTTGGCAGCTTGTTCGGTGAACCAGACGTTGCCCGCGGCGTCCACCGCCGTCTGCATGATGCTGTATTGGCCGTTCGGCGGCTGCCAGGTGGTGACGGCGCCCGTGGTTGGGTTGAGGCGCGCGAGCAGGTTGGTGTCCATCTCGCCGAACCAGACGTTTCCCTGAGCGTCTGCGGCGGGCTGCATGAGTCCGGCGTGGGGGTTGGGCAGTGTGTAGGTCCGGATATTCGCCTGTTGGGTGGCGTACATGGCGCTGGTAGCGCCACTGTGTGTCGGATTATTGGAGGGGGTGGTGCTGCTGCTCGAGGTTGGGCTGCCACCGTTGAGGATGAAGACCATCGCCGCGACTAGGGCGACGATGCCCAGAGTGAATGTGAGGTTGCGTCCCCAACGTCCGGGACCGAGCTTAGCAGATTGCGGTGTATCCGGGGACCCCACCTCGAGATTGTGGGACGACGGTGACGAGGCACCGGATGACTGAGACGCCGCCGGGTCGCTCGGCCGGGGGATGTGCGGGTTGCGTACACGAACCATGGAGAGATTACCGATGACTTTCCATCGCGGCGCGGGTTCCGAGGAGAAGGCGCCACCGGGTAGATTATGGGGCGGGGCGGAAATGGCGATCAAGGAGCCGGGCGATGTCTCAATTGACTTGCTCTTGAGGACTCAGACGCTCTGAATATACACGTTGGGATATACACGTTGGGGCGCAGGGAGGATGCTCGTATGCCGTGGGACACCATTGATGGGAAGAGTGGACGGTGGTTTTGAGGGAGAGATAGGACAGCGCATGGCGGCAATCCGTGAGGTGCGAGGTGCCTTGTTTCCTCGATTTGCAGTCGGCGTGGGCGAATCCATTTCCGCTTTCTTCCGCTTTTCCATTTTGATGGTGGGCTCAGCGGAGAAATGCAGCCGGATGAGGGGGGCAGACGCGGAAATGGGGAAACCAGTTCGCCCTTCCCGTCGCGAGGGGTGCGACCTACTGGGGACTAAGATCGTAACCGCGGAGATGTCGTGATTCAAGAGGCGGTTGACCAGGAAAAGGTCTGGCCCAAGGGGAAGTGCTGTATGGCGTACAGCAGGGATGGACAGCTATTGTGAACGGGGCAAGTTGGAGGGGCATCTTTGGCTCCATTTTAGTGGTCACGAGTTGCACCTGAGAGGTTCCCGCGTGATTGCCTTAGCGAGTACCGATGCAGCCGGGCGGACACGTACACGGGTCGGGAGGTGGTTTGGATGCTGGTTGGGGGAGGTGGCGATGTGGAGGGGAGGGGTAGGGATGGGGAGTGAGAGAAATTAAGTTCTACTCGAGTATAGCATGAGGATTGTGCGAGCGCAAGGGTGGAACGTAGACCGATACGTCGCTGCCAGACCCGAAGGACATGTACGATTTTTGCGCGGACGGCACGTTCGCCTGAGAAAAGCGACGACCATACGGCTGGGGTAGTCTGGCTCTGCAGACGCGGCAAAGTGCGAGATTCCGAAGAAGATCGGCCCGAGATCGTATGTGGCGGAGTGAACAGCTGAGTTGGTTGATCTTGTTAGGTGAACAGCGGGGGCGGAGCGATGGTGGCGGTCAGCTCGCTGAAGTGTACTACGGTGGCAGGCTGGGTCGGATCGAGGGGCGTGGTCCAGTCGAAGTTATAGTGCGGGCGGCGGAGTTGGGCGCGAGTTTGCCAGTCGGCTTTGGGGTCCCAGTGGACGACGAGGGCGGGGCGGAGATATTCGAACGGCAGTTGGGCGAGGTTCGGGAGGGAGCGCAGAGCCTCGGCGCGAGAGTCGGGCCCACCGGGGAGTGCCGGCGTCAGCGCGTAGTCGCAGACGTAGCGCGCGATGGAACTGCCCGTGGCCGGATCGGGGGTGAGGTCGCAGAGGAGTAGGGCGACGGAAGAGAGCAGGCGGTAGCGCAGCAGGCGCTCGAGATCGTCGCAGATCTCTTCGACGAGGTCCGCGCCCTGTGGGAGGTACTCGTCGCTGGGGACGCCGAGGACCGTGGCGAGGTCTAGGTGCAGGCGCGGCAAGAGGTAGAGCAGGTCGTCGGCGAGGGCGTGGGCGACCAACTCGGGCTGGCCGGTGGGCACGGAGCGCGCGTCGATGCGGATGCGCACCGTATCGCCGGTGAGCAGGAAAGTCTCTTTGGAGGCGTAGAGCGGCGTATAGGTTGCCATGATGTCTCACTGCGCTCTAGTGGGTGTGCCCGCGTCCGATGCAGGTGCGGGCGGTGCGTAGTTGACGACGCGGACGGCGACGAAGATGACGATAGCGGCCATCGCGAAGCCGGCGGGATCGACGTGGCCCGCGTAGATGGCGGCGGCGACGCCGACGAGCGCGGCGACCCCTAGGACGGCGAGCAGCCCGCGGACGGGCTGGTAGCGCGACATCGCGTAGAGCGCGGCAGCGAGGGTGTATGGGCGCGGTGGGTAGGGGCCGTCGAGCTTGCGACCGAAAAGAAACACGACCGCCCAAAGCGAGAGGTAGGCGAGCCAGATGAGGCCCACCTGATCCAGGCCGGGGAGGGTATCGACCTGGCAGATGCGGCCAAATGTACACACGTGCGGCAGGTAGTAGATTTTCACGGCGTAGCCAATTAACGTGGCGGGGGTGAAGAGGATCGCCGCGAGCAGCGGCCAGCGCGGGTGCCAGAAATCGCGTCGTGGAGCTGTCTGCGACACCTGCACGCGCGGAGCGAGTGACTGCGGGCCGGGGTAGCTCGGCCAGGTCTGCATCGGATCGGCGTTCACTGTGCGTCACCGGCCTTTCGGGCGCGTGGGCTGCGAGACGGCCCCGAAGCCCACGCGCGGCTGGTTGGCGACGATTGGTTGACTGTCCGCTGGCGACGGCGGCTGGGTGCGGCCCGCTCCATTGGTTGCCGGCCCGCGCGTCCGCATCGGCGTGCGGCAGCGTGTCGTGCAGGGTGTCGTGCAGGGTGTCGCTCCACTTGGTGAGGGCGCCACCAGGACAGAACTGGGCGACGAGGAGCCAGTCTGGGTGGTGCGTGCGGATGTGGACGGCGTCGGGATGCGGCGACGCGCCCTCGAGCGCGGCGCGATGTTGATCGATGCCACCGACGAAGAGCGACGGCTGCGGACTGGTCTTCGGGCGGAAGAGTACGTGTGAGCGACGCAGCGCCTCGCGCCAGATCACCTTGCGGCGCTCGCCCTTGGCGGCCAGGGCGGATTCTAGGTCGACGAGGTCGCCGACAAGGTAGGTGCGGACGACGCCCGCGCTGAACTCGCGGATGGCGGCCTCGACGGCGGCGTCGGGCATGTCGAGCACGCTCGTCTCGCGCTCGCTCAGCCAGCGGCGCAGGGTCGCCACCATGCGGTCGGTGCTGTGGTGCCACTCGTCGGATTCTTCGGCGGTGGTCTGGCGGCGACGGCTGACCTCGGCGTAGAGGTTGTCGAGGGTGTAGGCGCCGTCCTTGGTGAGGCGCTCGCCATTGGCGACGAAGACGTCGCGGTGGCCGGCGGCGCTGTCGAAGAGGGCGTCTCGCGTGAGCGCGGCATCGTCCAGCAGGCCTTGGCGCACGGTGGCGATGAAGCGCTGCATGTGCTCAAGCCGCTCGCACATGCGCGAGACGCGGCGGTGGAAGGGTCCCAAGATGACGACGCGCAACTCGTCCTCACGCCGCTCGCAGCGGTAGGCATAGTAGCGACGGAAAACGGCGAGGAGGTCCTGGCGGGCGACGATGACCTTCGATTCGGCGCGTTTGCGTAGCATCCAGCAGACAAAGGCGGCCAGGCACCCAATGATCAGCGTGACGATGATGGCGGGTAGTACCTGGACGCCCCAGGCATGCGGCAGGGAGTCGAGGGTGAGCAGGATCAGCGGCGGGCAGGCCATGAGGCAGACAGCGATCAGGTTGAGCCAGGGCGGGAGGCGATCCTCCGTCCAAGCGACGCGGCGTTCCATTCGCGCGACGAGGTCTTGCTCCTTGGCGGGCAACCGGCTGGCTTCGAGGTGCAGGCTACCACTGGAGGCGGCGACGGCCTCTGCGGGTGCGGATGCGAGCGTCCAAGGGCCTTGCGAGCGCAGCTCAAGCTCGGCGAGGTCGCGCGCGTAGTTGTTGGCGTGGGCGACGCGCCAGGTTATCAGGCGCTCGCGCAGGAGCTGGACGCCTTCGTCGATTCGCTGCACGTATGTGAGGGCTGCGGACGCGCCTTCGCCCTCGGCTAGCCACAGATCTTCCACGGTGCCGGTGATGCGCTTGGCGATGGCGTCACCGGCGACGAGCCATGCGGACCGCGCCACCTGCTCCCAGACGTGGAAGGCGATGATGGCGTCGCCCTCGCGGCGCTGCGCCACCATGCGCCAACTCTCGCTGGAGCGCGCGCTGTCGTCCGCGACGTTGTCGTAGTCGAAGGGGGCAAAAAGCTCGACGGTGCGACGTTCGAACTGCGCGGCCTGGCGATCGTTGAGGAGGGCGGTGAGGCTCGGCCAGGGCGGGCCATCCACGCCGGGACGCTCGTCGCCGTCGGCGAGCTGGCCGAAGATGGATTCCATCTCCTCGGAGGCGCGCTCGCGGTAGGCTTCGTCGTGTTCGGCGACGCCGCAACTTTCGGTCCAGTTCTGCATCAGGTCGGCGGCGAGGAGATCGGTGCAGTAGCGCTCAGCCTCGGGGCGTGGGAAAAGGATCAGGCTGGTGCCGAGGCTGCCGATGCGCGCGTCTACGTCGGTGACGCCGAGTGATTTCGTTGTCGCTTGCTGGACGACGGGCACGGCGGGGACAGCGGTGGCGGCCAGCGCGAAGAGCGCCTCAGCGGCGGCGTATTCGATATCTTCCTGGCGGTGGAAAGTATGGTGGTGGCCGAGCTCCTCGTAGAGGAAGCAGAAATCGACGTGCGGCATGTCGTCCTGGTCGAAGAGGCGCTCGCGCCAACGTGGCAACGCATCCTCGTTCGGCGGCATGTCGCTGAGCAGGAAGGTGATATTCGCGGCGATCGGCGGATCGACGAGCGCGGCGCGGACGTGATCGATGACGTCCGGCAGCGTTTGCGTGGTGGTGTGGCCGACGACGTAGATCTGCGCGTGTGCGACCGGCACGGCGTGGCCGGCGTGTTGGATGGCGCGGACGGTGCGCTCGCCCTGCACGGTGCGCAGCGCGGGATGGAGCGCCTCGGCGAGCGCGAGGTTCTCGCGGATGTCGGCGTTGGCTCGTATACCGGAGTGGAGGCGGGCGCGAAATGTCGACTCGTCCACCTCGATGAGGGCGACGCCGTCGTGCAGCTCGTCGGGCAGGAGGCGACCGAGGGTGCGGAGATGCGCGCAGATATTCGCCCCACTCGCCCCCACGAAGAGGATGATGGTCGGGCGGAATTGCGCCCGAACGACACTCGCCATCCCCACCTCCTACGATCCCCGGCGTTGCTCGCGCGTACGTTCGCTACGGATTGCCATAACCGCCGTGGCCCCCATCATTGTAGCCGTTGCCGGTGCCACCGGCGCGCACGTTCGCCGTGGCGGCCTGCCCGTTCTGGCTCGCCTGCTGATAGCCGTTGCCGGTTGGGGCGAAGGCGCGGCGCGTCAGGAGCTTGGGCAGGTTGGTGCCGGGGAAGAGCTGGCCGTCGCCGTAGACGAGGCGCTCCATCTCGCCGCTGGCATGGACGGGCATCTTGTTGGAGCCGCGCATGCGCGCGCCGTCGGCGTACCACTCTGTCTGGTGCTGGAGGTACGAGGCCATTGCGCTGTTCGAGACTTTGTAGAAGTCCGGGATGGTGGCGACGCTGATGCCGTGCTGGCCGTATGCGACCTGGAGGCGGTGCGGATCGAACGACTGCTCCGTGCGCGGGGTGTCGTTGCGCTCGTTGAGCGCGCCGAGGTCTTGCAGGGCGGAGTCGAGCACGGACTGCTGGCCGGTCTGCGGGCGCATATGGACGCCGAGGTAGACGGTGGTGTCGAGGCGTAGCGGCCCGTCGTGCCAGAGCTCGGCCTCGAAGGCGACGAGGTTGCGCATCAGGCCGCGCATGTGCTCAAGGTGATCGAGCAGGAAACGGCTGACCTGGCGCTGCGGCTGCTCGGGTTTGCTGCGATCAACTGCGCAGATCGAGAGTAGCTCGAAGAGGTTGAGGTCTTCGAAGGCGGTCATGTAATAGTCTTTGAAGAACTCGACGACGCGATCGGCGAGGCCGGTCGCGCGCTGCGAGGCGAGCTGCGCCGCCGTCTCGCTGCCCTCAAGCGTGGGATCGGCGCCGTTGTTCATGTGGCGGCTGAGGTACGAGATGCAGGGGCCGGCGAAGGTAGTGAAGTCGAGCGGCTTGCCGGCGCCGGTGAATTTGTCGATATCGAGCGGGCGCGCGTGGCCGACGAGTTGATCGTAGTCGACGTTGCCTCCGTTGGCCTCGCGGTTGACCGTGACGGCCCAGAAGAGCTTTTCAATGGCGGTGTTGCTGTCTTCGACGCGGCGCAGGGTGCGCAGATCGAAGAGGTGGCGCATGTGGGGGTGCGGCGGATCGAGGCGGGCCGCCCACGCGGGGCTATGCATGCCGGCGGCGAGGAGTTGATCGGCGGTCTTGCCGGTGCCGGTGTCGCGCAGCCAGCCGAGGGCCTGGGCGATCTGCGCCTGGACCTGCTTGTGCAGATCGCTCACCAGTGTGAGCAGCTTGTTGTAGCGGATCGCCTGCCGGTGCGTCTCGAGGATGTAGTTGTACTCGGCGGCGAGTTTGCGGGCGTGGCCGCGAACGGCGGGCTCCTCGATCATCGAAGGGACGGGGAAGCGGAACGGCTGGACCAGCTTGGCTTCTAACTCGCGGGGGCGGCTGGCGACGTCTTCGACGGGGTTGGCGCGCAGGATGTCGAGGATATAGGCATATTCTTGCTCCAACATGCGCAGGTGGCGGATCTGGCGCGCCATGGGGCTGCGGTCGGTGGGGTCCTGCGCGGCGGGCGTCGTGGCGATCTCGCGCTCTTCTTCGCGCCGCTTGTAGACGACGGCGCGGTCGACCTGTTCCTCGATGATCTTGTTGCCGCGCTTGAGGCGGTCCCAGAGGATGTCGAGCGAGTCGGTGGAGGCGCCGAAGAATTCGTCCTCGCCGAACTCGGGCTGCGGCTGCACGGCGAGCGGATCGTCAGCGGTGGCCTGGGTAAAGCGCGCCACCTGGGTCCACTCCTGCCGCCAGCGCAGGCGGTCGCCATCCTCGGCGGCGGGCGATTCGGGGACGAAGTTGACGAGCAGCGGCAGCAGGTAGGAGGCGGAGATCTGGGCGAAGGCGTTGGCGGTATCCTCGGCGGGGAAGCGGACCTCCAGCGGGCAGGATGTGCCAAACATGGTGAAGAGGCCGCGGTCGTCGGTGGCGCCGAGGGTGCGGCGATTGACCCAGGTGGAGTGCTCCAGTGAACCGACCCCCGACGCGTCCGTGATGCGCTGGAAGAGGTCGAGGCCGACGATGCGCGCGGTATCTTCGTCGCTGCCCATGGCGGTGCGACCGATGAGATAGACCTCGTTAGCGATGGGATCGTCCGTGAGCGTGTAGTTGTTGTTGAGCATCCACTTGGTGTAGACGCCGCCTTTGGCGGCGGCGGCGTGGCTCAGCGCCAACAGCTCCATGAGGCAGGCGGTAGCATTGCTCTTGCGCCACGAGATGTCGTTGACGGTGGCGCCGCGGATGTGCTCGGGCAGCATACAGAAGAGGTTGATGCGCTGGAGGTATTGGCGCGTCGTGAGCAGCTCGCGCACCATGACGGCGAGGTCAGGAAGGATACCGCTGCCGGTACCGCCGCCCAGGAAGGCGACGATATTTACCTGGATTTCTATCAGTTGTCGCTCGCCCTGATCATGGCCGAGGCGCTCGATGGAACTGAGGGCGGATTCGAGGGTCTGGTGGATGCGCTGGTGGTTGAAGGCAACGGCGACGTGGCCGTTGTTTCGGATGCCTCCGGCCCCGTTGGCGAAGTACTGGGGAATCTTGGGCCGGATGTAGGTGTGCTCGTCGCGGTCGGGCGGGAGCTGCGTGCTATAGGAGATGCCAGCGGGCACGGCGATGTGCAGATCCATCTGTTGCAGTTCGCCGGCATGTTCGTGCTCGAACTCCGTCATCGGGCCGGGTTTCTCGTCGGTGTCGATGAAGACCTGCACGACGCGGCGGCGGTCGGCTGGCGAGAGCGTCAGCAGGTGGCGCGAGAGCTCCATGCCGGCCTTGCCTGGCGTGGTACCCAGTAAGATGACCAGGGTCGGCGTCTTGATGCGAGGGCTCGCGACGGTCCGTGCTCGTTCCGACAGCAGCTTTTCGCGTGCCATGGTGATCGGTCCCTTCTCTGCTGTTCCCGTCCCTCGTGGAGCGCACGGTACATCACTCCACAATAGTAGTCAGGCAAGCGCCGGTGAATGCAAGTGTGCGGGTCCCTTGGTGGCCTCCTGGCCTCTCTCCCGTCGGGGGAGCAGAAGAGGAGGGTCGATGGGGACGCCGAAGCGCGCCTCCAAATCTCGATCTCGGGATATGATCATTCAGATGCCTCCGAAGAGGCTGTCGCCGCCACCGCGCGACCCAGCGCGCGCGCCGACCTTGCCGCCGCGCCCTCCTCGACTCGCTCCGCGCTTGGCTGCGGGATTTGCCCCCAGCGTGCGCGTGCCGACCTTGTTGCTGGTCGCCTTTGCCCGGGTAGTACCACCGCCTTTGGGCGAGGCGTTGATGGTATAGGTCACGGAGTCCGAGTCGCCATCAAGTCCGCTTTCGCCACCGGTGGGGCGATAGGTCAGCACTTTGGCGGCGGAGTACTCGTCGGTGAGGCGCCCGCTCGTCGAGGACCAGCGATCGCCGGCGCGTCCCTCGCGCTTGACCTCGATCAGGCCGCCACGCTTGAAGCGAAAGGTCAGCCCGGACGTGCGGAGGGCTTGTTTGGAGGACAGCACGTTGCGATGCATAAACCAGTTCCACGGGCTGCGCAGCGTGCGGCTGAAGCTCTGCGCGCGGGCTGTCCTGCCGTCGCGACTGGAGCTGCGTTCCCAGGTTCCGTAGGGCGCGGGTGTGAAGGCGAGGGTGCGGATCAGGTTGATGATGGCGGCGAAGATCAGCAGGTAGGCGATGGTGTAGAGCCAGGCGATGATCTCCTGCAGTAGCGTGGCTTGCGTAATCGTGACGGTGACGGTGCGAGCGACGGTGCCGAAGTCGCCGTGCGTGTCCGCGTACGCACCCTGAGTGTCGAGCGTGACGGTGTAGGTGCCGGGGGCGGAGGCCGGGAAGTCGACGCGGAATCGGCCGCCGCCGTCGTTGGCGATGGTGATCGGGACCGAGGCGGTCGAGCCTTGCCGCGAGGCGTGGCCGGTGACGGTGGCGGAGGTGTAGGGTTGGCCGTCGAGGTAGACGCGGCCGGCGGCGCTGGCCCGCGAGCCGGCGGGATGCCCTTGCAGCGCGAAGTTGCTGAGCCAATTGACGAAGCCGACGGGCACGGAATAGACCGCGTTCAGCACCGGATCCCACCGGATCTCGCTGGCGGGCACCGTGTTCGTGGTCGGCGTTCCGGCCGCCGTGAGGAAGCTCGGCACGGGGAAACGCTCGATGCGCACGGCGTGGTCGGCGCTGGCGACGGTGTCGCTGACCTCGCGGACGGTGACGCTGATGACATAGCTGCCGGTCGGCGCAGCCTCGGGGATCGTGATCGTCGTCGAGTAGGCGCCGGGGCTGGCCTTGTCGTCCAACACGAATTCCTGGCGATACTGGGCGCCGGCGCCGCCGTAGGTGATGGCGCCGGTGAGGCTAAAGCGCGAGCCGGTGATCTGCGTGCCGCCGTCGTTGAGCGTGGCGGTGATTGTCAGCGGCTGGCCGATCGGCAGCGTCGGGTGGCCGGCGTCCGGCGCGGTGATCGTGAGGCCGAGGGTCGAGACTTTGAGGCTATCCATCAGGAACTGGCCCGGGCCGGCGACATTGACCTGCCATGCGCCGGTCTGCGGATGGTCTATAGCGAAGATGGCGTAGTGGGGATCGGTTGAGATGAAGGTGCCGCCGACGGCGGGCGGCAACGTCTGGCCGTTGGGCGCGGTGAGCGTCACCCTGGCGTCGGGCGAATCTTTGACGACGATGACGTCGAGATGGCTGACGAAGTCGCCGACGGCGAAGTTGCGCGAGACGGCGCCGCCGCTGAGTTGCGTCGGCGCGATGTCCTGCGAGACGACGCGCCCACTGTAGCGCGCGAAGATGTCCACGAAGAATGGCGCGATGTTGAGCGGCGAGACGCCCGAGACCGCGCCTTTACCGTCGTCGTAGGCCTTGCCAGAGGTGCCGTTGGCAAGATCGTCGAGGAAGCCGTGGAAGCTCTGATCGCCGCCGAGCGCGATCGTATCGACCGGGAAGCCGCGCTGCTTGAATTGCGGCACCAGGATCGTCTTGATTGAGTTGATCTGCCCATCGCTGTTCGGCATCGGCGCGCCGTCGGTCAGCAGGATCACGGAGCCGGAGCGGCCGTTCGTCGCCGCCTTGCCGAGCATAGTCAGCGCCTGGCTAAGCGCGTCGTAGGTGGGGGTGCTGGCGTCGGGGCGGCAGTTGTGCGACTTGGTCGCGATGGCGCTGCGGAGGTTCTGTCGGTCGGCGACGGTTGCCATCTCCGCAGGCTGCGCCCAGATCTGTGCGGAGCCGTAGCCGTTGGGGCCACCCGATTGGCCGCCGTCGTCAAGGCCGACCACGCCGATGAAGTCGCCGGGGCCGCTGAGATCGATGTACGCGTTGGCGGCAGAGCAGCGCAGGCCGTCGGGATCGTTATCGCTCATCGAGCCGGACATATCGAGGACGATGACGGTGACGTGTCCGCTCGATGTTTGTGGCAAAGCAGGGCTTGTAGCGTCCGCGTAGGCGGGTGCGGGCAGCAGCAGGAGGAGCAGGAGACCCACGGCGATGCTGCTGAGGTGAGGTGCCTGCAAGCGGCGCGGGCGAGTTCTCACGTGGCACCCTTCCTGGTGGTTGGACGCTATAAGGGTGAAGAGCGTTGGTGTTGCGAGGCCAGGTTGTCCCGGTGCAGGGGGTCGAGGTCCTCACGAAACCAACGTCTCTGCGAACGTTTACGGTGCGGTGTGCAGCCAGGTTGCAATAGTGCCACACGGGGGCGGAAAGTGCCGCTCACTCGGTACCTATGCGCTCCCGGTGGTCCCGCGACCCCGGCTTCAGGAAGACGGAAGAGCGCCCGATCGTGGCGACGGCATTCCATGGGATCGACATGAAGTCGGCGCGGATGCCGAGCCGCGCCGCGACGGGATGCAGCACAGGCAAGCCGTAGAGCTAGGCCATCCTGCCATCGAAGAGGGCGACGACGCGATAGGTTGGGGCCCTGAGGGCTCGATATCGACGACATGGCTGAGGGTGCGACCCTAGGCCGTCTTGACCGCGCCGTCCGGCGCTTCCTGCGCATGCTGAGTCATGCGATGCGGAGCTTCACAGACATGTTGCCTGCCTGGAGCTCTCGCCAGCACGTCACCTGACACGTGTGGGGGCGTGCCGAAGGTGACTTCAAGGGTGGGCTCGCTCTCGGGCGAACATTTGGGAGGTATGCCGGGTCAGCTTTGGTGCAGGTTCAGCGCCGGCGCGGCGTGCCCAGTCCAGGATCGGTGGGGTCGTCATAGTTGACGGGTGTATTTTCCTCGGCCACCGCCGCTGGGTCGTTCTCCACGTCGGGCATCGGGAGCGGTGGCGGGCTTGAGCCATAGGGCCGCGCGCTCGGGTAGGCTCCGTAGGGCGAGCCGGGTGAGGTGGAGCTAGGCGCGGAGGAGCCGCGCGTGACGAGGAATGCGATCAAGCCGGCGATGAGGGCGAGCAGGACGACGGCGACGATGCCGAGCGCGATGAAAAGGCCGCTGTTCGTGTCGTTCGATTTGCCCGGATTGGCACTGGTGCTGGTCGCGGTGGCCGCGGGGCTGGCCGTTGCCGTACTTGTAGCCGTCGGGGTGGGCGTCGGCGCGTCGACGACGACGAGGCTGTGTTCCGTCGCGCTCAGTACGCCATTCGAGCTGATCGCGCCGACGAAATAGCTGCTGGGCGAGGTGGAGGTCGGGATGGTCAGCATGGTGGTGAAGCCGCCGGTGTTGTGGCCGGTGGATTGCACGGTGGCGCTGACCGTCTTCGGCGCGCCGCAGGAGCTACAAGGCGCGACGTAGACCAAGACGCTTTGTTCGGGCACGAAGTTCTGGCCGGTGACGGTGACGCTGCTGCCCGCGGCGACGCTCGACTTCGAGATGCTGATGGATGGAGCGGACGCGGAGAGCACGGTGAAGGGGCCGCTGTCCTGGGTGCTGGCGACGCTGTGGTCGGCGTCTTTGAGCGCGCAGATGCTATAGGCGGTATTGACCGAATTGGCGGCAGAAGGCCAGTCGAAGCTGGCGGTGAAGCTGCCCCCGCTGGCGGTGACGGGCGATCCGACGGGGATCGAGCTGGCGCTGCAAACGGTGCTGTCGCTGTTCACGTCGCCTGCGGCTAGCACAAGGTCATAGGAGCCATCGGGGAATTTGGTGCCCTGGACCTGTGCATGCTCGCCGACGGGCCCCCACGGATTGCCGCCGTTCTGGCCCGTGAAGATCATGCTGCTGTCCCACGCGATGGTGGGATCGGTACTGTCCGTATGCCGTTGGGGGTCGTTCGGGTGCCATGCGGCGGCGTGGGCAATGCCGACGACGGGAGTGCTGAGGAGCAAGCCGAAACTGGCGAGCAAAGTGCCAAGCGCTATGGCGACAAGCGCGAGGGTTGAGGCCCGCGACGAGCGTGCTGATCTATAAGGAGCCATGTGGGCGTCGGTTCCCTTCACTGGAGCTCGCGTCGTTGTACGACGAGAGATGGTGAGCAGATGCGAGCGGCCACAGTATAGCGGAGGGCCGATGCACAAGCAACGTGGGAGGACAAGCGAGGGATCATGCGGCGATCGGCGCGCGGGCGGCGGCCATGCTGGCGGCGCCGATGATGCCGGCGTCGTCGCCGAGCTGGGTGCGCTCGATCTCCACGCTGCGACCCGGGATCGGCAGTGCCACTTCGCGGGCACGCAGCACGGCGCGCTCGTAGAACATCGGCACGGCTTCGATGAGGCCACCACCCAAGATCACGCGGCGCGGGTTGTAGAACGTGATGAGCGACCCGATGCCAGCCCCCAAGTAGTCGGCGGCATCGGCGATGACTTCAAGTACGAGGGCGTCGCCATCCGCGACGGACTTAGCGATCATCTTGGATCGGATGGCGGTCTCGGTGGGCTTCAACAGCTCGGCGAGCTCCGTCTTGCGGCCTCTCGCAATCTCGGCGAGCAGTACCTTCGTGACGGCTGTGCGAGAGGCGTATGCCTCCAGGTGGCCGCGCCCGCCACAGCCGCAGAAGCGGCCGTCATAATCTACGACGGTGTGGCCGATCTCACCGGCGGTGCCGGAGGCGCCGCGGAAAATTGCGCCGTCGCGGACGATGGCGCCCCCGACGCCGGTGCCGACGCTGACGTAGACGAAATCGTCCACGCCGCGCCCCGCGCCGAAGTGCAGCTCGCCAAGCGCCGCTACCTCGACGTCGTTGCCGAGGGTCACGGGGAGCGCAAACGGCACAGTGAGCAGTTGATCGATGTCGAGGTTGACCAGGCCGTGCGCGAGGTTGGGCGCACCGAGGATCACGCCGCGAGCGCGGTCCACCTGGCCGGCAACGCCGACGCCGATGCCGATGAGTGCGGGAGCGGCGTCGCCCGCACCGGCGATGGCCGTCGTGATGACATCTTGCAGACGCTGCGTGAAGAAGCTGACGCCGCGCTCGGGGTGCGTGCGCTTACGGCCGGTACTGACGACTGCACCGGTTTCAAGGTTGACCACGCCGGCATAGAGCTTAGTGCCGCCGACATCGACACCCACCGCAAACCGATCTGCCATGTGCCTGTGTCCTCCCTGAGCGCTCGTGTACGATGTCCTGGCTATTCCTCTGGATGGCGGCGCTCCTGGATGGGCGCACTGACTCCTGCGCTGTGCGGGATGAAGCCGGGTAGCACGCGATCCGAAGGCTTGTGAGGCGGATCGGCGTTGGCGATCATGCCGGACACGCAAGTGGCGGTGACCGGCTCGCCTAGAATGGCACCGGCGACGCGCGAAAAGTTGGCAGCGTCCCCGCTGCAGTGGAACTCGTCGCTCGCGCGTGGGCCGCGTGGCGCCTCCGTCGGATGTGCGCCGGGCGCGGCGAGCGCGCATCGCTCCTCCAGGATGCGGCGGGTCTGGCGGGCGATGGCGGCGCCGGAGTCGATGATCTCGACGGTGGGGCCAGCAACCCGCTCGAACGCGGCTCGCATGGCCGGGAAGTGCGTGCAGCCGAGCACGAGCGTATCGATGTTCTGCGCCAACATGGGGCCGATATACTCACGAATGGCGGCTTCCGCCTCGGGTCCGTCGAGCACACCGGCCTCGGCCAGCGTCACGAGGCGCGGGCATCCGACGGAAATGGAGCGGACGCCGCTGGCATGCTCTTCGATGAGATGTTTGAGATAGTCGCCGCGCGCGGAAGCCTCGGTGGAGGCGATGCCGATGACGTTGGTTCGCGTGCGCTCGGCTGCCGGCTTAACCGCGGGGACCACACCGACGAAGGGTACGGCATACGCGGAGCGCAGCTCTTTCAGCGCGGCGACGGAGGCGGTGTTGCAGGCAACGACGATGATCTTCGCGCGACGCTCGAGCAGGTGGTGCGCGGCGGCAAGTGCCAGTCGCTGAATTTCTGCCTCGGGACGCACGCCGTAGGGACAGTTGCCGGTGTCGCCGAAGTAGACGTACCGCTCGTCGGGCAGCTCTCGAAAGAGCTCTTTGAGGATGGTTAGCCCGCCGACGCCGGAGTCGAAGACGCCGATCGGGCGTTCGTCGCGGTCGGCGATAGCCTGGGCGAGCGGCTCCGGCGCAGTGAGCGTCGCGCTGCCGTACGAAGCCGGCGCGCCGGTGTACGCCTCGCGCATGTACACCTCCTGGGGCGGAAATGAACCCTCCGCGGGTCCGGCGACTGCGACTGGGCCGATCGCCTTCGGCCGCACACGCGAGATTGTACCATCACGCCGACGGTGCGCCTTAAAGGAGGTTTCATGCTCTGATTGAGGAGCGTTCGACAGTGGTGCTTGCCCACGCGGCGCGGCGTATACTGCTGGAGAGAAACCGTACGCCTCGTCGGCCCAACATAGTGGCGCGCGGAGCGAGCGAGGGGAGGCAGTACGGTGAACACGCCGTTACAGACCTCGTTCGTTTGTTCCGCCTTGGTCGGTCGAGAGACCTACCTCGACGCGCTGCCGACTGTTTTGGACGAGGTGCGGCGAGGCCAGGGGGCGACTCTCCTCATCTCTGGCGAGGCGGGCATCGGCAAATCGCGGATGCTGCGAGCGATCCGCGAGTTGGCTCAGGTGCGCGGCTTCAACGTCATCCAGGGACACTGCTTCGAGCACGATAGCTCGGTGGCATATGGCCCGCTCCTTGACGCGCTACGGTCGTGCGAGGCGAAGGCCACTCCTCCGGCCATTCGCGACACTTTGAAATCTTCTGGCGCCGAACTGGCGCGCCTGCTGCCGCAGCTGGCGAGTGAAACGGCAGAGGGGATCCGCGAAGAGTCGCCGGCGCTCGGCGCGGATGCGGAGAAGCGGCGACTCTTCCGGGCATTGGTGCGGTTTTTCATCGCCTGCGCCGAGGCGACGCCGCTGCTGCTCGTCCTCGAAGACCTGCATTGGTGCGACGAGGTCAGCCTCGAATTCTTGGCGCAGCTCGCGCAGCGGTTGACCGGTCAGCCGCTGCTCCTCGCACTGACCTACCGTGCCAACGAGGTACGACCGCCGCTGCGCCACTTGCTGGCCGAGATGGATCGCACCAGAATCGCCATCGAGTGGCCCCTGACGCCGCTTGACGAGGCGCAGGTCGAGGCGATGTTGCGCGCAATCTTCGGCCAAGCGAACGCGATGCCCGGCGACGTGCTCAAGGCGATCTACACGCCGACCGAGGGCAATCCCTTCTTCGTCGAGGAATTGTTGAAGGCGTTGGTGGTGTCGGGTGATTTGGTTTTTGAGGACGGCACGTGGTCGCCTCGCACGTCCGCCGAATTGCGGACGCCGCGTAGCGTACAGGACACAGTACAGCGCCGCATGGGCGAGTTCAGCGCGCGGGCGCGTGAGGTGCTGCGCATAGCTGCAGTGGTAGGGCAGCGTATCGACTTCGAGGTGTTGCGCAGTTTGACGGAGTACGAGGATGCGGAGTTGTTGCTGCTCACCAAGGAGTTGATCGCCGCGCAGTTGATGATCGAGGTCTCCGCAGAGCAGCTAGGCTTCCGCCATGCGCTGACGAGGCGGGCGGTCTACGGCGAGTTGATGGCCCGCGAGCGGCGTGCGCTGCATAGCCGTGTCGCGACGACGTTAGAGCAGCTCTACGCGCAATCCGTTGAGACGCATCTCGGTGAGCTCGGTTATCACACCTTCGAGGCGGGTATGTGGCGCGAGGCGCTGGAATACGCCAGGCGCGCGGGCGAGCAGTCTCTCGCGCTCTACGCGCCAATGGCGGCATTGAACCACTATGCTCGCGTCTTCGAGGCCGCAGAGCGGTTAGCGCAGTCGCCCGATCCGCGTGTGCTATTGGGGCGCGGCAAGGCATATGAACTGCTGGGCGAGTTTGTTCCGGCCCTTAAGAACAACCAACAGGCGTTGGATGCGGCACGGAGTGCGGGTGACCGTGACGGCGAATGGCGTGCGCTGAGCGCGATAGGTTTTTTGTGGGTAGCGCGCGACTACGCTCGGGCGGGCGAGTTCTTCCAGGCGGCGCTAGAGGCGGCGCAGGCGCTGGGCGATGAGAAACTGAGTGCCAACAGCCTGAACCGGCGCGCCAATTGGCTGGTCAACACGGGGAAAGCAGCAGAGGGCGTGGCACTTCACCGCGAGGCGCTCGAGCTCTTCCAGCGACTCGGCGACCAGTTAGGAATCGCCCAGACCTATGATCTGCTGGCGATGGCGAGCGGCATCTACGGCGATGCCATTGGGGCGACCCAATCGGCGAGCAAGGCGATTTCGCTGTTGGGCCAGCTCGGTGACACGGTGAACCTGACATCCAGCTATACAACGCGTGCGGCCTTTGGCAACTCGCACCTGCTCGAGCCGGTCTACAGCGCACTACCTTCGCCGGAGGACTGCGAGCGCGACCTGGCGGACGCGATGCGGCTTGCGCGACAGATCGGCTCTCGCTCAGCGGAGGGCTACACGGCGTTCACCGCCTGCACCACATCATTCGCTTTCGGCGACTTCGCGAACGGTGTTGCCCGTGGGCGCGAGGCACTGCGCGTCGCTGAGGAGGCTGAACATACGCAGTGGATCGTCGCTGCCCACCACGCGATGGCCTTCGGGTATGGCGTCTTCCTCCTGCCCGATCTGGCGCTTGCCCACGCCGAGGTCGCGCTGAGGATGGCAAACGAGATGGGATCTGACTGGTGGAGCGGCAATGTGATCGCGACGCGCGGGACGGCGCAACTCGATGGCCGCACGATCGACGACCTGGAAGCGTCACTTTTGGCGTTCTTGCCAGTGGATCGGGCGCCGGGGAACTTGTCGGAACGCCGAATCCGGATGGTCTGGGGTCGTCTCCAATTGGCGCGTGGCGACGCTGACGCGGCGCTCGCAATCGCGGACGATCTGCTCGCTACGGTACCGGGCAACGGCGGAGGCCAACCGATACCCCGGATGCTGCTACTGCGCGGCCAGGCACTAGCTGCGCTTGGTCGTGAGGATGACGCGCTCCTCGCGCTGGAGTCTGCCCTCCGCGGCGCTCTGTTGCGGCACGAGCTGCACTCTGAGTGGCGGGTCCGCGCCGCCCTGGCCGCCCTCTATCTGCGTTGCGCGCGACAAGCCGCGGCCGAACACGAGGCGGCGCAGACGCACGCCCTTATCGACGCGCTGGCCGCCACGGTGGATGATATCACTCTGCGACAGCGCTTCGTGCGCGCGGCGGAGGCGCATCTTCCGCAGGGGCTGAAGCCTGTGAAGGTCGAGAGCGCGACCGGCGGCGAGAAGGCGGCGCGGGCAACGGCGGGCGGTTTGACGCAACGCGAGCGCGAGGTGGCGACGCTCGTGGCGCGTGGGCTCGCCAACCGAGCCATCGCCGATGAGCTGGTGGTCAGTGAGCGTACGGTCGAGTCGCACGTGACCAACATCCTCGGCAAGCTCAGTTTTTCCTCGAGGGCGCAGATCGCGGCGTGGGCGACCCGGCAGGACTCCTCGATCTCGTAAACGCTCGTGATGGTTGCTATCCATAGGTCATGGCCTCCGTACCACGTGCATCGTCCTCCGTGCCTCTCAGTGCTCGAACGCGATCTCGACTCCATCATCTCTCCGTACTGGCCCCGCATGGAATCCGTGGAGTCCACGATGCCCCGAGGCGCCGTTCCAGGTAGGCTGACTCGTGTTCCCGGCGGCGAGTGCTGGCCGGCATAGAGCAAACGAAAGGACACGAGACATGGCGACGGGTACGACGAAGGCGGAGACGGCCACGGCAAAGGAATTCGATCCCTCGAAATTGGAGGCGTTCATCGGCAAAGCAGTAACGGATTGCGGTGCGACTCTCAGCTCGACGCTGGTGGTGATCGGCGACCGGCTGGGACTGTACCGCGCGATGGCTGGGGCGGGACCACTGACGCCCGCCGAGTTGGCAAAGCGCACGGATACGAGTGAGCGGTACGTTCGAGAGTGGTTGATCAATCAGGCGGCAGGTGGCTACGTTGAGTACGATGCGGCGACGCAACGCTACTCGCTCCCCGACGAGCACGCAGTTGCCCTGACCGACGAGACCAGCCCGTATTACATCGGCGGCGCGTTCCTAATCGCGGCTGCCGTCACGCGAGCGGAGCCGCGCATTACGGAGGCTTTCCATACTGGCGCGGGCATGCACTGGGGCGAGCACGACCCGATCCTCTTCGTCGGCACTGAGCGGCTCTTCCGTCCCGGCTATGCCGCCAATCTGGTACAGAGCTGGATTCCGGCGCTCGACGGCGTGCAGCAAAAACTGGAGCGCGGCGCGAAGGTGGCCGACGTCGGCTGCGGCCACGGCGCCTCGACGATCCTGCTGGCGCAGGCGTACCCCAATTCCACCTTCTACGGCTACGACGTGCATGGTCCCTCGATCGAGCGGGCGAAGGAACTGGCGAAGGCGGCGGGCGTGGCGGACCGCATCACCTTCGAGGTGGCGACGAGCACCAAATATCTGGGGACGAACTTCGACCTGATCGCCTTCTTCGACTGCCTGCACGACATCGGCGATCCCGCCGATACGATCGCCCAGGCGCGGCGCGCGCTGGCCGACGACGGCACGGTGCTGCTGGTCGAGCCGATGGCGGGCGACCACGTGGAGGACAACTTCAATCCCGTGGGCCGCTTCTACTCCGGCGCGTCGGTGCTGGTTTGCACGCCGAACGGCTTGGCGACGGGTCATACGGCGCTCGGCACAGTGGCGACGGAGCAGGCGTTGCGCGAGACGGTGCTTGCCGGCGGGCTGACACGCTTCCGACGGGCGACGGAGACGCCGATGAACCGCATTTTCGAGGCGCGCAAGTAGCGTCGAGGGTTGAATTAAGCGTAAAGTGTGTTCCAAGCAAACCTTGTTGCCACGGGTCGGCGGTTGCACCGTCGGCCCAGGTTCGGCGCGGCGGACATGGAAGGGTGCGTGCCATGGCGAGTGGAGCGACTCGACTACGCCTGATGGCCGTGCTGGCCCACCCCGACGATGAGTCGCTCGGTTTCGGCAGCACGCTGGCGAAATACGCCGCGGAGGGGGTCGAGACGGCGCTGGTGACGGCGACTCGCGGCGAGCGCGGCTGGACCGACGATCCGGCCCTGTATCCCGGCCCGGGCGAGTTGGGCCGAATCCGCGAAGGCGAGCTGCGGGCGGCAGCGAAGACGCTCGGCATCCGAGAGGTGAGCTTCCTCGACTACATCGATGGCGACCTGGATCAAGCGGAACCAGCGGAGCCGATCGCCAAGGTCGCGCGGCACCTGCGCAGTTTCCGTCCGCAGGTGGTGATGACCTTCGACCCACGGGGCGCCTATGGGCACCCGGATCACATCGCGATCTTTCAATTGACAGCGGCGGCGATCGTTCAGGCGGCCAGGCCGACGGCGGCACGAACGGATGGGCAGCGACCCCACACGGTGTCGAAATTCTACTACCTGGCGCAGTCGGAGGGCCTTGCCGAAGCATACCAGGCGGCGTTCGGCGATCTGGAGATGCACGTTGACGGCGCGACGCGACGCCTCTCGCCCTATCTGGAGTGGATGATCACGACGCGGCTCGACACGTCGGCGTATTGGGAGCAGGTGTGGGAGGCCATCGCCTGTCACCAGACGCAGCTCACGAATTATGCTGCGCTGCGCGCGATGCCTGAGAGCTCGCAAGAGCTCGCACGCGGAACTCTGGGGCGAGCAGACGTTTTATCGTGCGTTCAGCCTGGTCAATGGCGGGCGGGCGATCGAGCGCGACCTCTTCGAGGGGCTGCGTGAGCCAACAGTTGGCCGAGCGTCGGCGGTGGACGCCACCGCAGCCGGAGGTGGGAGATCATCATGAGCACGACGAATCTATCAGACGAGCAGCGCAATGCACTCGACGCCTTCGACGTGGCGCGCGATACGTTTTTGGCGGCGTTCGCCGTGGCGCCCGACGAGGCACTGGCATATATACCGGTGGGTGACGAGTACGCGGTGGGCACGCTACTACCCCACATTCGCGACACGATCGATCGCTATCTCGGCGTCCTCGGGTTGATCCGTGACGCGGGATTCAGTCTGGTCGATCTCGCGGCGGACTCCGCCACGGCACCGCGAGAGGCGCAACAGCACCTTGACCTCGTCGCGTTGCGCCCAACGGGAGCCGATCGGGCGCAGCTGCTCACCGATCTCTCCGCTGCACATCAACGCGTACTTCTAGTGGTCTCGGCGCTCGACGGGGCGGAATTTGGGCGTCAGGCCCCGGTAATCTACTCGGCGGGCACGGCGCCTTTTCCCACATCGTGCCGTGACATCATGCGGTGGATCACCGAGCACTATGACGAACATACGGCGCAAGTAGCGACGATGATCGCGGGCTGGAAAAATGCTGGGTGAGGGAGTCACTCACCCATGTTCACCCACATCGACACATGGGTGTTTCATCTTGCCTCGCTGCCTCGTCTGAACAAATGATCCGCCTCGGTAGGTCGCTCCATTCGGAACTGGTCGCGCATTGACGCCTCAAAGTGCCGATGCTACGATTCCACGGATGGGCCACCATTGGCACTTGGTTGCGGATGGGTGACGGGCATACAAGACGAGGTACTCGATGAACTTCTCTCGGTGGAGCTCGCGACGGGCGAGCCTCTCCTGCGCGATGCTGCTTGCGCTCGGCGTGGTGATCGGCCTCAGCGGCTGCAGCGCGTCGAGCCCGGCGAGCCCGCTGTCGGCGGCGACGGTGAACGGGCACGCGATCTCGATCGACGACTATGGGCAGGTTCTGGCCTTTGCGGAAGCCGCCAGCAACACGGGCGGCCCGTATAATTGGCAGGCTGAGACTGGTCGAAACAACGCTGCCACCGTGCAATCACAGGTGCTTGGGTTCCTCGTGAACCTGGAGTTGATGCACCAGGCGTTGTCGGACCTTCACGCGACCGTCTCCCCGAAGGAGATGCAGGTCGCCGAGAAGCAGTTCGACGATAACCTCAAGGCGGGCGAGACGTCGTCCGATCCGACGACGAAGGCGAGCGCCGAAGCGCAACGCCCTTTCGTGACGGGCCGGGTTCGCGTGCTGCTTTCCGAGCAGACGGCGTATGAGGCCAAACTGATCAGCATGCTCAACCTTTGGACGGTGCAGCTGAACGACATCATCGTGTCGACGAAGACGCAGGCCGACCAATTGCTGACGCAGTTGCAGGGCGGGGCAGATTTCTCGAAGCTAGCGACGCAGACCAGTCCCAACGCCACTGATGGCGGCAACTACGGCACGGCGTGGTATGGGGAACTGCCAAACGCCTTCTCGACCGCGCTGTTCGGCGCGAATCCCGACAAGGATACGCCGCCGCAGTATAGCGTGGTGGCGTATAACGGCCAGTACGTGGTCCTCAAAGTGACGGACAAGAAGCAGCAGCGACTGTCGGCTGTGACGGATACGAACACTCAGACGACAATTTTCAGCCAGTGGCTGCAAAACGTCTACTACTTGAAGATGAAGCATCAAGAGTTCGTCTACATTCCCCCCGCGGCCACGCAACAGGCGGCACAAGGATAGCCCCGTATTCGCGGCAACTGCAACGTTTGGTCAGCCGGGTGAAACGTTACGCTTCGCCCGGCTGACCGTTTGATGGCTGCCTGTAGGGCGACCGCGGCGCGCTATAATGAGGCGTCGGCGACGCGGCGGGACGCACGCCGGCAGCGAGAGCGAGGAGCCGCATGGCGGGTGAGCATGAGGTGATTGTGGTCGGCCTGGGTCCCGGTCGGTGGGACGATCTGACGCTGGAGGCCCGCGACGTGTTGGAGTCCGCCTCCGTGGTAATCTGTCGCACGACGCGACACCCCACCGTTGACGCGCTGCGCCTCCACCGGCCCGAACTCGCGATCGAGTCCTTCGATGACCTCTACGAACAAGCCGAGAGTTTTGCGGAGCTGTATCCGCGCATGGCGGAGCGTCTCTTCGTGCGCGCCGAGGGGCTGCCGGATGGCGAAACGTTGGTCTACGCGGTGCCGGGGCACCCGCTGATCGCGGAGGAGTCGGTGCGGCGCCTGCGCGCGGGCGGGCCGGAGCGCGGAATCGCCGCGCGCCTTGTCGCAGGTCTCTCTTTCATCGAGCCAGTCTGTGCCGCACTTGACGTCGATCCGCTGGCGCAGGATATGCAGGTGCTAGATGCGACGCTGCTGGCGGACGTGCCTTCTGCCGCGATGCAGGGCGCCGTGCTGCCGACGAAGCCGGCATTGATCGCGCAGGCCTATAACCGGCGGGTGGCTAGCGGCGTAAAGCTCGCCCTGGGCGAGATCTACCCCGACGATTGGGAGGTCGCCGTGGTCCGCTCGGCCAGCGTGTCGGGCGAAGAAGTCGTCGAGCGTATGCGGCTGAGCGATCTCGACCGCGGCGAGCATGCCGACCACCTGACGACGATCTATGTACCACCGCTGCCGGCGCTGTTGGCGACGCGCGTGCCGGAGGGGCTCCGCAACGTCATCTGGCGGCTGCGTGCGCCCGACGGCTGCCCATGGGACCGTGAGCAGACGCACCAATCCCTGCGGAAATACGTGCTCGAAGAGGCCTACGAAGTGGCGGAGGTGCTGGACGATTGGGACGGCAGCCCGGAGCAGGCGGAGCATCTGGCCGAGGAGCTGGGCGACCTGTTGCTGCAGGTCTACCTGCATGCCGAGATCGCCGATCAGGAAGACCTCTTCCACATCGGCGATGTCTACCAGGCGGTGACGGAGAAGCTGATCCGGCGGCATCCGCACGTCTTCGGCGATGTCGAGGTGCGCGACGCGTCGCACGTGCTGCGCAACTGGGAGGCGATCAAGCGGCAGGAGCGCGAGACGAAGGGGGAGACTATCCAGGTCGAAAGCGCGCTGCGCGGGGTGCCGAAGAGCGCGCCGGCCCTCTATCAGGCGCACGAGTTGGGGCGCAAGGCGGCCAAGGTGGGTTTCGAGTGGCCCTCGGTCGATGGCGCGTTGGAGAAGGTGAGTGAGGAGGCGCGTGAGCTGGCTGAGGCATTGCGCGTCGAGTCCAAGGAGGGGCAGGTTGAGGAATTTGGCGACCTGATCTTCGCGCTGGCATCCCTCGGTCGCCGGCTTCACATTGAGCCTGAGGAAGCTCTGGCGCGCTCGAACGCGCGGTTTCGCCGGCGGTTCGAAGCGATGGAGGAGCGCCTCCGCACGGAGGGTCGCGAGCCGAAAGAACTGACGCTCGACGAGTGGAGGGCTCGCTGGGCGGAGGCGAAGGTGGCGACGGCAGCCTCCGCGGCGCACGCATAGCAGCAGTTCTGCTCGGCTGCTGGCCGATCGTCGTCGTGCGCACGAGGCGTCGCCGCGATTCGGCGCTCTCGATTGGGTCTCTTGCGAAATCTGGCCCGGTGTCATGGGTTGCTCACCCCATTCGGTTGGGCGGGATTCTCGGCCGGAAGGAAATGGGATAAGCTATAGGCGCTCGTGCGTGGTGCTCGAGCGAGGCATGGGGAACAGTATGCGCCGTTATCGCTTCATTCAACTTGACGTTTTCACCGACGCGGTCTTCGGTGGCAATCAATTGGCCGTCTTTCCGGAGGCGAGTGGGCTTTCGGATGCCGAGATGCAGGCGCTCGCCCGCGAAATGAACTATGCCGAGTCCACCTTCGTGCTGCCGGCGACCGACCCGAAAGCGTTGCGGCGTGTGCGTATCTTCACGCCCGCCACGGAACTGCCCTTCGCGGGCCATCCCGTCGTCGGTACGACCTTCGCGCTGGCGTACGAGGGCGTGGCGAGGGAGGCGGGCGACTCGCCGATCTACCTCGAATTGGGCGTCGGCACGCTGGCGGTTGATCTGCTCTTCGAGGGACAGCGCCTTAGCTTCGTCTGGATGCACCAGCTTGTCCCTACATTCCGGCCGTACGACGGCGAGCGTGAGCGGCTCATTGCGGCCCTCGGACTGGCGCAGGATGACCTCGACGCCGAACTGCCCATTGAGATCGGTTCAGCTGGCGTCCCGTTCGTCTATGTGCCTGTACGCTCGCTGGAGGCGCTCGGTCGAGCGCGTCCCGGCGCAGAGCTCGCCGATATCATCAGCCAGGTGGACAAGCGAGCGGGGATCTATGTCTTCTCGCTGGCGCGGCTGAGCGCCGAGCCCGGCGCGGCGCGCTCGCGGATGTTCGCTCCGGGCATGGGCGTGGTGGAGGATGCCGCGACCGGTTCGGCGGCGGGCCCTTTCGGGGTCTACCTGCTGCGTCATGGTCGGATTCAGGTTGACGAGCTGGGCGAGTCTCGGCTGCGCATCCTACAAGGCGTCGAGATGGGCCGCACCAGCCGGTTGGACGTCGCCATCCAAGCGAGCGGGGATATGGTACGGGATGTGCGAGTCGGTGGGGAGTCGGTTGTGGTGGCTGAGGGCGAGGTGATGCTGCCGGATGTGGGCGCGGCATGAGGGGGTTCAGGTGAGGCGAGCGATCGGTGAAATAGTGGCTGAGCTGGCCGTGGCGCAGTGCCAGGGTCCGGCGGATGCGGATGTCACATCGGTGGCATCCGCTTCGGACGAAGTGGTACAAGGCGCTGCCTTCGTGGCTATCCGCGGACGCACCCATGACGGCCATCGCTACATCGCGGACGCGCTCGCTCGCGGCGCGGTGCTCGTCGTCGGCGAAGATGCGGCGCCCGCCGACTTCCCCAGCGACCGCGCCTACGTGCGGGTGGCGGATTCGCGCATGGCGCTTGGCGCCATTTCCGCGGCCTTCTATGGGCATCCTTCGATGCGGATGGAGGTCATCGGCGTCACCGGTACTGACGGCAAAACCACCACGACCGCGCTGATCGAGGCGATTTTGGCAGCCGCGCGACGTCGCACCGGCCTTATGTCCACGGTGGACTTCAAGATAGGCGACCTGCGCGAGCAGAACAACAGCCGCTTTACCACGCTCGAAGCGCCCGAGGTCCAAGAGACGCTGGTGCGCATGGTCGAGGCGGGGGTTGAATGCGCCGTGGTGGAGACCACGTCGAGCGGGTTGGCGCTGCATCGCGTCGAGGGAGTAGAGTACGACGTCGCCGTCTTCACCAACATCACGAGCGAGCATCTCGAGGTGCACGGCACCCTGGAGAACTACCGGCGCGCCAAGGCGATGCTCTTCGAGCGCGTTGACCCGAAGCGAGTGAAGGAACTTTCATTCCCAGTGCCGAAGGCGTGCGTGCTCAACGCCGACGATCCCGCCTTCGCCTACTTCAAGGGCTTCTGCTCCGCGCCAGTGCTCTCATACGCCATCGACGCCGAGGCCGATGTGCGGGCCAGCGACCTGGATCTGCGCGCGGACGGGACGCGGTTTGCCGTTACTTTCCCTAACGGGGCCACCTTCGAGGTGAGGACGCCGCTTGTTGCGCGCTTCAATGTCTCGAACTGCCTCGCCGCGCTCGCCGTTGGCTACCTGCACGGCGTCGCGCCGGAGACGATGCAGCAGGCGCTGGCCGCGTTCGGCGGCGTTTCCGGGCGCATGGAGCGCATCGACTGCGGCCAGCCGTTCACGGTCGTCGTGGACTACGCGCATACGGCGGACAGCCTGGCGAAGGTGCTGCAGGTGCTGCGCCCCGTGACCAGGGGCAAGCTGATCGTAGTCTTCGGCTCCGCCGGTGATCGCGATCGCGTGAAGCGCCCGGTGATGGGCGCGGCAGCCGCGCGGCTCGCGGATTTCGCCGTGATCACCGATGAGGATCCGCGCGAGGAGGACGCCGCGTCGATCCTGCGCGAGATCGCTGCGGGCGCCGAGGCCGAGGGCGCGCGCGAACATGAGCGATTCGAGTGCATTGTCGATCGCCGAACGGGCATCGAGGCCGCGTTTCGCATGGCGGTGAGCGGCGATACGGTGTTGCTGGCGGGTAAGGGCCATGAGCAGAGTATCATCGTCGGCAAGGCGAAGTTGCCGTGGGACGACCGCGTGGTCGCGCGCGAGACGCTGGCGCGGCTCGGCTACGCTCCCATCACCGAGGATGACCTATTGAGGAAAGACCTAGCAAGCGTTACTGGGCGCGAAAACCTGGCGTTGTAGCAGGTGGGGTAGACGCGGCGCAGGTCGCGAGATCGGCGAATTCTGGTGCAGTCGAGAGTCCGATAGGTAACCCGATGCAGATACTTCTTGGAGCCGTGCTCGTCGCGTTCTTCACCAGCGCAATCCTCTGTTTCATGTTCCTCATATTGTTCCCCCGATTCCGCAGCGGCGAGCACAAGGAAGGGCACTTCCGCGCGGATCAATCGAGTGGTGACATGCAGATCGAGGTGGCCAAGGGCGGCAAGATCGAGATGCGCGCCGGCAATTCGAACGAACTGCCGCTGGTCGGCGGCGTGGCGATGGTTCTGGCGATCGTCGTGGCCTCAGTCGCGACGGGGTTTCTCCTCAACCTCAGCATGGGGGAGTGGAAGCTCCTTGGCGCCCTGCTGCTTGCCCTGGTCGGCTTCGGTCTCGTCGGGTTCATGGACGACTGGATGAAAGTTCGGCGCGGCGTAGGCATCTCGGAGCTGCAGAAGTTCATCGGCGTGTTCGTGATTGCGCTGGCCTCGGCGCTCGAAATCAATCGATCCGACCTGCCCAAGGCGCTCTCCGCCAAGCTCGCCTATCCGCCATATAGTGACATTCCCGGTCTCGGCCACCTGCTGGTGGACACCAAGTTCGCCTGGATCGCCTTCTTTGTGCTGATGACCGTCATCGTGGCGACGACCACCTCGCTCGCCGTTGATTTCGCGGACGGCATGGATGGCCTGGGCGGAGGCCTGATGCTGAGTGCGGCACTCTCGTTCGCCGCCATCATCCTCGGCGAGGGCTTTCAGGACCTCTGGCCGGCGGCGATAGCCATGCTCGCCATTTCCGGCGCCTGCGCGGGTTTCCTGCCGTTCAACTGGCCATCGTCATGGAAGGCGAAGGCGCCCGGGGGGGCCAAGCGCCGCGCCCGCATCATCATGGGCGACACTGGCTCGCTCGCGCTCGGCGGTCTGCTCGGGCTGGTCGCGGTGGTGAGCCGGCTGGAGTTCGTACTACTGTTCGTCGGCGGCATCTTCGTGTTGGAGGGACTCTCGGCACTGATTTCCGCGCGCATCCTAGTGCGCTTCTTTCGCAAGTTCCTCTATTTGGAGCGCTTCCAGTCAAGCCGGGGTTTCTCGCACACCGAGTTTCCGCTGCCGTTTCTGGCGACACCGATGCACCATCACTACGACCTGCTCAACTGGGATCGCAAGCGCATCGTCTACGGCGCCTGGACGCTCGGCGCGGGGCTGGGGCTGCTTGGCGTCGCCAGCACGATCGCGCCGCTCACGTGGGAACGCTATCTCGCCCGGTTTATCGCCTTCTTGCTGCTCGTCGCGATCTGGCAGGCGGGCGCATTCACCAAGGGCTTTTTCATCGGGTTGGCCCGCCCAATAGGCGCGTCGGCGGACGCGCCGCGCCGCCTCGCACTCTGCTACGGTTTCCCTTTCAAGCTTTTTGGCCGGCAGCTCTATCGGCGAATTGACATCGTCGAGATTGGTGAAGAGGCGATAATAACGCCCGCGGAGCGCCTGACATTGTGGCAACGCATGAGCGTCTTCGACGCGCGGTCGCTGCTCGGCTTCTATTGCTATCGCGCGGACGATTTCGACGATGCGCAACGCATCTGGGGCCGCCTGCCGAAGTTGAACCTCGAGAAGCGCCCAGAAATCGCCGGGCTGTACGTGGAGGTGCGACACGCACAGGCGTTGCGCACGGACGGCGAGCTCGGTACGTCGCCGCTTGATCTCAGGTCCGACGTGTTGCATACGTCTCATGACCCTAGCGCTACCATGCGTACGTCCCTCGCCGAGCTCGTGAACGACGGCACGACGGGTGGTATCCTCGCGTCGGGAGAAGACGGTGACCCGGATGGAGCGTCCTCATCGGATGCTGGCCGCCCGTCAGTTAGGGACTCGGTGCCACTGTGGAGCGCGAGCGCATACACCGATTGGGCATCGTCGGTGAGTGGGTCGATTCCCGTTCCATCACCGGAAGCCGTCGAGTCCATGGCGGCGCATCCAAGCTCATCGTCGCCGCAGATCGCGACGATAGATCAGCTGCCCGCGCCAGCGACGGACGAAGGCGACGATGAGGACACGAAGCCGGGCAAGGCTCTGCCCAGCGTATAGGCGACGAAGTGGCGCTCAGTCCTCCGGTCTCGTGCTCCCGAGAGCCCTTCGCGCCACTCTCTGGGAATTTCTTCGGCTGATACCAGCAATGTTTGCAGCGCAGTTGGATGGATGAGAGCTTCGGCGGATAGCTCACCGCTTCTTGGCGCGGCATGGAGGCGGCCGATGCCGGCGCGGTTTTTGGACGCGGAGTTAGCGACTCACCCTGGTCCGCGGCGAGCGGCACGGAGTAGAGCCTGCGGTCGTCCGAGGTGAGGCAGCGCCCGCCGTCGAGCTCGAACTGCCAGCCGTGGAGCGTGCAGGTCAGCACGCCGTCCTTGATCTCGCCGAAGCGCGTGAGGTCAGCCTTGAGGTGCGGGCAGCGGCGCTGGATGCGGTAGCCGTCGGCCTCGAAGAAGTGCTGCTCGTTCGACTGCTCGGAGTAGAAGCCCTCGGCGTACTCCAGACGCTCCAATGAGAGGCACTTAAACCAGTTGTAGACGTACTCGTTATAGGCGCCCTTGCGCTGCGCCTGGAAGCGACACGAGAGGAATATCTCGTTGATCCAGTCCTCGACGTGGCGCTGGATGCAATCCTCCAGGAGGGCTGAGTCAAGCTTGAGGTAGTAGTCCCACTCCTCGCCCTGCCAGGCGTAGACCTTCCGCGTGTGGAAGTCCAGCACGATGCCCTGCGGCTGCGTGTCGATGACGACGAGTCCGTTGATGCCCGCCGCGGTGAGATCGGCTACCTCCATCAACGGCTCGAACCACTCCTTCAGTGACGCCAGCACGTCCACTTGTCCGCGCGGCCACGAGGCCTTCTCCGAGTCGATGCGATGCTGCTGGCGCGCCTTGTAGGCTTCGAGATACGCGCGCTTTTCGGTGAAGATGCGCTTCACCTCGTCCTCGGGATAGGGGTGGACCACCGGGCACTCGGTCTTCGAGATCGTGGCAACGGTGCCGGGGATCATCAGGCGGCCACCCCCGCGCCCTTGCTCGGCCATGTAGTCGAGGAAGACGGTCTGGTCCGGGAAGGTATTGGTGGGATCGCGGTCGAAATCGTTGAAACCGAACAGCTCGTCGTCGAGGAAGCAGGGCGGCCCAGCCGAGGGGATCACGAAGGTCGCGCCGACCTCCTTCGTGTAGCGAAGCGCGCGCGCCATCTCGTTCTCGCGCTTCTTGCGGCCCAACGCCTGCATCATCTTCTCCGGGAAGAGATAGACCATCGGATACCAGATCGCGCCGGAGAATTGCAGGAAATGGGCGTCATAGGGGCCGAGGCTGGCGAGCAGATCCATATCGATCGGGCGCGAGTCGTTCTGGTCGAAGATGCGCGTCTCGCCGTCGTCCACGATCAGCCCCGAGTCGCCGAGTGGGCCGTCGGTTGGGGCTATCTGCGCGAGGATGGCGATCTTCAGTCCGTCGTTGAGCGGCGTCCATTCGCCGCTCTTGGTGTGGATGAACGTGGTAAAGCCACAGTCACGCAGCGCATTTTCGAGCAGCGTGAGCGGGAAGTCCGGCAAGAGGACGGTGGCATCCTTGGAGACGTGCTCTTGTAGCCACGCCGGATCGAAGTGGTCGTGATGCAGGTGTGAGACGAAGACGTAATCGGGATGCGCCAGGGTGGCGGGATCGATCCGCTCGTTGCTGGGGAAGGGGAACCACGAGGCGAAGTAGGCAGGATTGAACCAGGGATCGCAGAGGATACTACCGTGCTTCGTTTCGATGAACAGGCCGGCTTGGCCGAGGAACGTCACCCGCATCCACGATCCTCCTCAACGGCGCTGCGATGTCGCGTCTCGCCCGCGTGGTATACTATCGCGGCCCTGCGCCGACCGGAGAACGGTCGTGCCGCGCGGGCACCGAAGCGCATTGTATCAGACCTGAAGCGTCCGCGCGCCTGACATAGGGCACAAGCGCGTCACGGATTCGGGCTGTATTGCAGGAGTGGCGAAGCCTCATGGCGCTCACCGTCGGCATCATCGGCCTGCCCCAATCGGGCAAAACGACCGTCTTCAACGCGCTCACCAGGGCCGGCGCGCAGATCTCTGGCTACCCCACCAGCACTGTGCAGGCGAACCGTGCCGTCGTCGAAGTGCCGGATGAGCGGCTTCAACGGCTCGCAGAGATCTTCCACCCGCGCAAGATCGTCCCGACCACCATCGAGTTCGTGGACGTAGCGGGCATCGGGCAGGCGGCGGAGGATCAGAAGCGCGAGGGGCTGAGCGCCGAATTCATCGGCCACATCCGCAACGCGGACGCGCTGGCGATCGTGGTGCGCTGCTTCACGAATCTCGCCGCGCCGCACCCCAAGGGCAGCGTAAACGCGGACCGCGACCTCGACGAGCTGCTCACCGAGCTTGCGTTGACCGACCTCTCGACGGTGGAGAAGCGCCTAGACTCCACCCAGCGCAAAGCCAAGTCCGGCGACAAGAAATTCGCCGAAGAGATCGACTTCCTCAAACGGCTGCGCGAGCACCTCAGCGAGGGCCAACTCGCCTCCGAGCTGACGTATTCCTCGACGGAAGAGGCTATCCTGCGCGAGTTGTTCCTGCTGACGCTCAAGCCGCGCCTCTACGTCGTCAACGTCGGCGAGGATGCGCTGGCCGAGGCAGGTGCGCTGCTCGACGGCGCGGCCACCGCCGAGGGCGCGACGGGCGAGCTGGCCTGTGTCGCCGCAGCGCGGACGCGGGCGCAGCGCGAGCACGCGGAAAGCGTCGCCGTCTCAGCGAAGCTGGAAGCTGAGCTTGGCGAACTGCCCGAGGAAGACGCCGCCGAATACTTGGCCTCGCTCGGCTTGCCGAAGCTTGGCGCGGATCGCGTGATCCAGGCGGGCTATGGCGCGTTGAACCTGATCTCCTTCCTCACTGCTGGCGAGGATGAGGTGCGCGCCTGGACCGTGACGCGCGGCTCGAAGGCGCCGGCGGCGGCGGGCAAGATCCACAGTGACTTCGAGCGCGGCTTCATCCGCGCCGAGGTAGTCCACTACGATGATCTGATGGCCGATGGCGGTTCAATGAAGACGGCCCGCGAGCGCGGCCACATCCGCCTGGAGGGCAAAGAGTACGTCGTCCGCGACGGCGACATCATCGAGTTCCGCTTCAACGTCTCGAAGTAAGCAAGACGTTGCGTGTGACGATAGGGCGTGCGAGGGTACTGACGTGCGAGCGACGGCGCCAGCGCGGAAACGGGCACGCACAAAATGGCCAGGTGGCGCGACACCACGAGATCACGCGCCCTGGATGGAATGTCTGCCGGAATCAGTCGAGCGCGAGCTACGGCTTCAACCACTCGACGCGCTATCGCATTCGGCGGACGTGGTGATAGTGGGCGCCGGTGTCGCTGGATTGAGCGCCGCCCTCGCCGCACGCGCCGGCGGTGCCGTGGTCGCCGTCGTCGAGGCCGCCCCGACGATTGGCCTGGGTGCGACGGGACGCAACGCCGGCATCCTCAGCGCGGGCATCAACATGGGGCTGACCGATCTCCCCGCAGGTAGTCCGCTTGCGGAGATGTGGCCGCTGACTACGCATGTGCTCCTCAATCTCGTGGACGAGGCGTCTCGCCCTGGTGCGCTGCTATCGGCGTCGCTGACGGGCGCGCTCAGCTTGGCGGAAACGGCGAGCGCGGCACGACACCTGGCGCGAGAGGCGCAGGCGCGGAGAGCGCTGGACCTACGCGCGGAGATGTGGACGCCGGAGCGGGCGGCGGAGGCCACAGGTGACAGGCTCAACACGTCCACAGTGCGAGCGGCGCTCTGGCTCCCCGACGAGGGACGCATCCACCCCGTGACGCTGCTGGCACACCTGGCGTGCCAAGCGCGCGACGCCGGGGTAATTCTGGTCGGCGGCGCGAAAGTGGCTGGACGTGACGGAGCGTCATCGAAAGGCAGCGTGCCGCAGTGGCGATTGAGTCTCGAGGGCGGCGCGACAATCTCTGCGCGCTCCATCATCTACGCCGTCGGGCCGACCGCCGAGCCCACCGCGCGCATCTTCGCCCTGGCGTTCGCCGCCGACTTGCCAGACAGCTTCCCGCTATTCTGGGATTCCGCGCCGTACACGTACGCCGATTATCGAGCAGGGAATGGTCGGCTCGGCGTGAGCGGCGGTCGCTATGGGCGGCCGGGCGGCGGTCCTTCCGACGTGCGCTACCACGCGCGACTAGCGGACGGAGCGCGACGTTGGCTGCCGGAGCTTGTCGGCAAGGAGCCAACGCATGCCTGGGCCGTCGATCTCGCCGTCGCCAAGGACATCATCCCAGCGCTCCGCGAACTTGACGGGCGCGCGCCAGCGCTGGCTATCGAGGGACTGGGCGCACTTGGCGTATTGCCGGGCATGGTGCTAGGGCGGCGAGCCGGCGAACAGATCGCCCACCGGCTCACGTCCTAAATCTCCCTATTCGGCGTCGCCGAAGATGGTGTAATGCCAGCCTTTGCGCTGGTCACCCGTCGTGTCGAGCATGATGTGCTTGATCTGGGTGTAGTCTTCCAGCGCGTAGGGTGACATGTCTTTGCCGAAGCCGCTCTGCTTGAACCCGCCATGCGGCATCTCGGCGGTGATCGGCAGGTGGTCGTTCACCCAGGTTGTGCCGAACTCCAGCGCCGCGCTCACCCGCATGGCGCGCTGCACATTGGTCGTCCAGACGGAGCCAGCGAGGCCGTAGCGCACTGCGTTTGCCCGCGAGATGGCGTCCGCCTCGCGGTCGAACGGCAGCACCACAACGGCGGGGCCAAAGATCTCATCGGTCACGACGCGCGCCGTCTCAGGCACATCGGTGATGACGGTCGGCTGGTAGAAGAATCCGCCCTCCATGCCCGCGATGCGCGCGCGCTCGCCGCCCGCGCGGAAGGTGCCGCCGTCGCGCGCCGTGCTCACCAGCGACTCGACGCGCTCGAGCTGCGCCGCCGAGACGAGCGGCCCCATGTCAGTCTTCTCCGAGGAGGGATCGCCGATGCGAATCTGCCCGACGAGCTCGAGGAACCGGCCAAGGAACTGGTCGTAGACGTCGCGCTGGACGTAGATGCGCGTGGCTGCGGTGCAGTCCTGGCCCGTATTGACGAAGGCGCCGCAGACCGCGCCCTGCGCCGCCGCTTCGAGGTCGGCATCCTCGAAGACGACGAATGGCGCCTTGCCGCCGAGCTCCATGTGGACGCGCTTGAGCGTATTTGCCGCCGCGCGCATGACGGCTTTGCCGGTATCCGTGGCGCCGGTGAGCGAGATCAGGCGCACGTCCGGGTGCGCCACCAGCGCGACGCCAACCTCGTCGCCGCCGGTCACGATGTTGAGCACACCGTCGGGGATGCCCGCTTCGAGGGCGAGTTGGCCAAGGGCTAGCGTGGTCAGCGGCGTCTCGGGCGCGGGCTTGAGGACGACCGTGTTCCCCGCCGCGAGCGCGGGGCCAATCTTCCAGATCGCCATCATCAAGGGATAGTTCCACGGCGCGAGCTGCCCGCAGACGCCGATCGGCTCACGGCGGACCATGCTGGCAGTGCCTGGCACGTATTCGGTGGACGCTCTGCCCTCCAAAGTGCGCGCCGCGCCCGCGAAGAAGCGCAGACAATCGACGGTGAAGGGTATGTCGCTGTCGCGCGCAAGCTTGATCGTCTTGCCGACATTGCGCGACTCCATCGCGGCCAGCACGTTGAGGTGCTGCTCCAGCAGATCGGCGAGCTTATAGAGCGCCGCCGCCCGCGCGCCGGGGCCGAGCCGCGACCAGCGTCCGTCGTCGAACGCGGCCTTCGCGGCGGCCACCGCACGCGTGACATCCTCGACGCTCCCTTCAGGCACCTCGTCGGCAGGAACGCCGGTGGCTGGATTGACCAGCCGATAGGTGCTGTCGCTCGCCGCACCTGACGAGCTTGCCGTCTAGTAATAGCCTATCGGTCGCGAGCGTGATGAGAGCCATTGGTTGCTCCTTCCCGGCATGCACGCCGGAGTCTCGACACGGGATGTGCCCTGTGGGAGTGCGACTGATGCAGGATATTGTGACAGCTCCAACACTCTGAGGGCATGCGTGGCAGAGTAGTTCGCCAGCTCAGTGCGCGTCCGACGACGGTGGGTGGTTTGTCACCTCCTCGAGTGCGGCACCCAGGATATCGAGACCCTCGGCCATGTCTTCATCGCTGGTGACGAGCGGCATCAACAGGCGAATCACATTGTCGTAGAGTCCCGCCTTAATCAGCAGCAGGCCGCGAGTGCGCGCCTCCGTCAGGATAGCGGCGGCCTCGGCAGTGGCCGGCGTGCGCGAATCGCGGTCGCGCACCAGCTCCATCGCCACCATCGCACCCAGGCCGCGGACATCCCCCACGAGCGGAAAACGCTGCTGCCAGCCGCGCATGCGATCGGTCGCCAGCGCGCCGAGGCGCTGCGCCCGCTCGACCAGCCCTTCGCGCTTGAAGACCTCGAGCACCGCGAGGGCCGCCGCGCAGGCGACCGGATTGCCGCCATAAGTGCCGCCGAGGCCGCCGGGTAACGGCGCGTCCATGATCTCCGCTCGACCGACCACCGCCGCAAGCGGGAGTCCCGCGGCGAGCGACTTGGCGAGCAGCATCAGGTCAGGCTCGACGCCGGAGTGCTCGATGGCGAACATACGACCGGTGCGCCCGAACCCCGTCTGCACCTCGTCGGCGATTAGGAGGATGCCATGGCGCGTGCAGATCTCGCGCAGCGTCGGCAGGAAGTCGGGCGGCGGCACGACGAAGCCGCCCTCGCCCTGTACCGGCTCGACGATGATCGCGGCGACCTGCTCCGGCGGCACACGCGTCAGGAAAGCGCGCTCCAAAGAACGTTCCCACTCATCGCATGGCTCGCTGGCGGCATGGGTGTGGCCGTCCTGATAGCAATAGGGGAATGGGATGGCGTGTATGTCCGGTGCGAAGGGACCAAATCCCGCCCGGTACGGTCGCACCTTGCCGGTGAGGGCCAGCGCGAGGTTCGTGCGCCCATGGAAGCTGTTCTCGAAGGAGATAATGGCGGTACGCTTGGTCGCCGCGCGCGCGATCTTGATCGCGTTCTCCACCGCCTCGGCGCCGCTATTCACCAGCAACGTCTTCTTCGCGTGGGAGCCGGGCGTGATCTCGGTGAGGCGCCGCGCGAGCTGTATGTAGGGTGGCGGCGTGATCACATGGGCGCAGGTATGCGTATACAGATCTACCTGCTCGCGGATCGCCGCCACCACCGCCGGGTGGCTGTGGCCGACGTTCATGGTGCCGATGCCACCGGCGAAGTCGAGGTAGGTGTTGCCGTCCACGTCGGTGATGCGCGCGCCGGAGCCGGAGGCGGGATAGACGGGATGGTACGTGAAGACGCCACGCGGCAGGTAGCGCTCACGCTCTTCTTGCAACGCACGCGATCGCGCGCCCGGCGTCTTGTCGCGCCGTGGCGGTTCGGGTACTGGCGCCTTCGCCCGGGCGCCGAGGTCTGCCCGTGCCGCAAGCTGCTTTGACATGAGATCGCTGCTCCTCTCGGTGCCCAAGCGGTCATTTCGCCAACTGTACCATGCAGGGAGATGCGTGCGAAAGTGGACAACCTGCCGAACTATGCGGGTTGAGGCGGCCATCTCGATTTCGCGGCACCGCCCCGCGCCACTCAGACGCATTGCGGCACTCACTCGTCGCGGCGGACCCACCGATCCCTACACTCTTTGTGTAATCGGTACCAAAATTGCTCTCAAGCAGCCTGCAGCATTACCCGCCCACGCTCGATGGAGCACGCATTCCCACTCCGTGATTTGGGCGGAGGCCAAGGAGGCATCGTATGGCTGTCGTCGAACAGTTTGATCGTGGCGTGATCGAGCGTTATTTGCGGAGATATGACCTTGTCTACTCGCCCGACACTGATGGCAATTTGATGGTGAGGTTCGAATACGATGGGGCGGTCGGCGGCGAGATCGCGATGCTGTTTGCCGCAAACGGCAACCGGCGAGACGTGTACTCAATTACAGTCGGATGCTCCCGGACCGTGCCGCGCAACGCTTGGGGCAAGGCCATCGCGCACTGCAACGAGTGGAATCAAGATAAGCGCTGGCCGCGAGCTCACGTCTTCATCGAGCACCCGGCCAGCGACACATTCGGGTACATATTTCTAGATGGGCATCTCGACCTAGCCCCAGGCGTCCACCGGGAACTCTTCGAATCGTGGACCTCGATCATGATCCTGACGAGCCACGAGTTCTGGCGATGGGCGCACCTGGAGAAGGGTATATAACGCCCGTCACCGCGGTCGGCAGGAACCGCGCGGCTGGCAACGATGCCGTCGAAGTCAACGGTCAGCGCGCGAGGCACACGCCGTGTGAACCCGCCGCGTGATCTCCGTTGGCTTGTCGAATCGAGCTCGGCTCGCTTATGCCTCCAGCTCCGCGCGCCGCGCGACCAATTGGAGCCAGATGCGCGGCACCTCGGTTATACCGAGCTCCGCGAATGCCTCAGCGGCGGCATATTCGAGGGCGTCGGCGCCGATGGGGATCGGGATTCCGGGGAGCGCGCCCTCGATGAAAAGCCAATAGCGCCCGATGTCCTGCCAGGAGCGTAGCGGCATCTGCGCTGTTTCATTGTTCTCGGAGACCACCCGCAGGCCGTTGTCGGTGAGCAGTTGCTCGTAGTCATGCGCGGAGAGCCACTGCATCGCCATCGCCTTGCTCTCACGCGAGGTTCGCACCTCCGGGTGATTGGCGCGCAGCCAGCCGAGCGCGCGTCGCGTCCACAGATGATAAAATCGTTCGCTCCCTGGGGCGTATGCCCCGGTGAAGAAGGAACTATTGCAGGCGAAGAAGCCGCGCGGCCCTAGCACGTGCGCGATGGCGGCCACGGCGTCCTGTTTGTCTGGGACGAGGTGAATCGCGTTGCAGAAGAACACGGCATCTACCGAGGGCACGACCTCGGCAAGCGAGGACGAATCGCCTTGCACGAAGCGCACGTCGCGGCCGGTGAGCCGCTCACGCGCCACGTCGATCGCCTCGAACGACGGCTCAACGCCCACGACGGTCGCGGGGCGGCCCCGACGCTCCAACTCGTCAAGGATGAGCTCGGTGACGGCCCCGGTGCCCGAAGCGAGCTCGGCCACGCGCACTGACTCGCCCGCCGGGCGGTCGGCGTCGAGCATGCCAATCGCGGTCCTCACCAACGACTCGTTGACGTCGTGATAGAACTGGTGGCGAGCGAAAGGATCGAACGTGTACGTACTCGCGATAACGGGTGTCTCTGCCATAGGGCCACTCTCCGTGCCACTGTTATGTCAGGCCGCTTCGAGCCTGCTGATGTGCCGCATTGTATGACTTTGAGACGAGCGCTGGATGGAATGTTTCACATAGGTCGCGAGTCGTGGGTTGCAACGCGGAATTGTCGGGAACGGTAGTATAGAGGATGAGCATTCGCGCCGCCGGCCCCAACTGTTGAGGCCGTGGGGCGCATACCTTAGAGAGATCGGGTAACGTCGCATGGATTCGATTACCGATGTGCCAGCGCTGGTAGTGCGCGGCAACGAGCTGCTGTTGAAGGGCGAAGTCACGGAGGCGTCGCAGGACTTCTCCCGCGCCGTGCAGCTCGACTCCGCGAATCCCGCGGCGCACCTCGGCGTCGCGCAGGCCAACCTGGCACTGGGCAGCTACGGTGTCGTCACCATCGCCTGCCAAAAAGTGCTGGAGCTTGCGCCCCAAGGCGCCGATGGCTTGATCGCGCAAGCGATCCTCTATTTGCTGGATCGTCGCTACGACGCGGCGCTGAGCGAGCTCGACCGCGCGGACGTTCTGACGCCGGGCCGCCCTTATATCCATGCGATGCGCGGATACTGCCTACGCCGCATGGGCAACAGCTACGACGCCCAGTTGGCCGAGTCAAAGGCCGCGCGCCTCGCAGGTATGCGCGGCCTGGACAAACTCTTCCCACCCGTAGAGAAGACGGCCGCCCCTTCGATCGTCGCGGCCCCTCGGGCGCCAGACCCCGGGCCGGGCGCGGCACGGCGCATCGCCTACGGCGACCAGCGCGACTGGAACCGCAGCTCGGGCCTGCAGCGTCGCATCATGCGATCGCGGATCGCGTCCACCCCCAACATCGTCACGATGACGCTGATCGTCACCAATGTGATCATCTTCGCGTTGGGTACGCTGTCGCCTTCGCTCAATGAGACACTCATCAACTACGGCGCCGAGCAAGGCCTGCTGATGCAGCAGGATCCTATTCAGTATTATCGCCTCGTCACCGCGATGTTTTTGCACGCGAACCTCACGCACATTTTCTTCAACATGTTCTCGCTCTACGTGATCGGCGCGCTCAATGGTACTGAGAGACTCTTCGGTCCTTGGCGATACCTCCTGATCTACTTCGCCGCCGGCATCGCGGGAGGGCTCGCCGAGGCATTCATCCAGCCAAGCGTCGTGGCAATCGGCGCGTCAGGTGCGATCTTTGGCGTGTTCGGCGCATTCGGCGCGATACTTTTCCTGATGCGGAGACAGATTGGGGCTGCGGCAAATTCAATCATCATCCAATGGATCGGACTGATCGTGCTGAATCTCGTCCTCGACTATGTGATACCAGGCATCGCCATCTGGGATCACATAGGCGGTATCGTCGTCGGCTTCGCGCTCGGCGCGGTCTTTATTTCGCAAGGATTGCGGGGGCGCGGAGGTCGCTGATCTCCGCCTGCTTACGTCGCACCATGCCGAGCAGGAGCGGCTTTTTCGCTGGTGCTTGCCTGCGCAGCGTGTAGGCGGACAGCAGCTCGTCACGAATGGAGTGGGCGTGGTTGGCGTCGCGCGCGTGGACCTCCACCAGCGGGTCGCCCTCCGCCACCTGATCACCGACCTTCGTCAGCAGCATCAATCCCACGGCGTAATCGATCGGGTCGCCCTTCTTCATGCGTCCCGCGCCGAGGTGGACAGATGCCATGCCGACCCGCTCGGCGTCGATTCGCGTGACGAACCCGGCGCGGGGTGCGCGAATCATCTCGCGATACGGCGCTTGCGGCAAGCGCGAGGGATCGAATATCTGCGCGGGATCGCCCCCTTGCGCCTGGACGACCTCGGCGAACTTTGCCAAGCCCGATCCGTCGTGAAGCGCGCGCTCGGCGCGCGCGTGTCCGTCTGCTTCATCCGCCGCCAGGCCTGACATCGCCAACAGGGTCGCCGTCTCGTGGAGGCAGAGTGTCGTCACGTCCTCCGGTCCCTTGCCTTGCAGGATGGCGACGGCCTCGGCGATCTCCAGCGCGTTGCCGACCGCCCTGCCCAGCGGCTGCTCCATCGCCGAGAGTACGGCGCGCGTGCGCACGCCTGCATCCTCACCGATGCCGACCATCGCGTCGGCCAGTTGTCGCGCCATCGTCTTCGTCTTCATGAAGGCCCCAGCGCCGACCTTGACGTCCAAAAGCAGGTGCGATGGGCCGACGGCGAGCTTCTTGCTCATAATACTGGCGGCGATCAGCGGGATGCTGTCTACCGTCGCCGTCACGTCGCGCAGCGCGTACATCTTGCCGTCGGCCGGCGCCAGCTCACCCGACTGCGCCGAGATCGCCAGCCCGTGCTTTTCCAGCACGTCGAGGAACTCCGACGGACTCAGTTCGGTACGCAAACCCGTGATCGACTCCAGTTTGTCCACCGTCCCGCCGGTGTGGCCGAGGCCGCGGCCAGACATCTTGGCGACCGGCAGACCACAGGCGGCGACGAGCGGCGCGACCGCGAGCGTCACCTTGTCACCGACGCCGCCTGTGCTGTGCTTGTCCGCGACCGGCGAGAGGCGCTCGCGAACGCGCAGCTCCTGCCCCGACCGCAGCATCGCCAGCGTCAGTGCCACGGTTTCCGTCGCATCCATGCCGCGCCAGACCACGGCCATGAGAAAGGCCGACATCTGGTAGTCCGCGACGACGCCCTGCGTGTACGCCTGCACGAGCCAGTCGATCTCGGCAGCGGAGAGCGCGTGGCCGTCACGTTTGCGGCGAATGACGTCGACGATATTCATGCAGGCGGCGCCTCTCGCGTCGCGCCGCAGCGCGAACAGCGCTGAGCCGAGCCTTTGGGCAGCTCATCCACTCCGCCGTCTTGTCGTAGCACAATCGCGGTCACGTCGCGCCACTTATGTCCTTTGACGGCACAGCGTTTCGCCCCGGCCGCGTCGATCTTATCGTTGGCGAGAGTGCCCGCGATACGGGCCCAGAAGGGAAGGTCTCGTAAGCCCATGCCGTACCTCTTCTCGGATGCATCTCGCCCATCCCCATGCTCGCAGCTGCGAGTGGGAACATCCGCGCCTACTCGTGGACCCGCTCGCGGATCCAGGGGATGCCTTCGGGGAGACCCGCGCGCAAGGCCCCAGCCAGCGCGTCGAAGTCGGGGAGATCGTCGCGATAGACGACCCAGTTCCGGTGCAGTCCCCGCTCGCCGACCCGTTTGTAGAGCGTGAGGCTGACCGAGGTGCCGTTCTTAAACACCTCCTCTTTGATCTTGGCGATGCCGTCCCAGCCGGCCGTCTGCGCCTCACCGTTCTGTTCGATTCGGGAGACGCCATGCGCATCGAGTCGGATGGTGAACGGCGTCGGCGCCACTGACTTGAGATACCAGACGAAGCACCCGATGAAGACGAAGCCGATCACGGTACTGACGAGCATCGATTGACCGTCTGCCAGCGCGATCCAGAAGAAGATCGCCGCCGCCAGCGCCACGCTGATGCCCGTGAGCCAGCGCTTCCGCATGCTCACGCCCGGACTAACCCACGAACGGCCCGGATCGGATGAGTTGGCCGCGGGGTTTGGGTCGCCTGCGAGTGGCGTGTCGACGTACTCCATGGGCCTGAGTCCCTCGTCACAACGCGCGGCTGCAAAGCGCGTGGTACAGCACGATACCATTGTAGCGGTGGAGCGCGCCAGCGGCCACCATATAGACGATTTTTCCGTTCGAGAGCCAGTGATGTAGCGGGTCCACACGCTCGGCACGCGCTTTGCATAGGAGTGATCTTGGAACGCCCTCCCACAAGGGGCAGGTAGCCTCGTCCACCGACCGGAAAAACTTACAAACCTCTTGCAAAGGGTGGTATAATGGGTGTGTACATGACCGAGCCCTCAGCTTCCGGGAAAAGCCCGGCCAGGCCTAGGGTGACCGTACAAAGAGTTTCTCTATTCTGGGACTGCGATGTCGCAGGTTCAGATCGAGGGTGTCACGATTGCAGAGGCGCGCTCCGGCGCGTCGAAACGTCTCGATGTCGGCTGCTGTTGCGGCCGCTCGTGCGGCAGTCTGGCACCCGTTTTTTATGGACAGCACGCGTTCGCGCCGGTCTGGGAACCGGCTGTAGTTCGCGTTGGGAGGAATGTGTTCGTGGGGCTTCTTGACCGTATTGGGCTTCCCGCCGGACGCGTTGCCAAAGTGATCGATGGCTGGCATCCGGGCCAATTCTCAACGAGTGGGAGCGCGACGATGCCGAAGCCAGACATGTTGCCGCTAGAGGGCGACGACGGTAAGAATGCGAACTGCAAGCGCAATATCGTCGTTGCCGTAACGGGCGACGATCTCGATACGGAGCTCGTGTCGCTTGCCTGCAATCTCGCCAAAGCGAAGAAGTCGAACGTCTACGCCGTCTATGGCATTCAGGTGCCGCGCAAGCTGGCGATCGATGCGGAAATGCCCGAGGAGACCGCCACAGCGACGCAAGCGCTGAATGTCGCCGAGCAGCTTGCCGAGCAGATGCATCAGCATCTCGAGCCCGAAATTGTGCAGTCACGTAACATCGGCCAGAGCCTCGTCGATGAGGCGAAGGCCCATGAATGTACGCTGGTTGTGCTCGGGCTGCCGTACAACGTCGGCGTCGGGGGACATTTCGACCTCGGCGACACGGCGGACTTCGTGCTCAAGAACGCGCCGTGCCGAGTCTGGCTGGTCCGTGGTCAGCAGATTGAACCAGCCCGGGCCGAGAGCGAGAAGGAACCTGTCGGCGCGTCGCGCTAGGTAATCGCGCGAGGCGTGTACATATAGGTGCTGAAGGGCGAGGCCTGACCTGCGGGTCGGTGTCTCGCTCACGTTGGTGGCACGCTCGGCATGCTCAGCCATGCAGTCCGTGGAGTTCGCGCGTCGGATCGCGCTCCATAAGCGACTGGACCGCCTCGCGCACGGGCTTGTCCTCGAAGAGGATACTCGCCATCTCCGCCGCGATCGGTAGATCCACGCCGAACGCGTCTGCTAACTCAAGCGCCGCCTTCGTCGTCGTGACGCCCTCTGCCACGCTGCGCCGCTCCGTGAGGATCTCGCCGATTTTACGTCCCCTGGCGAGCTCTAGTCCGAGGGTGCGATTGCGGCTCAGGGGACTGCTGCAAGTCGCGATGAGATCTCCCAGTCCGGCGAGACCTGCCAGCGTCAGCGGATTCGCCCCCGCTGCCATCGCCAGCCGCGAGATCTCGGCAATCGCGCGAGTCATGAGCGAGGCTTTAGCGTTGTCGCCGTAGCCGAGGCCGTCGCTCACGCCGACTCCGATCGCCACGATATTTTTCAGAGCGCCGCCGAGCTCGACCCCCGCCACATCTTCGCTGGTGTAGATGCGAAACGTGGGCGTGTTGAGCGCCGCCTGTACGCGCTCGGCAACCGCCGGATTTGGTGAGGCTACCACCGCGGCTGCCGGCATGCCCCGCGCGATCTCCTCCGCGAGATTAGGCCCGCTGAGTGCCGCGATGGGGGTGCCTGCAGGCATCTCCTGGGCGATGACCTCCGTCATGCGCAGGTGGGTGCCGAGCTCGAGGCCCTTACTCCCGCAGACGACGAGGGCGTTTTTTTCCAGAAGAGGCGCCAGCGCGCGCATGTTCTCGCGCAACCGCTGGGAAGGGGTGACGACGAGGACGATCTCGGCTCCGTGCACGGCCTCAGCAAGGTCGGAGGTCACGCGGAGATTCGCGGGCAGCGGATAACCGGGCAGAAACGCGGGATTCTCGCGACGCCACTGCATCTGCACGGCGCGCTCTGGCTGATGCTCCCAGAGCACGACTTCGCCGACGTCCCGTTGTGGCTCGGATGGTTCGGAAGCGGACTGGCGGAACTGTTCCAAGGCCAGCAGGCGCGCCAATGTGGTGCCCCATGCGCCGCTGCCGATGACGACTACTCGCGCCATACGGTAGCCTCCTCCCCCTTCGCGCTCACGCGATCTTGCGCCTCGCCTAGCGCCATTATACGCGGAAAAAGCCCTCTCAACAGGCACGGTTCACGTTGAGCAACGCGGTAAAGACACCGAGCAGAGCGCGGCTGCGTGATACAATGGTAAGGAATTCGGCGTTCGAGACTGATGATGGGAGTGTGGCGTGATCGAGCGGCGGACGGAGCATACCGAGTATCTGACCTTCGAACTCTTCAACGATGCGCCACACCTCTCGCACGCAATTTTCACCCGTCGCCGCGGTTTCAGCGCACCGCCGTTCGCCGGCCTCAACGCCAGTGCGGTAACTGGCGATGATCTTGATGTCGTGCGCCGAAACAAGGCCGAGATTGTCGCGGCGCTCGGCCTGCCGCTGGTGGCGACGATGCCCGTACACGGCGGCGAGGCGAGTGTGGTCGAGCGCCAGCCGGGTGATGAGGGCGACGGTTGGCACGATCGCCTACAGGGCCGGCTGCGCGCCATCCACGCGGACGCGATGATCTCGGACGACGCCGGCTTTGCGCTCTGCTGGGCCTATGGCGATTGCGCGCCGATCCTCTTGTACGATCCGATGCACGTCGCGTTTGCGCTCGTGCATGCAGGTTGGCGCGGCACCGCCGCTGGAGTCGTTCCGCACGCGATCATCGCTATGAGCGACCGTTACGGCACGCAGCCGAGCGAACTGCTGGCGGGTGTGGGACCGGCGATCGGCTCGTGTTGCTACGAAGTGGATGAGCAGGTGCGCGAAGCCTTCGCTCGCGACCCATTGGTGCGCGAGTCCGCCGTCTTCGAGGAGCGACCCGATGAGCGCGGCGTCAAGCACAGCGGGCTCTACCTCGACGTCGCCGCCTCCAACGTGCTGCAGCTCCTTGCCTCAGGCGTGGCGGAAGAGCATATCGAGACCAGCGGGTTCTGTACCGGCTGCCGCACCGATTTGTTCTACTCGCACCGTCGCGAGCCCTACCCGAGCGGGCGCTTCGCCGTGGGCATAGGGCTCCGCGAGGCGTGAGTAATGCAGAGTGGCGAGTGCAAGGAGGCGCGGTCGTGAGTCCTTCCACGACGCTCGCAGAGCGTATTCGATCGGCGCAAACGCGGATCGCGACGGCGGCGCGGCGTTCTGGCCGCCCGGCCGGCGCCGTCACCCTCGTCGCCGTCACCAAGACACTCCCGGCCTCCGTCGTCGCCGAGGCAAATCAGTCCGGGTTGGTCGTCTTCGGCGAGAATCGCGTGCAGGAGGGCGCCGCCAAGCGCGCCGAGGTGCAGTTGCCCGGCACGCGCTGGGAGCTGATCGGTCACCTGCAGACCAACAAAGTGGCATCGGCGCTGTCGAGCTTCGACCGCATCCAGAGCGTGGATAGCCTCCGTCTCGCACGGGCGATCAGCGAGCGTGCGGCGCGTGGCGAGCGCGAATTTCCCGTTCTCCTGGAGGTGAACGTCGCGGGCGAGGCGAGCAAGAGCGGCTTTTCCCCCGACGAGATCCTTGCCGCCGCGCCGCAGGTCCTAGCCCTACCGCGCCTGCGAGTCGAAGGGCTGATGACGGTGGCCCCGATCGTCGAGCGCGCGGAGGAAGTGCGCCCAATCTTCGCGCGGCTGCGCGAGTTGCGCGACCAGTTGCGCACCGTGTCTCCAAGCGCGCTGGATGGCGGCTGGGCGGAGCTTTCCATGGGCATGAGCGACGACTTCGAGGTGGCGATCGAGGAGGGCGCTACCTTGGTGCGCCTCGGGCGCGTCCTGTTTGGTCAGCGACCAGCCGCCGTCGCGCAGTACGATGCGCTGCACCCTGAAGAGGGACAGTAGCGCGAGGAGGCTGCGATGGGGCCGGAAGATCTCGTGTTCAACAAGCGCGTCAGGCAGAACCACGCGCTGGAGCATGCCACCGTCACGCTGCTGACGCGCGCCGATCCG
>CAWJCH010000003.1:0-481487 GCA_963841205.1 uncultured Chloroflexia bacterium | reverse complement strand
CCCGGAGAAGGAGAAGCCCGCCGCCCCGGCCATGCCGGAGTACTAGGCTCCCGTCTCTCGAACTAGCACATGCAGGGGACACGCTCAATGGCGAGCGTGTCCCCTGTTGTATGGTGGCCGTATGCGCATGGCTGGGGATCGCGGCGCTACAGTGCCGGCTCACGGGGGCGCGGACCGCACAGTCCGCTGCTTGCGATAACCATCGGATGGGAATTTGCATGAAAGATGAGCCGTCGGGCGGCACCAACCTGCCCGTGCGCGATGTGCCGAACATTCCGGCGGATCGCCTGCGCGCCTGCCTGCGGAATGCGTACGGCCTCGACGCGGCGACGCTGGAGTATCTGCCGCGCGGGCGCGACTACGACGCCGGCGTGTTTCGCGTGCAATCTGCGGGGGGCGCAGCGTATTTCCTCAAGGTGACGACGCGGCCGCTCTACACGCCGAGCTATCTCGTGCCGCACTACCTCGGCGAGCAAGGGATCGCGTCCGTCGTGGCGCCCCTGCCGACGACGAACGGCGAGCTGTGGGAGACGCTGGGCGAGTGGCGGATGACGGTCTACCCGTTCATCGAGGGAGATACCAGCTGGGCGGGGATGACGAAAGCCCACTGGCGCGAGACGGGGAGCATCTTCAGGCGGATACACGAACTGCGCCCGTCGCCGGATCGACTCGAGGGCCTGGGGCCATTGCGGCGCGAAGCGTTCGATCCGGCGGGCTATAGCAACTGGGTACGGAGATTTGAGGCCGAGCAGCTCCCCGCTCGGACGGATGGGAGCGAGGCGGTGCATGCGCTGCGCGCGGCGTGGGTGGCGCACCAGCCCGAGATTCACGCGATCGTTATCGCGCTGGAGGCGCTGGCCGGGGTGCTCGCGTCGCGCGAACTGCCGCGGGTGATCTGCCACGCCGATCTCCATGCGGCGAACCTGCTGCGCGACGCCGGCGGGGTGCACGTGATCGATTGGGACGAGGTGATGTTGGCGCCCAGGGAGCGCGACTTCATCTTCGTGCGGGAGTCGCCGTCGGACGCCTTCTGGGACGGCTACGGGGAACGCACGGTCGATTGGGTCGCGCTCACTTATTTTCAGTACGAGCGCGTGCTACAGGACGTGATCGAAGACGCGCGGCAGGTCTGCGCCCGCGACGATCTGGGAGAAGCAGTCAAAATAGACCTTGTCAAGGCATTCGAGCAATCCTTCGCGGCGGGCGGCAACCTCGACGCTGCCTATGCCGCAGCAGCCCACCTGCCGCCTGAGCTTGGCATCGCGCACGCGGCGGGATCGTGAGGGGGGGACATCGCTCGCTGTGGAGCTCGCCCCAATTCGCGCTGCGCTGCCGAAAATGCCGTAACCTACGGCATGCGTGCGGCGTAGAGTAGGTTAACTCCCAGCAATTTGTCCGAAGGGCTTGCATAGGATTCGGGTTCTCCGTTACCCTGGCGGTGAGCGTGACACGGCATGCGCTCGACGTCCCATCCCGGTTGCGGCACAGCCCATCGACGTGCGTCCGGATCCAACCAGTCGCGGGGAGACACAAACAGATGACGCACGTGCTCGTAGTGGATGACAGCCCCACCTTCCGCCGGCTGGTCTGCCCGGTCCTGCGCGACGCTGGCTATGTGGTGAGCGAGGCCACCGACGGCATGGACGCGCTCGCCGCGATCCGGGCCAGCACGGAGCCGATGGTGGTGCTGCTGGACGTGGTGATGCCGCATATGGGGGGCATCGGCGTGCTCAACGCGGTGGACGACGACAAGAAGATGGAGCAGTCCCACGCGTTCATCCTCGTGACGGCGACGCCGGACGTGGTGCGACCCCGCCTCATCGTGGATTTGCTCGACCGCATGCGGGTGCCACTGCTGACGAAGCCGTTCCTCAATGCGGTTCTGCTGCAGGCCGTCAGTGAGGCGCAGTCGCGGCTGGGCAACTAGCGCGACATAGCAGGGACCCCGCTAGAACCGCGTAAAGGTGGAAGGCGAGTGTGCCGGATCACGCGGCACCTGTTTCTTGAAACGCGCTCGCACATTCGCGGCGAGCGCCCTCGCCCGCATACGACCGCGCTGGAGCAACGTGCTCTTGGCGATCGTCTGTTCGCCGGAAGGCGCTGACTCGGTGGGCTTGGGCAGGCCGATCAGGCGGGGCACGCGAGACGCCTCAACGACGGGCGCGGGCGCCGGATCGGGCTGAGTGACGACGACAGTCAGCGGCTGACTCGCGGCGATCGTGCGCAGCTCCTCGTGCTCGATGTGCAGGACGCTGTATTCCCCCTGAAGCCGCGCATACTCTTCGCGCAGGGCCGAGAGCTTCGCGTCAAGCTCGCGCGCCTGCCTAGTCAGGCCGACAGAACGCCACGAGCTGGCAAGCCGCCCGGGGATCAGCAGCAGGAACGCCAGGATCACACCGAGACCAGCCGCGGCGGCGAGATCCCACCCGACGTAGCCGCTGAACTGCTGACCCAGAAACGTGATCTGCTCGACCTTGTCATTCTGCACGACGAGGATGATGGCGGCCACGAAGAAGGTCGCGGTGAGCAGTCCGATCAAGAAGGAAGGGAGTGCACGCATGCCTGGTTCTCCTCCAAAGTTGCTGTGCCACGTCGTTACATCAAGTTGCCGATGAAGTTGGTGGGAAGGAAGGCAGCAGATCACGTGCCAGAAACCGGGCCGTGCCGCACGCTGATCTCAGCTGCAAGGAGCCACGTTAGTGCCGCAGGCCGAGCACCGCGACGACGAGCTCGATGGCGATCAGCGCGATGACGAGCACTTCGAGCAGGGTCGCCCAGGACTCTTGCGCCTCGTCGCGCAGCAGCGCCGCCGTCTCGCGCAGCACGGTTAGCGCCTCGCCGAGGCCCGCGCGCCAGACCTCCATGCGCAGGGTCGTCAGCGCGGCCGAGTAGACGCGGTTCCAGTAGACGTCCTCCGTCACCTTCAGCGCGTTCTCGACGCGGGCGTTGGTGTCGGTGATGTCGGCGATCAGCACGGCGATCTCGCGCAGGAAGCGCTGCGACGCGCGCAGGCGCGAGGCAACGGGGCGGCGCGTGCGCAGCGTGCGCTGGGCGATGCGCGCCTGGTCGCGCTCGACCTCGGCGTCGTAGGAGCGGTACGAGAGCAGTTGCGCGTTGGCGAACTCGAAGAGCAGGGCGGCGTCGTCGCGCGCGGAGGCGTCCGGCTCGATCACAATCGCCGCAGCCCAGGTCATCATGATCAGGTCGTCGTCGTAATAGCTCAGCGACGTCGCGAGCGTCTGCGCCGAAGCGCTGAGGGTGCGGCGCTCGCCCAGGGCCGCCTGGAGCAGCGCGGGGTGCCGCGCGAGCTCCGACGCCGAAACGCCCTCGCCGAGCTTCTCCACTAGCAGCAGCGTGTAGTCCTCCGTGCGGATCACATCGTTGGGGCGCTCTATCGCGGGGGCCAGCGTCTGCCGCAGCACGTTCAGCGCGTGCGCGAAGGTGGCGATTACGTCGGCGGGGTACGTCTGCACCTCGGCCGTCAGCTCCGTCACCTGCTCCCACGTCTGCGCCTCGGTCAGCGGCAACAGGAAGCGCAGCGCGAGGATGCCGAGATCGTAGATGTGCGCTTGCAGGTGGCCGTGCAGCGTGACGCCGCCAAGGGCGAGATCGAAGTCGCCCATGCTGATCTCCAGTGGGAGCTGGGGGATGTCGATGCTGCCGCCGCGGCTGACGACGGGGCGGGCGCGGGCGCTGGGCGTGGCGAGGGTCGCGCGGGCGATCTCCAGGTCGATGGCATAGCTGACGTCGTACAGCTGGTAGAGGTGCAGCGCGGCGCGCTCGATGGACGGGGGGGGCGGAGTCGGCGTCGTCATAATCCCTACCAGAAGCTGTGCTGGTGAAGCCGCGCCTGAGAAGCACACGGCGGCGAAGCGGGCAGATACCGCAGATTGTAGCATCTCAGCGGGTCCGGGCGGTCGGGAACCGCGAATCCGAACGGGAGAGGAGACTATGCTGGTATCGTGATGCGCAGCCGTGAGGCGAGCGTGCCGCGAGGAGATGCACGGAATGGGGGATGGCGCGCCACTCAGCAGTGGGCCGTGATGAAGCTGGCGGCGCCGTTGACCGCGGCGAGCAGCACGTCGATATCGAACGGCTTGGGGATCAGCGCCACGTCGAGGGCCTCGCGCAGCTTGCGGGTGCTCTCCCTGCGCACCATGCTCACCGCCGTCATCAGGATCAGGCGGTGGCGAGCGCGCCAGCGTGGGATCGGCGGCCACGGCTTGGAGCACACCGAGGCCGTCGATCCCCGGCAGATCTAGGTCGAGCAGGACGACGAGCGTCTCGTCGCTCTCGCGCAGTACACGAAGCGCCTCGTCGCCGTCGCCCGCCTCGGAGACGCAAAAGTGATGCTCTTCCAGCAGCATGCGAATCACGTCGCGGGTCGACTCATCGTCGTCAACGACCAGCACGCGCGTCATGGGCTCGCCTTCAACCTTCGACGTAAGGTGCGGTCGAGATCATAGCAAACAGTGTGCCCACTTGCTATGCACGGGTCGCCTGCGATGAGGTGCCCGCCGGCGGATCGGCGCAGGCGGCGATTAGCTGATGGGCAGGTGCACGGTGAACGCAGTGCCTTCGCCTTCGGTGGATTGCGCGGCGATCGTGCCCCCGTGGGCGTCCACGACCTGGCGAGTGATGTAGAGCCCCAGCCCCAACCCGCGCCGCGCCGGACGGTCGGTTCGTGCCACTTGGAAAAAGCGCGAGAAGAGACGTGGGACCTCGGAGGCGGCGATGCCGGGGCCGTAATCCCGCACCTGCATCTCCGCCGCGCCATCCACACGGCGTAGACGCACGTCAATGCGCTCGCTATTCGGCGCGTAAATTATGGCATTGTTGAGCAGGTTGAGCAACACCTGCTGGATGCGCCCAGCGTCCACGTTCGCCGTGATCGTCTCGGGCGGCTCGGCATAGACGATCCGCTGGCCGTTGGCGAGCGACTGCGCCATCTCGACGGTCTGCGAGACGAGCTCGTTCAGCGACGTGGGCTGAGTATCGAGGCTCAAGCGCCCGGTCTGCAGCCGACTGGCGTCGAGGAGATCATCGACCAGTCGCGTGAGGCGTCGCGTCTGCCGCAACGCCACCTCGACGTGGTTGCGCGCCTGCGGGTCCACCAGCTCGTCGTGCAGTTGGCGCTGCAGCAACTGGAGCGTGGCGGTCAGCGGCGTGAGCGGCGTGCGCAGCTCATGGCTGGCGAGCGCCATGAACTCGTTCTGCATGCGGTGCAGGCTGTGCTCGGTAATGTCGCGGATGACGAGGATGCTGCCGTGCCCGTGGTCGTCGCGGATCGGCTGCCCATTCGCCTCGAAATGGCGGCGCGTGCCGTCGGGCGCGGTGACGGCGAACCCCATGCTGAACGACTCGCCACGCGCGGCGCGGCTCTGGGGCGCCTCCTCTGGCGGCAGCGGACGCCCCTCTTCATCCTCAGCGCGAAACGGTGCGCCAGCCCCGCCGAACATCTTAGCGTAGGCGGCGTTGGTCAGGCGTATCGAGTCGTCGGGGTTCACCACCAGCACGGCGTCGCCCATGCTGACGAGGATCGCGGCAAGCCGCGCACGCTCGTCCTCCGCGGTTGCCGCCAGGTCCTCCAGCTCGCCGCCGCGCGCGTGCACATCGTCGTTGGTGGTGTTGAGCTCTTCGATGGTCGCCTGCAGTTCCTCGTTGAGTGTCTCAAGCTCCTCGTTGGTGGCCTGCAATTCCTCGTTGAGCGTCTCGACCTCTTCGGTGGCGGCCTGGGCCTCTTCCGTGCTGACGAGATACTCCTCGGTGGTCACGCGCAGGTCCGCGTTGACGCCGGTAAGCTCCTGGTTCGCCTCGATCAACTGCCGGTTCGTCTCGACCAGGCGCATGATGATGGCGTCTTTGTTGGCGACCTCGGCCTCGGCGGTGCTCCGGTTCGTCACTGCAGAGCTGGCGGCGGTACTCAGCTCCCGTTCGAGACGGCGTCGCTCCATCACCGCCGCCGTGACGTCATGGAGGACCACCATGACGGTCTCGATTGCCCCCTTGTCGCCGTCTGTGTGCTGCGGATGGCAGGTGATCTGCACGAAGAACTCTTCGCCGGCGGTCGCCTCCTCGACGGAGAACTCGTCGATGCCGGAGGTAGCGCCGGAGCGGAACGCCGCGTCGATCGCCTCGCGCAGTTTCGGCGGTGAGACGCCTTGTGCGAGGTGAATCACATCGTCGCCGATGGCCGTAGTATAGATGCCGAGGAGGCGCCGAGCCATGGCGTTGATCGACTGGATGTCGTAGTGCTGGTCCACCACGATGATGCCGACCGGCAAATTAATGAGGACGCTCTCCTCCTGCGAGTGGCGGCGGCGCGCACCGTGCTCCGAGTGCATTAGCTCATCCAGCTCCGAGCCGCGGCCCGGGCGAGGCACTGGGAGCGGGCGCTGGCCGGCCGGCCCCTGCGGGGGGACCAGGACGCGATCGCCATGCCGGCGGAAAATCTTGAGTTGCCGCTGCTCGATCGCAAAGAGCTCCGAGAGCTGCGCGGCGGACTCCGCCTTGCCGAGGACCAGATAGCCACCGTCGCGAACGGAGTAGGCGAAGAGCTTGAGCGTGCGCTGCTGCAGCTCGGGGGTGAAGTAGATCAGCACGTTGCGGCAGAGTGCCAGGTCGATGCGCGGGAAGGGCGCGCGCCCGCCGAGATCGTGCTCGCCGAAGACGGTCAGCGAGCGCACCGTCTTCTTGACCTGATAGTTCTCGTCTTCCTTCACGAAGTAGCGCGAGACGAGCTCCTCCGGCACGTGCGCCAGCGCCGAGGCGGGGTAGATGCCGCGACGGGCGAAGGCGATCGCGTCGGCGTCGGCGTCGGTGGCGAAGATGCGCACGTTGAAGTGCTCTAGCGTGGGGCCGAGCGCCTCCGCGAGGAGCATCGCCAGCGAGTACGCCTCCTCGCCCGTCGCGCAGCCGGCCGACCAGATGCGCAGCTCGTTGCCGTGCTTGCGCGCCCACACGATCAGATCGGGGATCACCGTCTCGCGAAGATACGCGAAGAGATCCGGGTCGCGGAAGAACTCGGTGACCTTGATCAGGAAGGCATTGACGAGGCGCTGGTACTCTTCCGGGTGATCGTTGAGGTAGCGGAGGTAGCCGTCGAAGTTGCTCGTTTTGGTGGCGACGACGCGGCGCTGCAAGCGCCGCAGGATCGTCGGCGTCTTGTAGCTGTTGAAGTCGAGGCCGTGGCGCTCGCGCACCTCTTCGAGAAAGCTCTCCAGCCGCCGGCGCTCCTCCGGCTGCGTAGGCACCTCGATGCCGCCGAGCAGATCGCGCAGGACGGGGCCGATGCCCTCGACGTTGGCGACGATGTCCACCGTGGTGGGGGAGAGCGAGAGCGGCATGCCGGGGTACGTCGCGGTGTCGGGATTCTGGATCACGACGGTGCCGCCCGCCTTCTTCACCGCGCGGGCGCCGGATGCACCGTCCGAGCCGGTGCCGCTGAGGATCACGGCGATCAGCCGCTCGCCGAAGGTCTCGGAGGCGGAGGAGAGCAGCAGATCGATTGAAGGCTTCGACTGCCCCGCGCCCTCAGTGTGCATCGAGACCATATGATCGGTGATCTCGACGTGTTGATTGGCGGGGACGACGTAGATCACGCCGTTCTCGAGCGGCTGCTGATCTTCCACCGTGCGGACGGGCAGCGGGCTGCGCCGCGCGAGGATGTCGCGCAGGTGGCTCTGCCGCGTGGGGTCCAAGTGCTGGGCGATCACCATCGGCGCGGCGAGGTCCGCCGGCAAGCTGGACATCAGTGTCGAGAGGGCGTCGATGCCGCCAGCGGAGGAGCCGACCACGATCAGATGCGTCACCGACGCCGGCTTAGAGCGCGCCATAGCGTCGTTCCTGTTCTAGCGGCTTCCCTGGCGATGGGAGACATCCGACGCGACGCGAAAGAAGAGTGGAGGATGCGTGCGTCGAGTGAACAGATCGCAGCCTTGTGCGCAGTGAGCAAGTACAGCACATAGCATACCATAAGGTAGAGCGTCAGCAACGAATAGTACAGGGACGCCAACGCGGGTCGACGCTAGCATCCGCGCGAGGGTGGCGCCGATGCGTACCTTTGGTACGCAATGTGCGCGAGTGAGGATGGCGGATCAATGCGCCGGAGTCCGAAAGGCGCGCGCATGACGCAACGAAGCGGGGCCGTGGCGAGCGGGCGTGACGCCGGCGACGACCGGCCAGGACACGACATCATCGTCATCGGGACCTCCGCCGGCGGCGTCGAGGCCCTCGCGAAGATCGTGCATGGGTTCCCCGAGGACCTCCCCGCCGCGATCTGCATCGTGATCCACACCACCCCGCAGTCGCCCAGCATGATGCCGCAGATCCTCAGCCGCAACGGGCCTCTGCCCGCGAAGCACCCGGTGGACGGGGAGCCGATCGAGCTGGGGCACATCTACGTCGCGCCGCCCGACCGGCACGTGCTGATCGAGCGCGGGCGATTGCGCGCGGTGCGCGGCCCCAAGGAGAATCGCACGCGCCCGGCGGTCGATCCGCTCTTCCGCTCGGCGGCGCTGGCCTACGGCCCGCGGGTCGTCGGCGTCGTGCTGACCGGCGCGCTCGATGACGGGACCGCCGGGCTGCTCGCCATCAAGCGGCGCGGCGGCGTCGCGGTGGTGCAGGACCCCCACGACGCGCTGCTCCCGAGCATGCCGGAGAGCGCCCTGGCCTACGTGCAGGTCGATCACGTCGTGCCGCTCGCGCGGATGGCGGATCTGCTCACGCGGCTGGCGCAAGAATCTATCGGCGATGTGCCCGATGGCAAGACGCCGGTGTCCGAGCTGCTGCGCTACGAGGCCAACATGGCCGAGATGGCGGAGAGCACCATGGCAAGCAGCGAGACCCCCGGCGCGATCTCGTCGCTGACCTGCCCGGAGTGCGGCGGGCCGATCTACGAGTTGTACGACAGCACGCTCGGGCGTTTCCGCTGCCGCTCCGGGCACGCCTATTCGGCGGAGAGCATGATGGCTCAGCAAGCGGAGAGCACCGAAAGCGCCCCCGCGCCCCCTGGGAGGCGGTGAACGCCCTGATGGAGAGCGCGCAGCTCTCCGAGCGGATGGCGCGCGACGCACACCTGCGGGGGCACGACGGCGTGGCCGAGCGGTTCGAGGAGCGCATACGCGAGAGCATCCGCCGCGCCGAATTGATCCGCGGCGTGCTGCGCACCTGCGCCTCAATCGTGCCGACCGAGGCGCTGGACCTCGCCGCACCGACGGCATGAGGCGGCGCGCCGCTCGCGGGCCGGGCGGATGCGGGCGTGGCGCTCAGTGTGCGGCCTCGGCGTCGCGCCGCAACTGCTCGTCGATCGCCGCGATGAGCCGCGCGATGTCGTGGTCTAAGTCGGCGTGACGAACGGGGGTAAAGTTCAGCGCACAAAGGTGCTGAACGCTCTCGGGTAGGCGCTCCGCGGCTGGCATGGGCGTTCCGTCGAGCAGGACTGGGATGACGAGCGCGCGGCTGCCCAGCCCAACTTCCACCTCCCGCCGCACAGGGTCATCTGCCCGCTCCAAGCGCCTTTGGCCCTCGCCGTCGGCAGCATCGAGCCAACTCGGGCCCACCAGCACGAACTGCACAGCGCTCTCCTCGATCGCCCCGCGGATGCGCACCATGAAATCCGCGCCCGCCTCGATGCTGGAAACGTCCATAAAGACGGCGTCTTTGCCGTAGTGCTCCACGAGCCGATTGTAGATGCGACCCGTGATGCCCGCGCTGTCGCCACGCCGGTACGAGAGGAATATCTTGCCGATCGGGCGTCCCCGCGACCCCGGCACCACCATACGCGTCGCGATGCCGGGGATGTGCCCCTCCACGGCGATGGTGACGCCGAAGAGGCTGAGGAACAAGCGCGGCAGTGCGACGATAGCGGCGGGCACCGCCTTCGCGACGCGGACGACGGACACCGGCGCCACGGGAAGGTCAATGCCCGAGGCGAGCGAGTTCACGCCCGTCACGCCGAGCCGCGTGCGGCTGTGGGAATCGCCGAGATCACTTCCGCGCCAGCAGCGAGACCCAGCCAGGGCGGTCGGGCTGCCGCGCGTCGGGCGCCGTCGCGACTTCGAGCAACTCCAGCCCGGCGGACTCGACCAGTTCGCGCGCCTCGTCGGGGGTGTAGAAGGCGAAGAAGCGGCGCAGCTCCGGCTGGTCCTCGACGTGCTGATACGGCTCCATACGCTCCGCCTCGCCGTCCTCTTCGCGACGCTTGAGGAAGATCGCCACCGGCGCGCCGCGCCGCGCTACCCGCGCCAGCTCGCTCACGGCACGCGGCGCGACCCGCTTGGGCAGGTGTAGCAGTGAGGCGGAGCACCAGACGCCGCGACAGCTCCCATCGGGGACGTCGTTGAGGTGGCGCAGGTCCATCAGGGCGTAGCGGAGGTAGCCCTTGGGCAGCCGCCGAGGTGTGCGCTCGCCCGCCGCGTCGAGCATGCCCTGCGAGAGGTCCACCGCCAGCACGGGCAGGCCGTGGGCGGCCAGCGCACGCGCGTCGCGTCCAGCACCGCATCCCGCGTCGAGGACGGGCACCAGCTCAAGGTACTCGTCGAGCGTGGCGTCGTCGCCGGGGCGGCCCGACACCTCCGGCAGGGGATTGCGCTCGGCGTTCTCCGCCAGCAGATCAACGAACTGCTCCATGCGCTCGGTCCAGTGCGCGGGGGTCTGGTCGTTGCGCTCGGCGTAGTTGCGCGCCACCTGATCGTAGGTCGCCGTGGTGATCTCGACGGCCTGGGCGAAGCGCGGCGTCCTCGGCTGGGGCGCGGTATCGGGCGTCTGGTCGGCGCGGTCGCTCTCGTCGCTCATGGGCGATGGGGTCCTTTCACAGCAAGCGGGAGAAGTGGCATCTGATGTGCGGAGATGCGCCTCAATTCGCGGCCCCCTCCGCGCGTGCTGTTATACTATCGCCTTTACAACCCCGATCGTGCCAGCGACGAGAGTGAGGTCGGCGTATGCAATTCCCATCGTGGCTGGAGGCGGGGCTGCGGACCTATGGCTATTGGATCGTGTTCGTGGCGGTCGCGCTGGAGAGCACGGGCGTGCCGTTCCCCGGCGAGACGGCGCTGGTGGCCGGCGCGGTCTACGCAGGCGTGACGGATGAGCTGAGCATCGTGGGCGTGATCGCCGCCGCCGCCGCCGGGGCGATCCTCGGCGATAACCTCGGCTACACTATCGGCTATCGCGGCGGGCGTCCACTGATCGAGCGCATCGGGCGTGTGCTGCACCTCAACCTGCGCGGGCTGCGCTACACGGAGCGCTTCTTCACGAGCCACGGTGACAAGACGGTCTTCTTCGGGCGCTTCTTCTCGATCCTGCGCACCTACGTCGCGCTCTTCGCCGGCATCAACCGCATGCACTGGCGCAAATTCGTCGTCTTCAACGCCGCCGGGGGCATCGTATGGGCGGTGGCGTACGGGTTGCTGGGCTACTTCCTCGGCAAGTCGCCCCTGCTGCCGACGATCCTGCACGTGCTCGGCGTCGGCGGCCTCGTGCTGCTGGGGCTCGTCGTGGTCGCGCTGCTGGTCGTCATAGTAGTGATGCGCCGCCGCCGCGCGTCGCGCGGTGAGGCCGCCGCACGAGAGGCGCCGCGCGTCGGCAGTCCCCCCGCGCTCGACTAATCGGCAGGGAAGGGGATCGCGGCGCTGACGTACGATTGACGAGGATTGAAGTCCGCCGCGAGGAGATCCCGAACCTGTTCAGTGCAGCAGCGTGCCGAGGCCGATACCGAGCGCGGCGGCGACGATCCCGGCGACCAGGCTCCCGAGCGCGTTGAGCCAGGCGTAGCGTGTGTGGCCACGCCGCGCCAGCGAGTGTGTCTCGAAGCTGAGCGTGCTGAAGGTAGTGTAGCCGCCGAGGAAGCCGCTGCCGAGGACGATGCGCCACGAGCCGGCGGTGGCGCCGACCGTCATCACCAGGCCGAGGGCGAAGGCGCCGCTGACGTTGATGATAATGAAGATAACAGAGTTCGCAGAGACCCTCGCTGCTGCTGGAGCCGGTCCGTGAGTGCGGCCAGCGCTTGCATGACGGCTGGGTCCGTCAGGTCGGCTTGCATCGCGGCTAACGCCTCGGCATCCAGGTCTTTGAAGAAGGTCTCCCAGTACGGCAGTGGTCCGGCAACTTCGAGCGAGAGGTCAGCGGTCGCAACGCCCTGAGCGGTCTTGCCGACACCTATCACCACATTGAGCGCACGGAGCACCGCCCGCACGACCTCTCGGCCCCGTGCGTCGGTCGGCTCATGCAGGAGGAACAATGCTCGGTATCGGGTGGCCCAGACTGCGACATTCGCGAGCGTCTGCCTGCGTTCCTCATAGGCAGTCAGATTGGCCTGCAGCAGCGTCAGGTCAGCGCCGAGGCTTGCCACGGTCGCTTCCATGAGTTCCAATTGCACCAGCAACCCCGCCCGGACGTCTTTGTGGCTCGCCTCGGCGACGGCTGCGTAGAGGGTTGTCACGCTTCCGAGTCGCGTCCGCGAGCGAGCGTTTGAGGCGGAGGACATCCGAGGCTGGGTCGTCGTGGAGTTCCGCTTGGGCCTGCTGGGCCGCGAGGCTCGCGAGCTTGTCCGGCGTCAACAGCAGCTCGCGCAAGGTATCCCAGACGAGGCGGTCTACTTGCTCTGCAGACACACACAGGCCCGGGCAGGCGTCGGGCCGCTGGAGGCCGTAATTGCAGCGGTAGCTGACGAATGGTGAGGCTCCGGGCGGCCGCTGGAACCTCTCGCGGTGAGGGTGGAGCGCGTGGCCGCAGAGCGCACACCACCCTCGGCCACCTGAGAGCACCGCGTACAGCTTCGTTGTTGAGGCCCGCGGCGAGTATTCGCGGTTCTGCTGGAGCCGGGCTTGCACGGCAGTCGCCGTCGCGCGGTCGATGAGCGGCTCAATCACGCCCGGTGGGTACGGGATGCACTGCCCTTTGAGCGTGACGTCCCACGATGGAAGGCCAGTAGGCGTCGGCACATGGTCGTGATCCAATTTGCACTGCAGGCCGTACAAGGTTGCCCCGGCCGCATACTCGCGGAATAACTGCCGCATGACCTCGCCAGTGACGGGGTCTGCGACCAGCCGACCTTTCTTGAGCCGGCCATCGGGCCGCCGCTCCTCAGGGAAGCGGAGGCCGTACGGCGGGCGCTTGCCGCAGATGTAGCGGCTCCCTTGCGCATACGCCTCATAAGTGCACCGCCTCCGCTCCGCCCGCTTGTGGTTATCAGCTCGCGCGGCGTGAAGACCCCTGGCTTGAGCCATGGGGAGGAAACGCCGCGCGCCGTCAGGCGCTCCCGACAACCGGACACCAAACGACCAGGTGTGCGATACGTACGCTCTACCGCAGGGCCTGCGGGAAGGTACGCGTGTGGAGGTGGCTTCGGGCCACGACATGACTGTGTAAGACGCTCCTAGCTCGCTAGGTGAGCGGTGGTCAGCCCAAGAATCCCCCGGCTTCAGCCATGGGGAGTGGTCAACGTCCTCGGCTTGGTGCGCGATGAACGCCCCCATCATGCGCTGCTGCCGGTCGGAGAGGTCCAGCCGCTCATACACAAGGTACAAGCGCACGCCCGCCTCTGGTAGGCCAGAAAGACTAGCCGACAGGGTCATTCAAAGATTGACGGCGGTTGCGAGACTGACCGCAGGAAGACGGAAGAGATCGGGCCGAGTCTGTTGGCCGCCTGCGCACGCGTGCCCGACGGGCGCTCGCGCCACGGGCGGCGGTATCCCTTGCCAGCGCTGCTGCGTCTCGCCACCGCGGCGATGCGGGGCGGGGCGCGCCGTGTGGACGCCATCGCCCAGTGGGGCCGGCGGCAACCCGAGGAGGTGCGCCGCGCAGTGGGCTTCACGCCCGCAACGCCCGGGAGGGGCACGGCAAGGCCGGCGGCGACGACGCTGCACGACGCCTGCAAGCGGCTGGAGGTCGTCGGCGTCGAGGCCGCCCGGCACGCGTGGGCCGTCGCGGCGCTGGCGCCCACGGATTGGCCTCTGGTGCTCGACGGCAAGGCGCTGCGCGGCATCCCTGGCGAGGAGCTGCCCGGGTGCCCGGGATACGCCTGGTCGCCGTCTACGCGCCTGAGGCCGGCCTGGTGCTGGCGCAAGCGGGGGGTGAGGACCCGCGCGGAGCAGGCGCAGACGGAGGAGGAGCGCGCGCAGGCTCAACGCGCAGGCTCAACGCGCAGGCTCAACAGGCGGCGGAAAACAGGCGGCGGAAAACAGGAGGCGGAGTTCCGCGTGGCGCCGCGGTGGCGCCGCGCCTAGTAGCGCGCGTGCGCCCGCTGTTGCGTGGGCGCGTGGGCAGCGGCGACGCCCTCGACTGCCAGGAGGCCCGGTGCCGCCGGATCCACGCAGCGGGCGGTGAGTACCTCTTCGCGGTCAAGGCCAACCAGCCCGGCCTCCTGGAGGACGTCAGCCTGCTCTTCTGCGATCCGCCCCCCGGCGAGGCGTTCCGCCAGACCCCTACGGTGGACGCACACGGCGGCCGCCACGGCGGCCGGTGGAGCAGCGGTGGCTGCGGGCGAGCACCGCGCTCGCCGGCTCCCTGCGGGCGGCTGGGTGGGAGGGGGCCGGGCCGGTGCTGGAGGTCCGGCCAGCGGTCCGCTGGCCGACCTCTCCGGAGCGTCCGCCCCGCCAGGAGCGGCGCTCCTTCCTGAGCAGCCTGCCCGCCCAGGTGTCGGCGCGCCGCGCGTTGGCACTGCTGCGCCAGCACCGGCCCCTCGAGCACCGGCGGCAGTGGCCGCGCGACGTGACCCTGGGCGAGGATGCCTCGCACGTGCGCTCCGGCCACGCGCCGCAGGCCCTCAGCGCGCTTCGCAACGTCGTCGGCGGCGTGCTCCACCGGCACCACGTCGCCAACCTCGCCGCCAACCTCGCCGCCGCCCTGCGTACCCCTGCGTACCCCTGCCTGGTCCCCGCCGGCGCGCGTCCTCAGCCTGCTCGGCCTGACTCCCTTGCAACTTTGAATGACCCTACCAACCGAGGCCACTAGACTTGACAGCAGAAGCACCTCAACCCTACGGGCTGCCCCAGTAGGTCCAATTGCCTGAAGTTTGCAGATGAATGTATTGCGATTCGGTGTAACTTGGGAGCGGCCAGGGTCCACGGCAATCGCTCTACAATGGCTTCCGATAGCGTGGAAATTCCTTGACTACGCGGAAACCGATCTTTTCGTACAACGACCTGGCGCCATGGCGATCGTTGGCGTCCGTGTGCAAGCGGACACGTTGCACACCATGTTCGCGCAGGACGGCGAGCGCGTACAGCATGAGCGCCTGGGCAATGCCCTGACGTCGATACGCACGATCGACACTGACCTCGTCAATATACCCACAGCCCTTGGAGATGCGCCCAAGCACCATGCCAACGGGCTGATCGCGATCCCAGGCCACCTGCCAGAGCGCCAGATCGAGATCAGGTTGGTGAAGAAATTCCTGGTACTCTCCCTCAGATGGAGCCGGAGCTCCCCACAGGGTGCCGGCCCAAAAACGAGCAATTGACTCCCAGATCAGGCGAAGCTGATCTGGCTGCACGGAACGCCGTCCAATCTTCGCGGGCAGGCTCGGCTCGGTGAGCCTCCCAAAGTCCGTGAAATCCATCAGGGCGTTGCTGTGAACACACTGATACCCTTCGTTCAACAAGAGCCCTGTGGCGGTTGTCTCCGTACTGGAGGCGTTCGCCCCAAAAACACCCTTACCATGAGTGGGGTGTTCAGCGGCAAGTGTGCGGATTTGGCCCTCTGCCCAGTGGAGCAGAGCCGTACCAAGCCCGTGTCCGCGCCACGCTGGAACCACCCGACCCAGATGCAGATAGAGCCAGGTGCCGTCGGCTTCCGTCCACCAGGAGAGGTGAAGAGCGGCGATCATCTCTTCGCCATGCAGGGCAAAGAGCACGTTCCGCGGATCGCGATCCGCGAAAGAGGCGCGCATCTCTTCAACGGTTGGGATCCCTTCCAAGGTAGAGAGAGGATCAATTGCATCAACCTCGCGGCAGGCTTCGATGAGCCTAACGTAGGCGGGGGCATCTTCCGGACCGCAGAGATGACGAAATGCTACCTCGGGCAAAGCAGGTACAGATGGGAATGGTATCTGTGACATACGTATGGGCTCCCTAGTCACGCGTCCGTAGGTAGCGGCACCACTTACGCGATCTCTTTGGCCTGGGCGAGCGCCTCCGGCCCGATGACGCGGTGGCGCAGCGGCGACGAGAGCACGATGGAGGTGTTCGAGGTGCCGTGCGGGGTGAGGCGGGCGACCAGCTCTTGCAGGTGGCCCACCGACGTGACCACCGCCGTGAGCGTCATGCAGTCGTCGCCGGTGACATCGTGGCACTCGATGATCTCCGGGCACGAGCGGACCAGCGCGACGATGCGCGCGTACGGCTCCGTCGTCTTGAAGCGGATGATCGCGGTGAGACCCAGCCCCAGCTTCACGGGATCCACCTCGGCGCGATAGCCGCGGATGATCCCAGCCGCTTCGAGCCGCCGGATGCGGTCCGCCACCGCCGGCGGGGTCAGCCCCACGCGCCTGCCGAGGTCGGCGAAGGAGGCACGCGCGTTCTCTTGCAGCGCGCAGAGCAACTCCCATCCCGTCTCATCCAGCAATTTTTCGGAATCGTTAGTCATCTACTGCAACCACCTTTCGTCCTCGGCAAAATCGCGCGATATGATTTTGAAACTCGGTTCACTTTGGACGTGTTCCTTTCTATAGTATCACCGCACGGCATCACCGCTTTTTGGAAGGGTACGTCATCGTCATGGCAACTGGACACGTCCTGCGCAAACACCTCTCGCTGACCGACGGCTTCGTGCTCTACACGAGCGCCGTCCTGGGGCAGAGCCTGATCGTGCTACCCTCCATTGCCGCGCGGCAGGCCGGGCCGTGGTCGATCCTCGTCTGGGCCGGGCTTGCGGCGCTCTCCTATCCCCTGGCGCGCATCATGGCCGAGCTGGGCTCGCGCTATCCCTCGGCGGGCGGCGTCATCGCGTTCATCGGGCAGGGACTGGGACGCTCGACCGGCTGGCTCACCGGCGTGCTCTACCTCGCGGCAATCGCGGTCGGTGGGCCGCCGACGGCGCTGATCTTCAGCGAATACCTCGGCACGCTGGTGCCGCTCTCCGCCGCCGGACGCTACGCCGTCGCGGGCGCGGTGATGGCCGTGCTGATCCTCATCAACCTCTTCGACGTCTCGAGCATCATGCGGCTCCAGCGCTGGATCTTCCTGGCGTGCCTCGCCGCCGTCACAACGGCTATCCTGCTGGCGCTGCCGCACGTCAGCGTGGCGCGGCTCACCGATGTCCAGGGCTACGGCGTCGCGGGCGTCGCCTCCACCGGGCTGATCTGCTTCTTCGCGCTCGTCGGCTGGGAGAACGCGGCCTTCTCCGGTGAGGAGTTCGCCGATCCGCGCACGCTGGTGAAGGCGCTGGGCCTCGCCGTCGCCGCCGTGGGGACGCTCTTCGTGCTGTTAGGGATCGCGGTCGTCGGCGGACTCAGCCGCGGCGTGTTCAACACGAGCGACGCCTCGCTCGCCGACCTGACGCGCCTCTCGCTGGGTCCGGTGGCCACGGGCGTCGCCTCTGGGATCGCGCTGGTGCTGCTCTTCGTCCTGATGCTGACCTGGCTGCGTAGCGGCACGCGGCTGATCTACGCGCTGGGGCGCGACGGACTCTTCCCGCGCGGGCTGGCGCGCATCGATGCCAAGACCGGCGCCCCACGCGCTGCGGCGCTGCTGCTCGGCGGCCTCCTGGCGGTCGCCTTCACCATGCAGGTCGTCCTCGGCGTGTCGATCGAGACGTACATCCAGCTTTCGAGCGGCAACTTCCTGCTGACCTACGTGCTGATCATCGTGACGGCATGGCGGCTGCTGCCGGTGCGGCGCTTCCTGGCCGCGCTGCTCGTCTCGTCGCTGGCGATCCTGCTACTCGTCGCCGCCGGCTATCAGAGCCTCTGGTATGCGCTGGCGATCACCGTACTCTTCGCGCTCTTCATGGGCGTGCGGCGCCTGACGGTCGCGCGCCGGGCTACCCTCTCAATGCCTGACTCCGTCGGCGATGAGGCCGCCTAGCCGCTGTTGTAGTCGCGCTGCACCAAACCCAGGTCGAGGAGCAAAGCGCGCGAGGTCGGACTTCAGTCCGCTCGGACCCTACGGCGGCACTTCAGTGCCGCGACCTCACTGACCAACAACCTGGCACACGTGCCCATCACACGCGCGGGCGGACTTCGGTCCATCGTCCCGTGGGCCGTCACGCCGGTGCCGCGATCCCACGTCGTGAGTGGCTTGCTCTTTCTGGGATGTGAGGTTGCCTGCCGCTCTGGCGTACCTCTCACAAGCGCATCTTCAGCGCATCTTCGCGCCGGTGTCGCCCAGCACGCCCGCGACCCCCGCGTATGGCCGTATGGCATCAGTGCTCACGCCACAATCCGGACACGCCCTGAGCGAAGGAGACGGGATCGAGCATGACGGACGCCCCACTTCCAATCGCACCCGACGTGGCGCGTCGGGACAACCGCGTCCGCCGCCCGTGGGGCGCGCTGGCCCTCGGAGGGCTGTACGGCCTCTTGTGGGTCATCGCGGAGTTGCTAGCACTCACTACGCTCCCGCTCCCCGCGATCTTTTCCACTCGGGCGGTGCTGCTCGTCGCGCTCCCCTGGCTGGTGGTGCTGCGTGGCGCACGGCGCACGGAGGCGCCGGCATACCCTGTCGTGGTGCTCCTGACCTTGGTCGTCACGCTCCTGGGCGCGCTCCCCGCGGTGTTGTTCTCCACCTCCCACACCGCGATAGGTCTCGGCTTGGAACTTGCCATCCTCCTGCCGCCTGGCCTGAGCCTCGGGGCAGCGCTGGTATTTCGAATCGACCGTGAGGTCGCGCGGGCGTATAGCATCTGCGCGTGGAATCCCGGCAACCGCCAAGTTTGCCGGCTGCGGCTTCGTCCTGCCGCTATTTGGATTTGCGCTCCTCATGGTGATCCTGCTCATGGTGGACGCTCAAACGCACTTCGTGAAGGGAACGGGCAACTACGGAGGGCTCGTCGTGGTCTTCTTCCTGTGCCCGGCGGCGTTCCTCCTCTTCGCCTCGCTCTGTGGCTACATCCTGACGATGATTGGTGGAAGCATCGGACGCATGCTAGCCGCTCGCGCGTCGGCGTGATCGGGGCGCGCCCGAAGCGGTAGGCCGGTTCGCCTAAGCTTACCCGTTAACCTACCGCGAGCGGCCAGCCCTCGTTTTGGGTACCGGCAGGTGGCCTCGCAAACGAAGCGAGGAATGCGTCAGGGCGTCAATTTGACCGCCGGAAAGCGCACAGCGGGGGGAGCACGCTTGCCCTGCGGACGCCCGCGTGACCGTCCACCGGGTTTTGGCGTGCTCACCGGACTGCCCACCCGCGCCAGCAGCTGCGAAAAGCCGCGACGGACCCGCGCAGGCGTGCGCCGTTCAGGCGGCAACGGCGGCTGTCACGGGAGGCGGACATGCGCCCCCTGATCCCGCGCTAACCGCAGCTGCACCTACGCCAAGAGCAGCAGCCAAGACCAGCAGCCACGAGCAGCAGCCACGTCCAGCGGTCGGCCGCCTGCGGCGCCCGCAGCGTGGGCGTCGTCCATTTGAGCGTTTGCGTGAAGAAGCGGCGGGTGTGCTCAATGGCGAAGCGGGCGACATACGCCTGCCACACCTCGGCCAGATCGGGTGGGCGTGGCCCGGTCCACCAGAACCAGCGCGGTTGGGGCGTCGTGGTCGGGCGCGTCGTGGTCGGGCGCGGTCGGAGTCGGGTCCACGGCCAAGCGGGCAGATGGTCCACGGCCAAGCGGATCAACCAAGCGGATCAACCAAGCGGATCAACCAAGCGGATCAACATCCCCACGTCCGAGTGGCCGGGGGCCACGGGTGCCACGCGTCGCCTGCCGCTGAGGAACCGGATGCACCCCACTCCACGCCGGCAGCTGGACGCGCCCATACTGCGGGTCGTCAGCACACCACTGGTCCGTCGGCTCGGACCACGTCGTGCGGTCGGCACGGGCGAACTTGGCGCCGTGTCGTCGCGGCCGGCCGGTCTTGGGCTGCGCCGTCGGATCGGCATAGGAGCAGCGCCCGGCCCGCAAACGCACCAACCGGCCGACCGACTCGTCAGCCAAGGCGAGGCGCAACTGCACGGCATCGTAGCCCGCGTCGAAACGGAAGATCGGCACGCGGGCGAGCGGACCAGCCTGCTCGAGCCAGGAGCGGCCCGGCTCGGCCGCGACCAGATGGGGGTTCTCGCCAGGGATGATGCGTCGCACGCGCAGGGGCGCGGTCCAACTCGAGCAGCGCAGCGGGAGTTGCGCGCGAGCCCTGCGGAGTTCCAGCCCGCCACAATCGGCTGCCCATGCGAATGCCGGTACGGATGATGGGAGAAGCCCCGCCCCGGACTGGTTTCCGCGTCACACCGGGGCCAGACACTCGCGTCGAGAGCAAACCAGGTTGTCCGCGGTTCCCCTGGCCCGGTTCCCCTGGGCCCGAAGCTGCCAATCGCTCGAGACGCACCAGGTCCCTGGTCCCCGCGTTGAGGGCATCATAGAGACTGCCCCACCCGCGTTGGCAACTGGGAGCCAGACGCAGGTGCGCTGGCGTTTCGCGGGTGGGCGCGCTCAGCACAGCGTCGAGCGCCTCGAAGAGGGCGTCGCGGCGACACCCACACAACGGGTACCCTTCATGGCGGAAGGCTCGGCGCGCTTCCAATTCTGCCGTCTTCCTAGCCAGAAGGATGGGTGCTCGAGCTCTTCCTGTCTACTTCATCCGAGCCCAGCCCTTGCTGTGGGTTAAGGGTAAGCTTAGAGCGTGTTATGAACTTGACGTGGAGGGTAGTAGGATGAGGGATGAAGAATTCCTCTCCTCCCGACCGCAAACCCTATCCCACCGACGTCAGCGAAGACGAATGGGCACTGGTGGCGCCGTATTTGACGCTGCTGCCGGAAGATGCCCTGCAGCGGCGGCATCCGCTGCGCGAAGTCTTCAACGCCCTGCGCTGGATCGTGCGCGCTGGTGCGCCCTGGCGTCTCCTGCCAACCAACTTCCCGCCCTGGCCGACCGTGTAGCAGCAGACGCGCCGCTGGTTGGACGCCGGCTGTTTCGAGGCACTGGTGCACGACCTGCGCCTGAGGCACGCGGCTAGAGCAGGGGCGAGACGGACAGCCCTCGGCTGCCATCTTGGACGCGCGGGTGTTGCAGTCGAGTCCAGAGAGCGGAGCGCGCGCTGGGTACGACGGGCACAAGCGGCGCAAGGGCTCCAAGGTGCATGCGGCCGTCGACACCTTGGGCCAGCTCTTGACCTTGACGGTCACCCCGGCCAACGCCGACGAGCGCACGCAGGTGGCCGCGCTGGCCGCGCAGATCCAGGAGGTGACGGGCGCGCACGTGGAGCTGGCCTGGGTCGATCAAGGCTACACGGGCGAGGAAGCCGCTCAGACCGCCGCCGCGCGCGGTATCAAGCTGGAGGTGGTCAAGCTGCCCGAGGCCAAGCGGGGCTTTGTCTTGCTGCCCCGCCGCTGGGTAGTCGAGCGCAGTTTCGCCTGGTTGGCCCATTTCCGACGGCTGGCACGCGACTACGAGCGACTGCCGACGGTCCTGGCGGGCCTGCACTTCCTCGCGTTCGCCTGCCTCTTGCTTCATCGCCTCGTCCCGTTGACCTTGAGTTCATAACACGCTCTAGATGCGCGGGCGCACGTAGATGTCGTCGAGCCAGGTTAGCACGACGGCGGCGAAGGCGTCTGGCCGCTCGGCGAACGGCGAATGGCCGCAGCGGCTCAGCGTGACGAGCTGCCCATCGCGCAGATAGCGTGCGGCGACGAGCGCGCTGGCGTACGGCGTTACGATGTCGCGGTCGCCCCAGAGCAGCAGCGTTGGCATCTCCAGCTCCTTCAGCCGCTCGGTCAGCGTCAGATGCACGCCGCGCAGGTTGATCCACGCGTGGAACGCCGCCGCGCCGCTTGGGATCACATCTGCCTGCGTCAGCAGCCCGTGCTGAAACGCGAAGGCTGGACCCTCCGTCTCGCCCGCCTTCGCGCCGCCACCATGCCCCTGGATCAGCCGCGTCAGTCGCCTGCCGAAGCGACGGTGCAGCTTCTCCGGCCCTAGCCCGAAGTAGAGCCGCACGTCGAGCTGCATCTCGAGGCCCAACCCCGCGCAGTCCACCAAGATAAGTCGACGCACGCGCTCGGGATGCGCCAGCGCGAAGGCCAGCGACGTGAAGCCGCCCATCGAATGGCCGAGCAGATCGACCTGCTCGAGTCCAAGGCTGTCGAGGAAGGCCAGCGTGCCGTCGGTCCAGACGCGCAGCGCGTCCTCCGGCGTGTGGCCGGTGAAGCGCGGCTTCTCCGAAAGTCCCCACCCCGGCAGGTCGAGGGTGAGGACACGCCTGCGCGCGGCCAACTGCGACAGGATCGGCGCGAACCCCGCGCCGGCGCCGCCGCGCCCGTGGAGCAGCACCAGCGGCACGCCACCCTCCTCGTCGGCGCCGCAGGCCAGCGAGTGTAGGCGTAGCGCGCCCGCCCGCACGTCGCGCCGCTCGATGGGGATGCCCGTCGTCGCCAGCAGCGCCACTTCTAGCGCGTCCAGCGTCGTTGGCGGGACCGTCACGACGGCAGCGGACGCTCGTGTCTCCGCCCGTCTCTCCGTGTGCATCTCGGCTGGCTGTGGCGTCTCGACGCCCGCACGCTCTGTCGGCTCCATCCGCATGCTCCCCATCGCGGCGACGCTGTTCCACAGGACAAACGGGCGCCGTCCGTAGCCGCGCGCCCGCGTCCGCCGTAGTATAGTCCAGACGGCAAAGGGATGCTGCGAGGCAGCCCAGCCGGGAGGTCAGCACGATGCCGAAGGAGCCGAAGGGCGGGGTCCGTACCAATGCCATGCGCGCACTCGACGCGCGGCACATCCCCTACACGGCCTTCACCTATGACGAGAGCGTCCACTCCGCCGACGGCGTCGCGCCCTTGCTCGGCGTGCCTGCCAGTCGCGTCTTCAAGACGCTGGTGGTCTTCGCGGACCGCGACCGTCGCCTGCTGGTGATGGCGCCCGGCGACCGCGAGCTGGACCTGCGGCTGGTGGCGCGCTCGATCAATGCAAAGTCCGCGGAGATGGCCCCACAGAAGGAGGCGGAGCGGCTGACTGGCCTCAAGGTCGGCGGCATCTCGCCGCTGGCGCTGCTCGACAAGCGCTTCGAGGTCTACCTGGATGCCCCCGGCGCGGCGCTCGACGAGCTCTACATCAACGGCGGCCAGCGGGGCGTCAACCTGCGCCTCCGCATCGCCGAACTGCTCGCCGTGACCGGCGCGCGGGTCATCGAGGCGACGCGGCCGCCCGCGCCAGCGCCCGCCGAGTGAGCCGCTGAGCGAGCAGCGTTGAGTCCATTTGGGCAACCAGACGCAGCCTGCGCGTCAGGTACGGAACTGCCCCATTAGTTGACACCCAGGCCGTCGATTTGCGATACTGAGGGTGTAGGAAGTAGGGGCGCTGGATGCGCGCGACCGGTCGGCGCGGCACGGGTTGTAGTGCCGCGAGACCGCTGTGAGCCAGCGCAGCCGCCCTCTCGCTTCCCGCACGCGACATTGCGGAACGAATCCCACACGCATGCACATCACACAACCGAACACTGCGCAGTTCATCCTGTGGGGTGCGGTGGAAGAAGCGGAGTTAACACAAGTTTGAGTACGCACCTATTTGAGTGGGCCAGACGGCCCGATCCCGGCGGACGCACGATGGCGCCCCCCGATGTACGTAATGTCCCTGTACAGCGTCTTCCCCTTTCGCCCGCGACGCGAAGCTCTTGGTCTGGCGCTTCTCGCGGCGCGAATGGCCAACGAAGCCCCTTCGGCTCCCCCGCTCCGATATGGACCGCCTGGACCGCCTGGCCGTCGCATCCCGCACTGCTCTCCCCCCTGCCGCGCAGCGTGAAAGCTGACCTCCTCGCCGCGGCTCCCTCCGCGCCCCCCGCGCCCTCTCGCCCACGCGTCGGGCCCGCGCCCCGCTTCGAACGTGAGCCGCAGCGCCTCGCCGATCTGCCGCGCCGATCGTCGCATCACGCGCGCGTCGGCGTCGCCCCACAGCCCCTGCGCCGACAGCAACTACCCATACGTCAGGCGCCGCGCCCGCAGACCGCACGCCCCATCGTCCCTGCCGCACGTCCTCCCGTGCTGGAGTGGCCCAAGACCTTCGACGACTGGATGATCGACATCGTCCGGCGTCGCGCCCTGCGCCTCAACGGCGGCGCGCGACGCCGCGGTGTGCGAGGCTCCGTCCGCGCAGTGGAACTGGCGCAGATCCTCGACCGCTCGGCAGATACAGATGGCCGCTGGCGCTGCGGCATCTGCCACGAGGTCGTCACGCTGAACGATCTCTCGTTCGATCACGTCGTCGCCCTGGCCGACGGTGGCGAGCACGCCGCGGAGAACCTCGTCCCGGCGCACCGCAAATGCAACGAGATCAAAGGCTCCGAGAAGGCACAGTGGCGCGCCAAGGCGATGGACCGCTGGCTCGACGAGTGGGCCGGTTCCGCGCCCGCCGCCGAGGAGCGCCGCTACGCCTAGCGCCCCGGCCATGGTATGCTAGTTGAGGCGTCTCTCATCGGAGGGGCGCCTCGCTTCGCGTCTTGGGGTCGAGGATCGCGGCACTGAAGTGCAGATGTAGGGAGCCGTGACGCAGGCTGAAGTCCGCTCCGCGTGCGGCAACAATCGAGCGGACGTGGTGGTAGACAGTCCTGTTGCCATGTAGGAGGCAGGTGCCTTATCTGCTCCGAGCCCGCGCGGGCGGGCTTCGTGGCTGCAGGTCCCGTAGGCACGAGTTCACACGCCGACCCCTGTCCTCTGCGAACGGGTTGATCGGATGAGGAGTGCGCATCGATGCCGAAGCAAGACCTGGCCGTGCGCAAGGGCGCGATCCTTGTCGGCGCCTCCACCGGCATGGGCGCGGCGCTGGCCCGCATCCTCGCACAGCGTGGCTACCGCGTCATGCTGATCGCCCGACAGGTCGAGACGCTGCAAGGGGTCTGCGACGAGATCAACGCGCTCCTCCCCGACCCCCCCGGCGGACCCGCCGCGACCGCCTACCCGCACGACGTGACGCATTACGATGAGGCGCCCGCGCTCTTCGACCGCATCCGTCGCGATCTCGGCGCGGGCGGTAGCGACCTGGATCTGCTGGTCTACGCGGCGGGCGCCATGCCGCGCGGCGCCAATGGCATGTGGACCTTCGAGGAGGAGCGCGCGACCGTCGAGAGCAACGTGATAGGCGGCATGCGCTGGATCGGCCTCGCCGTCGCCGCGATGAAGGCCGGCGGCCACGGCACCATCGTCGGCATCTCCTCCGTCGCGGGCGACCGCGGACGCAAGGGCAACAGCGCGTACATGGCCGCCAAAGCCGCCATGAGCACCTATCTGGAATCGTTGCGCTACCGCCTCGCCGGCAGCGGCGTGCGCGTCGTCACCGTCAAGCCCGGCTTCGTCGCCACGCCAATGACCGCCGGCCTCAAGACGCCGAAGCCGCTGACCGTCTCCGCCGAGCGCGCCGCCACGCGCATCGCCGACCTCTGCGACGGCGGCGCCACCGTCGCCTACGTCCCCAGCTACTGGCGGGCGATCATGCGCGTCATCAAGAGCATCCCCGCGCCGCTGATGCCCAAGCTGCCACTCTAGGAGGCGCCATGCCACCGTGTTCCCCGCACATCACCTGTAGGGGCGAGGTCCGCCTCGCCCTCCCCGTCACCATGTAGGGGCGTTACACGTCGCGTCCGCGCTGACTCCCCTCCCCGCGCGGCGAGGAGGGGCCGGGGAGAGGGACCCACCCATGATCACCGCGATCCGCCTCGACGAGCGCGAACTCTCCGGCTGGGGCCTGCGCGACCGCGCCCGCAGCCGCGTCGCTACCCCGCGCGACGCCGATGAGATCGCCTCCGTCTTTGCCGAGGCGCGGGCGCAGGGCGCCACGGTCGGCATCCGCGCCAGCGGCAACAGCTACGGCGACGCCGCGCTCAACGACGGCCAGCTCACCCTCAGCACCGCCGCGCTGGACCGCATCCTCGCATGGGATGCATCCACCGGTGTCGTCACCATCGAGCCGGGCGTCACCATCGCCCAACTCTGGCGCCATACGCTGCCGAAAGGCTGGTGGCCTGCGGTGGTCCCCGGCACCAGCGCCGTCACCGTCGGCGGCGCGGCCTCGGCCAACGCCCACGGCAAGAATAATTGGCGCATCGGCTCCTTCGGCGACTTCGTCCTCGCCTTCGACCTCGTGCTGCCCTCCGGCGAGCGCGTCACCTGTTCGCGCGAACAGCATGTCGATCTCTTCATGGCGACCATCGGCGGATTCGGCCTGCTCGGCTGCTTCGCCGCGCTGACCCTCCAGACACGCCGCATACACTCTGGGCTGCTCATCGAGGTGCAGCGACCGTACCGCTCGATGGACGCCATGCTCGCCGCCATGGAAGAGGCCACCTACTGGGCGACGGACATCGTCGGCTGGGTCGATACCAGCGCCACCGGCGCGCGCCTCGGTCGCGGCCTGCTCAAGTTCGGGCGCGACCTGCTGCCGGGCGAAGATCCCCGTGCCAGCGCCAGCCTCAGCCTCGATGCCCAGCGCCTCCACGGCGGTATCGCCGCCAGCTTGCCGACATGGCTGCTCGCGCGAGCCGCGCGCCCCATGACGACGCAACTCGGCGTCTGGGCTGCCAATCGCGGCCAGTGGACCCGTGGCAAGCGCGGCGCGCACGCCCCCGCGCTCGAAACCTACGCGTCCGCCAACTTCCTGCTCGACGCCATCCCCGACTGGCGCGACGTCTATAAGCCCGGCGGCCTGATCCAGCACCAGAGTTTTGTCCCGCGCGCGGCGGCCAGCGCGACGTTCAAGGAGATCCTGCGGCGCTCGCAGGCGGCTGGCCTCGTCCCATCGCTCGCCGTGCTCAAGAAGCATCGCGGCGACGACTTCCTGCTCAGCCCCTTGCTCGACGGCTACTCCCTCGCGCTCGACTATCCCGTGCATCGTGGCAGCGAGATCAAGCTGCTACGCCTGATGCGCGACCTCAACGACCTGCTCGCCTCCGCCGGTGGCCGCATCTACTTCGCCAAGGACAGCACCGCCACCGCCGCGCAGGTCCAGCGCATGTATCCAGCCGACCGCCTCGCCACCTTCGCCGCTCGCAAAGCCGAGTACGATCCCGACGGCCTCCTCAGTACCAACCTTTACCGCCGCCTCCTCGCGCCGCGATAAGGTTTCCTGACACTCCACGGGGGCTAAAGCCCCATGGGTTCTCGGTTCAACCCCGCAGGCATCCCCGCGAGTCCCCGAAGGCGCTGCCCGCGCCATTGGATGTTCCTGGCCGCGTTCTCGTCGCGGTCGAGCACGAGGCCGCAGGCTGGGCAGACGTGGGTGCGCGCGCGCAAGGATTTCTGGACGCGCTCCCCACAGCCGCTCCAGTCCTGCGACGTAGACGCCGGGTTGACCGCTTCCACTCGCTTCCCGGCGCATGCTGCCTTGCACGCGAGGATGGAGAGGAAGTGGCCCCACCCGGCGTCCTGGATGCTCGTGTTGAGGCCGGCCTTGCGGCCGGCCCCGTGGCGTGCATAGCTGCCGTTGCCGTCCGGCTTCGGTGCCGGACGGCGGCGCACGTTGGCGGGTTGAATGGCCTCGACGTCGATCGTGTCGTACCGCCGCACGAGGGCGAGCGCCGTCTTATGGTGGAAGTCGGCGCGCTGGCGCCGCACGTCTTGGTGTGCCCGGGCAAGCAGGGCGACCGCTTTGCGTCCCCGGTGACTCCCCCGCTACGCCGCGCCACGTGCCGCTGGCACTGCTTGAGATGGCGCTCGGCTTTCCGGTACTGGCGCGGGTTCTCGACGACCTCCCCATCCGCCGTGCTGAGAAAGACCTTCAGCCCCATAGCAATGCCGGTCTCTTTGCCGGTGAGTGGCAGCGGCTCGGCAGGCACCTCCGCGCACGAGCAGCAGACGTACCAGCCGTCCGCCTCTTTGCTGATCGTCACGGTCTCAGGCGTGCCGGCAATCGGGCGCGACCAATGGACCGCGATACGGCCGATCTTCGACAGCACCAGATGCCCGTTATCCAGTCGGGCGCCGTTGCCATACTCCTTGTAGGTGAGAGAGTGCCAGCGGTTACGCCCCTGAAAGCGCGGAAAGCCAGGCTGCTCGCCATTCGCCACCCGCCGGAAGAACGCCTGATAGGTCTTGTCGAGCCGGGCCAGCACGTCCTGCAGGACGTGGCGGTGGACGGCGGCGTACTCCGGGAAGTCCGCCCGGATCGCCTTCAACTCGGCTTCCTGCTGGTGGCGCGTGACGGAGACGTGGCACCGATGCCAGGCGGTGAGACGCTGTTCGAGGGCGATGTTGTAGAGCGCGCGACACCGCCAGAGCACCTCGTCCAGCGCCCGTTCCTGGGCGGGCGTCGGGCGCAGCTTCTCTTTGTAGGTCTTGCGCACGTGTGTCTCATTCACGTGGTTCTATTCTGTCTGATTGGCACGAAACCGGCAAGGGCCGAGGCCGAGAGCGCCTCACCGCCGCCGTTAAAACGGCGCGGCGTGCGGCGGGCTAAAGCCCTATTGCTGTCAGTGATTCCGGAGACGTGGCAGGAACATGCCGACAAAGCACGTCATTACCTACCACGAAGTGCAGGCACCGATCACCGATCTCGTGACCAAGTTCGGCGGCCAGCCAGCGTGGCTCGGCCCTCCGCAATTGCCGCTGAGCCGCCGGTACGGCACGCCGATGATGTTCGTCTGTCAGATCGTCGTGCCGCCCGAATTGCTGGGGGCAGGCGGAGATCGGCGCATGGCCTACCTCCTCGTCACCGAAGACGATGAAGGCGGATACGTGGCCGAAACCTGGGGGTCGGACGGCGGCGAGAATGCGCTCATCGTGCAGCCGGAAGGTTCGTGGGATGGCCAATCCGCGCCGCTCAACGATGGCCCCAGTCTCTATCGGCTCGTCCAACGCGGCGAGGAATGGGTGCGGGAACCGTGCGAATTCGCCGTCGAACTGAGCGCCGGAAACGATCGCGACGCCCACGCATGGGACGACGTCGATCCCGACGACGCCCACGCATGGAACACCTATTTCGCCGCACTCATCGAAGACAAAATCGGCGGTGTCCCCGCGCCCAACACCAACAGCGTGCCGCCCGTCTCGCCTGGCCCCAGTGACTGGCGCTTCCTCCTTCAACTCAACACGAAGGACAACGAGGCTGGCGATCTCTTCTTCCTCAACTTCGCCTCGGGCGGCGTCGGCTATGCCTTCCTCGCCGCCAATGGCCGCTGTGGCCGCTTTCTTTGGTTACGCGAGTTCGCTAGCGCCCACCCTCACATCCCTCGCCTCGCGGCCCCTTCCCTCGCAGGGAAGGGTAGGGGTTAGGGCCCGCGAAACTCGTGACCTTCCTTGGACGGCAATGTCCACCTGGTCCGACGGACGATTTCCACGCGCCGATCGCGATGCATGCACCACCACGCGCGGGAAAGCTTGACTGGCAGTGTTAACGTAGTGTTCAACCGTTCTTCGAGAGCTTGATGTCACTCTCGAATCATTCGCACGCGTCCCCTCGCTGCGCGGGAGCCGATCTCATGAGCAGAGCACCCCTGCGTCGCGTCCTGGTCATAGACGACGATCCGACCCTGCTGACGGCCATCTCGCGGGGCCTCGATCTGCTCGGCGGCTTCGACGTGATCACCGCGCCCGACGGCGCTGCGGGCCTCGAGCGCTTCTTCACGGGGCGCCCCGATTGCGTCGTCGTCGACATCCGCATGCCGGGCATCAACGGGTATCAGTACGTCCGCGCACTGCGCGGTGACCCCGAGACCGCGCAGACGCCCATCGTCGTGCTCAGTGCGTTGGTGCAGGATCGCGAACAGCTCGCTGGCATGCTCACCGGCGCCGACGCCTACCTCATCAAGCCGGTCAGAATCGTCGACCTGGTCGGCGCCATCGACCGTGCTGTGCATCTCCCGCCCGAGGAACGCGCGGCACTCAACCGGCAACTCTACGAACCCTGAGGGCGTAGAACCCGTGGGTCCGATCCCGCGCCCCGATGCCTTCGCGAGTCCTCTTCGCCCATCCTTCTGGTCTTGCCGGGAGACTCCCATCATGAGCATCCAACCCAACCTGCCTTTCCTGCGCGCGCTCGCACGGCGCCTGGTTGCCCCAGCTCGTACGCGCGTGCTCATCGTCGACCCGGATCAGTCTGGCGCGCGGATGCTGGCGGCGGCGTTGCCGAGGCGGTTCAGCGTCACCTTCGCCGCGACCGCGTCGGAAGCGCGTGCCGCCCTCGCGACAGAGTCGTTCGACCTCGCGGTGATCGAACTGCACCTGCCGGACGGCGCTGGCATCGACCTCCTCTCCAGCCTGCGCCAGGGCGCCGCCACCGGCTCGCCTCTATTGATGGTCATGGCGACCCAGACCTCGGTGGGCGAAAAGATCGCCGTCCTGCTCGCGGGCGCGGACGACTTCCTGATCAAGCCCGTGACGCCAGCCCAATTCGCCGATCACGTCCAGCGGCTCGCACTCACCGGCGCCTCGCTGCGCGCGGACGCCAACTGACCGTACGCAAGCCCCGCGGCGCTCTCGGGCGGCGTTGGGGAGCCAGGGACTGAGAGAGGCTCGCCATGTCGAGCGCATCCACCACGCGCACGCGCCAAACGTCCACCATGCGGCGCCTGACCGTCCTGTATCTGACGTCCCTCGGGATCGTCGCGGTCCTGCTCGTCCTCTTCGGTGGGCTGGCCGCCCTGGTCTTCCAGCCGTTGCAATCGGACTATACCAACGCAAGCCGCCTCATGGGGGACGAGGAGATCGACGCCCTCATCGTCGGGCAAGACGTCATCCAACTCCCCAATGTGGCCGTGGCGACGGCGGATACCATCTACGTCCCACAACTGAAACAGGTGCTTGCCGACTGGACGAACGCCCGCGCGGCGCTGAACGACCCTAAAGGGCCGAATCTCCAGCCCCTCGCCTCCGTCCGCACGCACTATGAGGCGTTGGCATCGCTGTATCGGATCGCGACGAGCACGGCGACCCACCTCGTGGACGAGTACGATTCATCCTTCTTCGCGCCCGCCGATCTCGACGCGACCGTCTCGGCCATCGCGTCGACGACGCAGGCCTTCGTCATCGACATGGATCCCCTCGTCAACGAGACAAACCGCGCCGCGGGCGACCTCTTCGGCCTGGTGCGCACGTTGGAGCTCGCCATGGCCGGCACCGCGCTGCTGGGACTCGGCGCGACCGGATTCTTCATCTTCCGACCGGCGGTGCGGCGCGTCGGAGCCAGCATCGTAGAGTTGGAGCACGCCGAGGCCCAGCAGCGCGAGCTCGCGGCCCTCAAAGATCAGTTCATCGTTGACGCCAACCATGAGCTGAGGACGCCCATCATGGCGATCTACAACAACCTGGAGCTGCTGTCGATGTTCGAGCAGCGCGGGCGAGACGATCCCGCCATGCGCAAGGACCTGATCCGGCAGGCGCTGAACTCTGGCGACGGCCTATTGCGCCTCCTGAACAACGTCCTCGACGTGAGTGCCCTCGATGCCCAGGCGCCGCGAGTGGACCCGCGGCGCGTAGACCTCGCGCCGCATGTGCGGTTCGTGCTTGAGACCTTCGACCCGCGAGACATCGGCGAGGCGGAGCTAGCGCCTGGGGTTTTTCGCGCACGCGCCGTGACGGTGGATGTCCCGGACGATCTGGCGGCATGGGCCGACGACGGGCGCCTGCGCCAGGTGCTCATCAACCTGATCTCGAATGCGCTGAAGTACTCAGATGCCGGCACGCCCATCAGCATCAGCGCGACGCCGTGGTCCGACGAGTCGAAGCGAGTGCATCAGGGCCTGGAGGACGCGCACCAGTTCGTGCGCGTATCCGTGCGCGATCTGGGCCTCGGCGTGCCGCCACGCCTTATGCCGCAGCTCTTCCAGCGATTCGTCCGTCTCCCGCGCGATATCGCCGGATCGGCGCGCGGCAACGGCGTGGGGCTCTACCTCTGCCGTGTGCTGGTGGAGGCGATGGGCGGGCGCATCTGGGTCGAGAGTACGGGGGTGCCCGGCGAGGGCTCAACCTTCTCCTTCATACTCCCCATTGCCTCAGAGGACTCCTTGGTAGCGTCGGCCCCGTTGGCGCGCGCCTAGAACCTGTTATGAACTCGACATCAACGGGACGACTCTATGGAGCAAGAGGCAGGCGAACGCGATGAAATGCAGGCCCGCCAGGACCTGGGGCAGGCGCTCGTAGTCGCGCGCCAGGCGGCGGAACCGAGCCAGCCAGGCGAAACTGCGCTCGACGACCCAGCGGCGCGGCAAGAGGACGAAGCCACGCTTGGCCTCCGGCAGCTTGACGACTTCCAGCTGGAGGCCCTGCTCGGCCGCGGCCTGGGCTACGTCCGCGCCGGTGTAACCCTGATCGACCCAGGCCAGCTCGACATGCTCGCCGGTGACGGCTTGGATCTGCTTCGCCAGCGCGGCGACCTGGGTCCGCTCGTCCTGATTGGCTGGGGTCACCACGACGGCCAGCAGCTCGCCCAGTGTGTCGACCGCCGCGTGCACCTTGGAGCCTTTGCGGCGCTTGTGGCCGTCGTAGCCGGCCCGCGCCGCCGCTCTCCGGGCTCGACTGCAGCACGCGCGCATCCAAGATGGCGGCCGAGGGCTGTCCCGCCCGGCCTGCCTCCAGCCGCGTGCTTCAGGCGCAGGTCGTGGACCAGCGCCTCGAAGCAGCCGGCGTCCAGCCAGCGGCGCATCTGCTGGTAGACCGCCGGCCAGGGCGGGAAGTTCGTCGGCAGCAGGCGCCACGGGGCTCCTGCCCGCACGATCCAGCGCAGGGCGTTGAAGATCTCGCGCAGCGGGTAGCGCCGCTGCGGGGCATCCTCGGACAGCACGGTCAAATAGGGGGCGACCAGCGCCCATTTGTCGTCGCCGACATCGGTCGGATAGGGCGGGCGCGCAGCAGGAGGCGTACTCATGCTTCATGCTACCACCCTCCACGTCGAGTTCATAACAGGCTCTAATGCGGCGTCCACTATGGCGGAAACATCAACGAGAGGCGCGGCACGCGTGCGCCGCCGAGCGGGAAGAGATCCATGGGCTGGCCGTGCTGGAGCGAGATCCGCTGGCGAACCGTGAACTGTATCAGCAGGCGTAGGCTCTTGCCTGACGGTTGGGCGACCATGCCGCCGAGCTACTTGAGGTCAACGGACTAGCCGTTGTTGACGACAACGCTGGTCGCAATGCAGAAGCACGCGCTGGGTATGAGAAGGCACTGGAACTCGCTCAGAAGCTAGGGAGTCCTTCAGCGGTGGCGAATCAGCAGCGCGCGGCGAATTGCTTGTCCGCGTGGGTGAACGTGAGCATGGGCCACGTCTCATGCGCGAGGCTATTGCAACGTTCGAGCGCTTGGGCATGCCTTGGGAGGTCGCCGCATGTTATCTATATCTCGCCAGGCTTGATACGCGATTCGGTGATCGAGACGCAGCCATCGAGCACTATCGCGAGGCGCTGCGGTGCTTCGAGCAGGTGGGCTCGCCCGACGCGGAGGACGTACGCGGGGCACTGCAGCGGTTGGGGGAGGGTGTCTGAGCGCGACGGATGTCACGAGAAACACCGCTCGTATGTACCACTCTTAGCGCACACGGTACCATACCCCCAAGGAGAAGCAATGCGCGAAACTCGTGTCCGCCCCTGACCGGCAACGTCCGTATTTGTCCGTATCCGCGCACGCCATTTTCCCGCCAAGACGTGCGATACTGCTCTCGAACATTAGTTCCCCCTCACCACCACCTTGTATGTTCAAAGTTGTGTATGCTTGCCGTGTCGACAGGTCGTGGTGGCGCGATAGACCGTTCCTCCTCAGGTCGTTAGAGGCCGTGAGAGAGCGCAGGTCGTCGCGCCGAGCAGCAGCGCGAATCCGAACAGGTGCCTGGGCCACGAGCCCGTATCACGCAAGGTGGGATCACGTGGCGCCTGTCCGTGGAGGACGGGAGGAGCATGGAGAGACGCATGACCGAAGCGCAGCGCCAGCCGGACGCGACGCCGCAATCCACGCCGCACGCGACGCCGCAATCCACGCCGCCCTGCTTCGTGGGCATCGATGTGGCCAAAGCCTGGCGGGATGTCGCCGTGCGACCCAGCGGCGCGCAGTGGCGCGTCGCGAACGCGGAGGCCGAGTTGCCCGCGCTCGTGGCGCGCCTGCGCACGCTGGACCGCCGACCGGTGGTGCTGGAGGCGACCGGCGGCTACGAGCGCGCGGCAGTGGCGTCTCTGGCTGCCGCTGGCCTTCCTGTCGTGGGGCTCAATCCGCGTCAAGTGCGCGACTTTGCCAAGGCGACGGGACGCTTGGCGAAGACCGCTACGCTCGACGCACCCGTACTGGCCCACTTCGCCGAAGCGGTCCACCCCGAGCCGCGTCCCTTGAGCGCTGAGGCGACCCAGCAACTGGCGGCGCTGCTGGAACGACGTGCCCAAGTGGTGGGAATGCTCACCGCCGCGAAGGACCGCCGCCACCAGGCCGTCGCGCGCGTCCGTGCGCTCATTGAGGCGCACATCACCTGGCTCGAAGCGGCCGTGGACCAGCTCAACCAGGACTTGGAGCAGACGTTGCACGCCAGTCCGCTCTGGCGTGCGCGTGAGGATTTGCTCCGGAGCGTCCCCGGTGTCGGCCCGATCCTTTCGCTCACGCTGCTTGCTGAGCTGCCCGAGTTGGGCACGCTCTCGCACAAGCAGCTGGCCGCCCTGGTCGGTGTCGCCCCGCTCAATCGCGACAGCGGTACCGCACGTGGCACACGACGCATCTGGGGCGGGCGCGCTCGCGGGCGCTCCGCTCTCTCTCTGAACGCGCTGCGCGCGCTGCGCTACCATCCGCTTCTCCGCGCCTCCTGGACCCGCTTGCGCGAGCAGGGCAAGCCCCCGAAGGTCGCCTTGGTGGCGTGTATGCATAAACTGCTGACCATCCTCAACGCCATCCTTCAGCACCAGACGCCCTGGCGCCTCGCACCGACTGCTTGACGTTCAACATAGTTGCTCTCTCCACTCCCACGAAAGACACCTCCGATGCCATTCCTCCTTCGGCCTGCCGCAACGCGCCAACGTCCTACCCAATCGGTAGGGGCGGCACATGTGCCGCCCGCCGCGCCATACCACCCCGCGCCCGTAGGGACGACCTCCATACCACCAGTCACGACTGCTCTCCTCCCTCTGGCCCCTGCGACCTCTGTGACGAACCGCTGTTTCCGCATTTCCGGCCCAACGCCCGGTTTCGCGCTCAAATGCCCATCATTCCCCAAGAAAGCCCTGATCAAAACGAAAAAGCGGAAGAAAGCGGAAATCGATCGCGAACGCCCAGCGCCCCGCCGCGCATGCTATACTCGCCTCCAGCTTGGCGCCGCGACACCGCGTTTCCGCGCCGCGAGGAGGAGGCGAGCATGAAAAGCCAGGGCCAGCGTGTCGTCCTTATCGGCGGCGGCGTCACCAGCGCCCTCACCGCCGTCCGGCTGGCCGAGCGTGGCTTCGCCGTCACTGTCCTCGAAAAGGCTGCGACCGGCAACGGCTCGTCCAGCCGTTCCAACGCCGGCATCCGCGCGCAGTTCGGCGTCGAGGCCACCGTCGCCGGCATGCGCTACAGCGAAGACTGGTACGTCCACGCCCACGAGCACCTCGCCACCCCCGCCGACCGCCGCCAGCCCGTCATCCAGCAGAACGGCTACCTTTTCCTCTACGAAGACCCCGCGCAGGCCGCGCCCGCCTGGCAGCCCGCCGTCCACGCGACCGCCGCCAGCACCTGGGACCGCGCCCAGCGCAACGCCGCCATGCAGCAGCGCCTGGGCGTTGTGACCGAGCTGCTGGCCCCCGCCGAGGTCCATGCCCGCTGGCCGCACCTCACCCCCGACCGGCTCATCGGCGCGACATATTGCGCCACCGACGGCTTCCTTCGCCCGCACATCATCCTCGAAGAGGGCTATCGCCACGCGCGCGAGCTGGGCGTCGAAGTGCTCACGAGGGCCGAGGTGCTCGGTGCCACGCTGCGCGGCGGGCGCATTGCCACGCTCGACACCACGCGCGGCCCGATCGAGGCCGACTGGTACGTCAACGCCACCAACGCCTGGGCGCCGCGCGTCAGCCGGCGCATCGGCGGCATGCCGCTCCCCATCCTCCCGACCAAGCGTTACCTCTACCACGCCCGCCAGCAGCGCCCCATCCTCAGCGAAGAAGACCTCTCGCGCGAGCCGATGACGATCTACGGCCTCGGCGAGGGACGCGGCGCGCATACCCGCCCCGACGGCCCATTGCTCGTCCTCGCCTGGGCGCACGAGACCGCGCCCGAGCCGGACTTCACCGACGAAGACCAAGATCGCATCGATCCCCCCTTCGCGCACGGGCGCGGGCTGGAGAACTTCGGCTACGCCATCCTTGCCCAAATGGCCGACTTCGCCCCCGACCTCGCCGACGCCCTCGGCCTGATCGCCACCACCAGCGGCTTCTACGGCGTCACGCCCGATGCCGATCCGCTGATCGGGCGCGACGCGCAGCAGGCCAACCTGCTCCATGCGGCGGGCTTCTCCGGCCACGGCCTCATGCACGCGCCGATCACCGCCTTCCTCGTCGAGGCGCTGCTGGCGGGCGACGTGGGGGCGGACGGCACGGTGCGCCTGCCGCCGCCTTTCGAGCACCACGCCATCGACCTCGCCACCTTCGACCCCGCCCGCGACTTCACCGCCCATGGAGAGTCGATGGTGCTCTAGCCGCCCCGGGCCACACGCGACGGGCCTCAGTCCGCTAGCGCATGCGCTGGCACTTCAGCGCCACGACCCCGACCTGCTCCTGTGCGCGGGCACGTCGGCGGATGCTAGCCCGCGCAGGCGGGCTTCGTCGCGCGGGGCGCGCGTAGGTGCGGCTTCAGCCGCCGGCTCGCTCGTCACATGCCGATGTCGAGCGCATCGAGATAGCGCCCGTCGCGGACGACGCCCCGCTCCGTGCCGTCGGCGGCCAGCAGCGTAAGCTCCGTCAGCGAGATGCGGCTCTCGCGGGCGAAGACGAAGTCGAAGTGCCAGAGCAGGCGCGGATCGCCGAACGCCTCCGCCCCGATGACGCCGCCGATGTGATCGCTACGCCCCAGCGCCACGTGCGGGCCTGCCTTCTCGTCCTCCAGCACGTTGCCGGAGACGCGGGCGCGTGGGTTGCAGCCCAGCCCCAGCTCGGCCACGTTGCGGCGCGCGTCGGCCTCCGCCAAGAAGGCGCGCAGAGCAACCGCACCCTCACCCTCGCCCAGCGCCTCCGCCACGCGGTTGCCCTCGATGCGCAGCCGCACGGGCGACCCTTCCCACTCCACCGGCAGCACGCCCGCAGTCCGACTCGGCTCGTTCGGGCGCTCGCCCTCATACGGCGCGATGAATGCCTCGCCGCTGGGCAGGTTCACCAGCCGGGGCGGCGCCTTATCGAAGTGGAGCTGCCCGTCGTCGAGATGCGGCTCGCGGTAGCGCAGGTCGATGGTCAGCACGTCGCCGTTCGAGAAGCGCAGCAGTGCAGAGTCTGCCCCCACCAGCAGGTCACGCAGCCTGGCCGCCGAGCGCGCTACCTGTGCATAATCGGCGGCCAGCGCGGTCTCCTCCATCGCCGAGGTCAGCAGCGGCATCGAGGCCGCGCGCAGGCGAGGATAGCGTCGCGTCCAGCCGATCAGCGGCGCGGAGGGTGAGAACTGCGTCAGCGCCAGCACCAGCGTCGCGCGGGCGAAGAGGTCCTCCAGGCGCAGCGACCGTTGCGCCTGCGCGCCGAGCTCGGGAATATCGCCGTTGTGCAGGCCCGTCGCCGCGTAGGTCACGATCGGCTCAACGTCCACGCCTCGGATGCCGCCGAGCGCGGCTAGCGCCGCGTGCCAGCGCAGCGCCATTGCGCGGCGGTCGCGCCACTCTGGCGCATCGGCGATCGCGTCGTGCGGCAGGTCCACCAGCACCGCCGCGATCTCCCCCGGCTGGGGATCGAAGACCGTCACCAAGAGCCGTTCCAGCTCGGCAGGCGACATCATCGTCCTGCTCCTTCCCTCCCTGCCTCTGGGCCTCCCAATTGGCCCCAGGCTGGCATTGTATCGCAAGGCAGCGAGCGATTCCGAAGGCGGCGGGCAGCGAAAGAATTGGAGAGCAGCGGCGATTCGGCTCGTCCGAGTCGAGCAGCAGAGAGAGGGCGAGAAAGGACCATCCGTATGCCACGGCGCGACATCACCCAGGAACTGCGACAAGTGGAGCGGGGAAGCGAGCCCGAGCGCATCGCCGCGGCTCGATCTATCGGCCGGAGCCGGTCCGCGGAGGCGGTCGCCGCGCTGGCCTTCGCGGTCGAGCGCGATACGTCCGTGGCCGTGCGTGCGTCGGCGGCGCGCGGGCTGGGCAAGTCGCGCAACGCGACCGTGGTGCCGCTGCTCATGCGGGTGCTGGCGGACGAGGCCGAGGCGAGGGTACGACGCCCGGTGGTGGCGAGCCTGGGCAAGCTGGGCGATACGCGCGCGGTGCCGGCACTGATCGACGCGCTGCGCGCTGATCCGCGGACCAGCGTGCGATCCACGGCGGCGCGAGCCGTCGCGGGGCTGGACGATCGTCGCGCCACGGTCGCGCTCTGCGAGGCGCTGGCTGCCAAAGCGACCTCGCTCCGCCGGACCGCCGTGCGGTGCCTCTCACGCCTGGGCGACCCGCACGCGACGCATGCGCTTGAGCGCGCGCTGGGCGACGCCGACGTTGAGGTGCGCCGTGGTGCCGCCTGGGCGCTCGGGCGCCTGGGTGGGGCGGCGGAGGTAGGTGCGCTGGGCGACGCGCTGCTGCACGACGACGAGAGCAGCGTCCGTGGCGCCGCCGCCTGGGCGCTCGGCAACCTCAAGGCGCAGGAGGCGCTCGATCCCCTGGCTGCCGCGCTGCGAGAAGGCGGCGCCTGCGTGCATCCGCTCGTGGCGCGCGCGCTCGGCCAGCTTGGCGATCCTCGCGCCGTCGAGCCGCTCTGCGCGCTCGTGCGGGAGGCCGGGATCGAGCGTATCAGCGACTCGCTGCGTCAGTCCATTGTCGAGGCGCTCGCCGCTCTGCATGATCCGCGCGCCTATGACACGCTCGTCTCCATCGTCGGGGACGAGCAGTGCGACGATCGCACGAGGGGCGCCGCTGCGCGCGCGCTGGCGAGGGTGGGCGATCCTCGCGCCGTCGAGTCGTTGCTCGTGCTCCTGCATACCGCCTCCGCCATCATGCGCAGGGATGTGATCGTTGCCTTGGGTCAGCTCGGCGACGTACGAGCCGTCGAGCCGCTGATCGCGCTTACCCATGACGGCGATGCCAACCTGCGGCACTTCGCGGCCCACGCGCTCGGCGATCTGGACGATCCCCGCGTCATCGCGCCGCTGCTCGAGCTGCTGCGCGACCCTTTCTCCACCGTCGCGTGCACGGCGATCCGGGCGCTGCAACGGCGCGGCGGCCTCAGCGTGGATGTACTGCTGCCGCTGCTCGGCTCACCGTTCGGTGGCATCCGCATCGAGGTGGTGCGAGCGCTCGGCGCCCTCGGCGACCGGCGCGCCTCCGAATCGCTGCTGGCGCTGCTGGAGACCGAGAAGTGGGTCTGGAATCGCGGCGCCGTGGTGACAGCGTTGAGCGCCCTCGGCGAGACGCGAGCGATCCCCGCGATTCGCGCAGAGCTCAGCGGCATGCGCGCCAAGAGCTGGCGCGACGCCTTCGCCCGCGCGCTCGAAAACCTCGAAACGCTAGAGCGAGCGGAGCAGGACGCGACGACGGTCGCGGCGCGGCTCTCCGCCTAGGCGGGGGACCTGCTGTCCCGCCGCGCTAGACCGGCTTCGTCGCCACCTGCAGCCCCCCGCCCGGACCCGTCAGCAGCTTGATCGCCCGGCGTGGACGCAGCCCCGCCGCGCGCTGCCACCCTGCCATCTCCGCGAACGACCACGTCCCGCCCGCGCTCGTCACACCGAAGTAGAGGTCCGTCAGCGCCCCGATCTGCCCCGCCCGCCCCGGCGACGCGGGACGCGCCATGTCGGCCAGCACCAGCCTGCCGCCCGGTCGCAACGCCAGCGCGCAGCGCCGCACCAGATCGCGGTTGGTCTCCTCGTCGAAGTGGTGGACCAGATTGGCGATCAGGATCAGGTCGTACGCCTCGGCCCCCAAATCAGCCGTGCGCGCGTCGCCGGGCCAGTACCGCACGCGGTCGCCCATCCCCTCGCGCGCCAGCAGCGGCGCCGCCTGCTCCACCGCCGCGGGCAGATCGAGGATCGTCGCATGCAGGGCGGGATATTTCCGACACAACGCCACCGAATAGAGCCCGTGCGAGCCGCCGATATCCAGCAGGTCGCGCGCCCCGCGCGGCACCGGCGTCCGCAGCGAGACCTCCGGGATCCACAGATTGGCCCCAGAGCGCATCCCGCGCTGATACAGCGCCCAGTCCTCCGCGCTCATCTCCTCGTGCAGGCGCACCGTCTCCCCATCGCGCACGTACTCCTCGATGCGCTCGATGTACCGCATGTCGATGAACTGATAGAGCAGACCGTCGCGCAACGATGACTTGCTCTCCGCCAACATCCACTTCCGCGCCATCGGCGTCAGCGCATAGTGCCCGTCGCGGCTGCGCAGATAGCGCGCGCCCGCCAGCGCGCCCAGCAGCTTCTCCGTCGCGCGTAGATCCGTACCGCAGCGGCTCGCCACCTCCCGCGCGAGCAGCGGCGCCTCGGCCAGCACCTCGAAGACGCCCACCTTCACCCCCACCAGCACCGCCCGCGCCAGCAGCAGCGAGATGATCGTGTCGAGCAGCGGCGTCGGCACCAATCCCGCTGCCAGCGCGGCCGCCTCCAGCGGATTCTCTGGGATCGCGCCTTGCTTCACCGTCGTCACTCCTCGCGAAAGGCGCCGCGGCCGCGCCTACCGTCGGCATACACCGCGACACCTCACGCGGACCATACCCGAACCGTCGCCGCGTTAACCGGGGCGCTGCCCATAGGCGATGTAGAACGGCGTGACGCACCGGCAGTCCGGCGCGTTCAGTTCGGTCCGGAACGCCTGCATCATGCCGTCGAACTCCTCTTGGCTGGCGAGGCCGGAGTTGACGACGAAACCGCCGAGCGAGGTGAAGGCGCTGTTGAGGTCCTGTGCCATCATCGTGCCGAGGCGCCCGCCATATGCGCCGGTCGGCACGTTGATCGTCTGCGGGTGGACGTTCGTCAGCCCCGCGGCGGGCAGCATCTCGCCCACGTTCGATCCCGCGTCGATGACCACGCCGCGCCGCGCCATCACCTGATTGAGCCAGCTCAGCACCATCGAGACGGTCGGGCCGCCGTTCACCAGGTTGCCGCTCTCCACCGACTCGACCCAGCCGCCGGGTCGCGTCACGCGGACCAGCTCGTTGACGACGCTCTGCCAGCGGTCCGCCGGGATCGCCGTGAAGAGCAGCCGCATATGCACGAAGTCGAAGCTGGCGTCGGGGAACGGGATACCCTCGAAGATGTTCCCCGCGGCGAACGAGTAGTTGGGCGGGCGCAGATCCGCCCCCACGCGCGCCTGCTCATCCGCCGGCGGCTCGTTGACGTCCACCCCGATCACCTGCGAGCGCGGGAAGAGCTGCGCCACCTCGCGCGCCCAGCGCCCCGTGCCCGTGCCGACGTCCAATATCCTGGCGGGCTGCCCGATCGGCGCGGCATACAGCCCCTGGAAGGCGTAGCGCATCATGTAATGCTGGAAGTCGAGTCGGTTGATCTCCTCAACGTCGCGCGGCAGCGCGTACGGAAGCCCGACGGTCCGCAGGCGCCCGGCCACCACCGCGACGGGCACGCCGTCCTGCAGTTCCAGCGCCTGCATCGCCCCTTTTTGCGTCGGTTGCTTCTTCCTGAACCAGCCAATCCAGCGCATCCGTCCTCCTACCTTCCCGTTGCAATAGACGTCCACTGCCCCTCAGTTCCGATGGCGCCGAATGCTCCGCGCGCCGCGCCAGCGCCAACCGCCCGCTGCTACGCCGGGTAGAACGGCATTCCGGGGAAGAGTTGATCAGGCCGGTACATATCGGGAAGCTCGAGCAGCACGAGCACCATCCCGACGTTGCTGGGCGGCGCAACGCTCAACCGCCCGCCTAACCGCTCGACTTCTCCCTTCGCGGCCTGCACGCGCGCAACATTCTGTGGGTTCGAGAGCAGCGCCTGATACGTGATCAGCCTCATGCCCGCGTTCTATCCTTCCCTCAGCCTCGCACCACGTCCCTTGTGGGTGCCCTGCGCCGCTGACGCGCGTGCCGCTCATCCCGCGCTCCATTGCCTGCCGAGCAGCTTCCAGTGGACGGCGTGTGGCGCTGACCCTCGCCACACGCCGCGCACCGCTAGTCCTTTCGCGCAGCCAGACGCTCGTCCACCGTCCGCAGATAGCGTACACGGCACTGTCAAGCCTGCTCGCTATAGCTTTTTGGCACAGCGATGCCCGGCAGGTGCGCCGCTGGATGCCCACGAACGCACGCTGCCGGGCAGAGGTCAACCCACCGAGCCGCGCCGCGTCGCCAACTCGTGGAAGCGCTTGAGCCGCTGTCCCACCCGCTCGTGGATGGCTGCGGCGGGCAGGCCGGTCAGCAGCTGCAAGCCCTCGTCCACCGTGCTGATCGGCCAGATGTGGAACCAACCCTCGGCGGCGATCGAGCGCGCCACCTCCGGCGGCAGCATCAGGTCGCGGGCATTCACCGCGGGGATGATCACGCCATGGCCGCCATCTGGGGCCTCGCCCGCCGCACGTCGCGCCTTGCAGATCTCGTAGAAGCCCACGATCTTCGTGTTGACGCCGCCGATCGGCTGGATCTCGCCGTACTGCCCAGCGGCGCCCGTGACGGCCAGCGAGCAGCGGATGGGGACCTGCGCCAGCGCCGAGAGCAGCGCGAAGAGCTCAGCGGCGGAGGCGCTGTCGCCGCCCGTAGCGCCGTGCTCCTGCTCGAAGCGGATGCGTGCGACGACGCTGATCGGCACGGACTGGCCGTAGCGCGCCGCGAGATAGCCCTCCACCGTCAGCAGGCCGCGGACGTGGTCGGCATCGGCCTGCTCGGCCTCGCGCTCGATGTCGACGAGTTGCTCCTCGCGCCCGACGCTGACCGTGGCGCTGAGGCGCGTCGGCACGCCGAAGGCGCCCTCATCCGGGTGGACGTCGTAGATGCCGAGGCCGTTGATCTGGCCGATGGCCGCTCCGGCGGTCGGCGTCAGCTCCTGGCCGGTGAGGATCGCCTCGCGCATGCGGCGCGCGGTGGTGGCCTGCAGCGCCCGTCGCCGCGCGAGCATGCCGTCCACATCCGCGCCGCTGGTCAGCGCCGCGCTGCGCGCTTTGGCGACGCGAGCCGCCTCGGCGGCGAGATCGTGCAGTAGCAGGAGGTTGGTGCTCAAGCGCGTGCGATTCAGTCCGTCACTGCGCCGGGCCGCTTCTTCGACCAGGCGACCTACCCCAGTCGCGTCGAACTTCGGCAGGCCATAGCGCGCGGCGACGCCGTCGGCCAGCGCGGCATAGGCGGATTCGGTCTCACGGGTCCAGGCGACGTCCCAATTGCACCACACTTCGTAGCGAAAGAGGCGGGCGAAGTCCTCGGTGTTCTGGACGAACGCGTTGTACGCCCCGCCGGTCCCGACGATGACGACGCGGACGTTGAGCGGCAGCAGCGGCCAGCCCGACTTGAGCGAGAGACCGCGCGCTCGCAGCGCCGTGGCCAGCGAATTCCAGGTACTCGAATCCATCAAGTCGGTCGCCTGCAACACGAGCACACCGCCGTTGGCGCGCAGCAGCGCGTCCGCCAGCTCGGTCTGCGCCAGCGAGGCGACGACAACGGGCGCGCCGGTGCCGGGCGCCGCGCCGGGCAGGTCGTCGGCGGAAGGAATCACGTTGGCGACGGGAGCATCCTCGCCGCCGAACGGCAGCGGCTTGTCGCCGGCGGCCAGCGCCTCGAACGCGCCGCGCAGCCGGGCGAGGTAGTCGCGGGCGGAGTCCGGCGTGGTGGCGCCGAGGGCGTCAAAAGCCTTGGCGATGGCCCGCTGGCGCATGGCCGGCTGTGGCAAGGTGGGCGGCGCCGGCTGGCCCTGCGCGGGTTGGTCGCCGCTGTCGTCGCTAGGGTCCCAGCCCTGCGCGATCTGGCCGATCGCCGCGCCGAGGGCGCGCTCGACATCCCCGCCGGTGCCCTTGGGCACGGGCAGCAACACGTGGCGGCCGAGCGAGGCGACGTCGGGCACGTAGCAGTAGTCCGGCGGGACGGGGCGTGAGGCCATTGCCTTGCGCGCGAGCGACGCGACGACGCTGGTGCGCCCCTGGCCGCTGCGACCGCCGACGTAGAGATGCCCGTCCGGCGCGCCGCTCTCGAGCCAGGCGCGGACGACGCCGGCGACCTCTGGCTGGAAGCGCGTGCCCACAAGTTGTGCCACCCAATCCTGATAGAGACGCTCGGCGTCGGGATCGGGCAGCGCGGCATTCTCGACAAGGGCCGGCAGCGCCCCCCCCTGCACCGGCGCGAGTAGCATGCCGCGCTCGCCGTCGGTCATGCCCTCCCACTCGGCATGTCGCAGCAGCTCGTCAAGCGTGCTCAAGGCGCGCGGCGCGCCGCTCGTCCGCGTCGAATTCAGCTGCGTGGCGGTTTCCACCGAATCTTGTCCCTTCCGCCGTCCCCACATGAAGCACAACCTTCTCTTCTCGAACACAGCCTCACGAGCTATGCCCGCACGGTACGATGACCAGGAAATCCGTCCTGTGTGATAGTCGCCGCGCCATGCTACCATCGCTCCGTTCGCCTGGCTAGTGGCGGATCTCACATTCGATGTACAGCCCCAACGGGCGGGATGGACCTTCCAAGCGAGTGCTATACTGCGGCGGCATAGGCGCGGCGCCCGGACCCGGCGCGTGGGGCATTGGGGGTCGCTCGCGCCGGGAGGCCAGCATGCATCCACTGCCCGCAGCGCCCGCGACGACGTCGTGGGGTCGCCATACGCTAGCCTGGGGCCGCCGCACCTACGTAATGGGCATCGTCAACGTCACGCCAGACTCTTTCTCGCGCGACGGACTCGTCTTCGACGGCATGTCCTCTGCGGAGGTCGTGCGCGCCGCGGTCGAGAAGGCACGGCACATGGTCGAGGACGGCGCCGAACTGCTCGACATTGGCGGCGAGTCCACCCGCCCCAGCACCACCGACGAGCCGCCGCTGCCCGTCGAGATCGAGCTGGCGCGCGTGATCCCCGTCATCACGGCGCTGCGGGCAGAGCTGCCGCCGACCGTGATCATTTCCATCGACACCTACAAGGCGACGACGGCGGCGGCGGCGCTGGATGCCGGGGCCGATCTCGTCAACGACGTCTGGGGACTGCGCGCCGATCCCGCGCTGGCTGGCCTCGTCGCGGCGCGCGGCGTGCCCGTCGTGTTGATGAGCAACCTGCGCGGCTCGGCACGCCATGAGCTGGTCGCGGATGTGACGCGGGCGTTGGCGGCGAGCATTGAGCGGGCGCTAGCCGCCGGCATCCCATGGGAGCGGCTGATCCTCGATCCGGGCTTCGGCTTCGGCCTGCAAGGCGAGCAGAATCTGCGCGTGCTGGGGCGGCTGGCGGAGCTGCGCGCCTTTGGGCGTCCCCTGCTGGTCGGCACCTCGCGCAAGTCGCACATCGGCTTGGTGCTTGGCACGCCCGTCGATGATCGGCTGGAGGGCACGGCGGCGACGGTGACGCTGGCGATCGCGAACGGCGCCGACATCGTGCGTGTACACGACGTGAAGCAGATGGCGCGCGTGGTCAAGATGACGGACGCCGTGGTGCGCGGGTTTACGGCGGGCTCGTAGCCGCGCAGCGCGTGTTTCGGCACCGAGGTGCCTAGCGGCGAGGTTAGCCCACGAGTGTCGGCACCTTGGCCTGCATGCGGCTCCTCGCGGGCACGGCCACGAATCCCACGGTGATGAGCAGGGCGATCACGCCCGCCGCGCCCACCTGGAACGGCTCCGTCTTGTTCGTCGTGAGGGACAAGACGAAGGCGTTGAGCGCGGCAAGGCTGTAGAGGAAGAACGCCAGCGTTACCCCGAGGGCGCGACCGCCGACTAAGAAAATCGCCAGCGTGCGCCGCAGCACCGCCGCGTCATGCTCCACCAGTGCAACGGAGAAGATCACCGCCGCGATCGCCAGGAAACCCCATCCCAGGTTGCCTAATCCGGTCGGGATGTTCTGTATGCTCGTTGTGCTCACGGGATTGAAGAGATCGAGGACGTCGCCGCTCGTCACCCGCGCCGACGCAGCGAGATACGCGGTCACTCCCTGGGCAAGCGCCGTCATGCTGAAGGCAGGTATGAGCCACACCAGCGGACCAAGCACGAGGCGGAGTGCGAGCAGCACGCCATTACCCGAGGCGACGATGACGTTACGCAGGTTCCCGCTGAAACTACTCTGCGCCCCATCGGGCGCCTGTACGCTCGCGCCTTGCGCACCGGACACTGCGAGGATGCCGACCAGGCCAAGGAGCAGCAGCGTCACCGCGGTCGCTCCGTAGCCGAGGACGAGATCAAGGTCTTGGAGGAGCGCGATGTTCCCCGGTAGGTTGGAAAGCCCCAGAGCCTGCCGAAGATCGACCGTCACGTATGGGGTCGCGTTCCCGAGGCCGAAGGCATGGAGGATGGTCTGAGGCCCCAGGAGGTCGAGGATGAACCATGAGAGATAGAACAGAATGGCGAGCCCAGCGAAATCCGTGGCGAGGGCGCCGTACCCGCCGGGAGGGGCCTGAGTCCCTCTAGTGGATTGTGCACCGCCCGGTGTCGCGGCGCTTCCTCGGCGGTCGAGCCGCCGCCCGATCACGTCCACGACAAAGACGATGAGCAGGAGCGTATTGATGACGATGTAGGTATAGGGGCTCTTCGTGAAGTTGCCGTTGGTTTGGGGGCCAAACGCGCGTTCTCCGGCATAGATGATGGCAAACGCGCTGCTGACGAGGACGTAGAAAACGCGTAGGACGGATTGCTGCCGCGAGATCGCGATCTGGAGGACCAGTAAGAGTATGCACAGAAAGGCGTACAGGGGCAGGGCGCGGACCGTACCTAACTGCGTGTCGTAGCCGGTAATGAGCAAGGCGGCGTATCCGCCAAGCACGAGGATAGGGAGCGTGATACGCGCTGGTGGCAGCAGCGGGGTCTGCATGGGCGTGGAGAGCATCGCCATGTGGCACTCATTTCTGGCGAACGGCCGGCGCACTGGGCGACGTGCGCAGTGGCAGAAAGGTGTGCGAAGAGGGAAACCCCGTCGCCGTGAGCATGCACCTCAATGATACTGAGCCGTTAAGATAATAAGACAACGTGGCGGTGATGCACAAGCTGCGAGGTGAGGGCACTCGGCCCCAAGCAATGGCAGTGACGATTCGCCCGGCGTGCCGAGTGCTATACTTCGGCGAACGGAGCGGAGGGCAGATGTGATCACGAGCTATCCCGAGGCGCTAGCCTGGCTCTATGCGTTCAGCGACACGGAGCGAACTGGCGCGTTCGTCCGCGACCGCGAGGATAACCTGGCGCGTGAGCGGGCGCTGCTCGCCGCGCTGGGCGATCCGCAGCAGGCGTATGGCGTCACGCACGTGGCCGGGACGAAGGGCAAAGGCTCGACCTCGGCGATGATCGCCGCGATCCTCCAGGCGGCGAGGGTTCTCGCGGGGCTCTATTCGCAGCCCGATCTGCATACGTTCCGCGAGCGCATGCGCGTGAATGGGACGCTGGTAACGCCGGAGGAGATCGTCGCGCTGATGCCGGCACTCCAGGCGGCGGTGGCGCAGACCGGCGACCGCCTCGGCGCGTACATCACCTACGAGGTCGCGACGGCGTTGGCCTTCGCCTACTTCCGCGCGGCGGGCGCTGAGCACGCCGTGATCGAGGTCGGCCTGGGCGGGCGGCTGGACGCCACCAACGTCGTCGAGCCGCTGATCACCGTCATCACCTCGATCAGCTACGACCACATGGCCGTCCTCGGCAACACGCTCGGCGAGATCGCGGGCGAGAAGGCGGGGATCGTCAAGCCAGGCGTCCCGCTAGTGACCTCTGCTCAGGCGCCGGAGGCCGTGGAGGTCATCACGCGGATCGCCGCCGAGCGCGGCGCGCCGGTCACGCGGGTGGGCCCGGCAGAGGCGTCGGATGCTGCGCGCTTCGCCTACCGCTACACGGCCGGTGCTGCCTTCGAGGATCGCCAGCGCTTCGATCTGGAGACGCCGAACGGGACCTACCGCGACCTTGAGTTGGCGCTGCTCGGCCTGCATCAGCTTGAGAACGCCACCGCCGCGGTCGCCGCCGTTGAGGGGCTGCGCGCGAGCGGCATCGTGGTCGCGGAAGAGGCGATTCGCGCGGGATTGCGCGAGACGCGCTGGCCGGCGCGTCTGCAGCTCGTCGGGCGCGCGCCATGGCAGATCGTGGACGGCGCGCACAACGGCGACTCTTTCGAAAAACTCTTCGCTGCGCTGCGCCGGCACTTCACCTGGGACCGGCTGCTGCTGATCTTCGGTCCGCTGGCCGACAAGGATGTGGCGAGCATGACCGGGGAGATCGCCCGCGCCGGCGTGAACCGCGTCTACATCACCGCCGTCGCCCACCCGCGCGCGATGCCGACAAGCGACGTGGCGGAGGCGCTGCACCGCGCCGCGCCCGATCTCGAAGTTGTGCCTGAAGCGGATACCCGCTCCGCTGTAGCCGCCGCGCTAGCCGACGCGAGTCCGCGCGATCTCGTCTGCGTCTCCGGCTCGCTCTACCTGGCGGGCGAAGCGTTGCGGGCCTTCGCCGCGCGCTCGGAAGAGGCCGCGCGGGCGATCGAGATCGCGGGGGCGGATCACTAAATTGGTGGGCCGGTGGCTGAGGCCACGCCTGGGGGTGCCGTGCGTCGAGGTTTATACGGAGAAGGGGCCGTGAGGGATCATTCGCGGCTGATGAGGTGATCGGCTCCTGACGGCGAGGAGGGAAGGCGATGCGACCGGCGCGCTTGGCAGGCATGGCGGGGATCGGCGTGGACGCGATGAGCAACCGCGCCGACGCGGCGGGGGCGGACCTGTTGCGTCTGGAGAACCTCGACACGGACGTGCCGCCGCACCCCAGCGTGCTCGCAGTCACGCGAGACGCCATCGCCGAGGATCGTAACAACAGCTACCTGCCGTTCGTGGGGCAGCGACGGCTGCGCGACGCGGTGGCGGCGCACGTCTCGCGGCTGAGCGGCGTGCCCTATGACGGCGAGCGCAACGTCGTGATCGCCGCCGGGGGGCTTTCAGGCATCCTCAACGTGCTGCTGGCCACGATCGAGGTCGGCGACGAGGTGATCCTGACCGATCCGACGTATATCGGGCTGATCAACCGCGTGCGGCTAGCGGGTGGCGTGCCGCGGCTGGTGCCATTCGTCGCCGAGGGGCATCGCTGGGCGCTGGATCGTGAGGAACTGCGGCGCGCGGTAACGACGAAGACGCGAGCGTTCCTACTGATGAGCCCATCCATGCCGTCGGGGGCGTATCTTGAGCAGGAGGACTGGGAGGCGATCGCCAAGATTGTGCGCGAGCGGCGGCTCTGGCTGGTCAATGATACGGCGATGGAGCGCGTCCTCTTCGACAATCGCCCCGTCATCTCACCCGCCGCGCTGCCCGGCATGGCGGAGCGCGTCGTCACCGTCGGCTCGGCCTCCAAAGAGCTGCGCATGATCGGCTGGCGGGTGGGCTGGATCGTCGCGCCGGAGAGCCTCGTGCCAGACCTGGCGCTGGTCTCGATGGGCAACGTGGTGGTGCCGGTCGGCATCGCGCAGGAGGCCGCCGCTGTTGCGCTGGAGATGGGCGACGAGGACGTGGCGGCGGCGACGGCAATCTGGCAGGCACGGCGCGATCTAATCCTCGCCGAGTTGGATGGCCTCCCGGTGATGCATCCCGGCGGCGGGTGGTCGCTGCTGATCGACGCGGATCGCCTGGGGATGAGCGGAGCCGAGCTGGCCGAGCGCTTCTTCACGAAGGCCGCGATCGCCGCGACGCCGATGGACGGCTGGGGCGAGGCCAACGGCGCGCGACATCTGCGCCTCGTCTTCGCCAACGAGACGGTCGAGCGGCTGCGCGGCATCGGCGAGCGCGTCCGCGCGGCGCTGTGAGTCGTCTCATGGACAGATCGGGAATCGTCCGATGATCGCGTATCTCGACTGCTTCTCCGGCATCAGCGGCGACATGTTGCTTGGCGCGCTGATCGACGCGGGCGTCTCGCTGGAGGCGCTGCGCGCGGGGCTGGCTGCGCTGCCGCTCGCGGGCTATTCGCTGGAAGCGGAGCGCGTCACCGATCACGGCATCTCGGGAACGCGGGCGGTCGTACGTGTGGAGGACGGCATACAGCAGGAGCTTCGCCACCTCGCCGAGATCGACGCGCTGATCGAGGTAGCGAATCTGCCGCCGCGCGCCGCCGCGCGCGCCCACGCCATCTTCGCGCGGCTGGCGGCGGCGGAGGCGACGATCCACGGGACGACGCCGCAGGAGGTCCACTTCCACGAGGTCGGCGCGGTGGACTCGATCGTGGACATCGTCGGCGGCGCGCTCGGCCTGGAACTGCTCGGCGTGGACGAGGTCTACTGCTCCGAGTTGCCGCTGACCTCAGGGCGCGTGAAGGCGGCGCATGGCGCGCTGCCAGTGCCCGCTCCGGCGACGGTGGAGCTGCTGAAGGGCACGGACGCGGTGTGGCGTCCCGTCGCGACGGAGGGTGAGCTGGTGACGCCGACTGGCGCGGCGTTCGCGGCGACGCTGGCGCGCTTCGAGCGTCCGGCGCTGCGGATCGCGACAGTGGGCTACGGCTTCGGGCAGAAGCGACTGCCCTGGGCGAACTGCCTGCGGCTGATCCTTGGCGAGGCGGCCACGCTCAGCGGCGAGCTACGCAGCGCGCCGGATGCAGGGGAGGCGTTCGAGCGCGATGCGGTGGTGGTGATCGAGAGCAACATCGATAACATGACCGGCGAGGCGCTCGGCTGGCTGCTGGATCGCTTGCTGGCGGTCGGCGCGCTGGACGTGAGCTACGCGCCATTGCAGATGAAGAAGAACCGCCCCGCCGTGCTGCTCACCGTGCTAGCGACGCCGAAGGATGCCGAGCGGATCGCGGGGGCGATCCTGGCTGAGAGCGCGACACTGGGCGTGCGCATACACCGCGCGGATCGGCTGAAGGCGGGGCGGCGCGAGGAGACGATCGAGACGCCACTGGGTCCGGCGCGCGTGAAGCTGAAGCTGGTCGGCGGGCGCATCGTCTCCGCCTCGCCCGAGTACGAGGACTGCCGCTTGCTGGCCGAGCGCGCGGGGCTGCCGATCGAGACGGTGCTGCGGCGCGTCGGCGATGCGGCCCGCGTCCACTTCGGGTTGGATGCGACGAGTTGAGGACTGCGAGGGACCGATGCTGGGCGAGCACAATGATGCGAGCGTGACGATTCGCGAGGGGCGGGCCGAGGATGCCGCCTTGGTCGCCGCGATCCTGCGGGATACGGGCTGGTTCGAGCCCCTGAACACAGAGCCGCTCGAGGCGACGACGGCGCGCGTCTCAGCCTCGCTGATGGCCGCACTCGCCAATGATCAGAACACGCTGCTCCTCGCGGAGGACGCGGCTGGGCACGCGCTGGGCTACATGTTCGTCCACTGGCTGCCGAACGCGCTGCTCGGCTCCGAAGGGTATATCTCGGAACTCTTCGTGTTCGGTTCGGCACGCGGGCGGGGCGTCGGCACGGCGCTGCTGGGCGATGTGAAGCGGCGTGCGGTCGAGCGCGGCTGCGCGCGGCTCATGCTCTTCAACCGCAAGATGCGCGAGTCATATCAGCGCGGCTTCTATCACAAGCAAGGCTGGGTCGAGCGCGACGACGCGGCGATGCTGATGTATTACCTCGACGCGTGATGAAGGCGCGTTATCCCTCGGCGCTTTCGGCGGCGAGCGGTGGCGCATCCGACTCGGCTGAGGCGCCGAGCGCGTCGCGGATCGCGGGGGCGAGGACGCGCGCGACGAGAATGCGCAGGACGGCTGCGAGCGGTACGGCGAGGATGGCGCCCATTAGGCCCAGCAGGCTGCTGCCGATCAGAATGGCGACGATCACGGTGAGCGGATCGATGTGGACCTGACGGCTCATTACCAGCGGCTGCACTGCATTGCCCTCGACCTGCTGGATCACGTTGAAGAGGATGAAGACTTCAAGCGCCTTCAGCGGATCGACGGCGACGAGCGCGACGAGGATGGCGACGCTGCCGCTGATCCATGGGCCAATATAGGGGATCAACTCGGTCAGTCCGGCGAGGACGCCAAGCAGCAGCGCATACGGCACGCCGATCAGCATCAGGCCGAATCCGCTGAAGATGCCGATCAGCACCATGGCGATCAGCACGCCGCGCACGTAGCCGCCGAGGCTGGTGCCCATCTCGCTGAAGATGCTCTCGGCTTGCGGTCGCGCCGACGCAGGAAACAAGCCGAGCAGAAATGTGCGCAGCTTGGCGGAGGTGCCGAGCCAGAGCAGGGTCATTGTCAGCACGACGACGACGCTGATCAAGAGCGTGAAGAACTCGGTGACGACGGTGACAGGCACGTTGAGCAGGCCGGGAACGTTGCTTTGCAACGCCTTGACGAGCTGCTGCGCGATGGAGTCGATGATTGGCCCGATGGTGCTGTTGGTATGGAGCGATTGATCGATCTGCGTCGCCAGACCCTGGATCTGCGTGAGGTAGGTGGGGGCCTGCGCCACGAAGGTGTTGATCTGCGTGATCAACGGGGCGAGCAGCAACGCGATCAGGCCACCCAAGACCAGCAGGCCGACGACGTAGATCAGGATCACCGCAAGCGGCTGCGGCACGCGCCACCGCTGCAGCCGCGCCACCAACGGGCGGATCGCCTCGCCGAGGGTGATGGCGAGGAAGACCAGCACCAGCGCCGAGAGCGCGTGCGTGATCAGCAAGATGACGATCAGCAGGCCGATGACGATGCCCGCGGCGAGCCAGATCGAGCGCGGCGTGATGCTCACCGTCAGCCGCCGCGGACCTGTGGGATTCGCGTAGGGAGGCGTCGCAAGTGACTGCGCCGCGAGGGGCGATTGTGGCGCTGGCGGCGGCGCCGGTATGGCGTCGTTCGTGGTGGGCGTCTCCACGCGTCGTGTTTCCTCTCGTCCGCCTGCGCCACCGTTGGCAAGGCGCGGTCCGCCGCAGCATGCGACTCGCAATTCGCGTTGTCAAGCGAGCGGGATATGCCTGCGCTACGCGACGAGCATCGAAAGCATCTGACCGGTCGGCGTCGTCCGCGTGACGGGCCGGCGCTCGGGAAAGGAGAAGCCGATCGCCGAGGCGGCGTACATCTGCGGCTGCGTCACGCCACGCAACTCGTCGGCGACGTGCTCCAGCAGATCGGGGACGGTGAGGTCGAGGGCTGAGGCCAGCCGCTCCAGCACGAGCGCGGAGGGGTACTTCTTGCCGCGCTCGATCTCGCCGAGGTAGACGACGGAGAGGATCGCGCGGTCGGCCAGCTCTTTGAGGGTGAGTCTGGCTTCCTGGCGCAGATGCCGGATCACGGTGCCGAGGGTCTCCTGCAAATCCGCCATGCCGCGCCTTCTTTCTCACATCGCTGCTGCCGGTCGGCTGCCGGGCATGCTCACAGCATGCGTCCTGGGGCGAGGTATGCCGAGGGCATCGCTTCCGTCTATCTATTCTATCCGAGCTACGCGTACCCTTCAAGGCATCAGCCCGGACGCCCGACGCGATCCCGCGCTTCAGTTCGGCGAGAGGCGGGCGTACCAGCGAAAAAGGAGCAAGCTCGATGCCGTACTTCACGCCACCGTTTTTCTTGAACGTCGAGGGAGGGCGATCCGGTCCGCTGTCGATGCCGGTCGTCTTCGACGAGGTCGGCCCGCAACGCTACGAGTACCACGTCGTCAGCATCGATCCGCGCGAGGACGAGCCGCTGGACGAGACTGCGCTCCAGGCGCTCGGCAAGGAGGGCTGGCTCCTCGCCGGTATCCTGCCGCCAACTGATGGCGCCGCCAAGCGCATCGTCTACTACTTCCTCCGCGCGACTGTCTGAGACCCAGAAATTCACCACAGAGTTCACGGAGGACACGGGGGGCAGAGGAGTTGAGATCGCGGCACTGTAGTGCCGGCGTACTGGGGGCGCGGACTGAAGCCCATTACATTCTCACGAGTTGGACAAGTTGGAGTGACTGTCTGGTAGTGCTGAGATGGGAGTATGAAGATGCAGATCGGTGATGGAGTGCCATTTGTCCCGCGCGCCGTGATCCCTACGGTGATCGAGACGGGGCTGCGCGGCGAGCGAGCGTATGACCTCTTCTCGCGGCTGCTGCGCGAACGCATCATCCTGGTCAACGGGCCGATAGACGACGACATGGCGAGCCTGATCGTAGCCGAGCTGCTCTTCCTCGCCAGCGAGAGCGCCGAGCGCGACATCAACATGTATATCAACTCGCCGGGCGGCGTGATCACGGCGGGGCTCGGTATCTACGACACGATGCGCTCGATCCGCGCGCCAATCGCCACCACCTGCGTCGGCCAGGCGGCGAGCTTCGGCACGATTCTGCTGATGGCGGGCGATCCCGGCAAGCGCTATGCCCTGCCGCACGCGCGCATCCACATGCACCAGCCGCTGGTGCAGGGCGGCATCGGTGGGCAGGCCACGGACATCGACATCCAGGCGCGCGAGATGCTGCGTGTCCGCGACGTGCTCAACGAGCTCTTCGTGCAACACACCGGCCAGCCGCTCGAGCGCATCCAGCGCGATGCCGAACGCGACTTCTTCATGAGCGCCGAGGCGGCCAAGGAGTATGGCATAGTAGACGAGGTGCTGAGCCTCGAAGACTGGAAGGCGCGCGGCGCGAACGAGGTCGCGGTGGGCAGGTAGGAGATTCAACCGCGGAGGGCGCAGAGTTCACAGTGGGCAGAGGGAGAAGGTCGGCAAGCGCCCCCTTTTCCGGTACGCCCTCTCTACTCCTCTCGTGATGTGTCCTAGCGCGTCTGGCGGGGGGATTAGCCTATGCCAATCCTCCCCAACGAGGGATTCGCCCCGGCCTGAAGGCCGGGACGCAGCCACACCCCTATCGAATGCGGCGTGACGGGAGAGAGGTCGAACGATGCGAGCGTTGGTGATCGGCGGGACGCAGTTCATCGGGCGAGCCACGGTGGAGGCGCTGCTGGCGCGTGGGCATGAGGTCACGCTGCTGCATCGGGGGCAGACCGGCGCGGGGCTCTTCCCCGGCGTGTCACGCATCCAGGCGGACCGCGCGCAGCTCACGCCGGGGGTCTTCGGCGCGCAAAGCTGGGATGTCGTGCTCGACATGGTACCGCAGCTCCCGCACGACGTGGAGACGACGCTGACGGCGCTCCGCGGCAAGACCGCGCGCTACGTGCAATGCAGCACCGGCTCGGTCTATCCCGAGTTGCGCCCGTATCCCGTCAGCGAAGAGACGCCCACCGCGCCCTGCACGCCCGAGCAGGCGGCGGACCCCAGCATGGCGAGCTACGGCCCGCGCAAGGCGGAGTGCGAGCGGCGCGCGACGGCGATCTGCACGGAGCAAGGCATCGATCTCTTCATCGCGCGCCCGGTCGTCGTCTACGGTCCGCATGACTACACCGACCGCATGCACTTCTGGCTGGAAGCGACGCATCGCGGGCGCGTCGTGCTGCCCGACGCCGGGCTGCCGATCTTCCGCTGCATCTATGCCCCCGACCTGGGCAGTCTCTTTGCCACGATGGCCGGGGCCGACGCCTCGCTCGCTGGCGTCTACAACGCGGCGGGGACCGAGCTCTTCAGCCTGCGCGATCTGGTGACGACGGCCGCCGAGGTTCTTGGCGTGCAGCCGAGGATCGTCTCGGCTTCGGCAGCGCAGATCGAGGGCTGGGGGCTCAAGCCGCAGTTCGACGTGCCGATCTGGATCGCCGAGAACGGCGTCTCGGAGCACGTCATTATGGATGTGTCGCGCATCCGCGAGCGGCTAGGCTTTCGCTCGACGCCGCTGGTCGAGACGCTGCGCGCGACGTGGCAGGCGTACCAGGCGAATCGACGCGTGCCGTTGAAGGGAGTCATGGATCCCGACCGGCTCTGGTCGCTAGCGCACGGTGAGGCGTGAGTGAGACGCCAGCGAGAGCACTACGGCGCGAGTGGCCCAGACTTTGCCCGCGCGCGGACGGGCAGGTCGAAGGCAACCGACTCGTTATACAAGCGCTCGGCGGCGCACTCGACGGCTTCTACCAATTCGTCGAGGTCGAAGGGCTTTCGCATGATGGGGATGCCCTGCTGGCGTAGCAGCTCGCGCTCTGCGTGGGAGAGGAGCGCCTCGTTCGCGGTCACTATGACGCAGGCGTGCCGCGGAGTTCGCTCCGGACCGCTCGTCAGCGCCTCGATCACCTGAATGCCGTTCTTGCGCGGCATCTGGTAGTCGCAGAACACAACCATTGGCGCCACGCTGTCGCGCAGACGGAGCAGCGCCTCCAACCCGTCGCGCGCCTCCAGGATCTCGCAATACCCCGAGCTTTCGAGCTCTCCGCGCATCAACTCGCGCACGTCATCGTCGTCGTCTACCAGCAGGATCGGAGTCTGGATTTTCATCGCAGCGAGCCCTTTCCTTAGGTGCAGAGCGACAACGGCACCTCCACGCGTAGCGTGACGGGCACGTCATCAGGCAATCGCCGCTCTGCATGGTGGTACATACAGGCAATTCTTGTGCCGTATGTTCGCTGCGACGCCTCCGCTTTGCAAAACAGGGTTGCCCATCCGACGCGAAGGAGTGACTATCATGCACGTGCTCGTCCTCAGCGGCACCGGGTTCATCGGCCACGTAGTCGTGCGCCTGCTGGCAGGGCGCGGGGACGAGATAACCGTCTACCACCGCGGTCAGACGCGGGCAGATCTGCCCGACGGCGTGCGGCACATACTCGGCGAGCGGTCCGAGCTGCCGGCGCGACGTGAAGAGCTGGCCCAGCGCGCGCCGGAGGTCGTGCTGGACATGCGGCCGATGACCGAGGCCGAGGCGCGGGCAGCGCTGGCAACCTTCAGCGGCGTCGCGCGGCGCATCGTGGCTATCAGCAGCGGCGACGTCTATCGCGCCTACGGGCGGCTGATCGGCACCGAGCCAGGACCCCTCGACGCGGTGCCGCTGACGGAGGAAAGTCCGCTGCGCGAGAAGTTGTATCCCTATCGCGGCGAGACGCCGCGCGCCGAGGACGATCCGCGCCGCTGGACCGACGACTACGACAAGATCCTGGTGGAGCGTGCCATACTCAGCGAGCCGGCCTTGCCGGGCACGGTGCTGCGGTTGCCCGCCGTCTATGGGCCGCGCGACGGGCAGCATCGCCTCTTCGAGTATTTGAAGCGCATGGACGACGGGCGCCCCGCTATCCTGCTGGACAAAGGCGTGGCCGGCTGGCGCTGGATGCGCGGCTACGTGGAGAACGTGGCGGAGGCGATCGCCCTGGCGGTCTCCAACGAGCGCGCCGCCGGTCGCGACTACAACGTCGCGGAGGAGGAGGCATACAGTGAGGCCGAATGGGCGCGGCGAGTCGGCGACGCGGCGGGCTGGCACGGCGAGATCGTGACGCTGCCGCGCGAGCGCCTGCCGAAGCACCTGGTCCCTGACATCAACACGTCGCAGGACCTCACGATGGATTCGTCGCGCATCCGCGCCGAGCTGGGCTATCGCGAGCCGGTACCGCTAGACGAGGCGCTGCGCTGGGCGATAGCCTGGGAGCGCGCCAATCCGCCCGCCGAGATCGACGCCGCGCAGTTCGACTACGCCGCCGAGGACGCGGCGCTGGCCGCCATGTAGTGAGGGCATATCCAGGTTCTGCAAGGAGATAGGCTTATGCGCGTCGCACTCACCGCGGACATCCACGGCAACCTGCCCGCACTGGAGGCGGTGCTGACCGAGATCGCGGCGGAGACGGTTGACCAGGTCGTCTGCCTCGGCGACGTGGCAAGCTTCGGGCCGCAGCCGCGCGAGGTGATCGCACGCCTGCGCGCGCTCGGCTGCCCCGTCGTGATGGGCAACGCCGATGCTGACGTGCTTAACCCGCCGTCGATCGAGGGCATGGAGGGAGTGCGCAAAATCTTCGGCGAGATGGATCAGTGGACCCACGACTTGCTCTCGGAGGACGAGCTCGCCTACCTGCGCGGATTTCAGCCGACCGTCGAGGTCGAGCTGGGCGGGGGCGAGACGCTGCTCTGCTACCACGGCTCGCCGCACTCGTTCGACGACCGCATCGTGCCCGAGACGCCGAAGGAGACGTTAGATGAGTGGCTGGACGGCCATCCGGCCCTGGTCTACGCCGGCGGGCACACCCACCTCCAGATGATGGCGCGTCACCATACGACGCTGGTGATCAACCCCGGCAGCGTAGGGCTTCCCTATGACACGACGCCGCCCGCGGACATAGTACGCAACCCGGCGTGGGCTGAGTATGCCGTCGTGGAGGTCGCCGGCTCGCGGGTACGCATCGATCTGCGGCGCACGCCGTTCGACGTTGCCGCGATGCTCGCCGCCGGACGTGCCAATGGCATGCCCCACTTCGAGTGGTGGGCAACGGATTGGGACGTGCCCGGCGGGGCGTGAGCAGGCAGCGGGGCGAACGGACGCGGCATGCCGCGCCCCTACAGCACGGGCGGCGTGATGGCGGTGGCGTGCGCGGCGTCGAATCCGCGGCTAGAAGCCCTGCACGTCGGTCTCGTCGATGACGTCGCGAACACCGGGGACGGTGGAGGCGACGGATTCGGCGTTGTCGGCGTCTTCAAGGTCGGGCACGGTGCCGCGCAGGTGCACGACGCCGCGCTCCACCAGGATTTCCAGGACGAGATCGGTGGTGCTGGCGTCCTCACGCAGCTCGCGCCGCACGGCATCGGCCAGCGCCTCGTCGCCGAGGAGCCGATCCTCCACCGAGGGGTCCACCGTCTCGCCGGTCAGCGAGGTGGGCGCGAAGCCGCCGAGCACGTCGACGTCGCCCGCCGCGTTCCTGCCTAGCACCGGATCGGTTGGCGCGAAATAGGCGGGGTCATCCTCGGGCTCGGCCAGGTCGTCGTACTCCTCGTCGCCCACCGCGTCGATCTCGTTGGTGTCGAGCGGCACTGCTTCGATGCTTGGGTCGAGGATCTCGTCCGCGCCGTCGCTGCCGGCGTCACCCGCGAGCGAGTCGAGCGCGCTGTCGCCCAGCTCTTCCACGGGCGTGTTGTCCTCCACGGTCTCGTCGTGGATCTCGTCCAGCGCGAAGCCTGTTGCCGTCCGCTCGACCTCGATCAAGTTGACGACGGGCATACCGTCGGCGAGGTCGCGCGCCATCCGCTCGATTGCCTCGCGATCGTGCTCGGAGGGGACGCGTCCACTGAGGAGGATCGTGCCCTCCTGCTCGGCGACGGCGACCGCGCCATGATGCTGTTCGCGGAGCTGCGTCTCGATGCGCGTGGTGTAGGTATCCATAGGATTATGCTCCAGTCTACGGCTGTGCCCCCATCCAGGGAAGATAGGCGGCGAGGCACCGCACTTCAATCGCCTCCTGTGCAACCTTGATGCCACTTAATATCACGCCATGCTAGTCCCCTGCGTCCGCGGCGGCGTCGGTGGCACGCGGCGTGCGCCTGTCGCCAACGATGGGCAACAACTGAATGCTTCGAGGGAACGTGAACGGAGGGGAACACTCGCCATGGGCGATCAGCAGCGCGAGCAACAGGCGGATTCGGGCGATCAGGCGGGTGCGGCGCGGCACGCACTCGACGACCAGCGGCGCGAGGACGAACGCGCGCGGAAGATCCACGAGGGGGAGGAGACGCAGCACGCCGACTTCGGCGATGGATCGGCGCTCGGCCCGGAGGACGATGATCCCGTCTCGGAGGCGTCGGCGGAATCCTTCCCGGCGAGCGATCCCCCGGCGACCTCACCCTCTTCGGTGTCCTGACGCACGATTCCCTCGTCGGCCGGTCAGTATGCATGGAGCGCAATCGTGGGCACGAGCCAGATCGCCACTGCGCTCTGGCGCTGGACCGGCATGCGCCGTGACGGGGCCTTGCACCGTGTATACACTGTATCGTTCGCCGTTGCGCCGCAGGGCCAGGACAGGCCCCAATTTCAGTGAGCCTTTGTGAGGTGATACCGATTTCTCCCCGGTATTTGGACGTGGGCCTTTGCGCTGGGCGGGAGCGACAACAACCCAGCACGGCCTGCTATGGCAGACTGGTACGCGAACTGCGCCTCAAAACTGCACCTCAACACGTAGGGCGCGTTCCGATGGGTGTCGCAAGGACCGCGATTCGGCCCTCTCCGTTGCCGCAAGACCTTCAGTGCGATCAGCGGATGTGAGGCGCGGAGGCGAGTTGCTCGTCACGCAAAGCGAGGGTTGCGAGGGCCAGCCACCGCCGTCACGACGCGGCCCCGACGGCAATATCTCGCGGCGCTACCTGGGCGGGCGTGTCGGTCGCCGTTTCGTAGGGTGCGACGGGATAACCGGACTTCTTGAGAAACCTCTGCAGCACAGCTTCGTCGCGATACAGTTGTTGGAGCATCTTGCTCTCGAGCGAGACACCCTCGACACGCTGGGCCGCACGTCTGCGGAACAGGCCTCCGCGGCTCATCTTCGGAGAGGTGGGATTGCCGCCCATGGCGATGAGAGACTTCTCCGCCGTCCGTATTCCTCTGGCGAGCAGGTGGAAATCGACCCTGTTTCTTGATGCCGAGCTTAACGCGTCCGCGTTGTCCTCGCACTGCGACGCAAGGGCGGCCAGTGCGCTGGCGTCGTGCGCCCGGAGAACATTCCCGATGACGAGAAGCGCGCGCGCAAGGCGTTCGGAGAAGTCGGCGAGCCTCGCCGATTGGACCTTCGTTAGGCGCACGGCGGGTGGCGCCGACCCTGGGCGGGCGAGCGTAGATTCACCAGTTTTTCCATCACCTGTTGAAGGGATCGGCGTCGACCTTAACGCGTCGTGCACTTCACCTGCGGCTATACGTTGCGAGGACGGCGAGGACGGCGAGGACGTTGTCTGCTGGGAACCATGATTGCCGACTGAGATGTGCACTTGGGCCTCCTTGGCAGCGGGCACATCTCCTTGGCCCGCCACGACACAGCGGGTCAGGGCAACTTCAGGTTGAACCGTGTCAACTCATGGGCGGCTAATGCCTTCTGCAGCTGTACCCGGTGATCCGTGTGACCTCTCGCCGAACGGGACAAACAATCTGCAATTGCGTTGACGAGCAGCAGGCTTTGTCGGATTGGCTTCGTGTTGTGAGCTTCCTGAACGGGAAACTCGGTGGTGCCGCGGAGATGGAGCAATCGCTCCACAAAATCTTCATACCTGCCGAGCAACGGTCTCCCGTTCGGAATGGACACGTCAGGCACGTATTCGTCGAGAAATTCGACGCCAAGTGTGCCGCTGAGATGGGTGGCGAGCGCCTTAGTGGTCACTCCTGCAGCCCCCATACATGTCTCGAGGGTGGTCGCGAAATCGGATCGAGGCGGCCTACGGGAGAGCATGCGACCCCCCCGATTCGACGCCCCTCGACATCGTTGTCCCCTCTACCATTGCACGAGCATGCCGTTGCAATGAGAGGGATGGTACCTGCAGTCGGGAGGGATGTCAAGGGGGCGTTAAATCGTATGACAGCGTGGGAAGTACCAAAGAGCTAGTCTGCGTGCTTTGCTTTGTTCCCTTCCAGATCGTCGACGGTCCTACCTTGCAGCGGGCTCGTCCTTGGTGATGTCTTCGATCGGTTCGTAGGGCAGCACGGCGCTCACCCCGGCGCCGAATCGCACGTAGAGGACGTCGTAGGCCAGACGCCTTTTCACTTCATCGCGTTGCCAGGGCGTTAAGTTGAGACAGATCGCCGCCGCATCGACGAAGGCGGTGCCATCCTTGGGGAAGATTTGCCCGTTTTCCATAGCGCTGAGCGCCGCCGCGGTCAGATGTACATCCTTCTCCTTCAGGCATGTGACCACCTTCGAGATGCTGACCTTCTCTTGCAACACCGAGGCGCCCGCAGTGGTGTTGCGCTGGCGATACGACCGCTCAAAGTAGGACTCGCGTAGCTGCCTCAGCGCGTGCCCGAAGTAATGTGGCGGACTCCCAGCCGACGTCGGAGCGTCCTCCTCTGGGGAATTGGGTGCCTCCTCCGCTTCCAAGGCGTGATTCTCCGGCTCCTCTTGCTTCATCACACCGGCACCCCCACATCTTGATACTCGGGCACATCTGCCTGGAAAGCCTACGCTACCGCGCTCGCGACATCAAAGCAGAGGGAAAGAGTTTGACTTTTCGAATTTTTGCCTATACTGTACGCATATCGACACGCGTGGTATGTGCCATCTATTTCATTTAGTATACCACAAGTATTTAGTTTTCACAGCCCCAGGCGGTGGGCTTGATTGCACATACCGTACCATGGCGTCGCGGGGTCAGCCCTTTGATGGGGTGCGCAACGGCCGTATCGTTTTGGAGGCAACCGGTATGCATGAACGCGATTGCCTGACCATCGTCTCATATGTACGCAAGTATTCGGTTGGAACTCACATTAGCAACCCATTTGGCACAACACCATCTACGCGGCCACATCAACAACTTCGACACGGCGAGCACGCAAGATTATTCTGGTGATTTTACCAATTGGGTCGCGTTTCGCACTCCCTCTCTTACAGGGTGAGACACCTACTAGACGGTTGAGGAAAGTCAAAGGGTCACATTCAGTCCGTTTGGATGGGTGGCGCTGGGACACGGAGGAGGTGGGACCATGACAGTGGTCATCCTCGCGCGGCGCAGGCGAAGGCGCGGTCAACTCGCGCGGTGGGTCGCCGGCGCCTGCGACGAGTTCGCGATCCGCTTCGTGAGCGATCTGGCCGAGTACCTCGCCATTGTGCGCGTGCCGCCGGCTGCGATCGTACTGGGCATTTTGGACCTCGCGTCGCTCGACGAGCCCTTGCGCGTCCTCGTCACCCTGCTGGGCATGCCGCTGCGCGAGAGCCTTTTGAACGCCGTCGTGGTGCCGCAAGGTCCAGAGCCGGCCGAGTTCCTCGCCACGCGCGAGCCGCCGCTCGGAACGGTGCTCGTCAACTTTTCTCACGGAGAGATCGTGGACCTTGTGGGCGACGCCTGCCGTCATGCCCGCACCGATGTGCTGGCATCGTGAACGCCATGCCCGGGCCGGCGGGCCGAGGGGATCTGAGGTGCACCTTTCGGGCGGCTTGTGGAGAGGGTATGGGGTCATGGCAGGGCAGCGGCCTTCCATTTCTCGCGGCAGTCGTCGGTACTAGGCCAAGAGGCGCTGCTTTCTCTGACGATGGGCGCGCTTGAGGATGGCGCCGGACGTGGCGGGAACGAGCGGGCGGAGGCTCCGCTAACGAGCGGAAGGCAGCGCCGGGACACCGAGGGCTAGCCGGGCAGGCCGGTCACGAGCGCGACGAGGCCGAAGGCGAACAGGATGACGCCGGAGCCGCGGTTGACCCAGCGCAACTGGCGCGGGCCGATGCGGGCGCGCAGCAGGTTGACGGCACAGCTGAGCAGGAGCCACCAACTGGCGGAGCCGCAGAAGACGCCGAGCACTAGCCAGACCGCCGAGTTGTAGCCCCTGCCCTGCGCAAGGCCGAGCCCCGCGAAGATCGCGGCGAATGAGAGGATAGTTGCTGGGTTGGTCAGCGTGAGGCCGAGGGTGGAGGCGTAGGCGCCCGGCAGCCCGCGTCCCCCGCCTCGCGCGGCGCGGTCGGAGGGGGCACCGTTGAAGGTGCGGATGCCGAGGTAGCAGAGGAATGCGCCGCCGAGGAGGTGGATCAGGAGGCGCGCGCCGATCAGGAAAGCGGAGATGGCGGTGAGGCCGAAGGCGGCCACCGCGCCGTAGAAGGCGTCGGCGCTGGCGGCTCCGAGGCCCGAGACGAAGCCCACGAGCTGCCCGTCGGAGAGGGTGCGGCGGATGCAGAGGACGCCGATCGGCCCGACCGGCGCGGCGATGGAGAGGCCAAGGAGCAGTCCGCTTAGCCAGAAACTCAGCATGATGATCTCCCGTGGTGTCGAGCCAATGAAAAAACCGCCGGACCTCAAAGGGTCCGGCGGCATCGTCGCGGGCGGTGAAGCGCACACGCGCGGTTAGCCAGACCTGTGGTCCGGCTGCTGCTGGCTGGTGGTGAAATGGTGGCGGGGCGTCGGCGGCATGCGTGCTCTCCGCGTGCTCGGCTATCGTTGCGGTGACGATAGCATGCATGCTGGCGGGTGTCAACGCGGCGGCGATGCCGGAGGAACGCGGATTCATCTGGTTGGGGCTTTTAGGATGAAGGTGGCGCGGACGGGGTAACGTCGGGACGGACGAGGTTTCTGCCGATTCTGCCGTTTTTGCCGGGTCTGCGAAGGTTGCGGAAGGTGGCTGGCGGCCGAGGCCGCGACCGGGGGCCTGGCGGCCACGAAGCCGGCCCGCGCGGGCTCGGGAGCGGCGGTGGTGTCGGGGGGTGCCGATTTTGGCGAACCTACCCCCCGGCCAACTCCCCACTCGTGAGGGGCCCCGCCTTCCCCGCCCCGGAGGGGGGCGTCGGGCGAGGGTTGCGGCGCGAGGGCGGAGCGTGGTGCCGATTCTGCAGGATTTCGGGAATGCGTGGTGTTCGCGGTCGTGGCGGTCGTACGGATGGCGGCGATTTCTGCCGATCCTGCCGGATTTTGCGAATCGGTGGGGAAATCATCGGGGTCGCCAGCGAGATCGGCGAGGGCGAGGATGAGGTAGCGGAGGGCCGGGCCGGCGCGGCGGGCGAGTTTGGGATCGGTAGCGTCGGCGAGCTCGCGGTCGGCCTCGCGCTCGTAGGCGGCCCAGGCGGCGACGGCGACGTGGCGGACGGCTTCGACGGCGAGGAGGAGCTCGTCGGCCTCGCGCTCGCGCAGCTCCTGGGCGACCTCGCGGCGGATGGCGGCGAGCCAGGCGCGGACGGTGCGCTCCGGCACGCCGAGGGCGTCGGCGATGGCGGGCGCGCAGGCCCTGGCAGGCGAGCTCCCAGGCGCGGTCCTGCAGGGAGCGGCGGCGCTGGGCGGCGGGAGTGGCATGGAGGGCGGCGGGAGTGGCGTGGAGGGCGGCGGGGTCGGCGATGGGATCGGTGGCGAGGGCGGCGGACATGGGGGATATCCTTTCGGCTGGGAGGAGATGCATCGTGGCCTGAAGGCCACGGCGAATCTTATATGCGGCGAGTTGGCCGGCTTCGGAAACGAGGAAGCGCCGCGCACGCCCGGGTGGGGGATGCGCGGCGCCGTGTTCAGGCTCACCGCCAGTGGTTAGGAGGGAGTACAGAACATGAATTCAAATTCAGCAAGAGGTGATGCGAGGCTCACATGCCGCAGTTCAGGCTGAACAGAATCGGGGATCTTCCTAGGATGCAGGCCATCAGCTTTCTGCTTCCCCTTCAGGTGGACGGACCCCTTGCGCGCGGGCGAAGCTGCATTCCCACTACAACGGGGGACAAGCGCAGGCACCGGGCAGAATACTGTGCAGTCGGCGGATGCATCTCTACGATAGGACTTCCGATGGAGCCCTTTCGGTCGGGGCCAGTTGCCCCAGTGTGCGCGACCGAGCCGCACGCGGTACGCTGTGAGAGGACAGCAGTTCTAGCACGATCATGTTGCGCCGAGCGCGGAGGAGACCTGCATGGCAAGCGATCCGCAGTCACTTCGGGGCGTCTATGATGGGTGGGACGGCTATCAACTTGCCATCGTGCGGAGTGTGGCTCCGCGCACGATCGATGAGCTGCGCTGGCGCGCGGCGCCGCAACTGCGCTCGGCGGGCGAGATCGCGCGGCACATCGCCGAGGGGCGCGTGGACTGGTTTAGCCGCACCTTCGGGGTGGAGGCCACGGTACCTGCCGCGCGCGTGGCCGAGTGGGGCCGAAACGATGCCGTGGAGGACGATCCGGCGGAGCTGGTGCGCGGTTTGGAAGCGTCGTGGCGGATGATCGAAGAGGGGCTGGCGCGCTGGACCGTCGCCGATCTGGCGGAGACGTTTCCGCTCACCTACCAGGGCACGCTTTACGCGCTGCCGCGCCAGTGGATCCTGTGGCGCATCCTGAGCCACGATCTGCATCACGGCGGCGAGCTCGCCTATGTGCTTGGCGGGCAGGGCATCGCGCTGCCGGAGCTTGGCGACGAGGGCGGCCACCTGACGCCGCCGCCGCTGGCCGAGCCGTCGTAGCCGAGGCAGCCAGCGAAGCGCAGAGCGACCTCACATGCGCGACAGCGCCGCCGCCCGCAATTGACGTGGGAGCCAAGCTGGCGTACTCTCTCGGGAGGAGGAACTGGCTGAGGGATGGAGCGAGCTGTTGTGTTGCGGACGCTCGGTAGTGAGAGCGAGGGCGTCCGCGCCAGCGCCGCGCGATGCCCCGTTGCTCGCGGGCGGGACGTATGGTGAGGAGAAGCCGGCATGGAGCCTTCCTCGTCATCGGGCATTCGCACGGCGCTGCGGGGACGCGGCGACCTCCTCCGCGGCGCAATCGTGCTGCTCTTGGCCGTCGGCTGTGGGTTGGTCTACGCCACGCTCTTCCGCAGGTGGGGCTATCACGAGATTGCGCCGCAGGACTTGCCCCACCTGCTCCCCGAAGACATCGCGTCGGCGACGGTCTACTGGTGGGACGCGACGAACAACTGCTGCGGGCCTTTTCCCGCAATTTGGCCGGGATTGGCGCTCCTCAGCGCTCTGCCGCTCTGCGTGGCCGCCGTCAAGCGTCGAGAGGGTTCGCGCTTGTGGGCCAGATTTGCGCTGCTCTTCGTCATCCTGGGCGTCGCCACGATGGTCGTGGACGTGAACTGGTTCTTATTACGTGGATCGTTGAGCGATTCCGGCTGGGCCTATAAGACCGACAACGTCACGATGGTTATGGGCTACGGGGGCTATGCGCTCATGTTCCTGAGCGTGCTGGCGTTGTGGGGGATGGCCGTGTCGCCAAGGGCAAAGCGCCGCGCTCCGGACCCGACGACGAGGATAGGGTGATCCCATCCGCCGGATACAAGTTCCTGGTGCTGGGGTAGGGCACGCTGGGTGAATGGGGCAGAGCAACCATGCTGCCGAGCGGGTAGGAACCGGGAGGCGCAAGGACGGTTCGTGGTGGGGATATACCCGCGAAGAACGTACGGCGTTTGCGAAGCTGACGACTCGAACGCTCCCGCAGATCAAAGAGGCGGCGATACTGCCCGTGCGCAGGGGCAACATCGCCGGATCCGGGTATTGACCTCACGGCCACATGCGTGCTGCGGCTATGTTGGCAGCACGCACCTTGGCCAGCACTTCCAGCTGGTCTTCGAGGGCTGCACACCGCTCGTCTATCTCGGCCCATGGGGGCGAGGAGAGCGACCAGCACATCCGTGCGGTTCGGTCGCTCGTGACCGCGCCTTTCGGGGGAGGTTACTGATCCATGCGCTGTTGATCGATGGAGGGCAATGAACTGTCCTCAAACGGCTGATTCGGCGGGAACGCCGTGTCGTTCGCGCCGCTGCCAGCGACATCGGAGTCGCGGTCGCCGACGGATCGGGCCGCGTCGGCGCGATAGGGCGTTTGCGTGTCCACGTTGGTCGCGTTGGCATCGCGCGCGGTGCCCCAGATACCGTTGCTGGCGTCGTCCTTGCTGACGTTGAGGTAGATGCCCTCGGAATCCGAGCGGGCGATCGCGCTGATCGGGACAGGGATGTCCTTCCGGAAGAACAGGCCCTTCTGGATGATCAGCCCGTTGTGCTGGGGGTCAGCCTCCGCGACGGTGCCGACCTTTTCGCCGGAGGCGTCGTAGACCGGCGTGCCCTTCGGGAATTGCTCCAGTGCATTGCCCCCGTCACCTGTGTTGTTCACGATGATCGTCCTCTCTGTTGATCGTCCTGCGTCAAACGCCTTCGATGCCAAACCAGGGAGACTGGTGCCTCAGCACCTCGGCTGCGGGTATCCCTCTCGGCATGCGGAGAGTCTTGTGCAAGGCGTGTGCCACGCCTGTCAGGTGGTTGCTATGGCGACGAGATGGCAGTTAATTGGTGGCCCGCCCGGAGGCGTTCGAGTCATGGCGGGGAGAGCGGTCACTCGTGCCGCCGGTTTCGGGGATGAGGCGTGCACCGTCGAGCGCGAGAATGCTCCGCGCTTCGTCGTCGCGCCCGGCGGGGGCCACCGAGAGGCGCGTGGCGCCTTGCTCGATGCGCTCTGCGCGGCAGTAGCTCTCCTCGACCGGCGCGCGAGAGAAGTAGATTGCGCCGACGAGCCAGCCGATGATGCCGCCGCCGATGGCGGCAACCACCTCCGCGCCGATGCTGCCTTGCGTGGACGTGCCGAGGATCAAGCTGATCAGCCAGCCGATGATCCACCCCACGGCGCCGAGCACGAGGACTCCGACGATCGCTCAGGTGATCGAACGGCGATTCGGTGCGAGACGATGCGTCACGTCGGTCGGGCCGGGTCGCTCCTGCGAGCTCAAGTTGATCTGGGCGGGGGCAAAGCCGGTGGCTTCGAGATCGGCGGCGGCGCGCTCGGCGCTCTGCCGATCGGCGAATGTGGCTGAGATGTTGCGCGGCATGTTCTGTCTCCTCATAGCACGTTGTGGCGGGCTGTTGTCGTTGAGGGTCGCGGCAGCACGGTGCTGGCGTGCGGACTGGGCGCGGACCGCAGTCCGCCGCGCGCTCGGGGACAATCGAGCCGGATCCGGCATCGCGCCTCGCGGAGGAGGGTGGCCGGCGAGCGGCGAATCAGCGTGACCATCCGGCGCCCGCGGTTGCAGTGTTAGTGATCGGCCCGCGGGGAGTCGTTCTGCTCGCTCGCCTCGGGGACGACGTCGAGGTCGGCGGACTGGTCGTGCTCGCGCTGGCGCCGTGCCTCGGAGATGATGTCTTCGTCGGTGATCGGGCGTCGCTCGGAGGTGTCGCCGCCTTGTGCCTGCCGTTCGGTGTAGGGTATCTCCATGCCGGGGGAGACGATGGTGCTGTCGGCGGGGGCGCTGGGGGTGCGGAGGACGAGTTGGTCGTCCCCGTCGCGTGGCGTCGCCGCGTCTGCGGAAGTCACCATCGCCGGTGTCTCGGCGCTGCTGACGGCGGAGGGCGCGATGCCGCCGATCGGGGTGTCGCCCGCGTCCGCCGGGGCAGGGCGCTGCTGACGGCGGAGGGCGCGATGCCGCCGATCGGGGTGTCGCCCGCGTCCGCCGGTGTCTCGGCGCTGCTGACGGCGGAGGGCGCGATGCCGCCGATCGGGGTGTCGCCCGCGTCCGCGTGGGGCAGGGCGTCGGTGACGGCGGAGGGCGCGATGCCGCCGATCGGGGTGTTGGTGTCGAGCGGTATCGCGTCGGCGGGCGGGTCGACCCGCGAGGCGCCAAAGCTGAGCAGCAGCTGCTGTACTTCGTTGTCGCGTCCCTGGGCATCGACGGAAACGAGGACGTTGCCCTGGCCATCCTCGCTCGTCCCTGGCGCGGCAGGCAACACCTGCGCGGTGAAGCCGGCGAGCGTGAGGCTGGTCAAGATGCGCTCGGCTGCTGCGCGATCGGGGAAAACGCCGGATATCGTATCTGCCATCGTGAGCCTCCTGGGAACATGGACGGTAGCACGCGTTGCGATCTACCCAAGAGGCTTGTACGCACGATATGTGCCGGATGCGCTTCGCGCGGGCGCGGAGCGGGGCCAGCCGGGGCACCCACGATGGCACGTTTTGTGGAGGAGACGGGTGCTTTGTGGGTATTGCCATGCCCCTGGAACGCTGGCGGGGCGGCGCGAGCTGGGGGCAGGGAATCGGCTCATGGGATCGGTTAATTGGGCGAAGGACGGGATACGATGGCGAAACGGACGGCGGATCTCTTGGTCGAGCGGCTGATCGACTGGGGCGTGGACACGATCTTCGGCCTCCCCGGCGACGGCATCAACGGCATCTTCGAGGCGCTGCGCACGCACCAGGACAAGATCAAGTTCATCCAGGTGCGGCACGAGGAGGCGGCGGCCTTCGCGGCCTGCGGCTACGCCAAGTACACCGGGCGAGCTTGGCGTCTGCCTGGCGACCTCGGGGCCGGGCGGCATCCACCTGCTCAACGGCCTGTACGACGCCAAGATGCGACGGCCAGCCGGTGCTGGCCATCACCGGCCACACCTTCCACGACCTGATCGGCACGCACTACCAGCAGGACGTCGACCTCGACAAGCTCTTCATGGACGTGGCCGTCTACAACGAGCGGGTCATGGGGCCGGCCCACGTCGTCAACGTGGTCGACGAGGCGATCAGCACGCGCTGGCGCGACGCGGCGTCGCGCACATCACCATCCCCAAGGACATCCAGGACTGGACCACCGCGGACAGCGAGCGCTCCGAGGCCAACATCAAGCGGCACAGCGCGGCGATCTTCGTCGCCGGCGTATCCGCATGCCGCCGACAGGCGGAGCTGCAGCGCGCGGCCGACGTCATCAACGCCGGCAAGAAGGTGGCCATCCTGGTCGGGCGCGGGGCTGCTCGGCGCGCGCCAGGAGGTAGCGCAGCTGGCCGAGGCGGCGGCGGCCCCGGTCGATCAAGCCGCTGCTGGGCAAGGCGCGTGGTCCCCGACGACAGCCCGTACACGACCGGCGGCATCGGCCTGCTCGGCACGGCGCCGTCGCAGGACGCGCATGCACGGCTGCGACACGCTCGTCATCGATCGGCAGCAGCTTCCCCTACATGGAGTTTCTGCCCAAGCCGGGCCAGGCCAAGAGCGTGCAGATCGACATCGATCCGGCACGCATCGGCCTGCGCTACCCGGTCGACGTCGGCCTGGTCGGCGACTGCGAGCGCGGTCCTGCAAGCGCTGCTGCCGCTGGTCCAGCGCAAGGAGGACCGCAGCTTCCTGGAGCAGGCCCAGAAGAACATGAAGCGAGTGGAACGAGCTGCTGGAGGAGCGCGGCACGCGCACCGACATGCCGATGAAGCCGCAGGTCGTGGCCTACCATCTCAACAAGTTCCTGGCGGACGACGCGATCATCGTCTGCGACTGCGGCACGGTGACGACCTGGGCGGCGCGGTACCTGTAGATTCGCGGCGGCATGCATGTTCTCGGTCTCGGGCATGCTGGCGACGATGGCCAACGGCCTGCCCTACGCGATCGCGGCGGCGGTCGCCTATCCCGCAGCGGCCGGTGGTCGCGATCGTCGGCGACGGCGGCTTCACCATGCTGATGGGCGAGATGGCGACGATCGTCAAGTACAAGCTGCCCGTCAAGGTGATCATCATCAAGAACAACACGCTCGGCGCAGATCAAGTGGGAGCAGATGGTCATGGAGGGCAATCCCGAATTCGGCGTCGAGCTGCAGCCGATCGACTTCGCCATGTTCGCCGAGGCGTGCGGCGTCGCCGGCTTCACCCTGGACGATCCGACGAAGGCCGAGGACGTGCTGCGGCGAGGCGTTCGCGCAGCCGGGCCCGGCGTTGATCCAGGCGGTGGTCGATCCGAACGAGCCGCCGATGCCGGGGCAGATCACGACGGAGCAGTCGATCAAATTCGCCGAGTCGCTGGTGCGCGGCGAGCAGGATCGGTTCACGATCATCAAGGACGTGCTGGCCGACAAGGTCCGCGAGACCGTGTAGGAGACCGGGAACCTAACCCCCTAGCCCCTTCCCCTGTGGAGAAGGGGCGGTAAGGTGCGGCGGTGAGACCGCCGCACCAAAGTGGTGGCGTAGGGGGATGCGGATTGAAGTCCGCTTGGCGCCCGGCGGCGAGCGCGCCGAACTGCGCTCGCATTTTCTCGGGCCATTTCGGGGGCCATGCCGCGCGGTACATGGACGCTGCCGCCGGGCGTTTCCTACCCGCTTAACTGCCGCTGACGTCGCCGCGTAGGTGGGCGATGTAGCGATCCGCGGAACGCACGACGGCGGCTTTGGCGTCGGGTGGCGTCGACGTCCAGCCGTCGTAGATGCGGTCGAAGGCGAATGGCTCGACCGCGCGGGCGACGCCGCGCACGGATTGCTCGTCGAGCGGGATCTGGTTGGGGTAGCTGTACATGAAGCTGAGCCAACGCGCGTCGGCGCAGACACGGATGGTGTCGCCGGTGAAGAACGCGCCCGCGCCTTGGTCGCCCGCGGCCCAGTGCAGGGCGCTGCTGCCGGGGAAGTGCCCGCCGCAGCGGACGACGGCGAAGCCGGGCAGCGGCTCGACGGTCTCGCCATCGAAGTAGCGGATCGCGGGCGTGGGATACATCACCCACGGCTCGTTGGCGCGGTGCAGGAAGATCGGGGCGTCGTCGAAAACGCGGCTCCACTCGTTCATCGTCGTGTAGAAGTGGGGATGCGAGATGGCGATGGCGCGGATGCCGCCACGCCGCCGAATTTCCGCAATGGAGGCGTCGTCGAGGTGGGCGAGGCAGTCCCAGAGCACATTGCCAGCGTCGGTCTCGATCAGATACGCGCGATGCTCGATGGCGAAACTCGGCTCCGTGGTGATGGCGGTGAGGTGCGGCACGAGTTGCGTGAAGCGGCTGGTGTGCGTCACGCGCAGCGCGTCCGGTGTCGTCCATTGCTGGCCGTTGGGATTGACGTACTGGCGGTCGTCCTCGCAGATCGGGCAGCGCGGGGGCTCGGACGCGCTCGGCGGATACTGCGTGCCGCAGGTGACGCAGATGAAGGCGGTTGCGGGCATGGACTTCTCCTCTCCCCGTGAAACTGCGGACACGGACATTGTCGGGGTGGGTCGTGGCCTGAAGGCAACGGCGAATCCCGCTCGGGGCTGATCGACCACTGTCGACGATGCAGCCGGGCGCGGGATCACTCCGGCGGCTTGGCCTCATTATCGTGCGCGTCGTGCTCCGCTGATGCTGGGTCGGGCGTTGCGGCCTGGCCGTCCGTGCCGGAGCTCCTGGCTGGCGCGCTCGTCGTCGACGTCGTTCCCGCGGTGGTGGCGTCGCTGGTGGGCGGCAGCAGTTCGATATATGCCTCGGCACTGGTCTCCGGCTGGGGGCGATTTCTCGCTTTAAAGAGGTAGAGCATCAGCCAGAGTGACGGCAGCAGGATCGCCATGCCGATTAAGGTGCCGATCAGCAGTGGACCCATCACATTGGGCGGCGACGCGGTGTTCTGGATGGTCAGGTCGGGTGGGACGAGGTAGGGGTACTGCGCCACGCCCCACGCGACGAAGATGCCGGCGACGGTGCCCGCGACGGCGATGCGGGCGAGGAAATAGCGGCGAATCAGCAAGAGGAAGGCGGTGGCGATGCCGAGCAGGGCGGTGGCGATGGCGAACGGCAGCGCGCGACCGACGAGATTGGTCCAAATGCGGGGGGCATCGAAGGCGCCGAGCAGGCCCGCCACGGCGCCGAGGACGCCGGTGATGGCGTAGGCCAGCAGCGCGCGGCGGCGAAAGTGCTCGGTGAGATCGCGCTCGCCCGCGATGTCGGCCTCGACGACCATGTAGGCGGCGGCGAGCAAGGCACACATGGCGATGGCGTAGAGGCCGCAGATCAGAGGGAACGGCGTGAGCCAGGTGGAGATCAGATCGGAGGTGACGACGCCGTTGTGGATGCGGATATGGCCGCTGGCGATGGTCCCGGCGGCGATGCCGAAACCGAACGGCGCGACGACGCTGAAGACGCTGAAGATGCGGCCCCAGGCGGTGTTGGCGGGGGTGGCGGCGCGGAAGTGCGAGTAATAGGCGAAGGCGGCGCCGCGCATCACCGTGCCGACCAGCGCGATGGCGGCGGGGATGAAGAGCGCAACGGAGAGCGACGAGAAGACGACGGGGAAGGCGGTGAAGAGGCCGGTGACGAGGAAGACCAGCCAGATCTCGTCAGCCTCCCAGATCGGGCCGATGGCTTTGATCAAGGCCTCGCGCTGCTTCTCCGCCGCGCGCCCGAAGGCGAAGAGGTCCCAGATACCGGCGCCGAAGTCCGCGCCGCCGAAGATCGCGAAGGCGATCAGCGAAAGCGAGAGCAGGCCGAGCATGCCGTAGGTTGAGGTGGGCGCCGGAAGCGCCGCGAGCGGCGGCATTTTAGATCTCCCCCGCGAGCGGTCGTGCCGCGTCAGGCAGCCGGCTAGGAGCCGACTCGATGGAGTCGGCCACGACGGGACCTGCGCGCGGGCTCCGCGCGATGCGAAGCAGGAGGATCACCGTGGTCACGGCGAGTGCGATGTAGATCAGGACGAACATGAAGAAGGTGACGCCGACCCAGGGGGCGGGCGTGACGGCCTGGCTGGTGAGCACGTAGCCCTGGACGACCCACGGCTGGCGCCCTATCTCCGTCACCATCCAGCCCATCTCGATGGCGAGGAAGCTGAGCGGGCCGAGCGCCACGGCGATCCAGAGGACGACGCGGTTCTCGAAGAGGCCTTCGCGGCGGAAGAGGTAGCGGTACCAGAAGAAGAGGCCGAAGAAGAAGGCGAGGAAGCCGACGCCCACCATCGCGTCGAAGGCGAGGTGTATGAACGGGATCAGCGACGCGTCGGGCCATAGTCTGCGCGGGAAGGAGTCCAGGCCTAAGACGGTGGCATTGACATCGCGGAAGGCAAGCCACGAGCCGAGCCGGGGAATGTCGAAGCCGAGGTAGGTCTGGCTGGTGGTGGGATCGGCCCAGCCAAGGATCGTCTCGGGCGCGCTGGTGGTGGTGCGGAAGAGCCCTTCGAGGGCGGCGAATTTCACGGGCTGGTACCGCGCGACGACCTCGCCGTTGAGGTCGCCGAAGATGCCCGTTAGCACCGCGCCGATCAGCGACATCGCCATGCCGACGAGCATCCCGCGCCGGATGTAGGTGTCGCGCGTGCCGCGCAGCATGACGACGGCGTAGACGGCGGCGAGGCCCGCGCCGGTGGCGGCGAAGGCGGAGAACGTCATGTGCAGCGTCTCGGCGAAGGTGCTGGGGTTGAAGATCGCGGCGATAGGGTCGATGCCGACGACCTGGCCATCCTTCACCTCGAAACCGGCGGGGGTATTCATCCAGGCGTTGACCGTGACGACGAAGATCGACGAGAGGAAGCCGCCGACCCAGAGCGGTATGGACGAGAGCCAGTGCCAGAGCGGAGGCAGGCGGTCCCAGCCGTAGAGATAGATGCCGAGGAAGATGGCTTCCGTGAAGAAGGCGAAGGCTTCAAGGGCGAAGGGGAGGCCGATGATCGAGCCGGAGAACTTCATGAACGTCGGCCAGAGCAGGCCCAGCTCAAAGGAGAGGATCAAGCCGGAGACGGCGCCGATGGCGTAGAGGATGCCGAAGGCCTTGCCCCAGCGCCGCGCCAGGAGGTACCACGTCTTGTCTTTGCGGAAATAGCCGATGCCCTCGACGGTGAATACCAGGAAGGGCACGCCCACGCCGAGCGCGGCGAAGACGATGTGGAAGGCGAGCGAAGTACCCATCTGCGACCGCGCGGCGAACAGGTTCGACATAGGGCGAGTCCCTTCACAACGTGGCGACGGGGAGTGTCCAAACGATCATTGTAAGAGTGCCCGGCAGCATACGTGCGAATGGGGGCCGCGCCCGCGTCGCCGCTAGGGGGAGCATCAACTTCCGTACCATGACGAGGGAGCCGGTTTGCCGGTGCGTCGCCGTTCGCGATGGAACCAGTTCGATGGGGTCAAGATGCCATGTGCAGCAGGTCGCCATGCATGCGTGGTTGGGTGCGGCGTCTGCGGACGATCAGTTTTCGAGGAGTGCTTGCATGCGCGCCGCTGCCTCCGGTGAGAGCGTGCCCTTGGCCGCGGCGAGCGGCAGGGCGAGGCGGGCGAGCGCACGGTAGACGTCGCGGATTGGGGCGAGATGGGTGTCGGTGGCGTGAGCGTCGAGCCAGGTGAGGTGGGCTTCGAGGGTGCCGGTGTCGCCGCGGGCGACGGGGCCGGTGAGCGCCTGGGCGGGTCCGGCGGCGGCGGTCTGCTCGGCGGCGGCGCGCAGCAGCGGCAGCAGCGCGGCGACCGCGGTCTCCGACGATTCGCCGAAGGTACCCCAAAGCTCGGCAGCGGCCCCGAGCAGCGCGACGACGTAGTTCGAGGCGAAGACGGCGGCGATGTGATACGGCACGCGATCCTCGGGTCGCAGCCGGATCACGCGTCCATCCAGCGCGGTGACGAGGGACTCCAGCGAGCGGCGGAGCGCGTCGTCCGCGGCGTCGAGGGCCCAGACACAGCCAGCGATGCGGGCGAGCAACGTCTCCGCCGAGGTGCCGTGCTCCGGACGCGGGAAGGTCATCAGGGGATGCAGCGCGGCGGGCCGGGCGTCCCGTTCGCGGACGGCGGCGAGGACATCCGCTGAGCGCGCCCCGCTCAGGTGGACGACCCCCTGGCCGGGGCGCCAGGGCAGCTCGGCGGCCAGCGCCGGCACTGCATCGTCCGCGACGGCGAGGATGACGAGATCGCTCGTTGCGGGCACCTGCTCGGTGGGCAGCGCTCGCGCTCCCGGCGGCAGCCGCTCCGCCAGCGCCTCGGCTCGCTGCGGATGCCGCGAGGCGACGGCGACGACGCGCGCCCCACGCGCAGCGAGGACGACGGCGAGCGCGCTGCCAGCAGCACCCGCGCCGATGAACCCGACGCGGCCCAGCGAGGCGAGATCGAGCGGAGACTCAGCCATCGTCGTGCCTCACTGCAGCGGTGTCATGCGCAGGCCAGAGTAGTAGCCGCAGAGGACCGGAGTTCACAGAGGGCGAACAGCGGGGGGGCAAGGCCGCATGAGATCGCCGTGCTTTATGGAAGACGGCGATTACAGCACGGGCGAACGGTAAAGGCTCTGGTCCGCTCTCTGTGGACTCCGTGATGAAACCTCTGCCGTCCCGTCTCAGTCGAGGTAGTCTTTGAGGATGCGGCTGGCCTGCGGGTGGCGCAGCTTGCGGATCGCACGCTCCTCGATCTGGCGGACGCGCTCGCGGGTGACCTTCAGCTCTTTGCCGACCTCTTCGAGGGTGTGGTCCTTGTCGTCGATCAAGCCGAAGCGCAGCTCGATCACCTGACGCTCGCGCAGCGTGAGGCTGCTGAGGACCTTGCGCACCTCTTCGCGCAGCATCTGGCGCTCGGTCTGCTCGGAGGGGCCGGGCGATTGGGGATCTTCGATGATGTCGCCGAGGGAGTTTTCTTCTTCATCGGAGAGTGGCGCGTCGAGCGAGAAGACCTTGTCGGCCCAGACGAGCAGCTCGCTGACGCGGTCGGCGGTGATGCCCAGGCGCTCGCCAACCTGCTCCGTCGTCGGCTCGCGTCCCAACTCTTGATAGAGCTGGCGCGTGGCGCGTTTGACGCGCATGACCTCTTCCATCACGTAGACGGGGAGACGGACGGCGCGGGTGCCCTCGAGGAGGGAGCGCGTGATCGCCTGCTTGATCCACCACGTCGCGTAGGTCGAGAAGCGGAAGCCCTTGTTGGGGTCAAACTTGGCGACGGCGCGGATCAGGCCGATGTTGCCTTCGCCAACGAGGTCTTCGAGGGGGAGCCCCTGGCCGACGTACTTCTTGGCGATGCTGACGACCAGCCGCAGGTTCGCCACGATCAGCGCGTTGCGCGCCTCGCGCTCGCCGCGCTCCACCCGCCGCGCGAGGGAGATCTCGCTCTGCGCCGAGAGCAGCGGGATGCGCGATATCTCGCGGAGATAGAGGCGCAAACTGTCGCTCTGGGCAAGGCTGCTGAGATCGGAGCTGTCCGTCTCGACGGCGACATCTCGTTCGGATCGCACGGCGCGCTCCGCTTCATACGACGAAGCTCGGTCGTCCATACTCATTGGTTACCGCTCGTTCCGCTTAGGATGACTGCGCGGGCGCAGTATAACACCGTCTTTACATCGTCGCAAGGTACGCGAGATCGCTGCCGAACTGGCTTCCGCAGCGTATTTCACCGCCTCGGCCATGATCGTCACCGCTCGTTCGGGGCTACTGTATCACACCAGGGAACGCGCTCGTCGGGTGGGCGGCGCCGCCCAGCGGCGTATACTAGGGTCAGCGTTGCGACAGGTATGTCTGAGCATCCACTATGCCACTGGTCCGTCGTTCGCGCCAGCGCGTGGGACGACCGGGGTAGGCCGTAGCAGCGGCAAGCGAGGGCAATCATGACGTCGCGGGAGCACGAGCGACAGGAGCCGGGCGCGGAGCTGAACATGAGCGCGTATCAGCAGGCGCGACGAGATTTTCGCTGGGAGGTGGCGGAGGACTACAACTTCGCCATGGACACGATCGGCACGTGGGCCGAGGACTCCTCGAAGCTCGCGATGCTCTGGGTCGGGCCGGACGGGCGCGAGGAGCGCTACACCTTCGTGGACTTCGACGAGGGCAGCAGCCGTGCCGCCCACGCCTTCGAGAAACACGGCATCGCCAAGGGCGACCGCGTGCTGGTGATGTTGCCGCGCATCCCGGAGTGGTGGGAGACGGCGCTCGGCCTGATGAAGCTCGGCGCCATCGCCGTCCCCTGCACCACGCTCCTAACGCCGAAGGACATCCAGTACCGCGCGGAGATCGCCGAGGCGGTGGCGCTGGTGACGGACAAGGCCGGCGCCGAGAAGCTTACGCAGGTGCGCGCGCAGTGCCCGACGATCCGCGTCGCCGTCGTCGTGGATGAGCCGGGCGCAGAGTGCCCCGACGGCTGCGTGGGCTACCATCCGGCCGTGGACATCGCCTCGCCGGTCTGGGAGGAGCGGCGCACGTCGAGCGGCGACCCCTGCCTGATCTACTTCACCAGCGGCACGGTTGGCTACCCCAAGATGGTGCTGCACACGCATGCTAGCTATCCCGTCGGGCATACGGCGGTGACGGGGCGCTACTGGCTGGACCTGCGCGAGACCGACCTGCACTGGAACCTCTCGGAAACTGGATGGGCAAAGTTCGCCTGGAGCAATTTCTTCGGTCCGTGGGGCAACGGCGCGGCGCTCTTCATCCAGGACGCCCGCGGCAAGTTCAACGGGCGCGAGACGCTGGAGCTGCTGGCGAAGTACCCCATCACGACGTTCTGCGCGCCGCCGACGGCCTACCGCCTCTTGGTGCAAGAAGACTTGAAGGCGTATTCGTTCGCGGCGCTGCGCCACTGCGTCGGCGCGGGCGAGCCGCTGAATCCCGAAGTGATCGAGGCATGGCAGGCGGCGACGGGCATGACGATCCGCGACGGCTACGGCCAGACGGAGACGGCGCTGCTCTGCGCGAACTTCCCCGGCGAGGAGGTGCGCCCCGGCTCGATGGGCCAGCCGTCGCCGGGCTTCGACCTCGCCGTGATCGACCACGCGGGCGTCGAGCTGGGGCCGGACCAGGAGGGCGACATCGCCGTGCGCGTCAAGCCGTTGCGCCCGCTGGGGATGTTCCAGGAGTACTGGCGCAATCCCGAGGCGATGGAGCGCAGCTTCAAGGGCGACTGGTATCTCACCGGCGACCGCGCGTATCGCGACGCCGACGGCTATTTCTGGTTCGTGGGCCGCGCCGACGACGTGATCATCTCGGCGGGCTATCGTATCGGGCCGTTCGAGGTGGAGAGCGCATTGGTGGAGCATGCGGCGGTGATCGAGGCGGCGGTGGTTGCCAGCCCCGACGCGGTGCGCGGCGAGATCGTCAAGGCCTTCGTGATCCTGGCACCGAGCTACACGGCCAGCGACGCGCTGGCGGCGGAGCTGCAGGACTACGTCAAGTCCGTCACCGCGCCGTATAAGTATCCGCGCGAGATCGAGTTCGTCATCGACCTGCCGAAGACGATCAGTGGCAAGATCCGCCGCGTGGAGCTGCGCGAACGCGAGCGTCAACGCAAGGCGCGGCCGGGCGGATAGCGTCTCAGCGATGCGACCGTGTACCGCCCGTAGCTCCCCGCCTTCATTGTGCCTTGGAGCGTGAGACCATCTATGCCATTCACCATCACCGCGGAGCGCCCGGATAGCGCGGACGCCGTCGCGCTGATTACGGAGTTGGAGGCGCATCTCGCCCCGCAATATCCGCGCGAGAGCCGCCACGGGCTGAGCGTCGAGCAGTTGATCGAGCAACAGGTGGCATTCTTCCTGCTGCGCGCGGAGGGCGACCCTGCGGCCTGCGGGGGCATCAAGCTTTTCGGCGACGAGTACGGCGAGGTCAAGCGCATGTACGTGCGCCAGGAGTATCGCGGACGCGGCCTCGCCAAGGCGCTGCTCGATCAGCTGGCCGAGCATGCCCAGTCGCAAGGCGTCACCGTCCTTCGGCTGGAGACCGGCATCCATCAGACGGAGGCGATCGGCCTCTACGAGCGGTGGGGTTTCTCGCGCATCGCACCGTTCGGTGAGTATAAGCCGGACCCCCTCAGCGTCTTCTTCGAGAAACGCATCTGAGCAGCGGCGATTGGCCGAACCTGTGACATCGAACCATGTGAGCGGATGCGCGCCTGCGAACGAGGGCTAGCGGGCTTCGACTCGCATGGACGACATCGCCTGCTGGCGAATGAACGCGGCGTACCAGCGCCCGCTCGCCTTGAAGCGCCGTTCGAGCGTGTGCGGGTCCACCGACGCGAGGCCAAAGCGCAGGCGATAGCCGTCCGCCCACTCGAAATTATCCAAGAGGGTCCAGGCAAAGTAACCGCGCAGCGGGACGCCGGACTGATACGCACGCGCCAGCGCCTGGATGTGATCGCGCAGGTAGGCGATGCGCTGCTCGTCGTGGATCTCGCCCGCGGGCGCCTCATCCTCGTGGAAGGCCGCCCCGTTCTCCGTCACCAGGATGGCCAGAGGATGATAGCGCGCGTGCACCTGTTCGAGCACGTCCGCCAGTCCCTGCGGGTAGATCTCCCAGCCCATCTCTGTATAGCTGGCGCCAGGCACGGGGACGACCTGCTGCGCCTGACGCCCGTGCCGCGTGGCATGGCCTGCGGTTGCGGGCAGTGTCGGCGTGCGGAACACCTGCCGCTCGTAATAATTGACGCCCAGGAAATCGAGCGGCGCGGCGATAACGGCCATGTCGCCCTCTGCAATCGGCGGAGTCGCGACCCCTAGTGTATCAAAGAGCGTCTCGGGATACCGCCCCTCGAAGAGGGGTTGCAGGAACCACTGGTTGCGCAGCACGTCGGCGCCGCGGACCTGCTCATGCGTCTCGGGGGCGGCGTCGGCGGCATAGATCGGCGCCAGGTTCAGCGAGATGCCGACGCGCCCGCGCGTCCCGACGCTCGCCCGCAGCCGCTCCGCCGCGAGCCCATGCGAGAGCAGCAGGTGATGCCCAGCGATCGCCGCCGACTGCATGTCCGCGAGGCCGGGCGCGTGCATCCCAAGCCCATATCCGAAGTAGGCCGTACACCACGGCTCGTTCTGCGTCACCCACCACTCGACCCGGTCGCCCAGCCGACGCGCGACGACCTCCGCATAGCCGGCGAACGCCTCGGCGGTCGCGCGGCTAAGCCAGCCGCCGCGATGGTGCAGCGCAGCGGGCAGATCCCAGTGATAGAGCGTCACCAGCGGGGTGATGCGCTGTCGCAGCAGCGCGTCTACGAGCCGGTCATAGAAGTCCAGCCCGCGCTCGTTGACGGCCCCCACGCCCTCCGGCGTGACGCGCGACCACGAGACTGAGAAGCGATAGGCGCGGACGCCGAGCGCGGCGAGCAGCGCGACATCTTCAAGCCAGCGATGATAGTGGTCCGTGGCGACCGTCGCTGTCTCGCCGCGCGCGATGGCCCCAGGGATCCGCGCGAACTCGTCCCAGATCGAGGGGCCGCGCCCATCTTCGTCCACCGCCCCTTCGATCTGGTAGGCCGAGGTGCCCACGCCCCAGAGGAAGTCTGGCGGGAAGTGCGGCGCGATCCCGGTGGCGAGCGGTGGCAACCCTTGTAGTGCGCGGGCGAGCGGGTCCGGGGTGTAGCCGGTCTCCGCGATCAGGCCCAGGATGCGCTGACGCGTCTCGGCGTCCACGTCGGGCTTGCCATTGAGCACACGCGAGACCGTCGCCTTGGAGACGCCGGCCCGCCGCGCCAACTCCGCCATGGTGATGCGTCCGGCGCTGGTCCCGTTTGTCGAGTGGCGCTCGCCCATGTGGTCGTTTGACCCACGTGTGTTCACGCGACGCGCCCCCATTCACTGGCATCCGTCTTGGCATCACGAGGATTTGGGTAGGTCAGACAGCTCGGTTATATGACTATACGACGAACCGGCGTGCCACGATCGGACTGCATTCGCGTCCAGTCTGCCGCCACGTCGGTGGGACGGCTGTGCAGGCGCGAGCGGGACGTCGAGCATGCCTAGCGAGCCAGCGCCCTTGACGCATCCGTGCACCGGGCCTACACTTCGATCTGATGCGTCTTCGTGTAGGCATCAGAGTAGCCGGAGCAGGTACGTATGAGCGCCAAGACACCGCCGAGCAACATGGGCGACGCCGGCAAGAAGGATAACCGCGTCTTCGTGCAGATCCCCAAGGCAGGCCCCGGTCAGGGCTATAAGGCGCCGAAGAACTACGATCAGCCGCTCCTGAGCTTCCTGAGCCGGCTCGCGGTGCTGGCCATGTGCGCGGCGGTGCTGCTGGTGCCGGGCGTGATCATGGCGTTGATCATGTTCCTGCCGCTCAGCCCTGGGCACAACAATGCGGCGCAGGCGGGGCTGCTCTGGCTCTGGATCCCCATGTTCCTCTTCATCGAGGCCTTCGCCGTCTTCATCGCCGTTAACGTCTATCGCGAGGGCGCCGGCACGGCGGGCGAGGGAAAGCACCTCCGCGTGCGATAATTCGCGGCTCTTGCGTCATTCTTGCATCAACTCATGCGTCATTGCGGCAAGAGTGCGCATCTGGCACAATCAGAGGTTGCTGGTAGTTGCTAGATGCACGCGCGTGGCGGTGGAAGAGCGAAGTGGCGGCGATGGTGAAGGATGTGCCGGGCTGGGCACAGAGGCAGGTATGGCGCGCACGTGGCTGGCGCGCGGCTGGCTGGCTGCGAGCGCGTGCTCCGCGCTGGGCGCATCAGTGGCAGTTCTGGCTGGTGCTGGTCGTGGGCGCCTTCCTGCGGCTCTACTGGCTGGGACATTCGCCTTTCTATAGCGATAGCGCCCTGCTCTATCTCGAAGTGGCGCGTGGGGCGCATGATCACCTGCTGCCGGGAACGGGCATCTATAACTCGCTGCTCGCGCTGAATATGCCGCTCTATACCCTGCTGATGTACCCGTTCGCGAATAATCCCCAAGGGTGGACGCTGCTCCAAGCGGCGGCGAATGTCGTGGCAGTGGCGCTGCTCTACATCTGGGCGGAGCGTGCGTTTGGGCGGTGGGCCGCGCTCATCGGTGGGCTGCTCTTCGCGACGGCGCTCTACGACACCTATATGTCTGACTTCGTCTGGCAAAACTGCCTCTTGCTGCCGCTGATCATCGGCGCGCTCTACACGCTGCACCTAGGGATGGTGGAGCGCCAACGGCACTGGTTCATTCCGCACGCGCTGATCATGGCGGCGATAATCCAAATTCACCCGGTGACGGTGGTTTTCCTGCCGCTGATGCTGCTTGGTCTGGCGGTAGGCTGGCAGGCTGTGACGTGGTACGACTTTTACCTCGGCATCGCGGGCGCGGCGGCGCTCTACATCCCGACGACGCTATTTGAGATCGCCAGCAACGGCTACGACCTGCCGATCTACCTCGCGTACCTGTCGGCGCCGAGAACGCTGGATGGGCAGACGATCCAGCAAATCAGCGATGCGTTGGGGCCGCGTCCGTGGGACTGGCTGGGGGCAGGGACGCGCTACGCCTCGGCGGCGCGAGCGTTGCCCTGGCTGGGGCCGCTCGTGGTCGTGCTGGTGGTGGCAGGCCTTGTGTGGCTGACGTTGATGTTGGTCGGGACGCCGCTGGCGCGGCTGGTGGCGTGGGCGCGACGGCGTATTGCCGGTGCTAACCTCACGGATGCCGATCCTGCTGTCTCGACTGACGCTCTCCGTGCTTCCGCAGGCGCAGAGGCGGATGGGTGGCGGCGCTGGCGGGCATGGCTGCTGGTGGTGAGTGCGCCGCTGATCTTCGTGGCGCTGACGCTGCGGCATGCCAGCCCGCTCTACGTCCACTACGTTTTTGTGGCGACGCCACCGCTGTATGTCGCCGTCGGTGCTTTCATCGTTGGTCTCGCGGAGCAGGTGCGCTGGGCGGCGCAATGGGTGAGACGCCCCCTGTTTCCCGCCGTGTCTCCGGTGACTGCATGGCAGATGCGGCTGTGGGCACTTGGACGAGTTGCGCCGACGGGATTGCTTGCGGGCGTGGCCGCGGTGGTGATCGTGGCGCAGGTGGTGCTAACGGGGGCGTATACGCTGACCTTCGCCAGCGGCGAATCACCGGCATCGACATGGGGAGCGATCCCGACGACGAACTATACGGCGGCGCTGGATGCGACACAGCGCGCGGCGACTGGGCTACATGCGCGGCAGGTGTATCTGGCGGGCGATCCGAGTGACCCTTTCATGGCGCTCTACTGGGCGCAGCGGCAGAACGATCTAGCGGGGAGTGCTGGGCCGCTATGGACGGCCTATAGCTCCGATCAATGCGCGCTGACGCCGCCCGCCGGAGGAGGTTCTGCGGCGACGCTGGTGATGGGCGAACCGGGGCCGGCGGTGCAGGAGTTGCTCTCAGCGCCGAGGACGCGCGAACTAGGGAAACTGACGCTGGCGCGAGACGCGACGTATCCCCTCTATGCCATCGCGCCGAATGCGGCGGGGCCGAGCGCAGCAGGGATCGCGGTGGCGAACGGGGAGCTTCGACTCGACCGTGCCTTCACTGTGGCGGCGGGCAAAGGGCAGCTTGCGCGGCTGGTGACGCTCTGGACCTCGCTGCGCTCGACGCCGCCCGGCCCGGCGGTGGCGATCTACCGCTTCCACTTCCTCTTTCAGGGGACGAGTGGGTCGCTGCTCTCGGTCTTCACGGCCTGTGCGCCGGGCAGTTGGGTAGCGGGCGAGGGCGCGGTGGTGGTGACGCCGCTGCCGTCCGGCGCACGCGCGGAGGTTGCGCCGTTTGCCATCGTCTCGCGCGAGACGCATAGCTGGTGGCGACCCCAGATCGGCGGTCGCACGCTGGAGACGGCGAAGGAACTGGTGTCGGAGCCGGTTGTGCTGCCCCTCTCCAAGACGTACGGGCCGGGGTTGGCTGGCCCCACGCAGGCGCAGTTAGACGCGGCGACGATCACCGTGCCCCTCTCGCCTAGATGGTGAGAGGCGGGTCGTGTTCGCGTGCGCCAGCGTGTGGTATCTGACGAAAGGCACTGACCCTATGCAGATCGAAGCACGTCTCCAGGCGCTTGGCCTCATGTTGCCGGAGCCATTTCATGCGCCAGAGGGCGTGCGGCTACCATCCGTCTGGGTGCGCGTCATCGGCGACCGCGCGTATGTCTCCGGTCAGGTGCCCATCGAGCAGGACGGATCGCTGGCGCGACCGCTGGGGCGCGTCGGCGCCGAGGTGACGCCGGAGCAAGGGTATCAGTCGGCTCGCCTCGTCGCGCTGGCGCATCTCGCCAACCTGCGACGGGAGCTGGGCGATCTCGACCGCGTCACACGCTGGGTTCGCGTCTTCGCGATGGTCAACGCCGCGCCTGACTTCCACTACATGACGCAGGTGAGCAACGGGGTATAGCGACCTGATCCTCGACATCTTCGGCTCGACCGCGGGGATGCACGCGCGCACCTCGGTCGGCATGCACGTCCCGCTCAACGCGCCGGTGAGCTGCGAGGCAGAGGTGGAGATCGACGGCGTGACGGCGGCGTGACGGCGGCATGATTGACCTGCACCTCATCTTGGGCACTGTTCCAATCTTGGTGCACGCGGAGCGGTTGTTCTTACGGGGGCTGTGCCAGGTCGGCGAGGACCCGTCGGCGTAAGAGGGGGAAGCTGGCCCGGCCATACATGATCCTGTTGGCGAACTCGCCGCGACCAAGGATTTGCGCTGAAATCGGAGGACGAACAGCACCCAAAATACTGGGCTTGCGGGGCCACGTTCGAGTTCGCCAACAGGATCATATTCGAGTTCGCCAACAGGATCATACATGTGCCGCTTGAGCATCTTCAGCCGATTGCTATGGCCCTCGATCGGCCCTTGCGTCCACGGATAGCGGATGGCGGCGACGACGACGGAGTAATCTCGACGGAGGCGTCGCGAAAAGCCGACCACATCTCCGATGTCGGACTGCTCACACTGCACGAGCCAGGGATCGAGGCGCTCTTCTTGACGTTCGGTGAGAATGGCGCGAAAGGTGGTCAGCAGTCGCTGTGCTTCCACAATCGGCGGACAGAGTTGTTTGAGGGCAGCAATAGAGGCCGCCTCGCGCTCGGACAGTTCCTCTGGAGCTTTCCACAGAAGCCAGCGGGTGTGGTGCGCCGAAGAGGATAGCAGCTCTTCCTTGGCCTCCAGCGGTTCGCCGGCGACGCCTGGTTGGGGCGCTGGCGTGCGCCACGTGCTGACGAGGCGCCGAACGCCGATATCGCTCGAGGGGTAGCCCTGCTCGCGGATCTCGCGTCATAACTGCCGCACGTTGTGCTCACCCGCATTCCACCGCTCGCGCAGGTACGGCAGGTACCGATCGAGCTGACGGGGGCGGGAATGGAGCGCGACTTCGGGGAACGCGGCAACGCGTAGGAACTTCGCCACGGTTTGGCATGCAATCCCCAAACGCCGGGAGATCTCATGGGCGGAGACGCCCTGGTGGGTGAGCGCGACGACCTGGTGGTAGTGCTGTTCGCGAGCAGCACGCCGGTCCTGTTTGCGTCGGACCTCTGCTGGCCAGCGTTTCGTTACACGCGGAACGGCATTGGCCGGTGCGCTACGCTGGGCGGCCTCGCGCAGGCTGGCGTGATGGTGGGAAAGGCAGCGCTCCAAGACGTCGGCGGCGTTGACGAGCAGATGAAAGCGGTCGGCGATTTGCTCTGCCTGCGGGGCACCCAGCGCCGCACCGGCCGCGTAGTCGCCCGCACGATCCCGGCTCATGAGCTGCACTCCTGGATGCTGGCGCAGCCACCGGGCGAAGCTGACGTCGGAGCGCTCGGGAACAGATCCACTACGCGGTGGTGCTCCAGGTCGACGAGCATGGTGCCGTAGGATTGGCCACGCCGCAGCGCGAAGTCGTCCACCCCCAGCACGTTCACCGCGGCCTGCGCAGGCGCTGGGCTTGCCATGAGGAGGCGCAGGACCGTTTGGCGAGACACGACCATCCCCAACCACTGGGCAACCGCCTGCGCCCTGCGACCACCGTCACTCAGGCCAAGCGTCTGCAGGGCCCGCTCCAGACGAAGGGTCTTGCGCGCCCAGGGCCGTACGTGGTGAAGAAAGCGCTCAGTAAAGATCCGCTGCGCACAGGCGCGATTGCTGCAGCGAAAGCGGTGCACCTGCCAGGTCATGATGACCTGACGACCCGCGCAGGGCAGATCGGCGACGGTCCGCCTGTAGGAGCTATGCACCTGCTCCGACCACGTGCCACAGCACGGACAGCACCCGGCGACACGTACTGACGCAACCTCAAGCCGGACAAGCGCTGGGAGCAGGGTCATGCTGACCAACTGGACGCCTTCGGGGAGTTGGAGAAGCGTAGCAAGGTCCATGGGGGTTCAGTTGGCGGAGAACGCCTATCCACCTGGCTACGGCATAGCACACCGCGCTACAACCGCTCCGCGTGCACCAAGATTGGAACAGTGCCTCATCTTGTGACCTGCACTATTGAAATGATGTTGCGCTGTGGCCGCCTGGAGAACGGGCGATCAGGCGTGTCGTGGTCGATACCCGTGTGCAGACGTACTTCAGCAGAGGCTCTCTTGCTCTGAAAACGTCAGCACGGGCCAGATTTAGCTGTCCTATGGCGCGTTGGCCCCCACCAGTCATGGGACGGGTACGTGAGTCTGTGTTCCCGGCGGTGCGAAATTCGACATTCCTGCTTCGGCGTAACCCGCTGCCTATGTACCTGTATCAGGTAGTCCTCCGCGTCCCCCGGCCCGTCTACGAGATTCCCAACGCCGACAAGTGGGGGGAAAAGGAATTAATATATTACGGGGACCGTAAGAAATTCCTAACTCGTTGCAATGCCGTCGCCCTATACCTTGTGGGTGCGGATTGTGGGCGCCAGCCACGCACCGGCATCTGCACCATGGCAGAACACTGTGACGGCGGCCTGATCGGTCGATTTCGAGTGGGAAGGACACCGCTCTATGACACAACCACGACGCGCGAAAGCTATTCCCGTTTTCCCCTCACCAGGTCGTGCCACAACCGTCGTGGCGCTGGCGGTGCTGCTCGTGGTGATCGCCGGCTGCAGCAACGGCAGCACCGCGTCACACCGACCGGCACAGCAGGGTGGTGGAGTTGGCGGCGCGGAGGCGCGATCAAATGGGGGGCAGGATGCATCCGCCAGCACCGCGAACGCGTCGGATTGGCTGCGCTTCAACAACGATCCCGCGCACAGCGGCAGTGTCGCGGCCGCCGGACTAGTGAGCGCCGCCACGGTCGGAAGCCTGCGCCAAGTCATGCGGGTGGCGCTTGGCGGCGTGGCGGATTCGGCTCCCGTGTACCTGCACGGCCTGGTCTTCCCCGATCGCAGCGTGCACGACGTGCTCTACGTGAACTTGAAGACGGGCACGCTCCTCGCGCTGGACGCCGGCACCGGGCATACGCTCTGGAGCGTGCACACACACGGTCCCGAGTGGACCACCTCCTCACCGGCCGTCGATCCCTCCCATCGCTACGTGTACTTCTATGGGCTGGACGGCTTCGTCCACAAGGTGGGCGCCATTGACGGCAAGGAGGTCAAGACCGGCGGCTGGCCGGTGCGGATCACCACCATGCCGCAGCACGAGAAGGGCTCATCGCCGCTCGACATCGTCAATGGGCGCCTGTATGCCTCCCTCGCGACGTACGCGCCCGAGGTTCCGCCCAACGAAGGGCACCTCGTCGTGATCGATCTCGCGAATGCCTCCACGCACGTGTTCAACACCATGTGTTCCAACATCCCGCACCTACTCGTCCCGCAGGAGTGCGCCGCATCCGGGGGGGGCGTCTGGGCGCGTGCGACCCCCGTGATCGACCCGGTCACCGGCAATCTCTTCATCGCGACCGCCAACGGCCCGTTCGATGGACACACCAACTGGGGCGATAGCGTCCTGGAGCTCAACGCGGACGCGACCCACGTGGTGGATTCGTATACGCCCGTTGATCAGGAAATGCTCGACGACATGAACTGGGATCTCGGCAGCACAGCGCCCGCCCTCCTTCCGCAGATACCGAGCAGCACGACACCCTACCTCATGGTGCAAGGAGGCAAAGACGGTGTCGTGCGCCTGCTCAACCGGCAGAATCTCAGCGGCAAAGGTGGACCTGGGCATCTCGGCGGCGAGGTGCAGGTGATCGCCAAGCCGGGCTGCACGATGTTCACCCAGCCGGCGATCTGGCAGGAGTCCGCTCAAGGCGCACCGTGGGTCTTTACCGCCGACATCTGCGGCATGACGGGCTACCAGGCGGTGACGGACCAAAAGGGCACCACGCGTCTGCGTCAGGAGTGGCACCTGCCCGTCGTCACGACGTCGCCGCTGCTCACGGGCGGGGTGCTGTTCGCCGCATCCAATGGCGCGCTGCTCGCGCTCGACCCGCTCAGCGGCCAGCAACTCTGGTCGAGCGCGCGACCAAGCGCATTGGGCACGCTCGGCGGCGTGCACTGGGAAAGCCCGATCATCGTCGGGGGAAAGGTCTACGTCACTGACGAGAGTGGGGCTCTGGTCACGTACGGCTTGCCTTGACCCGCGCGTGAAACGCCGGGGGCGATGCTCACTCGGGACAGTTGCCGTGCCACCCAAGGTGGCACGATCTCGAGCCGGAGCGCGGCCTCCTCCACGTGAGGCGTTCCGCCTATCGCGAGAAGGGCGTCACCAAGGAGCTGAACACGAAGCGGGCAAACGCAGCACCCGTCTCGATCCAAGCGTTATCGCCGAGCTGTGGGCCCGCCGCGCTCGCCCGCATGTGGAGTGCCTCGCCGCAAGGCGCTCAGGTTGGATCGCGACGTGGTGTTCTGCAACCAAGTCGGTGGGCACGTCTATCAAGGATACCTGCCCGTCCTCTTCAAACGGCTGGTCCGATCCTGCAGACTGCCGCATATCCGCGTCCACGATCCGCACCACACGGCCCCGACGCTCATGCTCACCAACGGCGTCAACGTGAAGGTCGTCTCCGAGATGCTCGGGCACTCCAGCGTCGCGATCACGTTGGAGATCTATGCGCACGTGACGCAGGATATGCAGGAGAGCGCGGCGCGGGCGATGGGACAGATGCTCCTCGAGTAGAGCCGTCAGGCATTGTCGTCGCGTTGTGGTCAGTTTTGTCGTCAACGGTCTCATCGCGAGCGGATGCGTCGGGGCGATGCGGCATGGCAATTGGGCTGAGGCGGTGAGGTTTCCGCTGCATATTGTGTATATCGTATACAATATGCAGAGACACGACGATAGCATCTGTGGAGGCGACCACATGCCGCTCCCCGAGCCGATCGCGACCATCGCGCGCACCAGCCTGCGCGACGCCGCCTACGAGCGGATCCGCGAGTGGATCCTCGACGGCACGCTCGCGCCTGGCGAGTCGCTGCGCGATGAGGCGCTGGCCGAGGCGCTCGGCATGAGCCGCACCCCCGTTCGCGAGGCGCTGCAACGGCTGGAGGACGATGGGCTGGTGGTGACGAACGCCGCGCGGCGCAGCTCGGTCGGACCCCTCTCGCTGCAACAGGCGCGAAACGTCTATCCCCTGGCGGGTGTTATTGAGGGGCTGGCGCTGCGACTCGCGCTGCCGGCGATGGACGGGCCCGCGCTTGACGAGATGCGCTCCGCCAACGCGCGGCTGGCCGATGCGCTCCGGGCGGGCGACGCGGCTGCCGCGATGGTGGCGGATCATGCGCTTCACGGCGTGTTCGTTGCGCGCTGCGGCAACGCCGACCTGATCCATCTGCTCGCCGACCTCAAGGACAAGGTACGCCGTATCGAGCGTGCCTTCTGGGGCGGCGCCGATCGCTCGGCCTCCGTGCGCGATCACGATGCGTTGATCGCCGCGATCGCCGGGCGCGATCTGGCCGTGGCCGAGGCGGCGCTGGCGCGCAACTGGGAGCGCAGCCTGCTCTGGCTCGACCCGCCAACTGAAACGTCTGCGCCTCCGTTGGCTTGACCGACGAGTGCGTGAGATTACGTGGCGAGAGGTGGTGGAGGTCATGCGGCTCCGCGAGAATGGCGTGTTGTTGTCTCTGGCGGCGATCTGGGGCGCCTCCTTCCTCTTCATCAAGATCGGCCTTGAAGGCGTGTCGCCGGCCACGCTGGTCCTCGGGCGGTTGCTTTTTTCGGTCGCGACGCTGCTCGTGATCGTCGCGGTGCGCCCGTCGCTCTTCAAGGGGTGGTGGCGCTTCGCGCTGCTCGGCATGCTCGTCGGCCTCGTCAACAACTTCCTGCCATTCATGCTGATCACCTGGGGCGAGACGCGCATCAGCAGCGGCGTCGCTTCCATCTTCAACGCCACCACGCCGCTCTTCACCGCGCTGCTGGCGCAGGTCTGGCTCGGGCCGGCGCACGAATCCCTGACCCCGCGGCGCGGTATTGGCGTGCTCTGCGGCTTTCTCGGCGTCGGCGTGATTATCGGTCCGGGGCTGCTCTCACTGGTAGACGGCGGCGCGAACGCCCCGCTCGGCGAGCTTGCCGTGCTGATCGCGGCGCTCAGCTACGGCTTCGGCGCGCTGCTCAGTCGCAACTTTGGCGGTGCCTCGCCGCTGGTAGCCCCGCTGACGATGCAAGCCTCCGCGCTGCTCTTCACCATCCCCGTTGCCCTGCTTTGGGAGCCGCCGACACAGGTACCTTCGCTCGCGTCGATCGGTGCGATGGCCGAGCTCGGCATCCTCGGGACGGCGGTGGCCTATCTGCTCTACTTTTGGCTGATCCGGCACGTCGGCGCCACGCGTACCTCGCTCGTCACCTACCTGCTGCCGTGTACCGCGCTGATCTATGGCGCGGTCTTCCGCGGCGAGTCCGTTTCGTGGTACGCGCTAGCGGGCTTGGGGCTAGTGCTCGTGGGCACGGTGCTCACCAACGGCACATTGGGCGGCCTCTTCCGCCGCACACGAACATCGCCAGTGGTCGCGGAGGAGACGGCGCCAGCGGAGGCCGGCGCCGCGACCGTCGCGGTGGGCGAGCAGTAAGCGGGTGGTGGGTTGGAATCGCGGGGGTCGTAGAGATAGAGAGACGGGTGATGCTGCTATGGCGCGCGCATTGAGTCACGAGACGGACGGCGACGCGAACGTGGTGGGTGCCGCCGCATCCATCGGGCCGATCGACCAGCCGAGCGACGCCACCTCGCGGACGCGCACCTATCTTGTGCTCGCCTTCGGCATCGTCTGCATTTCGCTCTCCGCGATCTTTACGACGCTCGCCGACCTCCCCGGCGTCGTCTCCGGCTTCTATCGCATCGCCATCGCCCTCGTCGCGCTGTCGCCGCTCTTCCTGCGTGACGTCGCGCGGGGCCGCGTCACCGCCGACCGCCGCATCTGGCTGCTGGCGCTGGCGGCGGGCATCTTCTTCGCCCTCGACATCGCGCTGTGGAACACGTCGCTCTTCATCACCTCCGCCGCCACGGCGACCCTGCTCGGCAACGACGCGCCGATCTTCGTCGGGCTCATCGCGCTGGTCATCTTCCGCGAGCGGCTGAGCCGCGCCTACTGGATCGGGCTGGCGATCGCGCTGGTGGGCATGGGCGTCATCGCCGCTCCGGACCTTATCAAGAGCGCCAGCATCGGCGGCGGGGACGTGCTGGCCGCCGTCGCCGGCGTCTCGTACGCGCTGTACCTCGTCCTTACACAGCGCGTGCGCGCGGGCATGTCGACGCTGCCCTCGCTCTGGGTGCCGGCGCTTTCCGGCGCGGCGCTGTTGCTGATCTTCGACGTGGCAACGGGCCAATCGCTCTGGGGCTTCTCGGCGCACGCCTGGGTCATGCTCCTGCTGCTGGGGCTGACCTCGCAGGTGGCCGGCTGGCTGGCGATCAACTACGCGCTGGGGCACCTGCCCGCCTCCATCGTCTCGCCGACGCTGCTGGGTCAGCCGGTGCTCACGGCCCTCTTCGCCGTGCCGCTGCTGGCGCAGGCGCTCGACGGCAGCCAGATCGTCGGCGGCCTCGTCGCCCTCGCCGGCATCTATCTCGTCAATCGCGGCTACAGCCGGGCCTAACCGGACCGCTCCTGCGCGCCGCCCGAAACACCGAGGTCCAGGAACGACGCCTCGGTCGCGTCGCGCAGGATGCGCGCGATCAGCATCAGCTCGTCAGGTGTATAGCGCCGCAAGAACTGCCTGAACCCGCGCTCCATCAGCCCGTCGAACCGCTGATGAAGGTCATTGAGCTGCTTGCCGAGCGGCGTCAGGCGGAACAGGATCTCCTTCTTGTTGTTCGGCAGCGACTCGCTGACGACCAACCCCTGCGCCATCAGCCGCCGCGTCACCTTCGATACCGTCCCCTTCGGGATCGCGTAGCGCTCAGAGATGGTGATGCCGTTGATCAGGCCGGACTGCCCGATGGCGCCCAGCACGCGCATCGCCGTCATCGTCGCGTCGCGCAGGATCTCGACGAGCGAAGCATCCGGCGCATGCTCCTCAAACCAGCGCCACTGCTCCGACTCCCCTGAATCGAACTGCTCCGAGACCCTCCCGAGCAGCGCCAGGATCTCCGTGGAAAGCGCCTCCACGGCCTCCCGCGCTTGATCTGGATTCTTCCCATCAACGGACATCGCGCCACCGAGATTCACATCCAAACGCCCCTATCCCGCAAGTATAGCAGAGCCGTCCGCGCGAAATAGTTTCCTCGAAACAATGTTGACGGGACGCGTGTCGTGTAGTATGGTTTCCATAGAAACATAATGCGCCCGAAGCAAGAGAGGGAACACCACGTGAAAGCAGCGGTACTCCACAAGTTTGGCAAAGCCCCGAAGTATGAGGACTTTGCCACGCCCACCCCAGGCGAAGGCGAGATCACCGTGCGGGTGAAGGCGGTCGCGCTGGAGAACATCGATCGCGCGATGGCGCGCGGCTCACACTTCGCCACCAAGCAGTTCCTCCCGCGGCTCCCCGCGATCCTTGGCTCCGACGGCATCGGGGCGCAGGAGGACGGGCGGCTGATCGGCTTCGGCGGCATGAAACCGCCGTATGGCGCGATGGCCGAGCTGGCGGTCATCCCTGACGGGGCATATGTGCCGATCCCTGACGGCATCGACGCCGTGACGGCTGCCTCCGTTCCGGGCTCCACGCTGACGGCGCTCTTCCCGCTCAAATGGGGCGCTCGCCTCCAACCGGACGAGACGCTGCTCATCAACGGCGCGACGGGCTTCGCCGGGAAGCTCGCCGTCCAGGTCGCCAGGCTGCTCGGCGCGGGACGCATCGTCGGCACGGGACGCGATGCGGACGCGCTGGCCTCGCTGCGCGACCTTGGCGCCGACGCTGTGATTGACCTCAAACAGCCCGACAGCAGAGTCACCGAGGCCCTCAAGCGCGAGGCTGGCGACGCAGGCTATGCCGTCATCCTCGACTTCCTCTGGGGCCACCCGACCGAGCTGCTGCTGGGCGCCCTCGTGCCCGACAAGCTCTCCTTCGCGCGCCAGCGAGTACGCCTGGTGCAGATCGGCGAGGCGGCGAGCCCCAACATCTCCCTCTCCGCCGACACGCTGCGGACCTCGGGCCTCGAGATCATCGGCGGCGGCGCGGGCCTCACGCCGGAGGCCCTCGGCGAGGGCACGGCGCAGGTCTGGGACTGGATACGCGCGGGCAAGCTCCACGCCGAGGTCGAGCCGGTGCCTCTCAAGGACATCGAGCGCACCTGGAAGCGCAGCGAACTGCACGGCAAGCGCCTCGTCAACGTCCCGTGACGCTGTGGCGGCGATGGTAACGGCATGCTCCGCGCACACCTTGAGCGAGCTCAGTACAAAAAAGGGACGTGTCCGCCGCGGACACGTCCCTTTGCGTTCGTTCCTGTGCCCCCGGCTACTGCGCGTTCTTGGCGCGGCTGTAGCGGCTGAGCACTTCGTTCTTGGCCTGGTCGCCGGCCTCGCGGCCCAACGCGAAGGCATCGCCGAAGCGTTCGCGGAACTGCGAGCGGATCTCATCGTAGCGCAGCTGGCCGCGCTTCGTCAGCTCGGGAAGCTGATCGTTGAGCTGGTCGCGCGTCTCCTCGCCACTCTGCGGCGCGAAGAGGATCGCCAGCGCCGCCCCGACGGCGATGCCGAAGACCAATCCCCAGAAAAAGCCCGAGCCGGACTTCTTCCGCTTGTCGCCACTGTCTCGTTTCGCCATGGCCCCGTTTCCTCCCTCATTCCCTCCGCATGCTTCGATCGACATTTCCATACCACACACGGGGCGCCGACGCCAGGCCGGCGCGCGGTTACGTCGGTTGCTCGACGCCCAGCACCACCTGGACGCGTTCCAGCAGGGCATCCAGCTCGAACGGCTTCTGCAATACCGCGACGTTGTTGTAGCGTGTGGGATTGCCGGAGATCAGCCGCGCCACCGACTCGGCCTCTATCACCGCCGCCGTGTAGACGATCACGGGGATGTCGGCGGTGTTGGCGCTGGCCCGCAGCTCTTGCAGGATGTCCATACCGTTCGCATCGGCGAGCTTCAGATCGAGGATCACCAGGTCCGGCGGGTTCTCGCGGATATTGTCCACCGCGCCGTCGCCCTGCCGCAGGACGGAGACCTTATAGGCCTCATCCTCCAGCTCGAGCACGCGCCGTAGCAGATCGAGGAGCTCTGCTCGATCATCAACGACAAGGATACGCTTTGTCACGGTATTTCCTTTAGCCTGGAGCCCGCCACGCCTGTCAACGCTGCACCCCACCGCGGCGGACTCGCCTCTTGCGCCGGCGCCGCTGAGGACGCCCTTCGACTCTGCCGCATCCTTCCAGCAGGATGCGTACCAGATTCGTCCGCGTTCAACTCAAAGCCTCTCAGCGCCTCGCCGAGCTGCTCGTCCAGACCGTGCTCTAGCTATACAACCGCGTGACGCGCCCCGATGGTCACATGCTCTCGCAGATGCCCTATGGCTACCTAACCCTAGGCGTGCCCAACGATGCGCTCCATCAGGATGGGCCGGACAGTGCTTGCTGTGGCGAGAGAACCAAGGTGGCGAAGATCTGCCCCATCTGCTCTGGAGGATACGGCATACCATGGTCGAGCCACCATTGAATCAACTCAATCCCCGCCGACATGAAGTGATAGTTGGCGATCTCTTGGGGAATCTGGCTGCTCGTGTTGAGGTGGGGAAGATCCTGTTTGGTGGTTTGCAACATCTCAATCAAGCGGGCCTTGCCACGACTGCCGAGCAAGACGCGACAGAGTTCGCTGTGCGCCTGTACGTACTCAAATATCTGGCTACCTACCAGTGCTTGGCGTCTCTCCGCCGCTGGCCCCGGTCGCAAGAGATGCGCCATGTCATCGAGGATCACGTCCACCACTTCGTCAAGCAGGGCGTCCTTGTCGTCATAATGCCGGAAGAAGGTGGCGTACGCAACGTCCGCGCGCTCGGTAATATCGCGAATTAGGACCGCATCATAGCCCTTTTCTAGCGTGAGGCTGATCAATGCTTCGGCGAGGAGGCGCTGTGTGCGCTTCACCCGTCGATCAGCTATCGCCATATGCTCGGGCTCCCTTCCCCCTGGCCATGTGGCTCTCGATGCGTGCCATATGGCAAGCGGCCTATCTGGGCAGAATAGCAGGATGCATAACCTATTGCAAATCTCCCGCCGCCACCGTTACTATACGCTATACCATGAATCAAAATAGTCATCAAATATCTTTTGCGCCATAATATAGCATTATTGCATATCGTTAGGAGCGTCTGGCAATGCAAACGGTCTCGCCTTCAGGCCCGTCAAGCCTTCCCGCAGGAGACGCGCATACCCAACAGCCCCCTCGTGATCGCTCATTCGTGATGCACTATGGCCGCTTCATCCATCGCGCACGCTGGTTCATCCTCGTCTTCTGGATACTTGCCTTGGGAGCAAGTGTGCCCTTCGCTGCAACGATCTCGAGCAAGCTGCAATCCAGCATCGCGCAGCCAAGCGATACCGAGTCGGCCCACGTCAGCCAACAGCTCGTGGGGACCTTTCACCAGCCACAATCCCAGGTCTTAGTGGTCTTTCGCTCCACGAGCGCAGTCGTCACCGACACGACGTATCAGGCGGAGATTCAGGGCTTCATCAACAGGGCGCAAGGGGTCACACACGTCGTCAGCGCTCAACAACAAGCTCCCGCCGCCGACGGTCATACCACATTCGTCATGGTCGGGTTCAACCAAGATGACGAGACGACCGCAAAGGTCGTCCCCGATTTCCAGAAGCTTCTCCCTACTGCTGGCCCTGCCACGGCGGCGCTCACCGGCACAGCGGTGGTGGACAGCGAACTGACGCAAACTGCCTCGCACGATCTCGAACACGTCGAGGCCGTTTCCCTGCCCATCACGCTGCTGGTGTTGCTGGTCGTCTTTGGCACGCTGATCGCAGCGGCGATGCCTCTCGGACTGGCTCTGTTCGCACTGCCTGTGGCGCTGGCCCTGATGACGGTAATCAATGCCATCGTTCCGCTCAACATCTTTGTGCTGAACATCGCGACGATCATGGGTCTGGGCATCTCGATAGACTATAGCCTCTTCATTGTTCGCCGTTATCGTGAGGAGATGGCGTTGGGCCACGTGGGGGATGAGGCTATCGGGCGCACCTTGGCCACCGCCGGCGAGGCGATTCTGTTCAGCGCCATCACCGTCATGATTGGGTTCGCGGGACTCTTCTTGCTGCGCACCCCATTTATGACGGCGATCGGGATCGGGGGAGCGGTAACCGTAGGCTGCTCCGCGCTGGCGGCGCTGACTCTACTGCCTGCAGTGCTCAGTATCGCGGGGCCTCGCGTCAACGCACTGCGGGTGCCGCTGCTCTGGCGATTGACCCTGCCTCATCCCAAGCAGGATATCCAGCGCGGCTTCTGGCACTGGCTGGCGCAGGCCGAGATGCGCGTTCCCTTCGTCTTCATCGTGCTCGTGCTCGCGATCGTGGGAGTGCTGGCCGCACCGGTGACGCAACTCAACATCGGTTCGGCGGGAGTCACTTCGCTACCGAAAGACTCGCAGGCGCGCCAGGCGTTGACGACCTTGACAACCAGCTATGGCTCATTCAGCTCAAATACCTTCACCGTCATCGCCCACTCGCCGGATGGGTCAATAATCCTCACCAGCTCGAATCTGGAGAGGGTGGCGAGCTTGTCGCAGTGGATCGCCCAGCAGTCGCACGTGACGAGCGTAATCGGCCTCACCAGCATACCGGCGACGGCGGGCCAGGCGACTCCTTCAAGCGCGCAACTTATCGGCCTGTACAGCAGTGGTGCGTATGAGCAGGTGCCCAGCTTGGTGCAACTGGTGCAGGCGACGACGGCGAACGATGCCACCATCCTGACGGTGTCATCCGACTCAGGGATTGACACGGCGGCCAGCAAGCAATTGCTCACGCTCCTGCGTCACGACACAGGGCCGGCAGCGCGTGGGCTGTCGATCATCGTGGGGGGCACGCAGGCCCAGTCGGTCGACCTCAACAGCGTCATCTACGGCAACTTTCCGCTGACGGTGCTCTTCATTCTCATCGCTACCTACGTACTGCTGATGATCATGCTGCGCTCGTTGCTCTTGCCGCTAAAAGCGGTGATCATGACGGGCCTCTCGGTCAGCGCGGCCTTCGGCGCGATGGTCTTCGTCTTCCAGCAGGGGCATCTGCAAGAGCAGCTCAACTTCACTGCTAACGGGTCGGTGGACAACACCATCCCGATCTTGATGTTCTGCCTCCTCTTCGGGTTGTCGATGGATTACGAGGTCTTTTTGGTCAGCCGCATGCGCGAAGAATGGCGCAGTTCGGGCGACAATGTGACGGCGGTGGCGCACGGCTTGGAACACAGCGGGAGTGTCGTGACGAGCGCCGCGTTGCTCTTCATCATTGTCGCCGGCTCCTTCATCTTCACGAGCATCAGCCAGACCCAAGAGGTGGGGCTTGGACTCGCGGTGGCCGTCTTCGTAGATGCCTTCCTGGTGCGGTCGCTGCTCGTGCCATCGGTCATGCGCTTGTTGGGTCGCGCAAATTGGTGGTTCCCTGGCATGCGGGGCTGGCGCGGCATCCCACGACCGTAGCGTGGCCGCTATCGGCACTGCTCACGTTTGTTCAAAGTGGGCGGTGCCATCCCTGCTTGCTGCGCATTGCGACTATGCGATGAGTTCCACCACATGACCGGCGTGTACGCGCTCCCGCGTAGCGCCGGATCAACCTGACGCGCCGGCGACTGCCGTGGCGGGCCTGGCATCCTCCCGAGGCTTACCACCCGCCTCCTTCTCGCCCTTCGCGTCGGCGGAGGGACGTTCGCGAGCGCGCAGCTCCGCGAGGTGGCGCCGCCGGTCGCGTGCGCGCTTGACGGCCAACGAGCGCTGGTAGAGCCAGTAGATCGGCGCGTTGAGCGGCTTGTCATGCGTCTCCAGGCTAAGCACCGAATAGCCGCCGAAGCCCTGCTTATAGGTGAAGAGGCTGTAGAGGTCTTCCTGCGGGTCCAGCACCTCGGCGATGGCGCGGAAGTCGTAGGTGGTGCAGCCACGCGCCTTCGCCCACTGGATCGCCGTCCACTGGCAGAGGTGATTCGGCATGCGGTTGCGCTCCGCGTTCGACGACGCGCCGAACATATACGTGGCGACGGGACCGCACTTCAGCGCCACCAGCCCGGCGATGGGTGTGCCCTCGTACTCCGCCAGCAGCAGCACCCCCGCATCGCGCGCGCCGTAGAGCCGCAGGATGTCCGCGTAGTGCTGCTTGGGGTGGATGAAGAAGCCGTCGCGCGCCGCCGTCTCCTGATAGAGCGTGTAGAACGTGTCCACATCCTGCGGCGTCGTAGCCTCGCGCACCACCACGCCCTTGCGCCCCGCCAGGCGGATGTTATAGCGCCACTTCTCCTTCATCCCGGCCAGCAGATCGGCCTCGCTCGGTCGGATGTCGAGCAGCCACGAGCGCCGGGGATGCGTCGCGAAGGGATTGCGGCGGAAACCAAGCCGCCGCAGCGCCGCCAGCCAAGCGGCGTCGCCATCCGCCACGCTCGGCTCGACCTTCAGCGTGAACGCGCCGCGCTTGCGTCCCCGCTGCTCGGCCTCGGCGCAGAGCGCCGCCAGCGCCGGATCGCTCGCATCATTCACCACCGGCCCGCGCGGCGCGTAGAGGTACGGACGCCGCAGCACCGGCGCGCGCCCGATCACCACCAGCATCGTCCCGCGTAGCTCGCCGCCCTCGAACGCGCCCAGTCGCAGCACGTCGCCGCCGAGCGCGTCGCGCAGCTCGCCCCATTCATATGTCTGCGTGATGTTACCGGTGGGCGACGCCTCGACGAAGCGGTTCCACACCTCTGGGTCGGTGACGATCTCGACGCGCATGCGACTCTGTCCTAGCACGATGATTAATGCGGGACGATAAGGCGCCCAGTGGTGGGCGCTATGCCGAGGCGACTGGCTCCTGTGCGCTAGCCTGCGTCTCTCGCTCTGCCGTCCGAGACCTCTGTGATGAATTCTTCCGCTCTCTCCGCCGCTCGAAAGCTTGACGCTTGCGCTTCTGTCGCTCCCGCCGCAGCGCGACGGCGGTGGTGTACGGCCAGTAGAGCAGCGGGCGCAGCGGCAGATCCTGCGTCGGCAGCACGCGCCGCTCGAAGCCGCCGAAGCCGCGCTTGAACTCGTAGACCCCGTACAGCTCCTCGCCGGGTTTCAGCACGTCCGGGATCGTGCGCCAGTCGTAATACTCCGCGCCCTGCGCCTTGGCCCAGCGCATGCACTCCCATTGCAGCAGGTAGTTGGGGCGCAGCTTGCGATGCTCCGTCTGCCCCGACGAGCCGCTGTGCAAGTTCCACGACCACGTCCCCAACACGGCCACAGTCGACGCCGCGATCGGCGTCCCCTCGTGCTCGGCCAGCAGCAGTGCCATCTGCGCCGTGGCGTCGCGCGCCGCCGTCTCCGCCGAGTAGTGCTCCAGCATGTCGCGGAAGAGCGTCTTGGGGTAGACGTAAAACTTGTCGCGCTCGCCCGTCTCCACCAACAGCTTGTAGAAGGCGTCGAGGTCGGCCTCGGTCGTGCCGAGCCGCACCGTCAGCCCCTTGCGGCCCCCCGCGCGGATGTTCTGCCGCCACGTCGTCATCATATTGGCGAGCATCGCGTCCTCATCGGGGCGCAGATCCGTCACCCACGCGCCACGTAGGTAGATCGTGTGTGTCGTCGGCCGGAACCCCAGCCGCTGTAACACGCCCGGCCACACTGGATCGCTCTGCTCCACGTTCGGCTCCGCGCGGATCATGAACCCGCCGCGCTGGCGAGCCTCGCGCCTGGCGAACTGGATCAGCAGCGGCAGCGCCAGCGAGTTCGGATCGTCGCAGACGGGACCGCGCGGCGCGTAGAAGAACGGCGCGCGCAGCCCGCTGGCCTTGCTCCGCACCAGCAGCATCGCCGCCACCAACTGCCCATTCTCCACCACGCCCGCGCGCAGCGAGCCGGTCCCCGCCGCCTCGCCTGAATTTTCCGGCCACTCGTAGGTCTGGGTGAGGTGCCCGGTCGCCGAGGCCGCCACGAAGCGGTTCCACAGCGCGCGATCCTCGATCAGCCGAGCTTCCATGGTCCGCTCTCCACCCTCATCTGCCTCGCCCCGGCCACACGCCCTCAGCGCGACGGCCAGTGCCGAAGTATAGCAGCAGCGTCTCACTCTGGGCAATGTCGGCCCGCGGATATCCTACCGCACCGACGGCATCGCAGTTCCCCGATACGGGGTCATACGTCGTACTGTTGGTACTCTCAAAATGTAGCCACGCGTAGCCCTTTGCGCACTACTCACACTTCATCGCATCGTCGGGCGCGCCGTGCCGCTCAATCGGCATACCCAAACATGAGAAGGCTGAATGGAGACCCGCAATGTGGGAGCCGACTGAACGAGCGCGTCCACGCGCGCGACTGCGTTCATTGCCCGTGCTCGCCGTGGCCGTCGTCGTCGTGCTCACGGTCGCGGGTGTCCTCGCGCTGCACGGGCAATCGTCGCCCGTTGCCCATCAAACAGGTGATCAGCCCACCGCGACCAGCGCCTTCAACGCCACGCCATCGGGTACGCCGTCCTCCGCGCGGTCCACGCCAACATCTGCTGCAACTCCCGCGCCACAGTCCACGCCAACCCCGCACTCGCCCGTCCCACCGACGCGCGTCACCAGCCCAAATCCTGGCCTGTACGGCAGTGAGCTTGACGCCGTTTCCGGCTCGTCGGCAACAGATGTCTAGGCCGTTGGCTCAGATGCGGGTCATACGTTGACTGAGCACTGGAACGGTTCTGCATGGAGCATCGTCGCCAGCCCGAACATCGGCTCAGTCGATAATGAACTCTTCGGCGTGGTCTCGATTGCGCCTAATGATGCCTGGGCTGTAGGCGAGGAGGCGAGCGGCTCGGACTACCACACGCTGACTGAGCATTGGAACGGCTCTACTTGGAGCGTCGTGCCAAGCCCCGATCCTGATTCGTCCGCTGGCTACAACCCAGAACTCACTGGTGTCGCCGCGCTTGCCAACAACGATGTCTGGGCCGTCGGCTATTACGAAGGTAGCCAGAACTCCAACAAAGACTACATCACCTTGATTGAGCACTGGAACGGCGCGCAGTGGGCGATCGTGGATAGCCCGAACCCCGGCAGCGCCTCCAATTTATTGCAGGCGGTTGGCGGCAACGCCTCAAGCGGGCTGTGTGCGGTCGGCAGCGGGGGCGATACAAATGCGTCTTCCACCTTTGCCATCACCCTCCAACTGATGGGCGGCTCGTGGTCGCAGATCGCCAGCGCCAATCCCAGCCCGACTGATGACGAGCTTTGGGGCGTCTCAGTACTCTCTAGCTCGAATGCCTAGGCCGTGGGCACGCAAGGCAACGGCCCGAATAACCAAACGCTGGCGGAGCACTGGAACGGCGCCTCCTGGTCCGCGGTCAGTAGCGTCGATCCGCTCTCGACAAACGCCTGGCTTAATAGCGTGGCGATCACTCCCGGCGGCATACCCTTGGCCGTGGGTGAGGAGTATGTCAGCAATGCGCAGGCGCGCAACGGCTTCGCCGAGACGGGAGGCACCAGCGGTCTGCAACTCGGCAATTACGTCGCGATGTCGAAATATAACCGGCTGATCGCCGTCGCAGCAGTCCCTGGCGGACACGTCTGGGGCGTCGGCATGATCGAGGATTCCAGTTCGTACGACGAGACCTTCATCGAACTGCTCGCCTGACACGCTCATTCCCGCCGCCGAAACACCAACCCCACCGTGTCGAACGCGCGACCGGGCGTCTCGGCGGTGGGCTGCGTTACCAGCCAGCGCCAGCGTCGCGGCGAGCCGATCACCGCGAAGCGCGCAGCGAGATCCTCCGGCAGTGCCAGCACTTCGCGCGGCAGCACCGCCAGCGCCTCGCGCCGCTCGCGCGCATGGGGACCCGCCTTCGGCGCCAGCAGATAGCCCGTCACATCGGTGAGCAGCAGCCCTGCGCCGCCCTCCGCCAGCAGCGTGTCGAGCAGCGAGAGATGCGCCCGCGCCACCCGCCGCCGGAACTCGCGCGCCACCGCCACGTAGCGCGGCGAGGTCTCGCGCAGGTCCGCCGCGCGCGGCGCGTGGACGTTCAGCGCGTCGAGCACGTCCAGCAGCGGTAGGCTGAAGAGCTGCGTCAAGGTCAGATCGCTCACCACCAACCCATAGCCGTGAGCCTCCAATCCGGCGATCTCCGGCGGATCGGCCACCGCGCAGCGTTCCAGGCAGCTCGCCGCCGCGTCCAGCGCCGCGCGCCCGCTGGGGTCCAGCGCGGCGAGGTCGTCCCACGGCTGCGCCCGCAACTCCGCGGCCAGGCGCGCGCTCACCCCGCCGGTGAGGTCCGCCGCCAATAGATCCACGCGCGCCCGCGCCCCCGCCGGCAGCTCCTCCACCGCCTCGGACATCCCTGGCGCGTCCAGGTCCACTAGCGTCACGCGCTCGCAGGCAGCGGCCATCCGCTCCAACGGAAGCTCCGTGCAGGCGCCGGCCCCCAGCGCCACCGCCGCGTCTGGAGCGCCCGCGTCGCGCGCCGCCAGCGCCTCGCCCAGCAGCGCCGCCACCGTCGTCAGGTGCGCGGGGTTCTGCGCCCGGTACCACGCCCGTCGCTTCGCCCCTTGCGTGCGCCCGTTCTCCCGCGCCAGCCGCTCGATCCGCATTGCGTATCCATCCCCGCGCTCCATGCCGAGCGCAATACCATCCCGGCATACCGTCATAACGACTCGCGCATCCAGCGGACTGCAGTCCGCGCCCACCCTACGGCGGCACTTCAGTGTCGCGACCCGTTGCCGCCAGCGGTCAACGCCGCGATTCCCTGCGGACGAGGTCCCCCGCCGGGGGCCGGGTAGGGGGTTAGGGCCTCTTTCCCACGATAACACACGACTTGCGGCAACCTCAGCCGCGGCAGCGCAGCGCGATCCTCGCCACCCGCCTGCTGTCTTCGCGCGCCGTAGCGCACGAGCCTGGGAACGATCGGTAAAAGTCGGCTTGGCAAGGGACAACGGACGCTTCGCGCGCCTTGACACTAACTTAGCCTCTTGTTTATACTCACCGCAGACGCCGTCAGGCAGACCATGAAGCGCGCTGGACAGGCAGGCTCCTGTCGCGCGCTACAGCATGTCTTCAACACCCGTCGTGACCACGGCTTGGCCAGCTAGGGTGATCGCGCGCCCTCCGGCTTTGGCTTAGCGCTCCCTCTGTTAAGGAGCGGCTCCCGGCGATCCGACGGACATTGGCCCCGAGGGCTATGGGCGCGTGGGACGGTCAACGCCCTGGTTACTCGCCGAGCGGAGGTACTCAGCATGGACTTGAGCGTCGAGGGGAAGTCGGAGCGCATCCCACCCGGTTCGCACATCTTGCAGCTCTATAACAAGGTGGGCGAGATCTCGGGCGTGACGGCGAAACTGCTCGAAGTCGGCCTGATCTCCTCGGAGAAGTGCCTCTTTGCCGGCGCACCCGCCTCCGTCCAAGAACTCCAGCAGGCGCTCACGAAGTCCGGCATCGACGTCCCCGCTGCGCAGGAAGCCGGCCAGCTCGTCTTCGTTTCCGAACGCGACGATCTCCTCGTCGGCAAGCGCTTCGACCCCTACCACCTGCTCTCGACGCACCAGACGTTCATCGCGCAGGCCCTGCGCGAAGGCTGGAAGGCCGTCCGCATCTCGATGGACATGACCTGGCTCACCAACGAGATTGCCACCCCCGAGCAGGTGCTCAAGTATGAGGCCGCCTCCGACGCCGTCTTTACCTTCCAGAACGCCCCCATCATCGCGCTTATGCACTACGACTACTCCAAGCTCCCCGGCCAGCTCGTCGTTGAGATGCTCAAGTTGCACCCCATTGCTGTCGTCGGCAAGTTCATCAAGCGCAACCCCTACTACCTCAACTCCGAGCAGTATCTCCTCAAGATCCTGCGCGTCAACCGCGACAAGAACCGCGTCGTCGCCGTCTGACCGCTCCCGCGTGTAACGTTTTCTCGATGCTCTCGACAGAGAGCCGTGCGTCTTGACGGCGTGCCACGAGCAGGGGATGATCCGCACCCCGCCGCCAAGCAGAGTAGCCGTGTGTCGGCTGCAAGAGGAGGCTGGCGCAAGCCGCCAGAAGGCCAGTAGGCGTCATGTCGAAACCACGGACGGTTCGCGCATTTTCCGCAGGCGGAGTGGTCTACCGCCGCTCCCCGACGGGCCCCGATGGACCGGCGCAGGTCGTGCTGGTGGGTCGCGCGTGGGAGCAGTTCTGGGCGCTGCCCAAGGGGACGCCCCTCGTCGGCGAAGAAACCCCCGCCGTCGCCCTCCGCGAAGTAGCCGAAGAGAGCGGCATCATCGCGCGCATCGTCGACGAGCTTGGGAGCGTCCGCTACTGGTTCTCGCGACAAGGCACCCGCTACAATAAAGAGGTCTTCTTCTACTTGATGGAGGCCGTCGGTGGCGACGTCAGCCAGCACGACCATGAATACGACGACGTCGCCTGGTTCCCGCTCCCCGACGCGCTCGCCCACCTCACCTACGCCAACGAGGCCGAGATCCTCCGCCAGGCCGCCGCCGAGATCGCCGCGCGCCTCACAGCCCCCGACAACGCCGCACACGCAGATCTCCTCAACGAGTGAGGCGTCAGATGCCCAGGAACTCGCTCACGATAGCGCAGGTGCTCGCCCTCATCGCGACGCCGCCGCCGAGCATCGCCATGCTCACCACTGGTCTGGCGCCCGCTCAGGTGCGGATCAGCCCCACCCCTGACGAATGGTCCTCGAACGACATGCTTGCCCACCTCCGCGCCTGCGCCGACGTCTGGGGTGGCTGCATTGCCACCATCCTGATCGAAGACACGCCGACGCTGCGGGCGATCAACCCGAGAACCTGGATCAAGCGGACGGACTACCCTGAACTAGCCTTTCAGCCGTCACTCCGCGCCTTCACCGAACAACGCGCCGCGCTGCTGGCAACGTTGGGGGCGTTGCCCGCAGAGGGCTGGGCGCGTGAAGCGATAGTGACGGGAGGCGGAAGCCCCCGCGGGACGACCGTACTGGACTACGGGGAACGAATGGCACGCCACGAGCGAGCGCACGTCAAGCAGCTCCAACGCATCGTCCACACGCTGCGCGGGTAACAACGCCCACCCATCAAGATTCGCTCGCGAGCCCTCTGCTCCAAGGCTGTGCAAGGCGGTAGCGCCGCCCGTGGAGTGGGATCTTCGTGGTGATACGCCCCTCAAGACGCGATGTTACCCGCCTGCCTCCCGCGCCCCCTCACGCTCTCGCGCCTGCGCGGCGAACTCCGCAATCGTGCACAGCAGACGGATCGTCGTGCGCAGCTCCTCGTCAGAGAGCCGATCGAGGGCCGCTCGTAGGAGATCCTCGCGCCCCTGCCGCAGCCGGGTGACCATCTCACGCCCGCCCGGCGTCAGATCCACCAGCGTGCGCCGGCGGTCGCCCGGATCCTCCGCGCGCAGAAAAAGCCCCAACCGAACCAGGTGATCCACCAGCGTGCTCGTCGCCGAGCGTTGCAGGTGCAGCAATTCGGCCAGCCGCGAAACCGGCATCGAGCCCGACGCCGCGATCACCATCAGGCTCTTGAGTTGCTGCAGCGTCAGGTCGAGCTCCAGCCAGGTCGGCTCCGCCAGCAGCAGCATCGATTGCGTCGCCTGATACTCCGCCCGCATCACGCGCTCGATCAGTTCATCGTGTGTCGCCGCCATCAGATCCCCCTTCCCGCGGAGGAAGCGCGACGTCTATCAGCGTTGACAGGCATCGCGCGGAGACGAGCAGAAACCAACACCTGAGCTTACTCGGTCGCTACAGAGACGGGACCCGTCGGTGCAGCGGTGTTCCCGGTCGGCGCCTCAAGCGCCTGCGCATGCCGAAAGAGCGGCGACGGCCACCAGTTCCACTTGCCCAGCAGGATCACGATCGACGGCACCAGCAGCGTCCGTACGAGGAAGGTATCCATCAAGATGCCGCCGCCGATGCCCAGCGCGATCTGCTCGATCTGGGCCGAGCCTGCCCCGCCGCCCGCCGCCAGGCCGAGCACCGCGAACGTGCCGGCCAGGATGGTGCCTGCCGTCGTCACCGTATTGCCCGTCACACCGATCGCGTGCGTCACCGCCTCGCGCAGCGGCTTCGTCTCTGCCTCCTCGCGGATGCGCGTCATCACGAGGATGTTGTAGTCGGAGCCGAGTGCCATCAGGAAGACGAACATGAAGAACGGCAGCACGAAGTTGAGGCCGTCCTGCCCGCCGATCCGCACGAAGATCAGCGCCACCAGCCCCAGCGCCGCGAGGTACGACAGCACCACGCTCGCCACCAGGTAGAGCGGCGCGATCAGGCTGCGCAACACCGCCGCCAGCAGCAGCGCGATCAGCAGCGCCACGATCGGGATGATGTGGCTGAGATCCGCCGAGGAGATGCCGTCCACGTCGTAGGCGAACTCATTGAGGCCGAGCACACCGTTCTGCGAGGCGCCCGCCGCCGTCGCCGCGCTGCCCACCGCGTCGCGCAGCGCCGGCACCGCGTTGATCGCTGCCGGGCCGCCGCCGCTGTCCTTCAGCACCAGCGCATACGCGATGGTCTGCCCGTCCACGCTGATATACTGCCCCGTCGCGCGGTAGGCGTTATACGCCACCACCGGCAGCGTCCCTTGCAGGTTCGTCGGCTCCTCCGCCGGCAACGACTGCGCCGGACCCAGCGCCGTGTGCAGCGCGCTGAGTTGTGTCGCCGTCAGCGGGATGCCGTTCGGGCTCAGCGGCCCGAGAACCGTGCGAACGCCAGAGATAGCGGTCAGGTGTTGCTGCGCCGTCGTCAGCGCCGACGTGTCGTTCCAGATCGGCTGCGGGAAGCGGAACAGCGCCTGTGTCACGTTCGTCGTCGCGCTGGGATAGTGCTGGGCGATCAACGCCGTGCCGAGCGTCGAGTCCGCGCCGGCGGGTCCGCTGCCCTGGTCGGCGAAGCCCGTCGTCGGCGCGTTGATCGTGCCCAGCGCGAGGCCCCCGAAGAACAGGATGCCGACGATCAGCGTGAGCAGCGGGCGCCGGATCAAGCCGCTCGTCAGGCGTCCCCACGTCCCCACCGGCTGCACGGCGACCTGCCGTGTCGAGGTCGGCCAGAAGACCGCCCGCCCGAAGATCGCCAGCAGCGCCGGCAGCAGCGTCAACCCGGCCAGCAGCATCAAGAAGATGCCGATAGCGAGCGCGGGCCCTAGCGTCTGGTAGAAGCCGAACTGCGCTAGCGCCAGGCTTAGCAGCGCCGCCATCACCGTCAGTGCCGAGAACGTGATCGTCTCGCCCACCGTGCTCACCGCCTTGATCACGGCCTCATCGGGGCGTAGCCCACTCCGCAACTCCTCGCGCACCCGGTAGATCAAGAAGAGGCCGTAGTCGGTCCCCGCGCCGAGCACCAGCACGATCAGCAGCACCTGCGTGATCGACGAGACCGAGAGGCCGAAGAGATTCACCGCCCCCGTGATGACCGGTCCCGAGAGCGCCAGCACCAGTCCCGCCGGGATCAGCGTGATCAGTGGCGCGAGCGGCGCGCGGAACACGAGCAGCAGCAGGATGATGATGAAGAGCACCGAGAAGAGCGTCGTGTCGCGCTGCGAGGAGCGCGAGCTGGCGTTGTTGTCGATCGCCGAGGCCAACGTGCCCGTCAGATGCATCTCAAGCCCGCTCTGCGCGCTGGCGTTCTTCAGATCGGCGCGAACTGCGCTCACCAAGTCCGTGCTGGTCTTCGTGTCGAAGGCCTTCACGTCCACCGCGACCGACGCCTCGCGCGCCGCGCCATCCTTCGATACCCCCAGGTCGCGCACCGTCACGACGTGCGGCACCGTCCGGATCGAGGCCTCGACCTGGTCGACGGCGCGCTGATCCGCCGAAGTGAGCGCCCCGTTGCTGCGCCCGACGATCACCGTCATCGTGGTCAGCGACGAATTCTGGAAAGACGCCGCCAGCTTCGAGGCCGCTTCGCTCGGGCTATTCGACGGCAGGAATGCGCTGTTGTTGCTCTGGCTGATCGAGCCCAAGCCGGGGAAAGCGCGCACGCTCACCACCGTGATGAGGAGCCAGCCGATCGCGATGAACCAGCGAAATCGGACCGAGAATGTGCCGATCGCCACAAACAACTTGCGCATGATGCTGGTCTCCGTCCACGAGGAAGTCAAGAGGCTTTCACAAGAAATGCCGTGCACTCGCCGCCCTCGCGACAGACTAGAAGCGGACTTCAGTCCGCGCCCTGGCAGTACGCGAGCAGGGTTCCCGCGCAGGCCGGTGTCCTGGGGACACCCCGCGAAGCGGGCGGGCCGCAGTGGGACTCTTCAGTGCCGCGACCCCATGCAGAGTTATCCTCGGCGTGCCGGCACATAGCTACGCATGGGCCTAGGAAGGTCGAGCGGACGCAACACATATCTCTAACAGAGATAGTTACAATCCGTCAATCTGTTTGATGAAATGTACCGAAATTTTACGATCCGTGCCCCCGATGAGGAGGCCCACCACATCGCCATACGCGCACGCCGTGGCACGAGCGGACATCCTCGTCCGCATACTGCCTTACCGCGTGCCATCGAGCCCACATCCCTGCGCCTCGCCTGGGCGGCTGCTCGCTATCTGCTTGCGGCCAGCGCCAACTCGCCCACCAATTCCTGGATCTCGCGGAGCTGCCGCTCCGCCCGCTCGACGTTCTCCAGCGCCTGCGCCAGGATGCGCTCCTCCAGCGTCGGGAACTCCTGCTCGATCTCGGGGTCGAACTGATTGCTCAACACCGCAAGCGCGCGCGTGACTCGCTCGTCTCTCACGGAGACCATCGCCTTTCACCTCGCCCTGTTCTCGCGCCGTCGCGCTAGCCCCACGTTGATCCACTGTGATCTACTCGGTCATTCGCCTCGCGGTTGCATCCATGCCTCAAGGGACACCGACCACCCTAGCAGAAGGCATGCCCACGCTACACCCAACGAGTGATCGGTTCGCCGTCCTCTCACTCGTATTCTAACGGTGCTGCTCCAACGCGGGCACATCGCCACGCTGAGAGGGCTATAACCCGCTCTTACACTACTCCATACGGCATCTCGCGCCGCCGTCTCACATCACGATTGCGTTAAATTACGCCCTGCCACCCGCGACGACTCCACCGTTGAGGCCCGCGCCGTATCCGCGTCGAGCGCCCGCTCGAAGAACGCTACCACCCGCGCGCAGTACGCCGGGCGGTCGAGGAAATACGTCCCGCAGTGGTCGGCCCCTTCGCCGATCCACAGCTCCTTCGGCGCGCCCGCCGCCGCGTACACACGGTAGGCATGCTCGACCGGGATCGTCCGGTCCTCCGTGCCGTGGACGATCAGCAGCGGGCGTGGCGCGATCGCCGCCACCTCGTCGATCGGGCGCACGTCGCGATGCCGATACCCCGCGCGCCAGTTGAGGAAGGTATCCGCCAGCCGGGCGACCTGCCGCCCCGGCAGCCGCGTCACGCGCTCGATGGCGTGGGTGACGATGTCCTCGTGCGTCGCGAACGGGCTATCCGCCACCACCGCGCGCACGTCCCGCCGACGCGCCGTCCCCAGGATCGCCACCGACGCGCCCATCGAATATCCGATCACCCCAATCTGCGCGTCAGCCACCCGCGTGTGCGCGTAATCCAGCGCGCCGAAGAGGTCCTGCACCTCGCGATAGCCCAGCGTCACCTGCGCGCCATGATCCGCCCCGTGGCCGTGGAAGTCGAAGGTCAGCACGTTGAAGCCCGCGCGCCACAGCGCCATGCCGATGCCGATCAGGTCCGACTTGGTCCCGCGATAGCCGGGGCAGCAGATCACCACGCGCTTCGACTCCGGTCGCGGATACCACCAGCCGCGAAGCATGCGCTCCTCCACCGCTCGCTCGCTCGCGTTCACCGAGGGGAAGGTGACGTCCTCGTACTCCGCGCCCGTCTCGAACGGCGACAGCAGATACTCGTCGCTCGGCGTCGAGGGGCTCGGCGCGGTTAACGCGCGGGCGACGTAATAGGCCATGCCGAGCGACCCAATCGTCGCGCCGCCCGCCGCGATCCCCGCCACCTGCGCCGCCCGTCGCAGCCGTCGCTCCCAGCGGCGCACCGTCGCTTTCGCCATTTTTCGCCTGCTCCTCCCACGAGTGTTGCGTGGCCCTTCATCAATAGATACTGTAGCTCATCACAAGCGCAACAGGATCGCGTGGGCGTTCCGCACCTGCCACCATGCCATATTCTCTGAACAAAGACCCAATCAAAAGCATCTTTGCAATGTACCGTTGCCGCAATCTGCTACCATCCCTCAATGCCTCAGCGCAGCATGCACGCTGTCGCCACCCCGTCCATTTCGGAATCGTGCGGCGTCATGAAGGCGAGCCACGCCCTCTGGGTGCTCAGCCAGAGCATGTACGAGTTGGCAGATGCAAATGATTTCCAGGGACGAATCCAAGACTCAGCGAACTCGTATGCACTAGCAGCCAGAACAGTGCTCGCTCGAAGGCGACTCTCGACGAAGCGAGTGGTGGCGACTGCTCTCACGTCAAGCGCGGTTGCTAGGTCTTGTGAAACCCGCTCAAGGGAACACGTCTCGGACGGACTTCGCTAGCCCAAATGGCGGTTTTTGGGCACTTCACAACTCTCTATTGCACCTAGATTGAAGCATTGGCCCTCTCAACATACAGCGACCCCCAATCACCTTTCGAGGCGGTTGGGGGTTTTTCTGTGCACAGAGTCGCGGAGGAATTGGGCGCATGAGAAACCTTGGATACCGACGCATGCCGGTAGCAATCTGCTCAGCGGTAAAAACGCACAAGAGCACGAAACCGGCACTTGCACGGCGACTACTGCGCATCGCCGTCAAGCTTCTCTTGGTCCTTTCTGCAATAGCGCAAGGACTCTATGCCGCTGTGGAATTCTTCCGCCTCATTTGGCGGTAGACTGGTGCATGATACTGTGTCGCGCCAGACCGTTGGAGAATAGCTCTCCACTCCTGTGGCAGCTCGCGCGGCATGACGAGGCAACAAACGACAACACTACGGTGCGATGCGGTATGAGAGACTGTTTGGGAACTGTGACTATTCAGGCGGCCCACACTCGAGACGGCGCCCAACGCACGCCTTCGTCGCAACCGGCCGTAGCCAGCTCGCAGCCCGCCACCATTGCTGGCCCGGCGCGTGCGGCGGTCGGTCGTGTGCTGGGCGATGGAAGAAATCTGTAAGACATCTTGAGCATGGTGTAATCTTCTGCGGCCATGGTTGGATCAGGGCGGCGGTGCGACCCGCATCGTGCACCGGCTGCCGCACGATGAGCCGCCGCCAGATGTGGCCCTCTGGCCGGGGGAGGACACCCTACGAGACGAGCCCTGATTGCCCTGCGCGCACAGGGTGTGCTGTGTGCCCTGTTGCTGCTCGCCGCTTGCGGCCCGAGCACCTCGTCGCCGCCCTCTTCCGCACAGCGGGCGCCCACCACCGCCGCACATGCGGCGACCGCGACCGCACGCGCGTTGGGAACGGTCTGCACCAACCTCGTGACAATCCACCAATCCCTCATGCAGCTCACCACCATCACCGCCTCCACTCCGGTCGGCCAGGTGCAGACGTTGCAAAGCAGCCTCACTAGCGCCATGAATCGCCTCGTCGTCCTGCTCCCGGGCAACGAGCTTCCGACACTGGCGGAGCTGCAGGCGGCGAGTACCCAGCTGGCAACGACGCTCAAGAGCCAACCGGCCACGGCAACGATGGGCCAGACCGGGATCGATGTCAATCACTTCAAGAGTCAGGCCGCCGCCTTGCAAGGCACGGTCGTCCAGACGGCTTCCGGCCTCAACTGTCCCTCGTAGCGCGCCAGACGGTTTTGCGAGGTGGCAAACTACAACACTACGGTGCGACACGGTATGAGATGCTATCCTTGTTTCGCGGAAGGACGGAATGAGGGTGGTGATACGGCGTCGCCGCGAAGTGTTGTAGAACCTCGGTAAGTCGAAGCACGCCTGCCTCCTATCCGCCTGGCCGCGAATGAGCTGGGCGCTCGCGAATGCGGTGCTCTCGATACCCGGCCCAGCTCCATCGTTCGTTAGAACAGTGAAGCAATCTCGCGGTGGGCAGCGGCCGACGGCCCAGGCTCCAGCCCACGGCCGGTGCGGACTTGGCAGGAAGGGAGCGTGAAGGCAATGGACTGCACCATCGGCGTCTTCGCCACCGTGCTCGACGCGACAGGACAGATACTGCTGGTGCACCGCACAGACTGCGATTGGTGGTGCCAGCCGGGCGGCGGGATGGAGACTGGCGAGACTCCGTGGGACGGCGTGATCCGCGAGACCCGCGAGGAGACCGGCTTCGAGGTGACCGTGGAGCGGCTGGCCGGGGTCTACAGCTGGGCACCGCGCAAGGATGAGGTCATCTTCAGCTTCCTATGCCGCCCGGTCGGCGGTGAGCGCACCACGAGCGATGAGAGCGACGATGTGCGCTTCTTCCCGCCCGAGGACCTCCCCGCCAACACCTTCCCCGAGCATGTCCACCGCATCCGCGACGCGCTGGCCGGCGAGCGGGAACCGCTGCTCAAGCGGGCGCAAGGGCCCTCCTCGCGCGACGTAGCGCGCGGCGAGGCTGTCCCACACGAAGGTTAGTCATGCCGGCGCCGCGCTCGGCACTCGTCGTCGCGTGAGGTGCCGGGGCCACCACGGGAAGCGGGTGGCGGAGCGGACCAGGTCGGGCCGGGCCTGCAGTACGATGCAGCGTTCGGCCTGGGCGTCCTCGAGCGCGTCGATGGTGGGAAGTGCCGGTTGGCGAGGACGGTGTCCGTCAGCGGCCAGAGGTGCTCGGCGGGTTGGAGTTCCGGGGAGTAGGGCGGCAGGAACAAGAGGTGGACGTGCTCAGGCACGCGCACGTGCGTGCTCGCATGCCAGCCCGCCCGATCTAACACGAGGACAACCTGCCTGGCGGGGCCTGCACCCACGTCGCGGGCGAAACTGGCCAGCTCCGCCTCGAAGAGCGGGATGCTGACGGACGAGGCGAGGTGGAAGACCGTGCGGCCGGACGCCGGGTGCACGAAGCCGACGAGATAGCGCCAGTCGAACCGGTGCTGGACGGGCGCGACGGGGCGCTCGCCCTCGAGGCTCCACACTTTGTGCAGGATGGGACGCAAGCCGATGCGGTGCTCGTCCATGGCCCAGAGCTCGACCGTGGCCCGCGGGAAGGCCGTTGCCACCTGCCGCAGCAGAGGGCGCAGCCGTGCCACGAAGTCCGCTTGGGACACCGGGTCGGCCCGGACGTGACGCGGCCGAGGTTTGCGCCAACGCCCGCCCTCCCGCCGCAGGTAGCGCCAGCCCGTCTGGCGGCACACCCTCCGCCCGAGGCGCTCGCCGATCCACGTGGCTACGGTGCGCCCGCACCACCGGTCACCCTCAGGATGCACACCGCCCACCGCGTCGCGCAGCGCTCCTCGCTGCTCCTCCGGCAGCAGGCGACGGGGCTTCCTCGCCCGGTGGCGCCGGTCGCACACGCCGTCCGGCCCGTCGGAGTTGTAGCGCCGCGCGATCTGGCCCACCCAGTAGGCGGAGTAGCCGGTCACGCCTGCAATGGCGGCAGCAGTCATCCCGCTCGCGAGTAGCCAGAGGAAGTGCCAACGGCTGCGCTCCACCGGGTCGCGGCTGGCCCGGTAGCGCGCTTCGAGGTCGTCGTGGGATAGGTGCAACTCGAGATGGATGCGTCGTGGCATCCCACGGTTCTACAACACTCGGTCGCGACGCCGTATGAGAGGTAGGCAGGTGTGAATATGACCATCGAACAGCCAAATGCGGTAGCGTTGCCGGTTTCAAAAGATGAGTTTGCTTTAGGGAAGCGATTCTTCGATAGACGGCCGGAACACCTGCTACGCAAGGCTGCGCTCGCAGGAGATGCGCAAGCATTCGCGCGACTGGTTGAGCCGCATCGAGCACTCGCTTTTCATGTAGCGTTCTGGTTGCTGAACGATGTGGACGACGCCAACGATGTGGTGCAGGAAGTATTCCTCAAAGCGTGGTTGAAGCTCGATGTCTTTCAGGAACGGTCTGCGTTCTCAACCTGGCTTCATACCATAACCAGGCGGACAACGCTGGAGTTGATCGAGGAGAGGAAGCGCCAAGCTCACGTTTTGGAGAGGCTGGAAGCAGCAAAGCTGGTAGAGGCAATCATAGCGACGACCCGCTCCATCGAGTCGATCGTGTTAGAACAGGAAGAAAGGGACAATGTGGAAATATTGCTTAGTACTACAGTGACACTTATAGTGAGAAGGCCCATGAAATCACGATTGGCAGCAAGCGAGATGCGTGCACTACCGAAGCCATCCGTGCCACGTAGTTCCCGGCCTCATGGCAACCGACCTACGGCTAAGTGTCGCTGCAGTACTAGTGGGTCACGCGGGAAGTGGCCCGCAGAATGCGAAGATGGGGGAACAGTGTGACGCTGCATGGCCGCAGGATCGAGCCGGGAGGTCTCCCCGATGGCACGCCCCCAGAAAGAACCGCTCCGTCCCCTGAGCGCGGCGGAAGCCGCCCAACTCCAGCGCAGCGCGCGCGCCAGCAGTGAACGCCATGACCGCCGCCAGCGCGCTCAGGCGCTCGTCGCCGTGGCCAGCGGCGCGTCCTTCCAGGCGGCAGCGCAGCAGGTGGGCTACCGACGCAGCGGGACAGTGAGTGCGGTGGTCGCGCGGTTCAACCAGCAGGGTCTGGCCGCGCTGGACATTGCCCACGGGCGCGGGCATCCCCCCACCTATGGCCCCGCGGAGCGGGCGCGCATCCTGGCGATGCTCCAGCGCCCGCCGCAACGGCGGGCAGACGGGACGGCGACCTGGTCACTGGTGCTGCTGGAGCGCGCGCTGCGCCAGGAGGCGGCGGGGTTGGAGCAGCTGAGCGCGACGACCATCCGCGAGGTGCTGCGTGCCGCCGGTTACACCTTCCAAGGCACCCGCAGTTGGTGCCCGACCGGCACGGCGCGACGCCGACGCGCGCGCGGGGTCGTCACCGTGGTGGACCCCGAGGCCGAGCGAAAAAGGGGCTGATTGAGCAAGCCTACGTGGGCGCGGAGGCGGCGGGGGTCGCGCTCTGCTGCCAGGATGAAGCCGGCCCGTACCAGACCGTGCCGTATCCCGGGGCGAGCTGGGAGCCCGACGGCCATCCCGCCCGCCAGCCCCACGAGTATGAACGCAACGGCACCGCCAAGTTGCTGACCCTCTTCCGCCCGGCCACCGGCCAGGTGCGGGCCCACGGTGTCACGCACGCTCCCAATGCCGTGCTCCACCCCTGGCTCACGACCGAGCTGGAGCAGGTCCTCGACACGCTCCCCGCCGTCACGCTCCCCGAGGCGGAGCGCCCTGTCCTGGCCCGGTGGGAGACCTGGCTGGGCCCGTCTCGCTCCGGCCTGCTGCCGATGCCGCCGCTGCGGCTGATCCTGGTATGGGACAACCTGGCGGGGCACCTGAGCGCGGAGTTGGTCCGCTGGCTGTTCGCCCACGGCGTCTTGCCGCTGTACACCCCGCTCTCAGGCAGTTGGCTGAACATGGCCGAGTCGGTCCAACGTATCCTCGTGCGCCGGGCCCTCGCTGGCCAGCACCCCCAGACCCCTGCAGAGATCATCACCTGGTTGGAGGAAACCGTGGCGGCCTGGAACCAGCACCCCACCCCCTTCGTCTGGGGCGGCATGCGCCAAGCACGGCGGCAGCGCGCCCGGCTGCGGCGCTTGGGTGGCTCAGGCGCGGCGCTGCCCAATGGCGCCTCAATTCCCGTGTGACCCACTAGTGGGTCACTTGTGTTGGACAGGGCCGTAGAGGATTTGCTAGGCTTCCTGGCAGGAGAGTGCAGCCAGGAGGTGACGTATGCGGCAAAAGGAGCCGTTGCGGGCGCTCAGTGCTGACGAGCGGAGTGTGCTCGAGCATGTGGGCCGTTCGAGTCGCGAGGCGGCCGCGGTGGTGGCGCGGGCCAAGGCGCTGCTGGCAGTGGCCGACGGGGCAAGGTAGACGGAGGCGGCGCGGGGCGCGGGACGGCGGTCGGGCGATGCGGTGGGCCGGTTGGTGGCGCGTTTCAACACCGCGGGACTGGCGGCGCTGGCGCCCGGGCATGGCGGCGGACAGCCGGCGCGCTACACCAGCGCGGAACGGGAGCGCCTCCTGACCGAGGCGCGACGCTCGCCGGAACACGAGCGGGACGGGACGGCGACCTGGTCGCTGGTGACCTTGCAACGGGCGCTGCGCCGTGCCCCAGACGGGCTGCCCCAGGTGAGCACGTACACGATTTGGTGTGTGCTGACCGACGCCGGCTGGCGCTGGCAGCGCACCCGCACCTGGGGTCCGACCGGCCCCGCCGTGCGCAGGCGCCAGCGGGGCCGCGTCCAGGTCACGGACCCCGACGCCGACGCAAAAAAGGGCTAATTGAGCAGGCGTACCGCGAAGCCGAGGCGGGCGGATTGGCGCTGGCCGGCCAGGATGAAGCGGGCCCCTACCAGACGGCGCCGATGGCCGGGGCCATCTGGGCGCCTACGGGGCATCCGGCGCCGCAGCCGCACGAGTACCTGCGCCTGGGCACCGCCAAGTTGCTGACCCTCTTCCGTCCGGCGACCGGCGCCGTGTGGGCCCAGGGGGTGACCCGCTGTCCCAACGCGGTGCGGCATCCCTGGCTCAAGGCGGAGGTGATGGCGCTGCTGGCGGCGTTGCCCGACCCAGAGCCGATCGCCGATCCCGTCGCGCACCGCGCGCAATGGACGCGCTGGCAGGCGGGCTTGCGGGTCCGCATCACGTTGCCGGCGGCGCTCCCACCGCTGCGCCTGCTGCTCGTGTGGGATAACCTGGCCGGTCACCACACGCCGGAGCTGGTGCTCTGGCTCTTCGCCCACGGCGTGATGGTGCTCTACACCCCGCTCGCAGGCAGTTGGCTCAACAGGGCCGAATCGCTGCAGCGCATCCTCATCCGCCGTGCCTTGCAGGGGCAGCACCCGCAGTCCTCCCAGCAACTGATCGACTGGCTGGAAGCGACCGCCCGCGCCTGGAACGCCGACCCGACCCCGTTCACCTGGGGCGGCCAACGCGCGGCTCGCCGGGTCCGCGCGCGCCAGCGCCGTCAGGCCCTTGGCGGCTCCGGCGCCCAAGCGGCCCGTTCCTTCCGCTGCCGCACACATGGCTATGTCCAACACAAGTGACCCACTAGAGGCCGTTCCCGAAGTGCCAGGGAGATGAAGTAGCATGGCAGCGAGCACAGATTACTTCTCACTGACGCGTACATTCGGCCGTCAACTGCCGCTCAGCAAACATTTGGCATCCGGCGTCTAGAAGCACTGGCGCAGCACGTCGCTGACCCCTCCCCTATACTGGCGGTAACGACCAGCCGTAGAGGAGGGGCCATTTATGGGCGATGAGCAACCTGGCGCAGCGCAGCAGGATGACGCGCCGAAGTGGGGCGACTCGCTCGACAAGCTCTCCCAGGAGCGCAAGGGCGGCATCCGGCGGCTGCTCGACGAGAAGTGGGCCAAGGCGTACAAGGCGAGCGCGCCTCGGGGGCTCTTCAGCCACCCGGAGATGCGCGCCGCCTAAGCCACCTGAGCCACTAGAGTGATTAGGACCTCACGTGCTTATGCCCCTGCTTCCTCGCCGAGCGGTGCGTCGAGATCGCGATTGATCTCCCAGATGTCGCCTTCGGGATCGACGAAGTGTGCCATGCGGATGCCCCAAGGCCGATCCGTGGGGGGAAGAATGAACGTGACGCCTCGTGCCGTGAGTTCCTCGTACGTGGCGTGGACGTCCGCCACTTTGAGCGCCACCAGACCGCGCGGTCCGCCCGCGCTCGACAAAGCCGTGACTCCTGTGCTGAGGATCTCTTCGGCCCCGGCGGGCGAGAGCAAGACCACCATCTTCCCGTCGTCCAGCTTGAACGCGGCGAGATTCTCCTCGCTCCCGAGGTAGTGCAGTTGGAGCGCGTCCCGATAAAAGGCCGTGCAGCCGTCCAGGTCTCGGACGAATAACAGGATTCCCCCTACCTCTGCCTTCATGGTTTCCTCCGCTTCTTGAACTGATGAACGGGAAAAGGTGGCCCACTCCTGATGCATGCCATTGCCCGATGGTTCTTTCTCTCACGGCGAGAGGTGGAACGTCAGGAAGCGGGAAGCGTGTGGAACTTTTGGAGGAGTACATCAAGTGTTCTCTGCACCACTGCGATGGAGACTCCCTGCATTCCATGACCATCGAGGGCTAAGGACAGCTGCCTCCAGGGTGGCAGACGGTTGTGTATGGCAGGCGTTCCCTCATCCGTTGCAACTGCCCCGTTCTCGCTGTATAAGTGCGTCACGCGAGAAGCACTGAATTCATGGTGGTTTGGTGCTAGCGGACAGTGAAAAAGTGAGTACCTGTCTTCCAAGAGAGGTGTCGTGAGTCCACGATGAATGGTCCGCACTCTGAGGCGAAGACGAGCTCCTTCTACGTTGACCCCTCCCTTATACTGGCGCTGACGAGCAGACGAAGAGGAGGGGTCTTTTGCATATAACGCTAGGAGGCTGACATGCAACGTCTACGCGACTGGCGGCGATTCCGATACCCACCGATGGCTTATCAAGTGGGTCTCATATGTGCCGTGATTGTCGGATTAGTCCTCGCCAGCATCATTGTGTTCTCCGTCGTGATTCCTTCGCTCTCGGCCGCCGCGACGCCAACGCCGTAATCATCGGAGTGGTTGCATTTAGGCCTGCAAGAGGGCGTTTCCGAACTGAGGGAAGAAGCGTAGGATGTCTCCTGGACGCGGGAGCCACTGCGTCCAGGAGACATCCCATGACGCCTGCTCGTTGGCCTGCCCAGACACCGGTCCCCCCGCCATCTTACCGCCGCACCTTGGCCCGCGCTCCATCTCGACGCGCTGACGCTGATCCCGCGCTTGCAGTTGCTTGCGCTCTGCCGGTTGGCCGTCCGCCTGGCCCAGCAGCAGTGTCCGCCACCGCTGCGCGCTGGCCGGGGCGGAGCGCCTCGCATCTACGCCGAGGAGTCGCTCTTGCTGCTGGCGCTGCTGGCGCTGTGGCGCTGCCGGCACGCTCTGGCGGCTCTGGTATCAAGAAGTGCATGACTGGTTGTGCGCGTGGCCGGCGTTAGCCCTAGCGTGTGGTCTGCCTCTGGGAACCGACGGGCAGGCACGCGTCCCGAGCAAGGCGCAGCAGTCCAAGCGCCTGCGCGCGGCAGGAGCCCCGGCGAGCGAGATGCTCTTTGTGCTGCTGGTACGGGCTGGCCTCTGGATGGGGGTGAGCCAGGCGCGCGACCTCATTATTGATAGTGCTCCCATTCTCGCCTGGCGCCGGGCCGATCCGGATGCGGCGTTCGGCCACGCTCCCGCGCATCATCCGCGTCCGCTCTTGCGTGGCTATCGCCTGCATACTCTCCTGTGTCGTGGGACCGGCTTGCCTGTGCTGTTCCTGCTCTCACCAGCCAACGCCCATGATGCTCCCTTTGCGCGTCCCCTCTTGGAGCACGCCGTTCGCCTCTTCCAGATCTGTCCGCGACGCATTCGCCTGGATGCGGGCTACTGGGGACTCACGCTCATCGCGTGGATCCATACGGTCTTGGGCGCGATTGCAGTGATCCCCTGGAATCCGAAGCGGCAGAAGCGGCGGGATGGGCTGCCACCGACCTGGACCGCTGAGGAGTTGGGCAAACGCACCAGCATTGAGCGCTTCTTCGGTCGCGTCCTCGTCTTCTTCCGTTTGCAGCGCCCACCCGTGTTCGGCTGGTCCGCCGTCGAGACACGTGTTGCCCTGACCTACGCGGCGGTTTGGGTAATCGCCCTGGCGGCTTGGCAAGCCGGTCGGCCCGAACTCATTCGCTCGCCCCGCTTGGTCTTAGCCCACGTTTGGGAGGGCATGGAGATGTGAAACGCCTTCTTTCGATGCTAAAAGGTCAGCCTTTCTCGCAGACGACCGCGGCTTAATCTGTGTTGTGTTCTTGCTCATCGAACTTTCCTCCTCAGTTGAGACTCATCCATGTTGCGTTGGGACCGTTCGTCCTGAAGCCATTCGAGCGGACGCGGGCGGAAATTGAGTTCGTGTCGGGCCTTCTCGTTGGAGGCGCCGCGCAGGCGCGTCGCGTAATAGACGCTGTCGGCGCCAGAAGTCGCCAGGGCTTCCTGCTCGGTGATTTGAAGCGGTTCCGGCGCCCCGCAAGCGCGTGCCAACGCCGGCAGCCATACGCGCTGCTGGCTGGGGTGGTCGTCAACGATGTTGCAGGCGCCCGGAGCACATTCAAGCGCCGTGACCGTCAGCGGATGCGGCGTCTGCTGACCGATATGAACGAAACTCGCCACACCCTGGCCGGCGCCGATGATCGGCACCTGCTGCAGGCGAACCTGCTGGCCCATATCACCGGCGTTCGTATACCAGGTGCCCGGACCGTGAAAGAATACGTAACGCATCGCGACGCAGTCTATTTCCGTCGCCCGAAAGGCTGTCGATTGAGTTCAACGTAGGTGCGAGCAGGCAGCGACGCAGGTGAAAGCATCAACAGCCAGGCATGAATCATCGCGCCAGACCCTGGACCAGGCACATACAGAATCCACGAAGCTGCAGGACGTAGCGGCGCACACCGCTCTCGCGCATGCCTGCAAGAGGTTCGCATTTTTCCTTCCCTGCGGACGCTGCTGTCGCGTTCCGCGGCAGCCTTCATTCAGGACTGGAGTGTAATGCCTTGGCAGTGAGGTCAGCTTCATTGATGACGGCATCAGGGCGATACCGCCAGATGCAGCCGGACCGAGGCCGCATCGAGCGCATCCCCGATCACAGCCTGGCACCCGCATCTCAGTTCACGTGCGCGTACGATTCCGCCGAACGCACCAAACCAAACACACTGTGCCCGTGTTGGTTCAGACCGCGAATCAATGGGCGCCCAATAGCCCCAGTCGCCCCCACCGGCGGGGAACTCTCCGCATCTCGAACCTTCCGCGTAATCGCGGGTCATCAGGGCATTGTCTCCGGTATCGGCGACGAATACGGCGAGCGCACTGACATGACCCCTGGAATGGTCTCCGGTTGATATGCGAGACTCCCGAGTGAACGAACGCGATCGGGAGGGCGAACATGCGCAAGAGTCACTTCAGCGAAGAGCAGATCATCGGCATCCTGAAGCGGGCCGATGCCGGGCAGAAGGTCGCCGACCTCTGCCGCGAGCAGGGCATCAGCGAGGGGACGTACTAGCGCTGGAAGGCGCAGTACGGCGGCCTGGAGGTGAGCCAGCTGCGGCGGCTGCGGCAGCTCGAAGAAGAGAACCGCCGGCTCAAGCAGATCGTCGCCGACCTGACGCTGGACAACACCGCCCTGAAGGACGTCGCCACAAAAAACTGGTGACGCCCACCGCCCGACGGGCGGCGGTGGGCCACCTGAGGGAGCGTATCGCATGTCGGAGCGGCGAGCGTGCCGGGTGCTCGGCGCGCATCGGCGCACCATGCGCTATCGGCGTCGGACGCGGAGCGACGAGGCAGGAGTGCGCGAACGGCTTGCGGGCGCTGGCGGCGGAGCGGCCGCGCTGGGGCTATCGACGGCTGCATATCCTCCTGCAGCGCGAGCTGGGCCGGATCAATCGCAAGCGGGTCCAGCGGCTCTACCGGCTCGAAGGGCTGGCGATCCGCCGGCGCAAGCGCAAGCGGGTGGCGCGTGCCCCGCGGGGGATGGGCCCGGTGGCCTGGCGACGCGGGGAGGCGTGGGCGGTGGACTTCATGCAGGACGTGCTCGCCGACGGGCGGCGCTTCCGCACCCTGAACGTGCTCGACACCGTCACGCGGGAGTGCCTGGCGATCGAGGTGGACACCTCGCTGCCGGGCCAGCGGGTGGTGCGCCTGCTCGACCAGCTGATCCTCTGGCACGGCGCGCCGAAGCAGATCACCCTGGACAACGGGCCGGAGTTCACGGGCCAGGCCCTGGACGCCTGGGCCTACCAGCACCAGCGTGGTGCTGGACTTCATCGATCCGGGCAAGCCGATGCAGAACGGCTACCTGGAGAGCTTCAACGGCAAGTTCCGGGATGAATGCTTGAACGTCCACTGGTTCCGCAGCTTGGCGGACGCACGCCAGATCATCACCGCCTGGAAGGAGGAATATACTACCGAGCGGCCCCACAGCGCGCTCGGCGGCCGGACACCCGCAGCGGGTGCGGCAACTCATCCATTGGTTGCGAGTCTCGCATAATCCCTGGGCACCCTCAGGGGGTCGGGTCACGCGGATGCGTGGGGGCAGCCCATCAGCGAGGAGCGGCAGGCCGAGCTTGCAGGCGTATCTGGATAAGTGGGCGGTGGAGACTGACCACGGCGGGCGCAGGGGACCCTTTGACGGCACGCGCCTCACTGGTGCCGAGGCGTCCTGGCTGGCGGAGCAGTCGGGGCGCGAAGTGAATGGCTTCGTACCGAATCTTCAGCTCGAGGGGGCCGACCTCGACAACGCCCACCTGGAGGGGGCCTCCCTCAACCGCGCCCGCCTGGAGCGGGCCACCCTCGCGACGCCGCCCTGGAGGGGGCCGCCCTCGGCGAAGCCCACCTGGAGGGGGCCTCCCTCCCGCGCCCAGCTGGAGGGGGCCGACCTCAGCTACGCCTGGCTCGACAGCAAGACCGTATTCACTGATGCTCGGCTCAATGACAAGACACGACTGGCCGACATCCAATGGGGCGGCGTGGGTGCCGTCAACCTGACCCGTCTCAACTGGGACGCTGTGCACATGCTGGGCGACGAGCGGAGCCTAACGCGACGGCTCGAAAGCCGAGCGACCATGAGACGCGCAGTGCGTGCCTACCGTCAAGTCGCCGCCCAACTCCGCGCCCAGGGCATGAGTGAGGTCGCCGACCGCTTCCTCTACCGCGCCCAAGTCCGTCAGCGTCAACTGCTGCTCCGTCGCGGCCGCATCCTCACAATGGCTCGGCTCGTTGCTCCTGGCCGCGCTCGCGGGCTACGGCTACCGGCCTGGCCGCACCATCCTCTGGTATTTTGGCGTCCTCATCGCCTTCGCCGTCCTCTACCTCAACTTCGGCGTGGTGGACGGGCACCCCTTCAACGTCGGTCGAGGCGGCGGTGTTCAGCGTGACCTCCTTCCACGGGCGCGGCTTCTTCCCCGGCGGCCTCCCGCTGGATGACCCGGTGACGGTGCTGGCGGCCCTGGAAGCGGTCATCGGCCTGCTCATCGAGATCAGCTTCATCGCCACCTTCACCCAGCGCTTCTTCAACTCGCGGTGAGCCGCTGAAGCTGCGCGCCACGATTGCCTTTAGCTCCTCCCTCTCGATACTGGTCTTGCGGACCCTCTTCGAACTTGGCCGACATCCTGGCCCAAATGCTGGCGGATCGCGAAGACCAATCCGCCGACGCGCTTGACGCGAATGTCAGGCCCGGTTCCGAATCGTCGTGCCCCAGGAATCAACCGGACTTCAGCAGCCGGCGATGGTGTACGATGTGGTTTGGAACTCCCATCACCCGTCCTGGAATATGCATACCGACGAGCGCGACCTCGAACGTGCCACATCCTTATCACAACACCGGCAGCCGCACATGCTCTCAGCGTCGATGCCCGACGTAGCGGAAAGCGAGAGTCAGATGAACAGTGCAATCACGCGTGCCAAGCAGTCTGAAATTCGTCGGGGAACTCATCAACCGGCGTTGTCCTTAGTGATAAAGCCTAAGGGTGATGTTCAATATATGGATCTGGATGTGAGCGACCCGCAGGTGCAAAGGCTGCTTCGGGTGATAGCGGCGGCTTGTCGATATCGCAATGCTATGCGAGACGAATTGCCAACTAGCCCGGTGGTTTGACGGTTAAGCTGTGTCTTGTGTTTCGCATCATTCACCGACGCGCCCATCGAAAAGCCGATCACCCCGATCTGCGCATCCTCCACCCGCGTGTGCGCGTAATCCAGCGCGCCGAAGAGGTCCTGCACCTCGCGATAGCCCAGCGTCACCGGCGCGCCATGATCCGCCCCGTGGCCGTGGAAGTCGAAGGTCAGCACGTTGAAGCCCGCGCGCCACAGCGCCATGCCGATGCCGATCAGGTCCGACTTGGTCCCGCGATAGCCGGGGCAGCAGATCACCACGCGCTTCGACTCCGGTCGCGGATACCACCAGCCGCGAAGCATGCGCTCCTCCACCGGTCGCTCGCTCGCGTTCGCCGAGGGGAAGGTGACGTCCTCGTACTCCGCGCCCGTCTCGAACGGCGACAGCAGATACTCGTCGCTCGGCGTCGAGGGGCTCGGCGCGGTTAACGCGCGGGCGACGTAATAGGCCATGCCGAGCGACCCAATCGTCGCGCCGCCCGCCGCGATCCCCGCCACCTGCGCCGCCCGTCGCAGCCGTCGCTCCCAGCCGTGCGCCGCCGAATTCGCCATCTTGCTCACTCCTCTCTCGAGCCGCCCACCGCTACCCTCACACCATACTGTAGCTCAGCACCGTCCGAACACGTCCGCCCACCCATTTACAGCGAAGGCCACCGTGCCGTATCCTCTGAGCAAACCCCGACATCATCACCTTCTCCTTCACTTTCTGCGCAAGGACCCCGCCATGCACCTGACGACTTCGCCCGCCATCGCGCGCGCTCGTGATCTGCTCCAGCGTGGACTCACCGGCGTCTTCTCGCGCGTGCACGAGCGGCACGTGCGCCGCCTCGCCATCGTCACGGCGGTGCTGATGTTCGTCGTCTATGCAATGGGCACGCTCGTCACCACCACGCAATCGGGCCACGGCTGCGGCGCCTCCTGGCCGCTCTGCGACGGCAGGCTCGTGCCCCCGCCCAACTTCTCGACGGTGATCGAGTTCAGCCACCGTATCGTCACCTTCTTCGTCACCTTCTTCGTGCTGGGGACCGCGGCGGGCGTGCTCTGGTACTGGCGCTCGCGCATCGAGCTGCGCATCCTCGCGCCGGTGATGGTGCTCGCGCTCTTCGCCGAGGCCGGCCTGGGCGCCGCGCTTGTGCTGCTGCCCGCCTCGGGCTTGCTGCTCGCCATCCACTTCGGCGCCTCGCTGATCCTCGTCAGCAGCGTCTTCCTCACCGCCGTCATCGTCAACGAGCTCGGCGGCTGGGACGCCTTGCGCGATCGCGCCCTGCCCGCCGAAGGCTATCGCTGGCTCGTCTACGGCCTGCTGGCCTTCACCTACGTCGTCGGCTACCTCGGCGCCTTCGCACGCGCCACCAACCAGGCCCCCGGCTGCGGCGACTGGCCGCTCTGCGCCGGTTCCGTCTTCCCCGGCTTCTATGGCGGCGTGGCGCTCGATTTCGCGCACCGCCTCGCCGCGTTCGTGCTGATGCTTGGCACGCTCGGCCTCTTCCTCTGGTCGCGCCGGACGCGCGCCGTGCGCCCCGATCTCTATCGCGGCAGCCTCTGGGCGCTCGTCCTGGTGCTGGCGCAGGCGTTGGTCGGCGCGCTGGTCGTCTTCAGCCGCGTCGCCGAGTATAGCCAGATGCTGCACGCCGGTCTCGTCGCGCTGCTCTTCGCCACGCTCTGCTACCTCGGTCTGCACACGCTGCCCCGCCCCGCCAGCGCGCGACAGATTGCGCCACAGAAGACGCCCACTGCACGGCGGCAGACCATCCAGAGAAGCCGAACGGGCAGCCTTGCGCGTAGCGGTCGCTGAGAGGGTTCCATGGGTCGGCTCCATGCGCGGCCACTCCCAGTGCTCCTCGGCGCGCTGCTCTGCCTGGGGGCCTGCGATTCGGCGAAGCATTCGTCATCGACGCCGACGGCCACCACACTCCCGTCCCCCAGCGCCACGCTCGCGCCCGCGCCGACGCCCGGTGACGTCCCCGCCGGTTGGTCGGTGCTGGCCGGCCCGCATTTCAGCCTGGCCTATCCCGCCGGCTGGACCTTCCAGACCGTGCCACCAAACGTTACCACCAACGGGACTGTGTTCATCTTGCTGCTCCCGGGCGGGACGGATTCGGGCGTGCGCGTCACGGTCAATCCCCAGGCGCGAGACTCCGACCTGGGCGCCTACTGCCTCCCCACCGGCGCGGACATCCAGCGCGTCACCATGGCTGGCCTGCCGATGGCCTACACGGTGAGTGGTGAACGCCCGCTCTACCGCTCCTGGTACTTCGCCAACGCGTACCGCACCGCCTACGCGTTGCAGGCCAGCGATACGGACGCTTCCGCCGCGACGCAGGAGGAGGACGCCGCGATCCTCGCCACCTTCACGCCGGACGACGCCACTCCCCTGCGCTGCTAGACCGTGCGACGGAGTAGTTCCCCCGCGATCACCTCAGCATGCCTTGACGCATCGCCGCCATCTCCCTATACTTCATCTCGCTTGTCGTGCACCGAGACTCAAGATCATCACGGCCAGCCTACGGGGCCTGCAGACCGGCGTGGGCAGACATCTGCTGACACTCCACGGGGGCAAAAGCCCCATGGGTGCTCAGGCTACGGGTCTGATGGGATGATTGTATCCACCCCTGCCCGTTCGCGCCCGAAGGCGGTGCCCCCGCCCAAGCGGACGTTGCAGGCATCGCCAGGCGAGCTAGGCTCTCGAACAAACGCTGGCTCAACCGCATGGCACCGCGTCCAAGGCCCGTTGCTGCTTTTGCCCGTGGGAACGATGTACCACGGAACCGGCAAACAGCATGCACTTGGCGAGGTGCAAAGAGTCCGCCGAGGTCGTCTGCCTGATGGGCAGGAAAACGGCAATGCCACCAGGCTGTGGGCGAAAGCCCTGGACGCCGCACCGCCCGGGTTAACACCCAGCGGCTTGCGGCGGGCTAAAGCCCTTTTCTGTCAGCGAGGGGAAACATGAAAGCACGATTGTGGCTCCCTTTTAAGGGATCGATCGTGTTACTCGTGGTATTAGCCCTGCTCGCAACAGGGAGCGACGTTGCATTCGCCCTCTACAGGGCACATTCCGCAAATCCCACAGGTGCCCTGCGCACCACGCCTTCGAACGCGACCGGAATAGCGATCTCGACGGCGATGACCGCCATTTCCTCCCCGACGCCGGCCGCGTCCGCAACATCGAGGCCGCCCTCTCATCCCCAGGCCGTCCGCACGGCAACGCCGGCGCCAAATCCCGCGGCCAACAACCTTGTGGTCTACGTGGACTATCGCGGGGGCTGCTATTTCGGGAATAATACCAAACGACCGAATCCAAATCTGTACTTCACAAACGCCTACCCCGGCCCAAACGGCGTCCTCAACTGGTCGGCGCTCATCACGAATGTCAACCAATTCTTCGTTCACGGCGATGGCGGCAGCGGGATCGACGGCGGCAAGACCGAAACGGTCGAGATATTGCCCGACCAGACCGCCGTCGGACCGCTCGATATCAAGGTCTACGATTGGGGGGTTCCATGGACGGGCGTGAAGGGGTGGTGGCAGGGCACCGTGAATCCTTGCTAGAGGCGGTTCCAAAACGCCAGCCCAATGAACTCGTCTGCTAGTATGAGCAGGGTTGTGTTGACTGATTTGTGTGCGCCGGGCGGCTCCCCTCGCGTGCCCGATCCCGCTGAGGTACGTCGGTACGGCATGTGAGGGCAGTATCCGCAGCACGGGCGGTCAACCGAGTCGGAGCACGAGCGGCTCATGGTCGCCCGGCGTCTTAGGCTTCTTTTTAGGCTTCTTTGCGGGTGAACAGTTTCCACCGTCCCTCGGAGACGACTTCGACCGCGCCGTCCACGACTTTGAAGGCAGTCTCGTCGTCGATTGCATACGCCGGAGTCGACAAACCGGCGGCCCATTTTTCTGCGGTGGCCATGGTGTTCCACGGCAGGCCCGGATTGTCGAGGTGCGGGAAGATCGAGAAGTCGACGATCCCTAGCGTCTCGTCGCCACCGGTGGGCGGCTTCCACCCGACAAACTCCTCCCCGATACGGGGGGTCATCACCATGCTTCCGGCGCTCAGCCCCACCCAGACCGTCTCGTGCAGCGATGGCAGGAGATCCGCCAGCCCCGACTGCCGCATCCAATGGCACAGGTACAGCGCGTCGCCACCATTCACCAGCAGGACGTCCGTCGCTCGGACCCAGGAGACCCAGCGTTCTTCGTCGATGCTGGGCAGTGCGGTGAGCTCCAGCACGCCCAAGGACTTCCAACCGAGTTCGCACATGGGGGTTTCGGGCTCTTGTCCCGCGATGAAGTGCCAGGCCTTGCCAGGATCGCCCTGGGGATGCCCGTACCCCGCCGTGGGAATGCACAGGGCGTCGCACTCGGCGATTGGCTTGCCCAGCAGCTCGACCAGCGCCGCGTGGATGCTCGCGTTCTTGATGCCGGCGGAGGTGAGAAGGTACTTCATCATGCCGCTCCTAATCGATACTCCCCAGGAGTGATGCCTGGGCGACGCCTGTCCCGTCGGACGGCAGGAGCGCCCGACGGGACGGCCTGGGCCGAGTCGTACGGATGCCCGGACTCGAGAAGCAGGCGCTCCCTCGATCCAGACCGTTGGAGCGTAGCACACTTGTTCTAGGTGACGCTAGTCACCGACCCGAAGGTAAGGGCCTGGGCTCGCGCGCCGAGGAGAGGAGGTCACGGCATGCAGGGCTGATGGTCTCCACGGGCCGTAGCGCCTTTCGAAACTGCCTGTAGCGAAATGCGCACCAAGGCCCACACCTGCCCGCCGGAAGTGACGCTCGTACACCAGAATCAGTTTCGTGCAGAGTTCGAGGTCACCCGGTGCTACAGATGTAGCGCGCAGTGGACTTCTTGCGTAGGCGAGCGCACTCCCTTGCAACGCCGTACAGCCGCTGTACCGCCGTGGCTTCTCCGATAATTCAATCCACTCGCCACCCGACCCCTTGCACTCCAACCGCCTTCATGCTCTACTGTCTAGAACAAAATTTCAGAACCACTCACCCCAACTCCTCCACCACCAATCCCCTTCCGAGTAACCTGCTTTCCCCAGGAGCCTCACATGCGCCTCCCACCTCTCAACCGCCCAACCGTCACCGCGACCCGCCTCGCATACGGCCTCTTCCCTCGCAGGGATGTGATGGGGGTTAGGCCTTCCGCCTTCCGCACCCTGGCCCCCTCAGCCCCATATATTCCGCCCCGAAAGCCTCTCTAAAAGTAAAAAGCGGAAGAAAGCGGAAATGGATCGCGCGCGCCACGTCGCCGAGACGGGAAAATACGGCACTCCCGTCTCCAGCCCACCCCGCCTACCCTACGGGAACGGTGTTTCTCTCGCCCGCGAACGCCGACTCTCGCCCCATTTCCCGCGTTTTCGCCCACCTCGCACCAGCGGCGTCACTTCCGCGACCTGCCGATCGCTCGTCGGCTCCGCACCCTGCTGGTGTCACCGTCACTCGTCGCGGGAGGAGGGCTGCGGCGGGTTCGTGCGCTTGCCGAGCAAGGTGGACCAGAAGCGGCGTCCGCCCTGCGGGGGCACCGTCTCCGGCTGGCGGTTGGGCGCGTCGTCGTAGTCTTCGAGGGGACGCGTGGGACGCGGGCCGTTCGCAGCACCGAGATCGATGGCGGGCAGCGGGCGGGTGCCGAGTGGGTCGAGGCCGTGCAGGTCTTCGAGGGGATGCGTCGCCAGCGGAGAGAGCGCGGCGGGCGAGAGCGGCGTGGTCGGGCGCACCAATGGCGTGGTGGACTGCGCCGGCGCGGGGACGGGCACGCTCGGCGGCTGCGCGGAGGCGGCGGCCATCGTGGGCTGCTGCGCGGCGACGGCGGGCGGGCGCATCGGGCGTTGGGCGGGTGGCGCCGAAGTCGGCTGTTGCATGGCGACGGCGGAAGCGATACGCGGGCGCTGGGCGTCCACCTCCTTCTGCCGGATGGCGCTGGTCGAGGTGAAGCGATAGTTGTCGAGCTCGACCTCGAATCCAGGGCCGCGCAGTATGGCGCGCTGGGCCATCCCCTGCGCCGGCGGCTGGATGCGCAGGCCAAGGCGGCGTAGCGGAGCGCTGTCGCGCGGGAGCCAGAGGAAGGAGGCCAGCAGGCGCAGGTCGTCGAAGGATTCGAGGTGGCCGAGTGCGGCGGCGGAACCGGCGGCGATCAACCGATCGATCAGCCGCGCGCGCGCCTCCTCCAACTCGCGGATGCGCGGATCGTCGCCGGGATTCCAGTCATCCGCGGTGACGAGGGCGGAGGGCGGCGGCGGCGGCGCGGGCTTGTGGCGCGGGCGCAGCGACTTGAGCCAGATCTCGTGATCGACGAGAGGCAGGGGCGAGCCGCCGCGCTGCTCCAGCCACCGATCCAGTCGCACCTGATCGTCGCTGGAGGGGCTCTGCGTCACCCAGAATGCGCCGTGGATCGCGCCCGAGGCGTTCCAGAGGTATTGGCGGGCGCGCTGCGTGGCGTCCGGCGCGCCCTCGGCGAGATCGTGCGCGCGGCGCAGCAGCGCGGCGACGGCCTGCGTCTGTTGCAGGCGCAGCGAGATCGCGGAGTGGATGCGCTCGGTGAGATCCACCAAGGCGAGGCTGATCGCGCGAGCGCCCTCGCGCCACGAGCCGGGGCCGCTCTCGGCCATCAGCCGCTCGAAGATCACCAGCTCGCGCAGCACGTCTGCGCCGACGGCGTCCAGGCGCTCTTGCAGCTCATCCTCGGTCTCGCCGAGGCCGACGCTCCACTCCTCCTCGCGGCGGCGCAGCGCCTCTTGCAGCATGTGGACCTGCTCGCCGTCGTGGCGCTCGTCGCGCAGTAGCACCAGCCGCTCGCGCACCTTCGCGGCCCCCTCGGCGGCGACGCGGAAGAACTTCTCGTGGAGGATGCCGAGGCGGTCGGCGATATCTGCCAGCACGTCGGGGCGGTTGCCGTCCACGCGGAGGGCGCGCAGCTCGCGGGCGAAGTCGCGCGTCTCGGTCATGATGCCGTGGAGCGCCTGGCGCAGCGATTGCCATGCGGTGTGGCAGCGCAGGGGATCGGTATCCTCGTACCTCAGCTCATCCAGCAGCGTATCGAGCGCGGCGATGGCCTGGGCGAAGTAGTTGGCGCTGAGGCTGACATAGCGGCGGCGCAGGGCGCGTTGCACCTCGTCCCAGTGCGGCAGGAAGACGCGCATCGTGCGGGCGAGGGCATAGTCACGCTCGACGCGCCGGCGCAGTCCGTCGCGCTCGGCGCGTTCGGGGGCGAGGCCGCCGTCCACCGCCTGCCAGCCCTCAAGCTGGCGCAGCACCTCCACGACCTCGCCGCGCACGTCATCCGGCAACGGCTGCCCGCGCACGCGCAGCACGGCTTCGAGGTCGGCGGCCAGCTCGTCCACCGAGACGCCGACGCGCCCCTCGAACTCCTGCTCGCGCAGCGAGGCCACCAGGATCGCGCGGCGTTGCTGGCGGGCGCCACCCTCCTCGCCCACGAAGGCGCGCAGATACTCCGGCGGCCCGGCGATGAGCGTCTCGGCCGCGCGAGAGAGATCCAAAATGCGCTGTTCGTCGGTCGGCACACCATCCTCCGCGCCGGGGGAAGCGAGTGAATGACCCGGACGAGCGGCTGTCGGAACGGATGTACTACCCGCTTGACAGGGGAACGCCGCTCAGTCGCAGTTGAGTATAGCACGGTGCGACGGGGCCTTCGCGGCAAGGAGCCTGCCGGCGCCCAAAGGTACCGTTTTTGGCCACTAGCCAAGAGCGACAGTAGAGGGCTGAAAGGGGGCGCAGCGCGGTGGTGGGCGGCGCGAGATGATGCGCTCCAGCCGGCCTGACGGATCTGCCGACGCCCGCGCACCGAGGAAGAGTACGCCGCCCTCTTCGCCTCCGCCGGACTCCGCCTGAATCGGGTCGTCCCACTCGGCGACGTGGTGCAGTATTGCGTCTTCGAGGGCGTCCCGGTGTGATACGAGCGGACAACAGCTCGCACGTGCTCGATCCGCCGAACCACCTGCGCATGACGTGGCAGCCGGTTGGCTGGGCCGCGGCCGCGACCCTACAGATCCGCTTTGCGGCGACGGATCGCAAGCGAGCGTCGCTGCGATTTCACATGGAGAATCTGGGCAGCGAGGCCGAGCGCGAGCGCATGCACACACGTTTACGGGCGGCGCTTATAGGCATCGCGGGGCTGATCGAGGCTGGCAAGGTCTAGTTCAGCGCGGACGAGGCGATTGAGGGCGGAGGGGCTTCGGCGCCCTCGGCGAGCAGCGCGGGAAGCGCGAGGCGCCAGAGCAGATCTTCCAGGGCGGCAAGCGGCGTCTCCCCGTCGCCGACGACGGAGGTTGCGCCGATCGCGAGGCGCGGATTAAGCAGGACGCCCGCGCGGAAGTCGCGCTCGGCCTCGTGGCCGCGCCACTCCCAGATCACCTCGGCGCCCGCATAGGCCAGGATCGCCCGTCGCGCCTCGTCCACCGTCAGGTGATACTCCCCGAATGGAGAAACTGTATCGAAGATTCCTGCGCGCTGCATATATCTCGCTTAACTCGCTATCCGTTGCTCATGGCGTAGGGGGCATTGATCACGCGACGTCGCGGGGCCCCCGAAAAGAGAGCATACCGGCTAGACGTTAAATCAAAATAAAATTTACGCAATCGAGCAGGCAGCCGACAGAAAGATGCCCCAGAGATGCGTGATCTCTGGGGCATGAATGGAGCGGGGGACGCTTAGACGGCGAGGTCCTGGAAGTCAAAACCGAAGTCCTGGCCCATCTTGACGATCTCGTCGCGCTGGCTAGAGATGAAGTCGAAGTCGCGGGAGCGCATGGCGACTGTTGGCCCAGGCGCGCTCGCGCGGGCGCCAGGTGAGGTGTTGCGTGAAGAGCGGCCACATCTCCTTGGTGATGCGCGCGACGTCACGGCGGGCGGACTTGGGCGCGCGCTCCAGCAGCAGCCGCTCGTAGCAGACGCCGGAGCCATGGTGGATGCCGTCGTCGATGGCGATGCGCGTGCAGATGTCCGAGAGGATCGTGCCGGGGGTGGCGCGGGCGATTTGGTGGAAGCGAGGGATCACGAGCCCCTCAAAGGCGCACTGGAAGAGCCAGATCATCGCCTCGAGGGTCTCGGCGTTCAAGGTGAGCTTGCCAAGTTGCTCGAGGAAGGGGTCGGGCTCGCAGACGCCGCCGATCTCCTTGGAGAGCTTGAGCCAGACCTCGCAGTGCTTCGACTCGTCGTTGACCATCGTGGTGTAGTAGAGCTTGGCCTCGTGGTCGGGAGCGGTCACCAGGAGCTGGGTGGAGGCCTCGACGGCGATCATGTCGGCCTGGAGTTGCTGCGTGACGACGGAGCGCCACATGGAGTGACGGCGGGCCTTCTTCTCAGCGGAGCCGATGCCTTCGGGAACGGGCATCTGCTCGCCCCACTTGAGGACGCGCGCGTCCCAGGCCTGACGCTTGGCGAGGTTGTAGTAGCGCGTCATGCCGTCCGCTGTGACCTGCGCAACGCTCTCCGGAGTGGCGGTGCCGGCGCTGGCCTCGGCGGTCGCTTCGCTGGATTCGCCGGCGATCTCCTCGGTCTGCACGTCCGTGGTTGCCTTTACGTCGATGGACACTGCCGCCCCCTTCTTCGCGTCGCCTGGTGTGGTATGTTCGGCGCCGATAGCGCCCGCGTAGGAACCTGTGCGCCGCGTCCACCTCGAAAGGAGAGCCGCGCTCACGACACCATGTGGACGCCGGCTTCGCGTCTTACAGCACCGTCACGCACGTGCGGCACGTCTCCAGCGAGAGACATAAGCGCGCGTCGCGGCCATGATACCATGCTCATTACTACCTGACTAGAGAGCCAGGCGGTGCGCGACAGCTCACCCGATGTGGCGACATCGATCGTCCACTAGGGGAGGGAGCGCACTTGCTCACCTATTGTTTCATGGGCCTTTGATGCGCTGAGAGAGTGCGAAGGAGCAGACGCGTGAGCGACGGTGAGGCGACGGCCGCGGCGTGGCCCGCAGACATCATCCACGTGAACGAGGACGGCTGGGTGCTGGTCAACCGTGGGCGGCGGCACGGCGTCGTGCCGGGGCTTCGGCTGTTGGTGGTGGGGCAGGGCATCCGTGAGCTGCGCGACCTCTTCGCGGCGGGCAGATCCGCCGCCGCTGGCGCTGCGCATCCGGCGGACCTACGAGCAGCTCGAGGTGATCCACGCGGAGGACGCCGCAGCCATCGCCATCGCCACGCGGACGCCGCCGGAACGCAGGCCGCAGGTGCACATCGGGCCCGATGGCGAGTTGCTGGTGTGGGTGCCGCTGCCGCCGGGGTTCAGTTGGCCGCCCAGCGGCACGCGGGACGAAACCGATCCGCAGGTTGACGAGACGTACGACAGCGACGACGCCGTCACCGCCACGGACGGGGACGCGAACCAGGCGCCCGCGCCCGACGCACCATCGGAGCTTGGCGAGCAGGACGACGAGCGCTGGGAGGAGGCGCTGCCCCTGAATGGCGTGAACGTGGGCGACCTGGTGCTGCCGGCGATCCCGGTGTCTGGCTCGACCCCCGCCGCCAACGCGCCGGCGAGCGAGGCGGCGGGCAATCCCTTCGAGGCGGGGCGCAGTTATGACTGGATGAAGTCGGGGAGTTAGGGGCTAGAAGACGGCGAGCACGCGGAGCGTGTGACGGTGGGCCAGAACGGTCAGGCGCGCGGCGGTGGTGACGTCCGCCATCTGTAGGCGCAGCGCGGGCTGGCCGGCGTACTCGACCAGCAACTCCGGCTCGCTCACCCAGCGCGGATGCTCTGCCATGAAGCGTCGCGTCCGTGGGTCCGACCAGTAGACGAGATCGCTGGCGGCGAAGACATCCGCCACGGGACAAGAGTCGCCGTAGCAGTTGGGGCACCTCCACCAGGCCCAAAACTGATATGGGTGCCGCGAGAGCCCAGCGGGTAGGGTCGCGCCCGCGGTCTGCCGCGCCGCGCTGATCGCGTCGACGAGTTGCAGCGAGGCGGGCGTGCCGCAGTAGGGGCAGAGTCCTGCGCCTGCGAGCAGCGACTGGGTGAAGCGCGCGGTCATGCCTTGCATGGTGCGCTTCCAGGCGGGGCGAAACGACTGCAATCCTTCCAGATGGATCAGTCCTTTGCTGTGGACGTTGCTGCTGCTGATGTCGACCAGCCCGAAGCGCGGCTCGCACTCCGGACAGCGCATGTGCAGGTTCATGCTCCCGTCTGGCTGCGGCAGGAAGAGTCCCAGCAGTCGGCGCCGACCGCAGACCGTACACCAGAGGCGGGTCTCGCGCCATCCCTCCGCGCGCTCTCGATCAACGCTCAAGTCGAGCGCCTCTGCGTCCGCACGCAACGGACCATTGAGGAGCTGACGCAACTGCTGGCGCGCTCGGTGGAGCCGTGCCTCCAGCGCACTGAGCGAGAGTCCGAGGCGTCCCGCGACGTCGCGCTGCGGGAGGTCCATCAGGTAGCATTGCTCCACAATCTCGCGCGTGGCGCCGGGTAGTGCGCCGAGCGCACGATCGAGGAGGAGCGCCAAGTCCTCGTGGTCGAGCGCGTCGAGCGGATCGGGGATGCGCTCGTCGGGGAGGTCGTGCAGAGCTGGTGTGCCGCGTGCTCCAAGCGCGTGATCGTCGGAGGGGCCGGCGGTGAGCAACGGTGTCAGGTGGCGCCGCTCGCGCGAGGCAGTGCGCGCATGGCGGCGACAGATGTTGCGGCAGATCTCGTCGAGCCAGTAGTCGATGCCTTGCGGGGTATGGAGGCGGTCCCGGTGTTTCCACGCCTCTAGCAGCGTCTCTTGCACCACGTCCTCGACGATGTCGGCGGGGATGCCGCGCAGGCGAGCGAGGCGGCGTAGGCGCGGGCGGGCCGTTGTGAGCCAGCGCTCGTCGTCGAGGACGCTGACGCGGTCGGAGCGCACCGCGAACGCCTGCCGGTGCGTGGATTCGCTGCTACTCGTTGCGGCTGGCTCTTGCATCACGTCGCCTCCAATCCACGGGCACGTTCATCCAATCACATTTTCAGGTTGGTCCTTGCGCGGATTTCTGGCCGACCTGACCCAGCAGGCGCATCCTGCGGAAATTGGGCGCACGACTGCTCCAAAAATTGTGCAAGGGGACCCCATGGCGCGGCGATAGGAGCGCAGTGAACGGTGACCAATGCACGTCGACTACTGGCGAGGCGATGAGTTAGTGCCGGCGAAAGTCGGGGAGATGGAGGCATAGCGGATGAGCGATCAGGTGCGTCGTGAAGAGTTGCGTGCAGCGTTTGGCCAGACTAGCGCGGCGCTCGAGGAGTTCATAGCGGGGCGGACGCCGGCGGAGCAGCGGGCCATGCGCACGGATGAGGGCTGGTCGGCGGGCGATCTGCTCACGGCGATCGCTTTCTGGATGGACTATACGGTCGAGCGGATTGGGTACTACCAGCGCGCTGAGACGCCGCCGCGCGAGGTCGATTTCGGCGCGGTGCAGGAGCGGGCACTGCACGCCTCTGTGGGGCGCGCTTGGGACGACCGGGTGGAGAACGTGCGGCGCTCGGTCGCGGACCTGATGGCAACCGTAGGCAGGTGCTCCGACGCGCTGCTCGCGACCGACAACGCCTATGGCGATGGGCCGGGCGGTCCGTTGTGGGGCGAGGTACAGGCCAACGGTTTTATCTGGCCGCTGCAAGAGATGGAGACGTATCTGAGGCGGCACGACGAGGCGGCGTTTGCCGACCGGCTGCGGGCGCTGCTCGCGCCGGCGGTGGGCGAGCCCGAAGTGATCGTTTGCGCCCTCGTCGAGGCATCGGAGCTTCGTGCTTGGCAGCAGGACGCCGCGCTGGCCCCGGTGGTCATCGACGTGCGCGGCGAGGCGGACTTTGCGCGTGGTCACGTGGCGGGGGCGCGGCACATTCCGCTCGCCAAGCTGGCGCAACAGATGAAGCGGCTGCCGAGCGATCGCCGGATCGTGACGTACTGCAATATGCACCATCCCGGCCAGTCGCGCGGGGAGCGGGCGGCCAATTTGTTGGGCGAGGGGGGGTTCCAGGCCGCGGCGATCCGGGGTGGTTATCCGGCATGGGAAGCGGCAGGGCTACCCGTCGAGATGGGCCGGCTCACCGACGCATAAGACATTCACCGACATTCATCGACATTCGCCGCCCGCGAAAATCGGCAAACCGCGCGGGGGGTGCTACTCCACGACGGTAGGCATGGCAGAGGCCAGCGCGCGGATGCTCCCGGCGAAGGGGCCGCGCAAGATCCGGAGGAGGACGACATTGGAGACGTGCTTGTTCTGCCCCCCGCGTTCATCCGCGTTCGCGGAAGCTCACGGACTCCGCAATTATGGACGTGTCAGTGGTTCGGTTCTTCACGCTCGTTCGCTGACATTCGCCGGCGTTGGGGTCAACCCTGGGGTCAGGTCACCCGGTCGCGACTCAGTGGCCACCGGAGCCCACAGCACGGCACCTCCTCGCTGGGATCGGCGCGTCAGGACACCGATGCCGCCGAACGCGCCTCCGTGCCCGCCTGTTCTTGTCGGTAAGCAGGCTTTCTGCTATGATACTTCGGTACGGTCCAGCTAGGCCGGGCCCTGCCTCGAGCAAACGTCGGGCTTGTCTGCAGTTTATAGAAGGGTTCCGCTTGCATGCCGCCCCAGGGCCGCTCGGTCACCACCTCCTTGTCTGCCCACTGGCGACGCGTGGCGCTTGGGAGCGGCGTGGTCCTTGCGACCATCCTGCTGATCGTCCTGGCATGCGCGCAGCAGACACCCTTCGTATGGTTCTACCATCTCGGGATCGGTCAGCCGTATTCGTGGGCCAATGCGATGAGCTTACAAAGTATCTCGATGGTGTCGGCGGACGACGGCTGGGCGGTCGGCCACATCAGCGGCAAACCCACGACCCTGCTCATGCACTACTCGCGCGGCCAGTGGACGATCCTGCGTAAACCCGCCGGCCTCGACGATCAGTCCGAGTTCACCGCCGTCTCGATGCTTTCTGCCAGTGACGGCTGGGCCTGGGCATCCATGCCCATTCCCATTGGTGACCGGTACCACAGCTTCCGACCAGGCGGTGTCCTGCTGCGCTACGACGGCACGGCCTGGACGATCGCGACGCCTGTCTTCCCCATCGGCATTGGGAGTGATCCCTCTGCGCTGCTCATGCTCTCACCGACTGATGGATGGGCGACGGGTGAGAACGAGACGCTGCACTACGACGGCACGGCGTGGCACGAAGTCACGACCCTCTCCGACCAGCAATGGGGCGGCGGGTCAGCTATCGCGGCTACCAACCCTCATGATATCTGGATCGCCCGCTTCGGGGGGGACATCGTCCACTACGACGGCAGCACGTGGACCGAGCAGCGCATCACACTCCCCTTCGGCCAACCCTTGCCCGGCCCCATCCAGCTCAACGGCATCGCCATGGTCTCGCCGTCGGAGGGCTTCGCCGTCGGAGATGTCAGCAACTCCTCATCCGGCGTGATCCTGCACTACGCGGGGGGTCGCTGGACCGTGCAGAGCACCGTGGATGAGTACCTCTACGGCATCGCGCTACGCTCCGCCACCGAGGGGTGGGCGGTCGGCGCTTCCGGCGGCATTTACCACGACATGGCGGGCGTGTGGAGCAAGACGGCTAAGCCCGTCTCGCTCCCGCTCTATGGCGTCACCTCGTTGCCCTCTGGCAGCGACCCGTGGGCCATCGGCCTCGGTGGTGCGCTCTTGCACTATCGCGACGGCATATGGCAGCAGGAGACCAACGTCGTCTGGTCGAAGGACGCCCAGGCCGAGTGGAAGTAGCAGGTCCCGATGGTATGGTGGGCTCGCCGGACGATTGCAGTTGAGCCCGCTTCCTACCTCCTACCAATCGACAACTCTCTCAACTTCGGCGATCGCTACACGTGCGGTTTACAAAAACGCGGCACCCTCGCTCGCGCGGTCTCGTTCAGTCTCGCCGTCATATAGCGCCGGCCTTCATCGTCCATACCAGTCTCCCTGAATCTCATTTAGTCTCGCGGTCCTGCTGTCAGAACTGATACTGGTGGCGAATTCGCACGAGACGTACCGTTAGGCTGCTTGGGCCATGAGGCGGGCAAAGGACGACGGCCGAGTGGGAGACCGGGGAGTGCGGTTGCGCCAGGCGTTGATCCGCAGCAGGTTGATCGCGACGGCGCTGAGGATGTGCTGCAGAGGCGTCTTGGGCTGGCCGACGTCGCGCGAGCGGCGCAGCCCGCAGAGGCGTCTGGCCTGGGCATGGGGGCCTTCAACGCCGGCGCGGTGAGCGTATGAGCGGAGGCGCGGGGGAATTCGTCGGTGTGCTCGCGGAGGCGCGCGGCGCGTCAGGCCTGTTCTTGCTCGCGCGGGGGCAAGGTGAGCCCGCGGTGGGCGGAGCGGGTACACCGGGCCCGACGGGGACAGGGGCGGCACTCGCGCGCCGAGAAGGCGACGGTGATCAGGTTGCGCGCGGGCCCCTGCCGCCGATCCTGCATCGGTGCCCCGCTGCGGCTGGCGTGCCCCTGCGGGCCGATCACGCGCTGCGTCTCCCAGTCGACGGCGAAGTGCGGCCCCGCGAAACCGGTCGGCGCCCGGGCCGGCCCGCGCCCATTGCCGCGGGTCGGGCCCCGCATCTCGACGCCGTCGCGCGCCTGGCTGGCGGCGAGCACCTCGGCCTCGAGGTCGCCCGCGTCGACGAGCGGCCGGCTCGGGAGCCGGTGGCGGTCGGCGAGCTGCTCGTGGATCGGGGCGAGGGCGGCCGCCTCCGCGACGCAGGCCGGCGTCGTCGCGACCGGGACGAGGAGGTGGGGCGCGTCTGCGTCGCCGGTCTCGGTCCGGTCTCGGTCACGTGCAGCTTGGCGCCCACCCACCGGGTCTCGCGCGTCTTGCCGTAGCGGGCCTCCGGGTCATCCGGCGAGCGCGGCACCTGGTGCGAGGGCGGCCCGTCCGCTGTCGCGCGCCAGCGGCCCGCGAGTTCACCGTCCTGCCCGCCGCCGTGCCCGCCGCCGTGCGCGCCGTCCAACCCACCGTCCGGCTGGTCGTCGTGCTGGTCGTCGTGCTGGTCGTCGTGCTGGTCGTCGTGCTGGTCGTCGCGCTGGCCAGATGAGCGACGGGTCGCCTGCGGTCCTCGGGGATGCTACGGCTGGTCCCACACCCGGCGCAGGGTCTGCACCGCCGGGAGGGCACGCAGCCAGGCCGGGGTGGCGGCCTCTTCCAGGGCGTCGAGCACGTGCCAGCCATCCGCGCCCACCGGGTTGGCATACCGCTCGCGCTCGGCCTTGCCGCGGGGCAGGCGCTCCGCTTCGACGCGATGCGCGTAGCGCTCGACCCCTCCCGCCCGCGCGGGCGCCCGCAGCCAGTCGGGGGCGACGTCCGCCAGCACGTTGCGCGCCTGGCGCAGCGTCTCGCCCCCGCCTTCGAGCCGGGTCAGCGCCCGCACTGCCGCCAGGACGTGGCTGGCGCACGGGGCGCTGCGTGCCCCGCCCCGTGCGCCAGCCGCGGGCGCGCCCCTGGGCGCGCCCCTGCTCCAGGACGAGGTCGAGCCAGCGCTCCTCGGCCCCACCCGCCACGAGGCGGGTACGAAACTCCGACAGGACGGTGTGGTCGAAGCCGGCGTCGGTCAGCTCCAAGCTGAGCGCCTCCTGCCAATCCAGCCGGCGGCGCACCGCGTCCGCCGCCGGCCGGTCGGCTAGCCCTTCCGCACATTGCAGCACCGTGACCACCGCCAAGCGCCACGGCGCTTCGGCGGGTTGCCCACGGGTGGGGAAGAGGTCAGCGAAGTCCTCGTCGCTGTCGAGGCGGCCCAAGGCGTCGCGCCACGGCACGACGAGCGTGCCGTGGGGAAAGCAGGCGCGCACCACACGAGCGGTCTCGGGGGCAATCGGGGGGATAGGAAGCATCTTGCGCGACAGGCGCCAACTCCTTTGGAGGCCGTCTCACGGCGTCCTGTTGTCGCGTACCCTACCGCCAATTTCCTCCCCACTGCTTGCTCTCTGTCGAATTCGCCACCAGTATCAGTATCAGAACTGCTGTCAAACCCAACAACACATGTAGTGCGGCTGATGCAGCTGGCTTCACCTAGCACTTTTACCTTGATGGTTGACTACGCGCGTATTAGTCCTCTCACTGCGGCCTGTCAGCACATGCCGTGAGCTGCCCAGAGTGCCTATGAATTCGGGGTACACACTCCACAAGGAGCGTAGCCCGCGACAGCGCCTGGCGCCGTGTTTTTGAACGTTTTGCGGTCAAGTACCTGAGCGGTCTGACGTTTTGAAGTGGCAAACATACATGCGAGCGTTCGCAGAATGGGATTCATGCGCAACGTAGAGCAAGAGATAGTCCGTTGATAGACTTGTGCGTCTGTGCATTCCAGACGAGGCACTGGCGGTTAGGTATACGACGCGGATAGCGCGGTGTTGAATCACGAACTGTGATACAGTTCCGGACAATAAAAACCCATGGACGATTGGCGAGTCGGTGCTGGTTTTCAATCCGGTAGCGCTCATTGGAGAGCCCCCATGACCTCGACACTCACAGGTCACGGCGAACGTACGCCTGCTGGCGCCGGTTCGGAGCATGGACTGACCGACTCGGAGATGTTGCGCATCGATCCCGCCCTCATGCGTTCGTGGCAGAGATGCAGCGAACTCGGCGTCGCTCGCGACCAGGAGGGACCTCGCCCTCCCCGCGCCGCGGTAGACCAACGCGGCGCGACATTGGCAGCGCATGCCCTCTCATTGGTACGCCCGGCGATGGAGGATGTTTACCAGTTCATCGAGGGATCGCGGACGGTGATCGGTTTCGTCGATGCGGACGCACGCCTCCTTGAAATGATCGGCGACGCGGCGTTGCGCGACGACTTGGCGACCGTGGGTTGGAGCGTCGGCGCCTGCGTGAGCGAGGCGTCCGCAGGCACCAACGGCCCCGCTTTGGCCGTCGAGGATTCCTTCCCGGCACTGGTAAACGGCGCCGCGCACTACTGCACATTCCTCACCCCTTACTGCACGGCGGGTGCACCAGTCCACGACTCGCTCGGCGCGCTGGTAGGCGCGCTCTTTGCTATCGTGCCTGCTGGGGAATGCCACCCACACACGCTGGGCATGATCAGCGCTGCTGCTGCCACGCTCTCCGGCGAGCTACGCATGAATCTCTGGCTCAGCAGCGCAAATGAACTCTTCTCGGAGCTGAACGCGATTCTCCAGACGTTGCCCGAAGGCATCCTGCTGCTGCAGCCGGATGGCACTGTGAGCCATATGAATGCGCGTGCCGGACACCTGCTCGGTTGCACCACCGCGCGTGCGGTGGGCCAGCGACTGGCGGATCTGGCCGAGATGCCTGCGGCGCTCCACGATGCCTTACGCCAGGGTCGCGAGCTACACGACGAGGAAGTCACCTTCGTGGTGCGGGGCAGCCGCGTCTCCTGCGTCTGCACCCTACGCGGGATGGTCGCGCCCACCGCGCTCACGGCGCCTGCCCCGCTCGTCGGCCTCGCGGAGGTCGCGGCGCGCATGGGCCTGGCGCCGGTCGGCGCGTTGCGCGTCTCGCCGACGGCGCAGACCGGGGGGTATGTGCTGACCCTGCGCAGCATCGAGCGCGTGCAGCGGCTGGTCCACCGGATGAGCGGCGCCCAGGCGCGCATCCGCTTCGGCAACATCGTCGGGCAGAGCCCCGCGTTGTCGGAGGCGACGCGGCTGGCGCACATCGCCGCCGAGAGCGCCTCCACTGTCCTGCTTCACGGCGAGACGGGCACCGGCAAAGAGCTGTTCGCGCAGAGCATCCACAACGCCAGCGCCCGCGCGAGCGGCCCCTTCGTCGCGATCAACTGCGCCGCCATCCCCCGCGAATTGATCAGCAGCGAGCTCTTCGGCTACGAGGGCGGCGCCTTCACCGGCGCCGACCGCATGGGCCGCCCCGGCAAGTTCGAGCTTGCCAACGGTGGCACGCTCTTCCTCGACGAGATCGGCGACATGCCGCCGGATCTGCAGTCGAGCCTGCTCCGCGCGCTGGAGACGCGCAGCATCGTGCGGGTGGGCGGCCAGCACGTCATCCCCGTGGACGTCCGGGTGGTCGCCGCGACGCACCGCGATCTCGCCGAGGAGGTGCGGCGGAGTACCTTCCGCTCGGACCTCTTCTTCCGCCTCAACGTCTTCCCCGTCGAGGTGCCCGCCCTGAGGGATCGCCCCGGCGATGTCGCGTTGCTGCTGCACTACACGCTGCAACGGCTCAGCACGCGGCTGAATCGGCCGCTCGGAGTGGATGCGGAGGCGCTGGAGGCGCTCAACACCTATACCTGGCCGGGCAACATCCGCGAGCTGGAGAACGTGATAGAGCGGGTGGTCTACATCGCGGACCATGCGATGATCACCTTGGGCGATCTGCCAGATGAGATCCGCCTGGCGCGGCGAGGACACGAGCACGACGCCGGCATGCGGGCGCAGCACGGCACGATCGGCGCCATGCCCGACGAGACCGTCGAGGCATCCACGCTGAGCGCCCCGCGCTATGACCTGCGCCACGAGAGCGCGTCGGCGGAGTGGCAGCTCATCGAGCGGGCGCTGCGCGTCAGCGGCGGCAACATGGCCGATGCGGCACGGCAGCTTGGCATCAGCCGCACGACGCTCTGGCGCAAGATGCGGCGCGCGACCGCGCGCTAGGTCGCGACGTTGCAACGTTGCAACGTGTCGCAGATGTGAAACGCGTGCGTTTCAGTATTGCAACTCCCCCGACGTGATGACGCCCGCGCGACGCGTGCTCGCCACGACGAGTTTTTTACGTGGCGATCGGCACGGATGCCCTGCTATCCAGCATTTCTTAGCGTGACGGTCGCGAGTTTTCGCCGGGACGCGGCCCGGCACGCGATCTCGGCACGCGCTTTGAGTAAGGGGTAGGCGCCCTCATGACTGTTTCATGATGCATGCACCGCCTACCGTCCACTCGCCGCCGGATTGCGCACGGCGACGCCAGAGAGGAGCCACCCACCAGGTCTGCGGATTTGCTCCGCGCGCCCACCGCTCCGGCAACGACAACGAGCAAGCCCGCCCCTGAGACGACTGGTCACTCGCGTCCTGACGAATTGTTGGGCGTCACCTCGCGCCAATGTGGGCGCATTTCGTCGCCATGCGGCGATGGGAGCGCGTGACGCGCCGTAGCAACTGCCCCGTTGCAGGAGAAACACGATGCAGAAGCAACCCACGCTCGCGCAGAAGCTCGTCGCGGAGTTCCTTGGCACTGGGCTCCTCGTGTTGATCGGCGCTGGATCGGTGACGGCGGCCCTAGACCTGGATGGTGGCACGGGCGCCAAGTTCTCGTTCGCCGATCTGGGTATCATTTCGTTCGCCTTCGCGTTCATCATCATGGCGATGGTCTACACCATCGGCAAAGTCTCGGGGTGCCACATCAACCCCGCCGTCACTATCGCGCTGCTGCTCACCGGGCGCGTTGGCGTCGCCGACGCCGTCGGCTACATCATCGCCCAGTTCCTGGGCGGCATCGCCGGCGCGTACGCCATCGTCGCGATGTTCGGCGGGAATGCCGCGAAGACCTTGGGCCTTGGCGTCACCAGCTATGGAGCGACGGTCAGCCCGCTACAGGCGATCATCGCCGAGGGGCTTGGCACGTTCATCCTCGTCTTCACGATCTACGGCATCGCCGTTGATTCGCGCGCCCCGGCGGGTTGGGCCGGCCTGGTGATCGGCCTGATCGTGGCGGGCATCATCTTCGTCGTCGGCCCCGTCACCGGCGCGGCGCTCAACCCCGCTCGCGCCTTCGCCAGCGAGTTGGTGCAGACGCTGAATGGCGGCGTCAATCACCTCGACCAGTTCTATGTCTATCTGATCGGCCCGGTGGTGGGCGCGGTGCTCGGCGCCTTTGCCTACGATTTCCTGGTGCGGCCCAAGGCCGCCGACGCCGCGGCGACCCCCGCCGAGGTGAAGACCCCCGCTGCGACGCGATAGGCCAGAGGGACGCTCTTCGTACGAGCGCGCACGGTGATGTGCGCGCGGAGTTGGATTGGCGCGAGGCCGCCCGCGCGGCGGCCACAGGAGGCCTGAGGTGAAGAAACTCATCAACAACGCTGAGTCGGTCGTCGTCGACGAGCTTGCGGGCATCGCCGCCGCCCATGCCGACCTGGTGCGGGTGGACTTCGAGAACCAGATCGTCGTGCGCGCCGACGCGCCGGTGGTGGGCAAGGTCGGCATCATCTCCGGAGGCGGCAGCGGCCACGAGCCGATGCACGGCGGCTTCGTGGGGCGCGGCATGCTCGACGCCGCCTGCCCTGGCGCGGTGTTCACCTCGCCGGTCCCCGACCAGATGCTCGCCGCCACCCGCGCGGTCAACGGCGGCGCCGGCGTGCTGCACATCGTCAAGAACTACACGGGCGACGTGCTGAACTTCGAGCTTGCCGCTGAGCTGGCGCAGGCCGACGGCATCGAGGTCGCCAGCGTGACGATCGACGACGACGTGGCGGTGAAAGACAGCCTCTACACCGCGGGACGGCGCGGCGTCGGCACGACGGTGATCGCGGAGAAGATCACGGGGGCCGCGGCGGCGGCGGGCGCGCCGTTGCAGCGCGTCACCGATCTCTGCCGCAAGGTGAACGCCAACGGGCGCAGCATGGGCATGGCGCTGACGTCATGCACGGTGCCCTCCGCCGGCAAGCCGACCTTCGAGTTGGGCGACGACGAGATGGAGATCGGCATTGGCATCCACGGCGAGCCGGGCCGGCATCGGGTGAAGCTGGCGCCGGCGGCGGAGATCGCCGGGATGCTGCTCACGCCGATACTCGAGGATCTGCCGTTCAAGGCGGGCGACACCGTGCTGCTCTTCGTCAACGGCATGGGCGGCACGCCACTGATCGAGCTCTACGTCATGTATAACGAGTTCGCGAAGCTCCTCAAGCGCAACGGGATCAGAGTTGGTCGCAACCTCGTCGGCAACTACATCACCTCGCTCGAGATGGCTGGATGCTCGGTGACGCTGGTGAAATTGGACGACGAGCTGACGCAGTTGTGGGACGCGCCCGTGCATACGCCGGCGCTGCGCTGGCGTGCCTGACGGCGCGTCTCGGCCTTTCGGCCCCCTTTCCCAACGCGCCGGGGAGGGGGAGCCGACCCCGCGGTGCGCGAGCCGGCGTGGTGAGGCGTCCTTCGAAGAAGAGGCGACGAATGGCAGCAGACAGTCAATGCGTGCTCGGGTGGTTGCAGCGGTCCGCCCAGGCGCTGCACGATCAGCGGCAATACCTGACCGACCTCGACGCCGCCATCGGCGACGCCGATCATGGGACGAACATGGATCGTGGGTTCACGACGGTGCTGGCGAAGCTACCCTCCGTGGCCGAGGCGGACGTGGGGATGATCCTCAAAACGGTCGGCACGACGCTCGTCTCGACGGTCGGCGGCGCGAGCGGCCCGCTTTATGGGACAGCGTTCCTGCGCGCGGGCACTGCCCTCGCCGGGAAGCATGAGATGGAGCCCTCCGATGTGGTGCTGGGCTTCGGCGCCGCGCTCGAAGGCATCATGGCGCGGGGGCGGGCGCAGCGCGGTGAGAAGACGATGGTGGACGCGCTCGGCCCGGCATACGATGCATTGAAAGCCTCCGTTGAGGCCGGTCGCCCGCTGGGCGAAGCGCTTCGCGCCGCAGCCGAGGCGGCCGACCAGGGGTTGCGGGCCACTATCCCGATGCTGGCGACCAAGGGGCGCGCAAGTTATCTCGGTGAGCGCAGCATCGGCCACCAAGATCCCGGCGCGTCCTCCGCCGCACTCTTCATCCACGCGATGCTCGACGGGAGGTAGGTCGAGATGGCTGTGGGACTGGTGATCGTGTCGCACGGCGCCCGACTGGCGGAGGGGGTGGCCGAGCTCGCCGGACAGATGGTACGTGGGACCGTCCGGGTCGTCGCCGCGGGCGGCACTGACGACGACAGGCTTGGCACCTCGCTTAACAAGGTGCTCTCGGCGTATATCGCCGCGGAGTCGGGCGACGGCGTGCTCGTGCTCGTCGACCTGGGGAGCGCGGCGCTCGTCGCCGAGATGGCGTGGGAGCAATTGCCGGAGCGGCGGCGCTCGTGCATCCGGCTCTCCGACGCGCCGCTGGTGGAGGGCGCCGTGGCGGCTGCCGTCGAAGCCTCGTTGGGCAGCTCGCTAGACGTGGTGGCCGCGACCGCCAGCGAAGCCTCCACGTTAGGGAAGTTCCCGAAAAGGACATGACGGTGGCTACAGTAACCAAGACATTGACGCTGACCAATAAGGTTGGCTTGCATGCGCGCCCCGCCGCGCTGTTGGTGCAGACCACCGCCAAATTCACCTCGACGGTGCAGGTGCGCTGCAACGGGCGTTCCGCCGATGCGAAGCGCATCTTGCAGGTGCTCCAGCTCGGCGCGGAGTACGGCTCGGCGGTGGAGGTGGTAGCGACCGGCGACGACGCCGGGCTGGCGGTCGCCGCGATCGAGGAGTTGGTCCGTACCCGCTTCGGCGATCCGGAGTAGGTGCGACGTCGCGCGAGGCAGAGGGCAGCATGATGGACTCGACGAACGGATCGCGGGGCGAGGAGGAGCGCGCTCCCCGCACGCTCAGCGGTATCGGCGTATCGCCGGGGGTCGCGGTGGGTCCCGCGTTGATCTTTCGCCATGCCGCGTTCGGCCCCGGCGCGGAGAGTGACGCCGCGGATCCGATCGATCCGACCGCCGAGCGGGCGCGGGTGCTGGCGGCACTCGCCGCGGCGGCGGATGAACTGCGCGCGTTGGCGGGGCGCGTGAGGCGAGATATCGGCCCCTCGGAGGCGGGCATCTTCGAGGCGCAGGCGCTCATGCTGGACGACCCAACGCTGAGCGAGCGGGCCGGGGAGCTGATCGGGGAGAGCGGTATTGGCGCGGTCGCCGCGCTGACGCAGGCCGCCGATGAACAGGCGCGTGCGCTCGCCGCGCTCCCCGATTCGCTCTGGCAGGCTCGCGCCACGGACGTGCGCGACGCGGCGCAGCGCGCGATCGATCACCTGCGGCCGGCGGGCAGCGCCCCGGCCTCGCTAGGTGCGCTCTTGCTCCAGGCCGCGCGGCCGGTGATCGTGGTGGCCGACGACCTGACCCCCTCGGACACGGTGCAGATGCCGCCCGAGAAGGTGCTCGGCATCGCGCTCGCCACCGGCAGCACGATGGCGCACGCGGCGATCTTGGCGCGCGCGCTGGGCATGCCCGCCGTGGCGGGGTTGGGCGTCGGCCTCCTCGCCAGTGTCGCCGCCGGAGGTATGCTGATCCTGGACGGCGCGACTGGCGCCTGCACCCTACGCCCGTCGCCAGATGCCGTCGAGGGGGCGCAGGCCAAGATGGCGCGGCGGCTGGCGGACTCTCTCACGCTGCCCCGGCGCGTCGAGGGGGTGGGGCGCACCGCCGATGGCACGGCGATCCAGGTGCTCGCCAACGTCGGCTCCGAGGCCGATGCGCGGGCCGCTCGCACCGCCGGCGCCGACGGCATCGGTTTGTTGCGCACGGAGTTCTTGTTCGCCGGGCGCGCCTCGCTGCCGGACGAACTGGAGCAGGCGGAGATCTACGCGTCGATCGTTGGCACGTTGGGGCCGACCAGCGGGCCGATCATAATCCGCACGTTGGACGCCGGGGCCGACAAACCCCTCCCGGCGCTGGCGGACGTGGTACACGCCCTGCCGTCCGAGGCGAATCCGGCGCTCGGCGTCCGCGGCGTGCGGTTGCAGCTCTTCGCGGAGGATCTGCTGTCGGTTCAGCTTCGTGGCATTCTGCGGGCGACGGCGCAAACAAGCGCGAATATTCGCGTCATGCTGCCGATGGTGGATACACTCGCGGAGCTACGGCGGGGACGTACGCTGCTATTAGCTGCGCGGTCCGCGCTTGACGAGGGCGGCGTCCACATCTCGCGTCCAGTTCCGCTGGGCATCATGGTGGAGACGCCTGCCGCGGTCTTCTCCATCGATGCTCTCGCGCGCGAGGCGGCTTTCTTGAGCATCGGGACGAACGATCTCACGCAGTACGTGATGGCTGCCGACCGGCTCAATCCGCAACTGGCGCCGCTCTGCCAGCCGCTTCAACCTGCGGTACTGCGCGCTATCGCCACGGTCTCTTCAGAAGCCCAGCGCCAGGGGCGGCACGTCGGCGTCTGCGGCGAAATGGCGGGGGATCCGCAACTCGCCTTGTTGCTGGTCGGCCTGGGAGCGAGAGAGTTGAGCATGGCTCCTGCCTGCATTCCGCGCGTGAAGGCGGCATTGGCAGATCACGCCCTCGACGAGTTGGTTCAGGTCGCGGCGCGTGTGGCAAGCGCTCCGATGATAGAAGAGGTGGAGCAAATACTGGCCGAGTCACTTTCCGCAACAGTGTGAACGACGGTGCTGTGCAAGAGTCAGAGAGGAGCATCTCCCCATGGCAACTCCACGTCTGGAGAATTGGTCGCTCGCGGTCTCGTCTCGGCCAGGGATGCAGCAGGCGGATCCATGGGATGCCCCGTACTTTGGTAGTCGCGTGTACTTCGCTTATGCGCCTCAAAACAGTGCGGTGTCTTCTCCAAACCTACCTGCTGTTACCACTCCAACGCCGCCGGCCGCTATTGCTGCCAAGCATGTGTCGTCAAAGGACATACCGTATTTCGGCGGCGCAGTGTATACGGAGTATCCGCGTTTCCCCGTACCCGTACCAGGCTTTTCACCAGCCGCGACAGGCACCCAACTCGACGATCCGGCTGGCAGCCCTGCAGAGCGCCCTCCGCTCGTTTCCATCGCAGTCGCGGCCTCGGACTTATCCACGATGCCGACTCGTCCTGCGCGGCGTCGTGGTTTCTTCGCGCGCCTCTTCCGTCTTGGCTAACTACACTTGAGATGCGTGTTGCCGAGAGGGATGAGGCGAAATCGTGCGCGAATGTGTCACGCTGTGATTCAAGCCCGCTCTCGCTTCGCCGTATACATAAGGGCGTTATCGTTCCAGCAAAGCTAAGGCGAAGGGTAAAGGAATACCGTTGAATTCCTTTGAGAAGTCCTCATCGATAAGCTGCGGTTTAGGAAACCTCAGCGGTTCGTCCCCATGTGTCCCACTGCATCCACCGCGCCCTTGGATTGGGGAGCCTTTGTCTCACTGCGTCCCGTTGCATCTCGTTCCGGTTGAAGGCTTTGCTGCCGATTTTGCTGCCGCGACGTATCGGCACTGTTGCGCGCGTGTCCCGCATTCATTGTGGCTCGTCGGCGTGGGCATCGCCATCGGCGTCAGGTGCATCGGGCGGCCAGTGTAGGGATGCACCTTGGTAAAGTCGGACTCCTCGGCGCCGGCGAACGGCTCGAACCACTCGCCGAACGCGAGGTTGGTGATGCCCATGACCGCCGCGACGTCCGCCGTCTCGATGCCGTCGTAGGCGTCGTCGTAGAGGTACTCGAAATCGAGGTCCTCGAAGAAACTATCCTCAAACACGCCGAAGTCCGCCTCCACGCCGTCATCCTCCAGGTACTCCTGGGCCTCCTCGATGAGCTCTCCAAATACCCGTTCTGGGACGGCTTGCCCGGCTCGATGAAGTCCATGGTGACGTGCCGCGCGGCGGCCCAGACGTCCAGGGCCAGGCCGGCGAACTCCGGTCCGTTCTCCACGGTGATCTGCTGGGGTGTGCCGTAGCGCTGGACGAGCTGGTCGAGCACGCGCACCACGCGTGGTCCAGGTAATGAGGTGTCGACCTCGATCGCCAGGCATTCGCGCGTGACGGTATCCAGCACGTTGAGGGTGCGGAAGCGCCGACCGTCGGCCAGCGTATCTTGCATGAAGTCCAACGCCCAGGCTTGTCCGCGCGTCCAGGTGCGCACCACCACGCCGCGCGGCGCGACCGCCACCCGCTTGCGTCGACGCACGGCTAAGCCCTCCAAGCGGTAGAGACGATAGACGCGCTTCTGATTGATCACCCCACGCTCGCGCTGCAGCAGCACATGCAACCGGCGATAGCCCCAGCGCGGCCGCTGATTCGCCAAGGCGTGCAGGCGCTCCCGCAGTTCCGCCTCGTCGACGCGCTGGCGTCGCTGGTAGCGCATGGTGGTGCGGTGCGCCTGGATCAGGCGGCACGCGCGTCGACGAGGCGGAACTGGTAGGTCGCTTGCAGGTAGCCCACGGCCCGCCGGCGGGCCGTGGGCGTTACCAGTTTCTTGCGGTAACGTCCTTCAGCGCCCGATTGTCGAGCGTCAAGTCGGCGACGACCTGCTTGAGCTGGCGGTTCTCGTCCTCCAGCTGGCGCAGCCGCCGCAACTGATTGACCTCGAGCCCGCCGTACTGGGCCTTCCAGCGATAGTAGGTCGCGTCGCTGATGCCCGTCTCTCGGCAGACGTCGGCCAAGGCTTGGCCGCGTTCGACCCGCTTCAGGGTCCCGATGATCTGCTCTTCGCTGAACCGACTCTTGCGCATGTGATCCGCTCCTCTGCTCTCGGGATTGTCTCACATCCGCTGGCCTTATTTCGGGGCTCTTACGCACTTTTGGTGAATCAAGAGAGTAGTGATTCCGGGGCGTGCGCTATGGTTTGCTCCGTCTCTTCAGGACTGGAGCAAGCGTATGGCGCAGGCGACCATGCTCCCCGATCCCGAGCAGGTGGAGCTTGTGGCGGTGAGCGGCACTACATCAGGAATCACGGCGGTGGTCCGAGCACGCGCCAGCAGTACGGCTTGTCCGGTCTGTGGTACTCAGTCGGAGCGGGTGCATTCGCCGTACACTCGCCAGGTGGCAGACCTGCCCTGGGGTGGCGTCGCCGTCCGCCTCCAGTTGCACGTCCGCCGGTTCTTCTGTGACCAGTCGACCTGTCCGCGCGCCATCTTCACCGAGCGCCTCCCAGGAGTCGTCGCCCCGTACGCACGGCGCACGGGGCGCCTGAGCCAGCTGGTCGAGCTGGTGGGCTTCCTGCTTGGGGGCAGTGCGGGCAGTCGGCTCCTGCAGCACCTCGCGCCAGGAGCGCTGTTGGGCAGCCGGGACAGCGTGCTGCGGACCATCCGCCGAGCCACATTTCTTCTGCCGCAGGCGCTGCACGCGCTGAGCGTCGACGATTTCGCTTTTCGGCGTGGCGTCACCTATGGAACGATGCTCGTCGACCTCGAGCGGCGTCGCGTGGTCGACCTGCTGCCAGAACGCTCGGAGGTAGCCTTTGCGTTGTGGGTGCGCCAGCATCCTGAGGTGCAGGTCGTGAGCCGGGATCGCGGCGGTGACTACGCTCTCGGAGCGGCTCTGGGCGCGCCGCAAGCCGAACCGATCGCTGACCGCTTTCACCTGCTCGTCAATGCCGGTGAGGTCCTGGAGCGTTGTCTCACGAGGCACCATGCGCGCCTGCGCGAGGCGGCGCTGCGCAGTGCCCCAGCGGAGGCGGTGCCTCGTGCGCCGAAGGGCGCGGCGGCGGACGCGCGCCGCAAACAGGAGCGGCATGCAGCCCGTGAGCAGCACTTTCAACAGGTGGTAGCCCTCACGCAACACGGGGTCTCAGCCCACCCGATCGCCCGACGCCTCGGCATCGCCCGCGAGACCGTCGCGAAGTACCTGCGGGTGGCGGCCTTCCCCGAGATCGCGCTCCATCCCCGTCCCCGACGGATTGACCGCTACCTGCCGTATCTGCGTGAGCGCTGGGATGCCGGCGAACACAACGTGCGGCAGTTGTGGCGCGAAATCCGGGCGCAGGGCTACCCCTGCAGCGATATCGCCGTCCGGCGCATCGTGAGCACCTGGCGCGAGCCCGCGCCGCAGCGGGGCGTGCCCGGTACGCCGTTACCGGCCAAGGAAGAGATCCTCTACTACTCAACGCGCAAGACGCGGTGGCTCCTGTGGAAGGCGGAAGCGGCACTGTCAGAGCGCGAAGGGGCCTATGTGGCGGCGCTCAAGGAGCTCTGTCCCCCGATCGCCGAGGCGCAGCGGCTCCTGACCACCTTTCGCGCCATCCTCACACAGCGGTGCAGTGAGCAGCTGCAGCCCTGGTTGCAGCAGTGCGAGCAGTCGGGCATCTCCGAACTGGTCGGCTTCGCGCGTGGCCTGCGCCGCGACGAGCCCGCGGTACGCGCGGCCCTGCACTCTGACTGGAGCCAAGGGCCGATTGAGGGGCAGGTCAATCGCCTCAAGCTGCTCAAGCGGCAGATGTACGGCCGCGCCAAGTTCGATCTCCTCCGCCAGCGCGTGCTCTTCCACGCTGCAGCCTGACGGAGATGCTTCAGGGGGACGACGTCTCCTGTTCACCAAAAGCGCGTAAGAGCCTATTTCGGGGCTCTTCCTCACTTTCGGTGCAGCTTGATTGGTGGAAGTCATGGCGAAAGAGCAGGCGTTGCAAGGACGCGTTGTCGCAGCAACGGAAAGCTGGCGCGACCGTCCATCTGTCGTTTGAGGAGCTTGAGCCGATTGACCTGGCCTTCAACCGGTCCCTGGCTCCACGGATGACCGAGGGCCGCGCGCACCGCGGCGTCGTCCCGACGCAGGCCCTGCGCAAATCGGATACATTCGGCAATGCCAGAGCGCTCACCGTGCTCGAGCCACCCGTCCAAGCGCGTGGGAGCGTGTTCAGCGAGCAGAGTGTGCAAGCTGGTCAGCAGGCGCTGTGCCTCAGCGATTGGGGGAGACCGGCGTTTGCGCGTGGTGAGATACGAGCGTTCGCGCGCCGTCAGGTCGCCCTCAGCCTTGGTGAGCAGCCAGCGGGTCTGGCGCGAGGAGTACGAGACCGCCTCGTCGCTGGCCAGCCGCGGCTGGCCCGCGACACGGGGGGCGGGAGCTGGCGAGCGCCAGGCGTTGACCAGGCGTCGTACCTGCCTGCTATTCGCCGGAGAGCCGCGGGCATGGAGGTCGCGCCAGAGCGTCCGAGGATGGTGCTCGCCCGCATTCCAACGATCCTGCAGGTAGGGGATGGAGGGATCGATTTGGCGCGGACGCCGCGGGGACATGCGCTCGGGAAAGCAGGCAGCACGGATGGAGCGATGCATGGTCGCGCGCGCCAGCCCCACTTCTGGCGCGATCTGGTGGACGGAGAGGCCCTGCAGGTGGAGCGCCACCGCGTGCTCGTAGCGCGCCTTGCGCGCCGCGCGCCGCTCCTGCCGACGGTGCTCGTCGGCGGGCGTTCGTTTGGAGGGACGTCGTGGCGCGTCGACCGGCCCGAGTGCACGCGCCGCCTCGCGGAGGCTGACCTGCTGGTGGGTCAAGGACCGCTCCATGACCTCGCTGGCATTGCGCAGCAGAGGAAAGCGGTCAGCGATCTGGTGGGCCTGGGGCGCGCTTGTGCTCGCCGCGGCGGCGTAATCGCCTCCGCGGTCGCGGCTCATCAAGCGGACCTCGGGATGGTAACGGAGCCAGCGGGCAAAACGTGTCTTGCGAGCGGTCCGGCAAGAGGTCAATGACGCGTCGTTGTTCCAGGTCCAGCAGCAGGGTGCCCTAGCGACTGCCCCGACGAAAGGCGAAGTCATCCACCCCGAGGACTGACACCGCGTCAACCACGGTGTCGACTCCCGCCGCGTCCTGCATGACGAATCGCCACACGGTCTGGTCGGTCGCTGGCAGACAGCGCAGTGACGCGAGCGCTTCCACGCCGCGCCCGCCCAGCACACGTCCCAACGCGCGCAGCTGGTCGCCCATCCGCAGCGTCTTGCGCGCCCGCGGACGCACCTACTCGGGAAAGCGCTCGCTCAACACCCGCCGTGGACAGCGGTCATTCGAGCAGCGGAACGTGCGGACGTGCAAGTGCAGCGTGACGCCCCGACCCGCACACGGCAGATCCGCGACCGTGCGGGTGTAGGAGCTGTGCACCTGCTCCGATGGCCGGTGGCAGTCCGGGCATACACCGGCGCGCCGGCATGCCGACGCCTCGATGGACAGCGCTCCGGGCAGCAAGGTGATGCTGCGCACGCGGAGCCCTTTGGGGAGCCTGAAGCGTGCAGAAAGGTTCATGGGCCACTTGTGCTGGAGGGGCATGTCTACCCGCCAGACTACACGTCACCATAACCAATTTCTGAGAAGCACTCAGCACCGAAAGTGCGGAAGAACCCGAGAAGGTCCCCGGCGCCCTGTGGACGCGCGCAACCTGCCGTGCGCTGGCTGCCGAAGTCGGCACGGCGACGACCCAGTTCGTGCAGACGCTCCTGGACGACCCTGTCGTGGATCGCCACCCACGGGCGGTGCGCGTGCTCAAACTCCGCACGAGCGTGGGCGACGCGCGGCTGGAGGCCGCCTGCGCGCGGGCGCTGCGCTTTGGCGACCTGACGTACGCCACGCTCAAGCGCATCCTGGACCAGCGGCTCGAGGCCGAGCCACCCCAGGCCACGCCGGCGGCTGGAGCCGCGCCGGCCCGGACCTTCGTGCGCAGCGCCAGCGAACTCCTGGGGCACTTGTTCGGCGTCGGCGTCGGCGGGCCGGGAGGAGCGAGCGGAGGCGCCAACGCCGGGGGAGGCGCCACATGGAACTGAAGGCCCAGCTGACCCCCAAGCTGAAACAGTTGCGCCTCTCCGGCATCCTGGCGACCCTCGAGGCGCGTCACCGCCAGGCACTCGACGGGCAATGGTCGTATGTCGAGTTCCTGGAGCGCCTGCTCGAAGACGAGGTAGAGCGGCGGGCACAGAAGCAACTGGCCTTGCGGCTCCTCCGCGCGACGCTCAACACCACCAAGACCCTGGAGAGCTTTGACTGGAGTTTCAACCCGACCGTCAATCGGCAGCAGGTCCTGCAACTGGCGAGCGGCGACTACCTGCGCCAGAAGCGCAATCTCTTGGTCTGCGGCCCCACGGGCGTGGGGAAAAGCCATTTGGCTCAAGCCCTGGCCCATGAGGCCTGCCGGCAAGGGGTCAACGGACAATTTGAGCAGAACTGAGGAGGAGTAATCGCGCCTGACACTGCTCCTTTCTGCTCGACCTCGCAAGCTCGATCGCGCCGAAGAAAATGCGCAGGGAAGCGTCGCGGTGCGGCGATAGGGATGTGGCGGCCACCGTCGGCGCGAGTCCGGCGGGTAGGTCGCGAATCCGACGAGAGGAGGGCAACATTGGAGAAGTGCTTGTTCTGCGAGATCCAACGGGGAGCGCGGCCGCCGAAGGGCGGGGTGCTCTATGAGGACGAGCTGGTGTATGCCCACCACGGCGACTTCGACGAGGGGCCGACCTATCTTGGGCATGTGATGGTGGAGACGAAGCGGCATACGGCGGAGTTCGCGGATTTACGCTGCGACGAGGCGCGGGCGGTGGGGCTGCTGATCGCGCGGATGAGCCGCGCGCTGAAGGCCAGCACGGGCGCGGAGCGCGTCTATGCGACGTACTACGGCGAGGTGACGCCGCACCTGCACGTCCACCTCACTGCGCGGTATGCGGGGACGCCCGCCGAGTATCTGCGCTGGAACGTGGAAGACTGGCCCGATGCGCCGCGCGGCAATGCGGACGAGGTGATCGCGCTCTGCGATCGACTGCGGGCCGCGCTGGGTGTGGCAGAGGGTTGAACGCAGAGAATGCAGCGTGCGTGGAGGAGAGCAGAGGAGAGGTTTAACCGCAGAGGACACAGCGAGCACAGGGGAGAGGAGAGAGGAGAACCTACCCCCTGGCCCCCTTCCCCGCGGGGAAAGGGGGAATCGCGCGGGGCAAGGAGCGTCCTTCCAGATGTCATCGTCCGCCGGGTTAGATGGGGGCGAGGGTGGGGTAGTCGTCGTGGGGGCTGGCGGCCTCTTCGATGGCGCGCATGGCGGCGAGGGCGACGTGCTCGCGCCATGGACGCGCGACGATCTGGACGCCGACGGGGAGGCCGGCGCTGCCAAGGTCCGTCTTGCGGGCGGCGGACTCGGCGAGATCGAGTGAGCGCTTGCGAGGCGTGGCCTCTTCGGGGCGGACGCGGGTGAGCGGGACGACGCCGGTGGGATAGCCGAGGACGTTGTAGAGCGCGGCGTAGCCGCCGGCGGTGACGAGGTCGCGGCTGGCGCCGTGCGGGATGGCGGGGAGCGCGGCGGCGGGGCAGACGATCAGGTCGAAAGGGCCGCCGTCGTCGATATCGAGCGCGCTAGCAAACTGGCGCTGATAGGCGGCCTGGACCTTGGCGAGGGTGAAGTAGGCGTCGGCGCTGTGGCGACCGAAGGCGCGGAGCATGTCGGCGAGATGGCGCTGTCCACCGGCGCGAGCTACGGCACCAAGCGCGGCGAGGGTGGGGCGCGAGCGCGCGGCGAGCAGCAGGAGCAGCGCCATGCGCGGGTCTTTCTTGCTGCCACGGAGCATGCGCCGCCCGTGCGCGCCGCCGTCGGCGCCGAGGACGCCGAAGAAGATCTCCATCGCCTGGGGGACGTTGGGCGGGCGCCACTCGACGACCTGCGCGCCACGCCCGGCGAGGATGCCAGCCGCCTCGACGACGGCGCGGCGTACGGCGGGCGAGACGGCGAAGGTGCCGTCGTCGGCGTAGTAGGCGACGCGGAGTGACGCAGAGATCGACGGCGGCGGGATCGCCGAGGGGCATCGGCGGCTCGACGGCGGGGCTGCAACCGCCGTTGAGGATGTCGAGGGCAAGGGCGACATCGTCTACGCTGCGGGCCATGGCGCCGGCCTGGCTGACGATGGCGCGCTGGCCGGGGGCGATGCCGAAGTCGGCGGGATCGTCCAGGCGCCCGGCGGTGGGCTTAAGGCTGGCGAGGCCGCAGAAGGTGGCGGGGATGCGGATGCTGCCGCCGATATCCGAGACGAGGCCGAGGGGCGAGCCGCCCGCGGCGATGATGGCCGCCTGACCACCGCTGCTGCCGCCAGGGGAGCGGTCGAGGCTCCAGGGGTTGTTGGTGCGTCCGTAGAGCGGGTTGTCGGTCTCGATGTAGAGCAGGAGCTGGGGGACGTTGGTCTTGCCGAGGATGATGGCGCCGGCACGGCGCAGGCGTGCGACGTAGCGGTCATCCTGCGCGGCGAGGGCGCCGTTGCGGGCGGGGATGCCGTAGGTGGCGGGCGTGCCGGCGAGCGAGAAGGATTCCTTGATGGTGATGGGGACGCCAGCGAGGGGGCCGAGCGGCTCGCCGCGCGCGTGTCGCTCGTCGGTGGCGCGGGCCTCGGCGCGGGCGTCGTCGTAGCGTTTGACGACGACGGCGTTGAGGCGTCCGTTGACCTCTTCGATGCGGGCGATGTGGGCCTCGACGGCCTCGACGGCTGTGATCTCGCCGGTGGCGATGCGTCGGGCTAGCTCGACGGCGGTGAGGCGCGTGAGCGTTTGGGTGGTGGTCGCCTGCATGTGGTCACTCCCTCTTTGGCGGTTGCTCGCGTGACTCAGTCTAGCATGGTTGGGCGGAGAACGGGCAGAGATTAACCACAGAGATCACAGAGTACACAGAGAGCGGAAGGAGAGCAGAGGGAGAGTTTCACCGCGAAGACGCAAAGGGCGCAAAGATTCGCAAAAAACGCGGAGAGGGTGGGGCAGAGGTGGACGCGGAGGTTCGCGGAGGGCAGAGATTAACCGAAGAGTACGCGGAGAGCGCGGAGGACGGACGAGGGATGGAGCAGAGCTCGCCACCAAGGCGCAAAGCACGCGAAGACTTGCGAGGATGAAAGGAGGCGTTGGTGATGGTGGCGGGAAGGCGGAAAAGGGCTGTGGAAGCAGACATATTCAGAGTTCGAGGTGTTGGCGCCTTGACGCGCGGCATCCGCAGGTGAGTCACGAATGCAGGTGGATTGGGCATTCGTGGCTTCGCGCGTACGTGTGAATTTTTTCCGTTTCCTTCCGCTTTTGCGTTTTGATCGGGAGTCGGTGGTGGATTCAACGGCGCCGGTGGTGGGTCGTCGTGCCAAGCGGAAATCGCGCCGGGGAGATTGGCGAGAGAAGAGGCGATGGAGCCGAGAGCGTGGTGGTGAAGCACAGGGGGCTTTCCTTTGCGAGGCGCGAGACATGGGAAGCGTCCGCGGGGGGTATGGGGGCGGCCAGGGTGGGAGGGGTGCAGCTCGAAGGACATATGAACCAATGTTCTAAGTAGTAATGTACCACATAGCCGGTGAGCGCGCAAGAGGAGTGTGGTAGTGGTCTCGGCGTTGGGCGAGTGGCTTGGCGAGCGGCTGGTGGTTCGCTAGCGCCTGCTTGAGCGGATCGCACGAGTACATGCATTGCCGCCATACAGGCGGCAGGACGGCGCGACTGCCCTACGAACCGGCGAGATCTTCCAGTGGCAGACCTGAGACGCAGAGGGGGCATTCATCGGGTGCCCAGGAGCCGTTTGGGAGCGCTGCGATGCGCTCTAGCGGGAGGTGCATGTTGGAGGCGAAGTCTGCCGCGCGGGAGCCGAGGATCAGCAACGCTCCCAACGCAACGGGTGTCGCGCCGCAGGCTCGGGAGATCGGCGACCGTGCCACGAACGGCGGAGCCCGCGTTGATGGCGTCGTCCACGACGGCGATGCGCTTGCCGCGCACCTCGTCGCGCAGGGCGTCCGGGAGGCGATAGTCCACGGGATACAGGCCGTTCCGCTCGTGATGCGTCGTACGCTCTGCGTAGTAGCACTCGACATCAAGGTCGGCGGCGATGAATTGCGCAACGAAGGCTCCGCCGGTCATGGGGCCGCAGACGGCCTGGATCGTGTGTGCGGAGAGCCGCTGGGCCAGCTCGCGTGCGAAGGGCTGGAGCGCGTACGGGCGCAGCAGCAGGCGATCCAGGTCGAGCCAGAGGCTGCCGTGATGCCCCGACTCCAAGCGGAAGTGCCCCGTGCGGGCAGCCAGCATGTTGACGAGATCCGCACTCGTCTGCGCTGGCTGGGTGTCGGGGTGACCGTGTGGCGGCTGGTCATCGCGCGGGTTGTGCTCGACGGTATTAGGGCTCATGCACTACCTCCTCGATCACCCGTGCGGGTGTAGGCGCGTGGGCATTATCCATCAAACGGTTGCACGCTCGCTCATTCGATGCTCTCGGAGCAGCATCCACCCGGCGAGGAGGAAGAGGGCGAGGGCGCTGAGCGGGTGGAGGAGCAGCGCCAGCGGGATGAGGGCGACGCTGAGGAGGTGCGGGCCGGCGCCGAGCGGCAGGGCGTCGATCGAGGCCGACCAGGGCAGGAAGATGAGCGCGTAGAGGATGGCGAGCAGGGGGAGGAGCCACTTCGGCAGGCGTCGCACGCCTTGGCGGCGGACATTGAGGGCGTAGCCGAGGCAGAGGATGAGTGGGAGGAGGAGCCAGGCATTGTAGTGGATCCAGACGAGGGGGGCGAGGAGCAGCATGGCGCAGATCGCCCAACCGTAGCCGAGCAGCTCCGCCGTGTCGTCGGCGGGCAGGTGCGCTCGACGCGTGGCAAGGAGGACCCACGTTGAAGCGAGGGCGGCGAGGGCGAGAGTGATCCACCCGGCGAGCGTCACGAGGGAACCGTCGCCCCAGCCGAAGGCCGCGGCGAGCAGCGCGGGGAGCTGGCCGAGCGCCTGATTGCCGTACCAGCCCTGGCGCGCGGAGACTTCGCCGAGGGCGACGGCGGCGTCCTTGAGCAGGGGCAGACCGGTGGCGAGTACGGTGAAGCTGAGGAGCAGCGCCGACGCGAGCGCCGCGCCCAGGACGACGCGCCAGCGGCCACGGGTCGCGAAGTAGACGATCAAGACGATGGGCAGCAACTTGATCATCACCGCGAGCGCGAGCAGCCCGCCGGCGGCGAGTGGATGGCCGCGGCGGACGAGCAGCGGCGTCAGAAGCAGGAGGAGCAGCACGAGGAGGTGCACCTGGCCCATCAGCAGGCCCTCCAAGACAGGCCAGGTGAAGGCCGAGAGTGCGACGGCAAGCAGCACGGCGAGCGTCTGGTCGTCCGCCTCACCGCGGAGCAGCTGTTGTGCGAGGGCGGAGAGTTCTCTTCGTAGCGTCTGGGGAGATCGTTGCGGTTTATCGGCTTCCTGGCCTTCAGGCCAGGGCGAATCCCGGTCGGCGGCTGAGATGGGCGGGCGATTGGCTGGGCTGTCGAGAACGGGAGTGGCCGGGGAGTGGCCGCGCCAGAGGGCGTGCAGCCAGTAGGCGAGGAGGGCGGCGCAGATCGCCCAGAGCGCGAGGTTGAGGGCCATCCAGAGGTGGAAGGCGGCGTCGTAGGGGAGGTAGGTGAGGGGCACGAGCAGGATGGCGAGCAGCGGCGGATAGAGGTATGCCGCTCCGGGCCAGAGCAGGCATCCGGGGTGCTCGGCGGCGGCGCGCAGGAGCACGGCGCGGTCGTAGATGTTGGCGGCGGAATTATCGCGCAGCGCGGCGGCGGCGGCGTAATAGGGCGTGAAGTCGAGGGCGCGATCCTGGAAGGTCGTCGTCGCGGTGGCGAAGATGAGGATGGCGGCATAGGCCAGCACGAGTGGCATGAGCGCGAGGAGCAGGCGCGAGGCGAGGCGGCGCGCAGGGCCCGCGCCACCGATCGTCGCGCGGGCAACCGCCTCGGATGCATCTAGCTCTACCACTCGCATGCGCTCTCATTTCGCTGCGCTCTCGACGACTGAAGTTTGGAGGGATGCGGCTGTCAGTGGGCGTCGCGGCACTGATGGAGTTTGACGATTGACCGCGGGAGGTTGCCTCACCCCGCCGCGCCTCTGCGGAGGCGAAGGGGAGCACACTCGGGTGCCCGCCCTCCATCGTCAAACTCCATCAGTCCGCTTCATAGTAGGCAACACTCGCTTTCGGTGACAATCGCTCCGAGGTTCGTGTGAACGTCGCTCGCCGAGGTCTCGAAGATATCGCGCCCTCGGCTTGGCGGGCATCAGGGGGTGCGCTGGCAGACTGTCGCCTGCCCCTGGTCATCCTCGGCGTAGCAGCGCCAGCCGGGGCTCAGATCGAGCGCCTGGGCGAGTGGCTCGGCGGTCGGCAGCAGTGCCCAGCGCACCTGGTAACGGTCGAGCAGGGCGCGCCAGTCGGGCGCGAGGCCGATGATGTTGAGGTAGTCCTGGAGCAACTGCTGGCTGTAGACGTCGGAGCGACTGTCGATGAAGGGATGATACTCCGGCAGGGCGTCGTCGAGATAGCTGCCCCAGGTATAGGTGGTGAAGCCGAGTCCGGCGGGCAGGCCGCTGGCGTGGAGGCGCTGTGCGGCGGCGACGGGGAAGGTTGCGGCGTCCCACTGGGCGTTCAGCAGGGGTTTCGAGGCGCCGGGGGGCGTGCCGCCGTTGAGTACGAGCACGAGCACGGCGGCGACGGCCAACGCGGCCCAGAGTCCCCGCCCGGTGACGGCGTCGAGGGCCTCCATCCGCCGCTGCCGCTGGATGAAGCTTCGCGCGGCGCGCACCGCTCGCCCACGCCACGCCGCGGGGGCCGTATGGGCGGCGGTGTCGCCGGCACGCGAGGGTCGCGCGGCGCGCAGGCAGGAGGTGAGCGCGCCGCCGAGGATCGGCAGGGCAACCAGCGCCCAGAGCGCGACGAAGCGCACCGACTGCATCGCCAGCACGGTCCAGACGAGGACGAGCGCGAGGGCAAGCGGCGAGAGCGGCCAGCGATCGGCGGAGTTGGGCTGGCGCGCCAGCCAGAGCCACCCCGCGACCAGCGCGAGGAGCAGCGCCAGGAACGCCAGCCCGTAGACGCTGTGGAAGTCGGGCGACTGGAATTCCGTGGTGTTCGCCAGTACGAGAGGGTTGCGCAGGTGGGTGACGATGTGCGGCCAGAGCGCGAAGTCCCACGGGCTGATCAGCGTGGCGGCGAGGGTGGCGACGAGCGCGAGGGTCAGGTGGCGAGGATTGGCGGCGCCGCGCCGACCGGCGGTCTCTGGGCGTTGGTCACCGGGGAAGAGCCAGGCGACGGCGGTGGCTGTGCCGAGCAGGAGGATGCCGCTGATGAAGCCGCCGTGGAGGTTGACCCAGAGCACCATCGTCAGCGGGAAGAACCAGAGCGCGCGCGAGGAGCCGCCGCGCCAGTAGCGCCAGAGTGCCTCGGTCCACAGCAGGGTGAGTAGCAGGGAGAAGTGCTGCGCGCGGGCCGTCCAGGTGGTGGTGGTGAGGAAGGCGGCGGCGGCGGTGAGCGCGAGGGCGAGGGCGAGCGGAATGCCGCGACGACGCATGAAGCTGAAGAGCAGCGTCATTTCGAGGGCGACGAAGGCCGCCGCCAGCGCGACGACGCCGTTGAGGCCGCCGACGAGCTGCGCCAGGGCGTAGATCACCTGCGCGAGCCACTCGAAGTAGAGCGTCGGCTGGCCGTAGGTGGTGCCGAGCATGAACTCGGTGCGCGGCAGGCCGTGTTGGAGGATCTGGGTCCCGATGCGGAGATTCCAGGCGGCGTCGCCGTCGAGGCCGAGCAGGCGCCCTTGCAGGCCAAAGAGCGCGCCGAGGAAGATGCTGACGAAAACGAGATCGGCGACGGAGGGGAGGCAGCGCGCGGCGATGCGCTCTGTGCGCGTGAGCGCCCTGCCATCCATTGTGATCGGTCTCGCCACGGCCATGACCACCCCCGCCGCCTTCACCGTCCCCTCGCGCGTCCGCGTGTAGTGCATCCCGAGTACCGGCATGAAGAGAGAACGAAGCTCCGGGACGCTGGTAATGCGAAGGGGTCCCATTCGTCCGGGGTCGGTCGTGCGCTTGAGCGGATTGCGCGGCTGGCGTAGAATGCTGCCACACGGCTGGCGATGCCGGCGAGAGGCCGGGGGTCGCGGGTGACGCTTATGGAGTCGATGGAGAGCGCGGGGTCGATGGAGAGCGCAGGCGCGCGAGACGCGTTCGTCCGGGTGGCGCGGTTCGACGCGATTGCGCCGGGCGAGCTGCTGCGCGTGGAGGTCGCTGGCCGACTGATCTGCCTGGCGAACGTGGACGGCGCGATCTACGCGGTGGACGACGATTGCACGCACATCAGCGGTCCGCTGGATCAGGGTGAACTGGAGGGCTGCGTGCTGACGTGTCCGTTGCACCTGGCGCGTTTCGACGTGCGCACGGGCAGGGTGCTGCGCGGGCCGGCGCGTGACGATCTGCCGACCTTCGCGGTGCGCGTGGAGGGCGGCATGGTGTGCGTGGCGTCGGAGCCTGCGGCTGGCGGATGAGGGAGTCTTCTACGGTTGCTTTGCGCCCATGCGTGGGAACCCTACCTCGCCCCGCCGACCGCCCCGCCCAGCGGGGCGAGGGGAGGCCGAGAAGCGCCGCGGCACTGAAGTGCCGGCGTAGGGGCGGTTGGGCATGAATACCCCTTCGGTAGCGGCGAGTGCCTGAGCTGTTTGGTTAGCATGCGACGGGAGGCGTTGTGGAGGGTCCATCTCACGTGGTATTCGGGCTGGCGGGCGCGGTGGTGCTCGACAGCTTCTTTCATCTTTCCGGTCCGGCGATGTTGGGCGTGCCGCTGCCAGCCGATCCGCACGTCGCGGCGGACCAACTGCTGCTGAAGGGTATCTTCTTTAGCTTCGCGGCGCTCGGCGCGCTGACGCCGGATATCGACAACGCGCGCAGCACACTGGGCAAGCACCTGGGCGTGGTGAGCAAGGAGTTTCAACATCTCGCCGGGCACCGTACGTTCTTCCACAGCATCATCGGGCTGCTCGTGGTCGGCCTGGCGATCTTCGGGATCGAATACGCCGTCGGCTGGGGACTCTACGATCTGGGGTTTCAGCACGCGGGACTGGCGCTCGGCGGGGGTGGTGTGCCGACGCTGGACCTCGCCAATCGGCGCGATGTGGCGTTGATCGCGCTGCTGGTGGGCTACTTCCTCCATCTGGTGGCGGATAGCCTGACGACGGGCGGTGTGCCGTGGCTCTGGCCGAGCCGGGTGCGCTTCGGCTTCCCGCCGAACCGGCATTGGCGCTTCCACACGGGCAGCGGCGTCGAGCCGGTGGTGGTGGTGACGGTGGCAGTGGCGGTGATCGCGTGCCTGTGGTTTGGGACGCTGCGGGTATAGGGATGCGGGGAAGCTACCCCTCCCCTCTCCGGGACGGACCTAACCCCTACCCCTTCCCTTTGAGGGAAGGGGCTGTGGGGCGGGAGTGGTGGCGGACGGCATCGTTCGTCTTGGGCAGGCGTGCGGGGAACTGGGTTAGGCGGCGGTGGGGGCTTCGGTGGCCTCGAAGTGCCTGGCGGCATGCTTTTCGGCGGCGAATTCGAGCGGAGTGAAGATGCGCCGGGTGAGCAGCAGCACGCCGGCGCGGGGCACGTAGTCCCAGACGTCCGTGCCCGCCGCGCGCAGATCGGCGACGGGGCGGGCGGTGAAGGCGTCATTGTGGCCGTGACTGACGAGGACGCGCGGCTGCGGCATGCCCTCGCTCCTCCTTATTTCGAGGTGGTCGCGGTGCCTGCTGGCGTGGAGGTACCGGTGGCGGGTGTTGTCGAGCCAGCGGGGGTGGCGGTGACGGTGGGCACCCAGTCGACGTTGGGCTGGAGCGTCTTGAAGAGGGCCTGCACATCGCTCTGCACCTGACGCGCGGCGATGGTGACGGTGGTGTTGGCGATGGCGCCGATGCAGATGCTGGTGGTGGCGTCGGTGGTGCTAGCCTGGCACTGGAGTGTCTCGCTGAGGTTGGCACGCTTGGGCGCCTCGGAGAAGCTCACCGGCACGGAGTTCGGCAGATCGTAGGTGATGCTCAGGCGCGCGCCGTAGATCGGATCGTGGATGGTACCGCCGGCGAGGACGAGGCACGATCCGGCGGGGAGCGTCGGCGGGAGATACGGCGTGAAGTTGAGCTGGCCTTTGACCTTGGACCAGTCGGTCAGCACGGTCTGCTGCGCGGTGCTGTCGTCCTGAAACTGGATGGAGGGTTTGTCGCACCACGGGACCTGGGCGAGCGCCGGACGGGTACTGATGGGGGATCCACCGCTGGTGCTGCCGCTGTCGCAGGCGGTGAGCGCGAGCGCCAGCATGGCGGCGCCGAAGCACGCGAAGGCAATCGAACGAGCGCCACGGCCCGCAAAGCTCCTGAAACTGCTGCTCACCGCATCCTCCATGGTCACACCACTGGCCCGCAGCCTCACGCTTCGGATGGCGTCGTGTTCATCTCGTCTGAGCGCGGGCCGGGGTGATCTGCCGGGCTTCGCGCGCCTCTCAGTATAACGTACGTGCGCCAGCCTGGGCATGGTCGTAGGCCACACTTCGGCGACGAGGGCGGAGAGAACAATGGCGGCGTCGATGGCAGCGCGTCGAGTCGCGTCGAGTCGCGCCGCGTCGCGCCGCGCCGAGAGGCCCGCGGCACTGCACGGCCTGGGTGGCGTGCCGCCGCGAAGTAGCCCCCAGTGGGGGACCCCGCCGCCTGCGCGGGCTCGCGCATACGCCAGCGTGGGCATGAGATGGTACAGGTGCATCAGCCCGTTTGGGGATGGGCCTCACACGCGATGCGAAGGCGGCTGGGCGGCGCGGAGTGCGGTGCACATGCCGTACTATGGAGAGGGAGAGAGGGAAGTGTTGGCGGAGGCGCGTTCGGAGGGGAGCGAGGCGATGTTTCAGGAGATCGCGGCGGCGCTCGGGCGCGGTGAGCCGGGCGCGCTGGTGACGGTGGTGCGCGTCAGCGGCGCGGCGCCGTGCGGTCCGGGTGCGCGCCTCTTCGTCCACGCGGACGGCGGCATCCTCGGCACGCTGGGCGGCGCGACGACGGACGCGCGGGCGCGCGACGACGCGCTGGCGGCGCTGCGTTCCGGCGAGTCGGCGCTGGCGACGTATCACCTCGACCCGGAGGCCGGCGAGAGCGTCGGCAGCTGCGGGGCGACGCTTGAAGTGTTCGTAGAGCCGCTGCGCCCAGAGCCGCGGCTGGTGGTGGCGGGGTCGGGCTATGTGGCGCAGGCGCTGGCCCGACTGGCTGCGCCATTGGGCTGGCGCGTGACGTTGCTCGACGATCGATCCGAGTTCGTGCGCTCGGCGCGGCTGCCGGAGGGCGTGGAGACGGCGGTGGGCGAGCTGCCCACGCTGCTGCGCGAGCGCCAGCCGGACGCGATGACGGCGGTGGTGATCGTGACGCGCGGCCATCGCTCGGACAAGGAGGCGCTGCTGGCGGCGCTGGAGACCTCCGCCGGCTACGTGGGCATGATCGGCAGTCCCGGCAAGGTACGCACGATTTTCCGGGGGATGCTGCGCGACGGCGTGACGGGGGAGACGCTGGCGCGGGTCTATGCGCCGATCGGGCTGGACCTGCGCGCGGAGACGCCGGACGAGATCGCGCTGAGTATCGCGGCAGAGCTGCTTTGCTGGCGTCGCGGCGGCACGGGCGCATCGCTCCGCGACCGGCAGGGCATCCTGGCGAAGGTGCTGGCCGGCGATACAACTGAGGAGGCGGGGGCAGGTGCGGAGTAACGCGGAGGTATGCGAAGTAGACGCGGAGTTCGCGGAGGAGATATAGGGAGATGGCTCGATACGGGTTGTATACGAAGTTTGAGGCGCAGGCGGGAGAGCGGGACGCGCTGGTTGCGCTGCTGCTGGAGGCGGCGCGCGGCATGGAGGGGAGCGCGGGGGCAGAGTGCGAGGTCTACATCGTCAATACGTCGGCGGATGAGGCGGAGGCGATCTGGGTGACGGAGGTGTGGGCGAGCCGTGAGGCGCACGCGGCGTCGCTCGCGCTGCCGGAGACGCGAGAGGCCATCGCGCAGGCTATGCCGCTGATCGCGGGGGTGACGCAGCAGATCGCGGTTGAGCCGGTGGGCGGCAAGGGTCTCGCCGGCGAGTAGCAATGGAAGGCCGTGCGGCGAAGTGGCGGGGTCGATGTGGGGAGAAGGTATCGTGAGCTGCGGAGAGCGCTAGACCTCTGGCTCGGTCGGGGTGAGGCCAAGCTCTTCGGCCTTCTGCTGGGCGAGCGCGCCGTCGCTGCCAGAGCCGGTGAAGCGCGCGAAGAAGCTGGAGTAGAGCACGAGCGCGGCGACCGTGACGAGCAGCGCGGCCACGTAGGGGAGGACGCCGGAGGGGAGCGCGGTCACGCTGCCCCGATTGCCGCCCTGCACCAGATCGAGGACGATGATGGTGGTCGCGCCGAAACAGAGGCTGCTCACCAGGGCGACCATGTTGGTGGTGAGGTACCAAACACTGCCGATCCGTTCGTGCTTCGGCAGCGTTTTCATGTTCCAGCGGAAGATCGAGCTGAGGCGCTCCGGTGGGATGTGGAAGGCGTCGATGTAGTACTGCTTGATGACGTTCATGTAGATGATGGTTTCGCGATACGCCTGGCGCAGGCGGATCAGCGTGGCGAAGAACCACGCGCCCAACACAGCGGAGACGAAGAAGCCGGCGATGGCGATGGGCTGTATGTATTGCTGGCCGCCGTATTGGCTGAGCTGCGAGATCGAGCCGATCCCGGCGACGAGCACGCCGCCGACGAGCAGCAGGTAGCGATCGAAGATGCGGGCGCGGTCGGCGATGGCTTCGCCCGCACTGCCCGCGGCGTACTTGAACTCTTCGAGGAGCATGTTTTCCAGGTGGAGGCCTTCGTCACGCGCGGGAGTTGCGCTCGCCGTTGGTACGCTCTGCGCCATATTCGCTCCATTCGCGTCGCGCGGGGTCAATGCCTCGCGGGCCAGGTGCAGCCCGAGGATCGTCTTGCCGTCATCGATCTCGCCGCTGGCGCAGAGGCGCAGCGCCTCGCTCAGCGCGATCCACCGCACGCTATCGATCTCGGTGGGATCGAGGGGGTCGCCGCCGGTTCGGCCGGGCGCGGGGGCGAGGCCGGTGGCGAGGTAGAGCAGGATGCGCTCGGTAGAGAAGCCTGGCGAGGGCAGCTCGTGCGCCAGCAGCCGCCAGTCGCTCGCGACGTAGCCGGTCTCTTCGCGCAGCTCGCGGGCGGCGGCGCTCGCCGGCGCATCCTGCTCGCCGGCGTTCAGCAGGCCGGCGGGGATCTCCCAGAGCGCGCGCCCGACGGCGGGGCGGAACTGCTTGACGAGCAGCACCTCGGGTTCGCCGCTGCCACTCGCCGCATCGCGCACGGCAACGATGGCGACCGCGCCGGGGTGCTCGACGATCTCGATGCGGCGCGTGCCGCCCGCCGACTCCGGCAGCGTCTCAACGCGGAGCGCGAGCAACTGGCCGCGATAGATCTCTTCGCTGGAACCCGATGCGCTCACCGCGTACCCCCTCGCCGGCTGCCCTCATCACGAGGCGAGCATAGCAGGTTTGCAGGCGGGCGTAAAGCGGGGCAGAGCGGAAAGGGGATTTCACCACAGAGGACACAGGGGTGACGGAAGAGAGAACATGGAGAGGCAGAGGCACGGAGAAGAGGGGCTAGCGCTGCTCGGTCGCCAGTCGGAGGCCCAGCGCCAACAGGACGACGCCCGTGACGCGCTCCATCGCGCGGAGGATGCGCGGGCGGCGGAGGATATTGCCGGCTCTCGTGACGGCGGCGGCGTAGAGGAACAGCCAGGCGATGCCGAGCACGGCGTGGATGCTTGCCAACAGCAGCGACATCAGGAAGAACGGCTGCCCCGGCGCGATGAACTGTGGCAGAAAGGCGGTATAGAAGACGCCGATCTTGGGGTTGAGGAGGTTATTGAGCAGCCCCTGGCCGTACGCGCTAGCCCTGTACTTCGGGGAAGGCGACGCCTCGGGCGCGCGGTCGCGCGCGGGGGCTCGCGCCAGCAGCGCCTGCACGCCCAAGAAGATCAGGTACGCGGCACCGGCGAGACGCAGCACGGTATAAAGCGTGGCCGAGGCGTTGAGGAGGGCGGCGATGCCCGCGGCCGAGGCGACGCCCCAGACCAGCAGCCCCGTGACGATGCCGCAGGCGGTGAGCCGCGCCGCGCCCTTGCCGCGGGCGAGCGCCGCGCGTGTCACGAGCGCCATGTCGGGTCCCGGCGTGATCGTGATGATCGCCGCGATGCCGATGAAGGCCAGCAGCCGGGTATCCATGCTCCGCTCCTCCCTTTCCACGGTGTCAGTCCCGCGCGCCGGGGGCGAGGCTACGCTCCGCTCTCGGCGACGCGGCGCCAGATGCCTTCATAGTCGATGACGAGGCCGAGGTCGTCTACCTCCAGCTCGGCGGTGAAGCCGGAGACGATGCTCTCGTAGCGATAGCGGCGCTCGGCGAGGCGGGTGTAGCGCTGGGCCAGCGACTCGACGGTCAACTCGGGGAAGCGGACCCAGGCGGCGGTCAGCTCGCGGCTCTCGCCGATGGCGAGGTTGAGGCGGCGGATCGGGAGCGTGTTGGTAGAGGGGGAGATGCCGAGGTCTACGTCGACACAGCCGGCGAGGTCGGGCTGCTCGCTTAAGTCGAGTGCACCGCTCCTCCACTCTCTCCCAGAAACCAGCCAGCAGCCATCTTCGACGCGCAGGCGCACGCTCTCCCCAGGCGTGGACATGGCCCACGCTTCACTCGTGCGCCAGGCTGCGTCGCACTGGACCATACAGCGATACGGCCGCGGGATGCCGTTAAGGGCTACTTGCACTTGGGTGATGAGCAAGTGGCCGTTCTGCGCGCCGGCGGTGGATGAGGTGAGGGAACAGATTTCGGTTCCAGGCGTGTCGAGCCGCTGCCACATCACACGCCGAAACGCCCAGGCGTCTCGTTGTTTGTCGCTCATATGTCCACCTGCTCACCGAGAACGGTCTGGTAGGTGCGCAGGGCGTCGGCGCCGAAGCAAACGAAGATGACGCGCTCGGGTTGCGGGTTTGCGTCGAGGTGGCGGCGAACCTCGGCGACGGCAATGCGCGTGGCGCGCTCCAGGGGGAAGCTATAGATGCCGGTGCTGATGGCGGGGAAGGCCACGCTCGCCAGGCCCTGCTGGGCCGCCAGCGCGAGGCTTTCGCGGTAGCAGCTCGCTAGCAGGGCGTCTTCGTCGTAGCCGCCACCATACCAGACAGGCCCGACGGTGTGGATAACGTATGTGGCCGGGAGATTGTAGCCGCGCGTGATCTTGGCCTGGCCCGTCTGGCAGCCGCCGAGCGTGCGGCATTCGTCGTAGAGCTGGGGTCCCGCGGCGCGGTGGATCGCTCCGTCCACGCCGCCGCCACCGAGCAGGGAGCTATTGGCCGCGTTGACGATCGCGTCTACCCGCAGGTCAGTGATGTCGCCTTGGATGACCTCGATCCGCTCGCCCATGCCTCGCCTCCTTTACTTGGTGATGCGTGGCCCCTGGCAAGCTCCACGCCGGGATGCTACACTGCTGGCGAGCATTCGCTCTCGCCCTGGGGCATCATGGCGTGGAGTCCAACTCCTAGAAGCCCCCGGCTTTCAGCCGCGGGGAGATGTCACTTGGTCTCACCGTACGCCAGCGGGATGGCGGGGCGCAAGGTGCAGCGTATGAGTGCGCGAGCGCGCATGAGGGGCTCGGCGCGTGGCCGAGCCCCTCATGCGCGCTCGCGCCGGTGCGTGTACCTTCGCGCGGCTAGCTGCCGATGGTGTACCAGGGGTTGTAGCCGTTGGCGACGCCGATGGTGCCGCTGGCCGCGCCGACGACGTAGTTCCGCAGGTCGCCGTGGGTGTAGCCCGCGTCGGAATCCTCGGCGGTTGCCGCCCAGAACTGCGAGCTATCCCACTTCCAGGCGGGGAAGGCGAAGGCGTCGGGCGTGTAGGCGTGGAAGTTGGGGTCGCCGGCATGGCCGGGCGAGCTGACGCTGGCGGTGATGACGCTCGGCGAGGGGGGCGCGTTGGTGAAGGCGACGAGGGCGCCGTTCGGCGAGATGCCCATGCGCACGAGGCCGGTGGTGACCATGTACGCCGCGATCTGGCTGGCGCCGCTGCCGTCGGCGTTGGCGTCGTAGATCGTGGAGGACGCGATGCCGAAGTCGGGGCCAGCGCCGGCGGTGGTCACCTGATAGGCGACGTGCGAGCCGTCGGGCGAGGCGTCCCAGCCCTGGAAGTGCGCGTCGCCCGGCGAGCACTGGCAGTTGTGGACGGTGCCGAGACTGATCGTGCCGCCGAGCACGGTGTGGCTGCTCATGTTATAGCGGCGCAGCGTGGTGGTGAACGTGGGCAAGCCGCCAGTCACCGTGGAGAAGAAGAGCGTGGAGCCGCGGAGCACTGCTTCAGACGTGTATGCTGGGAGGCCGGGCAGCGCCGTTTCACTTCCCGCGCCGAGGGTGTATTCAAACAAGCCATTGTAGTTGACGATCCAGACCTGGCTGCTGCTGACCCAGCCGTAGGTGCGCTCGTTGGCGTAGGCACCGGCGTTCGCGCCGCCGGGGACGTCTGTGTAGGTGCCGGTGGAGGCGTTGATGATCTCGACGGTGCCGGTGACGGGGCCGTCGCCGCAGATGTAGCCGAGGACGGAGGCGATGTGCGCGAGATCCGGCGAGAAGACGGGCAGGCCCCAGCTTGTGGGCGAGCAGCCGTCGCCGCTGAAGGTCAGATGCGTGATCTGCGCGGGCGTGCCGCCATTAATGCTGGCCCAGATCTGCGGCACGTGCGAGCCGTCGAACTGGACCCAGGCGAAGGCGTGCGGCGGTGCGGGGATAGGCGTGGCGGTCGCGCCGCTGTGCGTCGCGGTGGCGGTCGCGCCGCTGTGCGTCGCGGTGGCGGTGCCGCTGCCGGGCGTGCCGCCGCCGACGGTAACGGTGGCGCCGCCACAGGCGAGCAGCACGAGGACGGTGACGATCAGTGGCGCGATGAGCGATAGGCGGCGCGAGATGTGCAGGCGCATAAGACCTCCTTAGGACCGAATGCACACACGTGTGCGATAGGAATCGACTATGGGGATGAATGCGCGCGTTGCTTGTTTATCACAACTGGCGGGCAAGTGTACGGTAACTGTGGTGCGGATCACAGAGAGGCTGCGCGTGGAGGAGAGTACGGTCGCACCTGCCGCCCGATACGCGGGCGCGGCGTGTGCTACCAGATCAGGCAGGATTGATCAGGCAGGATTGTGGTCGTGGGGGATCGCGGCACTGCGGTGCCGGCGTACGATGCGTAGAGCGGATTGAAGTCTGCTGCGCGTTCGGGAACAGCTGAGTGAAATTCGCTGTGACACAGTTGCTGAGGGCCCTGGGATGACGCAGCAAACCGAACAACGCTACATCGTGACCGATGACGCCATCCTCGGCGGCGAACCCGTCGTGGATGGTACGCGTACCCCCGTGCGTACCCCCGTGCGTGCCATCGTCGAGCTGTGGCACCAGGGCGTCACGCCTGAAGCCATCCCGACGCACCTCCCGCACCTCTCCCTGGCACAGGTCTTCGCCGCGCTGAGCTACGAGAGCGACCACCAGGATGAGATCAACCGCGCTATCGAGCGCAATCGTATCCCGGATGCGCTGATCGATCCGTTGGTGCGCGGATCGGACGGCGCCACGGCTATTCATCGCGCTCTACCTCGATGAGGATGTCAGCGTGCTCGTGGCGGAGTTGCTGCGCGCTCGCGGCTTCGATGTCGAGACGACCCGCGAGGCACGACGCCCCCATTCGACGGACGAGCACAACTCGCCTATGCGGCGATCCAGCGGCGGGCGCTTGTGACGCATATTCGGGCGGGTTTCGAGGCGTTACACCAGTCGTATATTGGCAGCAAGCTCGCACCATAGCGGCATCCTGATCGCCGTGCGGCATCCACCGCAGGAGATCGTGCGGCGACTTCTCATCATCCTCGATCAGGTCGCGGCAGATGAGATGGACGATCAGTTGCGCTATATCTGAATGTGGCAAGGTCTGTTCGAGGCCGTGTGGCGGCGGTTGGCGTGGGGTGCCTACGGGTCAAGTGTCTCAACCGCCAGCGTCCTCGGCGGCAATCTCTTGCCACCACGAACGCGCGGCCTGGCGGAATGCCACCGCGAGGCGCAGCACGTCGATGGCGCGATCCACGGTCGGCTCGTTGGCATAGTAGGCTGTGACGGCTGTGTAGAAGTCCGCGATGGTGCTCCGCAAGGGCGAGCCGTCCGGCAGGAGGGCGATGGCGGTGGGCTTGGGCAGCGACCAGGCGGCGATCGGATCGGGCCGCGCGAGGCAGAGTACCTGATAGAGGACCGGCCAGACGTCCGTGCAGGCGTAGCGGACGGACCGCGCCATGCGACCGCCGCCATGCTGTAGCAGATCCTTGGCAATGTAGTCCGGATAGGGATCAAGGCGATCGAGCGCCGCGCGGGCGGATGTGCGCACCTGATCCGCCGTGGCCTCGGCGACCGGCAAGCGTCCCACCACCATGTGGTAGGTGCCCGGTATGGGACCGATCTGGCCCTCCGCCGGCGGCCGGGAACGCTCGGCATAGCACTGGATGTATTGGAACGGCGCGGGATCGACGCGCGAAAGCTCGCGCTGGATGGCCGCGGCGAGCGCGAAGGGCAGCCGCGTCGTGGGACCGTCGAAGGCGTCGTCGCGCAGGTAGATCTTCAGGTCGACGTCGCTGCATCCCCGAATGAAGCCACCTTTGTAGGCCGAGCCGTGGACGAGTAGCCCGATCAGCCAGGGCATGGTGTGGCGTGCGTAGATCGCGGCGACGGTCCGCACGATCTCGCGCGCCTCTGGCTGTATCCGTGTGAGGTCGATCGCGGGCGACTCGCTTGGCGTCGTGCTCATCGCGCGGATGCTCCTTCGGCTACGCGCCTTCGCCCAGCCCGACGGCGGCGCGCAAGAGGGCCAGCTCGCGCGGGGTGAGGGGGCGGTATTCGCCAGGGGCGAGCGCGCCGAGGGTGAGCGGGCCGACGCGCACGCGCCGCAGCCGCAGCACGGGATGGCCGATCTCGGCGAGCATGCGGCGCACCTGGCGATTGCGCCCCTCGTGCAACTCGACGCCGAGCCAGGTTGCGGTGCCTTCTTGCCGGTCGACCCAGGCGCGGGCGGGCGCGGTGGGGCGCGTCTCGCCTTCGAGGAGCATGCCGCGCTCTAGCTGGCGCAGCGCCTGCGGTGTCGGCAGGCCACGGACCAGCGCGGCGTACTGCTTGGTCAGCGCGTAGCGGGGATGCGTCAGGCGCAGGGCGAGATCGCCATCGTCGGTGAGCAGCAGCGCGCCCTCGGTGTAGCGGTCGAGCCGCCCGACGGGATAGACGCGGCGCGCGACGAACTCCGGCGGCAAGAGGTCGAGCACGGTGGGCCGCCCCTGCGGATCGTGCGCGGTGGTGACGGTGTCGGCTGGTTTGTGCAGCAGCAGGTAGATGTGGGTGTCGGCGGGGGGACGCACGAGCTTGCCGCGCAGGCGCACCTCGTCCTGGCCGGGGGTGACCTTCGTGCCGAGCTCGCGCACGAGCGCGCCGTTGACCGTCACCGCGCCAGCGAGGATCAGCTCCTCGGCGCGGCGGCGCGAGGCGATCCCAGCATGCGCCAGGTATTTCTGGAGGCGCTCGGGCGTTTCCGCGGCGCCCTCGTGGGAGGCAGCGGCATCGGATGAGGCGGTATTCGGTTGGTCGTCGCGGTCGGGCGGTGGCATGCCCGCAGTATACGCCGCGCGGCGACCTGGTTGAGGTATAAACACGCCACGCGCGCGGTGTTGACAAAATTGTACATATGTTCTAGTATGAGTGAGGGTAGCGTGCGCCGCAGTGTGGGGCGGGGTACGCTACTCCATTTTCTGCCGATTTCCGCCGAGGGGGCGCGGCGCTGGCGACCGGGGAGGGCGTACCGTGGGACACGACGACGAGCAGGGCTCGCTGCCCACCTCCACCTCGGACGCCGTGCATCGGATTTCCGGCAATTTCGGCAGAATCGGCGGCAATGGCGGCGACGACCGCGAGCAGCGCGAGCCGCCGCGAGGCGAGGCGCTCGACCGCATGCCGGGGATCGAGCCGGCCGCCGCGAGCGACGCGATACGCTTCCCCGGCGCGGAGGCGGACGTGCTGACGCCGGGCATGGTCGGCGGCGGGCTGCGCATGGTGGTGCGCGAGTTCCTCGAAGCCGTGCCGCGCTCGCAGGCGCAGGCCAGCATCGCTCTGGTGCGCCCCGACGGCACGACCCGCGTCTTCACGCGCGGCGAGTTCAGCGCGGCGGTCGACGCGATGCGCCCGCGCATGCGGCAGATCGTGCGGCTGGCGGTGGAGGAACGCTGGCCGCGGCAGCGCGTTTGCGGCTACCTCAACAACATCAGCATCAAGACCTTCGAGCGCGACCATGCCGAGGCCTTCGACGCGCTGATGGAGTTCGTGCTGCGCGCGTGAGGCACTATTCCGGCGGCGAGAGCCAGCGCTCGTCCTGCAGGTCGGCGCGGGTCAGCGAGAGGTAGACACCGCTGAGGTCGCTGCGGTTGACGGCGCTCAAGGGGATGTTGAGGTCGGGGCCGCCCGCACTGCGCTGGACGATGAGATAGTCGCCGGGGCTCGCCAGGCTGAGGACGCCGATCTGCTCGCCGTTCGCGTCGAAGACCGGCTCGGGCGAACGGAACGACCAGCTGCGCCGCGGCTCCGGATCGCGGCGCTCATTGGCGAAGCGCATGTCGTCGGGCATCTCCGGCTGGTTCTCTCGCTCAGGGTGCATAGAGATCGTCCTCCTCCTACGGTGCGCCGTCGCCGCCACGCGGGGGCGGAGATACAAGAAGCGGGCGCAAGATGCATGCCGTCGGGGTGCGCAAGCCCGCGCGACGGCGCTTCCCAAGTCCATCGGGCAAATCGGCCGGTTTCGCTGCCCGGCGTAATGCCCACTGCGATTCGTCCGTGCCCGGCGCTGGGTGGTCGGCGACGTCCACACGCCGCGCGAGCGGAGCCACTGCGCCATCGGTGGCGCGGGTCGCGTCGCACTGTTGTCCATTCCGTACTTGCAGACATTTTCAGGATGAAATGTCACACTTCCATCTACCTGGCTGGGCGATGGCGCGAGGCGAACTCGGCAGTTTTCTGCGCCCGCGGGACCGTGACGCGGCGGGTAGACTGAGATGCCGGGCCGCGTGGCATAGTGCGCCGACGGGCCAGACTGTCCAATGAGGGGGAGGATGACGTGGCGACGCTCACCATCGAGTCGTTTCGTGACGAGCACGTAGACGCCGCCGCCGAGCTGTTGGCGGCGCGACAGAGAGCGCGGCGGCAGGACGAGCCGCTGCTGCCAGTGCGCTTCGCCGAGAATGAGGGCGCCCGCGCGGCGGTGAGCGCGGCGTGGGGCGAGCCGGGCGCGCGTGGCGTTGCGGCACTGCGGGGCGACGAGCTGGCGGGCTACTTGATCATGGCGCCGAAGATCGATGCGACCTGGGGCCGGTCGGCCTGGGCACGCCTGGCGGGCCATGCCCTCGCGCGGGAGGCCGAGGCGGAACTCTCGCGCGACCTCTACGCGTCGCTGGCGCCGCACTGGGTCGAGCGCGGCTGCCTCGTCCATTATGTGGTGGCGCCGGCGAGCGATCGTGCCGCGCTGGATCGTTGGTTCAGCCTCGGTTTCGGCCAGCAGCAGGCGCACGCGATCCTGGCGCTGCCCGCGGCGAGTGTAGCAGAGCCGCGCCTCGATCCGGCGGTGATGGTGCGCCGTGCCGGTCCGGGCGATCTCGATCAGCTGCTCGATGTGGCCGGGGTGGTCGGGATGCATCAGGCGCAGTCGCCGGTCTACGCCGCGTTCTTGCCGGAGGTGCGCGACGATTGGCGCGAGGACTACGCGGCGCTGCTGGCCGACGCGCACGCCGCCGTCTGGATCGCGCTGGAGGCGGGGCAGGTGCTGGGGTTCACGCTGCTGCTGCCGGAGGAGCCGGGTGACTCGGCGATCTCCGTGCCGGAGCGGAGCATCGATCTCGTGCTGGCGGGGACGCGCGCCTCGGAGCGCGGGCGCGGCATCGGTCGCGCGCTGGCCGCTCGCGCGCTGGATTCGGCGGCGGAAGACGGCTTCGCGGCCTGCATCGCGGATTGGCGGACGGCGAACCTGCTCGCGTCGCGCTTCTGGCCGCGTCTCGGCTTCCACCCCGTCGCGTACCGGCTCGAGCGGCGGATAGACGGGCGCGTGCTCTGGGCGAATGGGGCGTGCTAAGTTCGGACACGCTCACGCGAGCCGCGCGTACGTCGAGCGCTATCACGCGGCGCCGTTGCTCTGCCGCCAGCTTGAGGCGCTTTATACGGTCGTGTCGGGGCATTCGTTCGCCAGCCCCGACACGACGCCGCTCCTGCTGCCGGCGACGCCGACCCGGATGAGGTCGGCGGTCGCGGGGCGCTAGGGCGCGTCATCCCGTTCGACAGCGGTCGTGGGCCAAGGGCGCGTCTAGGGCCGCCCCCGACCTTGGGACATCGTGTCACCAGATGAGGTTTTCAGACGACTGTATCTACAGCCCACCGAACTTGCGGGTACTCGCACACTACGGTACGCTCCCCTTGGAGACGAGGTGTTGGCCCGCCGGCCCGCAACATATCAGGCCGGCATGCACTATCACACATCGAAGAACAGCCGGGGAATTACGCGATTCGTGATGACTCAAGCGCGGTGGGCGGAGACGAGCGCCACCGCTTCGCAACCGTCTCTCGCCCGAACTCGGGGTTGCGCGACGGCTTGATGCATGATACCTTCTCGTATATGACACTAGCTTATGCGACGGAAGTGCATATCATGGGCGAGGAGCAAGACCGAAGCGCGCCTCCGCGGACACGATAGACCTCCAGGCGGGGGACCTTTCGGGGTGGGCTGCTCGCCGTATGAGTGGTAGATGGCGAGGAGAGGGAGACACGGCATGCGGTACACCATTGATGAGCAGCGACGAGATGCATTTCGCGACTGGCTGCGTGCCGAGCTGCGCCGGTTGGACTTCTACCAGCGCCGAGGCAACCGCTACCTGGTGAGCGAATTCGCGCGCTACTCGGAGACGCAGGGCGCGAAGGTCGAGGAGGTGAGCCTGGGTCGCTACCTCCGCGACGAGAGCCCCGTGCTGCCGACGCCGGAAAGCTGCCGCGAGCTGGCCCGCGCGCTGGGCCGCCACTCGACGGAGGTGTTGCTCGAGGCGGGGTATCTCACGCCGGAGGACTTCAATTTCATGCCGTCGCCGAGTACCTCGCCCGATCAGATTCAGCGGCAGCTCGTTGAGATCGACCGGTACACGTACCTGCCCGAGGCGATCCGCGATCAGATGAAGCAGTCGCTCGAGCGGCAGGCACAGCAAGCGGCTTTCACCGCCCCCTCGCAGCCGTCCACGCCAGTGGCTCCGCCAGCGCCCGTTCCGGCGAACGAGGAGAAGCCCGCCCGCGAGCGGCAACAGTCCACCTTCGGGCGCTAGACCTCGTTCGGCACCCACGAGAGAACACGAGAGAACGCGAAAGAACGCGAACCGGCCCCTCCACTCGGCATTGCGACCGAGGCGCGAGGGGCTAAACTACGTCTGGCGGCGCCAGAGTGGATCGACCTCCCTGCCTAGCCAAGCCCCCAGGGGGGTCCCCGCCTCTCCCGCGAGGAGAGGGTGGATCAGAGGCGGAGGGGAACGGCATGAGGGTGGGCGGCGCGGCTGGTGGCATCTCCGGATGTCATTGGCGACCGACAAAACGGCGCGTCGCGGGGCCATTGGAACGGTCTCGCGCCACCTCCATTTTCCGTCGAGGGAGGAGCCCAGGCGTTCTGGCTACGCGGGTGGGGAGGCGGCACGAGCTACGCTCTAGTGCGAGGGGTCGCGCCGGGGAAGAGTACGCTCGTGGCCGGGGTTTCCGGGGGATCGGCGGCGAGAACGAGCAGCCAAGTTTCATTGCGCGGCGCCCCGGCCTCTATGCTATACTGTCGCTGCGCTGGTGTCGCGGATGGGGCGGCGGAGCTGAGGCGGAGTGCGGCGCGGGGTTGGCGCAGTAGGATACCTGCGTGTTGCGCGCCACCGTGGCGAGTCGCGGGGGCGAGCCCTCCGCCCGCGAGCCGATGGAGCAGAGATCGATGGCTAACCGGTCAGCCGGGGAAATAGCATGAAGTGTCCGCATTGCGATAAGCCCATTCGACCGGAGTGGAAGCTCTGCATCTATTGCGGCTATGAGCTGAAACGGGCCGATGATTCGCGCGTCGAGCGCGCCGGTTCGCGCGAGCGGGGATCGAGCCGCACCGACCGCTACGGCGACGATGATGGCGACGAATATGGGCAGGACGACGAGTACGATGGCAGGCGTGGCAACGGGGAGCCGCCGTCGCGCGGGGGCCGCACGTCGTCGCGGGGGCGCGGCCGCTCGCCGGGGTGGGACGACATGCCGTCCGACACGGACGACTCGATCATAGCGCCCGCTTATCCCCCGCGCGGCGGCCGTGGCAGCGACCGAGGAGTCGGTTACGGACGTTCGGGCCGCGGGTACGATGAAGACGACGATACCCGCGAAGAGGATGACGCCTACGACGAGCGCGGGTCGCGGTCGCCGCGACCGCCGCAGCGGCGCCCCGACGACCGCGACCCGCGCGCCGACCGTTCGGAACGCGGCTCGCGCCCGCGGAACAACCAGTTCGACAATCCCCTCGACGATCCGCGCGCGCCCGGTTTCTTGCGTGGGTCCTCAGCGCCGCGAGACGCCGGGCGGCCGGGGTCATCTTCGCGCGCTGGCCGCGACCCCAGTTACGACGCGCAGGGCGGGGGCCGGCGACCACCGAGCAGCCCCTCTCGGCAGGGGCGGCAAGACTTCGCGGGATACCCCGACGAGCCCGGGGGCTACGGCGCCTCGTCGCGCGTGCCGCCACGGCGCACGCCGCAGCCGCGCGGCCCCGATCCGCTGGCCGACTCGTGGGACATGCCCGCCTTTGCGGGCGCCAAAGATAACGCCGCCGGCTGGACCGATCCCTCCGCGGCATGGGGCGTCGCGCCCAGCGCGGAATACTCGGCGGCGCAGCCCGGCTTCCGTGGCGCCCCCGGCGCGCGCACCAGTCGCAACGGTCGCCGCCCGACTGTGCGGGGCGGCGACGCCGGCGGGCAGCGCGGCAAGTTCATCGCGCTCGGCGTCTGCCTGGCGGCGTTGCTAGCCGGCGGCGGTGTGCTCGTGGCGCCCAAACTTTTGAGCAAGGGCAGTCCGAGCGCGACCACGCTGCCTTCCTCCTTCGCGACCTACACGCCGGGGGCAACACCGACGCCCGCCGCGAACTTACACGCTCTTCACCAGCAAACGCTCGGCGTACATTGTGACGTACCCGAAGGACTGGTCGGCGAACGAGCAACCGGCTTCCAGCGGCGACGACCTCGACGTCTTCGCCGGGCAGGGTGGCCTGCCGATGCTGCGCGTGGAGCAGGCGACCGGGTTCGCCGGCGTCGGCGACCAGGATGTCATCAGCGGCGAGGTCGCGAGTGCGAAGAAGATCGACTCCACGGCCACCTACACAGAGGATCTGACCGCGGCGACGACGGAGGCGATCGGCGGCGAGCAGTGGACGCGTCGTGAGTTCAACGTGAGTAGCGCGGGCGTCAAATACCGCATGGCGATCCTAAGCTGCCACCACGGCGGCAAAGGGTACGTGATCGTGCTGGTCAGCGCGCCGGCCGACTTCGCCACGAACAACTCCGGCGCCTTCAAGACGATGCTGGCCTCGTTCCGCTTCGTCGGCTGAGCGTCCGTTGGGGGCAGCCTGTGGCGTCACCGCGTATTCACCCGGCACGGATGGCGGACAGCGCGGCGATTGCGGCTTGTGTTCGTGCCGCCTATGCGAAATATCTCGCGTATATGGACCATGAACCAGCGCCGCTGCGCGCGGATTACGCGACGCTGATCGCCGAAGGGGTGGTCTACACCCTCGTGGCGGACGGCGACATCTGCGGCGTGCTGGTGATGACGCCGCGAGCGGGCGATCTCTTCGTCGAGAACGTGGCGGTCGATCCGGCGTATCAGGGACGCGGCTTTGGCCGGCAATTGGTGGCCCTCGCGGAGCGCGCGGCGCGAACTGCCCGTCTCGGCGCCATACGCCTCTACACGAACGAGGTGATGACCGAGAATCTCGAATTTTACCGGCGGCTCGGCTTCGTCGAGGAGGCGCGTCGCATGGAGGATGGCTATTCCCGCGTCTTCCTGCGAAAGGACCTCGCGCTCGTCTCATCGTCACTTTTGCCGCATGAGATCTGAGTGTTTGCGGGTCGCGCTACCCGCCGCGTTCGCCTTGCCCTAAGCGCTGCGCCACTTTGGTGACGGTGTTCCAGTTGCGTGTGGTGATGTGCTTCCCATAGGCGTCTTCCAGGAACTTCATCAGGTCCACGGTTCCCTGTTGCGGCGCGAGGACGATCGCGCTGCAGATCGCGCCGTCCGCAACGTGCAGCACGTGGACGTCGCCCTCCGGCGAGACATAGGGGATGCCGAGCGAGCCCGTACGCCAGCCAGCCGGCGGGCCGCCCAGGAACGTGACGTAGAGGCGTGTCTCCGGCGTGACGGTGACGCTCGCGAACGGCTCGGCGTCGAGCAGCGCGCGGATCGCGTCGGCGGATCGCAGGACGATCCCTATCGCGCGGCCGAAGGTCTCCGCCACCTTCGTCTCGACGTGTCGCGCCAGCTCGGTGGGCTCGGCCTCGGCCGCCTCGAAGACAACATTGCCGCTGTTGAGCAGCGTCGAAACGTCCCGGAATCCCAGCGACTCGAAGGCCAGCCGCAGCTCCTCCATCTTCACCTGCGTCTTGCCGCCGACGTTGATGCCGCGCAGAAAGGCTACGTAGCGCATAGCTCTTATCCCCCAGGTTTCACGACTCTGGCCCGCCGGGGCGCTCCTCGGCCTGCGCGGCTCGCCACCACGGCGCTCGCTGGATGATTATGCCGCGAGATGCCCGCCGATCGCCGGGCGCGATGGTGCGCGCTTGCAGCAGGCCGACCCGGATGCACGCGGCGTCGCCGGCACGATCCAGGACGATCCAGCGTGGACCGACGCGAGCACGCCCCGGCAAAAAGGGGCCATTTCGACGGCCAGCGGCGCGGCTCATGCGCCTGCTCTCCCGCGACGATTGCCCCGCGAAGACAGTGATGGAGAGGCATCCCCATGAGCACAGTCTATCCCGGCGAACCAAACGGCGCGCAGGCACCCGCGAGCGGCATGTCGGAGGTGGCGGGCTACACGGTGCTGGCGGCGGTCGACGGAGTGGAGGGGCTGGAGCTGGCGCTGCGCGCGCGGCCGTCACTGCTATGCCGCGCATGGACGGCCTCGACATGTTGCGCGCGCTGCGTGAGGCCGAGCGCGCGCGTGAGCTGCCCCAGGCGCCGGCGCTGCTGCTCACGCACTGGCCACGCCGCCCGAGATCGGGCCGGGGATGGGCGTGTTCGCCGTCCTCGACAAGCGACATCTCACGCCGAGCGATTTGGCCGAACACGTGCGGGTAATCCTCGCGACGAGGGCATACGCCTGAGATGCGTGCTCGCTCGGCGGTCCGCGCGTGAACGCTTCTTCGCTCTGCTGTAAAAGCTGCCCTTGCATCGCCGTCGTATGCTGCGAGACGGGGCAGCCGACCAGAGACGAAGCGAGGGACGGGCCGATGAGCATCGAGCGCGATTTGGTCGTTCCGGGGATCATGCAGCGTGGCGGGCGGTGGGCCGTGTTCAGCGCCAGCGGCCCTGGCTATGCGCTTGCCGCGCGCAGCGCGCTGGGACCCGACGCGGAGATCAGCGTCTTCGAGCGCGAGAAGCGCGCCGCGGAGCGCCTGGCGAGCACGTTGGCGGCTGCGGACAGCTCGACCGCCAACATGCGCGTGCAACAGGGCAGCGTCACCACGCCGCAGGACCTGAAGGAGCTGGACGGGGTGATCGCCGCGCAGGTCTTGCACGACATCCCGCTGGAGCGCCAGCAAGCGGCGCTGGCGTTGCTGGTGACCTATCTCCGCCACGTGGGTAGCCTGCTCGTCATCGAGGCGGAACAGGCCAGGGGGAGTCTCCGTATCCGCTATCCGGTCAACTACGAGTCATTCGAGTACTTCGCCGGGCTGATCGGGCTGCGCGACGTGCGGCGCGTCGCCATCGCGCCCACGGGCGTGTGGAGCACCGCCTATGCCGCGCTGGGTTTCAGCGCCTGATCCATCGCCTTGATCCCGCTACGCGGTCGGCGTCGGCGCCGGCACGTTGGCGCCGATGTCAACGGCGTTGATGTGCCAGTTGTTGTTGCTATCCTTGACCAGTTTCAGGGTCTGCATCTGCGCCACGTCGTTGCCGCGCCGCAGCACCATCACCGTGAAAGTCGCCGTCTGCGGCCCCACCGCGGAGTTGGTGACGATATACGAGTCTACGGCGCCGTTCACATTGTCGAGCAGAGCGGTCTTGTTCGAGAACGTATCTTGGCCTTGCGCCTTCTGATAGTCGCTGGAGAAATACGACCAGGCCTCGCTATAGTTCTGCTGATGCAGGGCGGCGTAATACTTCTGCACGGTCGTGCTCGGATCGCTGAGCTGGGTCTGCAACCAGAGGTTCCCCGCCAACGCGAGGGCCGCGGACGCGACGCAGATGACCATCACGAGGACGGTCGGCACCACGATGAGCAGCGTGAGGGCCGTCGAGCGCGGTTTCTTCTTGGTCGGGCCGATCGGGTTGCGCCCGCCGGACTGCGAGAGCTTGCGCATCGCCTGGCTGATGTCGGTGCGTTCCGCCAGATCGCGACGATGTCGCTCGACCAGCTCCGCCACCGCCGTCTGCTGTTTCGTATCCGCCACGATACACCCTCCCCCGCCTGATGGCGCTGGACTCACCTTGATGTGCTCAGGTGCAACGGCTCCGACCCAGTATACGGAGCCGGAGCGGGAACCGCAACGCGCTGGTACCACCTTGCGTGACATAATCGCAGTGACCCAGAGTGGCTGGTAATCGGCACAACGACACCTGGCGTTCAACTGCTTCGCACGTGGCGTTGCTGCGCGAGGACGTCTGGTGTGCGAGCGCGGAGGGAAGGCATGGATCAGCGCGGTCTTCGCGATCCGAAGGCACTCACCGACCACCTGCGCGAGCGAGCGCTGGCGCTCGGCTTCGACCTCGTGCGCGTGACCACCGCCGAGCCGATGCCGTGGGCCGAGGCGGCCCTGAAGGAGCGCATCGCGGAGGGCCTGTTCGCGGGGATGGATTGGTTCACGGAGGCGCGCGCCGAGGTGGCCGCCGATCCGACCGCGCTGCTGCCCGCCGCGCGTGCGGTGGTGGCGCTCGGCACGTTCTACCTCACCGACGCTCCACGCGACCTCTCGACGGCGGGCGATCCGCATGGCCGGATTGCATCGTACGCCTGGGGCGACGACTACCACGAGGTGATCCGGGCGCGGCTCGACGCGCTGGCGGCGGAGATCCGTGAACTGGCGGCGCCGGGCGACGAGAAGAGCATCGTCTTCTGCGACACGGGACGCGCGGTGGATCGCGCGGTGGCGCAGCGCGCCGGGCTCGGCTGGTACGGCAAGAACACCAACATCCTCACCAAGAGCTGGGGCTCGTGGGTCTTCCTCTCGGAGATCGTCACCAGCCTGCCGCTCGTCGCCGATGCGCCGCTCGCCACCACCTGCGGCGCGTGCGAGATCTGCCTCCACGCCTGCCCGACCAACGCCTTCGTCGCGCCGTATGTGCTGGATGCCACGCGCTGCATCTCGTATCTGACCATCGAGCATCGCGGCGCCATCCCGTTGGAACTGCGCCCGCTGATCGGCAACCACATCTTCGGCTGCGACATCTGCCAGGAGGTCTGCCCCGTCAACGCGGTGGCCGTGCGCCGATTGAGCGCAGGTGGGCGCTTCCCCGGCAAGGGCGAGCATCTGGAGTTCAAGCCGCGCGCTGCGGTCGGCTCCAGCCCGGCGCTGATCCCGCTGCTCGACCTGGACGACGAGGCGTTCCGCGCACGCTTCGCCCATAGCCCGGTCAAGCGCGCCAAGCGTCGCGGCCTGCTGCGCAACGTCTGCGTCGCGCTGGGCAACCTCGGCGATCCGGTGGCGATTCCCGCGCTGGCCCGCGCGCTGGCGACTGATCCGGAGGCGTTGGTGCGCGGCCATGCCGCCTGGGCGCTCGGACAGCTCGGCGGTCCGGAGGCGCGCGCCGCCCTCGAAGGGCGCCTCGAGGTCGAGGGCGATCCTAGCGTGCTGCAAGAGATTCGCTGCGCGCTGGACGCTTTTGCGCAAAGGCCCGACGGTCCCCAAACAACTTTGGTCTAAGCTCTACGGTAACGCTTGGAAGAGGGCCGAGTGCACCGCCTGGACGACGAGCGCGACAGGGTTGGCGGAGAGGATGGGGAGCACAACGGCGAGTAGCACGGCGCCGAGGCGCGGGGATCGCGCGGCACGGGCGGAGGATGCGAGGTTGGCGGGCAGCTAGATCATCAGCCCATAGACGTAGATCCACGTGCCGAGCGTGATCGGGCTGGCGTTGAAGCTGAATGCCTTGGCGAGGAAGCCTGTCGCGCCGAAGAGCAGCGGCATCGCGTGGGTAGGCGTATCGGTCGCGTTCAGCTCGGCCACGGTGACGAAGAAGCTGACACTCCACGGGGGCTAAAGCCCCATGGGTTCTCGGTTCGTCCCCGCAGGCACTCCCGCGAGTCCCCGAAGGCGCTGCCCGCGCCATTGAATGTTTCTCGCGGCGTTGTGGTCCCGATGCAGGCTGGTGCCGCAGTGCGGGCAGGTGTGCCAGCGGACGGACAAGCCCTTCGAGACGAGGACGCCGCAGCCAGAGCACGTCTGGCTGGTGAACGCTGGGTGTACCGCCACCACGTCCCGACCGGCACTCGCAGCCTTGAAGGAAAGGATGCTCAAGAACTGGGACCACCCAGCGTCCGCGATGGACTTGGCAAGGTGGTGGTTCTGCACCAGGTGGGCAACCCGCAACTCCTCGTGAGCGATCACGTCGTAGTGCCGCAGCAGGGCAAGTGCCGTCTCCTGGTGGACATCTCGCCGCTGACGCTGCACCGTCTGGTGGGCGCGAGCCAGCATATTGCCGGCTTTGCGCCGGCGATGGCTGCCTTGGATGGCTGCCTTGTTTGCGGCGACTCACGCGCCGCTGGCACTTCGCCAAACGGTGTTCCGCGCGGCGGTAGTAGCGTGGCGCGTGGATGCGCTCTCCAAAGGTATCCACTTGGAGAGCGTCGCCAACGCCGCAATGCCAAGATCAAGTCCGGTTTCCTGGCCTGTCGGTGGCAGCGGCTCAACTGGTACCTCGGCACGGGAGCACGACACCTATCAGCCATCCGGCTCTCTAGAGCATCGTGACCGTCTTGGGCGTGCCTTCGATGAGACGCGACCAGCGGACCGCGATGCGGCCGATTTTCGACAGGACCAGGAACCCGTGCTCCAACCGCGCGCCGTTGCCATTCCTCGCCGTTGCCCTACTCCTCGTAGGTGAAGGAGTACCAGCGGGTGCGTCCTTTGAAACGCGGGAAGCCTGGCTTCTCGCCATGGGCGAGGCGGCGGAAGAACGCCGGGTAGGTCTTGTCGAGACGGGCCAGTACATCCTGCAACACCTGGCTATGGACGGCCGCGTAGTGGGGAAATGCCGCCCGGATATCCTTCAGTTCGGCTTCCTGCTGGAAGCGCGTGACCGAGACACGGCAGCGCGTCCAAGCCGTGCTGCGCTGTTCGAGCGCGGTGTTGTAGAGCGTGCGACAGCGCCAGAGCACGTCCTCCAGTATCTGCGCTTGGGCAGGCGTGGGCTTCAACTGCTCTTTGACTGTCTTGCGCACCGTTTGGGGCATGGCGGTCTCGGGCAAGGCTAGACATCTCGCGTACGTCGCTGGCGGGCGCGGTAGTCCCGTACCGCGCGCACGACCTCGCTGTTGATCGAGCGGTCGTTCGCTGTTGCCACGAGCTTGATGGCATCCGCCACGTGGCGCGGGAACCGAATGGTGATGCGTGTCTCATCTCGTTCGCTAGTCAGGGTGACGTTGTAGCACCATGAGCGAGCGAGCGCACTGGCTCAAGCCGAGAGCGCCTCACCGCCAGGGCTCAAGCCCCGCGGCTTGCGGCGGGCTACAGCCCTATTCCGTCAGCAGCTCACACCACTCGTCGAAGAGCCAGAGCAGCCAGCGCGGGATACCGCTTACCGTCGGCGTGGTCGTCGTCCGCGTCGCGGCTGGGGACGGCGCGTTATCCATCGAGAGCTATCCTGCTGTGGAGCCTCGCGCAGCGCTGGCAGGCGGGGTGGCGCGCATCGTACCACTGCCCCGGTGTCGAGCTTCGCAGGTGTGACATGACCGTGTACAAGACCCCGGTGACGCACACCCTCTCGTCGCGCGATCATGGACTGTTATTGGCGTTCGGCTGCTGCTATTCTTGCGCTGCGGCGTTACGGGGTTTTAGCACGCGACGCTCGCTGACGTTCAGGAGGGGGCGATGACGGCGGCATCGGATCAGGCGGGGGCGCGGTTTCTCTGCCCGAACTGCGAGCAGCGCATGCCGGACACCGGCACATCCTACGATGAGGTGCTGATGCGCAGCGCGACGTCGCGGCGCGTCGGGCGGCGCATGCACACGATCAGCAGCAGCTCAATCTCGACCTCGGGGCGGGTCTGGCTCTGTGGGCAATGCTCGGCGGCGTACCTGCGCATGGTGGCGCTCCGCGAGCGGGGCCACCGACTGCTGCGCTGGGGCGCCATCGGCCTGCTAGGCGGCGGCGTCATCCTTGGCCTGCTCTACGCCGCCTTCGAAGGCGAGGACGTCGCCATCGCGCTGATCTCGCTGCCGGCGGTGGTGGGTGCGCGTGTCATCGTGCTCAGCGCGGCGATGCTCACCCTCGCCCGGCTGCGCAGGCGGGGCGCGACGCGATTCCTCAGCAGCCCGAATCTCGCGCACATGGCAGCGCCGCTGGAACGCCTCGTGCCCGGCATTCCCGCTCCCGGCATTCCCGCTTCAGTAGGTGGCGCGCCCGTGCAGCGACTGACGGCGGAGGACCGCTAGCGCGAACGTCGACGTGAGCGCCTGCGCTGGCTGGCGATCGCCGGTGGCGGCATCGCGTTCGTCGTCGTGCTGATGACGGTGCTCTCGCTCGGCTTGCAGCATCAGCGCGCGCCCGTGCAGCCGTATTCGGTGGATCTGACCTACGTGGAAGCCGGCTGGAGCAACGACGGCGACGTCTGCACCTTCAAAGTCGACGGCTATCACCTCACGCCGAAGGGCGCGGGCAAGGGGATCAGTTGTTTCGCGCCAGCGGGTGATTTCACGAATTTCAACGCTCAGGCGACGGCCTGGCTCGTTAGCAGGCCCACCTCGACCGATTACGGCCTGGATTTCCGCGTGAGCGACGACCTCACCGTGGGCGGCTACATCTTCGAGGTGACGCCGGATGGCCGCGCCTGGATCGCCCTCTTGCAGAACGGCACCATCTCGCAGCTCTCGCCGATCTGGCGGTTCCCCGCGGGCGTCTCGACGGATACGTACACCCACCATACCCTCCGGGTAGAGCCACGCGGCAGCACCCTCACCTGCTTCGTGGACGGCAAGCAGGTCGGATCGTATACCGACAGCCGCTTCACGGCGGGCAGGCTTGGGCTCTTCGTCGGCCAGTCGGGCGCGGACGTCGCCTTCACCGCGTTCTCGGTCACGCCGGAGTAGTCAGGTGTTTAGGCGGCGACGGCGCGTCCCTGGATGGTGTTCTCCGGCGGAGGGGCGAAGCTCCACAGGATGGCGCCGTCGCTGGCGCGTAGGGCGACGGCGTCGCCGGACAGCTGGTGTTTGGGATCGGTCGAGGTCGTGTTCGTGTCGCCGACGAGGTAGGCCACGCCGTTCGAGACGGTGACGTTATCGGCCCGATGGACAGCGCTATACTCTTCGCGATGCTGCCAGCGCGTCTTGCCGGTATCCGGCGCCAGCGCGGAGATAGTGACGTAGACCGGGACCAAAGGCTCCGCCGACCAAAGGCCCCGCCGACTTCCAACTCGTCGCGGTGGTAACGAAGACGCTTGGCGTGGAGTTGGTATGGTTCTGCGAGGAGCCGCAGCCGGCGAGCAGCATCACCGCGCAGGCGACGGAGAAGCCCACCCGCCAGCCGCGACGGAAACTCCTATTTCCCGTGTTCGCGCCGTCGGTCGCCCCCATGATCGCACCCTCCTCGCTCGCACGGCGCCCGCCGGACGGAGAGGCGCCACCATCTCTGCGGCAAGTGTACCGCGAGCGAGGGAGAGGCGAACACGCACAAGTCATACAATCGGCCGGCACGAAGCAGCCTACACCGCGAGCTCGCGGGGGCGCGTGCGCCGCGAGATGTTGAGCAGCAGCCCGATCGCGGCGAGGGAGACGACGAGCGATGAGCCGCCGATGCTGAAGAACGGCAGCGGCACGCCGGTGAAGGGAATGATGCTGACGACGGAACCGATGTTGAGCGCCGCCTGGACGACCAGCCAGCAGGTGATGCCGCAGGCCAGCAGCGCGTCGAAGGCGCACTGCGCGCGGCGGCCGATGCGGAAGCCGATGAAGGCTAGCGCGAGGAAGCAGCCCAGCACGGCGAGGCAGCCGACCAGGCCGAGCTCCTCGCCGACGACGGCGAAGATCGAGTCGGTAGCGGGGTTGGGCAGGTAGCTGGCTTTGGCGAGGCCGTCGCCGAGGCCGCGGCCGAAAAGGCCGCCGGACATCAGCGAGACGACGGCGTGGCAGACGTGATAGGCGTTGTCGTTGGCGCAGCCGGGCGAGAGCGGGTGCAGGAACGCTTCGACCCGCGCGCGGCGGAACGGCGTAATCATCGTGATGGCAAAGGCGCCCGCCGTCCCGATGGCGGCGATCAACAACAGGTGGGCCAGCTTGGCGCCGGCGGCATAGAACATCGCGGTCGCCATGATGAACACGACGAGGATGGTGCCCAGGTCGTTCTCGGCCCAGATGAAGACGAGCACGACGGCGGTGATCACCGCGAACGGGAAGAGGCCCTTCCTGAAGCTGCCGACCTTGCTGCCCTTGAGCGTCAGCCAGTCCGCGAAGAAGAGGACGAGCGCCAACTTGGCGAGCTCGCTGGGCTGGAAGGTCGTGTTGCCGACCTTGAGCCAGCGCTGGGCGCCGAAGGCCGCGTGGCCCACCAGCGGGACGAGGGCGAGCAACAGCAGGCTGATGCCCATCAGGTGCCAGACGTGGCGGCGCACGAAATCCAGCGGGAGCCGCGCGGTGACGAACGCTACCAAGCAGCCCGCACAGACGAAGGCGAGCTGGCGGAAGAAGAGCGCGTTGGGGTCGCCGGTGGTGACCTCGCTGGTGATCTGGCTGGCGCTGTAGGCCATGACGAGGCCGCCGACGACGAGGAGCGCGGCGATCAGCAGCAGGGACGAGTCGAACGGGTTGAGACGTTGCATGCGCGCCTGGGCCGCGGCGACCGGGGCGCGGCCATACGCGGACAGCGCTGCCGAAGGCGCGAGGTCGGCGGCTCCCGCCGGCGCGATCGTGCGGGCGGCGCGCGGACTCGTCGGGCGTGGGATGTCGGCGGCTCGCTGGTTGATCCACTGCGGTGAGGAGTCGTGCCCCAGGCTGAAGCCCGCGCCAACTTTGGTCGCGGCACGACGCGCGATGGTGATCGCCATGAGTTCCCCGTCTCCTTGGGCGCGCGGAGTCCGTCCGAATGGGCGATCTTCCCTTTGGCACGGTCAGCGCCCGGCGGGTGAGTTCTCCCGGCGGTGTCAACTCGCACGAATAATGCCACAGACCTGCGAATGCGCAGGCTAGGGCTGCGGCGCGATGCGGTCCGCCCAGGGGCGCGCGGCCTCGAGCTGGGTGGCGAGTTGGAGCAGGGTGTCTTCACCGAGGGGGCGCCCGACGATCTGGACGCCGAGCGGCAGGCCGTCGTCGCCCTGGAAGAGCGGTAGCGAGATGGCTGGCTGGCCGGTGAGGTTCCACTGCGCGGTGAAGGGCGAGAAGGTGGCGGCGGTCTGGAAGGCGGCCCGCCAATCCTCCGACATGGTGTCGAGCTGGCCGATGCGCAGCGGACGCGTGCCGAGGGCGGGCAGCAGCAGGGCGTCATAGCCGGTGAAGAAGGCGACGAAGCCGCGGGCGATCGACTGCAGCCGCGTGGCGACTTCGAGGTATTCGGGGGCGCTGCGCGACATACCGAGCTGGTAGAAGCCCCAGGTGAGGGTCTCGACGAGATCCGGGTTGGGCGCCCGGCGCGAGACGGCGGCGCCGTAGCGCACGCCGGTGGCGATCCCCGCGCCCCATGCGCTCATGAAGATGCCGATGAAGTCGTCCATCTGCCAGTTCGGCGGCGTCACCTCTTCGACGTTGTGGCCGAGCGAGGTGAGGAGCTGAGCGGCGTCGTGGACGGCCCCCACGGCGAGGGGATCGAGGACGGTGGAGAGCGGCGAGACGGTGGTGAAGGCGATGTGTAGGCGGCGCGGCGGGCGCTGGACGGCGCTGCTATACGGCTCAGTCGGTGGTGGCGCCCAGGTGGCGTCGCCGATCTCATAGCCCTGGAGGACGTCGAGCATGGCGGCGGTGTCTGCAACGGTGCGGCTGACGCAGCCGCTGGTGCCGAGGGCGCTGTCGCCGTTCGCCGGGCCGGCAGAGACGCGACCGCGGCTGGCCTTCAGCCCGACGAGGCCGCAGCAGGCGGCGGGGATGCGGATCGAGCCGGCGCCGTCGGTGGCGTGGGAGATCGGCAGGATGCCGCCGGCGACGGCGGAAGCCGCGCCGCCCGAAGAGCCGCCGGGGGTGTGGTCAGTGTTCCACGGGTTGCGCGTGGCGCCGAAGCGGCGTGTCTCGGTGACGGGGACGATGCCGAACTCCGGCGCGGCGGTGCGGCCGATCGAGATGAAACCCGCGTCGCGGATGCGGCGCACGACGTAATCCTCGTAGGGCGCCACGTAGTCGCCGAAGATGTTGGAGGCCATCGTGAAAGCGTTGGCCGGCGACGGCGTTGAGCTCTTTGATCGCCAGCGGGACGCCGGCGAAGGGGCGCGGATCGCCGGGCTTGATCGCATCGGCGGCGGCGAGGGCGGCATCGACGTCGAGGAGGGTGAAGGCGTTGAGGTCGGTGCGCGCCTGCGCGCGCTCGATGGCGGCCTCGACGAGCTCGCGCGAGGTGATCTCGCCGGAGCGGATGCGATCGGCCAGTTCCAGCGCGGGCCGGGTGAGCAGATCGGCGATTTGGGACATCGGTGGGCTACCTCCTCGGGGATGCAACGTCTGCGCCTCTCGCATGCTCGTAGTGTAGCGCGGGAAGGGAAGGAGCGGGTGGGCGGGTGAAACGCGGAGGGGACGGAGGGCAAGGGGGACAAGTGGCAGTGGCGCCGCGCTTTGTCGCCCTGCCGAGAGACGCTGAGAGGCGTTGACGATTGACTTCGCGAGCTTAGAGACTGGTGTCGTCTTCGAGTACGTCGTCGAGATCGTCGCCGAGGGCGAGGTCGTCCTGGTCAGCGTGGAGCGAGTCGTTGTAGAAGCCCGCTTCGCTGCCGCGATAGACGCTGACGAGGAAGTCTTCGCGGGGCACGTCGGCGGAGAGCACGAGGTCTTCGTCGATCTGCTCGATCAATTTGCCAAGGTCGTCACGGTCCAGCTCGCGCTCGAGGATCAGCGTGCAGTGGACCGTGGTGGCGGTGAAGTGCAGATCGATGACGCCGATGCGCGTGGAGCCGAGCATGAGGTGATAGCCCTCGGAGGAGGGCGTGCGGAACTGGCGGTCGAAGCGGACGTCTTCCATTCTGCGCCTCCGGTATGCCTCTGCGCTCGAGTCGCCCGACGAGCGCTCGAGTGCCGCGCTTCCAAAACTCGCGCACGGGAGTGTATCACGTGGCGCGGGTGCGGTGCAGGCGCTTCTTCACCAGCCGAACGAGAACGACCGGTTGGAGGTCCGCTCCTGCTACCATGCGGAAGCGAGTGCTGCTCCCGGAGTTGCGACGCACGCAGGCGACCAGTGACCATCCCGACACGCTCATCCACCGCTGTTTGGGTGTAGTTCGACGAGATCGGGCGCCGCCCTTGTTACGCCTCGCGCATAGCGCCGGCGAGCCGTGAGATCTCGTGGCGCGTCCGCTGTAGCTCGAAATCTGCCTTGCCAGCGCATTGGACGCGAGAGACGAGAATGTTCAGCGAGGCCCCTACCTCCCAGAGGATCGTCCCTGCGGGATTTGGGCGCGCGAGTAATAGTCGCCGTTCGCCACGCGGGTGTGCGCCTCCACGAGAAGCCGCGCGCTCGAGCAGCGCCAGTTCTTCGGCACTGTCCGCTCGACGGAGCGCCTGTGCCGCGCTGCGTACCCGGAGATGCGACACCACGGCGACGATCAATTGGAGCGCGATCGGACGCGCGACGATGGCGTAGAAATCCGGCCCCTGCAGCACCGTATGAAGGCCCGGCGCGGCAGGCTGGCCGACACGAGAGAACACCGCGTGCGCGGCTCATACGCGGCTCATAGTAGAATGCTGGGGGAATTCCCGCAGGCATACTACGGCCGACGACTCCATCTCGACTCCATCTCAAAGTATTGACACTCCCCAGGCGTAAACGCCGGGGATGCTCAGGCTACGTATGTGGTACCCCATGTGGTACCCCATGGGGTAGCCCACTGCGTTAGCGCCTGACGGGCCTGCCCGGCCCGATTGTACGGGGTGGCGTCCGAAGAGGCCACGTTGCTCGGCCGGACAGGGCACTCGTCTACCGAACGGGTAGAGCAACGGCCATTGGACCGGACTGGCTTTCATCCCCCTGCCTCAAGGCAGGGGGATGAAAGCCAGGATTTTGCTAGAGGGTGGGCGTTCGTGATGGAACGAGGGGCTTTCGCCACCGCTTTCGCGGGCGACGAGGACGTCGAACGGCGCCGCGCGGCGGTCTGGACGCTGCTGCTGGCGTGGTACCGCGAAGAGGGCCGCGCGCACCTACCCTGGCGGCTGACGCACGATCCCTACGCTGTGCTGGTCTCGGAGGTGATGCTCCAGCAGACGCAGGTGGAGCGCGTGCTGCCGAAGTATGCGGAGTTTTTGGCACGGTTTCCAACGCTGCGCGCGCTGGCGGAAGCGACGACGGCACAGGTGATCCAGGCATGGGCATCGCTCGGTTACAATCTGCGCGCCGTGCGCCTGCACGAGATCGCGCGGCAAGCAGTGGCCGAGTATGACGGCAAGCTGCCGGACACGCTCGATGGGCTGCTGCGGCTGAAAGGCATCGGGCGCTACACCGCGGGCGCGGTGGCCTGTTTCGCCTATGAGCTGCCGGTGGCGACGGTGGACACGAACATTCGCCGCGTGCTGTGGCGCGTGTTTCGCGGCATCGAGCCAGGCGCGTGGCCGGCGGGCGAGCGCGCGAGCCGGGACTTGCTGGCGCTGGCCGGATGGGCACTGCCGCCGGGCCAAGCATATGACTGGCAGCAGGCGCTGATGGACCTCGGCGCGACGACCTGCCTCGGTCGGCGTCCCCTCTGCGAGCGGTGCCCCCTCACTGAGCATTGCGCGGCCTATGCGGAGACGGCCAGTGCGGCGCTCTTCCCCTCCGGCGAGGCGCTGGCGCGCATGCGGGACGAGCGCCGCGCGACGATGATCGCCGAGCAGCAGGAAAAGTACACGGCGGGGGAGCAACGCGGCGAACGGACGAAACGATCCGGCGCGGCGCGGCGGGAGCGGTTCGAGGGATCGTCGCGGTATTATCGCGGGCGCGTGGTGGAGGCGCTGCGCGCGTTGGCGCCTGGCGAGTGGCTGCCTTTCGAGCAGTTAGGACCGCGCGTCCGCGAGGGCTACACCGCAGAGGACGCCGAGTGGCTGCGCGCGCTGCTGAGGCGGTTGGCGCGCGACGGGCTGGCGCGCCTCACCGAGGTGGACGGCGTGGAGCGCGTGGCGTTGCCGTGACACACGGCGCGAGAGGGAGGCGATTATGGCCGAGGATGATGTGGCGATGACGCTCGGCGAGGCGCAGGCGGCGGTGGATCGCTCCATCGCGGCGCTAGGCGGCTACTGGCCGCCGCTGGCGAATCTGGCGCGCCTCTTCGAGGAGTGCGGCGAGTTGGCGCGGGCGGTGAATCAGGCGCATGGCCCCAAGCTGGTCAAATCCGGCGAGGTGCAGGCGGCGCTGGCGGAGGAGCTCGGCGACGTGCTCTACACGACGTTGGTGCTTGCGAACAGCCTCGGCGTGAACATGAACGAGGCGCTGCACGCGGTGCTGACGAAGGTGGAGGGGCGACCGGGCGCGTGAGGTCGCGGGCGGCATGGAGGAACGATCATGTTGCGGATCGGTGGTGCTGCGGTTGAGCACGCGGCGATCCCCTGTTTTCGGCCTTGTGTTTGCGGTTAGTATGGTGCAGAGGCGCGGTCGGCCACACCCACGCGCCGCATACCGTTTCCGGCATCTGCTGCATGACCCGACGTGAACGTGTCGTCGAGGGGGATCCGAGAAAATGTCCACCGCCTCACTGACCAGTTTTTCGGACGGCCTCGCGCAGCTGCGCCGCGCGCTGGCCGACGCCGATCCATTCGCGGCGCACGACGAGCCGGCGGCGTTCGCCGAGGCACTCCGGCACGTGACGGATACAGTGGCGGAGGCGTCGCCGACGGAGCAGTCACGGTATCTGCTGCGCGCACTGGACGACGCCATCGCGGCGCTGGAGGTGGCCGCGCGGCTGGCTGACGGACTGCACGGTGCGCTGCCGGCGGCCGCGCCGGGCGATGGGGCAGCGCCCTCGGCGGCGGAGGCGCTGTTTATGGCGTATACCCGCTTCACCGAGTCGCAGCCGAACTACCAGGCGCTCTACCACTACCGCAACGCCGTCGCGGACCAGCTGCGTGCCGTGGCGCCGCCCGCGCCGGACGCCTAGGCGGTCCCCATCGCGCCGCCGTACAATCTGCCCGGTACAGGGGCCGCGAGCGCGGGAGCGGAATATGGCACAGTTGCAGGCGGTGGACATTCCCGCGCCGCACGGCATGCTCGAAGGGCTCTTGCGGCTGCCCGAGGCAATGGGCGAGCCACGGATGGCGGCGCTGGTCTGCCACCCGCATCCGCAATTCGGCGGCACGATGCACACGAAGGTTGTTTTTCGCGATGGCGCAGGTCCTCGGCGAGCTGGGCATGCCGGCGCTGCGCTTCAACTTCCGCGGCGTCGGGCGCAGCACGGGCCGCTTCGACGACGGGCGCGGCGAGGCGGACGACGTGCGCTCCGCACTGGACGCCCTCAGCGCGCGCTTCCCCGGCGTGCCGCTCTGCCTGGCGGGCTTCTCCTTCGGCGCGTGGGTCGGGCTACCGGTCGGCTGCGCCGATCCGCGCGTGCGCCAGATCGTCGGCGTCGGCGTCCCGGTCTCGCTGCTCGGCACTGATCCGCTGGCGGGGTGCGACAAGCCAAAGCTGGTCGTGCAGGGCGAGCACGATCAGTACGGGCCGCAGGATGAGCTGCGGGCGTGGTTCGCGCGGATCCCTGAGCCCAAGGCGTTGGCCGTCGTGCCCGGCGCGGATCACTTCTTCACCGCGCAGGCCGCCGAGCTGCGCGGCGCGATCCTGGCCTACTTTCGCGCGGATTCATCCGGCCTGGACACGCCCGATGAGCCGATGGTGCGAGACGCATGGGACGGCGGCGAGTAGCGCATGCGACGCGACCTTTGCACAGGGCATGAGGCGCGCGTGTCGATGCCGAGGCTCGCGGCGCGGGGGTGTGCAAAGGGTGGACACACTGACCCGCATCGTGCTAGAATTCATGAGACGTGGCGCGGAAAATATGGCTGACAGCGAGTGAACGCTTCGTCAATCACCTCGGCGCCGCGGAGGAACGACATGGTGGTGAGGGAGCCGCGAGTGCAGCCGCCCGCGCTGGACGCCTATTCCGACAGGCCGCTCTTCAACACCAAGGCGGTGGTGCACCAGACGGGCGTGCCCGCGCCGACATTGCGCGCCTGGGAGCGACGCTACGGCATCCTCTCGCCACAGCGCGGCGAGAACGATTACCGCCTCTACTCCGAGCGCGACATGATGCTGGTGGCATGGCTGCGCGAGCGCGTGGACAGCGGCATGACGATCAGCCAGGCCATCGCGCTGCTGCGGACGCTGGAGCCGGTGCGGCGACGCGGACGGCGCGGCAGGGCGACCGTCGCGCTCGACGCGGTGAGCGCGGCCCCTCCCCCGGCGTTGCGGCCCCAGCAATACTCGTTCGACGAGATGGCAGCGGCGCTGCTCTCGCAGTTCGTCGCGCTCGACGAGCGTGCGGCGATGCATACCATCGCGCAGGCGCTGGCGATCCACCCGCTGGACGACGTCTGCCTGAGCCTCTTCACGCCGGTGCTGGAAGAGGTCGGGCGGCGCTGGTCGCAAGGCGAGATGCCGATCGTGGTGGAACACTTCTCCTCGGCGCTGATCCGTGCGCAGCTGGAGAGCATTTTCCGGGCGATGCCGGCGGCCGAGCGGGGTCCGCTGGTGGTGGTTGGCTGCGCGCCGGGCAATCTGCACGAGCTGGGGGCGCTGATGTTGGCGCTCTTCTTGCGTCGCTCCGGTGTGCGCGTCGCCTACCTCGGGCAGAACTGCGACTCGCATACTTTCGTCGACAACGTTATGCTCTTACGGCCGGCCTGTGTGATGCTGTCGGCGTCGCTCGCGTCGCAGGTCGATGGACTGGGCGAGATCGGCAGGCGGCTCCGCACCATCACGCAGCCGCGACCGCTGTTCTGCTTCGGCGGGCAAGCGTTCGCGGAGGCGCCCGAGCTCGCCGAGGCGATCCCCGGCGAGTATCTGGCTGGCGACGCTCGCGACGCGGTCGAAGGTATCAAGCAGAAGCTTTCAACATAACGCGATGACCAAAGAGATCACCGACTTCGCGCCGGTCGGCGAGGCCGCGCGACCCCACGTCCCCAGCGCGACGCCGGCGCGGCCATTCCTCGCGCGGGTGCCGTGGTACGCCTATGCGGGCGCGCTGCTGAATCTGGCGGCGTGGTTCTCATCATGGGCGCAGGTCGGCCCCTGGCCGTACACGTTCTTCGCGATCTGGCTCGGCTTCATCCTGCTGCTCGATGGGCTCAACGTCGCGCGCAGCGGTACCTCGCCGCTCAGACGCAGCGCCGTGGGCTTCGTGGGGATGTTCGCCTGCTCGTCGGTCTTCTGGTGGACCTTCGAGGGGCTCAACGTGCCGGTGCAGAACTGGCACTATCGCTTCGATCAGCCCTACTCCGCGTTGGCCTACTTCCTGATCTCATCGCTGGACTTCAGCACGGTGCTGCCGGCGGTGATGGAGATCGCGGAGCTGCTGGCGAGCATCCCCGCGCTGCGCCCGCGGCTGGGTCCGCGCGAGCTCGGCGGGCGCTTGCCGCTCGGCGCGGGGATCGCGCTGGTGGCGCTTGGCGTCGTGCTATTGGTGCTGCCGTTCCTCTTCCCGCAGTACGCCTTCGGCCTGATCTGGCTCTGCCTGATCTTCCTGCTCGACCCGATCAATAACCTGCTGGGGCGAAAATCGGCCTTTGGGCACCTGCTGGCGGGCGACTGGCGCTTCATCGCGCTGCTGCCGCTGGCGGGGATCATCTGCGGCTTCTTCTGGGAGATGTGGAACTCGCGCGCGCTGCCGGGGTGGTTCTACACCGTGCCGGGCTTCGACCAGGCGCCTCACCTCTTCGCCATGCCCCTGCCGGGCTACCTGGGCTACCTGCCCTTCGCCGTCGAGCTCTTCGCCATGAATCAGCTCCTGCTCTGGCTGCTGCGCAGGCGGGGAGACAACCTGGCGATCTGAGGAATCCGCCACCGCGCGACGGCGCAGCACGCGTGGGAGATTCTCCGCACGGCTGATTTGCATACGTGGGAGAAATGTGCGACACTATGAGGCGCTGTGCCCGGTGGCATGGCGCATGTATCACGTCTTCGACCGCGCCGCTGGTAGGCGACGGTCCTAGGAATCTCAAGGATTTAGAAGGAAAGGACGCGTCCGCGGAGGCTACCGCCGCGCGCAGAGGAAGCGCGCGCACGCCGGTGTACACTCGCCGGAGCCCTTCGTGGACGCGAGAGGATTGGAATGCAGAGACGAATGAAGTGGAATGCAATGCGGAGTGCGGAGGTCGGGCGGAGTCCCACAGGCGCATCACAGCGAGAGAAAACCCTGATTGGCGTGGATTGTGACGGCGTGCTGGCCTCGGATCGGCTGCTCTGGCAGCGGATGCACAAGCAGTTCCCCGAGCACATCCCCGCCCGCTACGAGGATTTACAGACGTTTGAGTGGCCGCGCGCCACGCCGGAGACGACGGCACTCTGCCTGGAGCTGAGCGCGGACCCGCTCTTTATGAGTTGGCTGCAGCCGATGCCGCAGATGATCGCCGCGATGCACCGACTCTACGACGAGGGCTACCGCATCCACGTGATCACCGCGCGGCCCGAGTGTGTTCGCCGCGCGACGGCCCGCTGGCTCCGCCGCCTCGGCGTGGACGAGTGCGTGGAGGCGATCACCTGCGTGGAGGGTGGCATGGCGAAGGTGCCACTGGCCCGCGCGTTGGGCGTCGCCGCCTTCATCGAGGATAACCACGCGACCGCTGAGGCGATGGGCGCCGCCGATATCCGCAGCTATCTGCTCGATGCGCCGTACAACCGGCTGCCGACCGAACAGAGCATCCGCATGCAGGGGTGGCAGAAGCTGCTCGACGATCTCACGCTGCACATCCCGGCGCGGCAGCCTTCGCTGCACTTCGTGCCATCGCAGATCGAGCAGATCGAGCGGAGGCGGTCGGAGGCGGTTCTCGCCTCGTAGCCGCCTCCGCGAATGGGGAAACCGCAAGCCGCTCCGACAAAACACCGGGGCGGCTCATTTGCATGGGCGTGGTATCGTCTTATCAGACCCCTCCCCGGGGGGTAGGGGCAGAGGAGAGGACCATGCGCGCCGACAAGCAAGACGTGCTGAAGCGCTTGAGCTATATCGAGGGCCACATCGGCGGCATCCGCAAGATGGTCGAAGAGGACAAGTACTGCATCGACATCCTGCGGCAGACGTTGGCGGTGCGCAAGGCGCTAGAGAAGCTGGAGGCGCTCGTGCTGGAGCAGCACCTCCATGGCTGCGTCGCCGAGGGCATCCGCGACGGGCATGAGGATGAGGTGATCGACGAGCTGGTGCAACTCTACACGCTGGCGGGCAACCGCTGAGCACGCAGGGATCGCGGCACTGAACTGTCGGCGTACGGGGACGCGGACTGAAGTCCGCTTTGGGGCGCCCGGGCGAACGAAGCGGCCCGTGAGGGTTGGGAGCGATGAGATATGGCGACCGTTCAAGGGCTGCCTGAGATACGGACAACAACAGAGATACAGCCGGGTGAGCAGGTCAGCACCGTGCTCGCCATCGGTGGGATGACCTGCGCCGCCTGCGTCCGCAAGGTAGAGAAGGCGCTCGGCAAGGTACACGGCGTCAGCGCGGCCAGCGTCAACCTCGTCACCGAGCGCGCGAACGTCACATACGATCCGGCCAGCGCCAGCGACGCGCAACTGGTCGCCGCCGTCGAGCGCGTGGGCTACGCGGCGGGACCGCTCGCCCCGCAGGCGGTGGAGGATGCCGCCGCCACGGAGGCGGATCGCCGCGCGCGCGACCTGCGCCAGCGCCGCGACCGGTTGGTGGTGGGGATCGCCCTCTCGCTGCCGATCCTGATCCTCTCGATGTTCTTCATGAGCGCCTTCCCCGGCGAGGACTGGCTGCTGCTCGCCTTGACGCTGCCCGTCTGGGCGTACGTCGGTCAGGATTTCCATCGCGGCGCGCTGCGGGCGTTGCGCCACCGCACGACGAACATGGACGTGCTGGTCAGCGTCGGCTCAACGGCGGCGCTCGCCCTCTCGATCCTCGGTACGCTGGCCCCATCGCTGGCCGGCGACGCCACCTTCTACGACACCACCGCGCTCATCATCACGCTGATCTACCTGGGCAAGTATCTGGAGGCGCGCGCGAAGGGACAGGCCAGCGAAGCGATCCGCGCGCTGGCGGCGCTGCGGCCGAGCGTGGCGCATGTGATCCGCAATGGGCGCGAGCGCGATCTGCCGTTGGAGCAGGTCGTCATCGGCGACGAACTGGTGCTCCGCCCCGGTGAGCGCGTGCCGGCGGACGGCGTGGTGCTGGCCGGCGACTCCGCCGTGGACGAGTCCATGCTGACGGGCGAGAGCCTGCCGGTGGAGAAGACGGTGGGCGACGCGCTGATCGGCGCGACGGTGAACGGGGCGGGGCTGCTGCGCATGCGCGCCTCGCACGTCGGCGCGGAGACCGTGCTGGCGGGCATCATGCGGATGGTGGAGCAGGCGCAAGGCACGAAGGCGCCGATCCAGCGGCTGGCCGATCAGGTCTCCGGCGTCTTCGTGCCGGTGGTGCTCGTCCTCGCCTCCGCGACGGCGCTCGGCTGGTGGATCGCGGGTGCGGCGGGCCTGCTCCCCGCGAGCATCACGGACGGCACGGGATCGACGTGGTGGGTACACGCGCTGCTGACGGGCGTGGCGGTGCTGGTGGTGGCCTGCCCTTGCGCGCTCGGCCTGGCAACGCCGACGGCGATCATGGTCGGCACGGGGCGTGGCGCGGAGCGGGGCATCCTGATCAAGGGCGGCGAGAGCTTGGAGCGCGTCCAGGCCGTCACCGCCGTGCTGCTGGATAAGACCGGCACGATCACGCGCGGCGCTCCCGAACTGACGGCGCTGCACCTGGCGGCGGGCGCTTCGCTGAGCAAAGATGATCTGCTGCGGCTCGCGGCGGGCGCTGAGCGCGGCTCGGAGCATCCCCTGGCGCGAGCGGTGATCGCCGGCGCGGAGGCGCGCGGACTGGAAGCGCCGCCACCCGCATCCCTCACGGCGCAGGTTGGGCGCGGAATCGTCGCCACCGTCGAGGGACACGAGGTTGTCATCGGGACGCCCACGCTGCTCGCCGAGCGCGGCATCGACGCCACGGCGCTGGCGTCGTCGCGGGAGGCGGTAGAGGCGTCGGGGCAGACGGCGCTGCTCGTCGCGGTGGATCGCCGCGCGGTCGCCGTCCTCGCGGTGGCGGATACGGTGAAGGGAGACTCGGCGGAGGCGGTGGCGAGCCTGAAGCGCGACGGCCTCGCGGTCTGGATGATCACCGGCGACAACCGCCGTACGGCGGAGTCCATCGCCGCGCGGGTGGGCATCGCGCCGGAGCACGTCTTGGCCGAGGTGCGGCCCGACGAGAAGGCCGCGACGGTCGAGCGGCTCCAGCGGGACGGCGCGGTGGTAGCCTTCGTCGGCGATGGCGTCAACGACGCGCCCGCGCTGGCGGCGGCACAGGTGGGCATCGCCATGGGCACCGGCGCCGAGGTGGCGATGGAGTCGGCGGACATCACGCTGGTGCGCGGCAGCCTGCACGGCGTGGTGGAGGCGCTGCGCCTCTCGCGCGCGACGATGCGGACCATCAAGCAAAACCTCTTCTGGGCCTTCGGCTACAACACCATCTTGATCCCGCTAGCAATCGCCTCGCCCGCGATCCCGCTGCTGCGCATGAACGCGCCGATCTACGCGGCGGCGGCGATGGCGCTCTCCTCCGTCACGGTAGTCAGCAACTCGCTGCGGCTGCGACGCTATGGGAGGGGCAGAACAGGGGCACAAGCTTAAACACGGAGGGCACAGAGTTCACAGAGAAGAGAAGAGGGAGAATGGCTCCCGGCTTCTCGCGATGACTTCGGTTCGCGAACCACTCATCTAATGTCTGGCCAGGATACCCCTGCCTTCAGGCATGGGGAGGAATGGCCGTCTCCTTTCGTGCTACTCGACTTCCACTTTTGCACGCCTGTTCGAGAATGGGAAACTATCACGCGGCGTAACCGCGAGCGTCGTACCTCACGCTGGCAACAGCGAGAGACAGAGGCCGCAAGGCCGGGGAGACGGTGGGGGTCTCTGGTACGTCGACGGGCCGGACAGCCCCACGCTGGTGGTCAACCGGCCTCCCGATGCGAACCGGGTAGGGGATGCGTAGGAACCTGGGACTACAGGCATAGGCAACGCTCCCTGAAGGCGACGGGGTGATCCTCCCCAGTTGCAAGCCCCTCGCTTTAGCGATGGGGTAGTTGACGGAAAGGTGTTACGCGATGGAGACGGCTGAGGACGTGACGCTCTCGGTGCCCGACGTGAGCTGCGAGCACTGCGTCAAGACGATCAACACGGCGCTGGGCGAGCTGCCCGGCGTGGAATCCGTGGAGACCGACATCCCGACGAAGATGGTGCATCTCCGCTACAATCCTGCGCTGCTCTCGATGGAGACGGTGGAGGCGACGCTGGACGACGCCGGCTATACCGTCGCGAAGTAAGCGGCAGAACCTAACCCCCTGACCAAGCCCCCAGTGGGGGACCCCCCTTCCCCACGAGGGAAGGGGGAACCCGGCACGGCCGCGATTCCGGTACAGCGGCATCGCCCGCCGCAACGTTAGGGAGTTGCCATGAACCTGCTCCAGGCGATCGGCTCCGCGCTGGCGGAAGCCTTCGACATGTTTTGGGAAGTCTTCTGGCCGCTGGTGCTGGGCTTCGGCCTCTCCGCCGTCGTCCAGGCGGTCGTCTCGCACCGCACGCTGGCGCGTCTGCTCGGCAACGACTCGCCGCGAAGCCTGAGCTTCGCCACGCTGTTCGGTATCGCCTCTAGCTCATGCTCCTACGCTGCCGTCGCCCTGGCTCGGTCCCTCTTCCGTAAGGGCGCCAGTTTTACGGCTGCCATGGTGTTCGAACTCGCGTCCACCAATCTCGTGATTGAACTTGGCGTTATCCTTATCGTCCTGCTCGGCTGGCCTTTCGCCGCAGCGGAGTACGTCGGCGGCGTGTTCATGGTCATCATCATCGCTCTCATCTTCCGCCTGACGCTGACGCCCCGCCTGGTGCGGCTAGCGCGCGACCACGCCGAAAGAGGCGCGCTCGGGCGGATGGAAGGGCACGCCGCCATGGACATGAGCGTGGAGGGCGGCGGCTCGTTCTGGCAACGGCTCTTCAGCGGCCGCGGCTTCACCGCCGTCAGCCACCTGTTCGTCATGGACTGGGCTTCGGTCTGGACCGACATCGGCCTGGGCTTCCTCATCGCTGGGGTGCTCGCCGCCTGGGTGCCGAACTCCTTCTGGCAGGGCCTATTTGTGACCAGCAATCCGACGGTCGCCAGATTGATCGGGCCGCTCATCGGGCCGCTCATCGCCATCATCAGCTTCGTCTGCTCGGTCGGCAACGTGCCGCTGGCGGCGGTGCTCTGGCGGGGCGGCATCTCCTTCGGCGGGGTCGTCAGCTTCATCTTCGCCGACCTGATCGTCCTGCCGATCCTCGACATCTACCGCAAGTATTATGGTGGCCGGGTGGCGCTCTTCATTCTCGGCACCTTCTACGTCACCATGGCCGCTGCCGGCTACTTCATCGAGCTGCTGTTCGGGGCGCTCGGCATCATCCCGACCGACCGCACCGTGGCAGCGATCTCGGAAGGCCCGAGCCTCAACTACACCGCGGTACTGAACGTCACCTTCCTGGTGCTCGCCCTGCTACTCGTCATCCGCTTCCTCCGCACCGGCGGCCCCGCCATGCTGAGAATGATGAACGCGCCCGCGAGCGAGATGGACGGCATGGAGCACGACGAACACAGGGGGCATGAGCACGCGCAGGCCTGATGCCGCTCTTACGCCGACTCGCCTGACCAGGGCGGCCATCTCGGCTTCGATGAAACCGCCGGAGGCACGCGCGTTCCCCTTTGCCGCTACCAGATGCTCCCACACCAGCGGCCCCGCGATGCTCCGCATGTTGACAGTTCCCCGCGGCTAGAGCCGGGGGATTCCTGCTTCGTCGGGGCGTGCCGTGGCGGGCGTGGCCCGTCCCGGTCTTATCGCCTCTCCACAGGCGTTCACCGCCCGCCCGGCGGCAAGCACGTTCTTGGCGGCGTTGACGTCCCGGTCGTGGCGCGCGCCGCAGGTCGGGCACGTCCAGTGCCGCACCGCCAAGGGCAAGGAGTCGAGGACGTGGCCGCAGTCGGAGCAACGCTTCGTGCTGGGATACCACTTGTCGATCTTGACGAGGGTACGCCCATACCACGCTGCTTTGTACTCCACTTGGCGCACCAACTCGCCCCAACTCGCATCCGAGATGGCATGCGCCAGCCGGTGGTTACGGACCAGATTCCTGATGGCCAGCGTCTCCACGCACACCGTTTGGTTTTCACGGATGAGGCGCGTGGTCAACTTGTGGAGGCCATCAAGACGTTGATCGGCGATCGTGGCGTGGATCCGGGCGACCTTCCGACGTGCCCTCTCCCGATTCTTCGACCCCTTCTGCTTGCGCGCGAGGTCGCGCTGCGCGTGCGCCAGGCGACGCTGGCCGCGCGCATGATGCTTCGGATTGCTGATCTTCTCGCCGGTCGAGAGCGTCACCAGCGCGGACACGCCCACGTCCAGCCCGATCGCGGCGTCGGCGGGCACTGTGGGCGGCAGCAACTGCACCTCCTCCTCCACGAGGAACGAGACGAAGTAGCGCCCCGCCGAGTCCCTGGTGACGGTGACGGTGGTTGGGGCGCCCGTGAAGGCGCGCGACCACCGGATGTCGAGCGGTGCCTCCATCTTCGCCAGCGTCAGGGCGCGCTTCTCAGCGTCCCAGCGGAGGGCCGAGGTCGTATATTCCGCCGCCTGTCGCCCGCGCTTCTTTCTGAAGGTGGGGTATTTGGCCCGGCCCTCGAAGAAGTTGCGGAAGGCGCGGTCCAGGTGGCGCAACGCCTGCTGCGGCGGGACGCTGGAGACGTCGTTGAGCCAGGCGGTTGCCGGCTCGCGCTTGAGTGCGGTGAGCGCCGCCGAGGTCTCCGCGTAGCTCACCCGCTCCCGGCGTTGATAGTAGGCATCCGTCCGCAGGCGCAACGCCCAATTGTAGACGAAACGCGCGCAGCCGAAGGTCCGCGCCAGTATGGCGGCTTGGTCGGGCGTCGCGTAGCACCGATAGCGGTAGGCACGCTTCTGATTCATGCTCACATGTTAACACGTAAGGCGTAAGCAGCCAAGGCACATAGAACACAAGGGTGAAATCTGCTTCCTTCACCGCCTTCTCTCGGGTCCTCCTTATCGCACTATTGATGAGTGCGCCAGAGAGTGAGATGGTGGGAATGGAGCACGGAGAGCATGGCGGGCACGACTCCCACATGAGCGACGCCGGCACGCACGCCTGATGCTCCCGACGTCAGCCAATCTCCAGGCACGCCGCCACGAGATCGCCAGGACCACTTCCTCCGGCCTCTAGGGACCAGGCGGAGAAGTCTGGCGGCTCCGCCTCGCTGGCAAGCACCAGCCCACCGGCGCTGAAGCCGCCAACGGCGATCTGGCCGACAGGGCACGTCGTGGAGAACGATTCGGGCTGATAGCCGTTCGTCGTGGCGTGGAGGTCAATCGGCTGAGGCACCCGGCCCGTCAACCGGACGTGCGTCGCCGCGCACATGGCGTATACCTGCGCATCTGATCCGGATACACCTGCCTGCCACGTGGCGTCCCGCGGCATCGACGAGTCGACCGGCTCCGACGAGCGGAAGCCGCCCCCGACGAGCACGCTCCCCGAAGCGCAGGTGGCCTCGCCCGGACTCGCCGTCCCGCCGCGCACCTGCTGGATGCCCGCCGAGAAGCCCGCCTGGAGGCAGTAGACCGTGACGGTCAAGGAGAAATGCGAGTGGGAACTGGCGGAGACGGTCCAGGTGGCGGCGCCGGATGGATAGCTCGCCAGGATATAGGCGTCGTACTCGAAGACGTCGGTCGCCGCGAAGCCCCCGCCGAGCATCTGCTCGCCAGGGCGACACGACGCCGAGATGGTGAGCAGGTCCCGCGACTGCACCGATGCGTCTGCGCTGGTGGTCGAGTAGGCGACGACCCTGACGTGCGTGTAGGCTGTGGTAGAAGTCCGCGCCGTGCTACAAGCAGAGATCAGCAGCGTCATCGCGACGACGGCGCCGGCAGCCGAGAGATGAAGCCGCTTCATACCGATCACACCTCCCCTGGCAGTCTTCTCCACGTTGGCCCAGCAGACCGAGCCGAGGGTACAACCACGAACGACGGCTGACCGCCCTCCCGTGACGGTTCGGGGATCGCTCCGCCCGCGAATTGGGGGCCGAGCGTCGTCGTGAGCAGCGCGAGCGTGCCAACGTGACCCTTCGCCCCCTCGGCCTCGCCGAGACCCTCCGTATCGGCTACGCCCTCCGTCTCACCCACGCGCCGCAGCGAGCCGTCCCCGATCTGTTGACGCCGACAGGGGTTCACGAGTTCCCTTGGCTGCTACCAAATTCGACTCTCACGCGGGCGGCCCCCGCCATGTTCCATGTCGTCGGATTTGGCGACGCGGTAGACCACCCACGGGAACGCTCAGCGTGATGGTGATGGCTGCGTGACCTCAATTCATAGCGCCGAGATACGCGCGTGAGATGGTGGTGCCATGCTTCCCAAGTGGATGAGTCATTCGCCATGGCGCTCCGCCCAGTGATGCGGAGGCCGGGCGGGAGGTACGTCACCATGCCGATGGTGTATTACGACGGAACCGGCTGGAGCTGGGCCGGTGCGCTCTTGATGGCGCTCTCGATGCTATTCTGGGCCGGACTCTTGGCATTCATCCTGTGGGCAATCGTGCGCGCGTTCCAGGCTCACGACACGCAACAGCCCGGCGGACACCCGCAACCCTCCGCGATCGACCTCTTGCAGCAGCGCTACGCCCGCGGCGAGATCGACGCGAAGACCTACGACGAGATGCTGAGCAGGCTCACTGGCGGCATGCGCAGCCCGCCCGCGCCGACCGCTTGATGCCGTGGCGAGCGGCTATCCAATCAACTGCCTCTGCCTCCTGTGAGCCGCGTCACTTGCGCTCCTGCCTGTACGTCAGCTAGGCTGGACGGCGCGACCGATGCTGGTCGCTTCGCCGCGCAGCACGCTGTCGAGAGGAGCGCATCCCTTGCCATTCCGTCGACCGCACAGTCTCCTCGCCGTCATCATCGCGCTCGGCCTCCCGCTGATGACGGCGTGCAGCGGCACGTCTTCGGTCGCGCAACCGACTAGCTCGCCCACGATGGCCCGCGTGACTCCGACGCTGGGCGCGCCGACCGCGCTCCCCACCGTCACGCCGGAGGATCGTTCGTGCGCGGAATACGCGAACGGTTGGCCCGGCGTCGTCCGCGTGGGCGACCTCCTGATCCAGCAGCCCTTCACGGTGGTGGACGCCATCGAGTACCAACTGCCCGACGGGATCGCGCAGAAGCCCCTGGCCGTGCCCGCGCGGAGCTCGACCGGGCAGTTCGCCGGCTGGCCCGACTCAACACTCGGCGCGACGTCCATCACCACGGCGGTCTGCAACGCCTCCGCCGCGACCTCACATACGATACAAGGCGCCCGCGTGAAGCTGACAGCGTTCACGGCCTATAACGGCCAGCTCAACGCGTGGGACTACTGCGCGGGCGCATACGTACAGCCCGCCGGCGTCTCGCCGAACAACTGCGATCGCGGCTCGGCTCCAATCGACGAGCAACTGCAAGCCGCCATCGGCCCGACCGCCCAAGTGGGCGATGCGATCGCCGCAACCCAGCCGGACGCGCCGTCGGGCGGCTTCGGTCCACTGCCTGCAACGCTCCCGCCGGGCGTCGTGATGTACCTCAACGTGAGCCTGTCGGTGGGCACGCCGGGCACCTCTCGCTTCGCCGTCTCCGTCAGCGCGGACGGGGCGGCGCTCCCTTACACCGGAGAGGCATCGCTCCTGCTGGCCCCCATCGGGCACCTGCGGAACGGCCAAGCCTGCACCGCGCCCGGCATGCTCGCGCAGCTCCCGCCGTCCTCCAATCCGCCTACGGCCCACATCTGTCCCGCGTCGTGATCGGGAGCGCATGAGCCGCACGTGCACGAACGTGGGGCATGAGGTAATCGCCGCAGACGGTGGTGGCGGCATGCCGGCAGATGTCCGCGGTTACGCGGCCGTGCGCGCGGCGTCCGTCGATGTCCCCGACGGTTCCATGTCGTCGTATTTGTTGATGCGGTAGACGACGCTGGAGATGAGCCACGACAGCACCAGGATGCCGATGATGCCGAAGCCGACGACGCCGAAGTCGAGGTCGGTGACGAGGGACCACACGCCGCCGGAGAGGCCGAGCTGGCCGCTCACGATCTGCAAGACCTCGATGCTGCCCACCAGCAGCGCCACCAGCACCGAGATCAGCGTGATGCTCATGTTATAGAAGAGCTTGCGGATCGGCTTGACGAAGGCCCAGCCATACGCGCCGAGCATCATCACGCCGTCGGTTGTGTCGGCGAGGCTCATCCCCGCCGTGAAGAGCAGCGGCAGCAGCAGGATCACGTAAAACGGGACGTGCTGCGCGGCAAAGGTGCCGGAGAGCGCCAGCAGGCCGACCTCCGTCGCCGTGTCGAAGCCCAGGCCAAAGAGGAAGCCGACGGGATACATCTTCCAGCTCGCGTCGATCGTCTTGAAAAGCCCACGGAAGATGCGCGCGAAGAAGCCACGCTGATTCAGGTACGCGTCGATCTCCTCCTCGTCGTAGACGCCGCCACGCGTCACCTTGCGGAACGTCCGCACGATCTCGACGAGGATCACGAGATTCATGATGGCGATAGCGAAGAGGAAGAGCGCCGAGACGCTGGTGCCGATCAGCCCGCCGACCTGCTTCAGCCCCGAATTGTCGCTCTCCAGTCCACCCGTGATGAAGGCCGAGCCAGCCGCTACCGCCGTCGCCAGCAGCACCACCACCGTCGAGTGGCCCAGCGAGAAGAAGAATCCCACGCCGACCGGCTTCTTCTTCTCCTGCATGAGCTTCCGTGTGACGTTGTCGATGGCCGAGATGTGGTCCGCGTCCACCGCATGCCGCAGGCCGAAGCCATAGGCCGTCAAGGCGAGCGGCAGCAGCGCGGGGAAGCGCACCGCCGCGATGACGGTGAGTACCCACGCCGCGACGTTAAACGTGAGCAGCAGGCCGTAGATGCCGAGCACCTTTGGCCGCAGCCCCGGCGTGGTGTCGTTGAAGACGCGAGCAAGGTTCGCCAGCATGTTCACCTCCGGCACCGACGGCGTCCGTGAGCCGCCGCTCACAGGCTTGACGGTAGCACCGGAGAGGCGCTAGATGCAAGTGTTCGCATCTGCAAATGCTGGCAGATGAGCGGGGACTTTTCAGTCTCGCGAGCGATCATCCGGCATCTTTGACACTCCCCACGGCGAAAGCCGGGGGATGCTCAGTTCACCACGGCGGCCAACGCCACCGCTCCCTGACGGGCCTGCCCGGCCCGTAGGATGTTCCTGGCCGCGTTCTCATCGCGGTCCAGCACCAAGCCGCAGGACGGACAGCGATGGGTACGCACGCTCAGACCCTTGGGCACGCGCGCCCCGCAGCCGCTGCAATCCTGGGAGGTGTACGCCGGGTTGACCGCTTCCACTCGCTTCCCGGCGCATGCTGCCTTGCAAGCGAGGATGGAGCGGAAGCGGCCCCATCCGGCATCTCGGATACTTTTGTTGAGACCGGCCTTGCGCGTGGCCCTGTTCGGCACATACCCGCCGCTCCCTTCCGGTATCGGGGCGGGGCGGCGACTGAGGTTGGCGGGCTGGATGGCCTCGTGATAGATCGTGTCGTACGGCCCGCACCATCGCGAGCGCCGTCTTGTGGTGGTGGTCGGCACGTTGGCGCTTCACCGTCTGATGAGCTTTGGCCAGCAATTGCACCGCCTTCTTGCGCCGGTTGCTCCCCTTCTTCCGCCGCGAGACCCGCCGCTGCGCCTTCGCCAATTGCTTCTCAGCGTGGCGGTGGTGGCGCGGATTCTCGACCACTTCCCCCTCCGCCGTCACCAGGAAAACCTTCAACCCCACGTCGATTCCCGTCTCCCGACCCGTCAGCGGGAGCGGTCGCCTGGGCACCTCGGCACAGGAGAAGGCGACGTACCAACCATCCGCCTCACGCAAAACGGTGACGGTCTTGGGCGTACCCTCCAGCGGGCGCGACCAACGCACCGCAAGACGCCCGATCTTCGCCAGCACGAGGTAGCCGTTCTCCAGCCGCGCGCCCCCGTGCTCGCCCGCCTGGGGGTAGGTGAAGCTGGTGTAGCGGTCGCGGCCCTGGAAGCGCGGATACCCCGGCGCTTCAGCCCGCCGCCACCCGCCGGAAGAACGCCTGGAACGCCTTGTCCAGCCGATGCAACACGTCCTGCAACACCTGGGCGTTGAGGTCCCGGTAGTCGGGGCGCGCCTTCTTGATGCCCGGCAGTTGTGCCGATTGCCGGGCAAAGTTGAGCGAGACGCCACATTGCTCCCAGGTCGCCTTCCGCTCTTCCAGGCCCGCGTTGTCGAGCTCGCGGCAGCGCCACAGGACCACCGCCAACGCCCTCGCTTGCCCAGGCGTTGGCTTCAACCGGTACTTGAAGGTTTTGCACACGCTTTCATGTTCCATGCTCTCCTATTCCGCTTGGCGGCCAAAAAAGCGGAAATCGCCTGGGATCGTTGTCGCCTTTTAGGCGGCTCGGCCTTCACCACCATGCCTGAAGGCAGGGGCACTCAGCCGATTCCTTTGGTAGGGGGCATGACGCGCTCCGTCAGCTGTCCATACGCGGCGATCCCTGCCACCAGACGAGCTAGGACTTCCCATCCTCTCGGCCCTCTATGAACTCTGCGCCATGTGTGGTTAAGCCGCTGGAGATGGTGGGACCTCTGGGACTCCACCTCACTCGCCCGCGGTCGTCGCCTCTGCCATGCGGCATCCCCGGCAGAGGCCGAAGAGCGCCAGGTGCGTCGTATCTACGCGGAAGCCGAGATCGCCCAGCAGGCGCTCGCGTATGGGCGCGAGGAAGGCGTCGTCCATCTCCGAGATGCTGCCGCAGCGCTGGCAGACGAGGTGATGGTGCCGCGCCTCGCCCGCCAGCTCGTATGCCGCCGCGCCGCCGCCAAGATCCGTCTGCGTCACCAGCCCTGCCGCGACCAGCGTATCCAGCGTGCGATAGATCGTCGCGAGGTTCACGGCGGGCGAGTGCTCGCCGACCCGGCGCATGATCTCGTCGGCGGTGAGGTGGCCGCCAGCCTCCACCAGCGCCTCCATCACCAGGACGCGCTGTGGCGTGACGCGCAGCCCCAGCCGGCGCAGGTGCGCGGCGGTCGCCGTCGTCGCTCCGGGAGTAGGGGCACGTGGGGAAGCTTGGTGTGGCATCAGGCTTGCTGTGTTTGACTACGCGTTCTGGCGGAACTCACCTTTTTCGGCGCGGAGGCCCCTGCCTTTCGGTAGGGGGTAAGCGCCGTCTCCTCTCTTCTGCGGTACACTGCAACAGTGCTTAGGCACCCTGGTTCGCCAGGGGCAACGGTTTGCACTCGCACCTTCCCACCCCAAGCCATTCTGGCGTTGCTGGCAGGCATCGTTGCCAGCGTAAAATGGTGTGCGTACCGCACCCGATGGTGCATTCGCGGCAAGACGTGTCTCTGCCGGGCTGATGTCCTGCAGCCACACGCGGCTCCTTCGTCGTTCACTGGAAGCTGCAAGCCCGTGGGGTTACCCACAGGGTTCATGACCCCCGCCAGCATACCATATGCCCGCGCGAAGAGCGTCCTCCGGGCAGCCACCGCACATCCGATCTGTCACCTCAGCGGTATTGACACTCCCCACGGCTGAAGCCGGGGGATGCTCGGTTCGACGCCGCGGCCTACGCCACGAGTCCCCGAAGGGCCTGTCCGGCTCATTGGATATTCTGCGCCGCGTTCTCGTCCCTGTCGAGCACGAGGCCACAGGGTGGACAGACAGAGGTGCGCACGCTCAAGCTCTTGGGCACGACGCCGCACAGCCGCTGCAGTCCTGGCTGGTGTAGGCGGGTGGCACGGCGACGACCCGACGCCCGGCGCAGGCTGCCTTGGCTTCGAGGATGGTGCGGAACTGCGCCCAGCCGGCGTCCGCGATGGACTTGGCGAGGTGACGGTTCCGCACCAGGTTGGCGACCTGCAGGTCTTCGAGGGAGATCGTGTCGTAGTCGCGGAGCAACGCCAGTGCGGTCTTGTGGTGGAAGTCGGCGCGTTGCCGTTGCACCGCTTGATGCGCTCGCTGGAGCTGGCCCACCGCTTTCCTGCGGCGCTTGCTGCCCTTCTCCCGCTTGGAGACGCGCCGCTGCGCCTTGGCGAGCTTCTTCTCGCCGCGTCGGTAGTGGCGGGGGTCCTCGATGGCAACTCCATGGGCGGTGATGAGGAACACCTGCAACCCCACGTCGATGCCCGTCTCGCGTCCAGTCGTGGGGAGCGGTCGGGCAGGCACGTCGGCGCACGGAGAAGATGGCATACCAGCCATCCGCCTCGAGCGAGATGGTGACAGTTTTGGGTGTGCCCTCCAGTGGGCGGCTCCAGCGCACAGCGACGCGCCCGATCTTCGACAGCACAAGGCAGCCGTTCTCCAGCCGCGCGCTCCCATGCTCGCCCACCTGCGGATAGGTACACGAGTGGTAGCGGTTGCGGCCCTGGAAGCGTGGGTAGCCCGCTTTTTCACCGGCCCTCACGCGGTGGAAGAACGCCCGATAGGCGCGGTCTACCCGCAACATCACATCCTGCAAGACCTGGCTGTGGACCTCGGCATGCTCGGGCATCGCCGCTTTGATGCCGGGCAGTTCGGCCTTTTGCTGATAGTGGTGCACCGAGATGCCGCGCATCCGCCACGCCTCACGGCGCTCGCCAATGGTGGCGTTGTAGACATGGCGACAGAGCAGCAGGGTACGGTCAAGTTGGTGCGCCTGTGCGGGCGTGGGCTTGAGTTTGTACTTGTAGCTCTTGTAGCTCTTGCGTGTTGCCTGTTCTTCCATAGCCACCTATTCATCCACGTATTCTGCCCGATAGACACGAAAGCGGCGACCATCGGAGGTTCGTGGCCCTAGCGGGCCACCCGGCTTTCATCCCCATGGGGGAACCGAGGGGGCCTCAGCCACAAACCAGCTACGGGATGAGGAAGCGAGTCGATGGCCCGCTCGATAGCGGCTATCCGGCGTAGTCGACGCCCGACGCGGCGCGGCTAGCGCCTCATGCAGTCTGGGGCGAATACGCTCGCCAGTCTGCTGGTGGCTTGACAGAGAAGAACACGTGTACTAAAGTCCAACGGCGTGCGGTTGACTCCGTAGTACTGGGCGCGCTATCGTATGACGGCGCATCCGGTGCGCTCGCGGCCCGCCCCTGGGCATTCGCCTTGCCGATGCCCGCTGAAGAAGAAGGAGGTGACCGCGAATGGCGTCGATTGAGTTCGTGCACGTCACCAGGACCTACGCCGGCGCCGCCATCCCCGCCGTGAGCGATGTCAGCTTCGCGGTGCGCGAGGGCAGCATCTGCATGCTGCTGGGCACGTCGGGCTCCGGCAAGACGACCCTCCTCCGCATGGTCAACCGGCTCATCGATCCCACCTCCGGCGAGATTCTGATCGACGGCGCCGCCACCACCGCGCAGGACCCGATCCTCCTGCGGCGCGGCATCGGCTACGTGATCCAGCAGGTCGGCCTCTTCCCCCACCTCACCATCGAAGACAACGTCCGCGTGGTGCCGTCGATCCTCGGCAAGTCGAAGGAGGAGACGGCGGGTCGCGTGGACGATCTGCTGCGCCTGGTCGGCCTGGAGCCCGCCGAGTATCGCAAACGCTATCCCCGCCAACTCAGCGGCGGCCAGCAGCAGCGCGTCGGCCTGGCGCGGGCGCTGGCGGCGGACCCGGCGATCCTGCTGATGGACGAGCCGTTCGGCGCGCTCGACGCCATCACGCGTAGCCGCCTGCAGGATGAGCTGCTTGGCATCCAGAAGGGCGTTCGCAAGACGATCCTCTTCGTCTCGCACGACGTGGAGGAGGCGTTAAAGCTCGGCGACCAGATCGTGGTGATGTCGGAGGGTAAGCTGATCCAGCAGGGCACGCCGATCGAGCTGCTGGCCCGCCCCGTCAACGACTTCGTGCGGCGGCTGGTCGGCGGTGAAGGCATCCTGCGCAAGTTCGAATACCTGCCCGTGACGTGGGCCGTCGAGCCAGTAGACGTCGAGCCGACCGGCACTATTGCCGCCGAAGAGACCCTGCTGACCGCCCTAGCTGCGGCTGATCGAGTCCAACCAGACGGCGCTCACCGTGCTGCGCGACGGCCAGCCGCTCGGCCAGGTCAGCCTGAGCAGCATCTCGCGCCAACTCCAGTCCCCCGGATCGGCCACACCATCGGCGGCCATGTCTGGTGTTGAGGCGGCGCACTGAGGCGGCGCGGACGGGAGGTGCTTGTCCATGAGCTATCTCTTTGACGGGTACAACTGGGATCTGAGCGATCCCAACAGCATCCCGAATCTGCTCTTTGCCCACCTCACCGATCACGGGCATCAGTCTCCTCATTGCGCTGGTCATAGCCTTCCCGATCGCGCTGCTGATCACGCGCTACCGCCGGCTCTACCTCCCGGTGGTCACCGCCGCCGGCATCATCTACACGATTCCCAGCGTGGCGCTCTTTGCCTTCCTCATCCCAACGACGGGGCTCAACGCGCCTACGTTGATCATCCCGCTCATTCTCTACGCGCAGATCGTGCTGATCCGCAACATCGCTGCCGCCATTGGTGCTGTGGATCCCGACGCTCCTCGAAGTGGGCCGCGCGATGGGCATGAACAGTTTCCAATTGCTTCTCCGCGTGGTGCTGCCGCTGGCGCTGCCCGTCATCGTTGCCGGCATCCGCATCACCACGGTCACCACGATCGGTATCGCCACACTCGGCCCGTTCATCGGCGTCGAGGATCTCGGCACGATTATTTACGAAGGCCGCTGCATTCGGGCTCAACCCCACCCTCATCGGCGCGGGCGCTTTTCTCGTCACGCGTGCTTGCTATCGGCGCCGACCTCTTGTTGCTCGCGGTGCAGGCATTTCTCGGTCGCGGTCAGGCGATTAGGGTGACAGCATGATGCGGCGCAACGTCCGAACCGCCAACGGTATAGCGGCGCGGGGAGGCAACCGATGAATCTAGTCGGTCAAATGCTTCAATTCATCAGCGATCCAACCAACCTCTTTGCGCAGAGAACCGTGGAAACGCTGGAGCTCTGTGTCGTGCCGATTCTGTCTCTCCCTGCTGATTGGGTTCCCACTCGGCATCCTCGTGGCGCAGCGCCCATTCCTCGCCTTCCTGGCGACCAATCTCAGCGGGCTGGTCCGCGCCATCCCAACCTTTGCCGTCTTGCTGGTCATGCTGCTCGTCCTCAACCAGATCGGTTTTACGCCCTCGGTGATTGCGCTTACGGCTCTCGGCATCCCGCCGATCCTGCTGAATACGGTCGCCGGCATGCAAGGCGTCGATCCGGCGGCGGTAGACGCGGGTCGCGGCATGGGCATGACGCGGCTGCAATTGCTCTGGCGCGTCGAGATTCCCCTAATCCTGCCGGTGGTCGCCGCCGGTGTACGTAACGCCGCGGTGCAGATCGTCGCCACCGTGCCGCTGGCGACGATTATCGGCGCTGGTGGCTACGGTATTTATGTCTTTCTCGGCCTCGCCGACGAGGTGCATAACACGGCGCTGCTCGTCGGCGGCTTCTGTATCGCGGCGCTCGCGCTGCTTGCCGAGGGGGGGTTCGCCCTGGTGCAGCGCAGCGTCACGCCGAGGGGGCTACGCATCTCCAACGAGCCCGTCGCGTCGTCCTCAGAGACCTCCGCGTCGTCATCTAATCGGCCGGTTGCAGCGTAACGATTGGAGCGCGAGGTGTGTCTCTGTCCTATAGTCTTATGCTTGCCCACCGAGTGTGCCCGTCCGCACCTACCCGGTCGGGAGTCAGCCGCGTCTGGCGGCAGGCTTGTCCCTTGGTGCGCTCCGCCCGTGGAGTCGCGTCCCATGCGCGGCGGGAGATGAACGCCGCAATACCCGTGTTCCATTTCAGGAGGACTGACATGCGATTGGGTCGTATTCCTCGCTCGCTCAAGGTGCTCGGCGTCGTGCCGATGCTGCTGCTCTTGACGCTGGCGGGCTGTGGCGGAGGCGGCAGCGGCAGCACCAGCGGACTGCCCGGCACCGGCGTCACACTCACCATCGGGAGCAAAAAGGACGCCGACGGACAGTTGTTGGCCCAGATGTACGCGCTCCTGCTCCAGAAGCAGGGCTTCACCGTCAACCTCAAGCTCGCCCTCGGCGACAATAAGGTGGTCGACTCTGCCATCAAGAGCGGCCAGCTCGACATCTATCCGGAATTCAACGGCACCGCCATCGGCAACTACGGCCTGCCGAGCACGCAGGACCCAGAGACGGCGTACCGGGAAGCCGCGACGTACTACGAGCAGAACTTCAAGATCACCTGGCTCGACCCGGCACTCAACCTCAACGACAGCTACGGCATCTGCACCTCGCAGGCCAACTCGACATCGAAAAACCTCAAGACGCTAGCAGACTTGGCGGGGCAAGCCAGCCAGCTGACCCTCGCGGGGCAGACCGACTTCACCGACCCCAAGACGGGCATCTTCCCACCGGTCGCGGCCGCCTACGGCATCACCTTCAAGAAGACCGTGACAATCGACGAGTCGCTCGGCTTCGCGGCGGTCACCAGCGGTCAGGTGGACGTGAACGAGTGCTACACCACCGACCCCGCCATCGTGACGAATAACTTCATCTTGCTGACGGACACCAAGAATGCCTTCCCGGCGTACAATCCGTCGCCGATCGTGCGCGACTCGGTGCTGTCTAAGTCTCCGTCGATCAAGACCACGCTGAACGCGCTGGAGACACACCTCACGACCGCCAAGATCGTCCAATTGATCAAGCAGGTCTCGGTCGACACCAAGCCCGTCAAGGAGGTCGCAACCCAATTCCTGCAGAGCGAGGGCCTGCTCTAGGCTCCTTGCGTAACGCACGGGGTGAATCCCACGGGGAGAGTGTGGCGTACGTCGCTGCGCTCTCCCTCGTCTATGTTCGAGACTGTGTCATGATGAGCTGCTGTCGTCTCGATAGTGAGTTCGCTCTGCGCGCGATCGCGGCGGGCGGCGGCATCGCCCAACCCTGGAAGGCTCTCATCGGTATACACTTCAGCGCAGGAGTGTGGCGTGTCGGCCGAGCGAACCGCATTGCCCCGGCGGCGGCGCCGTGATACTATTGCGGGCGGATAAGCGGGAAAGAGGAACATGCGCGTCGTCTATTGCATAGGGAAAGAGCCACCGATCGCTCCGCTCGGACTCGCGGCGATCTCCGTCGGCGCCTTCGACGGCGTCCACCAGGAGCATCGCCGGCTGCTCGAGCGCGTGGCCGCTGTCGCCGCCCGCGAGGATGCGCGCGCCATCGCCGTCGTGCTCTGGCCCGACGCGCACCAGGTCACCGCGTCCGCTGACGAGTCGCGCCTGCTGACCACGCTGGACGAGCGCCTCGCGTTGATCGAAAGCCTGGCGCTGGTAGATGCCGCCGTGGTGCTGCCGCTCGCAGAGCGGCATGCCGCCGACTCCGTGCTGGACACGCTCTCGGCGATCTGCAATCCGGTGGCGCTCGTCGCGGGCACAGACTCTGCATTCAGCGGAGGCAACGCGCGCGGCTTGCGTGTGGAGACGCTCGGCGAGGGCGACGGGGAGCAGGCCAGCGCAACGAGCATCCTCGACGCCCTGCGAGAGGGGCGGCTCGATGACGCTAACCGGCAGCTCGGCCATCCCTATTCCCTCGGCGGCGAGGTCGTCGTGGGAGATCGGCGCGGGCGCACGATCGGCTTCCCGACGGCGAACCTCCGACTCGACCCGCGCAAGGCGTTGCCCGCCAACGGCGTGTACGCGGTGTGCGTGGGGCTGCCGGGCGAGGCCGAGACGGCACACGCTGGCGTCTGCAACATCGGCGTGCGGCCCACCTTCGGGGGCGAGCCGCGGCTCCTCGTAGAAGTCCACCTGCTCGACGCGGCGATGGATCTCTACGGCTTAACGCTCCGCGTCGATCTGATCGCGCGTCTGCGCGACGAGCGACGCTTTAACGGCATCGACGAGTTGAAGGCGCAGATCGCCCGCGACGCCGATGCCGCTCGCGGGCTGCTTGAGTGACCGCGTGGAGATACGCCGTCTCGCGCCGCGTGATGCCAAACGCGACGTAGGGATGGCCCGCAGACCCGTAGCGACGCGATACAGCAGGGAGTAGGGCCGATGGGCGCAATCAGCAGGTTCGAGGCCGCGATGCAGGGCCTGGTCGAGGGGTCGTTTGGCCGCGTATTCCGCACCAAGCTGCAGCCCGTCGAGCTCTCCAGCAAGCTGACCCGCGCGATGGAGGACAATCTCCAGTTCGGCGCCGACCGCCGCATCGCCCCCAATATCTACGACATCTACGTCAGCCAGCGCGACTACGACGCGCTCTCGCCCACCTTCGACTCCATCAAGCTCCGCCTCGCGGATGGCATCATCGCCGTCGCCCGCGAACGCAACTACATGCTCTCGACGAGGCCGAGCCTGCGCCTGAACCTAGACCCCGGCGTCACCACCGGGCAGGCGCGGATCGAGACGCAGACGGTGGACGCCCGCGCCGTGCCGGGGCAGCAGGCCATGGGCACGTCGTCGGTGGACGAGACGCGCGCCATGTCGCCCGAAGAGGCCCGCGAGCTTGCCCGACGCAACGTAGAGGCGCAGCAGCAAGAGGTCTTGCCGCCTGCTTGGCTTACGGCGTACCAGCCGGTGCGCGGCAAGCCGATGCAGCTGATGAAGCCGGTGATCCACATCGGGCGCCACCTCACCAACGACGTGGTGGTCAACGACAAGCGCGTCTCGCGGCACCACGCCGAGATCCGCTACGAGCATGGCCAATTCGTGCTGTATGACCTGGGCAGCACCAACGGCGTCGGCATCAACGGGATATTGACGCGCCAGCCGGTCCCGCTTAAGAATAATGACATCATCTCGATCGGCAGTCATGACTATGTCTTCCAGCGTCGTTAGCTCGACCACACCACAGCGCCGAGAATAGGGGTAGCGGATGTCCATCAATCTCAGCGGGGGCGATACGCTCATCTTGGGGCTGCGTATCGGCCTCGTCGCCATCCTCTATCTGGTCGTCTTGCAGGTAGTGGGGGTCTCACGCCGCGAGATGCGCCGCGCCGCCCGCGGACAGGCGATCGCCTCCGCGCCGTCGCAGGTGGTCGGGCATCTGATCGTCATCGACAACGGTTCGACCACGCTGACGCCGGGCGCGCGGCTCAACATCGAGCCGATCACCACGCTCGGCCGTGCGCCCACCAATACCGTCGTCCTCGAAAGCACCTACGTCTCCACCGAGCATACGCGCATCCTCTACCGCGACCGCTCGCTCTGGGTGGAGGACCTGGGCAGCCGCAACGGCACCTTCGTCGATCAACGCCCCGTCACCCAATCGGTCGCCGTCTCGCCGGGCTCCGTCTTGCAGGTCGGCGACGTGCGCTTCAAATTCGCGGTCTGAGCACGGGAAAGCAAGAGGAGGAGTGCGCCCATGTTCGCCCGCCGCTATTATCGCTGGACCGAGCTCTCGCTGCTGGTGCTGCCGGCCGCCTTCATGGTGCTCGGCCTGCTCGACCTGCTAGTCGTCAACAACACGCTGCCCAAGACGAGCGACCGGGTGCCGTTGATCGCGGCGTTCGGCCCGGCGATCGGCCTGATCGTCGCGCTCGTCGTCACCCACCTCCTGCTCAACTTCTTCGCCCCCGACGCCGACCAGACCTTGCTGCCCATCGCGGGGATGTTGACGACGATCGGCGTGTTGATGTCGATCCGCCTCGGCCCGTACGTCCCCCAGGGCACCGCCTCCGGCTACAAGCAGTTGGCCTTCGCCATCGTCGGCCTCGGCCTCTGCGTCCTGACGATCTGGGGCACCCGCGACCTGCGCTGGCTCCGCAACTTCAAGTACACGTGGGCCGTCGTAGGCATCGCACTCGTCGGCATCACCGTGGTACGTGCGGGCAGCTTCAGCACCAACGCGCCGAGCCGCGACGTGTTGCCGATCGGCATCGGCGGTTTCTCGATCCAGCCGTCGGAGATCCTGAAGATTTGTCTCGTGGTCTTCTTCGCGGGCTACCTCAGCGAGAACCGCGAGATGTTGGCGCAGTCCTTCTACCGCCTCGGCCCGCTGAAACTGCCGCCGCTGAAGCACCTCGGCCCGTTGGTCGCCATGTTGGGCATCGCGCTCCTCATCTTCGTCGGCGTGCGCGAGCTCGGCCTCGCCATCCTGATCTTCGGCCTCTTCCTCTCCATGCTCTACGTCGCCAGCAACCGCCCGATCTACGTCATCGGCTCGGTGGTGATCTTCGCGGTCGGCGCCTACCTTGCGCTGCACATCTTCAGCTACGCCGCGACGCGCGTGCAGATCGTCGGCGGCGCCTTCGACGACCCGCTTGGCGCGGGCTACCAGATCGTCCAGGGGCTGATCGCCTTCGCCAACGGCGGCATCTTCGGCGCGGGACTCGGCCAAGGCCAGCCCTTCATCGTACCGGCGTCAAATACCGACTTCGTCGCGTCCTCCTTCGGCGAGGAATTCGGCTTCGCCGGCGTGCTGGCGCTGATCGCCCTCTTCATGCTGCTCGTCTATCGCGGCATGCACGTCGCCATCCGCGCCCGCGACCCGTTCAATCAACTGATGGCGGTCGGCCTGACCTCCGTCTTCGCCTTACAGACCCTCGTCATCCTCGCCGGCAACCTCAAGCTGATGCCGCTCACCGGCATCCCGCTGCCCTTCGTCGCGTACGGCGGCAGCTCGTTGCTCGCCAACTTCATCATCATCGGGCTGCTGCTACGCCTCTCGCAGCAGACGATCCCGACGCGCGCGCCCAGCCTGGGCAACCTGGCGCGGCCCGCCACCGAGGCGCGAACGGCGGCGCAGACCGGCAAGCTGCCGACGCCGTAGCCGCGACGGGGCGGCCGGGCGCTCGCGGTACGTCGCAGTAACGCCAGGCCGGCCCCACTCGTATCTATAGCAATGGAGGCAGCCCACGCCAGGACGGCGGTGGCGCGCTTCTTGTACTCGGGTGGGCGTGGTGGTAGAGTGGCAGTCGGCCTCTTGTCGCGGCGTGCCCGGTGCCGTTCGAGCGCTCGCTCGCTAGAGGCAGATGCAGAGGGGGGTTAGGGAGCGCCGTGGTTGCGGCGCGCCGATTCAATGGCAGAACCTACGATAACCCAGAGTGCGCCCGCAGGACGCGCGGGCGCACAGTCGAGTGCAAGTAGAAGTCCCGACCACAGCCATAGTGCGAACAGGCGGCTTGGCCCTTTCCTCTGCTGGGCGGTCGTGTTCGCCGACATCGGCACCTCCGTCTACTACGTGCCGGGCATCCTCTACAACCAGGTAGGGCGCCTCGCCGGCCTCTTCGTCATCATGACGCTGGTGGTCTTCCTCCTGTTGACGCTGAAGTACGCCGAGGTGAGCGTGCGCTTCCCCGAGGGCGGCGGCGTCGTGACGGTGGCGGCGCGCGGACTGAACCCCTGGGCCGGCGCGGTCGGCGGCATGTTCATCCTCGTCGACTACTTCCTCACCTCGGCGATCAGTTCCCTCTCCGGCCTGCAATACCTCAGCACACTCATACCGGCGCTAGGCGGTGGGCTGACCATACTCGGGCTGACGCTGCTCGTCGTCGCGCTGCTCGGCGTCCTCAACTGGTATGGGATTAAAGAGAGCGCCAGCGTCAGCCTTGTCATCGCCGTCGCCGCCTTCGTGAGCGACATGCTCATCCTCTTGACGGTCTTCCTCACGGTGCCGCTCAGCACTATCGGCCGTGCATTCCAGGAGATCTTCTCTGGCAAGCATCTGACCCCCACGCTGGCCCTCACGGGCTTCGCGGGCGCGTTCCTGGCCTTCTCTGGGCTCGAGAGCATCTCGCAACTCTCCCCCGTCATGAGTGCGCCGCGCAAAAGGACCGTCTCCGTCGCGCTGGCCTTCGTCGTGATCACCGTCGGCATCACCAGCCCGCTGCTCACGATCTTCTCCACCACCCTGATCACCATCCAGGGCAACGACTCTAGCACCGTCATCTCGGCGCTCGCCGGGCTCTCGGGTGGCTCGATCTTGCTGGTGCTCACGTCTATCACCGCCTCGACGCTGCTGATCTTCGCCAGCAACACAGCGATCATCGGCGCCTATCACGTCTTCCTCGCCCTGTCGCACTTGCACTTCTTTCCCAGCATCGTCGAGCGCACCAACAAACTGCGCGGCACGCCCCACGTCTCCATCGCCCTGGCAACCGGCATCCCGATGATCATCCTGATCGCCGTTTTAGGCCGGATCGACATCCTCGGCGACATGTACGCCTTCGGCCTGCTCGGCGCCTTCTCCCTCACCTGCATCTCGCTCGACGTGATCCGCTGGCGCGAGCGGCACGGCGGCGAGCACATCGGCGAGACCGGCGACGACGAGATGCGCGAGGCGCGGGCGCGGCGCGCCCTGCAGTCCCTCCCCGCGCTGGAGTACCTCAGTGAGCGCGTCGACCCGGCGACGATGGAGCGGCTCTGGCACCTGCGCCGTCGCGTCCGCGACCAGCGACGCGCGGCGACGGCGCCGCTCGTACGCCTCTGGCCGAACTTTCGGTACTACGTCGGTTTCCTGACGACCGCCCTCGTCATGCTTGCCTGGAGCGTCAACCTGGTGAGTAAGCCGCTGGCCACGGCATTTGGCGGCGGCCTCACCATCATCGGCGTCAGCATCTCCGTCTGGCACTTCCGCTACCAGCGCAAGAAGGGCAATGAGATCGTCTTCCTCATGCCGAGCCTCAAGCGCATGCCCGACGCGGTGCTGATCCTGCTCTCGCCACGCTCGAAACACAACCTCGAAGTCGTCCGCGCCGCCGCTGAGACCGCCGAGGGGCGCCCGCTCGTCTTCCTCTACCTGGCGCACGCGCCGGCGGAACGCGAGCTGCGCACCTTCCAGATCGACATCCCGTACGCCGACGACAATGAGGCGAGGCGTCTGTTCAGCCGGGCGGCGACCATCGCGCGAGAGGCGGGAGTGCACGCCGACTTCCTGTACCGCGTCGGCGGGCCGGGCGTCGTCTCGGACATCTGGCGCATCCTGCGGCCCAGCGAGATCGTCGGCGAGGCGAACCTGATCAAGGTCCTCGCCATGCGCGTGGCCCCCGAATACGTCCGCTTCCAGCACGTCGACGGCGTCCGCGTCGCCCACTATGTCAAGCACTTCGGCGCCGCCACGGACCAGCCGGCATTGGCGCGCGCGGACGGCGACGGCGCGGCCGCGCGCGAGCCCGCGCGTGCGATCGGGCCGTCGACGAACGGTGCGAGACCTTCGGCAAGTAACCACCGGCGCCGCTCACCATCCGCCGTCAATCGCGCGCGACCGCCAGAGCCGGCGTCGCGCAACGGACGTGACGCGGCCGATCCGAGCGCCGAGCCCGCGCGGCCTACCTCGCCCCCGGTGGATACGGACGGCCAAGCCGGCGTCAACCTCGACGACTACGTCTGGACTGGCACGCAGCTCGTGCGCCGCTCGGAGCTGCCACTCGACCTACCCGAAGAGGATAGGCAGGAAAACGAGCAAGAAGCCGGGACCGGCGAATCCAGCCCGACTTCCCCCGAGGATGACAGAAGAGGGCTTTAGCGCGCCGCACCGCCGCCTCGTTGCAACGGCGGCGGTGCGGCGCGTCGCCTCGGCCTCGGCCCTTGCCGGTTCCGTGCCAATCGGGCAGAATAGCACCCTATGCAGCAGCCAACGAGACGCAAGACCTACAAAGAGAAGCTGCGCCCGACGCCCGCGCAAGAGCGGGCGTTGGACGAGGTGCTCCGGCGGTGTCGCACGCTCTACAACACCGCCCTCCAGCAGCGCCTCACGGCCTGGCAGCGGTGCCACGTCTCCCTCACGCGCTACCAGCAGGAAGCCGAGTTGAAGGCGATCCGGGCGGACATGCCGGAATACGCCGCCCTCCACTCCCACATCTTGCAGGACGTGCTGGCCCGGCTGGACAAGGCCTATCAGGCCTTCTTCCGGCGCGTCGCGACCGGCGAGCAGCCTGGGTTCCCGCGCTTCCAGGGGCGCACCCGCTGGCACTCCTTCGCCTACAAGGAATATGGCAACGGCGCCCGCCTCGAGAACGGCTGTCTGGTCCTGTCGAAGATCGGGCGCATCGCCGTGCGCTGGTCCCGCCCTCGTCGAGGGCACGCCCAAGACGGTCACGCTCAGCAAAGAGGCGGACGGCTGGTACGTCTGCTGCTCGTGTGCCGCGGTGCCCACCCATCCCCTTCCTGCGACGGGGCGCGAAACGGGCATCGACGTGGGGCTGCGGGTGTTCCTCATGACGGCGGACGGCGACGCCGTCGAGAACCCGCGCCACCACGGCAAGGCCGAGCGCGAGTTGAAGAAGGCGCAGCGGCGGGTGTCCCGCCGGAAGAAGCGGAGCCACCGCCGCAACGAAGGCGGCGGCCCAGTGCGCCAGGCGGCACCAGCACGTCCGCCGGCAGCGCACCGACTTCCACCACAAGACGGCGCTCGCCCTGGTGCGCCAGTACGACACGATTTATGTGGAGGCGATCCAGGCCGCCAACCTGACCAGACGCCCAGCACCGAAGCCAGACGGCGCCGGGGGCTACGGGCACAACGGGGCCGGCCGCAAGGCCGGCCTCAACACGAGCATTCGAGACGCCGGATGGGGCCAATTCCTGTCGATCCTCGCCTACAAGGCAGCATGCGCCGGCAAGCGAGTGGAAGCGGTCCCTCCGGCGTATACCACGCAGGAGTGTAGCGGCTGCGGGCGGCGCGTCCAGAAAGCGCTCGAGCGTGCGCACCCCTGTCTGCCCGTCCTGCGGCCTCGTCCTGGACCGCGACGAGAACGCGGCCAGGAACATCCAACGGCGCGGGCAGCGCCTTCGGGGACTCGCGGGGATGCCCGCGGGGACGAACCGAGAATCCGCCGCGATTGAGCGCGTGCGGAGTGCCAGTAACCGGTTGCCGCGCTACGACGACTCCTCGTCATCCAGCTCCGTCCGCGCGTGCCGCGACCCGTTGTAGCTGAGGCGCACCGGCTCCTCTTCCAGCGTCGTGTCGAGATGCACGGGGCGCGTCCAGATCTCGTAGACGTATTCCAGCGTCTTGCGCGCGTACTCCTCGTCGAGGTCCTGCCCCTCGTGCTGGTGCCTCAGTAGGAGCTCGGTATTCCCATTGAGGTCGGCGTCATTCACCGTGATGTAGGGCTGCCCGAAGTTCGTCATGCTGGCGACGATCCCGTCGCGCACCTTCTCCCAGTTCTTCTCGGCGATGACCCACTCGTCGCCGTCCTTCTGGTAGAGATACAGGTCGAGCTCCTCCACCAACTCCTTCGTCAGGTAGTTGCGCAGCAGCGAGACGTCGCTCTCCGTTTCGCGCACCTCAAAGAGCTTCTTGCGCCCCTGGCCCGGCAGCCAGCCCAGCTTCTGCTGCTCCTCCGACGGGTTATCCCAGCGCCGCTCGATGTCTTCGAGGATCTTGTAGCCGACGTGATACGGGTTGATCCGCATGCGCGACGGTGCCAGCACCCCCGCATGCATCTGCGCGAACGACGCGTAATCGCTGTCCGAAAGATCCATCTCCCGCATAATCCGCGCGTGAAAAAAGGATGCCCATCCTTCATTACATACTTTGGTCTGCATCTGCGGCACGAAATACTGCTGCTCCTCGCGGACGATCATCAAGATGTCGCGCTGCCACGGCTCCAGGGCGGGCGCGTGCTGCGCGAAGAAAAGCAGCAGGTCTTTCTCAGGTTCCGGCGGGAAGCGCTTGCGCCCGCGCACAGGGGTGCGCTCCTCGTCTTCCTCGCGCTGAGCCTTCCGCTCGGTGGCGCTCCAAAGATCGGCGAAGGGCGACTCGGCGCGGCCCTTGCTCTCCTTTCGGTCCTCGTCCATCGCGCGCTTCACCCGGAAATTGGGATCGATGTGATCGTCGATCGCCAGCACCGCGTCCAGGAAGCGCTCGACCTCCGCCGCGCCATGGTCGTACTCATACCGGCGGATGCGGTCGGCATTGACGCTGACCTTGTCGATCATGTTCGGCGGCGTGTGCTTGAAATACACGTTGTTCTTGAAGAAGTCCGTATGGCCGAGGACGTGCGCCACCACCACCTTATTCTGCAGCAGATCGTTCTGCTCCATCAGGAAGGCGTAGGAGGGATTGGTGTTGACCACCAGCTCGTAGATCTTGCTGAGACCGTAGTCGTACTCCGTCTTCATGCGGTAGTACGCCTTGCCACGCGTCCAGTGGCTGAAGCGCCCCGGCAGACCATACGCGCCGAACTCGTACATGATCGTTGCCGGCACCAGCTCGAAGTTGGTGGCATAAGGGTCGAGACCCTCTTTGCGCGCGATCTCCCAGATCTTTTCGATCGCGTCGCTCATCTCGGCAACGTAGCGTTCGTCGGGGGTGTCTGGCATGGAGCGAACCTCCTGGATAAGCGGAAGGGGAGCGGACGGCGCTGCGAGGGAATGCGTCGCCACGGGATGCGCGAGAGGGCCGCGCGGCGCGTGCGTTATGGCAGCGCGGGCACCTCGTCACGCTGGGCGAAGAAGCGGCGCAGCGCCGGGTAGACCTCGGACTTATCCGAGATCGTGACGGCGATGAACTTCTTGTCCTCGATCTTGTTGAATGTGGACATCAACGTGCTCGGCGAGCGGTAGTGCCCCTCGCGAATCTCGCCGTAGCCGAAGATATTGCAGATCTCCATCAGCTTCTGCACGAGGTTCACGCAGCGCTCATTATCCCATGGCAAGTTGTCGCCGTCGGAGAAGTGGAACGGGTAGATATTCCAGTCGTCCGGGTTGTAGCGCTCCTGGATGATCTGCAGCGCCAGCTCATAGGCGGAAGACACCTGCGTGCCGCCGCTCTCGCCGTGCGTGAAGAACTCCTCCTCCGAGACCTCCTTGGCCTCGGTGTGGTGGCTGATGAAGACGATCTTCACGTTGTTGTACTTCGTGCGGAGGAAGCGCACCATCCAGAAGTAGAAGCTCCGCGCGATGTACTTCTCGAACTCGCCCATCGACCCCGAAACGTCCATCATCGCGATGACGACGGCGTTCGACTGGTATTTGATCGTCGGCTCCCACGTCTTGAAGCGCAGGTCGTCGTTCTTGATGTCGTGGAAGCCCGGTTCACCCTTGGACGCGTTGCGCTTCAGGTTCTCCAAGATCGTGCGCTTCTTATCCAGGTTGGCGAACGGACCCGTCTTGCGCACGTCGGTGAAGCGCACCGTCTCGCTCTCCATCTCGGCCAGCTTCTTCTCTTCGAGGAAGGGCAGCCCCAGGTCCTCGAAGATCATCGCCGCCAGCTCCTCCACCGTCACGTCGGCCTCGTAGTAGTCGCTTCCTGGCTCCTCACCAGCCTGGCCGCGCTTGCCCTTGCCGGGGCGCGGCTCGCTCGCCACCACGTCGCCGACCTTGCTGTCGCCGTTGCCCTCGCCCGCATGCTGCTGCCGCCCGGATCGAAGCGGAAGCGATACTCGTCGAGCGAGCGGATCGGCACCTTCACGATCTTCTTGCCGTCCGAGAGGATGATGCTCTCCTCGCTGACGATATCCGCCAGGTTCTTCTTCACCGCCTCGCGGATCTTCTGCTTGTGGCGCTCCTGGTCGATGCTGCCCTTGCGGTGCAGCGACCAGTCATGCTGTGAAATGGTGGAGGTCTGCATAGCGCTTCTCCTGCGTCGAGCTCCCCCGGCGCGCTGATGCGATCGGGAACAACGCCGCATGTTCACCGCGGATAACCAGCGGAATTCACTCCGCGTCCACCCTGCGCCGGCATTGTGGTGCCGTAGCCGACGGCCACCCAGGTGCGGTTTCACCCCCCGCCTCCGGCCGCCTCTCTCTCTGTGGGGAGAGGCGGGGTCCCCCGCGAGCGCGAGCTTGGCAGGGGGCGAGGAAACCTAGCGGTTGAGCAGCGAGCCGACGTACTTCAGCAGCTCGTTGGCGCAGACCGGGCAGTAGCCGTGATCCGAGATCAGCCGGCTCACGACCTCGTTGGACTTCTTCAGCTGCTCGGCGTCGGGCGTCTTGCTCGACGTCGTGATCTTCACCACGTCGCGCAGGTCGGCGAAGAGCTTCTTCTCGATCGCCTCCTTCAGGCGTTCGTGGCTGGTGTACTCGAAGGTCTGGCCGCGGCGGGCGAGCGACGAGATGCGAATCAGAATCTCCTCGCGGAAAGTCTTCTTCGCGTTCTCCGTGATGCCGATCTGCTCCTCGATGGAGCGCATCAGCTTCTCGTCCGGCTCCATGTCCTCCTCGGTGATCGGGTCTTTCACCTTGGTCTTGTTGCAGTACGCCTCGACGTTGTCCAGATAGTTGTTCAGCAGCGTCCGCGCCGACTCCTCGAACGAGTAGACGAAGGCCCGCTGGACCTCTTTCTTGGCGTACTCGTCGTACTCCTTGCGCGCCTCGGCGATGAAGTTCAGGTAGCGCTCGCGCTCCTCGCGGTTGATGCCGGTGTGCTGGTCCAGGCCGTCGCGCAGCGCCCGCAGCGCGTCGATCGGATTGATGCAGGTGACGTCCTCACGCACCAGCGCGCTGGAGAGGCGGTTGATCACGTAGCGCGGCGAGATGCCGTCCATCCCCTCGCGCAGCGCCTCTTCCTGCAGCTCCTTGATGTCCTTCTGCTTGAACTCCTCCAGATCTTCGCCGTCGTAGAGCTTGAGCTTCTTCATCAGGCTCATACCGGCCTTCTTGGAGGGCTCCAGCCGCGTCAGCACGGCGAACGTGCTGGCGATGCGCAGCGTGTACGGCGCGATGTGCACGTCGTGCAGGGCGCTCTGCCCCAGCAGCTTCTCGTAGATCTTCACCTCGTCCGAGACCCGCAGGTTGTACGGCACCTTGACCAGGATGATGCGGTCCTGCAGCGCCTCGGACTTCTTATTGCCGACGAACGACGCATACTCGTTCTCGTTGGTGTGGCTGACCACCACCTCGTCGGCGTAGATCATCGAGAAGCGGCCCGTCTTGATGTTCTGCTCCTGCGAGAGGGTCAGCAGCACATAGAGGAACTTCTCGTCGACCTTCAGCATCTCGACGAATTCCATCAGCCCGCGGTTGGCGATGTTCAGCTCGCCATCGAAGCGATAGGCGCGCGGGTCGCTCTCGACGCCGACCTCGCCGATGGTCGAGAGGTCGATGCCGCCGACCAGCTCGCTGATGTCCTGGCTCTTCGGGTCCGACGGCGTGAAGGTGCCGATGCCCGTGCGCTGCTTCTCGCTGAAGGCCATGCGCCGCACCGGCACGTCCTCGATCTTGCCGTCGTACTTGTTCTCCAGCAGCCAGCGGCACTGCGGGCAAAGGTCGCCCTCGATGTAGACGCCGAACTCCTTCTCGATGTCCTCGCGCAGATCCGGTGGAATCAGGTGCAGCGGCTCCTCGTGCATCGGGCACTCGCGGATGGCGTAGATCGCCCCGGCCTCCGAGCGGCTGTAGTCCTCCATCCCGCGCTTCAGCAGCGTGACGATGCTCGACTTGCCGCCGCCGACGGGGCCCATCAGCAGCAGGATGCGCTTGCGCACTTCGAGGCGCTGCGCGGCAGAGTGGAAATATTCCACGATCTGCTGGAGCGGCTTCTCGATGCCGAAAATCTCATCGGAGAAGAAGTTATAGTGCTGTTCGCCGAGCCGGTTCGTCTCCTGGCCTGCCGCCGTGATCATGTTATAAGATGCGCTCGTGGGAGAGCTGCGCGATGGACGGCTGGCGCGTGACAAGCTCAAAGTACTCCTTGAACGTGCCCTCCCAGGTCAGCGCTCGCTCGCGGTCACGATACTCTTCAAGCCGCTTCACCAGGTCCATGTGGTCTCTCTTTTCCAGAATTGCCCGGTCACAACTCCCCGTGAAGGCGTCGTTCCGTCACCATTACTACGTCCAACGCGTCGTAACGATGCATTCTTTGCCTCGCGGGAAGAACCGGCTCGGCCTGCACCACTCCCCAGGCGACCCACACCGCAGCCCGTTCTGTTGCCGAAAATACCTCACCCCTGGGCGCTCCCCATCGAACACCCCTCCAAGACCATCGCCACGTTGCCGCACACTCGTCGCTGCATGATAGATGAACGCAAAAGCATCGCGGCATCCTGTGGCGGCAAATAGGCGCCGCCGCAAGGGTACGAAGACGCGCCACATCGCGCACAGGAGAACGCGCATCTCGGAGACGCCGGGGGGAAGAAAGCGGATGTGGCCTATCGTGGACCGAGGCTCTTCAGGCGTTCGCCATGCACAGGGGGTGCGGGCGGCCTAACGCGAGTAGCCGTGGCGCGCTCGGCAGCGAGCGCTAGATAGCACAGGACTCCCCAACTCGGTTGCTTCGTACTGCAGTACCGGGCACTCGCGCGCTCTACGCGCCATCGGGGGATGGGACGTCGTAGAGATGCGGCGCTCGGCAGGGGAGGCGTTGACGTGGGCTCATGCGGCGCGTTGCTTGGCTAGATCGCCGCGAACGAGCGGACGTTGTCCTCCGCCGGCCTGGCGGAGTGATACGGGAACTTCAAGAAGTGCGACGGATTCAGCACCGACGTGCTGCAACTTCGTCTCTCCCAAAGCGCCCGGTATCGCGACAAAGCGTTTAGATGCACGTACACAAACTCTCGGAGACGACGATTGCGCGCTCGGACACTGCCGATTCGGCCCCTCCCCCGCAAAGCAGAGGTCGTCAAGCCGACACTGTCTCCACGGATGGTGACCCTCGCTCGCACACCGCGTGCCAATAGGGCCGCGCGCCGCTGGATCACGCAACGACGAATACACCGTGCGTATTCGTGCGGGTAGACTAGCACACCTCTGCGGTAGCCGCAAGGGTACGAGCGCCAATTTGGCAGCCGTGGGACGAATTGGCTACTCGACGTAAGAAAGCCATCCAACGCCAGCCCGCGAGCATCACCAACTGCCCCGTGTAGGGGCGAGGTCCGCCTCGCCCTCCGCCCGCCGACCGTACCCGAGCTGCCCCACGCAACGCCTCGCTTTGCAGATCAGCGCGAGTATGATACTCTCGGATTCTGCCCACCGTCGCCGCTCGGCGATTCGCACCATCACCAGCGACGAAGGCTGAACTAGCCACGGCTCGTGCACCCGTGCTTGCAAGGCCATGTTGATGCTCAGCAGACGCTCGATGTGTCCGCGCTGCTGGCCAAGCTCCACCTAAAGTTCGGCGATCCGTTCAGTTGGCGACATACCACCCTACTACGCTGGCTACGCAAGTCCGGCTGCATAGTCACAGGAAATCTTCATCTATCTTGTCGGCATCCGGCTTCTGCTCGCTCGCCTGGCACGAGGCTAGAACAGAAGCCTTCTCGAACACTTTCTAGTTGCTCTTCTGTCAAATTGGGAGCGCCAAGCGGGAGGTGTCCACCAAGGAACCAAGCGCGGCGAGGCCGGTCTGGACGGACTGGCCATGCGGGAGTGGGACCAGATGGAGCCAGGGCAGCAGCAGGCAAGAACAGACGTAGGGCTGTCGGAGCAGCCGCAGGTTGTTGAGGTGCTGTTTCCACCCGATGCGAGTGTCCCACGCGGGATGCGCCTCGAGCGGGGGCAGGCGCGGGCGCGAGGTGGCCCAGCGCCGCGACGTCGGCACGCTGCAGGCTCACCAGCGTAGAGGCACTCCTGACCAACTCCCACCAGCGCTCGATGGCGGCCGCGTCGGTGAGGCGCTAGTCGGTCCAGCCCAGATCATCCTTGGCGTGCTTGCAGCCGTACGCAATCCACGTGCGCAGGCCGAACGTGTTGCCCACCGATGCTTCGATTTTGCCAGGTTGATTGGTCATGAGATCCCACGTGGCCTCGGGCGGCAGGGTGGCGGGGTCGGTGGTGATCCAGTGGTGATCCAGTGGTGATCTGGTAGTAGCGCACGGCGTGGCGCGTGCCAAAAATGGGCTCGCGGATGAAGCGCTCTTGGCTGGTGCCATCGGGGTAGACCCGCTCAAAGGGGCGCCAGCGCGTGCGGCGAATGCGCTGGCCCGGCAGCATCCAGACGCCGTGATTGGACCGAATGGCCACGACATACGGCACGCGCAGGCGGTGCAGCGCGCTGAGAAACGGGCCGCTGTCGCCAGAGCGACTCTCGGCCAAGACGACGCTGAAGCGCAACCCCACAGCCAGGAGTCCCTCGATGATCGCGGATGATCGCGGATGATCGCGGATGATCGCGGATGATCGCGGATGATCGCGGATGATCGCGGATGATCGCGACCGCCCGTTGGGGCTTGGTCTTGTAGACGTCGCCCGCTTTGCGGCGGGTCTGGGGTTTGAACATGCGGAAGAGGAGCGGGAAGGTCGTGATGCCCACCACGCCGTTGGCGTTGACCGAGACGATCCCGTTGGCCAACGCAGGGAGGGTACCGATGTACTGGCTGGCGACGTAGTCGGTGGTATGGCCTTTCTTGCGGTCGCCCGTCTCGTCGAGGCACCGGATGAACGGCGTCTGGCCCAAGGCCTGGCGGAGCAGCTCCAATCGTCGCCTGCAGACCGCTTCCACCGACCACTCGGCATGGGCCAGGAAGTGGTGGAGGGCCTGGGAATCGGCATGGACCGTCTTGCCCAGCCGCGGCAGCGACTTGCGCCGCGTCTCCGCCAGCATCCCCAGTTCCGATGGCGGTGAACTGCTCACAGTGCCGCACGTTGTGAAACAGGTCACGATACCGCGCGCACTACTGGTCGATGAAGGCCACCGTCGGGGTGGCCGGGCGCGTCTTGCTCATGGTCGAGCCTCCTCTCCAGGAGGCTGAGACTGCAGACGGCGTGCCTAACCCGACAGAAGAGCAACTAGAGAGGACGTTCGTAGCCTCAGCCGCAGGCTCTCCTGCCTCTTCCTCCTTTGCATTTTCGCGCCATGCTGGTAGCGCACATCGGCCAGCGGCGGTCCGCCCTTTGCGACGCCACCACCATGAGTGCCCGAGGCCGACGGCGCGCGGGGCGCCATCGCACGAGAGGAGGGCGTGAAGTGAAGACGATGGCCATACACCTCGGCCCGCTGGAGAATCCCACCAGCCTGGCGAATACCCTCAACGGTCTCGCGGGCAGTCAACAGCACGACGAATTCCGCGGCGGGACGTTCGTCGTCGAGCGTGTGCTCACCTTCCAGGTCATCCCGTGGGGAGGGACGCTGCACGTGGTCGCCCTCGTCGAGGTGCGATCCTGATCCCTGCACGTTTGCTTGGTACGGCTTGTGCGAGAACATGCGTTCCGGCTCTCACCGCTACAGAGCCAAGAGAGGAAAGACGCATGGCACAGGACGAGTCCGAGTTGGCGCTACGCTACGTGCGGCATTATGTGGAGCAGGAGTACGGTGCCGATACCCACGTATCTGCGCTTGACCGACGCGAACCGTAGGTCATCACGCCAAATGGAGCTCCCAGCCCTTTAGGGACCACGAAGGCGTGGACGACGATGGGGTAACACCCAAGACTGGCGCGGCGGTGCATTGCACAATCATTCAGACTGCCCAAGGGTGGTATTTCGTGCCTACCCATGAGGTGAAGGAGTAGTCGGCCCAAGCACGCGAAGAGACCCGAACTCATTGCGGAGATCGGGTCTCTGAGTATCCAATGAGAGGGCATTTCCTGACTCGGACGACGTGATAGGCCGACCTCTCGACAAGGCGCGTTCCCTCGCGCAGGACGCTCGCAACGCCCGCTCACGAGCTCGTCTCTTAACCCGCACTCTAGACCGCGCTCAAGACCTTGCTCGGGGCCTTGCGCTCCCCTTGCCAGCCCCGACCACAAGGGTCAGGGCTTTCGTTTTCCGTTTCATCGTTAGGTATATTCAAGCGTTACCGGAACACGAGATGTGGGCGCAGGTCGCTCTCGACATGGCCGTCGTCGAGCACTAAAACCACATCGGCCGTCGGCATCATGTGCGCGCCTCCTGAGGATCAGGATTGTGCCACCCGCCGCTGTCGGTGATGAGCGCGTCGGCCTCGGGTGGTCCCCATGTGCCCGGCTCATAGGGGTGGAGCGGCGTCACGTTCCCCAAAATGGGATCGACGATGCGCCATGCCGCCTCCACAGCGTCCTCCCGTGCGAAGAGCGTCGGGTCGCCACGCATCGCATCGCCCAGCAGGCGCTCATACGGCGCCATCTCATCCCCTGGATGCTGCGTGGCGAGCAGCTCGACCTCTTCCCCGACCGCCGCTTCGCCCGGGAGCTTGGCGCGAGCCGCGATAGCGGTCTCGACCGTCGGGCTGAGCCGAAAGCGCACGTAATTGGGGTGGCTTGGCTGAACGTCCTCGAAGATCGCCTGCGGTGGACGCCTCAGCTCGACCAGGACCTCCGCCGCCGTCACCGCCAGGCACTTGCCGGCGCGGATGTAGAACGGCACCCCGGCCCAGCGCCACGTGTCGATGGTCAAGTGCACCGCGGCGAACGTTTCGACAGTGGAGTCCGGCGCCACGCCTGGCACCTGGCGATAGCCGCGATACTGGCCCCTCACCACAGAGGATAGGGTTAGCGGCTCGACGGCATTGAGGATGCGCGACTTCTCGTCGCGCACGGCATCCGGGCCGCGACCCGCGGGGGGCTCTATCGCCAGGAGCGCGGTGATCTGTAGCAGATGGTTCTGCACGACGTCGCGGACGGCGCCTGCCTCGTCGTAGAAGGCGCCACGGTCGCCCACGCCGAAGTCCTCGGCCATTGTGATCTGCACACCCTGTACGTAGTTGCGGTTCCAGATGGGCTCTAGAAAGGCGTTGGCGAACCGGAAGTAGAGCAGGTTCTGCACCGGCTCCTTGCCGAGGTAGTGGTCAATGCGGAAGATGGCACGCTCCCGGAAGGTGCGCGTCAGGATGTTGTTGAGAGCACGGGCCGAGGCCAGATCGCGCCCGAACGGCTTCTCCACGACCACGCGCGCGTCGCGCGTCAACCCAGCACCGTGGAGGTGCTCGATCACCGGTGCGAACAGCGAGGGTGGGATCGCCAGGTAATACAGCGGGCGGCTGGCCGAGCCAAGCGCCTGCTTGAGGCGCGCGAAGGTCGCCGGATCATTGTAGTCGCCACCGACGTACGTCAGTTGCGCGGCCAGGCGCTCGAAGGCTGCGGATTCGAGGCCGCCATGTTCCTGCACGCTCTGGCGCGCACGCTCGCGCAGTTGGTCAGAAGTCCAGCTACGGCCGGCGACGCCAATCACCGGCACAGTCAGGTGGCCGCGGCGCACGAGTGCCTGGAGCGCCGGAAAGATCTGCTTGTACGCCAGATCTCCGGTGGCGCCGAAAAACACCAGTGCATCGGAATCGGCACTGTCATGGGAGGCATGAGCGGCGCTCATCATACGCCTCCATGCTCATTGGGCCGCACGAACTCTGTCGCTCCTTTCGGCGAGGAGCTGTAGTACATGGCGCTACCGATCACCATGACACGGAACTCCTCCGGGTCCGTGACTGCGTCTATCGGTCGAAGGTGGGATTCCGCTTTAAGCCGCTGCAACTGCCTGATGATCCGCTCCGCGATACCGTAGGTTGATCCATGTTTGCTGGCATAGGTCTTGAGGACGCTCACGTCAGGCTCCTTTCGGGCGCGGAAAACGCGCTACATATGGGATCACTTGATTGGTTGGGATCACTTGATGTGGTTGGGATCACTTGATGTGTTCGAATTCCGAGGATCATCACCCGCGGAGTGTGGTAGCGGCAGCGGCTCGCGGGGTTGCCCGGCAGTCACTGCCCTGCAGGACGTTCAAAACACCTGCTTCTTCCCGCGCGGGGCCTGCGTTCAGAGGTCGGGGCTGTAGACTTCACCGGACCTGATCTCCCGTATCTGGTCGCCGACGCTCATCGTCAACAATCGATTCGGGACCAGGCTGTCGACCGCGGCGCCGACCCGCAGACGACCGTCCTCGAGGGTGACCTCGATCGGTAGCTCTCTGAAGTGCATGGGGAGCGTGAGATCGCGCAGCTGATCCACGGCCTTGGGGGCGAAGGAGAGGACGCCGTCGCGGATCGACTCGCCCAGGTAGCTGCGCTGCACAAGGTCCAGCGTCCCCGCCATCACGCCGATGTGAATGCCCTCAGCCGTGGTGCCGCCCTGCACGTCGCCGACGTCGCTCTCCAGCGCCACCATGTACCGCTGCCAGGAGGCCGCCACGTCGATCTCCGCGAAGACCCCGGCAAACACTACGAAGCTCAGCGTTGAGCCATACGAGGTGCGAGCATCGTAGTAGGTGACGGTCTTGCGCAGCGTCTCAGGTGTATACGGGTAGCCCAGGCGCTCAAACATCAGCTGCAGCTCATCTTGCGGGAACAGGTAGAACAGCATCACGGCATCCGCCTGCTTCGACACCTTGTACCGGTCGGGATCCGTGCCCTCCGCCCGCAGGATGCGGTCGAGCCGCTGGATGTTGCCGTACTTCTGGCGATAGGCATCCCAATCCAACTCCTCCAGGCGCTCCCAGCCCTCGAACTGGCTGATGACGCCGTCCGCGAGGAAGGGGACGTACATCTTGCGGCTCATCTCCTTCCAGGTCGCGATCTCCTGAGCGGTGAGGCCAATCTGCTGCGAGAGCCTTCGCCGCCGCCGCTCCGGGAGCATGTCGAGCAGCTTGCCGGCGACCTCCGAGATCCACGCCACCATCACGTTGGTATAGGCGTTGTTGCGCAGTCCAGCAGTGTCAGAGTCAGGGTATTTCTCGTGGAACTCATCCGGGCCCATGACGCCGTGGATCTCGTAGCGGCCGCGTTCCGCGTTGAAGTCAGCGATGCTGGACCAGAAACGGGCGATCTCTAGCATCATCTCGGCTCCTGGCCCGAGCAGGAAGTCGGTATCTCCCGTAGCCTGGAAATAGTGCCAGATGTTGTAGAAGATGGCCGCACCCACGTGCCGTTGGTTCCGGCTCAGGTCCGGATCCCACAACCCTGAGCGCGGGTTGAGGTGCACGACCTGGGTCTCTTCCTCGCCATCGCTGCCGCTCTGCCAGGGGTACATCGCGCCCCGGTAGCCGGCCGTGCGCGCCAGCGCGCGTGCCTCGTCGAGCCTGCGGTACCGGTACATCAGGAGGCCCCGCGTGATCAACGGCAGCCGGAAGTTCAGGAACGGATAGACGTAGAGCTCGTCCCAGAAAATATGGCCGCGGTAGGCTTCTCCGTTGAGGCCGCGTGCGGGAACGCCGGCGTCCAGGTCAGCTGTGTGGGGGGAGCACGTCTGCAGCACATGGGAAGCGTGGAAGCGCAGCAGGAACTGGACCCGCTCGTCGCCGGGCACCCGGATGTCGCACCCGGCCCACAGCTCGTCCCAGGCACGCCGATGGAGGTCGAAGGCCTCGTCGAAGGTGCCGAAACGCTGGGCCGCCTCCTCAGCGTTATACAGGGGCTCATTGATCGCCCGATCACGCGAGGTATAGAACGAGAGCAGCTTCTCGACGCGGACCGGTCGTCCTTGCTGGAGGTTGAGGCCCAGCGTCTGCTGGGCGTAGTCGTCCAGTAGATAGCGCCCGCGCTTGGCCTCCAGCTCCCCCGAGTCTCCATACACGCGCGTCCTCGCTACCTCGGCCACGTAGATGCGGGACTGACGCGTTCGCGCGAGCAGGGAGATGGTGTCCGGGCGCGGACTCCCGGTCGCTATCGGATGCAGGTGGCGGCCGTCGAGGTCTCGGTAGCGGGCGACGCCTTGGTTGGTGACCCGTCCGTCAAGCGCCGAGATGATCTCCAATGGGCCGGACCAGTTCTCGGCCGTGATGGTCCACTCCAGCGCCGCCTGGTGCATGTCGGCCATGCTGACGAAGCGCCTGCTGGCGAGCGTTGTCTCGCGTCCCCAGCGGTCGCGGAAGCGAAGCCGGCGCACCACCGTCGCGGTGCGGAAGTCCACCTCGTGCCGATAGCTCAACAGCTCGACGTTCGCTAGGCTGATCGGCTCGTCGCCGCCGATGCGGAGCTTGAGCACGAGCCAGTTGGAAAGGTTGACCAGGTCCTCATTGCGCACCGGGCGGCCGCCCATGATCGTCGTCTCCCGGTTGTAGCAGCCATGAGCGTAGGTGCCCGGATAGTGGACGTCGTCTACGTCGGCCCACTCGGCGCTGCCGCGCGTGCAGAAATAGCCGTTGCCGGTCGAGGTCAGCACCTCCCGCAGCCGCTCCTGCGCGGGCTCGAAGGAGTCGTAGGCGAGCGTCCAATCTTTCGGATTGGGTGTGTCAGATCTGCCGCCAGTTGGCGTGGGCTGCCCCTCGGCCGCATGCAAAACGGCAAACCAATTGAGGAACTCCTCCACCTCCCCGATCGTGTCCAGCACGTAGTCCGCGGCGGTGGCGCGGCCGGAGTCCTCGGGGTCGTTGGCGCTCCCCACGAAGAGTCCGATACCGCGCCCCGCCACGGCGCGAAAAGCGTCCTCGTCGGTGATGTCGTCGCCTAGATAGATCGGCACCACGTCGTCTCGGTCCAGGCCCAGCGCCCTAAGCAGGTAGAGCACCGCCTGACCTTTGTCCCAGTCTAACCTGGGCTGGATCTCAAACACCATCTTGCCCGGCGTGACCTTGAGCTCCTGCGGGTATTCGCCGAGGGTGGCGTCGACAATCTCCTTGACGCGGGGCCGCTGTTGCTTCGGCACCAACCGGTCATGAACGGCTACCGAGAACTTCTTGGGCTCGACTAGAATTCCAGGGATACTGGCCAGCTCGGCGCGCAGCTTCGTCTCCACCTCTCGCAGCAGATCCTCGAATGAGGCACCCTCCTCATGCTGTATGGATCCTCCGGTCGGGCTCCAGATGTCGAAGCCATGGTCGCCAGCCACAACCAGATTGTCGAGGCCCATGAGCCGCTGCACGACCTCGCGGTCGCGACCGCTGACCACGATCACGGTGACACGTTCGGCTAACCTTTGCACCGCCTTGCGCATGCTGTTCGAGATCACGGCCTCTTGCGGCCGGTCGCGGATCGGAGTCAGGGTTCCGTCGTAGTCGAGGAACACGACTGGCTGCCTGCCGGCAATGCGCCCAGTCAGTGCCCCGGTCTCACCCAGCGCGTTCCGGAGGTCGTCGATCCGCCTAGCCATTGCTGCTCACCTGCCTTTTCGCGTATCTCTGTCGGCGGAAAGGGCGAGATCGATCACCAGCGCGCCGTCCACTGCGCGCCAGGCTCCAATGCATGTTCCTGGTCGCCCAGCGCCAGAATCAACGAGGGCCCTTGTTCGAGCACCGCCGTCATCGTGCGTGTCTCTCGCCGCAACGTCATGCGCACGCGGCTCCCGTGCCAGTGCGCCGCAAAGTCTAGCGCGCTCCAGCGTGGTGGCAGATGCGGGTCGAGCTGCAGTCCATCGGTACGTGGGGATAGGCCGGCGAACCCGAGTGCCGCCGCCTGCCACACCCCACCTTGGGTTGCGATATGCACCCCCAACGACGTGTCGCGCCTGATATCTCGCTCGTCGATCTCCGCCGCCCAGCGAAAATAGCTTTCCGCCGTTGATACGTCGCCGAGTCTCGCGGCCACCAGTGCATGGATAGCCGGACTTAGGGAGCTCCCCTGGCTGCAGCGTGGCGCATAGTACGCGAAGTTGGCCGCACGCGCCTCTGGCGTGAACGTGTCCCACAGCAGCGCCAACAGCATCACCACGTCCGCCTGTTTGATCACCTGAGTCCGGCTGATGCGTTCCTGTCCCAGCACAAGATCGATGTTAGGGCTGGGCGGCGTGATACTCGCCGTGATGCTCGCCACATCGATATACTCAAGCTTGGAGAAGTTGGCAAACTGCTCGAAGAGCCCAGTCGCGGGATCAAAACCCGTCACGAGCCGGTCTCCGACCTGGCGCCAGGTCTCCAGCTCCGCATCGGCTAATTGCAGTCGCTGCTGGAGATCTGACCACTGGCTCGGCCAGCGCACGCGGAACCAATCAGCCGCGTCGAGTGCGCGAGCCAGATTCCAGCGCGCCAGGTTATTGGTGTACGCGTTGTCGTCTACATTCGTGTGATATTCGTCCGGCCCTTCCACGCTGCGTAAATGGTACGTGCCATCCCTGCCCCGCTCCACGCGGCTGGCCCAGAAGCGCGCGGTCTCCAGAAGTATCTCCGTGCCGGCATCGCGCAGGAACGCGTCGTCGCCGGCGATCTGCCAGTAATTCCAGACCGCGTAGGCGATGTCGGCGCTGATGTGAATCGCCCGGTCCGTCACGGTATAGACGACTTCACGCCCGTCTGGCCCGAGCACGCCCTGAGGAGTCGCCTCGTCGCCTGTGTCCGCCGCTTCCCAGGCGTAAAATGCCCCACGACAGGCATGTTTGGCGGCTTTTTTACGTGCGCCGTCCAGGCCGTGGTATCGGTAGAGAAGCATCGCGCGGGCGGCCTCCGGCCAGGTGTAGGTGTAGAACGGCAGCAGAAAGAGATCGGTATCCCAGAACACGTGGCCGTGATACTCATCGCCCGTGAGGGCGCGTGCCCCGACGGAGACTCGACCATCTTCAGGATTTGCCGCGCTGAGCAGGTGGTAGGCGGCAAAACGCAGCGCATGCTGCGCCTCCGCGTAGTCTTCCACCACGATGTCGCTTGCCGTCCAGCGCTGCTCCCACGCGCGCTCGTGGGCACCTAGCAGCGCCCCAGTCCCCTGCTGGAGTACGAAGTGGCGCGCACTGCGGGCGGCAGCGCGGCTCGTCTCCTCCCCCAGCGCGCCATCGCCGCGACACATCACGGCGAACCGGGTGAATCGCGCGGAATACCCAGGAAATGCGCGCCACTGCCAGCGCATGCCAGAGGCGGTGTGCATCGGCCGCAGCGCCCGACTCCCCACTTCCAGCGCGGCATCATGGGTCATCGCGAGCCAATGATGTCCCTGTGGCGTTCGCCACGTGTCCACGCCCTCCTCCAGACGCGCCACCAGTTCGAGTGGGGAGCTCGAATCATGATGTTCACTCGCCTCGAGCGCGAGCAAGGCTGGCTGGTCCAGGGCAAACTCGGCATACATGATTCCGAGTGCGCGCTCGGCCTGCGACGCCAACCGGGCGGTTCGCAGGCGTAGCACGTGCCCGTGGCGACCCCGCCAGTCCACTTTCTCGATCAGGAGGGCACGCCGCAGGTCCAGCGTGCGTTCCTCCTGGGCGAGTTCGCCTGTCTCTGGCGTCACGGCTTCCCCATCGATCGTGAGATGCAGGTACGGCCAGATCGGCGTGGAGCAGAGCACCGGGGTGATCACAGGGCTAGGAGGTTGGCCGAAGAGCCCGGCGACATAGGCCCGAGGATTGCTGCCCGGCCTGGCAAACGGAAATACGGCGCGCATCCCGAAGCTGCCGTTGCCGAGAGCCAGTTCCGCCTCAACCTGACCTTCCAGTGCTGGCGTATAGGGCACCGCAAGGAGCCGCCACAACGGATCGCTTGCCGGGTCCAGGAGCCGGCGCGACCATGCCTGCTCCTCGGCCGAGGAGTCCTGTAGTTCCCTACGCTGCCCGTGTTTCGTTGTGGCATCTTCCGCCTGCATCTAAAAGCTCCTCCTTGAGATCAGTTGCCGACGTTTGCGGAGCAAACTCTGGCCGAGCGAATCCACCACTCAGGCAAGCAGGGCATGCACATCGATGGTATCGAGGCGCTCCACGGCGACATCGGCGCCAGCGGCGCGGAGGAGTTCCGCATCTTGATGCCGCGCGACGCCGATACTATACATGCCCCCGGATTTCGCCGCCTGGATCCCCACCGCCGCGTCCTCAACCACAAAGCATTGGCCCGGCGCCATCCCGAGCGCCCGCGCGGCGGCAAGAAAGAGCGCGGGATCGGGCTTGCCGCGCGGCACAGCGAGGCCATCGACGTCCGCGTCCAGCAGATCGAGGAGCGTCGTCTGCGCCTGGACGAACGGATAGGCTACCCCCGTGCGCGCGCAGAAGGCGCCGACTGAAATCCCTTTGAGGAAGGCATCGGCATTTTTAGAGGAGGAAGCGGCGCAGACGCGCACGCCGGACGCCTTCACTTGCAGCAAGAAGCGCAACGCATCGTCGTAGGCCCGAAAGTCCCCGGCGGCTGCCAGTCGCTCGAGGATGGCCTGTTTCACGTCGCCATACTGCTGGGCGAGTGATCCGTCTGGATCGCGGAGGTGAAAGTACTTGAGCGCCGCTGCGGCTCCGGCTGCTCGGGGCATGCCGGCGACGTAGTCTTGATAGACCGCATCCGTAAAGGCGCCTGGCCGATAGCTCGTGCGCGGCGCCAGCGCGTGCCAGGGACCAGCCATGAGTTGCGCCAGCGCCTCGCGCCATGCCTGCGCATGTGGGGTATCCAGCAATACGCCATCCACATCGAAAATCCCGCCAGTGAAGCGCATGGTGTCGCTCCAGTCGCTCTCGTTGCCCGCGCAAACTTTTGAACTGTCGCACCCGCGTACTGCACATTGCACGGAATATGCCCGGAAGACCGTCTGAAAGGCTAGTACTACAGTGACGGTTGTTGACGGGCAGTGCTAGACTTTCCAGCAAGACTGGAGAGGGGAAGCACATGGCAGAGCACCTCCTGGCAGCGGACGAGCGGCAGGCTGACGAGGTCTTGGCAGCGGTGGGAGCGGTGGGGGCACTGGACGAGGTCCACGGGCGTATCGGGGGCTATTTCCACCGGCGGGAGATGCGCGAACGGGTGCGGCGCTACCTGGAGGGGCTGCTGGATCAGGTGGAGCGCAAGAATAGCTGGCAGCTCGCCGAAGGGCTCGGCGAGGCGGGTCCACAAGGGGTCCAGCGGCTCTTCACCGACGCCGACTGGGACGCGGAGGCCGTGCGCGACGAGCTGCGCCGGTACGTCGTGGAGCACCTGGGCGACGAGCGCAGTGGGGTACTGGTCATCGACGAGACGGGGTTCGTGAAGAAGGGGACCAAGTCGGCGGGGGTCGCACGGCAATACAGCGGCACGGCGGGCCGACGCGAGAATCAGCAGATCGGGGTCTTCCTGCTCTACGCCGCCGAGCGGGGCGCCGCCTTCATCGACCGCGCGCTGTATCTGCCCGACGAGTGGATGGGGGACGCCGACCGGCGCGCGGAGGCGCATATCCCCGCAGGCGTGGGCTTCGCCACCAAGGGCGAGATCGCCCGGGAGCTCTTGGCGCGCGCCTTTGCGGCCGGGGTTCCCGCGCAGTGGGTGGTCGGCGACACGGTCTATAGCGCCGACGAACTGCGGCGCTGGCTGGAAGGACAAGGGCGCCACTACGTGCTGGCGGTGGCCCAGACGCATGCCATCTGGACCCGTGGCCACCAGCGCACGGTGGAGCATTTGGTCGCGGACCTGCCCGCCGAGGCCTGGACACGGCTGTCGGCAGGGATGGGCACTCAAGGTCCGCGCTGGTATGACTGGGCGTGTCTGGCGCTGCCGTACGCCGGAGCGGCGGGCAAGGCCCATTGGCTGCTCGCGCGCCGCAGCCGCAGCGATCCTACCAAGCTGGCCTACTACCGGGTGTACGGCCCCGTGGACACGCCGGTGACCGAGATGGTGCGGGTAGCGGGCCGGCGCTGGACGATTGAGGAAGGCTTTGAGCAGGCCAAGGGGGAGGTGGGGCTCGATCAGTACGAGGTGCGTCGTTACGACGCCTGGTCTCGCTACATCACCCTGGCCCTGCTCGCCCATGCCGCGCTCGAAGTCACCCGCGACCTCACCCGCCAGAGCACTGCCCTGGACGGGAAAGGGGGGAGCTCCCCACGAGCACATCCCCCTGACCCTGCCCGAGGTACGGCGTCTCTTGCTTCTGCTTGCCGAGCCCAGCGGCGCCGCGCGCGCGCAGCGGCTGCACTGGTCGCAGTGGCGTCGCCAGCACCAAGCGGTCGCGCGCCGGGGGCATGTCGCGCGGCGGGCAGTCCGCCAGCCGCGGCATCAGCCTCCTGACCCACCACTCCCGACCGCGCTCGCTGGGACAGCGGCGCTCAGCGACTCCCTCTGGCAGCAGATTGCCTCCCTCTTGCCACCGCAAAAGCCCCCTCGTGGCCGGCCGGCACTCGACCACCGCCGTCTGCTCGAGGGCCTGCTCGCGATCATGCGCACCGGGGTTCCCTGGCGAGAGATGCCGGCGGCCTACGGCTCTTGGCATACCGCCTACAGCCGCTATCAGCGCTGGTGTGAGGACGGTCTGTGGGACCGCATCTGTGCGATCCTGCACCCTACGCCCACTCCCGCGAACCCTGGATAGACGAGTAACCGTCACTGTAGTACTAGAGCAACTTTCGATTAGGTTCAGCAGGCAGGGGGTAGCCGGCGTGAGCGAACCAGGCGAGCGCATCCTGGCGAGTGATCGCGTCGACTGCCACCCCCACCGCCTGCTCTAACGCCTCGCGGGTACGGGCACCAAGCCCGCGCAGGATGGCCTTGAGTTTGGAGAACGCTTGCTCGATGGGCGTGAAGTCCGGCGAGTACGGCGGCAGGAAGAGCAGTTCGCAGCCGCGTGCTTCGAGGGCCTGGCGAATGCGGGCGGCCTTGTGGACGCTCAGATTGTCCAGCACCACCACCTGCCCCGGCCGTAAGGTCGGCCCCAACTGCTCGGCGATGTACCACTCGAAGGTCGTCGTCTCCCTCGCCCCCTCGATCAGCCACGGCACCTGCAACCCGTCGGGCGTCAGGGCGGCGACCAAGGTGACGTTGTGGCCGTGGTTGCGCGGCACCGCGCCCCCTGCCCGCCGGTTGTGCGGCGCCCAGCCATACAGCCGCGTCAAGGCGATGTGGGTGCCGCTTTCGTCGACAAAGACGAACTGCTCCGGGTCACGCTGGGCAACCGCCTCCCGCCAGGCCGTGCGTGCCGCCTCATCGCGCTCGCTGGCCGCCAGTGCCTTTTTTTGTGCGTCCAGCCCAGGCGCTGCAGCGCCCGCCACATGGTGACTTCGCTCACCTGCTGGCCCTGCTGCTCGGCCCACCAGGCACAGTGCTCCAACACCGTCGCATCCGGCGCCGCCTCCAGCCGCGCCCGCAGGATCGGCTCGTGCTCGCGACGGATCGTGCGCGGGCGGCCCGGAATCGGCTTGCGCGCCAGCGAGCCGGTCTCCCGCTGTTGGACCACCGCGCGTTTGACGGTGGTCACGGCGACGGTGAAACGGCGAGCGGCTTCTCGCATGGGCTGACCGTCAGCCACCGCTCGCACCAAACGCTCTTTCAGGTCGGTCGAATAGGCACGCATGCCCCTCGGTCCCGCACATCTCGTGCCTGCCTCGGCTTTTTGGAAGTTGCTCTAGTATTAGCTAGCGGTGCGAAATGAGGGCGTTGCGCCCAGAGATCATGGACAAGCGCCTCCGCGGTCGGCGGTAGAATGGAGTGCTGCCGGTCAGCGGCAAGGAGGCGTGGTCATGCTCATCGATCGCTATCCGCCGGAAGATGTCTTTGTGCGGGTGCCGGAGTTGGCCGACCAGACCGATCCGGTGCTCGTCCAACTCGACCAGCTGCTCGAGGACGACCTGCTCTCCCAACAGGTGCGTGCCGACCTCGCCCGCCGCTACCGGCTGACGCCGGTGCATGGGCGGCACTCGACCCCTGTCGAGGTGCTCCTGCGCGTGCTCGTCGTGCAACACCTGTATGCCTGGAGTTACGCCGAGACCGTCGCACGCGTCGCCGACTCGCTGGTGTTGCGTTGGTTCTGCCGGGTGTATTTCCAGCCGGGTGTATTTCCAGCGCATGCCCGAGAAGACCACGCTGCTCCGCTGGGCACAGACCCTCCGACCGGCAACGCTGCAGGCGCTGGTGGACCGCGCCGCCCACCTGGCCCAGCTGGCCCAGGTGACTCGGGCGCGTAAGCTGCGGATCGACAGCACCTGTGTCCAGACGCCCATCCACCATCCGACCGCTAGTGGCGTAGTGGGCGACGGGGTGCGGGTACTGCCCCGACTCATCCTGCGGGCGAAGCCGCTGCTGGTGCAGGCCAACGCGCCCCTCGCCAGCGTCCGCGACGCCTTTCGCAACCGGGTGCGCTCCGCGCGGCGCGTGCTCCAACCGCTCCACCGCGTGCGCCAGCGCGACAAAGGGGAAGACGCCACTGAGGCGCAGCAGGGGCTCTACACGCGGTTGCTGGAGATTACCCGGCGGACCGTGCGCCAGGCGCAGCGGGTCCAGGCGGCCGTGCAGGGGCAGCTGCGCACGCCGGAGGGCGTTGCCCCGTCCCGCCACCCGGCGCAGGAGCGTCTCGCACCGCGTCTGCTGGCACAGTTCGAGCGTTTTCTCCCGCTGGTGCAACGAGGAATGCACCAGGCACGGGCCCGCGTGCTGGACGGGCATCCCGTCCTCGCAACCGCCAAGGTACGCAGCCTCTTCGAGCCGCACACACGCGTCGTTCAGCGGCGCAAGCTGGGCGCGCCCGTCGAATTCGGGCGCCAGGTCGTCCTTGACGAGGTCGAGGGGGGCCTGGTGACGCGCTTCCACGTCTTGGCCTTCCACGTCTTGGCCGACGCGGAGTCCGAGTGTCACCAAGCGTTGCCGGCGGTGCAGCATCACCGCGCGCTCTTCGGGCGGCCACCCTGGTTGGTGGCCGAGGACCGCCGACTGCATACCAAAGGAGTCGAGCAGGCTGCACAGGACTTGGGCGTCACCCACGTGGTGATCCCGCGGACCGGACCGCTGAGTGCCGCCCAGCGGGCTCGCGAACACACGCGGGTATGGAGGCGCCGCTATCGCTGGCGAGCGGGCATCGAGGGGCGCATCCACAGCTTGCGGCGGGACTATGGGCTGGCGCACTGCCGGTCACACGGCGAGGTGGGCTTGGAACGCGACATCGGCTGGGGCATATTCGCCAGCGACCTGCGCCACCTCGCCGCTGGGCAGGTGCGGCGCGCGCACCGTATCACCCAGCGGGCGGCGTGACACCGATCCAATCAGGAAGACGACCTGCTACATCGCCCGCTCGCCGTCAGCCCCTGAGACACCTGGCATGATCCATTTCGCACCGCTAGCTAGTATTACAGCTATCGCGTCGGCCATCTCATCCGTCGGATTCGCAATAGATGGGGGTGTGGACGTCGACAGCCGGAAGGGGAGGACCTTCTCGACAAAGGGGGAGCGGCAGCCCACGCTGGCGCCGCCGCTTCCGCACCAGCTCGCCAAAGTCCTTGCCCTGCTCCCGCTCGACGGCCTCCAGCCCTGGGTGCGCCTCGCCCAGGGCACGCGAGAGCGTCCACTGCCCCGGCCGGGGTGCAGGATGGCCGTGCGGCTGGCCAGGTAGCCTACTGTCCATGGTCGAGCGCCTTAATGTCCTGCCCGCGCTGCTTGCGGCGGATCAGGCGTCGGGCCTCCGCCGGGGCGTCGGCGAAGGTGGCGGACTGCACCACCCGCCAGACGGATCGGTCGGCCATCGGGAGCGGCGCGAGTCGCTCTCCTCGGGCGCGACCAGGCGGATCCAGGCCACGCCGACCGGGTCGGGACAGGACTCCGCACGGCCGACAACGGCCGCCATCCCCGTCATGCGGATGCCGCCGGTGTGCCTGAGTGTACGGTTAACCTTCTTGGCGCACACGTGTCAAGTAGTCGTTGACGGTATCCATCGGGCGTTTGCCGCGGTTGCGGTAGCCGCGGTGCGGTCGCTCGGTATTGTAATGGACCAGCCAGGTGTCCAGGTCCACCTGCAGGTCTTCCGGCGTCGGGTAGAACCGTGAGTACAGCGCCGGCTTGAGGAATTCTTCCTGGAAGGTGAAGTGGAAGCGCTCGACGAACCCGTTGGTGCGGGGACTGCGCACCTTGGTGCGGCGGTGTTCGACGTCATTGAGTGCGAGATAGAGCTCGAAGGGGTGCGCCTCGGTGCCGCAGAACTCGCGCCCGTTGTCGGTGAGCACAGCGCCCAGCGGGATGCCGCGATCCTGATAGAAGGGCAGGACGTCGTTGTGCAGCACCGCGACCGCCGCCTCGGGGACGCGCCCGGCATACACGAAGCCGAAGGCGTACGAACCGAAGGTGTCGACGACCGAGTGCAAATACACCTTCCCAACACCCTTGAAGACGCCGACGAAATACGTGTCCTGGCAGAGCAGCTCGCCGGGCCGCGCGGATTCCACGTGGCGCTCGCGGAAGCAGGGGTTGGCCTTCTCGAGCAGCGCGACCTGCTCCGGGGTCAACTCGATCCCTTCTTCCAGCGTCCGTTCCTCCAGCCGCAGCAGCCGCTCGTATTTGCTACCCAGGCCCTGCTTGGCCAGGAGGCCTTGGATGGTCGGGCCGCTGACGCTGCTACCCTGCAGTTTGAGGAAGTCGCTGAGCTTGTAGCAGCCCCAGCCGGGCCGCTCCAGGCTCAACGCCAGCACCCGCTCGACCACCTCGGGCGGCGTGGTCTGCGGGTGCGTCTTATGAATCGGCGGCAGGTCCTTGAGGCCTGCCAGCCCCTGCTCCTGGTAGCGCCGCTTGAACTCGTAGAACTGGCTGCGGTTCATGCCGCGTTGGCGGCAGGCCTCGCTGACGCTGCCCAGGCTCAGCGCCAGCTCCAGCACGCTCAGGCGCTGCCGCGCCAGCTTCTCAGCCGGCGCCTTCGAGCCCTTCGACGTCGTGGTGGTCGCCGTCGTCGCCGTCGCCCTGCTCGTCTGCTCCCTTCCTCCCGCTAGCCTGCTCACCTCACGAGTAGTCTAGCATAATGCACGGGAAGAAGGTTAACCGTACAGGCTGAGTTTGTCGTAGTTGTGCGCCGAGTCATCGACATCTGGAGTCCTTTGGAATTTTCTTCGCTTGGAGAGTTGGTGCCGTGTGTCTCATCTGCCTTGATGATGCTATGCAGCACCAGAGTCCACGACTGGGAAAAGAGGAGAAAGAGCCCCATGCTCGCCGCGACTGCAAGCAGCACGAAAGGAATCTCAGACCTCGGCAGCAGGATCCCCGCGCATCCCGCAATAATAGGAACTGGCATGAGGAGGTCGCCGAGCACAACTCGCGCGATGTTCAAACCGACCTTTCGGACCTGGATCTGTAGGTATACGACGAAGATGCTCCCTCCACCCCCTACAACTATCAGTAGCACGCTGCCTAGAGGGGCGGTGCGGGCGGGCAACAGCATGATCAGCGCCCAAGTGACACCGATCAGGAACCCAGCGGCGGCTGCATAGGCACAGACCCGGGTAAGTCGCTCGGCAAGGATTGCCTGAGGGTGCAAAGACATGGCAACGAACACAAGGCCAGCAAGCGAGGCTGAGGCACCAGCAAGTGCCACGAAGAACGGCTGCCATTCTTCTACGAGAATTTGCTCTCCCACAATTCATCCCCTCACCTGCGGTCAAACCCACCCGCCTGAGCGCCTAAAGCGCATCGAGGCATCAGGACGCGCGATGCATCCCAACGCCCCGGCTAGAATGCGCCAACGACATGCTAACTGGCTGGCATGATGTTTTGATTTACCCGGAACAGATTCTCCGAGTCGTACTTGGCCTTGATCTGGGCAAGTTGGTCATAGTTCGCCCGATACGAATTGCGAACCTGTTCTTGCCCTTCATCCATCATCATGTTAATGTAGCCGCCGCCGGCCGAATACGGATGCAGCGCAGTCCAGTAGTCGCGCGCCCATTCGATCATGTGCTCGTTGTTGGCCGGGTCCGGATCGACCCCGACGATGACCTCAGCAAAGTTGGCGTCACGGAAACTGAAGGCGGTCTCGTCCCCGCGCACGTCGTGTACAGCGCCGTTAATCGGATAGATGTGCATGGTGGATTGCATCGTCGGCAGCCGTTCGCCATACTTCGCATGTAGCTCAATGGCCTGGTCGCTCAGCTCATTGAAGAAATCGGCCTTCCAATACCACTGCAGTCCCTTCGGGTACAGCCCATCAAAGAGCTGTTGTAACTGCGGCCATGGAATAGGCCCAGCGGCGTCAATCGCAGGAGTACCAACTGCTCGGATGGCAGCAAAGCGCTCTTCGGCCTGATCGAGCGGCCCAGTGTAGCACCACACGATAGCGCACATCTTCTGCAGGTGGTACTGCTCGGGGAAGGGTGGCACTGGTGGCACTGTCACGAATGCAAACCAGCCATTGATGTCCTGCGGCGCGTCGAGGATGAAGTCGCGCCAGAACTTAAGCACGGTCTGAGCTTCGTCAAATGGCCAGAAGATCGGGCCGCCGTAGACCGTGCTAACGTCGTGCAGCCTGAACACGAAGGAAGTCACAACACCGAAGTTGCCACCACCACCGCGAACTGCCCAGAAGAGGTCTGGGTGCTCGTTTTCGCTTGCTGTCACGAAGCTGCCATCCGCCAGCACCATGTCCACGCTCAGCAGGTTGTCCAGCGTCAGCCCATACGTCCGCGAAAGATACCCGATGCCACCCCCCAAGGTGAGGCCACCCACACCCGTGGATGAGATGAAGCCACTCGGCGTGGCCAGTCCAAAGGGATGTGTCGCATGGTCCACTTTGCCCCAGGTAGCACCGCCTTCAACTTGCATGGTCCGCTGGATGGGATCGACATGAACGCCACTCATGTTCGAGAGGTCGATCACTAATCCGTCATCGCATGTGCCCAGCCCCGGGCCATTGTGGCCGCCTCCACGTACCGCCAGAAGCAATTGATGTTCGCGGGCAAAGTTGACGGCATAGATGACGTCGGCGACGTCTGCACACTGGGCAATGAGGCCAGGGTGTTTGTCGATCATGCTGTTGTAGACCTTGCGCGCTTCCTCGTAGGCGGCATCTCCCGGCTGGATCACGGCCCCCCGCAACTGCGCCTTGAGGCTTGCCACCGTGGCCTCGTCCAAAGTAGTGGCCTTGATAACGGTAGTCACTGCTATCTCCTTCTCCATCCTGAGCATTCAGTGTTCACCACCTCGGCGAGGCTGAACAGGATGGTTTGATCTGAAGATATCAGCACGAGCGTTAGCTAAACGTTTGGCCAAGGGAAGACTTGCGAAGAGTTGGTTAGGAAAGTCGTTATAGAAGCGTTAATTCCGCTCAGCGATCAACACCTTTGCCGTTTGGAGGTCTGGTGTGTCGAAACCTTCGGTGAACTGCGCGTAGAGATCACACAGGGAGCGACGCGCCTGCTCGGCCCGCTGGCCCTTGTCGCTGATGCGACACCGGGTCAGGAGGACGCGCAACTCAAGTGACCTTGACTGCTGGCCACGAGCGATGTCAACAGCTCGCGACAAGGCAGCGTCTACCTCCTGCCAATCCAAGCCAGCGGTCAACAGCAATTCAGCGCGTATTCGATGCAGCTCGGCATCCCACCAGTGCTCGTTACTTTCCCGCGAATAGGCCAGAGCATCATCAATGGTGAGCAGTCCTTGTTCGGGGCGTCCCGCCTTGCCATAGGTATCCGCGAGCAGCGCTAGATAGTAGGGAAGGCGAAGCCTGGCACCAGTCGCCTTGAACTCCTCAACGGCCACCTGCAGTGACGCGACATGCTCCTCGCCGGGGTGCTGGGGGATGTGCGCATGGGCTACGAGGACTGCTGCCCAGGCACGGTAGTACGGCGCTTTATATTCGGTCGTGAGCGTCAGCGCCTCTTCGGCACGAATTTGCGCTTCTTCGGCGCTGGCGCTTAGTTGCCAGAGCATTGCGAGATACGTTGCAGCCAGCGCCTGGTTGAACGGTTCTCCAAAGCTTTGAGCGAGTTGCACCGCTTCGAGCGCTGAGGCCATTGCCTGATCGGGGTATCCGAGGCACCAGAGCACATGTGCTCGCCACGCACGCACGTGCACCGCAATGTTCCATCCATAGGCTTCTTGAAGTCGCCGAGCCTGATGCACGTCATGCGTACTGAGGATATGCTCGAAGGCCGTATTGGCTTCGCTGACGTGGCCCAGATGAAGGCGTGAGCCGACCAGCATCATATCCGCGAACGGAGGCACCTGACCCTCCACGGTTTCGTAGAGCGCATGCAATTCCTCATTGACCAGTTGTACCCGTTCAAGCTGGCCTTGTACCACAAGCATCGACTCGAGACCATAGAGCGCCTCAGCGCGCTGTGCTGTGTCGCCAACCGTATCACAGAGCGTGAGCGCTCGATTCACCACACGCTCCAGTTCAGGCGCCGTCCACCCACGCGTGATGCGGTACATCGGCGCCAGCGCTAGGAGTATGCCTAACTCATGTCGGTCACGCATCGCGCCGCTTGGTGTCTGTTCGAGCAGGGCCAAGCAGTGCTCAAGCAGCCTGATCGCATCTTCATAGGCGACCAAGCGCTGTGCCACCAGAGCAGCCCTTTGATAATACGAGACGGCTTGCTCAGCAAGTCCCGCGCGCTCATAGTGCGACGCCAACTGGCCACTAACCGCGTCGAGATTGTCGGTGTGAATGGCTTCAAGTGCCTGCGCGATTCGACGATGTAACAAGTTGCGCTGGGGCATGCTGATCTCAGTGTAGGCGACCTCACGGAGCTTGTCATGCGTGAAGTCATAGGTAGTTGCGCCCTGTGCACGCACAATCCGCCTCCGCCACAGTTCGTCCAGTGCACGCACAGCAGCTTCCTCATCGGTATTGCCCGCGCGCGTCACCACATCCATCCGAAACTCTCTGCCGATCACCGCGGCCACTGCGGCCAATTCGCGCGCGGACGGTGAAAGTTGCTCAAGGCGTGCAGCGATCACCGCCTGCACTCTGGGAGGAATCGGTGGCGACGTGGTACCTGGGACTTCACGGCCGTCTGGGGTTTCATCATCCCCTTGGGACATGTCGATGCCTGCACGTATGGTTTCGACGATGAAGAGGGGGTTGCCCTCGGTTTCACGGTATAAATGCATCGCCGAAGACACGCTCAATTGGCGATTGGCGACAAGCCCGGCCAATTTAGCACTCTCTGCGGCATCCAACGGCTGAAGTTCGATCTCACATACATCAGTTCTGTTGTGTAGATCCAATAGCAGCGAGCGTAGCGGATGACGCGATGACGTGTCCTCAAGGCGTACCGTACCCACAATCAGAAGACGTGCTGTTGGCGCAAAACGCAAGAGGAAGTGCATCCATTCGAGTGTCTCCTGGTCGCACCATTGCAGGTCATCAATGAGCAACAAGAGCGGTTGAGGTGCAGCAAGTACCGATAGCGCCAACGCCTCGAAGAAACGCTGCCGCTGTCCATACTCACTAATTGGCTCGTAGTGAGGTAAGTCAGGGTACTCGGTCGACAACTCCGGGAGTATCCGGGCCACTTCGATGAGCCATACGGGTTGCAAGCGCGTAAGAGATCGGCGCATATCGTCACCGCGAAGCCACTCGGTTACGGGTGCCAGCGATAGCTTCCCTTCGGCAGCGTAGCAACGCGTTTTCGCTGTTGTGGCGCCTTGTTCGTGAACCCAGAGAAGCAGTTCCTCGGCTAAGCGCGATTTGCCAATTCCTGCTTCCCCCGTTATCAGGGCTAAGGCTGGTTTACCGTCACGTGCATGTTGCCAGGTCTCACACAGTAATGCCCATTCACGCTGGCGCCCAATCATGGATGGAGCACGCTCAGAAGTCGCGGGGGGAATCTGCGCTACGGTCGCTTCGGAGCTACCGTGCAGCAATCGCTCATAGACTGCTTGGGTCTCACGACTTGGCTCGACGCCTATGTCGCGTTGCAGTGCGTTGACGCACGCATGGTAGGTACTGAGTGCGCCAGCGCGGTCTCCCTGAAGCGCCTGGAGTACCATCAGGTGGCGATAGTCGTCTTCGTTCAAGGGATTATCGCGAACCTTGCGTTGCGCGTATCCAGCCGCTGCCACAAAGTCTCGCTGATCTTCGGAGAGATGAATCAGTTGGTCGAGCCCCTGCAAATACTTCTGGCGGATTCGCTCTCGTTCTGGCAAGATCCACTCGTCATAGCAGCTAGGCAGCAGATCGGCGTGGTACAGGTCCACCGCATGTTCTAGTGCTTTGCGCCGCGAATCGCGTTCCTGAGGTGCTCGCGCCGCTTCCTCCAGCGCGGTAGCAAACTCGGCAACATCCAGGCGAAAGGGCCCATTGGGCCGCCAGTACAGCGTGTTCGTATCGGCATAGAGGAATGTATCATGATCAGGCAGCGCCAGGCGCAAGGCGTGTAATGCCTGGCGCAAATTATTGCGTGCTTGGGCATCGGTAGATTCAGGCCAGAATAGGAAGGCGACATGCTGGCGCAACTGCGGCGTCTCGGCATGGAGGATGAGATAAGCCGCAAGGGACTGCAAACGTGCCGTATTGACGCTAACTACCGGTTTCGTGCCATACGACATACCGAAATTGCCGAACAGTTGTATATGCAGCGTCTGTGGCATGTCGCTCGCTCCACCCCGCGTGACGTACCACGAGTACAGTGATGAAGTCCAACCTACAGCATCCGAAGTATACTCGCTCCTACCTATCTAAGGCTGCAGCTCCGATGTGTGTGGATGATAGCCAATTCGATGGACTGGCGCAGATAGGCGCGCTGATGGGCTTTTTTCATGCAAAGCCATCTGCAGCCGTCCCCGTAGGCCGAAGAGGCTGGCGTGAAACGCCCCTCCCCAGGGCGGTTTTCGCACCCAGCCGCGCTGTAACGTGTACGATGACAAGAGTGGCAATTACTCCCAACGGCTCTGGGAATTCCGCTGTGCTTTGCGGCGCTGGTCGATATGGAGCGGAGCATGAGCCCCTCCGGAAGCAAGCGGGGGACGTCTGCACTTCTTATTGCATGCAAGCGGGGAACTGAGCTTGTGATGAGCACGGAGTCGGAGCGCGATCAAGAGGCATCTCTCGCGCGGCGTGAAGACCCCTGGCTTGAGCCATGGGGAGGAAACGCCGCGCGCCGTCAGGCGCTCCCGACAAACGGACACCAAACGACCAGGTGTGCGATCCTTACCACATACCGCAGGGCCTGCGGGAAGGTACGCGTGTGGAGGTGGCTTCGGGCCACGACATGACCGTGTACGACGCTCCTAGCTCGCTAGGTGAGCGGTGGTCAGCCCAAGAATCCCCCGGCTTCAGCCGTGGGGAGTGGTCAACTGGCAACCTACGGGTCGGATCGCGTGAGCAGGGCGATCCTGTTTGCTCCTTTGCAGCCATTTCTCCTGCAGACGCCTGATAACCCTGGCGGCATACCTGGGCGCTTCTTCGACGGCATCATGCAGGCGATAGTCGCGGATCGGCCTGCGTACATCTCGGAGTTCCTCAAAGACTGCTACAACGTGGATCTCTTGGGTGGCAGTCGCGTCAGTGACGACGCGATTCACCTGAGTTGGACCATCGCTATCCGGGCCTCGGCGGCGGGCACACTGGAGTCCGTGACGTCGTGCCTCACCGACTTTCGCCATGATCTGCCCAGACTTTACGTGCCCGTGCTGGTGGTGCAAGGCGACCAGGACAGGATCCTGCCGTACCGGTACACGGGCAAGCGCCTGCCAGGACTCATCAAGAAGGCACAGTTCGTGTGTATCGTGGGTGGGCCTCACGCCATCACCTGGACCCATGCCGAGGAGGTCAACTTCGCCCTGCTTGATTTCCTTGGCAGGTGATCTCCAGGGCCAACCGTTACTCGTTGCGTCATGATGAGTGTGGCAGGAGCTCACATCCCCTTTGGTATCCGGCCCACTCCCGCCGAATTACGAACAATCATCCGAGCAACCGGAGGTCCTGACAGCAAAAGAGACAGCAGACCGGGGACACGACCATGCACGCAGGCAGATCGCATAACCTGGTTGTGCAGCGCATTTCCCGGCCCCAACGGCCCGCAGGTACCCGCCTAGAGACGCAGTGGGCTGAATATGATACTCTAGAGATAGGCTCTCGCGCGGCGCAGCCGCGCGAGGTGGCGCGCACGCTCAAGCGGCGCGCGAGGTGAAGAGAGCACACTGAAAGGAGTGCGCAGCTTGGGCTGCGGGCGCACGAGGGATGCGCCGCCCCACTGCCAGAAATGCCAGCGTGAGTGAAGTCGTGATTCGCGAGGGCGAGTCCTTCGAGGCCGCTCTGAAGAAATTTACGCGCAGGGTCCAGCAGGATGGCCTGCTTTCCGAGGCCAAGCGCCGCCAGCATTACGAGCCGCCCAGCGTCAAGCGCAAGCGCAAGGCCGACGCCCGCGAGCGCAAGGCACGCAAGCTTCGGGCGAAGCTCGCCGCGCAGGGCCTCTAGCCAGAGACCCCAGCGCTCATACGCCACCGACCGGAGACGCGCCGCGCCCGGTCGATTCTCGTTGCCCGCGAAATGCCCGACGCCGTGATACCGCTGTCCGTTCCCAAGGTGTTAGGCGTGATTGCGTTAGGCGTGGGCCCAAGATGGCGGCGCTGCTGCGTCGGCGCAGTTGGAGGCGGTTCGCAGCACTGGGTTGCGGGCGTAAGGGCGACGCGGGCTGATGAGCTTTTACCGTGAAGGGCCCCCGCCGTACGCGCCAGCCCTTCCAGGCGGGCTTCGTCGCCAAGGGCGCCCAGGCGCCGCTTCAGCCGCCAGCCAACGACCTGCCCGCCTCTAAACGGACCATCGAGAAGTCAGCTATGCGTTCTCGCGATGATTGCCCTGCCGCCAGCAACCCGGTGCGGCCCCGGGCGGCGCTCAGCGCGGGAACCCCGCCAGGCCCGTTAGTCGTTCGATCTGCGCCGTATGATCCAGGTCGTGGAAGACCGCCAGCAGCACCCACCCGCGCAGGCTTAGCTCGCCGAAGAACGTCGAGTCGCGCCGCGCCGCCAGATCGCCTTCCGCCGGGATCGCCTCGATCTCGCCGAGCAGCCGCTCCGTCGCCTGACGCAGCCCGGCCACAAGCTCCTCCTTTGCCACATCTTGCCGCGCGAGATCGCCCAGGCCATGCGGCATCAGGTCGAAGTGCTCGCGTCGGCCCAACAGCCGCGTCATGTGCAGCAGGTACCAGTTCTGCGTGGCGATCAGGTGCGTCACTGCCTCCGTCGCCGACCAGCGATCCTCCTCGCTCGCCCCCTCCGCCACCGTCGGCCGAAAGGCCATCTGCTCCTGCGACCACCCCTCGATCAGCGCCTGTAGCGCCGCGCGCGTCGCTCGCAGCATCGACGCCAACTCAGGCAGCGAATGCTGCTCCGCCTCCGCCTCGATAGAGTCTCCTCCCTCGAGGACCCGCAGCCGCATCGCCCGGATCTCCTCGTTCGACGGCGCGCTCATCGTTGCCCTTTCCTCTCTACCATCTGACTCGAACTGAGTGGCGGATCGCCGTGAATCGCCGCTTTCCCAACATGGAGGGACAAGTTCAATCGCGCCCTCAGCATGCGCGCGCATCGCCACGCCCCCAGCTATTTGTAGGGGCGCGACATATCGCGCCCTCCGCCCCAGGCTCACCCTTCGCCGACCGAGCTCCCAGTGTTGTAGCCCCGCCACCTGCGCTCGCATCGCATAGCGTAGGGCGTGTCACGCCTTGCCCCTGGCGTGTGCCCCGCAACGGCGTTCGCCGCCGGCGCCCCGCGTTTCGGATGTAATGCCTGGGGGGACACACAACGCAAACAAGCCCCTCCGCCTCTGTGTCCACCGTGTCCTCCGCAGTGAAATCTCCGCCTCTCCAGCGCGGTCGAGGCCCGCCCTCGCCCCAGTGCTACAATATGGCAAGATACCGTACCCGCAACCTGGGAGACAGTATGCTCGATCAACTGCGCGGACGCAATCTCGCGCACGTCGGCTGCACCCTCGGCCTTACGTTGGGCCTCACCCTCGGCATCTTCGTCGGGCTCGCCGTCTCGCTCATCGTGCGGACCCCCGCGTCCCTCTCGCTGGCAACGCTCGCCTTCTTCCTCGTCACCTTCGGCCTCGGCGCCCTCGGCTATTATCTCGGAGGTCGCTCCAGCCAACGACTCGACGCCGCGCCCCCGGCGAAGTCGCCACCCGTGCCGCCCGTCGCCACCCCGCGCGACGCTCCGCCGAGCTAGCGCGCATGGCACGTCACGCGCCAGTCCACCCCTGCTGCCGGAACTCAGCGCCCGCCTGATGCGTATATGCTGGCGAGTCGGGCGCACTCTCACGCGACGATGGTCTCGTGCTTACTGCCGCAGCGTGAGCATCACGCATCCCACGTCCAGCACCGAGCAGTGCGCCAATGCAGTGCGCCAATGCAGTGCGCCAATGCAGTGCGCCAATGCAGTGCGCCACGAACGAGAGGATCGCATCATGGACCCGCAGTGGAACCAGCCGTCACAGCCCAACGCGCAATCCAACGATCCGAACCAATATCAGCAGCCGTACGTCCCGCAGCCGCTGACCCCGCCGCAGGAGAACCAGCCGCAGTACGCCCCCCAGGGCGGCCAACCGCAGCAGCCGCAACAATACGCGCCGCCGCAACAATTCGGCCAGCAGTACGCGCAGCCGCAGTACCCCCAGCAGCCGCAGTATCCTCAGCAAGGCCAGCCGCAGTATCCTCAGCAGCCGCCGCACGCGACGGCCTTCGATCACACCCTCGTCACCACCGCGTTCGAACTGCCCGGCGTCGCGATCGCGCGCAACTTCGGCCTCGTCCGCGGCATCATCGTCCGCTCGCGCAGCATCGTCGGCAACATCGGCGCCGCCTTCCAGACCGTCGTCGGGGGCAACATCTCGATCTATACCAACCTCTGCGAGCAGGCACGCCAAGAAACCTATGAATTGATGATCCAGCACGCCGCCCAGCTCGGCGCCAACGGCGTCATCGGCGTGCGCTACGACACCACCGAGGTCGGCCAGGGCATCACCGAATTCCTCTGCTACGGCACCGCCGTCTACGTCTCCCCCGCCAACGCCTAATTGCCCACATGCGCTCCGGCGCGGATGTGCACAGGCATAGCATCCTGGCCGCCACCCGCGCCGCCGCTCCGCTGCCGCGATTCGTTATGCCGCCGCGGCCAGACCGTGCGCCTGTGCTGCCGCGTTCGCATGCAGCCCTGGCGCTCCCGGCCGAAGGCCGGGACGACTCCCGCGTCGCGCGAAACCGGCCTATGCCCGCCATCCGACTAGATGTGGAAACGCGTTCCGTCGCCAAGCCCGCCGCAGGCCACGCCCGCCCGTTTCCACGATCCCCGTGCCTCACGGCCCGTTCCCTCGCAGGGAAGGCGGGGTCCCCCACGCGTGGGGGCGTGCAAGGGTGAGGTCTCCCCCTAGCGGACTACGACCCTTCCTCCATCAGCGTACGAGTCTCTGCCAGCGTACGAGTCTCCGCGTCTTCACCTGCCCCCCGCTTCCGCCACGCCTTCTGCCCCCCGCTGAGCGCCGTCGCCACAAACACCGCGCGGTGATGATCGCAGGGACCATGCGCGCAGAGCGCCGTCAGGTGCGCCGGCGTCCCGTACCCCGCGTTCTCCGCCCAGCCATACTGGGGATGCCGCGCGTGCAAATCCGCCATCAGCGCATCGCGCGCCACCTTCGCCACCAGCGAGGCCGCCGCCACCGCCGGCACCAGCGCGTCCGCATCCACCAGGCAACGCACCCGACCCGCCCGATCGGCCGGCGCGGGCGGGCGTACCCGCCCGTCCACCACGTACTCGTCGGCCTCGATCACCGCGATCAATCGCCGGAACGCCTCGCCGTTGGCCCAGCCGATGCCGCGCGCGTTGATCGCCGCCACCTCTACCGTCGCCACCTCCACCACCAGCGCATGCACCTGGATCAGCGCCGCCAGTTCCTCGCGCCGCCGCCGGGGCACCGTCTTCGAGTCGCGTAGAAAGCGCGCGCTTGCCCCCAGCCGATCCGCGATATCCGCCGGCAAGATCACCCCCGCCGCCACCAAGGGGCCCGCCAGCGCGCCGCGCCCGACCTCATCCAGCCCGCAGCACACCACCGCGGACGGCGGTTCGTCCGCCACCAACGCGAGTTGACGCACCTCGCTCGACCTCACGTGCCCCTCCGTTCGCCGCTGCTCGGGTCCGGCCCGTACGGCCCCACGTCAGGTAAACGTGTGCACGGCATTCAGTTTCCCTTCAGGTGCGCATGGTACCATCAAATGGTACGACCAATGCGATAGATAGCGCATGGTGAGGTGGGGTTTTGGTGTGGTGGAGCCTTGGTTCTCCAGGTCTAGGTGGTTTGCGGTGGATTCGTAACCGGGTGTGAGTGGTGCGCTGGATGCCCGTTGAATATATGCCCCGGCAGGCCCGCGTCCTCGTCCCGCGCATAGCCGGCCCTTGCGGTCCAAGTGTGCGCCCGCTCGCCACGCCTTCAGCTCGTGCGGCCGCGCACGCGTCCCAGCATAAGGAGGCGCACATGCGGCAGCGTATGGAGCGATTTATCGCCAGCCTGGCAGTCCCACTCGCGCTGGCGGTAAATCTGGTCGGGATGGTGACATTCCCTGGCATCGGCATGCCCTACCCCGCGACCACCTCATCCGACGCGCCCATGCGCATGCAGGCGCCCTCGCCAAGTCCAGTGGCGATACGCACCCCGAAGCCCTCGGCCACCTCCACACCTTCGCCCACACCAGAGCCGCAGGTGAATGGCTACGTCACCCACACCTACACGAGCCCCTCAGGCGCGACGATGGCCTATTACCTGCACATCCCCAGCGGATACCTTCCCTCGCAGCATTACCCGCTGGTGCTGCTGCTCCACGGCACCGGTGAGGCGGCCACGCCCGGCGCCACGCCCCAGCAGAACGCCTCCGCGATCCTGGGCAATCCCTACCTCCAGGTGTGGAGCAGCTCGTCGATCCAGTCGCGCTGGCCCAGTTTCGTCCTCGTGCCGCAGGTCGTGACCCCCGCTCGCTGGGCGAACGGCACGCCAAGAAAGGGATCGTACACGCTGCAGTCGCAGCCAGAGCCGGCGCTCCAGACGGCGATGGCGATCCTCGCGGCCGTGCGGACCCAGTACGCCATCGACCCGCATCGCATCTACCTGACCGGCCTCTCGATGGGCGGCTACGGCGCCTGGGAGGCAGCCGAACGCTGGCCCAGCACCTTCGCCGCGGTCGTCCCGATCTCCGGCGCCGGGGCTCCCGCTAATGCGGCGGACCTGGCGAACGTGCCAGTCTGGGCCTTCCAGAGCGCGTACGACACCGTCGTTCCCATCTCCGGCTCGCTCGATATGCTCAATGCGATCAAAGCGGCGGGAGGGCATCCCTGCTTCACCGAGTTCTCCGGCAGCAGCCACAATACCTCCACCTGGATGGCCGTCTACACCAACAAGACAATGCTCGCATGGCTCTTTGCCCAAGGGATGCCAGCCGCGACGGCTGCCAGCATGATGCACTGCTCGGCATAACACAAGCACGGCGCCGCTTCGCTCCGCGGACGCCGCGCCGCCAGCGCGCGACAGCCCCCACCGCGCGTACGCCTCGCAGCGGTTCCCAGCGACGGACACAACAAAAGCGGAGGGCCACCACAGACGTGATGGGGCGCCTCCGCTGATCCAGTGACACGCGAGGGGGAACCGTCCGCGACGCTAGTCGCGGCGCTCGCGCAGACGGGCCGCCTTGCCGCGCAGCCCGCGCATGTAATAGAGATTCTTGCGCCGCACGATGTTGTGCCGCACCAGCTCGATGTGGTCGATCTGTGGCGAGTGCAGCAAGAAGCTCCGCTCGACGCCCACATTGTTCGCGATGCGCCGCACCGTGAACGCCGACCGCAGCGCGTCGCCGCGCAGGCGAATCACCGTGCCCTCGAAGACCTGGATGCGCTCGCGCGTGCCCTCGACGACCTTCAGGTGCACGCGCACCGTGTCGCCGGGCTGAAGATCAGGGCGGTCGTCGCGGAGTTGTCCCTCCTCAACGGCCCGCACCAGCGTAGGAACCGACATTGCTCATCCCTCCTCATAAAATGCCACCGCCTAGTATACCACGGCCCATCCCGCGCGGACAATACACACAAAGTACCTCCGGCGTGGATTGGCCCGCACGGATTCCGCGAACACCGCAGCAGCAAGGCCCGCCTCAGCCTCCCGCCTTCGTCAGCTTATCCGCCAGCCGCGTCGGCTCCGGCAGGCGATAGCCACGCCCGCAGCGCAGCACCAGCGCCACCGCCGTCTCCAGGTCCATCTTGTGGCCCACCGAGACGAAGAGCGGCTTCGTCCGCGGCTTCGTACGCAGCACCACCCCGATCAACTCGCCGCGATCCGTCAGCGGCGTGAAGTCGCCCGCATGCTCACCCGGCTCGATGTAGCGCCCCGTCAACCGCGACTTCGCGCAGCCCACCGTCGGGCGGTCCAGATACACGCCCAGGTGGCTCGCCAGCCCCAGCCGCCGCGGATGCGCGATACCTTGCCCGTCGCAGATCAACACGTCCGGCTGCGTCGAGAGCATCGCCAGCGCGTCGAGCACCGCCGGAATCTCGCGGAACGAGAGCAGCCCCGGCACGTACGGGAACGTCGTCTCGCGCACCGCCTCCGCCTGCTCCAGCACCTCCAGCGACGGGAACGCCAGCACCACCACCGCCGCGCGGCTCACATCCTTATAGCTGACGTCCACTCCCGCCACCGTGCGGATCGCGTCCAGCGCGATCGCCGGCTCCTGGCGTACGAGCGACCGCAGCCGCTGCTGGATCTCCACCGCCTCGAGAGGCGAGACGTCCCACCCATGCAGATGCTCCATCGCTCCGCGCCCCTTCCTCGCGTCTCCTCCCACTGTTGAAAGGAGATTGTATAGCGCTCGTCATCATCAGGAACTTTTCGCGCCGCCGCTCCGTCACCTCTCCAGACCACGTGGCAGACAACCGATGACGCGTCTCGATCCCTCACCATATGAGAAAGCCGAGGCAGCCCCATGCCCATCACATCCAAACGTCTTCGCGCGCTCCTCCCGGCGGCGCTCGCCGTCGGCCTCCTCCTCGCGCAGGTGATGCCGGCGCTCGCCTGTGGCGGGCTCGTCGCCCCCAACGGCGCCATTCGCCTCGACCGTGCCACCACACTGGTCGAATGGCACGACGGCATCGAACACTATCTCACTAGCTTCACCTATCAAGGCGACGTCTCCGACCTCGGCTGGATCGTCCCACTGCCCGCCGTCCCCACCAACATCCAGGAGGGCGGCGCATGGACGCTGCAACGGCTGGACCGTGAGACGCATCCACAGCCGCTCTTCGCCGCCGGAGCCGATGGCATCGCGCTGGCGGCCAGCGCGCAAGTGCTCCAGCAGGTGCAGATCGAGGCGCTCGACATCACGGTGCTCAAAGGCGACGGACGCGAAGTGCTCGCCTGGTGCTCGCAGAACGGCTTCACGCTAGACGTGGAGACGCGCGACCACCTGCTCGGCTACGCCCAGGGCAGCCCGATCTTCATGGCCGCCAAGTACGACACATCGCGCGGCCAAAGCGCGCGGCCAGCTCCAAGGCGACGGCGCGCCCGTCCTGATCACCATGCCCACGAAGCAGATCTGGGTCCCGCTCGAAGTCCTAGCGCTCGAAGGCCAGCAGGTCCAGGCGGACCTCTACCTGCTAACCGACACGCCGGTGAACACGAGCAGCGTCGGCTCCGTGCTCGGCCAATCGCCCGTCGGCACCGCAGTCCCGGGTGCGCCTGGCTTCAGCGTCGCCTTCCAAGAGCCGATGAACGCATCGCTCTACCACGACCTCTCGACCGACCGCAACATGGGCTGGGTGCGCCCCGACGGCTGGCTGACCTACCTCCAGCTCGATGCGCCCGACACCGCCGTGACCTATGACCTCGGCGTCACGAGCGCGGGCGTCCTGCACGTGGCCCCCTTCGGCTCCAAACCAGACGCAGTCGTAGACGGCCCGAACGTGCACGACCTCCCATCCTGGCTGCCGCGCCTGCCCATCGGCACGCCCGAGGCCCTCCTCGCGGTGCTGCTGTTCCTCGCCTTCACGATTGGCCTGGTCGTCTTCGCCCGCCGTGCGCTCTACCCACGCCCCGCGCCGCGCGCCGTCCCCTCCGACGCCACTACTGACTCGTAGCGAGAAACGGCAAGTCGTGTTTCGTCTTCGCCGCGGGCGGCCCGTCCCCTCTCCCCGCCGGGCTATGCGTGGGTCCCCGGCCGCCAGCGTGCCGGGCCGAGCCAGCGGGTGGGCGTTTCGTCTTCGCCTCTGGCCTCCCCTCTCCCCGCGGGGAGAGGCGGGTCCCCTGCGAGCTGGGGCGTGCCGGAGACACTGCACAAGCCTTCCTTGCGAGAGAGTCAGCGGCGAAAAAGTTGACACTCCCCATGGCTGAAGCCAGGGGATTCTCGGGGAACGCACATGGCAATCCATCACGTGAGCCCCCGAAGGGCCTGCCCGGCCCCAAAAGGCGTTGACGGCATCGCCGGGCGAGTGTCACCGCAAACTAACCCGACGCAAGCGCAGCGCACCACGTCCAACGTACGTTGATGCTTTTACCCGCAGGAACGATTGACTGCGGAACCGCCAAACAGCATTATTCGATTGGTGAGGTGCAAAGTGCCTCCACCGGTATTCTCACACAAGCGGGCAAAACCGGCTATCGGGGGAGGACCCTCGCCGCCAATCGGCGGCCCGGCTTGCACCCCCATGGGTAAACCGAGGGGGCCTCAGCCGGGACTTTGCTAGGGGGAGAGCTTCCCCCTCTGCTCTGCTTTCCGCGAACTCTGTGCCCTCCGTGGTGAAATCTCTGTTCTCTCCTACTCCGCGCCCTCGCCCGGCAGCAGCCCCTCCTCATCCGTCGCGCTACCGCCCTCCGCCGCATCATGCTTCGCGTAGACGCCCGACTGCTCGCCCCACGCCGGCGGACCGCCATCCTCCGCTGCATCCGGCAGGTTGGGATTCGCGCCGAGGAAATCCCCCTCCGCGCGGCTCGGCGCCACCCCCGCCTCGTGCAACACCTCCTCGGTGGACCCAAATCGCTTGCTGTCCGGCAGCCGCAGATAGAGTCCCAGCGGCAGCGCGCTGTAGAGTGCGCGCAGATCATCGCGGGTCAGCCCATGACTCCAATCGAAGTGCTCCAGCGCATAGGCCGCCTCCAGCGCCTCGTCCGGCGTGATCGTCAACTGCGCCTCGTCGGGCACCCTACCAACCGGCAGCCCGAGCCGCGCCTCAGCCCGGTCGCTCTTGAGATAGTCGTCTCGCTCCACTGTCTCGCTCCTCTCGCCCGACGTCGCCATGCGCCGACGCCACACCAGCAGCATAGCACGTGCCGCTCCCCGCGCGAGGCGCCCTCGCGCCCCTCCACGCCAGCTTCCGCGAGCGCCCATCGCACCACGAACATGATCCGCGTGCGCACGGGTGCCCCTTGACACGGCACACCGCATGCCATACCCTCGCCCCTGCGCTCATCGAAGACCAGGGAAACGTCTATGCACCCCGTCATCCGCAAAGCCTTCGCCTACATCACTTACCGCGGCCAATTGCTCGTCTTCCGCCACCTCGATTTCCCCGAGGCCGGCATCCAGGTCCCCGCTGGCACCATCAAGCCGAGCGAAGCACCCGATGCCGCCGCCCTGCGAGAAGCCCGCGAAGAGACTGGCCTGGAAACCCTCGCACTCGTCAGTTTCCTCGGCGAGCAGACCCGCGACATGACGGACTTCGGCAAACCGGAGACGCACCACCGCTTCTTCTACCACCTCCGCTGCACCGAGCCGCCGCCCATCGCCTGGCAGCACGACGAGCCCGACGCCACCGGCGCCCCAGGCGAGCACCCTCGCTTCGCCTTCTTCTGGGCTCCCCTCCCCGACGCCGTCCCGCCCCTCATCGCCGACCACGACGCCCTGCTGCCCACCCTCCTTCAACGCCTGCATGCCGCCCCCGACCCCGGCACCGAAGCATCCTAGCCCAACCGTCGAGGCGTGCGGAGTACGACAGCCAGACTTGTTACACTGGAATGAGACCAGAGACTCCCCGCCGCCGGGCCGCCAGCGCATCCTCGCCGAAAGGACCAGCTATCGATGCCGCATCCCCTCCTCGTCCAGTTGCGCATCATGCGCAGCGAGCCCGATGCCTCTCGCCGCGCGCCTCCCATGAACTGCATGAGTCGGAATGCCGGCCATCTGGCGTGGCAGAAACAAGTCAACGTCCTCACCCGACTGCACGGGAAGACACCGCCGCCGCACCTCAACGACCTGGCCGGCTACAAGCGACCGCCCAGTACGCCGCCGCTGGCGGAGATGGTGGACACCCGGCAACAGATCATCGAGTTGGTCGATCCCTTCCTCGACACCCTCACCGCGCAGCAGGTGGCAACGGTCGTGGCCACCGACGACCGGGGCGTCCAATACACGCCGGGCGTGACACGCCGGGTGCGTTCCTCCACCGGATCATCTACCACCACTGGTACCACCTGGGCGAGAGCGCGGCGATTCGGCAGGTGCTCGACCACACCGATCTGCCGGAGTTCGTCGGCGCGATCGAGCGCGAGGCGCCCTATCTCCCCCCACTAATCCGCGCAAGCGAGGCGAAGAAGCGGCGCTCAGCCCGATCGCCTCGGCTTTTGCGAAGCATTCGTGATCGCCGGGGGCATAGCGCCCAGGTTCGCCCGGCGCGATACTAGATGGCAGTAAGGGGTCACATGGCAAAGCTCTACTTCACCCACGGCACGATGGGCGCGCAAAAGACCACTGACTTGCTGGCGACCGCGTACAACTTCGAGGAGCACGGCGGTAGGGTGCTGATCACCAAGCCGGCGACAGATACGAAGGGCGACGCGGACATGGTTTCTCGCATCGGCCTCCGTCGCAGGGCAGACTTCCTTACGACGCCGGAAATGGATATCGAAGCGGAGGTCCTGCGCAGGAGAGCAGAGGTGGAGCATATAAGTGCTGTGTTAGTGGACGAGGCGCAATTCTTGCAGCCCGGACAGGTGGACCAACTATTGAGGCTAGCAGTCGTCCACGCGATCCCCGTGATGGCTTGGGGCCTGCGCACCGACTTCAGGACGCGCGCCTTCCCCGGCAGCCGGAGGCTCTTCGAGGCGGCGAACGAGCTGCGGGAGTCCATCGCCATGTGCGGCCACGGCGGCGGCTGCGAGCACCGGGCGCAGTTCAACGCCCGCCTGGTGAACGGGCGATTCGTCGCAGAGGGCGACCAGGTGGCCATCGACGGCGAGGCGCACGTGACGTACACGGCGCTGTGCGCGCGCCATTACCTCGAAGACGTCGGGCCGATCGCGGCGGACGACGAGGGCCCGTCGGGGGCGTGACCGCGCGCCACAGAACGCCATAGCATTGGCCGAGCAATCGCGTGCGAGCCGCACGACTGAGCAGTAAGGAGTGAAGCAGCGATCTCCGTCCCTACTTCACCGGCCCGAACGGTCCCACCGCGTGCCCCGTCGAAAGCAGCAGCCAGACCAGCATCGCCAGCACGATGAGATAGAAATACCCCAGCCCCAGCGCCATCCGCGCCGTCCCCCGTGCGCATGCGCCTCCGGGTGCCGCTTCGCCCGCGCCAGCGCGATATGCCCCAGCGCAATCGCGACCACCGGCGCGACCAGCCCGATCGATGTACTCCCCCGGCAGGTGGAATATCCACGGCAACACCAGCAGCAATGGTGTCACCGCCGCGACGAACAGGCTCAGCCCCGCCAACGGATTCGCGATCTTCGCCTCGACCCCAGACCCCTTCGCCTGCCCCGTCGCGATGCGCGTCGCCCGGTATGCGTGATTGATCGTGACGAAGTTGTGGATCACCTCCGCCGTCTTCGGAAAACCACCCAGCACCGGGAAAATCGCCAGCGCATTGAGGATCGCCCCCAGCGAATCGTGCTTGTGCAGGCAGGCGAAGAGATCGCGAATCGCGCAGAGCGTCCCGATCACCGGCAGATAAAACACCACCGCCTGCGTCACGGAACCCGCCACCCCCAGGCGCGGCGCCCAGTCCCCCAAGAACGCCCCACTCAGGACATCCGGCAGCAGGTGGATCGACCTGCTCGTCGTCGTCGCCATCGTCACCCTCCACTGATCGCCGCGCTAGGCCCGCAGCACGCCGAGTTGCCACGCATCATCAACCGCAAGGTTGCCGCACGCCTCAGTCTATACCGTAACGAACGAAGAACCTGTAAAGACTGCCGGCAAACTCGGAGATCAGTGCCCAACGCCCCAAAATCTGTAGGGGCGGCACCTGTGTCGCCCTCCCCCTCCCCACCCGCAGCCGCCGCGAAAAATCTCGTGTCCGTCCCCGACCGGAAAAGTCCGTACATGTCCGTCTCCACGACTGGCGTATTCCCGCCGCGTATGCGATAGTACTCACTAGAACATGTATTCTATCTACACCACCACGCCACCGGGGCCTACCAACTTCCCGCGAAATTCGCGACGATCGTTCGATCGTTGTCCCACGCGGCGCGGACTATAGTCCGCGCCCGGCCTGCGCCGGCGCTGCAGTTCCGCGATCGCCGCCGACACCAGCGAGGTCTACCATGCGTCACCACTTCCGGCCCGCCGCAAGTCGGCCCGCTCGTCTCGATCTCACGAGCATCCGCCTCGGCGCCGGCGCTGCCCCGATTGCAGCATGCACCCGGCCCTCGCCATCGCATTTCCCCTTTCCGCCCCAAACCCGCGTCATTCGCCCCGCAATCCGCATCGCGCCCGCCGCGAATCCCCGCACAAATCGCAAAAGCGGAAGGAAACGGAAAGCGCAGCAGCCTCTCCGGGCAATTATCGCGAACGCTGGCGCAATGGCCCGACCCCTGCATCGATCGGCCTCCGCGACGGGCATGTCACGGGCGGACCGACTCGCACGTCGCCTCCCGTTATGGATTCCCTCAGTTGATGCCCATGCCCCCCGCTCGCATCGCCCACGACGGCGCGGCGTGGCACGAGACATGCGAGCATCTCCCAGCCAACGGCGGCCTTCGGGCCGCCGGCGAATGCGCGAGAGCATTACCGGTCACGAGGAGAGTTGCACATGGGCATGCTGCGAGTAATGTCGAAGCGTGGCGATGACAAAGTCGCCTGGGATTCCCGCAAGGTCGCCGTCGGCGATCCCGAAGCACTGGCCGCCGTCCGCGAGGCCGAAGTCATCTTCGCCGAACAGCGCGCCCGCGGTGCCACCGCCTTTAAAGTCGAGACGGGCCAAGCGCCCACGCACATCGAGACCTTTGACGAGACCGCCGATCAGATCATCATGGTCCCGCGCGTCGTAGGGGGCTGACCGTCATGGCATGGCTGGTATTCGCCGCGATCCTCGCCGTCTGGGTGGCGTTGCTGGCGCTCTGCCTGCGCGCGCTGGCGCGGCCCGCCGCACGCGAGATGCTGCAGTGGAGCCGCCTGCTCGCGTCGCACTTCGCCGCCGAGCGCCGAGCCAACGCGCTGGTGCGCACGCTGCTCACCGCCGGCCAACTCCAGCAGCTGCGGCGCCACGGATACCTCGAAGTCGCCAGCCCATCGATCCCGACGCGCGTCTACCGCGTGCCGGGGGCCGGGGGCCTGGTCCGCGTCTACGAGAGCGGCCATGCCATCATCGACCTCTGCCTCCAGTCGGTCGATGCCCTGCCCGACGGCGACGTCATCATCATGCACAAGCTGATGATCGAGGGCAACGAGCAAGAGTATCTCGCCAAGGCCAACCACTTCGCCCCCGGGATCATCTCCCTGCGCATGGGCTACCTCTAACGCGGTCGCCAATGACCACTTGGGGAAGGTCGCCAGCCGCGCCGCCATGGGTCGGGTTACCCGCCCCCGCGGGGCGAGGCGGGTCTTCCACTGGGGGCGAGGCTGGGGGCGAGGCTTCCCCGCCTAGCCTCCGATGGCGATCCCTGCACGCAGCAGAGCGCCGCCCTCACCCCACCGCGGGATCGCGAGCGTGGCGCAGCATGCTGATTCCCCGGCTCGCGGCCCTCACGCCAAGCGCGCCGAGCGGGATTCGCCCTGGCTTCCAGGCCGGGGAACATGTGAACTGCCTACAGATACTGCCTGCTGCGGTCGATGGCCTCGCGGATGGCGGCGTCGAAGTGGCGCAGCTCAATCACCGGATCGCCCTGCAGTTTCGGCGTGGCCCGCGCCAGATCGCTCCCCGCGCCGGCCCCACGCGCGCGCAGCCACTCGGAGAGCGCCAGGTTCGCCGCGCGCCGGCACACCGCCTCGATATCCGCCCCGCTGAAGCCGCTGGTGCGCCGCGCTAACGTGTCCAGCGAGACGTTGCCCGCCAGCGGACGCCGCCGCGCGTGGATCGAGAAGATCAGTTTCCGCGCCTCACGGTCCGGTAGCGGCAGCTCCAGCGCCAGATCGAAGCGGCCCGCCCGCAGCACCGCCGGATCGATCAGCTCGGGCCGGTTCGTCGCGCCGACCACGATCACCCCACGCCGCCCCTCGATGCCGTCCAACTCGGTCAGCAGTTGCCCGATCACGCGGTCGGCCACGCCGTCGAAGCTCGCCCCGCGCGCCGGGGCCAGCGCATCCAGTTCGTCCAAGAAGAGTACGCACGGTGCCACCTGCCGCGCGCGGGCGAAGGTCTCGCGCACGCCCCGCTCCGACTCGCCGACCCACTTCGAGAGCAACTCCGGCCCCTTCACCGGGATGAAATTGGCCTGGCAGGCGGTTGCGAGCGCGCGGGCGAGCAGCGTCTTACCAGTCCCCGGCGGACCGCTCAAGAGCACACCGCGCGTTGGCTCCAGGTCCATCGCGCCGTAGAGCTCGGGGTAGCGCAACGGCCACTCGATCGTCTCGGTCAGCGCGCGCTTGACCTCGGCCAGCCCGCCCACCTCGTCCCACGTCACGCTGCCCAGCTCGACGGCCACCTCGCGTGCCGCCGACGGCTCGATGCCGCGCAGCGCGTCCTCGATGTCGCCGCTCGTCACCGTCAGCGTCAGCAGCTCGTCCGTCGGGATGCTGGCGCTGGTGATCGAGGCCCGCGGGAAGGTGCGCCGGAGCGACGACATTGCCGCCTCGCGGCACAGCGCGGCCAGATCGGCGCCGACGAAGCCCGGCGTGATCCGCGCCACCTCGCCGAGATCCACATCGGCGGCGAGCGGCATGTCCCGACTGTGGATGCGCAGGATCTCGGCGCGGCCCTGCGCGTCCGGCGCATGCAGCTGAACCTCACGATCGAAGCGGCCGGGACGGCGCAGCGCGGGATCGAGCGCGTCAGGCCGGTTCGTCGCGCCGACCACGATCACCTGCCCGCGCGCCTGAAGCCCGTCCATCAGCGTGAGGAGCTGCCCCACCACGCGCTTCTCCACCTCGCCCCAGACCTCGGAGCGTTTCGGCGCGATGGCGTCGATCTCGTCTAGGAAGATCACGCTGGGCGCGTTCTTCTGCGCGTCCTGGAAGACGCGGCGCAGGTGCGCCTCGCTCTCGCCGTAGAACTTGTCGATCACCTCCGGCCCGCTGACGCTGAAGAAGCGCGCGCTGCTCTCCGAGGCCACCGCGCGGGCGATCAGCGTCTTGCCCGTCCCCGGCGGCCCGGCCAGCAGCACGCCCCTCGGCGCCTCGATGCCAAGCCGGTCGAACAGCTCCGGATGCCGCAGCGGCAGCTCGATCAGCTCGCGGATGTGCCGCAGCTCGCGCCCCAGCCCGCCGACGTCCTCATAGGAAATGGCCGTCGCGCGCGGCGCCATGCTCGCTCCCCGCGCCTGGATGCGCAGACTCGTGCCCGCCCCCAGCACCACCGCGCTCGCCGGATTCGTCGCCAGCACCTGGAACTCGCGCGCCGAGAGGCCCAGCCCCGCCGCCCGCACCACGTCGCCGGAGATGATCACCTGCCCGCGCAGCGAGCTCGCCACGTGCCGCAGCTCCGCCTCGCTGAGATTGACCGTGCCCGAGAGCGGGACCAGCGCCGCGCTGATCGCCGGCTGCGCGCGCACCCGCCGCACCCGCACCACATCGCCGAGGGCCACCCGTGCGTTCTGCCGCACCAGCCCCTCCATCGCGATGGTCTGCTCGCCGCCCGCCGCGCCGTCGCTCGGGCGCGCGTCGAGGCCGTTCGCCTCGAGGGACCACGGCTGTGCCTCCGCGACCGTCACGCCGCCACCGGCGATCTCGATCATGTCGCCGGGCGCGCAGTCCAGCGCCGCCAGCACCGCCGCGCCGAGGCAGGCCGTGCCGCGCGGGACGGTCAGTCCTTCGACAACGGTGAGCTGCACCGTTACGCTCGCCTTGCCGGGTGGGGAGGGAAGTTCCGCTGTGCTCATGCCCCTCTCTACGCGAAACGCTACGGCAGCGTTGCAGCCCGCGAGGATTCGCGGCGCCGCCGCCAAGCCGCGCGCACGCCGAGCCGGATCGGCCCGTTCGTCCCGTCGATGGCACCAACTCGCATGAACGGACTGATACGCCCTCGTGCCGATGGACTGCAACATGCCGGTGATGGACGGCTACAATGCACCCGCATGCATCCGCGCGATCGAGGCCGAGGTGGAATCGCGCCGCGTGCCGATCGTCGCGACGACGGCCAACGCGCTCCGTGGTGACCGCGAGAAAGCCGTGTGCGCGGGCATGGACGACTATCTGTCCAAGTCGATCAAGCTGACCAACCTGCGTGCGGCGCTCACGTAGTGGGGCGCGATCTCCGCCGTAGACGGTCAGCCAGCGGCCTCCACCATCCCCGCCCGCGACGAGGCGAGCGCAGCCAGCAGACTGGAGCCGTTGGAGTTCACGCAGATTGAGGCGTTCCGCGCGCTGCAAGTGCCGGGCGAGGAGGACGTGCTGGCCCAGGTCCTTGACGAATATGACGCCGCCGAGCTGCTGGAGCAGATGCGCGCCAAGCCGCGGCCGCGCGCTCGCTGAAGTCGAGCAGCGCCCTTCTGAGCGCCAAGATCCTCGCCGCCGTCTGCGTCGACCTCGAGCACCTCTACGCGACGGCGTACCTGCCGAGGCCACGCCGCTGCTCGCCATCCACAGCCCGTTTCTTGCCGAGGCCCCCGGCATGGTTTATGCTGCTCGTGCCGGCACAGAATTGCTCAGCGGTTCACCTCGTGCCGCCGGGCATGTTGATGCGCGCTGATGCGCTGGCGCGGTTGGGTAGGCGCGAGGGACACGACGATGCGGTATGACGCAGACGACGCGAAGCACTCGACCGTGGGGCGCGAGCCGGCGGTGCGAAGAGCTGCCGTGCGCACGGCCTCGGAGAGCTCCGCCGAGCATGAAGACCGTGCGCTCGTCGAGGCACTGCGCTGGGCGGAGGCGAGGGCAGAAGAGGCCGAGCGCCGCCTGCACCGCTGGGAAGAACGCTTCAGCGTGCTGGCAACGGTGGGCAGCCAGTGGATCTGGACCACAGACGCCGCGGGCATGGTCAAGGAGGATCTTAAGGCAGGCCGGTCTGTAACAGGTCAGCAGTTTGACGAGATACAGGACTTTGGCTGGTCCGATGCGATTCACCCCGATGATCGCGATCGGGCGCTGGCCGACTGGGAACGCGCCGTCGCGACACGTCAGCCCTACGAGTCCGAGCAACGCGTGCGCGGGCTCGACGGCGCGTACCGCTACATGCTCGTGCGCGGACTGCCCGTGTGGGACGCCGACGGCGCGGTGCGCGAGTGGGTAGGCACCTCGATCGACATCACCGACCGCAAGCGCCTAGAGCACGAGGCCACCGAGCGAGCTGGGCAGCTCGAGGCGGTCTTCGAGGCCATGGCCGATGGTGTGTTGGTCTACGACGAGCAAGGCACGATCACGCGCGCCAATCAGGCGGCCCGCACGCTGATGGGTTACGATGGCCACGCGGGCTTCTTCGAGCGACCGGCAGACGAACGGGCCGCGGACTATGCGCTGAGCGACGCCAACGGCGATCCCGTGCCGCCCGACGCCATGCCGATCCGCCGCATCCTACGCGGGGAGACCTACGCTGGGGCGCGCTCCGAGGACTACTACGTCCGCGCGCTCGACGGCCACGCGGTGCTGTTGAACCTGAGCGGCTCCCCGGTGCGCGGCGAGGGTGAGCGCATCACCGGCGGCGTGATCGTCATGCGCGACGTCGAAGGGCGGCGCAAGCTCGAACGCGAGCTGGAGGAACAGGCTCGCGAGATCGCGGGCGTCATCGAGGGTATCCCCGATGGCGTGGTCGTCTACGGACCGGAGGGCGAGGTCCGGTTTATCAATTCCGCCTACAAGGCGCTCCTCGCGCTCGACGACGAGAAGCTCTGGCGTCCCTTCGTATCACGTGGCGAGGCCATGGCCCCGCGCGATCCGCAGTCCGGCGAGCCGTTGCCCAAAGAGCGCTGGCCCGGATTGCGCACCCTACGCGGCGAGGTGCTTGTCGGCGCCAGCTCAGTCGACGTCATCGTGCGGGCGCACGACGGGCGCGACGTGTTCCTCAGCTGCGCGGGCGCGCCCATCCGCGATGAAGCGGGCCGCGTGCGCGGCTCCGTCATGGTCATCCGCGACGTGGAGGAGCGGCTGCGACTCGAGCGCCGCACCGGTAGCGCCCTCGCGGCGCTGCTCGAGATCGCCGAGGAGCTGGTACGCCCCTCGGATGAGGGCGCGCCATCGATGATCATGACGGCGCCCACGGTTGACGGCGGGAGGCGCTCGCCTGTGGCCCAACGGCTCGCGGACCTGACGCGCGACGTGCTGGGCTGCATGCGAGTCGGCATCACCGTCGTCGAGCCGGAGACGCAGCATATGCACGCGGTGGCGGTCGTGGGCCTCACACCCGAAGAAGAGACGCGCTGGTGGGAGGAGCAGGCGCAGCTCGAACGGCAAGGGATGCGGCTGGGCGACGGCGCGGACCCCGACGAGCTGGCGCGATTCAAGGCGGGCGAGCCGTTCGTCATCGACATGACCGAGCCGCCCTACGACACCTTGCCGAATCCCTATCACATCACCACGAGCCTGATACTGCCCATGCGCGCCGGCGAGACAGTGGTGGGCCTCCTCTCGCTCGACTTTGGCGGACCGGTCCACATCTTCACTGCGGCGGAGAAGGCGCTCGGCAGCGCCGTGGCGAACCTCGCCGCCTGGGTCATCGAACGCGATCGCATGCTTCGCGAGCGCGAGGAGTCGCGCGCCCAAGTGCTGGCGCTGGAGCACGCGAATCAGCGGCTCGACGAGTTCCTCTCAGTCGCCAGCCACGAGCTGCGCACGCCGTTAACGACGATCAAGATGAACGTGCAAATCGCCACGCGACGGGCCGCCCGGCTCGCCGCCAGCATGCGCGGCGCGGCGAACGTTGGCACGCCGGAGCTCGACATGCTGGAATCGCTGCTGGTGCGCACGGGGCAGGCGATCCGCCGGCAGGATCTGCTGGTGAACGATCTGCTGGACGTCTCGCGCATCCAATCCGGCAAGCTGCAACTCCGGCCTGAGCCGCTCGACCTGGCCGCCGTGGTGAAAGACGCCGTCGAGGAGCAGCGGCTCGCGCACCCCGGGCGCACCATCCACCTGACCGTTCCGCGCCGCCCCGTGGCAATGGTGGCCGACTCCGATCGCGTCCGCCAGGTGGTGGCGAACTACCTTACCAACGCGCTGAAGTACTCGGCCCCGAGCGATCCGGCCGAGGTTCGGGTGGCGGTCGAGGGGGCGTCTGCCCGCCTGAGCGTGCATGATCGCGGGCCGGGCATCCCGGAGGCGGAGTACGAGTCCGTCTGGGAACGCTTCCATCAGGTTGGGGCGAACGCGCCGCGATCGGGCTCTGGCGTCGGCCTCGGCCTCGGCCTCTACATCAGCCGTGAGATCGTGGAGCGCCACGGCGGCTCTGTCGGCGTCGAGAGCGCCGCCGGCGAGGGATCGACCTTCTGGTTTACCCTGCCCCTCACAGACGACCTTCGCTGACGAACCCGTGACGGCGGAACGCTTCGCGCCGTCGCCACGCGCTAGAGCGTGATCACGTGGTCGGGCGGGTTGCCGGCCAGTGCGGCGTAGAGGTCGGGGAAGCAGCCCACGCGCACGCCCTCTACCACGTCGCGCGGCTCGTACTTGCCCTCGCCAGCGGCAGTTGCCAGCCCGCGTTCGCTTGCACACTGGTCACACAGCATTAACAACATGCCTTGTTCTCGGGCGATCTTGCCGATGCGCTCGCCGATGGGATCGCCTTTGCGCAGGACGTAGGTATTGTCATCGAAGAAGAACATGCCGACGACCTCGACGCCGTGGCGCCCCTCTTCCAACTGCGGCAGGATCATCTTGCCGAGCTTGTAGCTGGCCGTATGCCCACTGGTGGCGAAAATGTATGCGACCTTCATAATCCCTGATCCCTTCCCGGTTTGTGCCCTGGTGCACGTATGAGCAGCAGTAATCAAATAGACTGCCCTGTGTGACTGTATGGAATAGGAGCGTGGTTGAGCCACAAGAGGGGCCAGTCCACCTGACCCCAATTTTGACCCCAACTGGAGAAGAGCGCTACCTTCTCAGCACATCATCCATCGTAGCTGCCGCATCGCGCTGCATATGCGGGAGTACATGGCCATAGAGGGTGAGTGTGACCACCACACTTGAATGGCCGAGCATTTCGCTGACCACCTTCACATTGACGCCGCGCGCGAGCAGAAGCGTTGCAGCGGTATGGCGGAGATCATGAAACCGTATGAGGGGCAGCCGTGCCCGCTTCAGGAGACGCCCATACCAACAGCACGCATCAAATCGAGAGGTCGGTAGTCGCTCGCCTATCTCGTTGCAAAAGACCAGGCCATTATCCTGCCAAGCCTCCCCGAGAAGATCTCGCTCTCCCTGCTGCCTTGCTAAGTGCCCCTGTAGCGCCTCAATGGCGGTCATTGGAAGCGCAATTGTACGCTTACTGTGCCTGGTCTTAGCCTTTCCGAATTGACGGCCTTCTGGTGTCGCTTTCAACGTGCGCGTTACATTTGCGATTCGCGCCTCCAGGTCCACGTCTTGCCACCTCAGCGCGATCAATTCCCCTTTCCGCATGCCAGTGGCGAGCGCAACCACAATGAGTGCTTCCAACCGATCGCCGCGCACCGTTTCCAGCAAGACATGTGCTTGTCTTCGTTCAAGACCGTGAATTCTCGGGACTCACCTCGTGGGGCTCGACTACGCCTGCAACGTTGCGATATGCCAGTCCGAGCTTCACCGCGTTTTCGAGCGCGTCATGGATGGTCTTGTGCATGTTTCTCACGGTGCCTTGAGCGTATCCCGCCTCCAACTTCTGGGCATAGAAGCTTTGCAGGTGCTGAGCGGTTAGCTTTGCCAGTTGATGGTGTCCCAAGGTCGGAACAAGATGTCGTCGTACATCATGGCGGAGCCGTATGTAGGTGCTCGGCTCAACCTGGTGCTTCTTGATGGTCTCCACCCAATTCAGCAGAAACTGCGCTACTGTCTGCCGCGAGGCTGTAACTTCGACCCCTTCCTCACGATCTCGTCTGGCGTTCGCCATAAGCCGCGACGCTTCCTGGCGGGTCTTGCCGTACAGACTCTTGCGCTTCCCGTTGCCGAGCAAGATGCAGGCTTCCCAGCGCCCATCCGAGCGCTTGCGAATCGTGCCCTCTCCGTTCCCCTGTTTTCCTGCCATGGGCTAGCCCACCTTTTCCGTCTCTGAGCCACAGAGACCATCGACGTAGGCATGCAACGCCTGCAAGGGAATACGGCGGGCCCCGCCCACCTTCACGCTGAAGATTCGCTTGTGCATGATGAGGCCGTAGAGTAGTGAACGGCTTATGCTGAGGACTTCTGCCGCTTCAAGCGGCGTGAGTAAAAGTTTGCCCCGCTGAGCAGCGGGGCGATGCGGAGGGATATCGATGGATGGTGTCATCATCTGTGTCTCCTTCTCAACTCGCCGCAAACAAGCTCAAGGGAGCTGCAACACGATACGTCTTCTCGAAGTGCTGTTGAGGAACTTGGGCAATGCCGCCTTTGTCCTCGGCTTCCTGCTCCAAATCGTCAAGATGCTGAACCAAGAGATCGCCAACAGAATGAGCGGGCTTGAGTTCTAACGGCAGGACGCCACGGGCTGAGAAAATGCCGAGCAACATTTGCACTCGATGGCGCACTTGTCGCACTCGGGCTTCCCGTTCACCCATGCCGTGCTCTACCCAGGCGGGCACATGACCGTAGCGCGCCATATAGCTTGCACGCCTCGTGGCCGCCCTCTCAGCTTCCCTACGTGCTGCCTCATCCACCCATTTCGAGAGAGCTGCCAAAGCTGCCGACGTGGGACAGGCATCTTCCACTTCGAGCGAAGCGACGACGCCCAAGAGCATCCGCCGGAGTAACCGGCTCTTGCCCTCGAACCTCATACCGCGCACGAGTTCCTGTTGATCCTCATTCAAGGGATCGCAACCAGCTATCTCCGCGAATGTGTCGCGCAGTTGGCTCCACGTTTGATTAACTGGCCACCGAGAACGGTTCGCGGTGGGCGTTGGTACGACCAGCCGCAAGGTATGCTGGGTGAGGTGTTTCCAGAGTGGATCGAGGTGCGCAAACAGCCGCGGAAGCGTGCCGATGTGAGGCAGATCCTCCGCCGAGAGTTCGGCCTCAATGGCATCAGCGTCGTCGCCTGCATCCGGCTCGCGATATAGCCGGAAACCTTTAGCACCCCCTCTGCGCAACTGGAATTCGAGGCGCCACACGTCCCCATCTAGATCGAAGGCTTCACGCCCGCGCTCGGTGAGCAGTGCAAGGTAGGCGTCATTGCCCTTCTCACGCACTTCAAGACTCTTGCGATATACACGCGCCATCAATGCGCCTCTACCGAAGGCAATGCCGGTGAATGTGGTGCCATCCAAGTACACCTGCCACTTGACGCGGGCAGGCTTGACGAAATTTGGTGCGTCCGATGGGGAAGGCTGCCAACCGCCCTGCCAGTCGACATGCAGGTCCACGCGAGAGAGTTTGACTCCCTCAAAGGAGACTGACTGCCGAATAGTGGCTTCGTCCTGGTCGTAGAGAAGCTGATCGCGAACCCAGCACAGCGTCTCCTCACAGGCGCCTCGAGCGCCCTCTGAATGGGTGTGTAGGAACAATGACCGCAGTTCTATGTACAGCCCGGGGCGGTTGGGGATGTTGGCGCCTAAAACTTTGACGGTGAAATCCTCTGTCTCGATGAGGTGGCCGTAACCCCCACGGGTGCCGTGGGGCTGCATCTGTGCGCCGAGCCAATCGGGGCAGTGAACCGCATTGTCTTTGGCTGCAAGCTGGGCCGCCTCCTTTTCCATATCAAGTTTGGCTCGTACGGCATCACTCACGTTGGCTTGCGCCGAGAAGTGGATCGTGTCGATGCCTGCAAGCATCACGCGCGCCTGATCTGCGTTGCCGGGCACGTTGCTATCGGTGTCGTCAATCACGAGGTGTGTCCTTTTTGCTCATGTATTTGAGATGGGCCGTGATACACCACCCGGCCCTTCGCGCCCGCGCGCCGGCGTCCGTGCCGGCGCGCGGGCGTTTGTCGTGTCCCTTCCTTTCGCGTCTGCGGCATTGACCGAGCAGCAGCGAAATGCAGATCGCCGCTTTGTGCCCTCCTGCCGCACCTCTCATGCGTCGCGAGGGCGTCCCCTCGCTCGTCGCACCCCCAGGCCCGTCCTGACCCTAGCACCGCTCCCTTCCCCATCAAGACCTTCTATGTCAAGGGGTGGGGTAGGCGACGTCGAGCGAACCCAGGGCGCTGCCCTGGACCCGGGTCGCTTGGTGCCACCGGGTCATGAGGGCTCGCGTGCGGGCGTCACCTCCATGGCGCGACCAGCTCCGCTCGGTTCGTGCGGACCCTAGCAGCCCGTGCTCGGGGGTCAAGGCAGCCTACGGCCTGCCAGCCTTGACCCCCTGCGCGCGGCCTGCTCTTTCGGGCCCGCACCGAGCGGAGCTGGTCGCGCCGCCTCGGGGGCCGCACGGGTCACGGGAGTCGAGGGGTGCTGGTGTGGAGGGTTGCCGCAGCGAGGTCAGGCTGCCTCTCGCCCATGGGCTCGCCGCGCCTGCGCCAACACCTGGGGATCGTAGGCCTCATGCTTCATCCACACGGCGTAGAGGATGCGCACCCACTGGTTGGCCAATGCCCGGACCGCCATGGTAAAGGTCTTGCCTTCCTCGCGCTTGCGGTAGTAGTAGGCAGGCGCCCAGGCGTCGCGCTGGATACTCTCGCGCGCGAACTGGTAGAGCACCTTGCGCAACGGCTTGCTACACGCGCTGCGCATCCGCGTGCTGCGGTAGGCACCACTCGGGAAGATCACCGGCGAGGTCCCTGCCAGCGCTTGCACGCTCGCCGCGCTGGGATAGCGCAGGCGGTCCTCGCCCCATTCCGCTAACAGTCGTGGTGCAATCCGGTTGCCCACTCCCGGCAGGCTGGCAAAGAGGACGCGATCACCGTGGGCCGCGAAGACGCGCGCGATCTCGGTGTCATAGGCCGGCCACCTGCTCCATGACCAGACGGAGCTGTGCCACAAGAGCCAGCAGATAGCGAGATTTCCCTCGGGCGACCGGCGCGTCGGCGTGGAGCTGGGGTAGCTGCGCCTGCTCCCAGAGTTGCCGCGCTTTCTGCGCCGCATGCGGATAGTGCCGGCCCGTGAGGAGGGTCGCACAGTCTGCGGCGGTCGCCGCCTGGAAGGCGGTGGGCGCCTGGAAGGCGGTGGGCGCCTGGAAGGCGGTGGGCGACGGGAATGCCTCGAGCATCGCCAGCGTGACGCCTTGGGCGACGTGGTCGAACCAGGTCAGGGCCACCGGCTAGTAGGCTTTCAGGCAGGCGATCAGCTGGTTCGTCAGGCGCGTTTGCATGCTGAATCATGGCGTCCTGGTCGCGGGTGCAGGGTTTTCAGCTCCTGCACGAGCGGCGGCATCCGGCTGCAGGCGTCGCATTTCGGGGAGGTCGCTGCGGCCGAGACGCGCCAAGATCAGCGCGTCAATGGCATCGGTCTTGGCGCCTGAGGGCTTGCGGGCGCGGTCGACAGTCTTGGGATTGACCGGGTAGACCGCCAGGCCGTGCTCCAACAACGCCGTGATCAGGACGCCATGGGTGGTCTCAATGAGGCAGGCGAGGTGCTCGGGACTGGTGGTGATATCGCCGATCTGGCGCAGCCAAGCGATGAGCTGGTCGACGCCCGCCGCCGTATGAGGAACGCGCAGCTGGCCAACCCGTGCTCCCGCCGCATCCAGCACCACCACGTCGTGATGCTGATCGGCCCAATCGATGCCCGCAAACCACATCTCCATGGCACGACTCCTCTCGCTCTCACCTACCGTCGCGGATCCCGCTCCTGAGCGCCGTCGCCTTATCCCAGCACTCGCGGTGCATCCTTCTATGGTCGATTCCTCAGGAGGTGGCATCACGGAAGACGACTCTTGATGGAGCGATCGCATCGTGGCCGAGCCCGATTCTTTCCGCGGTGCCGCCGCAAGCGTCGCGACTGCTCACGGCCGGTTCACTCTAGCGTATAAGGCCACGCCCTCCGCTGCGCTCCGGGTGCCGCTCCCTCCACTGCGTTGCGGTCGCGGCAGCCTTGACCGGGCCCCTTCCCGCAGCGCTTTTGCGGGTCACGAGCCTGGTGGAGCTCGCCGCGCCAGCCAGGAGGCCCGCACTGCCGCACCGCTTCGTTGCCCCATTTCGTTGCCCCATAGGGAGCGGGGCGATCTGCTAGAATGCCTTGAGGAATGGATGAGGTATGGATCCGGAAGGGGGGGTCTACTACATGCCGATCGTTCTCGCGGCTGCCGTTACCACCCTCGTCATCGGCACGAGCCTCGTGCTCCTGTGGCGGCGGCGTGCGCGCTTGCTCGGATCGTCAGATCCCCCTACGGTTCGCTACCCTCGTGGCGAGCACTCCCCTGCTCTTCTTAGGGGTGTACGTCAGCTTCGACGTGGCCTTGACCGGCGATTTCGCGCCTCCATCCCCGCCGCTCGTCTTCCTCTTATTCCTCTGCTTCGCGCTCTTCATCGCGTTCGGACTGCAACTCTCCATCGAGACGGAGCACCGACGCCGCCAACGGGTCGATCCCACCGGCGCGGCGAGCGCCTCACGCCGAGGGTTGCCGCGGTAACCATCCTGCGCGTTGCCGCGCGGCGCGCAAGCGCTCCCACTCCGCCTGATCGTAGCGAGGCGTCTGCGCCGTCGCGTGGCTGGCCACGGCCGCTACGACGAGCTGCGGCGGCTCAGGCCCAAAGGGGTGAGCAACGCGTCTGCCACCTCCCCCGTCGAGGGCACGACCGCAGGTGAGGTCAGCCCTTCGAGTACCGCGGAGTCCTTCCCCGCGCGCCGGAGGCTGAGCCGTGCCGCATCGAACGGACTGAGGGAACCAGAGGTCGCGGCCTCCATGAGGGCGATGCGCTCGGCGGTCTCCGGCGAAGCGAGGGCGGCGGCGACCGCGCCGAGCGGGGAGCCGTCGCGGACCATCTGGTCGATCTGCGCCTCCTTCTGCATCCGCCAGCGCTCCAAGGCTTGCTGCTCCAGCGCGCGCTGGGTGGCCAGAATGACCTCTTTGCCGCTCTTGGGCCGCTCGCCGAAGATGCCCGCCAGGAACAGCACGGCCGTGTAGGCGGCAGCATGCAGCGAGTAGTACAGCCAGTTCCATGGCTCGGGGAGCGAATCGAGCGGGAACGCGGTGGCATGCCCGCCCGCGCTGTGCCAGGCGAGGGCCAGGAAGTAGAGCACGCTGAGGAAATTGATCAGCGAGCTGATTGCCAGCACGGCGTACCCCCGCTTGATGAGCTTGTCCGCGCCGATCTCCTGCTTGATGGAGGCGTCGAGCGCCATCAGGTCATGCAGTTGGAAGATGGTGCTGACCTCGAAGAGGGCGAAGGCGAAGGTGCTGCAGACCGCCGAGATCAGCAGGTACCCGAGCACGAAGGCGTTGCTGAGGACCAGCTGGCCGGCGGAGTTGTAGAGCAGCTGGGCCACCATCGTGTTGGCGACCAGGGCCAGCACCACCACCTTGGAGGCGCGCGAGCGCAGGAAGTAGTCGAGCCGATCCACCAGGGGGATGTGGGCGCGCGACCGGCGCGCGGAGGGTCGTTCTGCCATGTCGTGTTGGCTCTTCAAAAACGAAAGCCGACCGGGCGAGGCTCCTCACCGTGCCCGGTCGGCATCTTCTCGTCGAGTGCAGGACGAGGCTTACGCCGCCTGTGGGGTCGCCCTGGCCGCTTTCAGCTGATCGCGCCCTACGAGACCGATCCGCGCAAGTGGGCCACGCTGCCGTGGCTGAATCGCTATGCGCAGGACGGCGAACGCTACCGGATCAGCACGGAACCAAGCCTCTACGCCAACCCCGACGTCGCCACCGTCAAGACCTATCGGCACGTGGTCGAGGAGTACCGTGCGCATCCGGAGGCCAAGAGCGTTGGCCGGGATGGCCTCCCCTGCGGCAGGCAGACGGTCGGCATCCTGCGTCGACGACCCGTCACGATGCTCTACGTCACCCACGTGGGCAAGGAATCGAACCGCCTGGAAGAGGTCGGGGCCGGCGTGGTGCACGACCCCGAGGAGATCTACACCGAGTACGCGGATCCTCAGCCATGGCCCCTGGGTGACTCTGATCCTGCCGGTGCTCAAGCGCATACCCGCCCGTCGTCTCCACGAGCAGACGGGGGTGAGCCTGAGCCAGGTGAAGGCGATCCGCAATGGGCATGTTGTGCCGCGTCCCAAGGCTCGCGAAGCGCTCATCCGCCTCGCCTGCGAGTTCGCCGAGGCAGCACTCCGGGGGTCGGGAGAAAACCTCTCCTCGGCTGGGCTCGCCGCCTGTGCAGCGTACCTGGAAGTCGTCCGGCGAGGTGGAAGATAAGGTCTTGATTCACTTCCTCAGCTACGGCACGCGTGGCACATACTGCAGCAGGAAGGCGACCATCGGCTCCTTCACGGCAGTGCTCGGTCACTCACTGGCTATCTCCTACCCTCACCACTGCCTGTTGCCGCACACCAAGCACCGGGCCTTGCTCCTCGAGCTTGATGGACCTGCCAACGCACCGTCCACTTTTCATGCAGGTAGTGGTAAATGCTAGTGCCACCACCATTTCCAAGGTCGTGTGATATTTCCTTTCAGTCTGCATTGATATCGAAAGATTGGCGTACGCGATTCTGGTTGCCCACGAACCGAGCAGGTCTGGTGTTCGGACCTCTACGCTGAGTTGGGGGTTCAACAAGCGCTCCCAAGGCCCTCTTGCCGGTGGAACGGCAGGGAATATGTTCGTTGGTTCGTCATTCGCCTCGTGAATCACGAGGGATGCTCCCGGCGAAACGCTCATCTCGCCTGGGGCGAAGAGAGGAGCGATATGCATGGCACCTACGGATGTTAGCAAGGTCGGTGAACCGCCGGCGCGGCGGACGATCCGCGTGCCGGCGCTGATCGCAAGCAATATCCTCGCCCTCGCGCTCATGTTCTCGTGCTGCAATCCTGCTCCACCCGCTGTGCACGCGGACATCGGCCTCTGCGCGGAGGAACCCGAAGCCACCCTCTGCACTCCCGACGGCACCAGCACCGGCGACTTCCGTCCAAAGAATCAGCAACAGACCCTCGTGCTTCAGGCTCATGACAAGGATGGCAAGGCGCTCGCGAACAAGCAGGTCACGCTCAAGGTCGACGGTGCCAATACGCGCACTGCCAACGTCACCACCGACGCCAGTGGACAGGCAACATTTCGGTACATCGGTAGCAATCCAGGCACCGATACCATTACTGCCGTGCTACCACAGGGCTCCACCACCCTTGAATCGGGTGCTGTCGTCGTCCATTGGCTCACGCCCAGGTACGCCAAGCATCCCATCGTCTTCGTCCACGGCGTCGCCGAGGACGCCGCCGACTTCAACGTCCAGATCCACCCGACCACGTTCACGGATACTACCCAAGACGATGCGTCAGGCAACGAGGGTGGCGAGCAGGATTGGAGTGTGCTCATAAATGCGCTAACGACGGCCTACGACCCAAGCTACATCGAGGCCTTTTGCTACCAGGATGATAAGGCCTGGAACGTCGCGACCGGCGGCGACACCGGCTGCCCGGACGGCAGCGCTCAGGGCTGCACTGCTGCGACCACGACGCCGCCCGCCGCGACCACCTGCGTCAGCGAAAGCGACGTCACAGATAACGCCGTCCAGCTCGCCCAAGTTATCAGCAACCTCTCGGTCCGTGCAGGCGGACAAAAGGTCACCGTCATCGCATACAGCATGGGGGCTGCAATTCTGCGCTCTCTGCAGGGTGGCTGTCGTGCCTCTGCCTCGGCTGGCTCCATTCCCATGTGTGAAGACGCTAGCGCTATGGTGGACCGCTCGTTCTTCCTCAACGGCGCGCAGCAAGGCTCGTGGCTGCTCACCGTGCGGCAGGGCTATGATGCCGCCACCCTGGCAGGCCAGAATATTCCGGTCATCGGCAAGTCGCCCTTCGTCTCCGCGCTGCCGCTCCTCGAACAGTGGCTATTCGGCAAAGTCAAGGATGCTGCAGGCCTCGACGTCAATCAGCCAGCTCTTACTGACCTCACGCCGCGCAGCAACAACATCGCCGGCCACGACCTCGCGCCGCCACCGGCCACCAGCCAATACTACACGTTCTACGGCAATGACCGCCTCGGCTTCGGCGTGACGCTGCTCGTCTACACGCTGCCTAGCAAGACGGTACTCCCTCTCGGCGACTTGATTATGCTCGCTCAGGACGACCGCTCCTCGTACGCTCCACTCTGGGGGGGCGCGGCGCTCTGCGAAGGATGCGCCCCGCTCGCGGGCTTTGCTGGCGCCAATTACTATCACGACAACACCGCCACCGCGCAGGCCGGCGTGGATCCCATGTATCACGAGTGGGAGCTGCGCGACGACCACGTCGTCAACATCAACGTCCTTGTCCCTCTTCTCAGCGGCGCGCAGGACGTTGGCGCGCTGGGTGATTTCCTCAACTCGCCAGTGTGGCACCTTGGCATAGGTCAGCCGGCAACACAGTCGCCGGGGACGCGATGGCAGTTGCATGACATAACAGGTTACGCCAGTCGCGGAAGCACCGACATGCCGTTCGAGATCCTGAGTATCTTGCTTCAGGCCGATGGGTTGAGCGTGTAACGGAGGTAGCAACATGGATTCGTGGAGAGAGCCGCGGGCGAATGCTCAACATGGGAGCGTGGCGCACTCCCGCCCCAACCTCACCAAGCGCCGTGCCCGCGCCCTCGGTGCGCGCGCCACGCTCCGACCTGATAGTCGCCGCCTCCGACTACCACGCAGGATCACCCGGTTGCTGCACTATACGAACATCCCCTTGTTCGGCATCGTGACACTCGTCCTCGGTACGGGCGCGCTGCTCGTGGCTGGTGGCCCACGCGTGAGCATCTCGCGTGCACAGGCCGCTGCCGCACCACACGTTTACTTTGGTCGCGCTGAGTTTGCCTCCAAGGGCCCCTCCCCACGACACTGGACAGACCTCGGACATGGCACCACGCTCGCTGTTGACGCTTTTCCCGCGAGCTTCGCGGTGAGTGCCGCGCAATCCGCGCCTACGTTCGACTTTGGGCTGCCCGACGGCAACTCGCTCCTCGGCGAGCTGTCGTTCAAGGTTGACGATTCGACCCAGCCGGCGACCGCAATCGGGTCGGCAACGAACTGCTTTGCGGTCGCCGCTTTGCCCCCCGATGCGACCTACTACTTCCTTCAAGTGCGGGTAGATCAAACTGGCTTAGCCGCGTTTGCTCAAGTGTACTACCTGCCGCCTACGGGCAAGGGGCCGGGAAACTTCTGCAAATTGCCACAGCAGCTCGGTACCTTCGCCGAATTGGACGCTGGGTGCACCATCGACGGCTGCGACACCGATCCGCTTGACACTGCGGCCGCGACTGTCGCCACGTTCGACGGCGACCTGGAGCAGTCGGCGAGCAGCGGCAACTGGACGGCCGTCTACAATCTCTCCTCCGAGTCCATCACGGGCCAATACACTACGCTGGACGATTTCGCCGCCGTTATGCGGCAGCAAGAGAATCAGGTCGGCACGATCACGGAGATTTCCTCGCTTGCAGCTGGTCCGAACGTCCAGATTGACGCCGCCGGCCAGGCGTACTTCGCTGTGACGCAGACGGTGACGCTCGAAAAAGGAGGCAATGCCAGCACCCGCGACGTGACTACGTATTATGTTTTGGAGGGAGGGCGTTGGCTCTTCTGGTTCTCCGCCTAGCACCAGCCGGCGCGCCTTCCGCCGACTGCGACCAGCGGGCGCCTTGGTTGCTCCTTCCGGCTCTGTCTCGTGATTGAGGGTGCTCGGTTGTCAATGCGGCGGGATGGTTAATCCGACCCGGGTCGCCCGGCATACCCTGCTGGCACGAGCAGACCACGGAGTTCTTTGGGTTCGTCCCACTCCCTGAGGAGATCCGTCTCCTCAAGGTCAAAGTGCTCACGACGGCCTTCTGCATCAAGGCGTCCGCCCACGGCGTTGCCAGCCCCAGCCCTCGTTGCCGCGGCCTTTCGGCGGGAGTCCATCGTTCTTACCAGCACCTGGTGGCTCACCCGCATTTCTGAGCCGCCGAGTCAGAACAAACCATACCGATGCGCTCGATCTGTCGTGTGAATTGCGCGTGTGCGCAGCGCGTGTGCGCCGAGCACTTTACCGAGTCGCTCGGCCGTCCAGTCGGCCACTGCTCGGCAGCTCTAGTGTTCGGCACCCCCCGCGCCAGGCTGGCCGGTGCCGCCCGCAGTCCCTCCTGCTGCGCGGCCAGGCCCAGGCGCGGCGCGCCGCGAGGTCGTGTGCTGCCGATTCACCATGCCGTCCGGACCTTCGACGTTGTAGTATTAGGCGATTGGCCCGATCCACGCGGCCGCGGAGCTCGTGGTCTGGGAGATGGCATGCAGTCCGCCCTCAGGCCACTAGCCAGAGGATCTGCCACCTTATGCACTTATGTGGGTCATGAACAGACCGGTAGCGCGCTCGAGGTCGTAGGCGCTGAGATGCGTCGCCAGATGAATGTGTCTCGACATGCCCCGAAAAGGACGGGGGGCAAGGGGTGGCTTGGCAGGGCACGTCTGGGCATGGTGAGCTGATGATCGCCGTTGGCACAGGGTGGTCTGGGATCTGCATCGCAGCAGCAACTGTATGGCGAGGGCGGATATCGTGGTTGCTCGGTAGGGGCCGGTTTGGTAGGGCCTCTATCTCGTCCAAGGAAGGATGAGACGACCACCGGGAAGCGGAAATCACTAGTGCGCCGCAGGATGCCTCAGGGGGCCGTACCTCAGATCAGCAACTGTGACGCGAGATATCCCCATTGGCAGGCTCAGGCGGCCTGAGCCTGCCAATGGGCCTGGTGCTTGACCATGGCAGTGCGGATGGTCAGCAGTTTGTGCCTGCAGGCCACCAAGGCCACCTTCTTCGCTTTGCCCGCGGCCAGCAGGCGTTCGTAGAACGCCTGGATGACAGGATTGCAGCGGGTGGCGCGCAACGTCCCCATGTACAGCACCGTGCGGACGGCCAGCCGCCCGCCCCACACCGCACGGCGACCACGCAGGGTGCCACGGTCGCGATTGAGTGGGGCGACCCCCACGAGCGCGGCGATCTGCCCATGCGAGAGTCGCCCCAGCTCGGGCAACTCCGCCAGCAGCGTCAGCGACCGGATCGGGCCGATCCCGGGAACGCTCTGCAGCCGTTCGTCCTGCTCGCGCCAGCGCGGGCTCGCGCGCACGCGCTGGCGCAGGTCGTCGTCTATTGCCCCCAGGTCGCTCTCCAACCACGCCACATGCGCCTGGATGCGGGCCCGCACCAGGGCCACCCGCGTCGCTCCGAGGCGGTGCTCTTCCGCGGTCCGCATCGCCACGATCTGACGCCGGCGCTCGACGAGCGCCGCCAACGCCTGAGCCTCCTCCGCAGGCAGTGGGCGCGGGGTGGGACGCACCGCCTGGCCGAAGTGCGCCAGCACCTGCGCATCCAGCCGATCCGTCTTGGCCAAGCGCCCCGTGGCACGGGCAAAGTCGCGCACCTGCCGTGGATTGACCACGGCGACCGGCAGGCCCGCCACCCCCAGCTCCGCGACCATCGGCGCCTCATAGCCCCCAGTCGCTTCGACCACGATGACCTGCGGGTGGCACGCCTGCAGCCAGGCGACGAGTTCGGCGATCCCGGCCGCATCATTGGCCAGATGCCGTTCGTCACCCTGCGGCCGGACCGCAACGTCCAGCGCCGCCTTGGCCACATCGATCCCAACGACCACCTCCTCCGACTCCCTCATACGTGCTCCCCCTGTGTTCCCTGATTACCCGCACTAGCCCGGCCTTGCCGGATCCGGGCTCAGCGTACGGCTGGCCCAGGCCACGGTTCGGGCTCCTCGGGGCGAGAGGCGCGACGACCCAAGCTGATCTGCGGCCTCACGGGACCCAGGGACGAACGGCCTGTCGCGCCCGCGTGCAGCATGGCACGGCGCCATCCTACACCACTCTTGAGATACAAGGGACGTGGACGGATAACTGACCGTGCCGCGAGGCGGAGCGGGGTGGGGTGGGAGGAGGGCGGTTGACCCGCCACATGAGACGCGAGCGAGGCGGAGGGGTTCGGCCAAAGGAGCTGAAGGAAGTGTCGGCGAGCACACCGCGCCCTCGTCAGAGGGTCGGGGAGTACTAGGGTATAAGACGGCAGAGCGGCGGCCGGGCACATGGCACGCGGGCGTCACGCAGGAGGGGGTCCGGCAATGCCGCCGGCAGCCGGTTGTGCCGGTCGTGGACCGACGCGCGAGGTCTGCCGCTGTCTGCCCACGCCCCGTCGTCGGTGAGTCCGCTCTCGTCTTTTTGTCGCTATGCGATGGGGCGCTCCGCGAAACTACCCCCAAGGGGCGCTGCTCACTACTGTCGCTCGTCGATGAAGATGTCCCAACGATGTACGCTTTGAAGCTGTAGGATGCCGTGGGTGTACCACGGGTCAGGCTGCAGTTTCTGCCTCACTTCGCTCTCATTTTCTGCGCGGACAATGAGCATGGCCCCGCCCTCATCTTCGAACGGGCCCCCCTTGACCACTCCCCACGGCTGAAGCCGGGGGATTCTTGGGCTGACCACCGCTCACCTAGCGAGCTAGGAGCGTCTTACAGGGTCATGTCGTGGCCCGAAGCCACCTCCACACGCGTCGATTCCCGCTGGCCCTGCGGTATGTGGTTAGGATGGCACACGTGGTCGTTTGGTGTCCGGTTGTCGGGAGCGCCTGACGGCGCGCGGCGTTTCCCTCCCCATGGCTCAAGCCAGGGGTCTTCACGCCGCGCGAGCTGATAAACGCCAACCCTTCCTGCGGAGCGCTTACCCATCCCTACGCCGTAGTGGCGCGGCAGCATAGATGCCAGTCCAGGTGCATGGTGCAGTACTAAGCGGGCATACAGGATCCTATCAGCTGTGGTTCGGCGCAACCAGCCCCCTTCGGCAACGTCTGTCAACTCGCGTCCGGTGACCGCCCTCAGTAGAGATAACCTCAACTGGCGGGCCGGCAGACAGAAGATAGAGCCCCGCGAAACCGGACCCCTCGTAAGTGCCGGGTGGCCTTGTCTAAAACAGATCTGCCTTGCGGACGATAGCCTTGTTCACTGGCAATGTCACCGCATGCAGGACCTTGAGCGCCTGGATGGACGCATCGAAGGCCCGCAGGAAGGTCTCGACGTTGGACTTGGACTAGATGATCCCTACAATGCTCTCGAGGGTCTCCGTGGACCGCTCGGTCTCCACGATCCCTTGGTCCCAAGCCTCTCGTCGATCTCAATCTGCAGGGTTTCCGCTTCCTGCTTGTCAAGCAAAAACGCTTCTGGTAGCCTCGCCGTGAAGGAGGAGGTTCATGAAGCGCCTATTCGTGCTGTCGCTCGTGTTGTTTCTAGCCGCCTGTAGCCAATCTCCGAACATCCACTACGCGCCCCCGCCCACCCTCACCGCCGGGTACATCCCCACGCTGTCGTCCCTCGTCTCGTCCTCGGACGTAATCGCCGTCGTCACCGTGCAGAGCGTCTTCCCCGACGCCAACGGACCGGCATACGACACCAAAGTGCGGATAGACAAGGCGGTGAAGGGATCGGCGACCCAGCTCGGGCTGGCGCAGTTCGACAACTCGCACCCCCTAGTCGAGGGTGACCAGGAACTGCTCTTCGCCTACGCGGATCCCGTCAACGGCTTCTACGGCGACTATGCCTCGCCGATGGCCGAGCGCTTCTTGGTCAAGGGCGGGATGATCGCACCGACCTGGGCGGTGCCGTCCGACTTCGCCGATCCATCCTTGGTCTCGGCGCTGAATGGTGGGACGTGTACGGAAGCTCAGTTCCTCAGTGCCATAGCAGCCGCGTGAGCCAGGACTTGCCCCAGCCCTCGCGCGGCTCCACCCGGTAGAACTCGTAGTAGAGGGTCTCGATATGCCGGTCGAGGTCCTCTTGCTCGTCGCCCTCCTCAGTGAGCTCGTCCTTGCGGTCCTCGCCCCATCGGCTTGTCCGCGAAACCGGCCCCCTCTCAGCAGCTCTACCCGTGTTGCTCTCGCTGTTTCGTCCATGTCCCACCGTGACGAGCGGCAGCATAGGACGTGCTTCTGTTCAGTGGTCTCCGGTGGTCATCTCATCCATCGTTGGGACGAGATAGCCCCCGTGAAACCGGACCCCCGCACCCTCGTGTCGTCGAGCCCGCCGCGCCTACGCTGTCCCCAGATATGCGGATGTTCTTCTGTACAGGCGAGTGTACAGGCGAGAGACCCCTGCAAAACCGGACTCCCCGCTACCCACTGTGGCTCATGTCTGCTTGCATCATCCTCGGACGTTTCCTCACCTTCGAGCCTCTTCACGTGCCCTGCGATGCTTGCCCGCCAAACCGGACCCCCTCGCCGCCATGTCCGGTCTGCACCTCGTCGTCTCGCCCGTCGAACGCCCTACCTCTAGCATCCGACCCATGTCACGTCGGCGGTCCCCTCGCTCACACAGCCCTATGCTCATACAATGTCCTGGCACACCGTTGTAGAATGGCTCGTCTCCCGCTCGAGCGGCTGACTGCGGTGCTTCCGCTGCTGATCATGGGGCCACCAGCGGTTCAGATCGATGCGAGGCGCGTCTCCAGCAGGCACCATGGGATCGGCGTTTACTTCCTGTTACGCGCCAAAGATCGCCGCGAGCGTCTTCGGCTCCTGGCGCACCTGCTGGTTGCATTGATGGCGCAGGATGGAGGATTGGCGGTACACCTCCTTGCGCGCCCGCATGATGTTGCCCAGCGGGCGGTGGGCCTCGGTGGCGCGCCAGGGCGTCAGCGAGACGGCGTCCATCTTCTCCAGATTGTCCTCGCCCCCGATGTCCTGCCGAGGCAAGCGCAGCTTGGCGACGGTTACGAACGGCGAGAGCTCCTCGGGCCACTCCACCGTCACGTCCTCGACCGGCATGCGCTCCAAATCCACGCAGAGCTGCACCTGCAGGTCGAACTCGTAGGGGCGCTCGCCCAGCTCTGCCACGAGCGCGGGACGGAAGACCTCCGCGGCAGCCGTGGGATCCAGGATGCGCCGCACCACCTGCTCGGCGTCGGTCTGTACCGGCGCGACACGCACCTTGGCGATGTAGTCGCCGTGGCGCATGGCGCCCATAGTCCAGTAGGTCGAGAGCAGGAGGTTGATGGGCGTGAGCTGGCGAAATGAGAGGAAGGCGCCTAACTCCTCCCAGGCCCACTCTTCGGGCGGGAGCGTGCCCATGCCGGTTAGATAGTTGTAGAGATACCGGTGGAAACGCGCCTTCGCCATAGCCGGCGTCTCGTTGGCAGGCGGTGCCGCGCCCGCCTGCAGGAACAGTTGCTGAATGAACACGTAGTGTTCGACGGTGTTGACGAAGAAGATGGGGTGGTTGATCATGGCATAGTCGAAGGTGCCGCTGTCCGACTCGTCTTCAAGCAGCGTTGGGCCAGCGATGCCAAAGAGCTTCAGCCCCATGCCGACGGCATTGCCCATGCGCGCATCCGCTCCGGTATGCGGGCTGCCGTTTGAGAAGCGGATCAGCGCCTCGTGGCGGCCCGGCGTGGCGTAGATACCCTGCGCGTACTCAGGTGGCAACTGGCCTAGGATCTCCACCTCACCGCGGACAAGCCCATAGCCCTTGGCGTGGGCGTCACGCACCGCCTGCCCGATGCCCTCCGCTTCGACTGACCCCTCTATATACTGCTTGGTACGCTCGACGACCGTCTGGAGCGCCTGCTCGAAGTTCGGATCGGCGCGCTCAACCTCCGGGCTGAAGCGCACAAACTGGGGCTCTACAGACTGGGGCCGCACAACCGACTGAGTCACGGCGATCCTCTCCTCTCGTGTCCTCTCGTGTCCTCTCGTGTCCCCAGTGGCTGCATGCGCGGCTGGCGCGGTGATGAGGCCCAGGATGCTAACCAGTGCCCTGCCCCTCGTGTATCCCTAGCACGCTGTAGCCCCCACCGCTTCCCTCGCCGCTATACTCCGCTGGTATACTTGCCGTCGGCCAGCCAGCGCAGGGACCGAATGCCGGCCAGGAAGAAATACTCCCCCCCGCGGACCACCGTGAAGCTCGGCAGGCTCTGGATGCGCCGGCGGATCGGCGTCTTGGGGATCACGAACTGCCCGCTGCCGTCGTTGTCGCCGATGAGCGGGTCCCGATCGGCGCCTTGACCGGCAAAATTGCCATCGTTGATCCACAGGTTGTGAATGAACTCGAACTGCCGGCTGATGTCCGCGCACATGAAGAAGCCGAAGAGGCCACGGTCGACGCCGTCGTCGGGCGCACCTTCCGGCAGCCTCGGCCCGTACAGGCTGCCACCGCGTAGGAGGCGGTGACGATCGACCCCCAGCACATCGGCACTGTCTCGCGGATTCGCCCGGCGGCCGTGTGCGCCCAACGGACAGCGCAGGCCCACCGGATCGACCTCCTGGTACCGGTAGTTGTTGTTGCGCATCGGGTCAGCCCCCAGCTCCGGGTCGTCGTGGTCGGGCGCGAGCACCAGCGGCGCCCCGCTACGCCAGCGTCCCACCATCTTGGCCGCGAGCAGCTCGGCCGCGTCGGGGCTGTCGGCTTGCCGCGAGAGGAAGGCGCGGAAGGCGGCCACCTTCTGGTGGAACTTACGCACCCCGAGGTAGCTGCCGTTGCGCCCCAGCAGGTCCGGCGTCGGCATGATCGCGTGCCCGTGCTCGTCGGGATAGCCCAGCACGAACTCCCCCGCCTTCAGGACGGGCGCCTGGCCGGGAAGCGGGTCGTGTCCACTGCCTTCGATGGCCGGCTGGCTGATCGGATCGAGGTAGCCGAAGTGCTCCCGCCCGTCGTCGGCGTGCCATCCGTCCTGGCGGTACACCCGTTCGACGTCGGGCATGGCCGCGACGACCTGCTGGTACTTGGCCCGCAGGTTCTCGAAGGTGGTGTCGTCGCGCGCGCTCACGATCGCCATCGCATGGACGGGGGTAGTGGGGCCGCCGAACTCCCAGCGCGACGGGTCGCTCTCTCCGGTGTCCCCGACGAGCCCACGGGCCGCCATCCCCGCGCGGAACGCCTCGGGGAAACTGGCGAGGGCGGCGGGGGGCAGTCCCAGGGCTCGCAGGCCGGCGTAACTGAAGGCGACGTTGATCGTCCACTCCGGGTCGCGGTCCCACGCTGCCGCCGTCGTCACAAACTCGGCCCCCTTGCGGACCCACGCCCGGCCCTGCCCGGCATCCTGGAAGCGAACGAGCAGGTAGTGTGCTTGGTTATATCGCGCCCCGCGCAGGAGCGTGGCCTGAATCTGGTCGAGTTCGAGCATCCTCTCTCCCTCATCGCTGGCGCGATCACTTCTGAGCGATTACCTCCGTGTGACCACCCTGGTGCGATCGGTTCCTACCAACCGTTTCACCTCGCCTCGCCATGCGCGCAGGCGGTGACATGGTGAGCGATCACATCATCGCCGCCGCAACGCCGCCCGACCCGCCGCTGTCGCGCCTGCGCGCAGGCCCATGCGAGTGGAGCGGCGACGGGTCGACAACCTCACGTGTCGAAGACCTCCGCACAATGACGCGGCTCCTTGCGCTCCGGGTGGTTCAACTGGTGGCGCGACAGGGATGACCGCCAGAAGATATCTCCTTGCGCGCCCGCTCACGCTCCCCAAACGGCCCCCACGCCGATGCTTCCCTACCCCGCCGCGAGGTCGAGCAGCGGCTTCATGGCCGGGTCTTGCAATGCCCGCTCGGCCGCTGGGTTGTCGAGCACCTGTTGGAACGCCTTCTGCACGGCGAGCGCCTTCCAGATGTCCCGGGTCGTGGCATTCGGGTAGGACGAGAGATAGGCGGATGCTTCCACTGCATACTTCATGAACCAATCCCTGACGCTGGGGTCACCGGTGCCGGGGTAGCCCTCGCAATGCGACCAGACGTTGTCGAAGACCTCGCGGATGTACGTCGCGAAGAAGTCGTCGATGTAGTCATCCCACGAGCCGTCGAAGCTGCTGGCGAACAGGACCCGCTTGCCATCGTTTAGGACCACGAACCGGGCTTCGTGCAAGATGCCGACCTGTTGCACGGCCGCGGTTCGCCGCGGATCGCTGGTGCTCTTCGCAATCGCTTCGCGGACCGACTGTTCGTGACCCGGGATGACGGGTGCGATGATCGTGAATTCGGTCGCTACCCCGTCCGTGAGTCCCTTCCGTTTCGGGGTGGCAGTGTTGCGGGACGCTCGGTCTTGGATCGCCATGTCGTTCCGTCCTCTCTCGTGTCAAACTCGGTACAGCGCAAACACCTCTCAGGTGGCTCATGCAGTGTGCTCAGCCAGCCGAGGCTTCGACCTACCGGTCGAGTGCCGATACTCGCTATGCGCGGCATTACCTCCTGTGTTTTGCCCGGCGCTGCCCGAAGACTGCTGGCACCGTGATCAGCTTGCCGCCGGCATGGTTCCGGCCGGCGGCGCATCCGCTGCGTCAGAGGCAGTGGGGGATAGGCTCGCTGGCGCACCCCGCCTCGCACCCCTCACCGTCGTGGGGATATTGGATGTCCTCTTACCCAGCTCGAACGCCAGTGGCAAGAGGACGAACAGCCCCACGGTCGACCCCACCAGCACCATCGCCAGCACGTTTGGATCGGTGAAGCTCTGTGTGGCGACCAGCAGGGCCGCCGAGATGTTGCGCTGGCCCGTCCCAAGCCCCAGCACGGTGCGCGTGTTGCCGCCAGGGCCACCCAGCAGTGAGCCGAACACGACACCCCCGCCGATGAGGATGAGTGCCGCGAGGATCCCTCCCGTCCCGATCACCCCGATGAGCTCCTGAAAGTTGGCGAGTAGGCTGGTCACGAGCACCAACAACAAAGCGAAATTTGAGGCTTGCCCCATCAGGGGTTGGAACTGCCCGGCCGGCTCTGGGTAGCGTGCTCGAACTAGGAGGGCGATGCCCAGCGGCAGCAGCATGGTCAAGACGAGTGACACGGCGATGGCGAGCGGATCGACCCGGACGCCGGGTAGGAGCAGCGGCAACACCAGCGGCAAGTAGAGGATCGATCCAACCATCAGGAGTACCATCAGCCCGACGCTAAAAGCGATATTGCCATGAGCGAACTGCGCCAGTTTGGGCAGAAAGGGTGCGCCCGCCGCAGCGCCGAGCAGGATCAGGCCGACCTTGAGCGGCTCGGTCAGGGGGATGATATGGGTGAGCGCTAACGCCAGCAGTGGAACGAGCCCGAAATTCGCGACGAGCGCCAGCACGACCAGCCTCACGCGGCGCAGCGGCGCGAGGATCTGCGGGACGGTGAGGCTCAGGCCCATGGCCAGCATGGTCGTCACGACGAAGAGCAAGACGGCCCCGTTCGAGAGCACCGTGAGCACGTGAGCCATCGCATTGATCCTCTCGGCACCAGGCTCAACGGATAGAAAGTCGCATGGTACAGGGTCCCCGGTTGACGAAATGCTCTTGCATTGCGGGAGCCGTAAGAAGTTATGTGTGCATTGTGTCAACGGGATATGACGCGGAACCAAACGCACCTTACAGCCACGTGACGACTGCTGACCACCGCTGCTGTGTAACCAGCGCTACGGGCCGTTCTCATGTGATCAGCAATGAGTACTGCACTCTTGGCAAGCGAGGGCCAACTTACACCGTCATGAGTTCAGGCTGAAGCATGCGTCTGCATCACATCACTATGCCGCGTACGATGGCTGCCCACTCTGCGAACCTTCTTACAGAGGGGCCAATAACTTCACTCTGACCCCTAAACTGACCCCAACGCCAGCGAGTAGCAGCGAACCCGCATGAAGAACTCAGCAAACCGGCAGCCTAGTCTGAGGTTCGGTGTCCGGAGTCGTGGCGTTGGCGCGCACACATCCTGAGGGCGTCCCAGTGGCGCGGGTACGGCACCGTCTCGCCGCGGCGGATGCGCCAGCAGTAGCGACGCGAGAGCCCCGTCGCCTGCATCAGATCGACGAGCGAGATGCCCTCCAGTCCGGGCAGGATGTCGCGGGCGAAGTCAAGGTCGCCGCGATCATCGTCCCCATGGACTTCCTCCCATTCGGCGCTCGCGCGCATCTGTTCGACGTGTCGCGTGCTCCGCTTGGCTCGCGCCTCGCCGCCGTGGGCGGGATTGTCGCCCGCTGCTCGTCGACGCGCCAACGCCTCGGGGCCGCTCGCCGTGAAGTCGGGCATGAACTCCCGTCGACGCTCGTCGCGGCACGCGTCGCAATAGCCGGCCTCCGCATCGTCCAACGGGACGCCGCAGCCCTGGCAACCGTTCGGCAACACCGTGAGCGACAGCCCCGCATCCACCTCGGGACGTCTCCGCTGACGCCCCCGACCCGCGCTGCGATGCGCCTGAGTCAATGGCGTCGCGAGGGCCGACGCCTTACGCGCTCGCCCCACCCCCGACGCCGTACGGACGGCCTGTGGCGACAAGCTGCCGATCGATGGCAGTGCTTCATAGGCCTCGAAGAGGAGATGGGCCACCTCCTCGGCGACCGGGGCGATGGCTTTGGACCACTGCGGCGCGGTCTCCGCCAACCGCTGGGTCATCGGGGAGAGGAGTCGGCAATCCCCCTGCCGCGTCTCGAAGCAGTCGCTCGCCGCGAAGGTGTGCGACGCCAACAAGTCCAGCACCGCCGCGTCGACCTCGGGGCGTATGGCCTCCATCAGGTCGCAGGCGAGCGAATCCCGGTTCCGCTGATCGGCGTGCAGCACGCCCATGCCCGGGTCGAGCCCGAGCGCGAGGCAGGCGATGCGTGCCTCGACTTCGAGGATCGCATAGAGGTAATTGAGCAGCGCGTTGGCAGGGTTGGCGGCACGACGGGGTGAGTTCGTCAGCGGCGAGCTCCGCGAGTCGAAGGTCGCCCACTGCTGCGGGATCTTCGCCTCGTCCTTGCGGGCAAATCGCACAGAGACGGAGGCCCACGCGCCCCAGTAGACGGCGGCCGCCTGCGCCTCGACCCACCGGAGCTGTTCGGCGTCCTCTGCCCCCTGCAAGGCCTCGCTCGCACCGCGCACCACATCGACGGCTGCACCTGCTCCCGAGAGGCGGGCGAGCACGGACGCTTGCCCCTCGATCTTCCGCCGCAGAAGCAGGCGGGCGATCTGCCCCCCGTTCCATGGCGCGATGGCCCGCGCCCGACGAATCCGCACTTCATAGGCACCTCGAACCAGCACATTTTCGACGCACTGTGAGTCCGAGGCGGGGTGACTCAGCGCAGCGGCAGCGTGAACCAGAAGGTGGAGCCCCCGCCGGGGGCGCTGTCGAGCCCCACGTGGCCGTCATGCCGCTCGACGATGGCCTTGCAAGTGTGCAAGCCGAGGCCCAGGCTGGTGCCGGAGCCGCTCTGGACCGTGGTGCCCTCGACGACATAGAAGCGTTCCCAGACGTGCGGTTGGTCGGCGAGCGGCACGCCGAGGCCCGCATCGTGCACCGAGACGCGCGCCACATCACAGGTCTCGCCCGTCTCCCCCGTGCATTCTCCAGGTCCGCCCGCGATCCTTACCGCGGCCAGGCGGACTTCGACGGGCCGGTCCGCGGCGGAGTACTTGAGCGCGTTCGTCAGGTAGTTGGTGACCACCTGGCCGATCCGCTCGGCGTCGGCGCGGATCGGCAGGGGCTCGCCGCCCGCCGTTGGGTGCAGCAGGATGGTCCGCGTCGGCTCCGCCGCGCGCTGCTCCTCGACGGCCGCACGCGCGATGGTGCCCAGGTCGCACGGTGCCAGGCGCAGGGTGAGGCGACCGTGCAGGACGCGCGTGTCGTCCACGAGATCGTCGGCGAGCCGGGCGAGACGCTGGACGCTGTGTTGGGAATAGGCGAGCGCGCCGCGCGGTGGCGGCGAGTCGGGGCGGCGTGCGACGAGCCCGAAGAACATCTCCATGGTGGTCAGGGGGGTGCGCATCTCGTGGCTGACCACGCTCAGGAACTCGTCCTTGCGCCGATCGAGCTCGCCGCGCGCCCGCTGCTCGGCCTGCGCGGCCAAGACGGTGCGGCGCAGCCGGTTCATCTCCAAGAAGGTGACCGCCTGGCGCACGATGACCAGGAGCAGCAGGCCGGAACTCACCGCCAGCGGCGCGGCGATGCTGCGCCAATCCGCGCCCGCCAGGCGGGTCATCGCCGCGCGGAGGAGGATCGCGCTGCTGGCCAGCAGCGCGGCGACGAGGGGGAGGAAGAGGCGGAGAACCGCCCGGACGTCCTCCGCGTCGTGCCCCTGGCGGTCCTGGCTCTCGGGGACCGGCGGCACCCCCAACCCTTGACGCTGGACCACGCGCACCTGGACGATAGCCGCGAGCGGGATGAGCAGGTCGGCGGCGAGCCAGAAGAAATCGGGGAACTGTCCCGTCCGGTACTCGTGGGCGGGATGGAGGGTGAGGAGGATAGCCCCGACATCGGCCACGATCAAGCAGGCGACGCTCGCAGCGATGAGCCCCACGACCGGGTGATCCTCGACCGTGCGCAGCGGGCGCAGCAGGACCCGCAAGAGGGCGAGGAGCAGGAAGAGATCGGCGACCGGATAGCCCAGGCTCGCCGTCTTGGCGAGCACGGACAACCCGCTGGCAATGAACAGCGGCGTGAGAAGGAAATACCAGAAGAAGGCAGTCGCCCCTCCCATCCAGAGCAGGGCGTCCAGGATCGCCAGCAGGCGAGGGCCAAAGACGTCGCCGACAGGGATGAGGATCACCGCCAGGAAGTAGAAGGGGTATTGGAGCGCGAAGAAGAGGTCGGGGAGGCTGGGGAAGGGGACGCCGCCATGGTGGTAGATCAGCACGTTCTCCAGCGTCCACCAAGTTCGCGCGATCGCGTAGCACAATGTGCCCCCGCTGAACAGCCACCAGGAGAGGGCCTCCGAACGGCGCCGGCGGCTGAGCCAGTAGCTGACGGCGACCACGATCGTCAGTTCGAGCCACGCGAGGGCCGGGCGGAGCCAGTCGGTGACCGGCCCGATCCGGGGGGGTGGCGGAGCATCATCGTCAGCTGGAAGCCGAGCAGGGGCGCGCAGGCCATCACAGCGCTCAGCAGCAACCGATCGTGTAGCAGGTCCCTAGCCCAACGCCGGCCCAAGGAGGTGCGGGATGCGCCGGCGGACGGGGGGACAGATGGAGTCGGTGGCATCGATGGCATGGGAGCAGCCCGTTTCCAACCCCGAGGGCACGCGCGACAGGAGGGTATCCTTCGGAGGACACCCGAGGGACGGCCTCCTGAGCATGCGCCACGAGCACGCGTGCCAGGTCACCCCTTTGGCCCATGCAAGAAGCTCGCCATGCGGTGCGGCGCGACGTCACGGTGTGGGGCGTCTTCCCGGTAGCCCGTCATGCCGCACGCGTCGAGACTCCGAGGTACATCGTGCCCTACGCGAAACGCCAACAGGCGCGCGGTGGTGACCTTTTCCGGGGTACCCCAGAGGAACGCGAAAGACGCCGAGCAGTTCGGACAGTGCTACGCGCGCAATGTGTGCCACGTGGCTAACGTAGAATGAATGCACTCACGAGGAGGTAGGCGTCGACTCTGTCCGGGGCGGCAGATTGGCGGTCCGCTCTTTGCGACGCCACCACCATGAGTGCCCGAGGCCGACGGCGCGCGGGGCGCCATCGCACGAGAGGAGGGCGTGACGTGAAGACCATGGCCATACACCTCGGCCCGCTGGAGAATCCCACCAGCCTGGCGAATACCCGCAACGGTCTCGCGGGCAGTCAGTAGCACGACGAGTTCCGCGGCGGGACGTTCGTCGTCGAGCGTGTGCTCACCTTCCAGGTCATCCCATGGGGAGGGACGCTGCACGTGGTCGCCCTCGTCGAGGTGCGATCCTGATCCCTCCAGGACAGCCCCACCCGCCTTTTCACCTGCAACGTTGCCCAATCCGCGTGTGCGGCGTTCCCCAACCAAGTTCGCATTGTGCGCTTGCTTGGCGCGGCTTGTGCTGTAGAGCTCGCGTTCTGGCTCGCGCCGTAGCGCCACACTCCAGCTCTGAATACCTTCCTATGCTTAGGAGCGAATGGCAGCAATCTGATCCCAAGATTGACCCCAACGCGGAGAGAAAAGCCTGGACGAACGTGAACAATATTCAAGATAGAAGAGTGAGAAATACGAAAACGGCAGACCACTATGAACGCCTATGCACAGTGCGTATCGTCATCGAAGAAGAACATGCCGACGACCTCGACGCCGTGGCGCCCCTCTTCCAACTGCGGCAGGATCATCTTGCCGAGCTTGTAGCTGGCCGTATGCCCACTCGTGGCGAAAATGTATGCGACCTTCATAACCCCTGATCCATTCCCTTCTCAAGCCCTGTTGCAGGTGTAAGCAGCAGCAATCAAGTAGACTGCCATGAGAGAATATGTGGGATAAGATCAGGCTTGAGCCACACGTGAGGCCAAGCCATCTAACCCTAATTTTAACCTCTCCTGGAGAAGAGCGCCCCCATCGATGATGCTGAGATAGCGCGTGTGCGTATGCTCCGCTCTCCGATTCCTTCGTAGCAAACTCCGTGTCCTCCGTGCAGCAAGCCCTTGTGGTCAATCTTCGTTTAGGCGCATGGTCTGGCCGATGGAGGGGTGAGCGACGACGCGGGTCATCAGCAGGACGGCGGCACCGCAGAGCAACAGCAGACCACCGAGCACCGCACCGACCGCCGGCCACGGCACGACGATCTGGATTGGCGGCACGTCCGACGCCAATGTGTCGATGGTCTGCTGGAGGGTACCGTTGGTGAAGATGATGACGGGCAGCACCGCCGCGGCCAGCGCGAAGCCCATCACCACGCCCAGGCCGAGCGCCAGGGTGTAGATAATGCCCTGCTCCCACAGCAACACGCCGGCGAGCTGTGCCGGCTCGCTGCCGAAGGCGCGCAAAAGGGCAAAGCTGATCAGGCGGGTGCGCGCGCTGAGCCAGGATCCGAGCAGGATGCCCACCAGTGCCAGCGTCAGCGCCGTGCCGGCGGCGATGGCTAGCACGCCCAGCAGGTCAATGTACAATGCGTCGCGCACGGCGTTCGCGACCGCCTTGCGGCGGTCGAGCAGGTCGCCCACCGCGAGCGGGCCGGCCGTCAACGCCGCGCGCACGCTCGCCAGCGAGGCGGCGTCCTGGGCCGTGCGCAGCCAGATGCCGTTCGGCGTCAGCCCCGCGGTCGAGTTCCCCGTCGCGCCAACGACGGTGGTCGTCGCGGTGTGGATCGCGTTGAGCGTCGCGAAGTCCACCAGGATGCCACCCGAGCCATAGCCTTGCAGCGCGCCTTCGCCGTCGTTGATCGGCGGGATGTGCTGCACATGCGCCTCAGCGAGAAAGGTGAGCGGGACGGGCGAGATGCTCTGTGAGGATGGGAACCCAAGGGTGAAGCTGGCCCCTTGCGTAAGGTTCAGCATCTGCCAGGTCACATCGTCCACCACCGCGGGCACTACATCGGTCGCACCGCTCCGCCGGGAAGCGAGCGCCGCCATCAGGCTGGTGAGCGGGGCCGAGGCATCTTGCTCGCTCCAGATGGCCGTCTTGGCAAAGGTGTCGGCGTCCACGGCGAGCAGCTCTATCGGCATAGAAGCGCCGTAGACCTGCACGTCGTAGACGGGTGTGGCCGAGGTGACACCGCGAATCGCCCCATACTCCGCGCTGAGCGCGTGCACGACGTTCGGGCCGGTGGTGCTAATGATGGCGGGCGAGACGCTGCCACGGAAGTCCGCGCCCGTCTGGTAGAGGGCCACATCGAGCACGCGCTGCGCCTGCGAGGCGGCGAAGATCAGCGCGGAGAGTGTGAAGGCCGCCGAGAAGGCCAGCAGCAGCATCATGCGGCTGGCTTGTTTGGGCGCGCGCGCCATCTGGCCGATCGCCAGCACCGGCGCCGCGGTTCGCCCGCGGGCGGCGAGGCGCGCCAGTAGACCCAGCAGCAGCGGAAAGAAGCGCAGGAAGAGCAGCGCCGCCGCCAGCATCAGGGCGAGCGTAGCGAAGAGCGAGACCACGGAGAGGAACGTCCGGTCGTAGCCGCCAACGTAGGAGATGATGTAGGTGTAGGCGGCATAGCCCAGCACGGCGCTGGCGGCGAAAACCAGATCGAGGTTGAGCCGCTGCCAGAGCGGTCGCCCTGTGACCCGCGCGGATTCGCGCCGCAGCGCCAGCACGTTATTGCCGGCCGCTCTGCGCGTGGAGACGATCATGGCGATGATGGCGCAGGCGGCGGCGGCCAGCGCGAACCAGCGCACACTCCACGCCGCCGCCAGGGGATTGTTCGAGAGCAGGTTGAGCACGCCGCGTTGGTCGGACGGCAGCGCGGCGCCGGCGATGACACCCACGAGCGCCAGCGCGAGCAGCGGCCCCGCCACCAGCGCCAGCAACCCCACGCCGACACTCTGCACCGTCATGGCGCGCAGCACCAGGGTACGCGGGGCGCCGCGACTGCGCAGCACGGCGATGGCATCGGCCTGACTGTCCACCAGGATGGTGACCATCAGGGCGATGAAGAGCAGCACCAGGCCGATCACCTGGATCAACAGGAAGCCCACGGGGATCTGCGCGATGAAGAGGCGCTCCTGATACTCGGAGAGGATCGGGCGGATCGTGTCGGCGCCGTCGAGATTGAGGCCGAGATCGGCGTTCAGTGCCTCGGTATCGGTGACTTGCAGCGCCTGTAGGCGGCTCGGCAGGTCATCGAGCGAGTCCACGCTGAGGCGCGACAGGTCGAGGTGATACGTCCATTGCACAAACAGCGACGCCATGATACCCTGGTCGGCCAAGGCGCTGCCGACGGCAACCAGCGTGTCGTTCGAGGCCAGCACCACGTCGCCCGGGAAGTAGGCAGAGACACCGCCGCGAAACGACTCTGTCGAGGAAACCTGATCCGCGGCGGGCCGTGCCGGCGGCTGCGCCAGGATGCCAACGATGTGCGCCGTGATGGACGGCGGGACCGGTGGGACTGGGTCGATGAAGCTCTGGGTCATGCCGACCGCCAGCCCATAGCGCGTCGCCATGTCCTGCGAGACCGCCACCTCCAGGTCGCCGCTCTTCTTGCTTGGCAGCCTGCCGGCGACCAGCGAATACGCTGAGGTGTCGCCGGAGAGATCCGCCCCGACGATGTCGACGCCATCCGGAACGCCCCCGGTGCTGGATATGCCGCTGAGGTCGACGAAAAACTCCGTCGACGCGGCAGGCGCGCCGGGTGCCAGGTAGGCGCCCAGCTCGCCGCGCACTACGCGGTCAATCTGGGACTGCGCACGCGGGATCAGGTCCGAGGAGGGAGTCAGCATCACGCCGGAGACTACCACCAGCGGCCCTTCGTGCAACTGCGCAAGCTGGGTGCGCAGGCCGGCGCTCGTGGCCACCTGGGAGAAGAGCGGCACGGCACAGACCAGCATCACCGCGGCGAGCGCGCCGAGGCCCGAGACCAGCAGCAAGCGCCAGGTCTGGCGCAACCGCCAGAACGCGAGCGTCGCCGTCGTCACGAAGGGGATGCCGCGCCGTCGGGGCGCCGTCGAGACTGAACGGGCCATGATTCCTCCGCTGCATTGCTCGGGGCCGAGCGTGTCACCTACAACTACTAATACCAAACTAGCTGGGTAGATGTACAGGACGGGGATAAACCCTGAATCCATGGGATTTGACCCACCTCGACGCCACGGTATCCCTCCTCGAGTCGCGGTAGGATCATCTTGCCAAGCTTGTAGCCGGCGGTGTGCCCGCTGGCGGCAAAGATGCACGCGACCTTCACCGCTGCTCCCTCTCACGCCTTCGCGGTGTGCTCCAGTCCTCTGGCCGGCACGTCGCGCGGACATCGAGCACGGTAGCACGGGACGTAGGCATGCATGCAAGCGCACTTCCTTCGCGCGAGACGGTGGGCTACGCCAGAACCAGCGTCAGCAGGCAGAGCAGCAACACGGCAGGCACGACGATCAGCGAGAGCCGCTTCACGAAGAGCGCATCCGCCGCGCACTCAGCCGCAGTGCCGAAGCTCTCGTCCGAGAAGAAGGACACCGGCGGCTCTGGCCCATCGTTCATCAAGCGATCGAGCGCATCGTCATCCACATCGGTGCGCGTGGCCACTTTAATGGCGCTGTGCGTTGCGAGCATCATCCTTCACCCCTTCCCTCGGCCCTCACGGCTCCGCGCCGCGCTCCACTCCTGGGAGGTCCGAGTTGTCACGTCCTTATACAAGCGATCCGTTCGCAATCAGGACGAGCGTGGCTTAGTGGCGAGCACACGACGGCCAAACGGGCACATGGACCACCTCCGTCTTGCGGTGGGATGGGCATTGAGAGGACGCGTCGTTCGTGTGATACCATCGAATGCCTGCATGACAGGCGTAGGGCTACACGGCCTTCTGCGAACGAACCGTTTTAGAGGGATGGCCGTGAAGGCGGCGCAGCTTGGTGGAGGATGGAGACATGACGACAATTGGCGGAACACCGATACGGCTCTATTTGATCCAGGCGCAGACGGGGACGATCACGATTGGCGAGAGCCTCTACGGCATGTCGGTCTGCTACCTGATTCAGACGAGCGACGACAAGAACATCCTGATCGACAGCGGGCTGCCCGCCGACCATCAGCCGTCACCGGGCGCGCCGCCGAGCGACCCTGAGCGCAGCGTGATCACGCAACTGGCCGCCATCGGCCTGCGTCCTGATGACATTGACGTGCTGATTTGCAGCCACTTCGACACCGATCACGCGGGCTCTCACGATGCCTTCACGAAGGCGGAGTTGATCGTGCAGCGGGCGCACTACGAGTTGGCGACGAGCGGACATCCGCGCTTTGCCGCCACCCGCGCCCACTGGGATGCGCCCGCGCTGCGCTATCGGCTGGTGGAGGGAGACGCCGAACTTGCGTCCGGCGTGACGCTGATCGAGACGAGTGGACATACGCTGGGTCATCAGTCCGTGCTGGTGCATCTGCCACAAACGGGAACGGTGCTGCTGGCGATTGACGCGGTGGTGCTGGAAAGGCTCTTCACGCCGGAGCGGCGCGCCTGGCCGCTGGACGACGATGAGGAGCAACTGCGCGCCAGCACCCGGAAGCTGTTGGAGATCGTCGAACGCGAGCAGGTAGCGCTGGTCGTCTTCGGCCACGACGCGCGACAGTGGCAGACGCTGAAGACCGCGCCGGAGTATTACGAGTGAGCGAGGGCTCTAGAGCCGCGCCAGGGGATAGGTGAAGCCGGGTGACCTGTAGGTTCGCCTGACTTCACCTCCTTGTCAGTGCCTCCGTTATTCGCGGGCGAACTGCTCGAGGGCGGCGACGACGGTGTCGGCGGTGGGGTAGAAGGCGGTCTCTTCGGGGCCGTCGTAGGGGGCGGGCGGCGCGGCGACGGCCTGCACCAGCGCGGGCGCGTTGTCGAGCTTCCAGAAGCAGTGCTCGGCGATCCACGAGTGGATGTGGCGCCCGAAGGTGGTGAAGTCGGCCTCTTCGCTGACGACGATGGCGCGATTGGTCTCCAGCACGGAGGCGCGAATGGCATCCTCGTCGAATGGCATCAGCGTGCGGAGATCGATCACGTCGATGGCGCCGCCGTGCTGCTCCGTGAAGCGCGCCGCCGCGATGGCCGACTCTAGCAGCATGGTGCCCCAACTGACGATGGTGGCGAAGGGCGCGCCGCTGCCCAGGCGGATCGTGCGCGCCTTGCCGATCGGCTCGGTGTAGTAGCCGTCGGGGACGCTCCAGAGCTGGGCCAACTGGTCGATGACGGCGCCGCCCTTGCGGACGTGCGGCGGCTCGGCGCGGTAGAGGCGTCCGCGCTCGAGGAAGACGACGGGGGATTTGGTGCGCGAGGCCTCGATCAAGAGTCCCTTGGCGTCGTACGGCGTGGCGGGGCAGATCGTGATCAGGCCGGGGACGGTGGTGAACCACTGTTCGCCGGCGTTGGAGTGGCCGAAGGCGCCGCCGCCGGAGCCGCTATCCGAGATGGGGCCGCCGCCGCCGGAGCCGGACTTCATGCGCAGCAGCATCGGGCAGTTCCAGTCGCCGAAGGACTGATAGTAGATGCGCGCGGCGAGGCGGATCGTCTGCGTGGCGGACTGGTGGTAGTCCACGAACTGGACCTCGCCGCAGCGGGCGCGGTCGTCGGCCATGCTGCAGCCGGCGGCGATGCCGGCGATGAGCTGTTCGTTGAGGGCGCTGCTGATGGCGGTGCCGGGATATTCCTTCACCAGCCGCTGCGTGACGTTGAAGACGCCGCCGGTGGAGCTGCCGACGTCTTGGCCGTAGACGAAGAAGCCAGGGTCGCGCTTGACGATCTCGACCAACCCGTCGTTGAGCGCCTCGATCATGGCGATCTGGCGGGTGGGTCCGCCAGCGGGCTGCGGCTGCCAGGGGCCGATCTCGATCACTTTCTCGGTGACGCGCGAGGCCGGCACCTCCGGCTCGGCGAGCACCTGCTCCTCGGCGGCGTCGATCTCGGCCTTGATCTCGTCGTGGATGCGCTCGACGTCGGACTCGCGGATCACGCCCTGCTCGATCAGCAGCTCGCCCATCTTCTTGACGGGGTCTTTGGTGCGGGTGGTCTCTTCGATCTCTTCGCGGGTGCGGTAGCGGCGGATGTCGGTGCTGCTGGAGTGGGCGTCGAGCAGGCCGCCGTGCAGGTGCATGAAGGCGGGACCTTCGCCGTCGCGCAGGCGCTGGACCAGCTCGCGCGTGGTGTCGTAGACCTCGAACGGGTTGACGGCGTTGACGTCCACGGCGATGGCGTCCATCGCGCGGACCTGGGCGGTGAGGTCGCCGGCCCACTGCTGCTGGCGCGGCGTCATGATGGCCCAGTCGTTGTTCCAGACAGTGATGAGGACGGGCAACTTGTGCACGCTGGCCTGGCGCAGGAGAACGTTGAAGTCGTTGGTGGCGGCGCCGCCGTCGCCGGTGGTGAAGGCGATCACGCGCTGGCTGCCGTCGCGCTTGAACGCCCAGCCAACCCCGCCGGCGAAGGGGGCAAGGCCGCCGACCTCGCTGAAGGTCGGCAGGATGTGATGCTCACGGCTGCTGTAGTGCGAGGGCATGTTGCGCCCGCTGGTCATCGGGTCGGTGACGCGCGAATAGGCGGCGCGCAGCACGCCGAGGATGTCGCCGGTGCGCTGGAGCCAGCCGGCGAGGTCGCGGTAGTAGAGTGAGAGCCAGTCGTCGTCGCGCAGGGCGGCGACCATCGCGGCGCTGGATTCGTGGCCGGCGCAGCCGATGTAGAAAGGGAACTTGCCCTGGGTCTTGCGGGCCTTGAGCACGTCGTTGAGCGTGCGGGCCGTGACCATCGTGCGGTAGAGGTCCATGGGGTCGAGCGTGCGGGCGTCGGCGCCCGTCCTCGGTGCGGTGACGTTCGTTGTCATCGTGCTACCTCCAGCTCGCCAACCGAGGCCAGCGAAATCGCGGAATAGGGTGCGCTGCGAAGCTCGGCCACATCGCCGGGGATCGCGGGGGCCATCCTCGCCATTATAGCGACGGGCGGCAGACGGTCGCAACCGGTGGCGAGGGGGCGGAAGAGAGGAGGCTTTAACACGGAGGGAACGGAGGTGGGCGGAGGGAACGGAGAGGACGGAGGGCGGGGTGCGATGGGAGGGGGCGGAAATTGGGGTGAGGGGTGGATTTTTCAGGGGCGGGTGCGAACAGCTGGGGAGCATGGTGGCCGGAACTCCTGGATATTCGTTTCCGTTTCCTTCCGCTTTTGCGTTTTGATCGCGTTCTCTCGAGGGAAGATGCGGTGTTGGGGCGGGGTGACGTGGCGAGGGCGGAAGTGAGATACCTCCTGACCTAACCCCTACCCCATCCTACAAGGGAAGGGGCCACGGAGTGATGGCATACACGGCGAGCACGCGGGTTCGCGTGCGACGGGCGCTCCCCAGATGCGAGGGGCGAATCGCCTTGGATTGAAATAATGTTCTGATTACAGAATAGCACAGTTGGGGGGAGAGCACAAGGAGAGAAGGGCACCCAACGGTGGTGGATGCCCGTGAGGGGATGGCTCCAGGCGTACGGTTACGAGTTGGGGGAGAGCGAGGCGTAGAGCTCGATGATGTTGCCGTCGGGGTCGCTGATGTGGGCGGTGCGGGCGCCCCAGTCCGGGCGGTCCTTCGGCTCGGCGACGGAGGTGGCGCCGCGGGCGACGAGATCGGCGTAGGTGGCGGCCACGTCGTCCACTTTGAGGACGAGGACGATCTGAGCGTTGCCCGCGCCTGACGCTGGGGACTGGGCGATGGACTGGGCGATGGACTGGGCGAAGCCGGCGCGGTTGAAGAGCTCGATGCCCGCGTCGGTCGCGTCGCCGAGGGTAAGGTAGGCGTAGCCGTCGGGCGCGTTCGGCGTGTCGGGGCCATAAGCGACGGGAAGCTGCATCACATCGCGCCAGAAGGCGTACGAGGCGGAGAAATCGGCGACCAGCAGGCGCACGTTGGCGAGTTTCATGGGGCGCTCCTCTCGCAAAGGTCCTTTGATTGCTCCATCTGGGGACACCCCGCAGTATAGTACATGCGTTCACGGATGGCGAGGGGTCACTGAGCGGAGGAATACGTATGGCGACGACCGACGGCGTCATCTCCAAGCTGGCCGCGCGCCGCTTCGTCCTGGGGCAGCAGGGGTTGTGGCCGGGACGGCGCTGGGCCGGCAAGCGCGGGACCGCCGAGGCGATACGGGCCATCGAGTCGGTGCAGCTCGATCCGTTGCAGGTGATCGCGCGGAGCCAGGATATCGTGCTGTGGTCCCGCGTGATCGACTATCGGCCCGAGTACCTGGACGAACTGCTCTACCAGGATCGGCAGTACTTCGACTATGGCGACAGCCTGTTCGTGTATCCGATGGAGGAGCTGCCGGCGTGGCGGCTGCACATGGACCGTCGCAAGACCTCTGTGCGCTGGGCGGATTTTGCCGCGACGCATGGCGATCTGCTGGATGCGATGCGGGCGACGATTCGTGAGCGGGGTCCGTTGGGGAACCGCGATTTCGCGGGGGGCGAGCGCGTCACCAGTGGTCGAGGGAGCAAGGACACGGCGCTGGCCCTCTACTACCTCTGGCTGACGGGCGAGCTGATGACGCATCACCGGGTGCGCTTCGAGCGTGTCTACGATCTGCTGGAGCGCGTGGCGCCCGCGACCTTGAGGCACGCGGCCAGCGAGCAGGAGGCGGAGGCGTTCTTCGCGCGCAAGCCGGTGGCGCATTGGGGGCTTATCTCGGAGCGCATGTGGCGGGCCGCGTGGGCGGATGCGATCTGGCGCAAGGTTTCGCCCGCCGAGGCGATGGGGGTGGTGGGGCGGCTGGTGGATGAGGGGACGCTGGCGCGGGTGCGGATCGAGGGGTCGAAGGATGCCTGGCTGCTGCGCGGCGAGGATCTGCCGATGCTGGCAACGGTCGCGGCAGGCGGCGTGCCCGACGAGTGGCGCCCCCTGGAGACGAACACCACCGAGGAGGCGGTCTTTCTGGCGCCGCTAGACATCGTCAGCGCGCGGGGGCGGGCGTCGTGGCTCTTCGACTTCGACTACATCTGGGAGGTCTATAAGCCCGTTGAGAAGCGGCGATGGGGCTACTACACGCTGCCGATCCTGTGGGGCGACCGGCTGGTGGGGCGGCTCGATCCGAAGCTCGACCGCGCGACGGCGACGCTGATGCTGCTGGGTTTCTGGCTGGAGGAGCATGCGCCAGCCGGTGAGGCGGCCTTCGCGGAGGCGCTGGCGCGCGGGCTGGTGCGTTTCGCCGCATTCCTCGGGGCTGAGCGGGTGACGCTCGATCCTCTCGCGCCGGGGGAACTGCGCCAGCGGGTGCGGGCAGCCATCGAGGGGGCTTCGACGCTACGCGTGGCGGGCGCATGCGCGATGGCAACCCTGGGCGAGAGGTAGTGTAGAGCGCGCAGCGAGAGGAGTAACGACGTGAGCACATCTGACGAGGCGAATCCGACCCTGGCGGTGATAACCTCGGGCTGGCGGGCGTATCAGGAGAGCCTGGTGGCCGCGTTGGCGCCGCTTAGCGATGAGCAGTTGGCGCTGCGGGCGGCGCCGCACCTGCGCTCCATCGGCGAGAATGCTCGGCATATCATCGCCACGCGCGTGGGGTGGTTCAGTACGGCGCTCGGCGTGGGGGACGCGGATTTCGACGCCTATCACGGCTGGCAGGCGCCCGGCGCGCCAGATCGCTCGGCGGCGGAGCTGGTGCGCGGGCTGACGGAGACGTGGCGCGTGATGCACGAGGCGCTGGCGGGCTTCACCCCTGACGCGATGGGAGAGACGGTGCGAGGCGAGCGACGCGGCCAGCCGTTTGAGCTTGTGCGCGGGTGGGTCGTCTGGCATGTGATGGAGCATGACCTGCACCATGGTGGCGAGGTATCGCTGACGCTTGGCATGCACGGGCTTACGGCGCCGAATATATAGCACAAGCCGTAGCCCTGCGGATGGAGCGAGCCGTCCCTGCTGCTCCCGCGTTGACGCTAAGTGCGTCGTTCCGCAAGTAGAGGCTCCGATCTTGCAGGCCCGTGGGGGACTGTGAGGAGGTGTGCGCCATGACGCTGCATCTGCGGGCCTTGACCGACGAGGAACGGACGAAACTGGAGCGGATAGTCCAGGCCCAGACGGCGCCGGTGCGCTTGGCGCGACGCGCGCGCCTCATCCAGCTGGCGGCGGCCGGCGTGACCGCCCCGGCGATCGCCGCGCAGCTGCAGCAGAGTGAGAAGGGTGTGCGGCGTTGGGTCGAGCGCTTCAACGCGGCAGGGCTGGACGGGTTGGACGACGCCCCTCGCTCGGGACGCCCGCGGACCTACCCCGAGGATGCGTACAGTCGCGTGATCGCCAAGGCGCGCGCGCTGCCGCCCAAGCCGGCGGAAGGGGAGGTGCCGCCGACCTGCCATTGGACCTTGGATCGGCTCCAATCTGAGCTGGCCAAGGAGGGGGTGTTGATCAAGCGCAGCCAGATCCGACGCTTGCTCAAGGCCGAGCCTATCAAATGGCAGAAGCCGCGGACCTGGCTGGAGAGTACGGATCCGGACTTCGCCGAAAAAAGGGGGCCATCGTCGGGCTCTACACGGCGCCACCACCGGGCCGCACGGTGATCGGCCTCGACGAGCTTGGCCCGGTCGCCGCGCGCCGCTCTGCCGGCCCGAGCGGGAGCGACGACGCCTATCGTCCACACTTCCGCCCCAGCTACGCCCGGCACGGCTATCGCTGGGCGTTCGGGGCGCTGGCGCATCGCAGCGGCGCGGCCTTCGTCGAGACGACGGCCTGTCGCGACACCGCCGCCTGGCTGCACTTCCTCGACGGCTTGGAAACCTTCGTCCCGGACGGGGACGCCTTCCTCATCGTGGACGCGCTGCCCTTGCACTGGAGCGTTGACACCATGCGGTGGAACTGGGGCCACCCGCGGTTCCACTTCGTCCCGCTGCCCAAAGCGGCGGCTTGGCTCAACCTCATTGAGGGCTTCTGGAAGATCCTGACCCAGCGGGCGCTCGCCGGGCGCGACGGCACGAGCACCCAGGCGGTCGACCAAGCCTTGTCAGCTGGTGCGGCCGATTGGAATCAGCACCCAACACCTTTCCTCTGGGGCCGCCCGCCCAAGCCCCAGCGCCGCCTCAAGCGCCAATTTATCTATAGGATTTAAGGAACGATGCACTAAGAGAGCCGTTCCATTCTCTTGGTGTCCTTTCTGGGGAGCTTGAACAGAAGCGCGCACGCGGCGGAGCAAAAGAGGAAACTCCGCCCGTCTCGCGCGATTGCCTTGACCCATTCGCCGGGGTCTACGGCGCGGAGCGAGCGCCCGCAGCCCGGGCCGTTACACTGGAGTTTGTCCATACTAGTCGGTCTCCTCACGCGTTACCGCTACGAAGGTCGGAGCCAGGAATCATCTCACGTAGGCATCACTGAGTTCTCCTCTCGAATAGGTAGGGCACGATGTTCGGCGTACCGAAAGCGTCTCGTATCCCTTGCCTAGTTGGTTTGTCTCGGTCCTCACGCTCTGCTATCATGCACCTCGGCGGGCTGTTGCTCTCGCTCCGCTGAGCGATGCAGATACCGCAGAGACGTGAAAGGTGTATGCGGTGCGTGGTGACGAGCCGACCATACCCAACCTACGCGGGTATGACACCGGAGGCCCTGGCTGGCCGGTCGCCGATGGGTCTAAACCACGGACCACCTCCAGGGACGCACGCTCGGCATTGCTCGGCGTGAGTCTCGGCGCCAATGTGGCGCTGCTCGTCAGCATCCTTTGCCTGCTCCTCCTCGCTCGCGCGGGCTACTTCGCGCCCACCGGTTCCTCGTCACTCAGTTCCTCGCCGCATGCCTCTCCAGCGGCGTCCCCGTCCGCTACGGCACTCAGCACGCCGAGTCCGACCGCGCTCTCAGGGGGGCTTCAGGTGACGCCGAGTTCGGTGAGTCTGGGCTGTAACAACGGGCAGCAGAGCCAATACGTGGTGTTGACGAATCGAGGGTCCGACCAAGTCCAGTGGCAAGCGCAGTTCTCCCTCCCGAACGACCAGGCCGGCGTGACAATCTCCCCCAACCAAGGCCAACTCCGAGCCGGGACGAGCGTCGCGCTGCACCTTGACAACAGGAGCCAGGGCGCTGGACAGCAGGGCGTTATTCGCTTCACGCTCGCTGGTCCGTCCAGCGGCGCGGGCGCGGCACCGAGCCTCAGCTACACGACGATGGGATGCGACTGAGCACCGAAGCCCCTATGTGACATCTCCAGTTGGCGTGGCGCTAGCTCCTGCCGCCGCCGCCGCACACACCGATTGCAGGCCGTGTCGTGTGTCCTCAAGAGCGTGACCGGGTCAACGGTAAACTCGGTGTAAGGCCGCAAGGGGTCTTCGCCCGGGTACCACTTCGCGTGTGCGCTGCAGCGGTAAACCAGCACCATAAGCTCCTCAGGGTCTGTCTCCTGCCGCGGCTCATTCGTATTCGGCTTCACCGCCCTACCTCCTCTCCTGTTGCGAGGCTTACATCCGCTAGCTCGCGCAACCCGCGAGCACCCTCCGCCAGCCACCACATTTTGGAGGTGAGGCCCGCCATGACCTCTAAATCGTCTCCGGTGATGCTCTCATCTGGCTTTGCGAGTATCGCGTGCAGCTCCTCCGATAGTTCGCCGATTCGCAACCACGTCAGGTCCACATATTCGCTCGCGGCTCGTTCCAGGCTCTCAGCAACCGTGCCTGGCGTCGCCCCAACCTTCACCTCGGCAGCATCCACGAGCTGCCTGACATGCGCGAGTATCTGCTCCGCTCACGCTTTCGCCTGTGGTGACATATCTGTACCTCTGCTCTGACACTGCCTCAGCATCGTGTGGCCCCTACTCGGTTACCGCACTCCATAACCGCGCCTCGCCGAGGCCGTTTTTGGGCACGAAAAAAGGCCCTGGACCCATCAGCGAGACAACATCTCGTCTGACGGTCCAGGGCCATTGCACTGCCCTGCCAAAGCGTGGTCTTGCGCGGTGGGGGCCCCTGTGCGGCTAGCCGCTATCCCCCTCTACCAAGGCCGACTGTCACTCCAGAGCGTACAACGTCCGCGTGCTGGAAGCAAGCTGAGCCGTGCTACGTGAGCGGTGCCTGCTCAATCGGCGGTGGTGTGTCTGCGCGCATACTGGCCGGCAGCCCGACCATAGGCTTCAGCGAGCAAGGGCTTGACGGTCTCGAAGGTCTGCGAGCTTGGGTTGAGGATACACACCCATGATTGGCGTCCGTACGCCGGATGGGGCATCACCCGATCGAAGGCCGCGAAATCATAGCTCTCGGTACTCTCCTCTGTGGGCAAATGGCCAAAGAGTGCCTGGAACGTTTCTCGGCTCACACCGATATTCAGCCGAAACACTCCCGGGCGATCCAGCTGAGAGGACTCGTCGAAGCTCTTGTAGTCTTTAGTGACAATTGTGGCGAAAGGAAGCCGCCGCGACGGGTCAGTGTCGCGCTGGGGATCGTAGAAGAAGAAGGTGTCGCCCGCTCCTGGGCCATCTGATGGCCTCTGGACTTCAATCTCAGTGAAGGTGTCTGCGATGTATTGGATGAGTGTCTCTTGGTCCATAAGCCCTCCAAAGATCACGACGGGACCGCTGTTGGCCCCCCCAACTACGCTGCGACAACTGCCCACCGGACCCGCACGATGCCGGGCTGCACTTTAGGCGATCTCTGTTGTCTTCTTGACGATGGTGGCGAAGGGCATGCTGTGGGTCAGGTCGATGTCGTGCTGGGGGTCGTAGTAGATGAAGGTATCGCCCGCGCCGGGGCCGTCGGTGGGGCGCAGGAGCATGACGCCCGGAAACATGTGCGTGACGTATTGGAGAATGGCCTCTTGATCCATGAGCGTAGACCTCCGAGGGGATATCACCTGGCACTATGTACGGTGCGGCTCCACGCGCTCGATCGGACCTCTGCGTGTACCATGCGCGCTGGCTACGCGCGGCGCTCCACGGGTTCGAGGGTGCTCAGATTCGGGCCATGACGTCACGCATGACATCGAATTGAGAGGCGAGGGGACGGATGAGTTATTTCGAGCGCTATCAGGCTGGCGAACACGTGCCAGTCTGGCGTGACATGAGGAACATTCAATGGAATCGCCTTCAACAGGACGCTTCATATGCGGATACGCTGGCTGACGTGATGCGGGTGGCGCGCGAAACTATGGCACGGGTCAAGCAGAACATTGATCTCCTTATCCCCCGCCTGCAATCGCTCGGGTACGAATTTGGCTATGGTTTGGCGGGTGTCGATGACCCGGAGAATCCGTGGGCCGACTCCGATCGTCGCTGGGTTGAGCAGGCGCCACCGTTGCTCTCTCCACCATTACCAGACCTCAACGAACGCTTCGAACGCATCAGACAACATCTCGGGTATGTCCCGTTATCCCTGCAGGCCTTCTATGAAGTAGTGGGCGGAGTGAATTTGGTTGGAACGCTGCCTACCAGGTGGATGCCGTGCCTAGAATCCCTCTCTGGCGCGGACTACTCCATACTGGATCCCCTCATGGTGGACCCCTTGACGATGAACTCATCGAGGCGAGTATCGAGACCAAACAGTTGCATATCTCGGCTGACGAATACACGAAATACAACATCAGTGGGGCGGGGCCCTACCACATCAGATATTTGCGTCCCCATAACGTCACTGATGGCCTCTGTTTTGCCGGTTGGTTACAGATGTCATTTGTCGACTATCTCCGGACGGCACTGTCGTGGGGTGGAGTGCCAGGGATAGCCCGATTGCCTAAACGTCCAGATACAGATATTGCCGTTCTCATAACTGATTTACTGCCCTTCTGAAGACCTGGTTCACCTCTAGTAGAAGATCGTCAACGTGCGGTGGTAGGGGCGCATCTTTGGGTCGGCGGCCTGGCTCTCGGACCAGAGGCGATAGTCGATGGCGCTGGCGGGGCGCTGGACGCCGCGCTCGGCGAGGGCGCGGCGCAGCAGCTCGACGGACCAGATCGTGGCGGAGCGTATCGCCAATTCAGCCTCGGAGCCGGCGGGGATCAGCGTGTAGGTGTCGATCTGCTGGGCGAGCTCGCCGGCGTAGGTTAGGACGCCGAAGCGGCGCAGGAGCTGCGGCAGCTTATAGTCGGCGAAGGCGGTGAGGTGGTCGAGGTCCGCGAAGGCGCCCCAGCGCTCGCCGCGAAACGCCGCGTTGAGGTCGGCGACGCAGATCTGCGCGCGCTTGAGGAACGGCACGCGCGACCCTTGCCACGCGGCCACGTCGGCGAAGGACGAGAAGTCGCGGGCGAGGAGCAGGGCGAGCCGCACGGCGCTGCCGTTCGCGGACTCGAAGGCGCGGGCGAACTGGCCGTCGTAGCGGTCCAGCAGGACGCGCCCGGCCTGGCGAGCGTTGGCGAGGCGGTCGTCGAAGAGGGGGATCGGTGGGGAGCCGTCGATGGGACGCAGGATTGCCGCCAACTCGTCGGGGTCGAGATCGGCGAGATAGGCGGCGTCCCACAGTGGGCGTCCTTCTTCGACGGCGCGGGTGAGGGCGGCGGCCAGCGCGGCGTATCCGTCCAGCGTCTCCCCGCGCCACGCGACCTGCCAACGCGGCGTGCCAGGCAAGGACCAGAAACAGAAGTTGAGCGCGTCGAGCAGCAGCACCCAGTTCGCCGTGCGCTCGGTGTCGTCGGTGAAGTGCAGCGCATCGAGCCCGGCCTGCTCGGGCCATCCCTCGGCGGACCAGCGCGCGGCGAGGGCCTCGACCGCTGAGGGATCGATGCGCACGAGCCGCGACGCGCGCACAATCGGCGCGGCGCCGGTGAGCACGCCGAGGGAGTCGTCGGGCGGGGGCGAGAGCGAGAGGTCCGCGGACATGAGTGACACGCTCCTTTGCGAATGTGCGCGACGCTTGAGATGGTAGCGCGCCAGTGCGAATGCTGGATTGTGGTCGACGGGATCACGGCACTTCAGCGCACTTCAGTGCCGACGCACAGAGGCGGAGCGAACTTCAGTCCGCTGGGCAAGCGGCGATGGTCGGGCTGAACGTCGTATCATGGCTACCAGCGGTGCGGCGACCTTGCGGAGATCGGCCGAGAACGAGAATTCGAGGGGGAGAATCGCCATGAGCGCACCTGACGCGATTGGCCCGCAGGTGATCGAGGAGAACTACGTCGCGTTTTGCCGCACGATGTGCGGGCGCAGGATCGGCGCAGTGATGACGGTCCACGCGCTGCGGCATGCGCAGGCGTTGGGCGCGCGGGCGGCGATCCTGCTGTCGAGCCCGATGGGCGAGCGAATCTATCAGCGGCTGGGCTTCGTGGAGCGCTGCCGCGTGGGGCAGTATCTCTGGCTGCCGCGGGACGCCGACGCCTGACGCCTAGCTCGACGGCACGTAACTTGCGGCTGCGGTCTCGTGCCTCGTAGAATGCCGGGCAGGTAAGCTCATCAACGGCGATGGGCTACGCCCTGACCGCGACTTTGGCGGTCAGCCCCCCAACGCAGGAGGAATCCCCATGCAGGCTCGTGACATCATGACCCCCGACGTGCTCGCCATCGCACCCGAGGCCAGCGTGCAGGACTGCGCACGGCTGCTGGCGGAGTATCACATCAGCGGCGTACCCGTACTGGACGCGGAGCGGCGCATGGTGGGGATCGTCACACAGGCGGATATCATCGGCAAGGAGGGCAATACCGTCGCCAGCATCATGACGCCGCGCGTGGTGAGCGTGCGCGAGCAGACGCCCGTTGACGAAGTGGCGCAGATCCTGACAAGCAACCGCTTCAAGCGCGTGCCGGTGCTGCGCGACGAGCGCGTGGTGGGCATCGTCAGCCGCGCCGACATCGTGCGGACGATCGCTAGCCGCTGGGTCTGCCCCGTCTGCGGCGCGATCCAGCACGGGAGCATGCCGGACGAGTGTTTCTCGTGCGGCGCGGACGGCGGGCACTTCGAGCGCGAGTTGGACCCACGCATGGAGATCACCGCGCGGGAGTAGTCAGCGTTTTCCGGATCTAACCACAGAGGGCACAGAGTTCACAGAGGTGAGCGGCTGTGTCCTCTTCTGTTGTGCGTACCGGATGGGCGACGGTGGCGTGGAGCCATGAGCTTGCTACTCGCGTTCGAGTGCCTAGCGGTGATACACACAACGATGTGTGATACGCGGGTCGCTCGCGACGTCATCCCCCCACCGCTGAGGCGTCGGAGGCTGCGACCTCAGGAGGGGAGCTCACTCCAGGGGACGCCGCGAGCGTGGAGCTAGGGGAAAGACGGCGTGTTTGGGCGCTCCTGGGAAGGGCTCGGAGTCGGCGGCGCCGTCTGGTACCAGCGGGGAGAGACGCGGCTTGTCACCGGAAGCGGCGTGCTCTCAGGCGAGATCTGCATGACGACCATTACGAGGCTGAGCAGGCACATGTAACCGAGGAACAGGGCGGTCGCGGCCCATTCGAGCAGTTGGACGCTGTGGAACGCGCCATAGACGAGGTCCGCTGAGGCGGCGACGGCGCCGAGCATGAGGAGCCACCGCGGACAGGCATCTACGTAACGTAAGGCCAAGATGGAGAGGACGAGCGTCGTCCCGACGAGGATGAAGAGAATCGCCGAGATCGCGATGTGCGGCGCTGGTGCAGTCTCCGGCACGAGCCCGCACAGTATGAGCGCGACGGCGCCGAGGATGCCGGATGCTTGCGTCAGCCGCACGAGGATGCGCTGGGTGCTGTTTGCCGCGACCAGCCAGCACGAGAAGCTGAGGAAGAACGGCACCAGCAAGAGGCCGCTCGCGATGACGCCAATCTCATAGCAGTTCGCCCCAGCAGGGTTGAGAGCAGGATCGCCGAGGTCGCTGAGCCAGTTTGCCGTGGGAGAGTAGACGTGGGGGTAGCGCGTGAGGGCTACCGCGGCGAGCAGTGGATAGCCGACGGCGGCGAGGATGCCGGTGACGGGTACGACGGCACGAGCGCGCAGCATAGCGTGGGGTTCCTTCCCGATGTCAGCCAGACGGGGCTGTGATTGGCGCGAGTGTGGCGCAACTTCCCTGCGCACCACGCGTCCAGACGTCCAGTTCGATGCGATCGCCGCGATCGGTCACGATCGCGAACCTCGCGCGGCGCCGTCTTGCTCGGACTACCGCGCGGTCGTACTGCGATGCGCACACTCCATGCCATGCCTGTGATAAGGAGCTCTGCGGTGACGTAGATCCCGTGTGAGGGGAGCCACTGAGGTGGCGGAGCCGGCCAGCGTGGGGAGGCGTCGATGTCGCAGGAGCTGCCAGCTGGAGTCACGACCGTTCCGGCGAGTACGGCAAGCCCGCCGGTCGTAGGCGAGCCGAAGCTGAAGCGGCGCAACGTGGCGGCGCGGGTGGCGCTGGCGCTGGTGTTCGTGATCGGCGTCTTCTTTTCGCTGGTGCCCACCGGTCGCGCGACGGTGCGCGCGGTGGGGCTGCTGCCCGCGCTGATCGGCGCGGATGCCTCGGCGGCATTGCAGGTGGCCGGCGAGCCGGTGCGCCACGTCGCCACGACCGTCGAATCCAAGGGCGGGACCGTCTCGCTCGACGTCTACGAGCCAACCGCGTCGGCCCCGCCGATCCCCGGAGCGCGCGGCGGCATCCTGGTGATCCCCGGCGTGGGCGACGAACGCGGCGAGCCGCAGCTCATCAACCTCGACGAGGCGCTGGCAAGCTCCGGCCTGGTGGTGATGAACATGACGACGCCGACGCTGCTCGCCTACGACCTCTCTCCGGTGGATAGCGACGCGGTGGTGGTGGCCTTCGACGCGCTGGCGAAGTGGCCCGACGTCGGACCAGATCGCGTCGGCATCCTCGGCTTCAGCGCGGGCGGATCGCTCGCCGCCATCGCCGCGGCGGACCCGCGCATCGAGCACCGGCTGGCCTTCATCACGCTCTTCGGCGGCTACTACGATGCGACCTCGCTGCTGCGCACCTTCGGGCAGCGCGCGCAGGAGGTGGACGGTACGCTGCAATCGTGGGAGCCGAACGCCGTGCCAATGCAGGTACTCTCACACGCGATGGGCGACACGTTGCCGACCAACGAGGCACAGATCCTCTCGTACGCATTCCTCTTGCCGATCGCGCCGCTGCCACAGGATCAGCTCGACCAGCTTTCAGCGCCGGCGCAGGCGGCGTATCACCTGCTTGCTGGCGATGAGCCGGATCGGGTGGACGCCAACCTCGCGGCGCTCTCGCCCGCGATGAAGTCCTTGCTGACGCAGCTCTCGCCGAGCGCGTATCTCGCGCAGATTCACACGCCGATCTACCTGCTGCACGATCGCACCGATCAGTACGTGCCATTCACGCAGTCGAGGGAGTTCAACGCGGCGCTGGATGCCTCGGGCCAGCCGCACGAATACGCCGAGTTCGGCATCTTCCAGCACGTCGAGGTACGGTCGGGGCTGGGGCTCAGCGAGATTGGCGACTATCTGACGCTCTTCAAGCTGCTAACTCAGCTGCTTCAGCCGGGGTCGTAGAGGTCTCGGACGGCAGACGAGAGGGGTCCCTCTCCCCGGCCTCTCCCCGCACCGACGGGGAGGGGAGCCAGAGTGCGGAGTAGGTGCGAAAGGATACGTTCATGTTCCAGGCGTCGCTGATATTGTCGCTGATCTGGACGGTGCTGGGGCTGATCGTCGGGGCGCTGGGGCTGGGCGCGCGGCTGCGGCCAGCGGCATGGGGGTCGCGTGGCTGGCTGATCATGTTGGGGCTGGGCGTCGTTGCGGCGCTGGCTGGGGGCTGGCTCGGCGCGCTGCTGCTGGGGCGCTTCTTCGGCACGATGGCGGCGCTCTGGATCGCGGTGGTCGTCGTGGTGGCCGCGCCGCTGCTGACGGGCCGCGCAACGGCGGAGAAGGCGCAGTCATAGGACGGGCGAGGCAAGCTGCCCAAGAGGGTGAGGCGCTCAGATAGGCTTCTTCACGCCGACGGATTGCACGATTGGCCCCTCCACGCAGATTTGGCTTCTCGTCGATATCGCGGGGCTTGCGGTCGTGATAATCGCCTCGCTCGCCGAGCTTGCTATGCAGTGGCGACGGGCAGAGTGGGCAAATGTCTCGTGTTCGACGTGGCTGCCTATCGTGCTCGCGCTGCTTTGGTCGCTGGCGTGCGCGGTGCTTGCGATCGAGGCGATCAGTTGGTATCGGACGAGGCGACGTTTCTCTCCAGCTCATCGCAGCCCGCCGGCGGGCTGATCGACGATCCGTTGGGTGAGTGCTTCGCTTTCGCGCAGATGGGTCGCTACATCCAGTTCACGCTGGCCGTGGGACTCGTGCTGCTCGCGATTGGCATGGGCGCGTTGGTGCGGGCACCGCGCCGCCGCGCCATCTGCGGTGCAAGCCGTCTAGCGCCGCAGCCTTGTTACGCGGGCGTGAAGGTGATGGGGAGCTGCTGCACGCCGAAGACGATGTTGCCGCCCAGCGCTTCGAGGTGCGCATCGGGGGCGATGCGAAGATCGCGCGTCCGTTCGAGCAGCGCACCGAGCGCGATCCGCGCCTCCAACCGGGCCAGCGGCGCCCCGATGCAGAAGTGGATGCCGTGGCCGAAGGCGACGTGCCGGTTCGGCGTCCGCGCCACGTCGAAGTGATCGGGATCGGGGAACTGCGCGCCGTCGCGGTTCGCGGAGCCGATCCACGCGACGATCCAGGTGTCCTGCGGGATGGTCTGGCCGCCGAGCTCGACCTCGCGCGCGGCGACGCGGAACATGGACTGCACGGGTGAGCGATAGCGCAGCGCCTCTTCGATGGCGCTCGGCAGCAGGTCGGGCGCCTGGCGCAGCCGCTCCTGCGCCTCGGGCTGCTCGTCGAAGGCGAGGATCGCGTTGCCGATCAGGTTGGTGGTCGTCTCGTTGCCGGCGATCAGCAGCAGGATGCAGAAGCCGAGCAGTTCTTGCGGGGTGAGGTACTCGCCATCGACCTGCGCCTCGGTGAGGCCGCTGATCAGGTCGTCGCGCGGCTGCTGGCGCCGCTGCTCGATCATGCCGAGGAAGTAGCCAACCATCTGGGGATACCAGTCGGCGCTGAGGGCCTTCGTCGCGCTCTGCACGGCTCGCGAGTGCGCGCCATGCACGATGGCGTCGGACCAGAGCTTGAAGCGGTCGCGATCCTCGGCGGGGATGCCTAAAAGCTCGGCAATCACGGTGACGGGGAGCGGCGTGGCGAGGTCGTTCACGATCTCCATCGTCGTCTTGCCGTCGGCGAGCGCGCCGTCGAGCAGCTCGCGCGTGATCGTCTCGATGCGCGGCTCCAGGCGTGCGACGGCACGCGGCGTGAATGCCTGCGTCACCAGCGAGCGCAGCTGCCGGTGACGCGGCGGGTCGAGGCTGATGATGCTCGCGCCGAGGGGATCGCCGCGCCCGCGCCCGCGCTCTGACGAGAAGGAGGCATGGTCGGAGAGCACGCGCTGGACGTCGTCGTAGCCGAAGACATGCCACGTCTCTTGCCGCGGGTCAAAATAGACCGGCGAATCTGCCCGCATCCGCGCGTACCAGGGGAACGGGTCGAGCGCGGAGGCTGTCGTGGGCAAGCCGATCATCGTGAGGTCCTTTCACCGCAGCGTCACAAGAGAACCGGTCGCCGTACGCGTCCTTGGTTTCATACGATAGGAGCGGCGAGGGGTTGCGTGACAAGAGCACTCAGGGGCGGCGCGTCATGCTGTTGGAGTCGCTCCCCGGTCTGAGGGCCGGGGTAATCCCGATGCGCAGACGGACCGATCTCCCGATAGCCCAAGGAAATCAGTATCAGGAGGTGAGGAAGAGGACCATGTGCTCCTCGTCGAGATACGAGCCGTCGGGGAGCTTGAGGGCATTGCGCTCCAGCCCGTAGACCACGAAGCCGAGCGAAAGATAGAGCGCGCGAGCGCCGGCGTTGGTGGTGACGACGCTGAGATTGACCTGTTCGAGCCCCGGCAGCGTGCGCGCGAAGGCGAGGGCTGTTTCCATCAGCGCACGCCCGATCCCCTGGCCGCGAGCCTCCGGCGCAGTGTACATGCCCCAGATGGTGCCGTGGTGGCGTGTCTTGGCGTAGGTGGCGCGAAAGAAGCCCACCATCCCCACCAGCGCGGTGTCGTCGAAGGCGCCGAAGATGCGTTGGTCCGGCGATGCGGCGGCGGTGCGAAGCTGATCCACGTATGCCGAGTCAGGCCGCGCCAACCCTTCTTCGTATGACGCGCCGAAGGCGTCGGGGTGGTCGTGGAGCGCGCGCAGGCGTACCTCGCGGAAGGCGGTCGCGTCGGCTTCTGCCAGGGGGCGAATCTGCATGGCGTTTCCTGCCGCGTGACGAGCGATCATCGGCGTGGGGTGATGGTGGCGAACAACATGAGACCGCGGCAAAGTGGCCTACCGCAAGACTAGTGTACCGTAAGCCCGAGCATGGCCGCATCTATTCGCCTGATCACGACCGCGCTGGGCCGTCGTGGCTGCGACGGCGAGCTGGGCATCAGCACGGGTCGGCTTATGGGCCGGGCGTCGCGGTCGGGTCCGTTGTCGACGTCGCGGTCGGTTGCGGTTGGTCCGTGGGCGTCGACTCCGGCACGCTCGTTGGCTCCGGCGCGTTTGTCGGGGTGGTCGCCGGTGATGGGTTCGCCGATGGCGACGGGCTTGGCGAGGGAGTGCCCGCGTCGCCGAGTATGAGGTAAGTCTGCCCGTGATAGGTCGCGCCGTGCCATGTCGTCGTCACATTGACGGTCACCGGCGTGTTCGGCCGCGTGTCGGTGAAGCTTACGTGCACCTGGGCGAGCCCGTTGGCGTCGGTCGTTCCCGTAAAGGATTGTGTGACCGGTCCCGTGAGGCTCACGTGGATCTGCTGATTTCCCGCCGGCCCTAGCACCCCGCCCTCCGTGGCGTCTTGCAGCATGCAGAGGATGTAGATGTTCACGGAGATGTGGGTGTTGTCATTGTCCTTTGCGCCCGCGTGGGCATCCGGCGTGGCGGCTGCGGTCCACACGCCGATGGTGAGTGGCAAGAACGTGGGAACGGCCGAGGGGGAACCTTTGACAGCCGTAGAAATGACGATAATCCCGGCCTTCTTGGGGGCTCCGACGCTGTCGGGCGCCTGGCAGGCTACGAGACAGAGCGGCAACATGACGAGCGCCAGCGTCAGTGGCACCCAGCGCCGATCGTGATTCGCCATGGCGTGCTCCAGTGGATGTGCGACATCGTGTCGACACGCCGCAAGCCTATTTCCAGCAGCTTGGCAGAACCCTGCCCGTTGTAACCGGTGCTCGTGCGCCCATAGCTTGCCTTCGCAGTAGCAAGTAGCGTACCACTTGTGTATGTCGCTCAGGCAAGCTGCTGCGTGGTGATGCAGAGCACTGCTGGCTGATGGTATGCTGGCGACGGATTAGGGAGGAGTCGGGAGAAGCGAGGGAGTCGCGGCCATGGCGAACGAGCAAGGTGATCCTCTGGCGATGCTACGCGCGCCGCTGGTCTATCGCGTGCCGGAGATGGACGATGTATCCGTCCGGCCAGATATGTCGTATCGCGGGGAGGGGGAGAGCCAGCTCCGCATGGATGTGTACGCGCCGCCCGCGCTGGGCCGGGGCGAGCGACGCCCGGCGGTGTTCTTCGTCCACGGCGGGCCCATCTCGCCCGCGCTGCCGCTCGCGCCGACGGAGTGGGGCGTGTATCGCGGCTACGGCGCGCTGGCGGCGGCTTCGGGCTGGATCGGCGTGACCTTTAACCATCGCTTCTGGGGCTACGACCATCTCGAAACGGCGGCGGACGACATCGCCGCGGCGGTGGCCTACGTGCGCGAGCACGCGGACCGGCTGCGCGTGGACGCCGACCGGCTCTGCCTCTGGGCTTTTTCCGGCGGCGGACCCTTCCTGGCGGACGCGCTGCGGGTGCCGGTGGCGTACCTGCGCTGCCTCGTCGCCTATTACGCGGTGCTGGACCTGCGCCCGCTCGCCTCCGCGGAGGGCGTCACGGGGAGCGTGGCGGCTGAGACGCTGCGGCGCTTCTCGCCCACTGCTGCCGTGGAAGGACGGGCGACGAACCCGATCCCGCTGCTGGTGGCACGAGCGGGGCACGACGACCCCTCGCTGAACGCGGCCTGCGACGCCTTCATCCAGGCGGCGCTGGCGGCCAACCTGCCGCTTGACGCGCTGAACCATCCGACGGGCTACCACGCCTTCGACGTGCGCAACGACGACGCCCGCACGCGCGAGATCCTCGAACACACCCTCAGCTTCTTGCACGCGCACCTCGATCGGTGACGCCGTCTTCGCCCCCGATCCGAAGGCCATAGGTTCGTGTGGCCCGCCTCTGCCCTACACGCGAAAGATAGGGTACAAAGCTGCTAGCCGCGCCGGAGCGGAGAGGCGGACCGCATCACGGATTGACGAATAAGGAGCAGACGTAGTACTCTCCCCCGTGCACTCGCATAAGGCAGCTATGCAGTATTACTCGATTGAGTGATGACGAGTGCTGAGTCGGAGGTCGCCATGAGAGGCAACCGAGCTCAGGCCACGCCACCCCGCAAGACGCGCCGCTCGCCCTGGGTCCACTTGAAGCACCCGTTCAGGATCTTCTACTTAGGCATCCTGTTTCTGGCGGCGAACCTCGTTGCCGCCCTCGCTCAGGTGGTACTGACGCCGTCATCGGGAAAACCGCCCGATCTCCAAGATACCTACGTCTGGCGCGTGGCCGAGGACCATCCTGCGGCGTTCTGGGGCGTCGTCGGCGCCTGCGTCGTCCTCGCTGCGCTGGGTTGGCTCTTCCGCAGCCAATCAGACCAAGACGCCGATCCGCGCCAAACCCTCCCGCTCGCGCGCGACCTCAAGGCGGCGGGCTTCAAGCTCGGCGACGACGTCGCTGCCCAGGCCCCGTATGTCATCTCGCCGGTACAAGAGATCTTCTTGAGCGCGGTGAATGTGCTGCGCGATTCCAGTGTCAGGGCGCCCGGTGCCAAGGGCGGCCTTCTGGTGATGGGCGTGGCGAACGCCGGGAAAACGCGACTCGCGTTCGAGGTCGTCCGGAAAGCTTTGCCCGCGTGGAAGGCCTTCATTTGGCGCGTGGACGACGTTGAGCCTGCACGCGACTTGTTTGTCGGCGAATCTATCGTCGTATTCATCGACGATCTCCAGGAACATGCGCCCTCCGAGGTGCGCTACTCGCGCGGCACCTCACAGACCCTCGATACGCGGGCGCTCGCGTTGCAGAAGATGGTGCAGGATGTCCGCGGCGCCGCGCGACACGTGATTGTGGTCGCCACATGCCGCACCGAAGACGAGGTCCGCACGCGCGCCCGCATGGGGTGGCTCTTCGCGGAGCTTGCGCAGGTCGAGGTCCCGCTTTTCCCCCTGCAAGGGCCCCAGGCCGACACGATCATCAGTGAATTCCGCGAACAGGCATTGCAGCGCATCACCGATTGGGACGGTACGCTGGGGTCACTCGTGCTAGGCCTCTCCGCGAAGCGCCAATCCTACGCCGAACTGGTGATCGAGCGCGACCCCGCGACGCGCGTGCTCCAGGCGATGAAGCTCCTCATGCTGGCGGGCATCGAGAAGCACAGCCAGCAGCGCCTGCAAGCGATCTGCTCCGCGGTCTTCTTTCGGGGAGATTTGGGTCGTGACGACGTCTGGCGTGATACCATCGAAAATCTCATCCGCATGCAGTTCGTCACCGAGGGCGTGGATGAGGGGACCTTGGTGATCCGCAAAGACGCGTATTTCGACCAAGTCATCACGGATTATCCGGCCCCAGATCGCCCCATGCAACTCGTGCGAGATTTAGAGAAGGCGCTTGTAGCCGTAGCCGACCTGCGCGATGTGGAAGCCATGTTTCACCTGGGCAACGCCTTCTATCGCAAGAAACAATATGCACAGTCGCTCGACGCCTACGATCGGGTGCTGGATCTCGCTATCTTCAGCGACGTAGTGCCGGCGGCGGTCGTCTGGCGCAACAAGGGCGCCGTGTTGCAGAGTCAGAAACGGTATCGCGACGCGATGGCCGCCTATGACAAGGCGCTGCAACTGAATCCGCGCTTTGCCTCGGCTTGGCGCAATCTTGGCGATATCCAACTCGAACTAGGCCATGATGATGAGGCGCTCGACGCCTACAATCATGCGCTCGACATCGATCCTCGCTACACGGCCGCCCTCAACAGCAAGGGCCGTGCGCTCAATAAGATGGGACGCAAAGACGAGGCCCTGACCGTGATCGAGAGCGCGCTCCAGATCGATCCGTCGTATGACTTCGCCTGGCGCGTTAAAGGGGACACGCTCTCGGACCTGCACCGTCGGGAAGATGCCCTTGCCGCCTACGATCGCGCGTTGGCCCTCAATCCGAAGTACGCCTACGCATGGAATGGCAAAGGCGTCGTGCATCGCGAGGCAGGGCGTCTCAACGATGCCTTGACGGCCTTCGATACGGCGTTGGCGCTCGATCCCGCGCTCAGTTACGGGTGGAACGGGCGCGGCGCCACCTTGCGGGATCTCGGCCGCAACGACGAGGCGCTCGCGGCGCTCGATCATGCCTTGCAAATCGATCCGGCCTATTCCTCCGCCCTCAAGAACCGTGGGGCCGTGCTCGAACGATTGCAGCGGTATGATGAGGCGCTGGCGGCATTCGACGCGGCGCTCGCCGTCGACGGAAACTATGCCGCGGCACACGGTGGTCGGGCATCGGTCCTCGCGGCGCTTGGCCGCCTCGAAGAGGCGCTGGACGAGTTCGACAAGGCCCTCGACAGCGATCCCAATTATGTCAGCGCGCTACTCGGCAAAGCCCAAGTGCTGGACAAGCTTGGCAAGAAGGACCTCGCTGCGCAGGTTCGCGCGAGCGCGGCCGCGGTTCAGGCCAGCGGCGAGGTCTCAGAGCGTCAGGAAGCAGTTCAAGAGCAGCGCGATCAGGAACAAGTCAGCCAGTGAGTACCGCGGGCTAGGCCTCTGAGCAGCTAGTGGAGTTGTCTCTTGTGCGCTTCGCCGGCGGGAGTCTCCGGACGGACGGCGTGGACACGCTCAAGCGGGACGAGGCGCATCAGCTTCCGCGCCAATTGGAGGAGTGCGTTCAGATACGAATCGTGCGGGTACGACGGCTCGCCACCCTTGAGCGAGTAGGATTCGCCGCCGGCGAGCAGGTAGTCTGCGAGATAGTGGCCGAGGACGGGCAGGCCTCGCGTGGTGGTCCGCTCGGGCAAATCCGCCGCCCTCTCGGTATCCACCCGGCTGAAGACGACGCCCACCCGTCCGCGCGGCGGCTCCTCGTCGCGCAGGCGCTGGGCGATGCGCTCAGCGTCGCGCTGACCCGCCTCGCCGTGCTCGACGACGGTGAGCACGTAGTCGAGATCGAGCGCGAAGCCACCGGCGCGTTCCAGTAGGGCGGCGTCGACGTCGAGCAGGAGCACGTCTACGCGCCCTTTCGTCTCCTCGCGGGCGTGCTCCAATGCCGGGCGGACGTCCTGCGGGCGCGCGAGCGGCGGCGCCCAGAGCCCGAGATTCTTGACAGGATTCTGGCTCACCAGGGCGGCAAGGTGCGTTCGCCGGCCTGTGAGGTCCACCAGCAGCACACGCAAGCCTTGCGCAACCAACACCCGGGCCAAGTAGTACGCGGCGGTGCTGACGCCGTGTCCTCGGTGCTCTTGCGTGACCGCAATGCACCTGGCATACCGGGTGGCTCCTTCCTCGAACATGTCCAATCGCCCTCTCAGGAACCGGGAACCCAAGACTATAAGCGGCCTCCGCGGCATGGCAGCCGCGATCTCGACCCGCCCCCGAACATAAAGCACTTTCTACGCCAACCTACCTCGACGGGGAGGCGAATTGTGTTATGTCGCATACATGGTCATTTATCGAAAGTTGATATCTTCGTGATATGTAAGGATCATGTGTACTACTGTACGGAAGTGGCTCCAACCCGCCGGAGGGGTGCGCGTGTACGTCCATGCGTAGCGCGTAACCCGTATAGCGTCAGCGTTAGTGGCCCCTTGCCGCCCTGGCAGGGGGTCTTTCGATTGCCTATTTAGGAGAACAACCCATGGCAACGGCAACTAAGGCGAAGCGACAGACACGGCTCCCCGGCAAGTTGGAGCGTTTGCTAGTGGCGCGGGGGTGGCGGCTGGTGCTCCCGGTGATGGTCGACGGGCGCAGCGTGTGGGCTGGCCCCGACGGCATAGTCATCGCCATTGACGTGCTCGTGCGGGGGGATGAGGGGGAGGAGACTGTATGACAACGGCAACGGCTGACACCATCCCCAGCAACCCCAACGGCATGCTGGCAAACGAGCGACTCCAAGCGTGGCTGGAGCGCAACGAGTCGCACCTTGGCAGGGTGCGGCGTGACCGCAGCAGAGACGGCTACTACACAAGCAGAGGCTTATACTACTTGCTCGGTGCGAGTGCCCAACTGCGCTACTACGGCGGGGACACCCCGGCATAGTCAAGGACCGGCTGCGCATAGCCGCGAACCTGCTAACGGCGTTGGGGATGGAGTGCGAGATGCTGAAAGGGGCGGCTGACTATCCATACCTATTGGTGAGCCAAATCCCCGACGCTGTACCGGACGTGGCGGATCCCCAAATTGCGGACCCGATAACTACGTCGGGTGCCGGGGGCAAACCCAAGCGGCGGAAAGCACAGTCCCAAGCCGCCGACGCCTAGCGCGGGGCTGCACACGGGCACACGGGCACACGGGCGCAAGGATGCGCCCAAAGGCTTCTGCGAGTGGGTAGGAGGTGAAGTGCAAAACGTACTACTAACCAATGTGCGTGCTAGTAGTACATTTTGCCGAGTATTTCCGGGTTTCAGCCTTGCTAACGGCGTATTTGCAGGTTATAGTATTACTACGTGCTTGGTAACGGCAAACCCAGCAACTATGAGCAAACTAGGAATCGATCCAAAATGGAAAGCACTGAATTGAGCATGGGGCAGCTACTGACCCGTATGCGGGTCCGTGGCATCACGGCGCGCAAGCTGTCGTGCGAGGCGGGCATCGCGCCACAGAATTTCAGCGCAATCCTGCACGGGCGGCAGGGGCTTGGGGATGACCGGCGCGAGCGCATCGAGTGCGCCATTGCCGCGCTCGGGCTAGACCGCGAAGACGCCCCGCCACTACGCGTTCGCGGGCTGGCGGGGCTGAAGTTTCGTATTTCGGTTTTGTAGGCAAAAGAGAGCGGCACGGGCTGGACCCCGTGCCGCTCAGGTCACCACACTAGTGCGTCGTTCCTCAACGATGGACGTCTTCTCCCCAGAAGGTCCCGGCGCTGACAGAGAATGCGTCACGTCTTTGCGACAGCAAGCGTGATAGAGGAACGACGCACTAGGGAGTATCTAGCACGGCAACCTTCGATACCAAGTATACCATACCAAGCGGCACGTGACAAATTGAGACGCCGTCGCATAAGCCCCTGGACGTAGCGCGGTTCTTCCGCAGCGTTGGCGCATGGCCCGTGGAAGTGCCGTACAAGGCGAAGGAGCCAAACATCACCGGCTGGCACGATATCCGCATGGACGACTTGGCCATCCAGCGCGCATGGGGCAACGGGGCGCAGCGTAATATCGGCCTGCTGAATGGGACGGACGTGGGCGCGATAGGCGATGGCGACTTTGACGTCTCAGTTGCCCGTGCGGCTGCCGGATTCTTCCTCCCCGAAACCGGGCTGCGCTGGGGCAGGGACGGCGCGCCCAACTCGCACCACCAGTATCGGCTGACGGGCATCCCCGACGGCGCCAAAACGTTGTCGTTCAAAGACCCCACGGTCAAAAAGGGCGACATGAGCGAGGGCCACAGGGGCATGCTCTGCGAGTTGGGCCTGAACAAGCACGCGCTCGCACCGGGCAGCGTCCACCCCAATGGCGAGTTCATCCGGTTTGAGCCGAACGGGCAGGGCGAGCCGCTCACCATCGAGTACGACACCATGCGGCGCGGCATGAGCAAAATCGCCGCCGTGGCGTTGCTAGAGAAGTGGTGGGTAGTCGGGCGGCATGCGATGGCGTTGCCGCTGGCGGGGTTGCTCTGCCGGGGCGGCATGGCCCAGGACGAGGCCGAGTCATTCCTGCGGGCGCTGTGCGCGGTGGCGGGCGATGACGAGGTAGAAAACCGGGTCGCCTGCCTGCGCGACACGTACAGCAAGGCCAACGCGAACCAACCCTACAGCGGCGGGCCAACACTCGAAGAGCATATGCCGCACGAGGCGGTCGCCAAGCTGCGCGAATGGCTGCAACTGGCGCGGGGGAGGTACAGCGGGCAGACTGGGCCGGACGGCTGGCCATTGTCGGACATCGGCAACGCGGAACGCTTCGCCGAGCGGGTAAAGGGCAAGGCGCTCTGGTGCGAATCGACCGGCGACTGGTGGGTCTACGACCTCGGCACGCACTGGCGCATCGACAGCGACCGCATCGTGTGGCGCTGGGCAATGGACACGTCGCGGGCATTTACGGCGACCGTGATGGATAGCGGCACCTGGAAGCGCGGCATGGGCAACGCGCCGCGCGACGTGTGCGACAGGCACGCCGCACGCATGCAGGAGCACAAGCACATCCGCGCGATGCTCGACTTGGCAAAGGCGCTGCTGGCGGTGGACCCCGCGGATTTCGACGCCGACCAAACGCTGCTCAACTGCACAAACGGCACGCTGGAACTGCGTCGGGAGGACGGCGAAGTCTACCTGCGGGAGCACCGGGCAGCCGACTTGCTCACGATGCTGACGGGTGCGCCGTACGTGGCGGGCGCGACGGATTGGCGGCTGGACGAGTACAAGGCGCGGTTCATCCCGGAGCCGGAGCGTGGGCATTCCTGGAGGAAGCCGGGGGCGCGTCGCTGCTGGGCGGGGCAAAGCGCAATGCGCCGGGCTTGATCGGCGAGTCGCACTCCGGCAAGAGCATGTTCCTGCGGTTGCTGCGCGCGACGGGCGGCAGCTACGCGGGCGGGCTGGACCCGCAGAGCCTCAAGTCGGACCCGCACGGCGGGGACAGGGCGCGCGGCGACCTGCTGGACCTCGTGGGCAAGCGCATCGTCGTCATGCCGGAGGTGGGCGACGGCGCGGTGTTCGACGGGGCGCTGTTCAAGTCCATGTTTAGCGGCGGCGACACGAAGATATTTCGCGGGCTGTACCAGAAGCACGGTCGTGAACTGCAATTTACCCACATGCTGTGGTCGTGCGGGAACAAGCCCTATGGCGTCAGCGCCGAGGACGATGCCGCGTACGAGCGCACCTGCTTTGTGCGATTCGCGCACCCGTTGCCACCGGGCCAGCGCGACGACCGCGAGGAAGACGCCGCCGTCAACTCCGTCGAGACACGCGCGGCACTCCTGGCGGCGATGGTGGCGGGCTTCACCCGGCTCTACCGCGAGAAGCACGGCGAGCTCGTGCCGCCCGACGAGATACGGCGCGAAACCGCCAAGGTGCGCGACCAACTCAACGCCTACACGCCCATCGTGGAGCCGGACGACCCGGACGAGACCATCTGGGAGTTCACCGGTAACCACGGCGACGGCGTGCTGTGCTCCGAGGCGTGGGAGCAGGCTCGCGGGCATCGCGCGGCTGCGCTTGGCAGGGCGCTCCCCGCCGTGAACCGCGAAAAGGGGCTGTTCGAGGCGGCAATGACGCAACGCGGCGCGCAACGTGCGCAGGCGCGCACCCGCTTCAACAATCGCGAGTATTGGCGCGGGGTGCGCTGGGCCGACCAGTACGTCGAGCAGGGCTACCGCGTCACGCAGCCTAACTGGGACGCCACGAAGGGAGCAACCGACGATATGCCGGGCTAACCAAATGGTTAGCCTACCACCAACTCCTATGAGCGTGTACTCTAGGGGGTTTTGGTGTAGGGCTAACCAAACGGTTAGCCTGGGGGTGTGCGGCGCTTGGTTGTTGTGGAACCCCCCGAAAAATTCGAAAATCACCGAGTTCGACCTGACATGAGTTATGTGAAGTATGTAAGCGAGGAGTCGCAGCTATGGCCCGGTCACGCGAGCGGGTTTACAGCGCACCCGCGCCAGTTCATGCGAGGGGGTCCAGCCGACGGCAAGGCCGGTAAAGCTCACGGGTCCCGTGCTCGACCTCATTGTCGGCGCTGTGCGCAAGGGATGCTACTTGAAGGTGGCGTCTGCCCGCGCGGGCATCGCCCTACACAGTGTGCGTCAGGAAGCGGGCACTACTGCTGGAGATGGCGCTGGGCGTCTTCGACGCGGCGGGGGTCGTGCGGCTGCAATTACAGCGCGAGGCGGACGTATCGCACGTCGGCGACCTATTAGTCTACACCTTGGAGGAATTGGAGTCCGTTGCGGATGCCTCCCTTCGCATCCGCCTATTGTTAGAAGAGAAGTGGGCCAAGGTCTACAAGGCCAGCAGCCCGCGTGGCCTCTTCGCGCCCGCGGAGATGCCCCAGGCGGCCTAGTGGTTGAACGCGCCACGTCGCGCAGGCGAATCTCTTGCGGGGAGCAGGAAAAGCGTCGGCGTATAGCGAAGCTGCACTCCTTCCCTCGATGATCGCCAGATGATCGCGGCAAGCGGATGATTGTCAGCGGGCATGCGTGGGGGCACCGCCGGCCCAAACCGCCGCACGCGACGACGACCTCCCGCTCGTTTTCCTGCCCTGGCGCGTCATATGTTGTGCCGGATCGTGAACATCAAGGGTGTAGATGGCTCAGAGCCACTCGCTCACCGTCCCGTTCGCTGTGCGTACTCCCAGGTAGCGAGGGTTCCTCACCCGTACGAGGATCTGCCGGCCAGCAGACACCCACGGAGCTCGCGCAGCACAAGGAGCACCTATGTCGACCGCACACGACTCCCTCGACGCGTGCAATGCCGTTGACGCCTTCGAGCGCCAGTATATTGCAGCGCGTGGAGGTAACCCGCAATGCGATGGGCACGGCAAGTTCCCCCTCCGTCCAATGCCGCGGACTGGCGCGGCGGAGGAGGTCTGGTTCCGCGCGGCGCTTGAACTGGCCCCTGACGGGATCGTCATCACGGACGCGCGAGGTCGGATCACCTTCGCGAACCAGCAGATCGAGGCGCTCTTCGGGTACGCGCGCGATACGCTGCTCGGGCAACCCATCGAGACCCTGGTGCCGGCAGGCTTCCGCCATGCTCACCGTGCCAAGCGCGCGGCATTCATGGCCGCCACCCGCGTGCGTCCGATGGGCAAGGATCGCCAGCTGTTCGGTCGGCGTGCGGATGGCAGCGAGTTTCCCGTCGACGTCGCCCTCGCGCCGGTCGCGGTCGCGGGCGTCACCCGGTTTATGGCTACCTACCGCGACGCCACCGCCCGCCTGCAGCAGGAGCAGCAACTGCGCGAGCAGAGCGAGCTCCTCACCCGCACCTTCGACGCCAAGACCGAGGCGGTGTACGTCTACGATCGCTCAGGACAAATGCTCCGGATGAACCCAGCGGCCCGAGCGTTCGGCGGGTATGACACGCGACCCCAGCTCGCGGCTCGTCCACCCGAAGAGCGGCTGGCGGCCTTCCAGCCGCGCGACGCGCAGGGGAATTCGCTTCCCCCCGAGGCGTGGCCGGTGTCGCGCGTGCTGCGGGGGGAGACCCTCCCCGCCGCGTCCCCGGCTGAGTTGCTGACCACCTCGCCCACGGGTCGCGAGCAGGTGATCAGCGTGACGGGGGCGCCGCTGCGCGATGCGGACGGCGCGATCATAGGCGCGGTGGTGGTGAGTCGCGAGGTCACCGAGCAGCGCCGCCTGGAATCGGAGCTCACGGCGCGGGCGCAGGAGATCGAGAGCATCTTCGAGACTAGCGCCGACGCCATCATGCTCTTCGACACCGAGGGGCGGGCACTGCGCATGAATGCGGCGCAGCGCCGCCTCCTCGGCTATGAGGCCACGGGGCGTACCGACTTCCTCTCGCCAGAGGAGCGAGCCAGCTGGTTCCCCGTCGCGGATGCGCAGGGAAATCCATTGCCACAAGAGGCCTGGCCGATGTACCGAGTGCTACGCGGGGAAACGCTGACCGGCGAGCACGTGGTGGAAATGCGGCTGCGGACGCTGGATGGGCGAATGATCCTGGTGAACATGAGCGGGGCGCCGGTGCGCGATGCGACGGGCCGGATCGTCGGGGGTGTGACCGCCGCCCGCGACGTGACCGCGCAACGCCTGGCGGAGCAGCAGCGGACCGACATCCTTCGGACGGTGGCGCATGACATGGCCAATCAGATCGCCGGCGTGAGCCTGTACCTGGCGAGCAAGCGGTTCAGCATCGAGCGCGGGCAGCCGCCACGCCCGCCGGACGAGGAACTCGAGGTGCTAGAGGCCATGGCGGGCGAAATGATGCGCATGCAGCGCCTGGTGGATGACATGCGCGTGGTGTTTGTGCTGGAGGCGCAGGAGTTCTCGCTGGAGCTGCGCCCGTGCGATCTCGCCGCGCTGTGTCGGCAAGAGGCGCGGGCGATGCAAGCCGCCACGGGGCATGCGGTACGCGTCGAACTGCCCCCCGGCCCGGTGCTGGTCTCCGCCGACCCGGATCGCCTCGGCCAGGTGGTGACCAATCTGCTCTCCAACGCCGACAAGTACTCTCCGCTCGAGCGACCCATCACCCTCACCCTCCAGGTCGAGGCGCTGGGATCTGCGAACATGCACCAAGGGTCTCCCCAGAGGACTACCATGCCAGGAGCGGTGGATGGCATGGTTACTCAACAGGCGCGGGTGCTGATCCGAGACGCAGGGCTCGGCATCCCGCCACAGGAGCAGCCGCACCTCTGGGAGCGCTTCCACCGCGTAGTGGGGAATCACGCCCGGAGCGGCACGGGCGGCAGCCTGGGATTCGGGCTCTACATCTGCCATGAGCTCATTGAACGGCAAGGCGGCGCCATCGGCGTAGAGAGCGCGCCCGGCAAGGGTTCCACCTTCTGGTTTACCCTACCCCTCGCCACGGAAGGGCAACCGTGAGTCTCGGTACTGCGGCGGTCGTTGCTTACTGTCGTTGCCTAAATGATCGTTTACCCATTGAGGGGGTGCTCACCACTGAGCATGGAATAGACACCGTCGAGTTTGAAGTCGACCGCCGTTCGACGGTCACGCCTCGGCAGATCGACCGATTAGCAAGGCGACTGCGAACCGGAGCATTGGTCTGCTAGCGTCGCTCCTCCAAAGTGATGGCTGCCCACCACGAAAGAAGCAAATGCAACAGCACTCGTTACCAAGAACACGCTGACGGGCAGCAGCATGCGGACGCGTTTGGAGATGAGCGTACTCGCGGACGCCCACAACTGTCTAACCCGGCGATTGCTGCGGCTGGGTATCGAGCGTGGCGCGAATCCCAGGGGAGCCGAGGAAATGGGACGTCCGTCTCCCTATCAAGCATTCGGCAGAAGTGCATGTGTGCGACTTGTGACCGCACCGGGCGGAGTTCTGCGATAGAATGAGGGCGTGGGAAGGAGCTACGAGATGGATACCATGCCGATGGATGAGGCTGAAGTGGATGGCATGCCGATGGATGAAGCAGAAGTGGATGCCACCCTCCTCGCCTCTTTCGCCGAAGCGCCCGGCACGTTCGCCGAGCGGGTCGAACGCTACACGAGCAACGCCGCCTTTGCGTTGCTGCAACTGGAAGTGATGCGCAGCGACGTGACGCAGGAGGGCGCGCACCCGACAGCGGACGAGAAGCGGCAGGTATTGGCCGCGTTCGACGCCATCGAGCAACGCCTTGCCTCAGCCCGGAAGTACGCCGCAAGCTTACACGAAGGCTAGCAGCTCGCGCGGCGTGAAGACCCCTGGCTTGAGCCATGGGGAGGAAACGCCGCGTGCCGTCAGGCGCTCCCGACCACCGGACACCAAACGACCAGGTGTGCGATACGTACGCTCTACCGCAGGGCCTGCGGGAAGGTACGCGTGTGGAGGTGGCTTCGGGCCACGACAGGACCGTGTACGACGCTCCTAGCTCGCTAGGTGAGCGGTGGTCAGCCCAAGAATCCCCCGGCTTCAGCCGTGGGGAGTGGTCAAGTTCCTCATGTCGCCTGCAAGTACATCGCGGTGGACTTGTGTCGATAGGCGTGTGGACAGGCGCGGATGCCCACGGCGCCGCCGTCACCCGCTCTCCACTCGGCTTGTTCGCTGCCGTGCCGCCCATCGCCCTTGCGCGTCAGTCCGCGCTGACGACGGGCGCGCGCAATCCCCGCGCCCGTCGCTCGACCCGTGCCTGCCACAGTCCAGTCTGCCGCCCCAGAAAACGCACCGCGAAGAGGTACTGCAGCGCTAGACCGATGCCCCACCCGACGAGCGGAAAGAAGAACCACAGGAATCCCGGCATCACCACGAGGTTGACCACGAGCAGGAAGATGTTCACTAACGCATAGAGTACTGCGTGGATGTAGAAACTTGTGCGCCCGTCCTTCTCTCGCAATTGCGCCTCGGCCCGCTCATAATCCGCGAGGGTAATGCCGCTGTCCCACATGGGGGTCATCTCCCTGCTGACATTCCTGGGTCGTATTGTCCCGCGCACAGCACACGGCACGCTTACGGATCCTCGGACTCTCCCCTGCGCACCGGACACGAAGGTCCGTACCCGCGCCATGACGGACTACACCGCTTCAAGGAGTATGCCAGCAGTCCGATGAGCAGGTTCGACCCGCACCTACGCGCCGCGCCTGAGCACATGGAGGATGCTTACGCTCCTCTCGCGCATCTGTCACTACGTGCAAGAAGCGCACGGCGAACGTGTGGCGCGTGACAAAATCCGCCTACAGACGGTTTGGCTCTGTAGACATCCTGGTATGAGAGGTGCAGCCATGGGGGTGGAGGTGATCCCCATGGCGGAAGGAGGCTTGGTCCGCTTTGCCCACGTGGTGCACGCGGTCGCCGAGACGGTGCTGCCGAGCTACCGGAGCCGGTACGCGAAGCATCTCTTTCCCCAACCGTCGCTGCTCGCCGTGCTGTGCCTGATGCGCTACGAGGACTGGACCTTCCGTGCGGCCGAAGTGCGCCTTGGAGAGCAACATGGGCTGCGCGCGGCGCTGGGCTTCGGGCGGGTGCCGGACTACACGACGCTGTATCGCTTCCTGCGCCGTGTCGACGCGGGGTCGTGACGCGCGCATTGACGGCGTGGGTGGCGCGCCTGCCGCCACCCACGCCGGAGCGCATGGTGGTCGCGGTCGATGCGGCGGGGTTCTCCCCGACGGCCGCAAGCCGCTGCTTCGTCGACCGCACGCGCCATCGAGACACGGAGCGGACGCGGCAGCACCGGCCGAAGTGGGTGGTCGCCGTCGAGGTGCCGCGGCGCGTCGTGCTGGGACCGCTCGCCTCTCCCGGGCCCGCCAATGCCTCGGCGGCGTTGCGCCCGGTCGTCGACCTGGCACGGCGGGTGGGCGTGATCGGGCTGGTCGTGGCTGACGCCGAGGTCGACAGCGAGCGCACTCATCGCCACATCCGCGACCACGTGGGCGCCGATCGCAGCATCCCCGCCAAGCGGGGCAAGCCCACCTGGCAGCTGCATGGCATTCGGGCAGAGCTGCGGGCGAACTTCCCAACCGTCCGCTACCGCCAACGCGCCCTGGTCGAGAGCGTCTTCTCCGCGGCCAAGCGCACGCGCTCCTCACGGGCGCCGGGGCGTCTGGCCGTCACCCAGCACCTCCAGGTGCTGCTCCTGGGCCTCGCCTACGACCTCTACACTGGAGGCGCGCAACGGGCGTGAGGCACGCATCCTGCAATTTGCGGAGCGTGCGCGGGCGACGGCTGGATACGGTGAACGCGGCGGAGCGGCGGGAAATCCTCCTGGACCTGCACACCACCGTCTCCATACGCGCCAAGGGCAGCCCTGACCGCGTGCGCATTCACTTCGCCCTGTCTGCCGAAGCGGCGGAGGCGGTACGCCTATCCAGCACCACCGACGACGAGTACGGCTACGCCGAGTTGCGCGGGCGCGATGCGGCGGGCAACATATGGACCATCGTGGCCGAGGAAGAACCCCGCGACGGTCCCTACGACGACACGCCAATCAACTACGGCGAGGACGCTACGCTTGCCGGGCTAGGGGGCGGAGTGGTACGCTCTCCACAGCACCCCCACCCGGAAACCGCCGAGGACGGCGCGGAGCCACTTCCGTACAGTAGCATGTGAACTCCGTAACAATCCAGAAAGCTGGCGCACATTAAGTGTAGACTTCGCCGCCGGACAGACGTCATAGTACGTGGTTGGGGAAGAAACCGTAGGGCGGCGCGCGCCGTCTCCGGTTGGATGACGGGGGGATAGGATGCGCGATACCTGGCATGGCCGCCGGTTGCGGACGGGGGCGCGAACCAGCGCGACGCGGAAGAGGCGCACGGCGGCGCAACTCGTGACGCTGTTGCTGACGCTGGCGACGGCACTCTACGGTTGCGCCTCATCGTCGGGCGCGGCGAAGGCCACCGCCACCGCGACATACACCGCGACGGCGACGGCCACGCCCTACGGCTACAAGTTCACCGAGAATCCCTTGCCCTATACGCCGAATGCACCCATGACACTGGACCAGGTGGCGCAGAAATACCTCGCCAATATGACGATGGATCAGAAACTTGGCCAGTTGATCCTCGTCGCGCTCGAAGGGACGACGCTGAACAGCGACAACCTGACGATGATTCAGAACCAGGCCGCTGGGGGCGTCCTTCTCTATACTGACAACATGACCTCGGTGGCGCAGACGAAGGCGCTGATCGCCTCGGCGCAGGCGCACGCTGCCTATCCGCTGCTGGTGCTCACCGACGAGGAGGGCGGCTACGTCGACCGCCTGACGCAGTTCTACGGCTATCGCTCGTCGGCGACGGAGATCGGCGACAAAGGGTCCAAGAGCTACGCGCAGGCGCAGGGAGTGCAAACGGGCAAGGACATGAGCGTGCTTGGCTTCAATGCGGACTTCGCGCCGGACGTGGATGTGCAACTTGTGGATGGCCCCGACCAGCGGACGCGCACCTTCGGCTCGACCCCCGACGGGGTGACGGCGATGGCCGGCGCCTACATGACGGGCATGCAGAGCCAGAACGTCACCGTCTGTTTGAAACACTTCCCCGGCCTCGGCGCGGCCACCAGCGACGCGCACCTCGGCCTGCCGGTGATCAACCGCACGGTAGATCAGATCAACGCGGTGGAGCTGGCGCCGTACAAGGCATTGATCGCGACGGGGCAGGTCGGCATGATCATGTCCACGGATCTGCTGATGACGGCGCTCGACCCGACGCTACCCGCCGAGATCTCGCCCACGATCATCAACGGCGTGCTGCGCAAACAGCTCGGCTACGACGGTGTCGTGGTGACGGACGCGCTCTATATGGATGGCATCACCAAGACGTATGACTCGTCACAGGCCGCGGCGCTCTCGATCGAGGCGGGCGACGATCTGCTGGTCGGCACGTTCACGCCGACGCAGGTGAGTTGGTACATCCAGGGCATCAAAGACGCGATGGCGAACGGGCAGATCTCGACGGCGCGTATCAATCAGTCGGTGCTGCGCATCCTGAAGCTGAAGATCCGCATGGGCCTGCTGCCGGTCCCCGCGCACTATTTCGATTTCTCCAGCGTGACGCCGCTCGGCTCGATGACGGTGCACCAGGTCAGCGGCCCATTCTCGTGGAAAGCGCGCGCATAGCGACCGCAGGGCAGATCTTTCACCACAGAGAACGCAGTGTTCACCGAGGCCCACTGTAGGGGCGAGGTCCGCCTCGCCCTCCGTCCTCCCCCGGGGCACCCTGCCCCACGATCGCGGGCGGCGGGTCCTGCCTCCAGCGGACTTACTGACCTCGGCGTGAGAGCATGAATCTTGCGAGCACTGGGGGTATGAGTACATCCAAGAGACTCGCGGACTCCTGGGAATGGCAGCGTCAGCGCGCCTGGGAGTTGCACCACCAAGGTTGGTGGCAGAAGGACATCGCGGCAGCGTTGGGCGTCAGTTGCGCCGCCGTCTGCCAGTGGATCAAGCGGGCGCACGAGAAGGGCGTGGAGGCGCTGCGCACGCAGCCCCGCCCCGGCGGCCCCGCCAAGTTGACGGTCGAGCAGCGCGCCCAGATCCCGGCGTTGTTGGCGCGCGGGGCCGAGACGTATGGATTCCGCGGCGACGTGTGGACGGCCAGCCGCGTCGCGGTGGTGATCTGGCGCACCTTTGGTGTCCGCTATCACCGCGATCAGGTCAGCCGCTTGTTGCGCCAGGCGGGCTGGAGTCGCCAGCAGCCTATCGAGCGGGCCACGCAGCGCGACGAGCAGGCCATTGCGCAGTGGTATGCCGAGCGCTGGCCAGCGCTCCAAAAAAAGCAGCTGAGGAAGGTTCCACCATCGTCTGGGGAGACGAAGCCGGTTTCTACCTGTTGCCCTTGGCGGTGCGCACGTGGGCGCCGCGGGGGCAGACGCCGATCCTACACGTCCCCCTGCCCCATGACCATCTGGCAGCGATCAGTGGCATCACGCTGGACGGGCGCCTCGACCTGCAGACGCGGAAAGACGCCTTCAACGCCGAAGGGGTCGTGGGCTTCCTGCGCGTGAGGCACGCGCAAGCTGCGCGGCAAGGTCCTGGTCATCTGGGACGGATCGCCGATCCACAAGGGGCAGCCGATCAAGGATTTCCTCACGCGCGGCGCGGCGAAGCGCCTCCACCTGGAACGCTTGCCCGGCTACGCGCCCGACCTCAATCCGGACGAGGGGATCTGGAACTTGCTCAAGCGCGTCGAGCTCAAGAACCGCTGCTGCCGCGACCTGGCCGAACTCAACCTGGAGCTGCGCCGCGCCAAAGAGCGCTTGCGCTACAAGCGCGACCTCATCCAGGCCTGTTCGGTCCACTGTGGCTACTCGGTTTAGCAAACGATGCCGAGGTCAGTAAGTCCGCGCCCGTATCCTCTACGCCGGCGCTTCAGCGCCGCGATCCGCGCTCGCTGCCGGCGATCCCCCGTCGCTCCCACCGTTTCCTCTGGCCGCGCATGGTACGATTGAGACCAACACATGTGACGTGCTGGTCCGCGAGGGGCCGTGTCGCGGAGCGGGCCGAGGCGTAGGGGCAAGGCAGGCGTAACCGAGTGAGTGGAAATCTCTGGGCCGTGCTGGTGGCGGCCTTCCTGGCGTCCACGGTGGAGTTCGTCGAGGCGTTCACCATCGTGCTGGTCGTAGGCGTGACGATCAACTGGCGCAGCGCCTTCGTGGGCGCGCTGGCGGCGACGGGCGCGCTGGCGGTGCTGGTGGCGGTCTTCGGCGTGGCGCTGGTCACCGCGATCCCCATCAACGCGCTGCGCATCCTCGTCGGCGTGTTGCTCGTCCTCTTCGGGCTGAAGTGGTTGAAGAAGGCGATCCTGCGTTTCTCTGGCCGCAAGGCGATGCACGACGAGGAGGCGATCTACGAGGAGCAGATCGCGGCAATGCGCGCACGTGGCGAGTTGGTGCACACTGGCGTCGATCCCTTCGGCGTGGCGACCTCGTTCAAGAGCGTGCTGCTGGAAGGGCTTGAGGTCGCCTTCATCGTGATCACCTTCGGATCGCAGGCGGCGAACACGGCGAATGCCACGTCGCGCGGGCGAGGGCTGCTGGTGGCGACGATCGGCGCGGCGGGCGCGCTGGTGCTGGTCGTTGGCCTGGGCGCGTTGGTGCGGGCGCCGTTGCAGCGCGTGCCGGAGAACATGCTGAAGTTCGTCGTCGGCATCATGCTCACCAGCTTCGGGACGTTCTGGGGCGGCGAGGGGCTGGGCATCTCGTGGGCTGGCGAGGACCTCTTCCTGCTGGCGCTGGTCGCCTTCTACCTCGCGGTAAGCGGCGCGCTGATCCTCTGGCTGCGCCCCGCCGTGCCTGCGAACGTGCGCGAGACGAAGAACGAGCTTGATAGCCCCATCTCGACGGAGGTCGCCGGATGAACCAGATTGCCAGTGCCCTCAAAGCCACCTACAACTTCTTCTCCGGCGACGTGATCCTGCTCGCCGCCGTCGCGCTGGCGTTCATCCTCACCGCGCTGCTCGTCCACGCCGCGCACGCACCGAACGTGCTGGTCGCCGCGATCTTCATCGCCTGCATCGTCGGCGGCCTCGTGACGACGCTGGCCCGCGAACGCAAGGGCGCATGACGCTTATGAACATCGGTGAGCAAATCATAGTGTGGTGCATTCCCGCTAGCATGATGGTTGTCGTTCCGCTCCTCGTGTGGCGGATGAATCCGCGCTATCCGCAGATACGACACCCAAGGCTGAAGTGGGCTTCCGTCATCGCCTGCGCGGAGGTGTGGGGAGTGGCAAGCTCAAGCCTCACCATCGAGATATCCTCACCAATTTCCATTCATGACAGCCTCGAAAAATTATCAAAGAATGTGGCGCGAAGACCCCGCGGTGCACCCACGGGGAGGAAGCGCCGCGCGCCGTCAGGCGCTCCCGACAACCGGACACCAACCGGCCAGGTGTGCGATTCTCGCCCCCCTACCGTAGGGCCTGCGGGAATCGACGCGTGTGGAGGTGGCTTCGGGCCACGACATGACCGTGTACGACGCTCCTAGCTCGCTAGGTGAGCGGTGGTCAGTCCAAGAATCCCCCGGCTTCAGCCGTGGGGAGTGGTCAACGATAGGCGGTATACCACTCGCTCTCTTTCTATTCGTGTGGCCGGTAAACTCCTTGATGATAGAGTTGGAGCCATACAGAAAGGCGCGACGCAGAGCGCGGAAGTTGGCGCGGCAAGCGGCACGCCTGTAGCTACGCGAGACAAGGCCGACCTAACCCCTTCCCCATGTGGAGAAGGAGCTAGGGATTAGGTCAATCTACGCCTCATAGCGCTTGAAGAGCAGGGTCGCGTTGTGGCCGCCGAAGCCCATCGAGTTCGAGAGGGCCACGCGCACGTCCGCCTTGCGCGCGGTGTGGGGCACGTAATCGAGGTCGCACTCCGGATCGGGGTGGTCGAGGTTGATCGTCGGCGTGATGACCCCAGTGGCGATGGTGAGCACCGAGACGGCGGCCTCGACGGCCCCTGCCGCGCCGAAGGTGTGCCCGACCATCGATTTGGTGGAGCTGACGGCCAGCCGATAGGCGTGCTCGCCGAAGCAGCCCTTGATCGCCGCCGTCTCCGCTGCGTCGTTGAAGCGCGTCGCCGTGCCGTGCGCGTTGATGTAGTCCACGTCTTCGGGGCGCAGGCTGGCGGTGTGCAGCGCGATCTGCATCGCGCGGATCAGCCCTTCGCCGCCCGGCGCAGGCTCCGTGATGTGGTGGGCGTCCGCCGTCGAGCCGTAGCCAACCAACTCGGCAAGGATCGGCGCGCCGCGCTCCAGCGCGAAATCGAGGTCTTCCAACAGCAGCACGCCCGCGCCTTCGCCCATCACGAAACCGTCGCGGTCGGCCTCGAACGGGCGCGATGCCGCCTGCGGATCGTCGTTGCGCCGTGAGAGCGCGTGCATGTTCGCGAACGCGGCCATCGCCAACTGCGTCACCGCCTTCTCGGCGCCGCCCGCCAGCATCGCCTTCGCCGCGCCGCGCCGGATCGTCTCCCACGCCTCGCCGATCGCGTTGCCGCTGGTGGCGCAGGCGGAGACACTGGCCCACGCTGGTCCCTTCGCGCCGGACATGATCGAGACGGTGCCCGAGGCGGCGTTGATCATCATCATCGGCACGACGAACGGGCTGACGCGCGACGGCCCCTTCTCGAAGAGCACTGCGAACTGGTCATGCAGCGTCGAGAGGCCGCCGACGCCGCTGCCGATGCAGACGCCGATCTGCGGCGCGATCTCGTCAGTGATCGTCAGCTTGCCCCGCTCCAGCGCCTCGTGCGCCGCCGCGACCGCGAAATGCGTGAAGGGATCGCTGCGGCGTGCCTCCTTGTGGCCGAGGTAGCGGCTGGCGTCGAAGTCGACGATCTCGCCCCCGAACCGCACCGCATACGCGGTGGCGTCGAAGCCGGTGATCGGCTTGATGCCGGAGCGCCCTTCGCAGAGCGCATCCCAGGTCGTCTCGACGTCATTTCCGAGGGACGTGACCAGCCCCACGCCCGTGATCACCACACGTGTCATCGCGCAGACTCCTTCGCCGACCTAGTCAGCCCGCTTGCCTCCCCACCGGAGCCGCGTGCGGGCGTATGATACCGATTCGCGCGCAAAAAGGCAACGAACACCGTTCTATTGCACCGGCTGAGGCACTCCCTGATACTGCATCAGCGGCAGGACACCCAGCCGCAGCGTCGCGATGAGCGTGGGATCGTTGCGGCCCTTCGCCAGCAGCATGACCCCCTCGAAATAGGCCAGTAACGCCTGCGCGGTCAGCGCTGTATCCTGCGTCGGCGGCACAAGCCCCTGCTCCTTCGCCTCGCGGAGCATCCCTTCGAAGTAGCGCTGCCACTCGCCGAAGAACTGATCCACTCGTGCGCGGATCAGCTCATCCTGCGTGCTCATCTCCAGCGTCAGATTGCCCGCCGGGCAACCGCGCATGTGCCCGCTGGTCCGCTTCTGCCGCTGCTGGACCTCCAGCGTCTGGTCGAAGAAGCAGAGGATGCGCTCCTGCGGCGGGGTGGGAGCCGAAAATATCGGCGCGAGGACCGTCTCTTCAAACCAACGCCACTGTTGCTCGGTGGCGGCGAGCACGAGCGCCTGCTTGGAGGAGAAGAAATGGTAGAAGCTGCTCTTGTTGACCCCCGCCGCCGCGCAGAGGTCGTCCACCGTCACGCCGTCATAGCTGCGCGAGAAGATGACATCCCGCGCGGCCTCGATCAGCCGCTGCCTGGCGTCGCTCGGCCTCCCCATCGCCCGCCCTCCCATGTGGTTGTGAACCGATTCGTACACAATAGCAGGTTGAGCCATGCGAAGTAAAGGGGTGAGTGCTCCGTGCGTGCTCATCGGCACTTTTCGGCCCGCGGATCGTAGAGTGGTCGGAGTATCGGCGGCGAGCGAGATGGAGCGGTCATGGCGGGCGTGACGGGTGACGGGTGACGGGTGACGGGAAGATCGAAACGCAGGCGGGCGAACCTGCCGCGCGGAGCAAGACGACGGCACCCTGGCGCCGCGCCGCGCTGGTCGCCGCGGGCGGGTTTGCCTTCGGCGTGCTGGACCTGCTGGGGCAGGGCACGCTCAAGGGCAGTTGGAACTACGCGGCGAACTCGATCTCGGTCTGGCTGGCCGTCGCCTTCATCGCGGGGGCACTGGTGCCATCCCGGCGCTGGTCCGCCGTCGCCGGGATGGGCGTGCTGATCGCCGCGCTCTTTGGCTACTACGTGGCGACGCCACTCGCCGGCAACACGAGTCCGCTCAACGGCATCGCCCTCTTCTGGCTCATCACGGCACTCCTCGGCGGTCCGCTCTTCGGCCACCTACGTCAGTGGTGGCGCTCCGGTTCATTCTGGCAGCGCGTGGCCGCCGCGGCGCTGCTCGGCGGTGTCTTCGTGGCGGAGGGCGCGCGCCTGATACGCATCGTCCCGCCGGAGTACGCCTCGGCCGGCTGGGCCGAGATGGTGATCGGTCTGCTGCTGCCGTCGCTCATCGGGCGCTCCAAACGCGAGCGAGTCTTCGGCCTGCTCGCCCTGCCGGTCGCCGCGCTGATCGGGCTCGTCGGCTTCAAGATCATCGATGCCATCAACGCTACCGTGTTCTAGCGGGCTGCTGCTGCCGCGTCGCGGAACGCCCTAGCTCGCGCGAGGGTAGTGCGACGAGAGCCTCGACCTGACGCGAAGCCTTAACGCGCATGCTCTACAATAGGAGCATGAGCAGCAACACCCTCTATCTGGTCCGCCACGGCGAGAACCCCGCCAACCTCACGCGCGAGTTCTCACACCGCCTCGTAGACTATTCGCTGACGCCGCGCGGCGTGGAGCAGGCGCGCGAGACCGCCGAGCACTTCGCGCACCTGCCCATCACCGCCGTCTACTCTTCGCCGCTGAAGCGCGCGTACGAAACCGCCGAGATCATCGCCACGCGGCTGGACCAGCCCGTCATCGTGCGCGAGGAGTTCCGCGAGGTGAACGTCGGCGACCTCGAGGGCCAGGAGCCGACCGACGCCCTCTGGGCCGAGCACGATCGCATCTTCGAAGCCTGGTTCGCCGGCGCACACGACCTCAATTTCCCCGGCGGCGAGAACATGTTCGGACTCCACGAGCGCGTCCGCAGCGGCATCTCCGCCGCCGTGGCCGGGCGCGACGGCGAGGAGATCGTGATCGTCTGCCACGGCGGATTGCTGCTCGCCAGCGTCGCGGATCTCTGCCCCGAGGTGGACGTGCTGCCACTGGTCAGCCTGTCGATCCCCAACTGTGCCATCGTCACGATGAAGATGACCGCCGAGCGGACGCCTGACGGCGAAACGCTGCGCGGCACGCTGCTCTCCTGGGCCGCGACGGATCACCTCAGCGTGCCGTCCTCCGGCCGCACGATCCAGAAGTGGTGAACGCGCGACGGGACGGGAACCGAATGGCCTCCGAGGCGTCTTCTAAGCACAGACGCCGCTCCATACGTCAGGACGCGTTCCTCATGGCCATGCAGCTCACGTTCGCGAAGGTTTCTCCTCGGTTCGCCATCGCCTAGTGGGACCTGCCAACCAGTGCGGAAGCCCACGCCGACTTGGCGGGGAATACGGCTCCCGTCCGCAGTCTGATGAAATGTCCCTCGGGCCACACGTGGCCACAGCAATCGGATCGGATCCGGCATGCCAACTCGAGGGGGCGTCCATGCGCAGGTCCCACCAGCTCGCGGCATTGGCCCGCCGTGCTGATCATCGTCATCGCGCTCGCCAGCTGCGGGCAGGCCGCCAAGGCTCATGCGAACGCTACGGCGGTGCGCGGCGGCCCGTTCGCCAGCCTCCTTGCCACGCGGACCTCGGAGTTCCCTCGCAACAACATCCCCGCCTTCGACCACACGGGCACCGACCCCGCCGCCATCGCCAAACTCTCCGACGCAATCGCCGCGCCCAAACCCTACCCCGCCAACGCGGACTATTTCTGCCCGTTGGATCTTGGCCTGTTCTACCACCTGACCTTCACGCGGGCGGACGGCACACAGGTGACGGGCGAGGCCAAGCCCGACGGCTGCGAATACGCCGGCCTCAGCAGCGGGCCTAGGGGGGCAATTGTCGACTTCGACACCTTCTGGTCGCTCTTCGCCGCCGCGCTGGGCGTGGCTCCGAGCGCGCTGCATTACCAGCCCTGAAGCGGGGCCTCAGCGGGCCGTCGCGTCCGTCGTCTCGGGCGCGTGGTCGTGCGAGGACTCCGACGACATGCTGCAATAGAGTTCGTCGTGGCCGCAGTCGGCGCACTCGAACTGGATCGTCGTATGCCCGATACCGTATTTCGCCGCCAGCATCCGCGTGATGCCGCCGAGCAGCCCATCGCAGTCCGAGACACGGCGATCCGGCACACGCACGTGCGCCGAGAGCGCGGAAACGCCGCCGGCAAGTGTCCACACGTGCAGATCATGGACGCCGCTGATCCCTGGTGTGCGCTCAATGTCGCGCGCCAACTGCGTCGTGTCGAGGCCGCGCGGCGACGCCTCCATGAGGATGTCCAGCGTCTCGCGGAGGACGCTCCAGGCGCTGCGGGCGATCAACACGGCAATCACCAGCGAGAGGATCGCGTCGGCGGGATACCAGCCGGTGAGCAGGATCACCACGCCGCTCGCGATCACCGCCGCCGAGGCGCCGATGTCGCCGATGACGTGCAGCAGCGCCGCCCGCGCGTTCAGGTTCTCACCCCCGGTGCGCCGCAGCCCGAAGGCGATGTAGAGATTCGCCGCGATGCCCACGCCCGCTGAGACGAACATCACCCATGGCGTCACCGCCTCGGGGTGCCGCAGGCGCAACACGGCCTCAACGGCGATCACGGCGACGATCACGATCAGCGCGCCGGAGTTGGCCAGCGCGGCGAGGACGCCGATGCGGTGATAGCCGAAGGTCTTGCGCGCGTTCGCCGGGCGCTCGGTCTGCCCGGCGGCGAACCAGGCCAGCCCCAGCGCGATGACGTCGGTGAAGACGTGGCCGGCGTCGGAGAGCAGCGCCAGCGAGTGCGAGACGAGGCCGCCGATCACCTCGACGGCGAGGATGCCCAGTGTGAGCGCGAAGGCCGTGCGCAGCGTGCGCCCGACCATGCCGTGGCGGTGCGCGTGGAGGTGCGTATGCGAGTCGGTCATGCGCGCACCTCCTCCGGCTCCTCCGTCCTGGCAAAGTGCGCCAGCAGCGGCGCGAGCTTGACATGATCGCCGTCGCGGACGTGATTCAGGCAGACGGCGAGCAACAGGCTGATGTGCGCGTCGTCCAGGCTGTAGAGCACCAGCTTGCCCGCGCGGCGACTCTTCACAAGTCGCAGGTGCCGCAACATGCGCAGGTGCTGCGAGACGGCGGATTCCGATGCGCCGAGGATCGCCGCCAGGTCGCAGGTGCAGAGGTCCTGCCGCAACAGGCTATACACGATCTTGGCGCGCGTCGGATCGGCGAGCGCACGAAAGATCTCGGCCAGCTCGCCGTACGTGGCGTCGTCGAGCAACAGCGCACGGCCCCTCGCGACGCGCAGCTCGTCCGCTCCGCGCGCGGCGCACCCCCCCGCGGCGATACGCTCCACCATAGTGAGACGCCCTCTCAATACAATTGCACGATTGAGCAACTCCTAAATTGTACGACAGAATTGGCGGCGAAGCAAGCTGAGGCGTCGTCGAGCTGCACGCACTTGTTCGCATCCTGGGCGGGAATGTGACCTTGACGAAAGGCGGCGTCCAGCGTATACTTGAATCATACTAGACCGTACAGTTTGATACGCGGTCGATGTGGGAAGATGGAGAAATAACCGAGGCATGGGTCGCGATACGTCCGAGGGCGATCAGGAGTGGAATAGCGAATCTGCCCGCGCGAAGGCGAAGCGCGATACCATCCGCGCGGGCGCTCGGCGGCTCTTCCTCGAACTTGGCTACGAGCGTGCCACGATGGACGCGATCGCGGCGACGGCTGGCGTCTCGAAACAGACGCTCTATCGCTACTACGCCACGAAGGAGGCGCTCTTCGTCGATATTCTGCGTCAGCTGACGATCGGGCGCTTCCTGCCGGAGGTACCCGCGCTCGCCGCCGGAAGCCTCATCAGCAGCCGGGCAGACCTGGAGGAGGCGCTCGTCGGGTTTGCCACCGGCGCCTCGGAGCAGCTCATGGCGCCTGAGTACGTTGCCCTTCTGCGAACGCTCATCGCCGTCGCGCCCCAGTTCCCGCAGATCGCCGAACTCATGCGAGGGTCGCTGGTCAGGCAGGGGAGCGCTGCGCTGGCCTCGCTGCTTACCCGCGCTCATGAAGCCGGTGCGATCCGCCAGCCACCCTCAGAGGAGGTCTTGCTCTTCTTCGTCGCCCCATTCTTGGCCTACCTTCTCGCGGACGGCCTGATCTCTGGCGAGGCCGAGCCGACGAAGCCCTCACCCGCGACCATTACGACGCTTGTGCGCCTCTTCTTGAACGCGGTGACGTGACGAACGATCCACTCGTTCGCCCCCTGACAACAATGTCCATCAGAGGCTGCGCCAGCACCGCCTGGCGCGGAGAGTGTGCCGGAGGTACGCATGACCTCGGATGCCCCGCTGATCGCGCTCCTGATCACCGCTACCGCGCTGGACGGGCTTCTCGCGGGGGCGAGCCTCGATCAGTCCATCAAGCAGCTACCCGCGCGTAGACGCATTGGCAGTGTTGCCTACTCAGCCTACAGTCAGGCTGCGGACCTCGGACCAGGCATCATCTGGTATGCCGCGCTCGGTGTTGGTGGTGCGCTGCTCACGATAGCCGCCTCCGCGCTTGCCTACGCCTTGGGTGCGCCGCCGAACCGTGCGCTGCCACTCTACCTCGCCGCGGTGGCTGCACTCGCCCACACCTTCACGACGACACGAGCGGCGCCGATCCTCCTGCGCCAGCGGCGGGCCGCTCACGACGAGCACCAGCTTTCGGACCTCCTCGACCGCTTCTCGCGCTGGCAGACCCTTCGCGCGATGTTGCAGGTGGCGACATTTGGCCTGATGCTGTGGGCGCTCGCCGCGACTCAGCATGGCTAACGGCAACTCGCTCGACGGTGTGCAACTGACACATCATCTACTTCAACGAGGCTGGAACGAGGCTGGATAGAGGCGGAGGCTCGCCGCATGATCCCATATACGCTAGCGCTCTTCGCGCACATCCTCGGTGCGTTCGGCTTTCTCATGTCGCTCGGCGTCTGGCTCTTTGGCATCATTGCAATGCGGCGCGCGAGTTCCGTCAATCAGGTGCGGGTAATCTGCCGCGCGATCTTCCTCTCCGATCCCCTGGCCGTCGGCGGCATTCTGTTGCTGGCCGCCGCCGGCCTCTATATGGCGTTCACCAGTTGGGGACTAGAGACCGGCTGGGTGACGGTAGCGATCATCAGCTTCGCGCTCATGGCGCCAATTGGCCCGCTGATTGTCGAACGACGCTTGCATGCAATCGAGCGGGTGGCACGCCAAACGCCCGAGGGACCACTTCCGGCGCCTCTCGCGGCGCAAATCGCCGATCCCGTGATGGGCACCGCCTTACAAGTGCTGCTTGCTCTTCTGCTGGGGATCGTCTCTCTGATGACGGTCAAGCCGCCGCTGGGAGGGTCCGCACTCGCGATGGTGCTGGCGTTGCTGCTCGGCCTAGCCTCCGGAATCCCCCTCCTGCTAAGTGCGCAACGCCAAGGACCACAAGGCAAGGCTCGCGCATGAGTAGTCTGGCCGAGCGTGGCAGGATTACGGGTAGAGGGCCATCGCTCGGCGGGGCGGGACCCAATCGTCGCGGGGGTGACGTCCCTTCACCCCAATGCGTCGGCCAGCGCGCGCAGGAAGAGCTCCACGTCCGTCACCAGCCCCACCGCCTGCCCCGTCCCACGATCCGCGATCTTCGTCACCACCGCCGGATTGATGTCCACCGCCACGCAGCGCACCGCCGCCGGCAGCAGATTGCCCGTCGCGATCGCGTGCAGCATCGAGGCCGCCATCACCGCCACCTCCACCCCACGCACCGCCGCGCGCATGCGTCCCTGCGCCGCCACCGAATCCGTGATCACCCCCGGCATCGGGCCGTCGTCGCGGATCGAGCCGGCCAGCACCAGCTCCACACCACGCTCCAGCGCCGAACCGACGATGCCGTCGCCCAGCAGCCCCTGCGCCCGCGCCGCCTCCAGCGAGCCCGCGCCACGCACCGCGTTGATCGCCCGCAGATGATTGCGGTGGCCGTGCTCCACCGGCAGCCCCGTCGCCAGATCGATGCCCAGCGACGTGCCGAACATCGCCGCCTCCACGTCGTGCGCCACGATCGCGTTCCCGCCAAAGATCACCTGAATGTACCCGCGCCGGATCAGGTCCGCCACCGCCATGCGCGCCGCCGTATGCACCACCGCGGGGCCGAGCACGAAGAGCACCTTGCCGTCGTGGCTGCGCGCCTCGCGGATCGCCTCCGCCACGTCCGCGATCGCCAGCGCCTTCGCCCGCTCCGACGACACCGGACTCTGCATGAACGCGAAGGCCTCGCGCTGCCGCGGTCGCTCCAGAGGCTCGACGCGCACGCCCTCGAAGCCCACCACCACCTCCTCACCGACGCGCGCCTCGTGCATCGGCCGCGCCTCCGCGCGTCCCGCAGCGCGATCCACGGCGATGGCGACGTCCATCTCGATGTTCTCGACGCCGAGCCAGCGCCCGTCCACGCGCACCCGCGTCGGCAGATTCGTCGTGGAGTAGAAATCGTTGGGCAGCAAGCCCGCCTGCGTCACCACCGCCGTCGTCGCGTCGCGCTCCTCCGCCAGCTCCGCCCCCAGCCGCTGCAGCTCGCCCAACAGCTCGCGGAGCTGATCATCGCCATCGGCGATCACCTCGATTCGCGCGTAGCTCGTCTCCGTCTCGCTCTGCCCCACGCGCATCTCGCGCACACGGAAGCGCGCCCCTGCGTCCTCGATCGCGCCCCAGACGCGCGGCAAGGTGTAGCTATCGATGATATGCCCGCGCAGCTCGATCTCGGCGCTCGCCATAATTACTCCAGAATCCAGATTGCTCGAGAGAGGACAGAGCACGCACGAAGGACGGCTCGGAGAGCATGGCCCGCCGTGTGGGCATACCCAGCCAGTGTAGCACGCTGGCCCGTGTGTCGCGGCGGGAGACGCGCTTCATTGGCGACGTAGGAACAATGCGAGCGGCCAGTCGCGTGCCGTGGACGTGATGCGCGAGGGGCGACGTGCCATCATGTATGTTCGTGGGGCCGCCGTCCTGGGAGAGGTCAGGGATAATGACACCGGCATCGCAGAAACGACAGCCATTGCCGCCGCGTGGGTGCCTGTGTTACCCTGGCATTCTCCTCGTACTAGCGTGCGTTGGCGGCCTGATCGCGCCATTCCTGCAGTGGCACCACCTGTACCCACCCGACGGGTCGCCCTGGCCGATGATGCTGCCTGACGCCAGCCCCGAAACCCCGATGGCGCCGGGATCAAACGACTATCATTTGGTCGGGGTGCCGATGTTGGTGGTAATCGGGACGTGCCTGTTCGCGACCGTTCTCGCCCTCCTAATGCCGCGCAGGTTGCGCAGACCGGTGCGCACCGTGGCCTGCGTCATCGCCATCCTCACCAGCGTCTTGCTCTTCCCGCTGAGCTTTCTCGCCTCGCTCACGTATCCCGGGGCGTGGGTCGTGAGCCGTGCCGCGGGGAGCATCCTGGCTGCCATAAGCTTTCCAGCAATCCCCATTCTCGGCATCTGCTGGCTCGCCATCGCGAATGACACTGAACGACCCTTAGCACCGGGCGCAGACTCGACATAGTCAGGCGGTGCGCGCATCCACCGATATATGGGTATGGGCCTCGTTCAGGGAGTACATATCATGATCCCATCTCTCCCCACCCGCCGCATCCTCGCCGCCGAGCGCACCCTCGTCAACGGGCGGTTCGAGCCAGGCCTCGCCGTCGTCGTCGAGGGCGGGCGCATCGCCCGCGTCTGCCCCCTCGAAGCGCTAGGTGAGGGCGAGGAAGTCGAGCGCCACCCGCGGCGGCTCCTCGCGCCGGGCACCCTCAACGCCCACAATCACTCCTTCCAGTCCATGCTGCGCGGCATCGGCGACGACTGCGACTTCTTCACTTGGCGCGACCGCGCGCTCTACGCCTACACCCCGCGCATGGACGAAGAGACCGTCTACCACGGCGCCCGCTTCGCCTTCGCCGAGATGCTGCGCGCTGGCGTCACCACCGTCTGCGACTTCTTCTACATCCACAGCGGCGGCAACGCCAAGGATCACGCCGTCATCCGCGCCGCCCGCGACCTCGGCATGCGCATCGTCCTCGCGCGCACCATGTACGACTGGGACGGCGCCCCGCCCGACTACCAGGAGTCCATCCCCGACTCCGTCAGTCGCACCCGCGAGCTCTGGCAGGAGTACCGCGGGCGCCACGACGTGCACGTCTGCCCCGCGCCGCACTCGCCGCACGCTGCTAGCCCCGCGATGATCCAGGCCGGCTCGCAGCTCGCCGAGGAGTTTGATACCCGCTTCCACATCCACGTCGCCGAGGGACGCTACGAGCGCGATACCATCCTCCGCGAGCACGGCAAGACGCCCATGCGCTGGCTCGAATCGCTGGGCCTGGCGATGGAGCGCATGACCGCGATCCACGGCGTCTGGCTGGAGGACGACGACATCCAACTGATGGGCCAGCGCGACGTGCGGCTCGTCTACAACCCTGCCAGCAACATGTTCCTCGGCGACGGCGTCACCCGCATCGTGGACATGCTCGCTGCCGGCGTGCGCATCGGCCTCGGCAGCGACGGCGGCTGCTCGAACAACCGCGTCTCCGTCTTCGACGAGATGCGCATGTGCGCCCTCCTACAGAAGGTGACCCACCTCAGCTCCGAGGTCGTCCCGGCGGAGGTCGCCTTCGCCATGGGCACGCTCGGCAGCGCCGAGACGCTCGGCCTCCCCGCCGGGCGCGTCGAGGCGGGACTCTACGCCGACTTCGTCCTGCTCGACATGGACGATCCCTCGCTGCAGCCGCCGTTCAGCTACGAGAAGAACGTCGTCTACTCGATGACGCCGCAGGCCATCCGCGAGGTGATCGTCGCCGGGTCGACCGTCCTGCGCGACGACAAGCTGCTGTGCGTGGGCTGGGACGACGTGCTCGGCGGCCTCCGCGAGGTCACGCGGGACTGGCCGGCGATGGCGCGACCAGCGGCTGAACCAGCGACACCCCCTCCAGATAGGCGCGGGTGAAGGCGTAGCCCTGCTCGATCCACCGCGACGCCTTCTCGAACTCCAGCGCGCCGCCCGCCGCCGAGTGCCCCACGCGGATCACATGCACCTCGATGCCGCGCGGTACGCGGGCCAGCGCCTGTTCGAGCTGGTAGTGGCTGACGACTTGGCTCGTACGCTCCAGCAGCGCCGCCAGCGGATGCACCGAAGGCCGATTCCCGCTACGGCGCAGGCCGCCGAAACGAATCCTGCCGTTCCTGCCGTTTTTCTCGGCGATCACGACCTCAGACGGCTCGTCGATCGCCGACGAGGACCAGAGTGTCGCGCCGGTCGCTTGTTCATCGTACCCCACTTCGAGCACGAAGATGCGCCGCGCGCCGAGCGTCAGCGCCGTCTCGACGCTGGCGTTGTCGAGCGAGCCGCCGTCCACATAGACCGAGTCGCCGATGCGCACCGGCGGGAAGACGCCGGGAATCGCAGAAGAGGCCAGCACGGCGGGCGCCAGCGGACCGGAGTCGAAGACGGCGCGGGTGCCGTGCGTGATGTCCGTGGCGACGATGCGCAGCGGCACTGCGAGTTCCTCGAAGGTGCGGTCGCCGACCAGCTTACGGATGAACTCGCTGACGCCGGCGTTGCCGTAGAGCGAAGGCTTGCCGGCGGCGACGCGCTGCGCCGCGGCGATCGTGCGGAGCGTGGCGTGTGCCTGGCTGGGGGCGTTCGCCGGCGGCTCCATGCCAAGCAGGACGCGCGTCGGATGCGCCTCGCGCCACGCCGCCTCCATCGCGTCGAGTCCCGCGAGCGTCGGATTCCACGCCAGCAGCGCGCCGTTCCACGCGCCGATCGAGGTGCCGACAATGACGTCCGGCTTGATCTCGGCATCGAAGAGCGCGCGTAGCGCACCGACCTGCAACGCGCCCCGCGCCCCACCGCCGGAGAGCACAAACGCCGTGTAGTCGCGCCAGCGCGGCCGGTGGCTCCCCGCGAACGAGGTCGAAGGCGCCGGCAGCTCGCCGCCATCGCGCGGCGACTCCGTGCTAGGCGCGTGTCCGTCGCGCGCTGCGTGGGCCTCGTGTTCTGCCACCATGCACCTCCAGCCGTGTGACGAAGACGCAGCGTCGCTCACACCCGCCAAATGTCGCCCTCACGCACGCCCAACTCGGCACATCACAATGCCTTGGTCCGCGAACGCCCCGTAAACAACGCGCCCCCCCCGTACGTCTGCTCCCCCTCTCCTCGCGGGAGAGGCGGGGTTCCCCCCCGCGCGGGAGCTTGATAGGGGATGAGGTCCCTGCCCTGCACGGCGCGGGCCAGATCACGCCGTCACGTCGGCATCTAGGCCCAGCGCGGCGCGCATCGCCGAGAGCGGAGCGGGCTGGCCGGTCCAGAGCGTGAAGGCCTCCGCGCCCTGATAGAGCAGCATCGGCAAGCCGCCACTGGCGCGCATTCCCAACGCGCGAGCCGTGCGCACCAGCGCCGCCTCTTGCGGCGCATACACCACATCAAATACGAAAGCGCCGCTTGGAAGTTGTCGCAGCATCTCGACCGAGAGCGGCGACGCGTCGGGGTCGCCCATGCCCACCGAAGTCGCGTTGATGACGAGATCGGTCGTGCGCAACGCGGCGGCCAGCGCCTTGCTATCCGCGAAGGCAACCAGCGGCTCGGCCGGATCGCTGCCGCGTGGTCGGTGGAAATCGTCGAGCAGCGCCCGCCCGCCAGCGAGATCCCGCACGGCAACGCACACCTCCGCAGGCTCTCGCCCCGCCACGTCGAGTCCCGCCGTCGCCATCGCCGCCCGCGCCGCCCCGCCCGCGCCGAACAGGAGCAGCCGCGGCCCAGCACGCCAGGCGTCCAGCTCGCGCAGCGCCTCACGCAGCCCCACCACGTCCGTGTTATGCCCGACGAGATGCGCTCCCGCACGCCGCTCCTCCCGCACGATCGTATTCACGGCGCCGATTCGCCGTGCGCTCGCCGTCACGCGGTCCAGCAGCGGCAGCACAGCAGACTTATAAGGGATGGTGACGTTGGCGCCAAGCATCCCCGGCCGCCGCAGCGACGCCACGCGCTGCGCCAACGCATCGGGCGGCGTATCCCACAGCTCGTAACGCGCGTCCACCCCGCGCGCGTCGAACGCCGCCTGCTGCAGCGCCGGCGAGCGCGAGTGCGCGACCGGATGGCCGATCAATCCAACGACGAAGTGTTGCATAGGAGCAGAGATTTCACCACAGAGAACACAGCGTTCACGGAGGCCAGGAGGACAAGTCGCTCCTCTACGCCCCGGTCCCCCTCGCCAGTATCGTACCGCATCGCTCGACCTAGCTGGGGCTTCAGCCCCCGTCGCCGTACGCCGGCACTGTAGTGCCGCGATCCGCTCGCCCAGCGGCCCCTTCTCGCCGCGAGGGGTGGGGGGTTAGGGGATCTATCCCGCCGCCTCCAAAGGTCCCGGCGTCGCGCACGCGCCCGCAGCGAATCGTCTCTGCAACAGGGTCAGCAACGAAGGCGCGACGACCAGGCGACCGCACGAACGTTCGGCATGCCACGTGCGTAGTGCGGTCATCGTGCGAGGAGGCACCGGAGTGCCCCAAGCGATCGGCCGGGCAGGTCGCTCACGGTTGAGAACCGCAGACAACGGAGCATGAGTGCGACCGCGACCGGCTTGACGCCGCGCACCCAAGGGCGTACGCTCACGGCTGAGCCTGTAAACAATCACGCGAGCAAGGGTAGGTCGATGGCGCCGGCAGAGGACATGACGCACGGAACCCGCGAACAGCGGCCGTCGGGCAGGCGAGCGCCGATCACCGCGGCGGCGGCGACGCACTCCGCGAGGGCGGACGCTGTGGAGAAGAGGCGCACCGCGGCAACGCGGCGGCGGCAGGTCGCGCGGATCGATCGCCCCGCTGTCGCGCCCTGCCCCGATCTTGACGATCTCCGCGCGCTGACCGCCGAGGCGGCGCGCGAGCATGTGGACGCCTACCTGCATCAGGTCATGCCCGCCCGCCAGGCCGACGACTTCGAGGCCCGCGGCTTCCGCTGGGAGCTGCACCTCGTCAAGCTCGACCAGCTCTGCCTGCTCCGCCGAGTAGACCTCTCCAAGCGCAAACTGGGACACTACCGCGCGGTGCTGCGCAAGGGCGGCGGCTTCCCCCCGCTGGTCGGCCTCGGCGGCGACGGGCACGACGCCACCCGCGGCGTGCTCCTCTGCGACGGCTACCACCGCGCCGTCGCCATGCGCGACCTCGACCTGCACTTCGCCTGGATGTGGCTGGCCGTCGGCGCCTGGGTCGAAGCCCCCACCGCTCCCCTGCTCGCTGCCGCCCGCGAAGCCTAGCTGTTCCGCCCCCGCCCGCCGTCCTACCACGCAACCCCCAGTGCGCCCCGCCCCAAGCCCGCTGACGGAGTAATGCACCGCACCGTCCCCGAGCAGCGCCACCACCCGCCGCGACGGGTCGCCGAGCTGCAGGCCGATGGCTGCGGGCAGGCCCCAGCCCAGGCCGCCGGACGCAGAGAAGTACAGGCTCCCCGGACGCGTGAACTCCAACCGGTCGAACGTGAGCTGGGCTGAGGTCCACTCGTGCGCGATGACCGTGCTCTCGGTCTTCGCCGCGTTCACCGCGTCGAGGATCGCCTCCTCGGTGAAGGCGGGGCCAGTGGTGTCGGCCGGCGGGAGCGGTTCGCGGGCCGCCAGCCGACGCCGCTCGGCGCTCGGCATGGTGTCCGCGAGCCGCTTGACGGCGTCCGCGGGGTCGCCGATGAGCAGGTGCCCGACCGGGGCCCGGGCCGCCTCATCCGGGTCCGCAGTGATCGCCCATAGTTCGGTGCCCTTGGGCAGGTAGTCGCCCTCGATGAACTCGTGGTACAGGAAAATCGGCGCGCCAAAGGCAACGACAAGATCATGCCCCTCGAAGTGGCTGGCGACCGTGGGGATGCCCGCGGGCAGGATGCCCCGGAAGCAGGGGTGCCGGGTGGGGAACGGACACCGGGAGGGGCTGGGGGCCACCAGCACCGGTAGCGCCAGCCGCTCGGCCAGCCGCACCGCGCCGTCCCACCCAACCGTGGTATCGATGCCCGGCCCGACCACCAGGATCGGGTTCGCCGCGGCGACCAGCCGCTCGCGCAGTCGGCCCAGTGCCACCTCCCCGACCACGGGGTTCCCGTCGACCACCCGGGATCGCAGGAACCCCAGCGCGCTGATATCCGCGTCGTGATCCCAGTCATCCAGCGGCAGGGAGAGGTACACCGGCCCGGTTGGTGCGGCGGTCGCCAGCAAGATCCCCTTCGACAGGGACTGCGGGACGTCCCGCGGGCGGGCCGGCTCGTGGCTCCACTTCACCAGCGGCTCGACCAGCTTCGGCGCGTCCACGTTGCTGAGGTAGGCATTCAGCTCCTTGCGGTGGTGGCCTCATGGGCATGGGCAGCTGTTCATGACTTCCTGTCGAGTTGGAATACCTCCTCGCCCCTATTTGCCTGCACCATCCATACCGCCCTTGAAGACCTACACAGAGCCAGATGACGCCGCGGCTGAACACGAGATCCAGGTGGATCGGCAGCCAAAGCACAGCCGTGAAGGCGACTTTTCGACCATCACAGCTGGCGAACGCAGCGCAACGTGACGTGTGTGGACACGCCATAGCCGCACCTTCACCCTCAGACCACAATCGCTCCCCACCCGGCGCGTAACGCCTGAGTTTCCCCAAGTAGCACACGGGACTTCCTTCCTGCCCGCGAGCGTTGCTCCCCGGCTGCCACGTATACTCCTGCGACGAGAAGAACGTCGCGGACCTGCCACTCGCTCGTCTTCGAGCAGCGCGTCGGTCGCGAAGGAGGAACGTCACCGATGGAGTCTCGTGGGTGGAGTGGGGATGAGGGTGCGCGGGCCGACGACCTTCGCGCGACGGTCATCATCCCCTCGATGATCAAGCAGCCGACGGCAGCCACGCAAACTGCTTCCCTGGCAGCTCGGCGCCGCCGTCGTGATGATCGTCGTCACGCTCTCCGGCGCGAGCGTGCTGGTGAGCGCCGCGTCTGGGCGGACGAGCGCGCCCGCCCAGACGCAGCCCCCGCCGCTTGGCCGCGCCGCCTCCGCACCGATCCAGACGCCGACGACCGCGACCACGCCGACGATCCACACCGACGCCGCGCGCCCCACCGCGACGCTGCCCGCGTTTAACGACACCGCCGCCGGCGAGCTCTGTCACGACGCCACCATGTTCGTCGCCAACATCCAGGAGTGGACCGTCCCGCCCGGCTGCTACGCCACGATCTACTCGCCCGACACGGCGAACTACCCCGACCGGCCCGGCTTCGGCTACTGCAACTGGTGGGTCCGCGAGCAGCACCTCGCGCACCCCGACATCACCGAGAACACCACCTTCCCGACGGGCAGCACGCCCGTCGTCGGCGCCGTCGCCTGGTTCGACCCCGGCGTGCAGGGCGCCAGCTCCGCGGGGCACTGGGCGCAGGTCGTCGCCGTCTCGCCCGGCGGCTACTGGTTCCTCGTCAGCGAGATGAACTTCGCCTGGCGCGGCGGCGGCTGGGCCCTGGTGGACTATCGCTACGCCCACACCGGCGCCGGCGTCCGCTTCACCTACGCCTAGCGTCCTTTGCACGGGAACGAGTGTTACTGCATCTCCCATAGGGAAGCGACGAGACTCAGAACCCGTCGCCCTGATCGACCGCCTCGCCACCCGATGCCGCGCTCACTTCCTGCTCATATGGGCATGGCTGCGTGCCGATAGGAGCAGAAGACGCAGCAATCGCCTGGTTTTGGCCGGAGCACTGCCCCGCACGTCTGGCATTCATAGCGGATCTGGCAGGTGTAGATCGGCATCGTCTCGTCGCGAGTCGCCCCGCACTGCGGACAGCGGAGCGTGGAGACCAGGATCGTCACCGTGTTCCTCCTCACAGAGAGCGTGCCGTAGTGGCACAGATGGTCCTCCTACCAGGGGAGAAGGCTACACTCCACTCGGCGGCGTGTGCTCCAACCATGCCGTGATCGCCGCTGCGTGCTCACGATAGTGTGCATAGGAGTTGTTCGCCACCAGCATCCACGGCACCACGTCATCCGGTAGCCCCGACCGTCGCGGATCGTTCAGAATCTCCGCCGGGGCAGCCGCGAGTAATGCGACCAGCTGGTCAAATACCTTTTCCGCCTCCGTCAGTATCTCACCCACCGGGCGCGCGCGGCTCTCCTCCGCGATGCGATCGTTGCGCTCATCCATCGTCAGCGCCGCCAGGCCATCGTGAGTGCGCGCGTACGTCCCCGTGCCAAAGACCTGTCGCGCCCCCTCCACCACCCTGCCCTCATACCAGGTGAGATGCGCGACGATCTCCTTCACCGACCACGTCCCCTCGACCCCCGGCATCTCCATCCGCTCCGGACCGACCTGCGCCAGCAGCGCATTCCATTCGGTGTGCTCCGTCCGCAGGATGCCAGCAAACCGCGCGCCGGTCATCGGCCCCTCCGCGGCCATGCGGTCGAGCTCGCGAGCGATGGCCGGGGTGACGTGCGACAGCGTGACGAGCCACGCCATGCTCGCCGCGCCCGCCTTCAGGGCTTCACGACGCGAGAGCATGCCCGCTGCTCTCGCCAGAGGCAACTGCGTGGGGGTGCTCCGCTGCGCCAACGCGCGCTCGATCGCATCCAGCACCTCACGCGGAGTAGAACGAGCTTGCAGCGCGCGATCGAGGAGGCCGACCAGCCGCTCTGAGGCGGGATCGTCGCCTCCGAGGAGATCGTTATAACGCTCAACAGGCGTCGTCATGGGAACGCTCCTTCAAGGCGTGCAACGCGCGGGTGATCCGCTTGCGGATGGCGTCCTCGCTGGCGCCGAGGAGGATGCCGATCTCGGCGAGGGTCAATTGACCGGTAAAGCGCAGCAGGATCGCCTCGCGCGTCTCCTCTTCCAACGAAGCTAACAAGCGATGCACCTCGGCGATCTCATCGCGCAGCAGCAGGACCTCGGCGCTGGTGTCTGGCGTAGAGGGATGCATTTCCTCGGGCACGGCTTCCCACGAGAGGGTCGGGCGCTGGCGACGCTGCCAGTCAACCGCCGCATTGCGCGCGATGCGTAACAACCACGCGGCGATCGAGATTCCCTCGCGCGCCTGGTAGCGCGGCAAGGCATCCAACGCTTGGAGAAATACCTGCTGTGTCAGGTCGGCGGCATCGCCCGCGCCCACTCGGCCAAGACGCGTGCGCAGATACGTGTAGACGCGGTCCACGTGACGCGCGTAGATCGGCCCGAAAGCGGCACGATCTCGCTGGGCGGCCAGGATCATCTCCGCCTCCGACGAGCTCGCGTCTTCTTGGCCCCAGCCGTGGGCTTCCCGTGGCACGCAGAAATCCTTTCGCCGCCGGCTCCACTGCTCGTGCTACGTGATGGGCACGCACGCCCTCATCTCTTTCAACGCAGTGGCGGGGGCAAAGCGGACATCGCGCCTTCACACGCTCGCGTAACAAATCGCCCTCAGCCGAGACTATGGTGTAGCGTGTATAGATAGGTACAGACACGCATCAGTTCGACAGAGAACGAGGCGAAACCATCCATGAGTGATACGACCAACACCACCACCATGACCGAGAAGGCGACCTTCGGCGCCGGCTGCTTCTGGGGCGTCGAGGCGGACTTCCGCCAGATCAAGGGCGTCAAATCGACCCGCGTCGGCTATGCCGGCGGCCGCACCGCCAATCCCACCTACCGCGACGTCTGCTCGCACACCACCGGCCACGCCGAGGTCGTCGAGGTCACCTACGACCCGACCCACGTCTCCTACGACGAGCTGCTGAACGTCTTCTGGGAGAACCACGACCCCACGCAGCTCAACCGCCAGGGTCCCGATGTCGGCGACCAGTATCGCTCCGTCATCTTCTACGACTCGCCCGAGCAGGAGGCCGCCGCCCGCGCCTCCAAGGAGCGCCTCGCCGCCTCCGGCAAGTTCCGCCGCCCGATCGTCACGCTGATCGAGCCGGCGCCGACCTTCTACGAGGCCGAGGACTACCACCAGCAGTACCTGGAGAAGCGCGGCCTCTCCACCTGCGCGATCTAGGTCCACACCTCGATAATACGAGGGTAGTACGAGCGTCGGCGCGGCCTACGCCACCGGAGGACGCACAGTGAATGCTCCGTTGGCAGGCCCGACGCGGCTTCACGTCACCTTCGCCGGCGGCGACGCCGGACCGTGGCGCGTGGAGAGCCTACACCCGGTGGTGGGCGAGGGGCTGCCTGCGGTGAGCCGGTTGGCGAGCCGCGACGGTGCCATCACCTCGCCCACCACCGCTCGTGCCGCGGGCAGCGCGTGGGAGCTGCGCGGCGTCACCAGCTATGAGCGCTATATGCATGCCTGCGAGCGGGACGCGTTGATCGCGTTGCAGCCGCCGCTGGGCCGTCGAGAGGCGACCCGCGCCGCGCTGATTCCCATTACCAAGTCGGCGGAGTGGTGGACAATGCCGCAAGATGCGCGGCGCACCATCCTCGAAGAGCGCTCGCATCATATTGCCACCGGGTTGCGCTACCTCCCGGCGGTCGCGCGGCGCCTGCACTATGGTCGCGATCTCGGCGAGCCATTCGACTTCCTGACAGAAAAGGGCTTTAGCCCGCCGCAAGCCGCTGGGTGTTAACCCGGGCGGTGCGGCGTCCAGGGCTTTCGCCCACAGCCTGGTGGCATTGCCGTTTTCCTGCTCATCAGGCAGACGACCTCAGTGGACTCTTTGCACCTCGCCAAGTGCATGCTGTTTGCCGGTTCCGTGGTACCTCGTTCCCACGGGGAAAAGCAGCAACGGGCCTTGGACGCGGTGCCATGCGGTTGAGCCAGCGTTTTTTTCTAGGACGGTAAAGCCGGCTTGAGGATCTGTGCTTCAAGGGCGGCGAGGTAGCGGGTGGGATCGCGGCGGAACTGTGTTTGGGCACGTCGAGCGCAGTGGCAGGCGTCGATGCGCTGGCGCAGCACCTTCCAAGCGGCGAGGTCATGGGGCCGCAGGTCGTCAGCGCTCATGATCTGCCGCCGCGTGGCCAGCAGCGCGACCACACGCACCGCTCCGCGTACGACGAGGGCCGGTGACGCGCTCTTGCGTCCGGTGGCGCGCCGTTCCAGGTGGCGGGCAGCGCCGAAGTACTGCTCGAGATCATTGTTGGTGCGTGGGAGGTCGGGTACGTCATAGCACGGGAAGAGCCCCGGCCAGTAGCTGGCTGTCACCTTGGCGAAGTGGGCCAGCGCAGGAGCCAGGGGACCGTCCAGCGCGGCCAGGGCGTACAGGGGCGCCAGCACCTGGTCGTGGTACGCCTGGCGCAGGGCCACCCCGTCGAGCGTGCCAGGATTGGCCAGGAGGTGCGCCGCCTGGTGGACGAAGGAATACGCGTCCTGGATGGGCGGCCACAGGGGCGCCGTCGCCTGGAGGCCCTGACGCCGGAGGCGCCGTAGCCGAGCGAGCGGTGTTGTTAGCCCCCTTTGCCCTGCGAGTCGCGCGCCTCCGCCACGCGGTCGAGCGACTCGGCGATGGCTTCGAGCCGCCCGTTGAGCCGGAGCCCCGAGGCGGCCAGTGGGGGGCGCCCGTCGTCGGTCAGGGCGCTGCGCACGGCCAGGCAGTAGCTGCGGACGGCCTCGGCCTGCGGGTCGTCCTGGCCCTCGAGGCTGCGCTCAATCGGGCGCACCCCGCGCACGCGTTTCTTGAGCTCCTTCTTGGCGTGACGGTCCGCTTCGAAGATCGGCCGTGCCGCTTCGCGCAGGTAATGGAACTGGCAGAGTTGGTGCGGCACGCCGGGCAACACCCGCGCCACCGCATGGCGGATGGAGTGCTGACCATCGGAGATCACGCCGCGAATGGCGATCGGCTCCTCGCCGTGCTCCCCCTGCAGGGTTACGCGCACGTGCTCGAGCAGGGGCGCCAGATCGTCCGACGTCGCGCCCAGGAGGCTGCGCGCCAGCAGCGGCTCGCCCGAGACCACGTCGCGCAGCACCCACAAGACCTCGTGGCCCACATCCGGTTGGAGCCCGTCGATTGCCAGGATAGCGCCTCCCTGTCCGGCCAGCCGCTCCCGCAGCCCTCGCGTCTCCCCGAGGCGCAGCGCCACCAACTCTTCGTACCGGTGCAGTACGATCGTCACACTCCGCTCGGCGATGGCGACCCCACGCGCCTGTAAGAGCGCGTGAATCTGCGGCACACTGCGTTGCTCGCGGGCCCGGGCCTGCCCAATAAAGGCGATGACCTCGAGGCCAAATTCGCCCTGCGGCAGCGCCCACGCCCCCGCCTCTTCGGGTACATACGGGCGGTGGTACTGCACGCACTCCCGGTTGGGGCAGCGGCGCACCCGCAGCGTCAGACGCCACACCCCATCCAGGCGGACCACACGACGATGCTCATGATAGGCCACCCACAGCCGCTGCCCACAGGCGGGGCACTCCTCACGTTGCGGCGTCAGCACCAGCTCCTGCGTCACGGCCTCCGCACGGCTCCCGCTACGTCCCATCCTCGCCCCCTCCTCCTCGCCGCATCTCACCACTGACCTGCTTCAGCCTATTCCTCCTTGTCAAGCTAGCTTTGCCATCCTAGTTTTTTTCGAGAGCCTAGCTCGCCTGGCGATGCATGCAACGTCCGCTTGGGCGGGGGCACCGCCTTCAGGCGCGAACGGGCAGGGGTGGATACAATCATCCCATCAGACCCGTAGCCTGAGAACCCATGGGGCTTTTGCCCCCGTGGAGTGTCAGCTGGTTCGAGTACGCACCCGGCGATGCAGCCGCCTTTGAGGACTTGGTGGGCGCGCTACGCGCCACGGAAGAGTGGCGCTACGTCGAGCGCGAAGTCGATCTCCGCCTCGTGTGGGAGAGCGAAAGCCCGCGCGACGCGCCATCTCGCGCGTGAGCGGTGGCGCAGTGGGATTGACGGGGGCGCTGCGCCCGCCGCGTACGCGCCGCACACGCGCCGCACACGCGCCGCACACAAAACGAGCCGCCCCATAGTGGGGACGGCTCGCCTGCTGTTTCGGTTCGGAGCAACCTGCACGCTGCGCGGCTCCGTTGCCGCCTTGCTCACCATTGAGCACGCGGTGTTTCCAGCATGTGGCATGCCATCTCGTGAGAGCGGGGCGAACGAGCGCGACCAGCATGCCGTTCCATGTCGCCTCACCCACTCACCCGCAAACTTCTCGTCAGGAGCGCGTTTCACATCCTTGTGTCCCATTGCACAGCACCTCAGCCGCAAATAAGCGTACTCTGCTGTACGGAGCGGACTTCAGCCCGCGCCCCGTCTGAACGCCGGCACTGCCGGTGCCGCGATCCCCACCAACACCTCTACTACTCCCTCTCCTCGCAGGGGAGGCGGGGTCCCCCATTGGGGGCTTGGCCAGGGGGTGAGGAACCTCGCCCACACCGAAAGGAAGCGCGCCGCCCATGCCGCTACAAAATCGCGTGACCCCTTTCGGCGAGCTCGTCGCGGTCAAGGAGCGCGGCACGCTGATGGGCAACCGCGGCATCCTCCACGACGACGCCAAGCAGATCATGCGCCCCTGGCAGGTGCGGCGCTGGATCGCCTGCGTCACCGATTTCCACGGACGCCAGCGCACCGTCATGAGCCCCCACTCCTATACCGAGCTGTTCTTCCTCGACGAAGCGACCTCCTTCGCCGCCGGGCATCGCCCCTGCGCCGAGTGCCGCCATGCTGACTTTCAGCGCTTCCGCACGGCCTGGGCGCGGGCGCACGGCAAATCCGCCAGCGCCAACGAGATCGACGACGTGCTGCACGACGACCGGCTCGACGGGCGCGGGGCCAGCCAGCGCCAGCGCACCTATAAGGCCAAGAGCAGCTCCCTACCCGGCGGCGTCTTCGTTGTCCTCAACGGCGTTCCCTGGCTGCTCTGGCGCGATCACCTGCTGGAGTGGACCCCCGCCGGATACACCACGCGCCGCCCCGCGCCGGTGCATGGCACCGTCGAGGTCGTCACGCCCAAATCGCTCGTCGCCGTCATCGAAGCCGGCTACGTCCCCGCCATCCACGCAAGCGCCAACCACCCGCCCACACCGCATCAGTAGCACCCCGCCCTCCGTTGACACCGCTCCCCCCCACGGCGTACGCTCCCCACGCGCCCATCGCGCGCCATATCTGGATGCATCTGCCCCCCTCCGAAGGGGTAGGGGGTGAGGCACCTCGTACCTCCAAGGTGGACTCTTCCCATGCGCCAGGGACCCTTCGCCGCGCCGGGGCGCTTCTTCAAGGGCAAGTGTACAGGAGTCACCCCCTCGACCCACCCCGCCGCGCCCTGCCCCGTCCCCGCATTCAGCCCGGCGAAGGTGTAGTCGATCTCGTACCGCGTGCCGTCCTCGCGGGGCTGGTCGGCGGGGTAGACCTTCACCACCACGCCCAGCAGGTACAGCAGCTCGCGTCGCTCGGATCGGTCCAGCAGACCGAGCGCCCCCCGCACCTCCTCGGCCCACGCCACCAACGTCTCCACGCTGCGCTGGTACGCCTCCCGGTCGGCCAGCATCGCCGCCAGCCCGTCACGCTCGGCCTTCCGCTGCTTCGCCGCGAGGTTGATCGCCGCCAGCCGCTCCTTGAGTTCGGCGATGGTGTCCTCGTCCTCCTCGTCCTCCAACCGGCGCAGCACCGCCGTCCGCTTCTTGGCAAGCTGGGCGATGTCCTTCTCCATGCCCCGCAGCGTCGAACCGTCCTCGTCGCCCTGCTCCTCGGCCCGCTCGTAGAAGGCTTCGAGCGCCCGGCGCAGGGCGTCGGTGTCGGCCACCGTCTCGCAGACCTCCGCCCACACTGCCTCGTCCAGCGCCTCGACCCCGATGGTGACGGTGTGCCCCTGGCAGCCGTAGCGCGTCGAGCGGTAGCGCATGCGGTAGCTGGTGTGCGCCCGTTGCCGGACGTAGAGGTTCTTGCCGCAGAGGCCGCAGACCACGAAGCCCGCCCGCAAGAGCGCCGTGCCCGTATGCTTGCTGCTGCCCAGTGCCCCCTGCTTGTTGTGGGCTAGGCGCGCGTTCGCCGCGTCCCAGGTCGCCTCGTCCACGATGGCGGGCACCACGTCCTCCCCCATCACGATCCGCTGCGCGTCGTCCTCGGCCCGCAGCGTCACCACCTACACCTTGCGCCGGTCGCCCGTCCGCACGTCCTGCCGCATCTCCTTGCCGTAGGCTTCGCGCCGGACGACGTGCGCGCCCTTGTAGCTGGGGCAGCGGATGATGTCGCGGAGCGTCATGCGGCTCCACGCGACGGATGGCTCCTTCTTGTAGAGGCCGAGCGTGGCGAAATACTGCGTGGGGGTCGGGACGCCACTGGCCGTCAGCCCCTCCGCCAGCGCGTGCAGCTTCTCCCCCGCGCGACCTCGCGGAAGATGCGCCGCACGACCTCGGCGGCGTCCGGGTCGATTTCGTACGCCTTCTTCTGGCCCTGCCCGGCGTCCGCCCACAGGTAGCCGAAGCGTGGCGTGCGGCCCGGCAAGAGGTGGCCCCGCTCGAGCCGCTCCTGGATGCCGCGCCGCGTGCGGTCGCGCGTCCGCTCGCGCTCAAACTCGGCGATGAAGCCGGAGATGGAGCGCCACAGACGGCCCTCCGGCGTGTCGTCGAAGCGTTCGGCCACCAGTTCCAGCCGCGCGCCGTGCTCCTCCATCTCGTACTGGATCACCCCCTGGTGGACACTGTTGCGCGAGAGCCGGTCGAGCGTCCGCACCACCACCACGTCCACCCCGTTCGCGCGGATGAGGGCGCGCAACCGCCGCAGCTCGGCCCGCTCCATGTCCGCACCCGTCGCGTCCTCCGACCCGAACCAGACCACCTCGTACCCCCCGCTCGGCGCAGTAGGCGCGGTCGTCGGCAGCCTGCGTGACGAGGCTGGTCCCGTTGTCCTTCTGGTCCTTCGTGCTCACCCGGCAATAGATCGCGGCCCGAACCATGTGCTGTTCCCCTTCCATCCGAACATCAACCATATCGCCAGTATAGCAGAAATATGCATAAGCAGTATGCTGGCCCGCTGCGAAACGACTCTACCTCGTGTCGGTGCGGTCGGGGCACCCCCGTCGCGCAGTGCTTGCACGCCTTGATGGGCCGCAGCACCAGGGGCAGGAACTTCACCAGCGCCCGCACCTTCATCTCCTCGAACTCCGCCGTCCCAGGCGTGATCGCCCGCGTCCCCGCCTGCATCCCTGCGTCCCCTCCCATGAAGAAGCGGCAGCCCCTCGATGGAGACTGCCGCCAGTTGGCTACGTTATTCGGTTGTGTTAGTTGTAGACGCCCGACTCGCGCCAGGCTGCTTGTTCGCGTTGGGGTCGCCTCGTCAGGGCCATGTAGAACTCCGGCGCGAAGGGCAACTCCGTCTCGGGTAGGAGGTCCCTGGTCTGGAGGGTGTCGAAGAGGTGCAGGTAGCCCAGATACTCCTCTTGCTCCTCGGCGTCCATTTCCACGGCCATCAGGCGACGAATCTTGATCATGGGCGGGCCTTTGGCATGGGAAGCTCGCGGCCCGGAATCGACCCGTCAGGCGCGAACCCGACGATCTCGGACTCGTTGGCCCGGACGACCTTGGCGGGGCGCGTCGCGTCACCGTCGTCGATCTGCACGTGGTAGATTGGCTCGCCCTGCTCGTCCCAGCTTTCGTTGCCCTCCCAGCGCACGCCGTGCAACCCCACCACGCGCCCCGCATACACGCGCCCGAATGCCTCGAACGCGACCAGCACCCCGTCTGCCCACTTGCGCACTACCCTTGCCGGTCGGTCCATGATAGAAGTGCTCACCGCTGCCTCGCCTTCGTCTCCACCAGCAACACGTTCGACAGCATGGTCATCCCGTCGTCCTCCAAGATGCCCCTTCCTACTCGTCCTTACGCGCGCGCTCTTGTGTAAGTTGCGTGTGGCTTGGTTTATCCCCGTTAGTGCAACTGCGCATTGTATAACGCGAACGCACTACGAGAGATTTTACAACTGGCAGCCAAGCAGGCCGACCACGATGGGGTTACTAAGGAACTGTCACGCGATTGTGAGCAGGCTAGACGGTCCTGTAGCTATCACCGTCCACGCTAGTCCGAGAGAATGAGGTGACGACACATGACGACACAGAAGCATGTGTGCGACATCTGCGGTCGCCCGGCACGCTTTCGCTTCGCCCTCACTATGCCGAACGCAACCTTGCGCTGCTGGCGGCACGCCGTGTTCTACGGGCCAGTCGTTCGGCGGTCGCGCGACGTGGCGCTCATCGTCGGCACCATCGTTGTCCTGGTCAACCAGTTGGATGTCGTGCTCAGTGGCAAGGTAACAGTGCCGGTCGTGCTCAAGATTGCGCTGGCCTATCTGATTCCGTACCTCGTCGCCACCTACTCGGCACTGGATAGCAACCGACTGATCCTAGCCCCCGCGGCACCGAGCCAGGCACCGCCGGACTGGCCCATAGCGCCATCCTAGCGGAGGTCCTTGTCCTGGGGCAGAGAGAGCATGACGTTGACGAGCTGCATGAGGCCGACGCGCAGGGGTCCCTTCCCGCAGCGGGACCGTCTCATGCGCCGCCGGGATCGATCCGCACGTCGGTCCCCCCGACGGCCAAGTGCAGGCCCTCGCCCGACTGGGCGACGACCACGTAATAGCCGCCGGCCAGGTCGTCGGGGAACGTGATCGTTTCCTGCTGCTGCGTGCCGGAAAGCGCGTCGAGCGAGAGCGGGGGCGCGGCGAACACCGGGGTCAGGCCCGTCGTGCCCGACGCCCGCAACGCGTCATCCATGCGCTGAAAGACCTGCGAGGCTTCACTCCCCGTCGCGTAGGGGCCGTAGAAGTCCAGCAGGCAGGCGACGGGCGTGGGCCTGGTGATCGGATCGGCGTAGACGATGAGCGGTTGCCAGGTCAGGGTGTAGGAGTCCCCAGGATGCACGGTGTCCACGTCCGGCAGTTGTGGGGTGAAGTCGTGCCGCCAGTAGGTCTGCACGGTGGGCGTGACCCTCCGCGTGGCGGTGGCGACGGCGCGCGCAGGTGCAGTTGGTAAGCTCCGCGCGACCACAACGCCGAGCAGGGCGAGGAGCGCGGCCAGGACGACGGCGAGGCCGAGCCTACGCGAACGCACTGTGCGCAGCCAGGGCAGCATGCGACCTCCATTCGTCCGCCACGGCGATTCCTTGTCGTGGCAGGCACCGCCAGTATAGGGAGGCGCGCGGCGCGAGTCAAGTGGCCGCCGCCTTGCTTACAGGTCACAAAAAACGGGCCAGCACTGGGGGCCAGCCCGTTCGCCTACTCGTTCATCGCTTCCTCCTCACCGGGGAACTCGATCAGATTGTCACCCTTCCGATACTTCTTCGGGGTGAACTTAGCTACCCAAGTTTCGCCCGAAATAGGGGAAACCGGTGTCAGGATGGCCGTATCTACGCTTAGTTGGTATTTCTGGAGATGTTTGGCATCACGCTGTGCTCGATCTGCCGTTCTGCCCCCTGCTGCTCGTGGTACCAGTGCGCTAATGCTCCGTTCCTCAAGACGGGTATAGATTGTGCGGGGCGGTGGGGCGAGGAGGTGCCCGATGCCCAAATTACTTGCAGCTCGCCCGCCCGTCGATGCCGCGGAAGAACGCCAGGTGCGCCGCTTGGCCCGGAGTCAGCATGCCCCCGCCGATTGGGTGGTGCATGCCCGCATGATCGCCCGCAGTTGGGATGGGGTGCGCACCCGGATCATCGCTGAGGAACTCGGCTGCCATCCGCAGACGGTGCGCGAGCGCTTCCAGGCCTTCGGCGCGCGCGGGCTCGACGGGCTGGGCATGCAGCCGGGCAGCGGGCGTACGGCACGTCTGAGCGAGGCCGAGCGCAGCGTCCTCATCGCCTTGGCGGCGAGCCCGCCGCCCGGCCGGCTGGTGACCTGGGAGGATGGGACGCTGGCGCCGGCACAGCCGCAGGGCGGCGACACCTCAGAATGGTCGCTCGACACCTTGGCGGCGGCGGCGCGAGCGCGAGGTATCCAGAATCGGACGCCGCCAGGTGCGCCGCATCCTGCGCCAGGAAGGCGTCCGCTGGCGGCGTCCGCGCTCCTGGGCGCCGCGCAGCGCCAAGGGAGCGAAGGACTTCGCCCCAAAAGGACGGCAGTCGTCGCCTGCTACACCGACCCGCCGGCAGGCGCGACGACCCTCTGTCTCGACGAACTGGGGCCGGTGATCCCGCGCAGCTTCCCACCCGCCCCCGGCTGGTCCGTTGACGGCCACCGCCGCAAGGCGCTGCTCGACTATGGGCGCGGCCCCGAGAAGGTCTGGGTCTACGGGGCGTTGCGGGTGCGTGACGGCCAGGAGCGGACCTTCACGGCGCCTTCGCGCAACACGGCCGGCTATCTCACGCTCCTGACGCTGCTGGACGCGGCCAATCCCGACGGCGACCTCAACCTGGTCAGCGACAACCTCTCCAGCCACACGAGCGGCCCCATCCAGCAATGGCTGCTACAGCATCCGCGCGTGCACCCTGTCCCCATCCCGACGGGGGCCTGCTGGCTCAATCTGCAGGAAGGCTGGTGGCGGCTTTTCCGTCGCGAGGCGCTCGCTGGCCAGTCCTTCGCCGATGCCAAGGAGATCGATCTGGCGACTCGGGTGGCCACCGAGCACCTCAACGCGCGGGCCAAGCCCTGGGTCTGGGGCCGCCCGCCGCCCTCACACCGGAAGCTGCGGCGCCGCTTCATCTACTGCCTTTGAGGAACGGAGCACTAGTGCGCCTAACATAACCTCTCGCTGCGTGGTAGATTGAGAGCATGAGCACACCTTTGGTCAGCGACACACTGTGGTCTCTCAGCGCACCGTTTCTGCCACCGGAGCAGCCTAAGCCTCGAGGCTGCCGGCCGCGCAGCACTACGCTTGCTCATCTGCTGGAGTACACTCCATCCCGGCCCTCCGCGCTGCGGTCCACCAGCGGCTCAGGTGCACGTCTCGGCGGCAGCACCTCGACCCTGACAGGCGCGATACAGCGGCGAGTCTAGGAAGAGCAGGACGAAGTGAGCTGCGCTGGTCGCGAGTTGTTGGCGGCGCGTCGACGCGACGCGCCGCGCTGGTGCAAGGGCTGCGGATCGGGGAACAACTCCACTGGCTCCAGCAGGCCCATTAGGCTCAACAGCGACCATCAAACTGATCGAACCTGGCAGGCTACACATGAAAAACGCTGATACGTTGCCCACGCTTCCCTTCGTCACCCAGCAGGACTGGGAGGCGTGGCTGGACACGCATCATGCCGACACGGCTGGCGTCTGGCTGAAGCTGGCGAAGGCGGGCGCGGGCGTCCCATCCATCACATACGCGCAGGCGCTGGAGGTGGCGCTGTGCTATGGGTGGATCGATGGGCAGAAGGCGTCGTTTGACGAGCAGTATTGGCTCCAGAAGTTTACGCCACGCAGGTCCAAGAGCGTCTGGTCGCAGGTGAATTGCGCGAAGGCGACGGAGCTGATTGCCGCCGGACGCATGCGCGAGGCGGGACTTCGCCAGGTGGAGGTGGCCAGGGCCGACGGGCGCTGGGACGCCGCCTACGCGGGCCAACGGACCATCGAGATCCCGCCCGACTTCCAGGCAGAACTCGACGCGCATCCCGCCGCGCAGGCGTTCTTCGCCACGCTGAACAGCGCCAATCGCTACGCCTTCCTCTGGCGCATCCACACGGCCAAGAAGCCCGAGACGCGCGCCGCCCGCATCCGCCAGTTCATCGAGATGCTGGAGCGCGGCGAGAAGCTGCACCCATGAGGGCGCTTCTTCCCTCCATCAAGCGCATCTCTGAATCGGTGCTTAGCTTACATTTTAACCAAGAGCAAAGGGCCATTGAATCTGGAGTAGACAAGAAGAGGCTCGAGAGCTCATCCTTTCGGTTAGGAACAGATCCGAGTTGGAAGAGCGCCGAGCTTTCCGCCAGCACGTGTAGACGCGGTTTGGGGGCCGCCGCGACGCCCTCTTTGAGCTGCTGTGAAGTTGCCCCAGTTTGGTGGGTCTCTTGAGGTTTTGGTGAACCAGGCAAGGTGAGTGAATGGTTGGCATGGTACGGTTCAAGGCAGTCCAACGCCTCTCCCGAGGCTTGCCCTGCCAACTCACGCGACGGTGCGGCCCGACCCTACCAGCTTGCACTTGCTGAGTCTCACCGCGGACCGCACCTCTCCAGCACGGCTACCGTGATCACGACCGCTCCATTCGCCTGTTGTCCGCGGTGTGGACGTCCTTCGACGCCTGTCCATTCCCGCTACGCACGTCGCCTTGCGGACTGGCCTTGGCATGGGATCGCCATGCAGCTCGTGCTCCACGTGCGCACATTCGTCTGCGACCACGCGAGCGGTGTGCGCCGCGTGTTTCCGGAACGACTTCCCAGGGTGGTCGCACCCTCCGCCCGCCGAACCCGCCGGTTGGATCACTGGTGCACCGTCGTGGGCGTTGCCGCGGGTGGAGCGGCAGGGGCTCGACTCTTACGGGAACTCGGCCTGGTCGCGACCCCAGCGATGGTCTTGGCGCGCTTGCGCGCCTCCTGGAGCGCTCAGCGTCCCACGCCGCGCGCGTGCGGTGTGGATGACGTTGCTTGCCGTCGCCACCGCCGGTAGGGCCCCATTTTGGGAGACCTGGAACGGCCCCGTCCCGTAGATCTGCTGCCCGACCGCCGTGCCCAGACGTTGGCCAATTGGCTCAAAGCCCATCCCGGCGTCGAAATGAGCCGCCGCGACCGGGGCGGGGACTAGGCGGTCGGTGCCCGCGAGGGCGCCCCCGAGGCGCTCCAGATTGCCGACCGTTTCCATCGCATCAAAAACCTGGGCGAACTCGTCGAGCGGGTCGTGCGGCGTCGTGCGGGTCGTGCGGCGTCCTGCAGCGGCTGTCGAACACCTGACCGTCACGACTCCGCTGGCCCACTCGCCGGCGACGGCACCGCCACGAGCTGCACGCGAGGCCGCCCGCCAGCAGGTGCGGGACACCATCCGCCGCCGGTACGAGGCGCTTCCTACCCGAGCGGCGCAGGGCATGAATGGACGGGCATGAATGGACAGGCGGTTGCTCGTACGCTCGGCATCCATCCGCCTACCGTCGAGCGCACCCTGCGATTGCCGACCTGTCCGGAGCGCGCCCGACATCCCCGCAAGCCGAACCTGCTCGACCCGTATGTGTGCCGTATCTGCGGGAACGGGGGGCCCAGGGGGATCACCACGGGGGATCACCACGGACTGCGGCGGTGGCGGGAGCTCGTGGCACACGGCTTTCCGGGCACGAGCCGGAATGTCTCACGCTTCGTGCCCTAGCTACGGCAGCAGGAGCAGCGTGGGCCGGACAGAGCACGATCGGCGCGGACTGACCGCGGACTGACCGCGGACTGACGGGGCGCGAAGCCGTGGCCTTCCTGCTGCGCTCGCACGACGACTTGACGGTGGAGCAGCAGGCGACACGGACAAGCGTGTGTCAGGCGCCGGTCGAAATCGCTCAGACCGACACGTTGCGCTCGCGCTTTCGGCCGGTCTTTCAGCACCACGCTCCGCACGCCCTGGCAACCTGGCTCGTAGCGGCAGAGCAGAGCGGCGGGCCGGAGATCCGCGCAGGTGTGACCACGTTGCGCCAGGACCTTCCGGCCGTCGAGGCCGCTGTGACGTTCCCCTGGAGTCACGGGCAGCTGGAAGGCCACGTGAACCGGCTCAAGCGGCTCAAGCGCAGCATGTACGGGCGAGCGAAATTTGATCTGCTCAAGCAACGCGTGCGCTCTCGTATCGCTGCCGCATAGCTTGCGGTACTCCCAGCGATGTCGCCTGGCAGGGATGGCCCTCCATCACCAAAACCTCAAGAGACCCACCAAAGCGGGGCAACTCCAGTCCGCCTGCTGGTCGGTCGGCTTGTCCCACGCGGGGGCCGACCAGTCCACCCCGCTCGTCTCCAGCCCGGCCACCCTCCGCTCGTACTCGCTCGGCGTGGTGCAGTAGCCCCGGACGCGCTCCGGCTCGCAGCCCAGCCACTCGGCGAGGTCGGCGAGCGTGCGGAAGCCGCGTGACATGTAGGGGGCGACGGTGGAGAAGAGCACGTAGCCGAGGAAACGCTGCTCGAACGGCGAGTAGCAGACGGTGACGGTGAAGCAATCGAAGTCGAACGTCGAGGGCATCTCGCCTCGCGCCCAGTCCTGCAACGACATCTCACGCATCCGAGGAGCCTCCAGAAGATAATGACTAACGCAGAGATCGTTGCGGCGGTCGCAACGCTCGTGCCCGTCCTGACGCCGTTCCTAGTAGCCTTGGGGAAAGGATTGCTGGATCACCTACCAGCCGCCCAGCGCGAGGTTGCCATCTCCACGATCCGCTCTGCCGTCCTCGCTGCGGAACAGGTGTACGCACGGTTGCCGGGGAGTGGGCAGGCGAAAGAGGAGTTTGTCGTCCGCTATGTGTCTGCCGCGCTGGCGCGGGAGAAGATCGCGGTGGACCCGACGCTGTTGAAGGTGATCATGGAGGAGGCTGTGTTCGTCCTGAACGCGCAGCAGGGGAAGAGTACGCAAGGAGTGGAGGAGGACGAAGCCGCGTCCGCTGGCGGGATGGGTTTCATCCCCACGGAACCGGTTACTGTGCAACTGCCCGCCGCCCCCGCCGCCCCCAACCCCACTGTGCCTGCCCTGTAGGAAGAAGAAGATCGGAGCGAGCGCGGCAGCAGGATCGTCGGGCAACCGAGGGTCCTGCGGATGAGCTTCGCTGTGCCGTAATATATAACCACCCCCAGACGGTCCCACCATGTGTGGTACTTTTTTTGGGTCGGTGTTCTATGTCTAGTAGGACGCGCTACGAGGACAACACCCCTGGCCGGAGGTTACTCTCCTAAGCCCCGGAGCATAACGTCCATCATGTCGAGCGCCCGACCGAGCCGATCTGGTGGCAAGCGCGAGAGGTCCCCGACGAGGTGCCGGATGCGGGGCGGTTGGGCGTCGTCACCCTTCGTGGGGCTGTAGTAGCCCAGGATCGCGGCGACCTCGTTGGGTTCGATGTCGTACGCCTGCAAGACCTTGAAGAGGTCGATCATGCGCATGCCGGTATGGGGGCCGCGCTCCAGGGTCGAGATGAGCGTCTGGCTGACCCCCGCCCCCTTGGCGGCTTCGGTCTGCGTGCCGAAACGCGCGGTGCGCCGGGAGCGCAAGAGGTCCTGGAACCGCTGGGCCTGCTCCGACGTGACGCTACTCCCGGTAAACTCGATGGCTTGATCTTGGTTGTTCATAACGGTTGGCACGACTATTCCCTTCTAGGGTGTCCCACCCCCAACAGCCGGAGGCCCGGACGACTCAAAGTGTTGTTTGCGTTAGTACGATTACACTACAGCCAGGCGCGACGCATTAGTCAAGCTCAACAAGAGGGGAAAGGGAAAAGCAGCGGGGCGTGCCTACGGGGTGGGCGGGCGCGAGGGGGCGCTGGGGTCGTAGCCGCGTTGCTTGGCCCACTCTTCGAGCACGGCTATCAAGGTGTCCTCGAAGGTGGTATCGTGGTCTACGGCCCGATGTCGATACCAGCGATGCAACTCGACGGGGAGCCGCAGCGTGGCCTTCTTGATGGTCTTGTCGTCGTCGCTCATGGCGCACCCCCTCGGCTCGGATTGCCCCTACATCCGCGCCAACAGGGTAGCACAAAAAGCAAACCGGCCAGGCCACCTGTGCGACCCAGCCGGTTCTTTCCAACAGCCGCGTTTAGCTAGCGAGCGAGAGCAGCGCGCGGGCGCGGCGGAGGTTGCGGGAAGAGAGGGTCGGGATGGCGAGCCTACCAGCGTTCGATGTGACTCGTGGAAAGTTGTACAAGGGCAACCTCCACACGCACTCCACGCGCTCCGACGGCGCGCTCGCCCCCGAAGCGGTGGTCGCCGCTTACCGCCAGCGCGGCTACGACTTCCTCGCCCTCACCGAGCACTTCCTGCAACCTTTCGACTTCCCCGTCACCGACACCACCCCCTACCGCACCGACGACTTCACTACACTCCTCGGCGCCGAGCTGCACGCCTACCGCACCGAGTTCGACGACTTCTGGCACATCCTCGCAGTTGGCCTCCCACCCGACTTCGCCCCCTGGACCCCCGACGAGACGGGACCCCGAGATCGCCGCGCGTGCCGCAGCCGCCGGCGCCTTCGTAGGCATCGCCCATCCCGCCTGGTACGGCCTCACCCTCGAAGAGGCCCTCACCATCGAGTCCGCCCACGCCGTCGAGACCTATAACTACAACTGCCTGATCTGCTGCGACCGCGCCGATAGCTGGCACATCTACGATCAGATGCTCGCCCGCGGCCGCCGCCTCAACGCCTACGCCTGCGATGATGCCCATTTCAAGCCCGACGAGCCCGACGCCTTCGGCGGCTGGGTGCAGGTCCGCGCCGCGTCGCTCGCCCCCGACGCCCTACTCACCGCCCTCAAAGCCGGCGACTACTACTCCAGCACCGGCGCCGAGCTGCACGACCTCGACCTCGCCGGCGACGACCTCACCGTCGAGTGCTCGCCGGCCAGCGCCGTCGTCCTCTCCGGCTACGGCGCCCACGCCATCACCCACCGCGAAGAGCACCTCACGCGCTGCACCCTGCCCGTCCGCGAGTTCGCCGGCTCGTACGTCCGCGTCACCGTCCTCGACGCCGCCGGCCACCGCGCCTGGTCCAACCCTCTATGGATCGCATAGAGAAGCGGCCCCCCTCGCAGGGAGGGAGGTGTGGATAGCGAAATTCGTCGATCAACGTCTTGAAAATCGCTCCACGATTGGCACTGCCACCCCTTTGCTTGCGTTTGAAGCCTGGCCGCGCGTTCCGGAACGCGCGGCCCAAGTCGAGGCCTTTCAAGCGCTGAGCAGCCCAATCAGCGGAGAGTTCCTTGGTGCTAATGCCCCAGACCTTCTCGGCGTACGTCTTGAAGAAGATCGAGTAGAGGCGATAGCTGAACTGGTTGCGACGCCAGCTGCGGAAATACCCGTAGACCGTGGACCACGGGCCGTACTCCCGGGGCAGCAGGCGCCACTGGCCGCCGCTGCGCAGTACATGGAAGACGCCAGCGAGAATCCGGCGCAGGTTGACGCTGCGCGGGCCTCCTCGCGGTCGCTCAGATCCGAAGCGTAGGGCGAGGAGGTCGGGGGCAACAGGGCACACTTCCTGGTGATCGAAAGCTCCCCCTACGCTACAACACGCGACGCAGCGGCTAGGCCAGTCCTCAAGCCTTCGCGTACCGCCGTTAGGAGGCCGTGGGGGCGATGTGCCCAATCGTGGAGTGGAGCACATCATCGGGATCGTACGTTCGCTTGAGATCGAGCAGGCGCTCATAATTGGTTCCGAAGGTCGGCGGGATGCGCTCCTGCTCCCCCACGTCTGGCAGATTGATGTAGCCGCCTGGCAACGTATATGGCGCTAGGGCGCGGGAGACTCCCTGCGCCCACAGCACATGTGTCTGGTCCTCTTCTGGGGCCTGCGGCCCCCAGCCCGCGACGATTTCGACCATCAGGTGATCCTGACGCGGCGCGAAGGCCGTCGCGGACGCCGCCACGCGGCTTGCGGCTCCATGGAAGTGGTGGATCGAGATCCCGGAAAACGGCGAGGAGAACCGCCGCGCGGACTCGATGAGGATCTCAATCGTCTCGACGCGCGGACGGTCCAGCGACTGTGTCTGGTTGACCACTCCCCATAGCTAAAGCTAGGGGATTCCTGGGCCGAGCACTGCCGTCCAGATGCCCTGGGGCGGTCTCACACGCTCGTTGGGACCATGGTTCTCGGCCCCGCTCCACAGGCGTAAATTCCCGCAGGCCCTGCGGTACACAAAACAGGATACCATGTGGAAGGAGACGGCGCTTCCTCCCTGCAGCTAAAGCCGGGGGTATCCGCGCCGAAGATTTGAGATGAAATAGCGGCGGCCCTTGGGGAATAAGGCGTTGAGCGCGGTGATCAGCGCATCATAAGTGACCAGTTGGATCTGATCGGCCAGCGGTTTGCCGAAGGCGCGCAGCGGCGCCAGCACTCGCTCTCCCTCTTCAACGGGACCGCAATAGACGGGCGAGAGGAACAGGACGAGCGGGCCATCCGGCATCTGGAGGAACCCGGACTGGATCGTCAGTTCATCGGGGGCCGTCTTGATGAACTCGCCATGATAGCGCAAGACCGCGCTGGCCTGCTCCAGCGGATAGAGCAGCAAGCCGGCCAACACCGTCGTGACGGGATGCAGGCGAGACTCGAAGGACACCATCACCCCGAAGTTGCCCCCGCCACCGCGCAGTCCCCAGAAGAGGTCCGCATGCTCCGTCGCACTCGCCGTCACGTGGTCCCCATCGGCGGTCACCACCTGCGCCGACAGGAGGTTATCGGCAACCAGGCCGTATTTGCCCATCAGAGGACCGTAGCCTCCTCCCAACGCGAGGCCGGCCAGCCCGACGCTGGAGACGGTGCCTGTGGTCGTTGCCAAGCCGTCGCGCCGCGCCGCGTCGATGACGTCGCCAGCCGTTGCGCCGCCTTGGACGCGGGCCGTGCGTGCCGCTGGATCGATGGTGACGGCGCGCATCTGCGACAAATCGATCACGACACCATCCTGGCACAGCGCTCGTCCCGCGAAATCATGCCCCCCACCACGAACGGAGAGCGCAAGCCCATGCGCACGCGCCCAACGAATGGTGTGCGCCACGTCCTGCGCATTCGCACAGCGAACAATCGCCGCTGGCCGAGTGCGGACGTCCCCATTCCAGAGAGCGCGCGCTTGTTCATAGGTTGCGTCCCCTGGGAGGACAAGCTGGCCGATGAGGAGCGCTGCGAGATCATTGAAATGGGAGCGGCTGCTTCCTGGTGTGGTTATCAGCTCGCGCGGCGTGAAGACCCCTGGCTTGAGCCATGGGGAGGAAACGCCGCGCGCCGTCAGGCGCTCCCGACCACCGGACACCAAACGACCAGGTGTGCGATACGTACGCTCTACCGCAGGGCCTGCGGGAAGGTACGCGTGTGGAGGTGGCTTCGGGCCACGACAGGACCGTGTACGACGCTCCTAGCTCGCTAGGTGAGCGGTGGTCAGCCCAAGAATCCCCCGGCTTCAGCCGTGGGGAGTGGTCAACATGAGGTCTTCCACTCACGTTGTGTCACGTTACGTCATGTCGTGTTCCAGTGTCTCCCCTCACCCACAACTTCTGAGCGGGCGGCGCAAGGTCGTACCCCACCGTAGAGTGCGAAGCATGGAGATCGACCGGTCCAGACACACTGCGCAGAACGCACACAATCCATGCCCACAATGCCACCAGTGCTTCTCCCATTGGGCTTGCTCGCGTTCGGCCTGGCGATGCAGGGTCACGCGTGCTCGCTGCTCGCCTGCAGCCGAGCATACCGCCAGCCACCACACGTTGCCAGGGCTGGATCCCTATCTTCGCTGGTCGGCGTGTTCGATGAGGCGGTTCATCGGGAGGGTCGGATCGAGGACCGTGCGCGCCTGCTCGCTGCCGGCCACTGGCAGGTGCCTTTCGTCGAGCAAGCCCAGTTGCACCAGGATTCCGGCCTGGTCCCAATAGATGTGTTCGCTGGCCATCTTGCCTTCCCGAAACTGGACAACCACCACGAACGGCACCTCCACCCGCTTGCCCGTCGGGGGGATGCCAGGGAGGAGCCAGTCCATCGGGATGGTGTGTGTGAAGCGGAAGAGCGATTCGTCGACGATCCGATCAGCACCCACCGTCCGGGAGAGCAACACGTTTTCGGTGTCGGGAGGCATCTGCGGGATAAAGTAGTGGCCGTAGAACTCCTTGAGCTGGGCTTTGCCTGCCCCGCCGGTCAGGACCGGAACGTGAATGACCTCAGCGTCCTCGACCATGGTCGCCAGCGCGTCCTCGGTGTTGCGGGTGGCAAACTCGCTTTGCTGGTGTTCCTCCCACAACGCGACCATCGCTTGCTGTGCAACCGTCAGGGGCTGCTTCCTCTGGACTGCGTCTTGCTTCCACATGGGGCGCTCCTTTCTTGAGCAGGAGGATGCTTCGCCAGAGACGAGGCGGGGCAGCACCCACCGCTCCGCACACGGGACGCCGTTGCATGACCCATTCCTCCGATAGCCCTCTCTGGTGCGCTCTCTGGGCGTGAGACCACCGGCAGCAACGCAGAGGCAAGTCTGGGTGGCCACCCTTTGGGCCACCAGACAGCACGACCGGCGCCACAGGTGAATAAGCCGCCCAGGCACGGTTCACACCGCCCTCACGGCGCAAGGTCTAAAGCATACGTGCGGCTCACAGCCAGAGCGGGATGACGGCAATGAGGACCATCGCCTGGTAGCTCACCGCGCGCTTCTCGTACCGTGTCGCTACCCGACGAAACTGCTAAAGGCGGTTGATGGTGCGCTCCACTCGGTCGCGCTCGCGGTAGGCAGCCCGATCAAAGCGCCTGCCCCTGCCGGATCAGGCCGTCGCCAGAAACCCGAAGACGGCCTCAGCGAGGACCTGGGGCCGCAGGAAGAAGAAGATGTGGCCGCCGGGAAACGCCACCATATGCGAGCCGTGTATGCCGGCGTGCAGCTCCTCCGCCAGCCGGTACGGCGCGGTCTTATCTTTCCTGCCGTGCAGGATCAGCGTCGGCGCGACGATCTCGCCCAGCCTGCGCGTGCAGTCGTATGCCCGCGACGCCTCACGCTGCCGCACGAATGCGCAGTAGGGCTGCGGATTCGCCCGCGACCCGTGCATGCCAAGCACTCTGGGCAGCACCTCAATCATCATGCGACGCGTCCAAGATGGGGGCGGTTGCTTGGCCGCCGTCGAGACCAAGATCAGGCTGCTCACCAGCGCCGGATGCGCCAACGCGAACGCCAGCGCGACCCGCCCGCCCATCGACGTACCCACGAGGTGCGCCCGTTCGATGCCGAGTCCCACGAGAAGACCCGCCACATCTTCCGCCATCAACTCCATCGAATACGGCGCGTCCGACTTATCGGTCCGCCCCGCGCCGCGATTGTCCAGCGCGATGACCTGGGAGCGTTGCGACAGCGCGGCGATGATCCCTTGGTACTCGCTCACATCCGTCGCCAGCCCTGGGATTAGCACCAACGGCTCCCCCGCGCCGCGCACCTCGTAGTACATGGAGATGTCGCGCACCCGCATCATCGGCATGGCAGGCTCACCCGCTTTCCCCGCGCCCGGACCGCCACCACTCATGCCCTGCCAAGCAGGAACACAGCCACGCGCTGGCCTCGCGGCCATCCACGCCGATTCCCGACGACTCACGCCCAGGCTGCGCCGTAGCGGACCGAGGATTCGCCCCGGCCTTCAGGCCGGGGAGATCCCAATAGCCGTCCCTCAGTCGTCGATCGCCGCGTAGGCCAGCGTCGTGAAGTCGAGCGGCACGTTCGCCGGCTTCGGCGAGTTCCACATCACCTGCGTCATCAGGATCGAGACCATCTCCTCGCGCGGATCCGAAGTCCAGACCGTGCCCATGCCGCCGGACCAGCCGTACGAGCCGAGCGTCTCGCCCACCGTATCGCGCTTGGTCGCAATGGAGACGCCAAATCCCCACCCTTGCTTCTCGAAGAAGCCGGGGAAGAGGCCCGAGACGGCCTTCTGCTCCGCCGTCAACTGGTCGGAGGTCATCAGCTCAACCGCTGGCCGCGAGAGAATGCGCGTCGCCCCCTGCCTACCGCCGTTCAGCAGCATCCGCGCGAACGCGAGATAATCATCCACCGTCGAGACCAACCCGCCCGCACCCGAGGGGAACGCCGGTGGACGGCTCCAGTCGCCGCCCGCGGCCTCATCATAGACCTCCACCGACCCCGTCGCATAGTTTGTCCAGTAGCTCGTCGCCAGCCGCGCGATCTGCTCGGCGGGCACGCTGAAGCCCGTATCCTTCATGCCGAGCGGCGCGAAGATGCGCTCGCGCAAGAAGTCCTCCAGCGGCTGCCCGGCGACCCGCGCGATCAGCACGCCCAGCACATCCGACCCCGCGTTGTACATCCACCGCTCACCGGGCTGATACATCAGCGGCAGCGTCCCCAGGCGTCGGATCCACTCGTCCGGCGCCGGCATCGTCCCCGGGCTCGGCGGACCCATCCCGATCTGCTGCTCGTTCGCCGCCGCCAGGATCGGATACGCGTCCGGCTCCGCCATCATCTGCCCGAAGCCCCAGCGAAAGGTCAGGAGGTCGCGCACCGTGATCGCCCGTCCCGCCGGCGCCGTCTCGTCCAGCGGCCCATCGAGCCGCTGTAACACGCGACGATCCGCCAGCTCGGGCAACAGCCCGTCCACCGGATCGTCCAGCCGCAGCCGGCACTCCTCGATCAGGATCAGCGTCGCCACCGCGATGATCGGCTTCGTCATCGACGAGATACGAAAGATCGTATCGCGTCGCATCGGCACATCACCGCCGAACGCCTGCGACCCGATCGCGTCCACGAAGCTCTCGCCCCTCCGACTGACGAGCGTGACGATCCCCGGCAGCTCGTCGCGTTCAACGTACCCGGCCAGCACGTCGTGCATGCGACGGAGCCGCGCCTCGGAAAGCCCACCAATGCTCATGGCCCGTCCCTCTTTACCAGGCGCTCGCCAACTCACCCGTTCGGGCGCCGCTCATCGGCGAATGCGAGACCGCGAGCCGCGAGCGCGCCACGCAGCGGACCAATCGTCTTCGGCCCCAGGCCGTGCAGCTTCAGCAGAGCGGCTTCGCGCACCGTGGTCAACTGCTCCAGCCGCGCAATACCGACCTGCGCCAGCGCCCGTCGCGCGGGCGCCGAGAGTCCAAGCGGCAGATCGCCCTGCTCGCCCTGCGTGGTTTTCATGCCCGCCTCATCCGCGCAGAGCGCGGGTCCTTCGCGTGAACAGGCTTCGCTCCTGCCTTCAGGCCGGCAAGCTGCCGCAACGGCGCCAGCCGCCCGTCGCTCATCGATTGCACTCAGCCGACCGTCTCGGTGGCGCCCTGCTGCCGCACCGGCTCGTAATACAGCACCATCACGCCGGTGCTAAACGTCTTCGTGCCCGTATGCTTCAGCACTGTCATGTCGATGCCGTCTTGAAACAGCCGCTTGCCGGCCCCCAACACGATGGGGTGCAGCATCAGGCGATACTCATCCACGAGGTCGTGCTCCATCAGCGTGCGCAGCAGTTGACCGCTGCCGGCCACGAGGATGTCCAGCCCCGCCTGCCGTTTCAGCGCCGCGATCTCCTCCGCGACGTTCTCCTTGATCACCTGCGTGTTGTTCCACTCCGGCGTCTCCAGCGTCGTCGAGACCACATACTTGCGCATCCCATTCATGCGCTCGCCGAAGTCGCCCGTGCCCTCCATCGTCGGCCACGCCTTCGCGAACCCGTCATACGTCACGCGCCCCAGTAGCATCGCGTCGCTGGCGAACAGCTCGTCATGCTTGAACTTCGCCGCCTCCTCGGTCCAAAACTTGAAGGACCACTTCCCCGGCTCCTCCATCAGGCCGTCCACCGTCACGTACTCCGAGACCACCAACTTGCGCGTCTGCCCGTCGGACTGTTCCCCAGCCCGCACCGTATCCTCTGCCATATCGTTCTCCTATCGTCACCTTCCGCATCGCGCCTGCACAGGCGGGCTTCGAGGCGCGCAGCGCACCCAAGCGCGGCTTCAGCCGCCAGCTAGTGATTTCGCACCGTATGCCCCACGCTACGCCTCGCTCGGGATCAACCCCGCCGGCGCCGCCGCTCCATCGAGGAACGGCGTCACCACCGGCAGCAACAGCTCGCCAGGCATCACGATGTTATAGTGCGACGTGCCCGGCAAGATCGCCAACTGCGACTGTGGCATCGGGTCCATGATGCCGTGCGCCTTCGCGCCACCGAGCAGCCCCAGGAACTCCACGGCATGCGCCGGTCGCACCCCATCGGTATCGCCAACCACCAGCAGCACAGGCATCTGCATCATCTTCACCTCGGCGGACCAATCGTAGTCACGCCGCAGCAGTTCGCCCAGCTTTTCAGCCAGCGCCGGCCAATCCTCCGGGTTCGGCGCCACGCTGGCGTAGGCCGCGTGCATCGGCGAGCCGACCCACGTCTTCGCCACCTCACCGTTGACCATCGCCATCCCGGCGCGGTCCTCCTGATACCAGCCGTCGGAGCGACACGGCGCCGAGACGAGCACAAGCCTACGCACCACCTCAGGATGCCGAATGGCCATCTGCAGCGCAACCCCGCCGCCCAGCGAATAGCCCAGCACGTCGGCGCGCTCGAGCCCGAGATGCGGGATCAGCGCCGCCACGTCGTCCGCCATCGACTCGAAGCGCATCGGGCGATCCGCCACGTCCGGCGTGTGGCCATGCGCCTGCAGCTCGACGCCGATCACCTGCCGCGACGCCGCCAGCGCCGGCAGGATCGCCGCGAACATGTCGACGCCGCCAAACCCGCCTGCCAGCAGCACCAGCGGCTCCCCCGCGCCGTGGATCTCGTAGTACAGCTCTATCCCATTCACCGCCGCATAGCGCCCCTTACCGTCCGCGCTCGCTCGATCCGTCTCGGTCATGCTCGTCGTCATGCACTCTGCTCCCTTGGCGTCTTCACGTTATCGTTGATGGCTCCCCATCGAGGGATTACCACCTGCCTCTTCTGCCCTCTGTGTCCTCTGTGACTTCTGTGGTGAAATCTCTGCCCTCTGCCCTAGCTGCGCCCCTCGCGCAGCATGCCCACCGTCTTCTCGATGCGCCGCTGCCGCGTCTCCGCCGACTTCGCCTCCTCGATGGAGAGCACCAGCCGCCGCTTATTGCTATACGACAGCCCCCCGAAGAACCGCTTCGCCTCCGCGTCAGCGTCAAGCGCCGCCGCGAAATCCGCCGGCGCCGTCACCTCGCGCGCCTCGGTATCCAGCTCGACGTCAACATCCACCACGTCGCCGCCGGCCACGCTCGCGCCCGCGCGCACCTCCGCGCTGACCGGCAGCATGAAGACGCCACCCATCGTCGCCACCGTGCTGCGATAGCTATACCCGTTGATCGTCACCGTCACCGCCGGCTTCTTCGTCGCTCCAAGGCCGGCGACGACCTCCGGCGGCACCTGGATGCCCGTCGCCGTCTTGCCGTTGAGTTGCACCGTGGCGCGAAATCTCATCGAAGCTCCCCATCAGCCCTTGAAGAACGACACCAATTCGGGCGCCACCAGCGACGGCGCGGCCCCATGATCCTGCCCCGCCAGCGTGTGATACGTCGCATCGTGCAGCGTCGAGACCAGCGCCTGCACCCCGTGGTGCATCCAGTCGGGACTCGCCCCACCGTCCATCACCAGCACCGGGATCGACAACGCCGCAAATTGCTGGATCGGCCCCGTTGTGCCCGACATCGTCTCGCCCATGATCGCGCCATCGTACGGGATCGTCGGCGCGAGCTTCTCCATCCCCGGCCACCACGGTGAGTTGCGCATCTGCGCCACCGCCTCGCGCGGCGTCAGCACAGCATCCACCATGAAGTACTCAATCGCGTCGCCGTTGCGCCCCGCCGCGAGCAGTTCGTTCAGGTACTCCACGTAGTCGCTCGGAGCCGCGGGACGGCTGTCGTCCACGATGAACGGCGGCTCATACACCGCCAACTTCGGGATCGAGAGGCCCGCCAGCGCCGCCCGCAGCGTCAGCACCGCCCCCGACGAGTGCCCGAAGACGAACGCGGACCCGCCCGCCGCCTTGATCATCGCCGCGAGGTCTTCTACCTCGCGCTCCGGCGCGAAGGGCAGCGTATCCGTGCTATCGCCACGCCCCCGCCGGTCGTAGGCATAGACCGTGAAGTCCGGCGCCAACACCCCGGCCAGCTCCGCCGACGAGGCACGCTCGCTCATCGCGCCGTTCACAATGATCAGCGCCGGACCCTCCCCGGAGCGGTCGTAGGCGATGGTGGTCCCATCGTTCGAGGTCGTCGTCTGCATGGATACTCCCTCCGGAGGTTGCCGCGCGCCACAGCGGCCCGCGGTGCGAGGACGTGCTAGCGGCCGCACGCACCCGCGCGTGGCCGCATGACGATGTACCTAATCATGAAGAAGCGCCGCGCCATGCTTAGGGTTGCGGCGTATAGCGCAGCAACACATTCCCCGAGGCGAAGACACGCGCATCCAGCAGCTTCAGCCGCAGCGCCTCCGGCAACCCCGCGAAGAGCGCCGTCCCCTTACCGAGCGCCACCGGAGCGACGAACAGCCGATACTCATCGATCAACCCCGCCTGAGCGAGTTCCGTCACGATGGAGCCGCTGCCGAAGATCACCAGATCCTTCCCCGGCAGGTCCTTCAACCTGGAAACCTCACCCGCCATGTCGTCCTTCACCAGCCGCGTGTGCTCCCAATCGGCTGCGTCCAGCGTCCGCGAGAACACCACCTTCTCCAGCGCGTTCATCCTCACCGCGACATCGGGATCGTCCCCGAGCGCCATCTCCGTCGGCCACCAGCTCGCCATGCCCTCGTACGTCACGCGCCCGAAGAGCAGCGTATCCACCGAATCGAGCTGCTCGACCGCGAAGTCGTTGAACTCCTCGTCGACGTTGTGCCAGCCGATGTCGCCCTCCGGCCCCGCAAACATGCCGTCGACCGACACCATCATCGACACGAGTACTTTCCTCACCTGCGCGCTCCTACTCTTTTACTTTACTCTACGCAACGCCAAGGCCCTCGTATTGAGAGCTTCAAGCCGTACGCTCGTCGTCCATCCCGCCGCATGATGCTCGAAAATTCGTTCAACGTCAACGGTACTTTGGTCGATGCGCACCGTGCCCCATAGCAAGCGGCTTCGTACCAAGTGCGCGTCGATTTTCCACGAGCTCCACGCCTCGCGCACCAGTACTTCTTGTGGTCGCGCCGCAGCCCTATTCTCCTATCTCGCTACCCCAACATCGCCCGTCAAGCACAGCCACATCCTATTCCGCACCACCCATCAGAGAGCGGATCGCCACCTTGCGTTTCCCACTCCATCATGCTACATTCAAATAGAACTTATGTCCAATATGACTCCTGTATGAGTGGAGAGCCTACTTCCGCCCAATTGCCCGATGTACCCCACAGACGCCCGTCAGGCCCCCAAAAGAAAGGCGCTTACTAATCTCGACGCGGATGGCTAAAGCATGCTACGCTCCGAGGCGTGAGCACACCAACGAGGCAACCGGATCTGGGCACCTGGCGGCGCCAGCGCGCCTGAGAGCTGCATGAATCCGGCTGGTGGAACAAGGATATTGCGGCCGCGCTCGGCGTCAGCCAGGGAGCCGTGAGCCAGTGGCTCCGGCGCGGCCGGGAGGGTGGGGTGGGCGCCCTCCAGAGCAAGCCGCGCCCCGGCCCAACACCACGCCTGACGGCGGAGCAACGCGCCGAGATTCCGGGCGTGTTGGCCCGGCGTGTTGGCCCGCGGAGCCGAAGCCTCTGGCTTTCTCAGCGACGTGTGGACGGCGAATCGTATCGCATCGTTGCGGTGTTGTGGCGCACCCCTGGGGGCGCTATCACCGCGACCATGTCAGCCGCCTCTTGCGCCAGATCAGCTGGAGCCGACAGCAACCGGTCGGATAGGCGACCCAGCGCAATTTAGATAACTGGACCCAGATTCAGTAACCGGCTTAGCACCAGTCAGCCAGCATAATAGCGAGCGCGTCTCATGCGCTGAGCTGATTGGATGGTTTTAGCATGAGGGACTGCGATGCGACAGACTCTCTTCCTCCTGAGCAACTCAGCCGTTTTTGGCATGCAGTACCTGGAGCACGCGCTAGAGGGCCTGAAGGACTTTCTCAGTGATGAACGCAGCGTCCTTTTTGTGCCCTATGCCTTGGCCAATTACGATGGCTATACGGCCAATATCCAGGCGGCACTGGTCCCACTTGGCGCGGTTGTCAGGGGTGTGCACACCTTCAGCGATCCGCGGCAAGCGGTTACCGAGGCCCGCGTCCTCTATGTGGGTGGCGGCAATAGTTTTCGCCTGCTCAAAACGCTCCAGCAGCACCATCTGCTCAACATTGTGCGTGAGCGTGTTGAGGCAGGCGACTTGCGCTATATTGGATCAAGCGCGGGTACCAACATGGCCTGCCCCAGTTTGCGCACCACCAACGATATGCCTATCGTCCAACCACTCTCATTCGAGGCCTTTGGCTTGCTTCCTTTCCAGATCAACCCGCACTATCTCGATCCCGACCCAAACTCAACACATCAGGGGGAGACACGTGCCGATCGCATCGCCGAGTTTCTCGAAGAGAACGACGTGACAGTGCTGGGAATGCGCGAGGGCTCCTGGCTGCATCGAAACGGACCCGCACTGAATCTGGAGGTGAATCTGGAGGGCCTCGCTGGCGCACGCCTCTTCATGCGCAATGAGGAGCCACAGGAGATTGCGCCAGGGACGGATCTCTCCTGGCTGCTGGAAGCTCCGGCGCATTTTGATCTGCGGATGTAGGATAGCGCTCCAATCAACCTTCTCCATGAAAAACTGGAGCGCGAGGAGAAGTCTCTCAAGGACTCCCTCGCAGCAGGAGCGGCCAAACATCTGCATCTGGAGCGCTTGCCGGGCACTGTCCCCGACCTGAACCCGGCCGAGGGCATATGGAACTATCTCAAGCTGATGGAACTCAAGAACCGCTGCAGTCGCGATCTCGCCGAGCTGGCGGGCGATCTGCGCCGGGCTCCAGAACGCCCGCGGCACAAGCGCCACGTCATTCGCGCTAGTTCACAACAGCGCGGCTACTCAATTTCGATACTTGTGCCGATATCAGTAAAGCGCGAAAGCGGAAGAAAGCGGAAATGGATCGAAAGCGCCCACCAATGCCAAACGCCCCGCCTAGGAAACAAGCCTCTCCGCCCGATCTCCAACGCCGTGCTACCCCCGACTACCCCGCCTCCAATCCACTTCCGCCCTCTCGAGAGTGTCCCCATTCCCGCCTCGCCTCCCACCGTCACCCGCATATCCTTTCCGCCTCCTCTTTGCGGACCTTCGCGGTCTTTACGCCTTTGCGGTGAATCCCCAAGCGTTCCCTCCCTTGACCCATCCGCATCCAGCCGCATACAATCGGGCAACAGCGCACCGCAGCGCACTCCCCACAAGAAACGGACCCCCGCGCATGGTCGGCACGAGCGCGCACGACGAGCCCCTGCTCCTCACCGTCGACATCAGCAACACCGGCATCAAACTGGGACTCTATCCCCTGCGCGACCAGCGCCCAGAGATCGAAGGTCGGCGCGCCGTCCCGCCGACCAGCGCCCAGGGGCCGGAGGCCGGCGCGCAGTCCTCGCGTGCCGTTCCGAGCGGGGGCCGTTCCGAGGCGGGCGACACCCTCCGCGCGCGCTGGCGCATCGCCACCAACCGCGAAAAGACCGCCGACGAATACGCCATGCTCCTCGCCCAACTCTGCCAGCAGGCCGGTGCGCGCCTCGACGCCATCGCCGACACCATCATCTCCAGCGTCGTGCCCGCGCTCACCCCCGTCTTCCAGGATATCGCCACGCGCTACCTCCACAAAGAGCCGATCGTCGTCACCTACGAGACCGACCTCGGCATCAAACTGCTGGTCGATAACCCTTGGGAGACCGGCTCCGACCGCATGGTCAGCACCTTCGCCGTCCACCACCTCTACGGCGGGCCCGCCATCGTCATCCAGTTCGGCACCGCCACCAGCTTCGATTGCGTCTCCGCCGAGGGCGACTTCCTGGGTGGCGCCATCGCCCCCGGCATGGGCATCTCCGCCGAGGCGCTGGCTCGCGCCGGCGCGCGGCTCTACTCCGTCGAGATGACGCCGCCGCCCGCCGCCCTCGGCAAGAACACCATGCACAGCATGCAGTCCGGCATCGTCTACGGGCACGTCGGCCTCGTCGAGGGACTCGTCACCCGGCTCCGCGGCGAGATCCCCGGCGGCGAGCGCGCCAAAGTGATCGCCCACGGCGGCCTCGCCGAGATCGTCGCCAGCGCCACCCCCGCCATCGACATCGTGGATGCCAACCTGCTCCTGCGCGGCCTGCGCTTGGCCTACACGCGCATCACCTCCCGCCGATAAGAAGGAGTCTCGTCGCATGACCAAGCGCGCCAGCAGAAGCGCCACCGCAGAGCCGCGCCGCACCGCGCCGGAATCGCAGCCGGCCACGCAGCGCCCGCCGCTCACCTTCGACGCCACCCTCGGCATCCGCACCCCCAGCGACCCGCAGATCACCGCCGACGGCACGCGCGTCGCCTTCACCCTCGCCGAGTGGCCGCAGGATCAGTCGACGCCGCGCCAGCGCATCTGGCTCGTCGAGACCGACGGCGACGGTGAGCCGCGCCCCTTCACCAACGGCCCCAAAAGCGACTCCAGCCCCGTCTGGTCGCCGGATAGGCGCTGGCTCGCCTTCGTCTCCGAGCGCGGCGAGGCCGACAAGGGCCACGCACAGCTCTACGTCCAATCCGCCGAGGGTGGCGATGCTCGCCGCATCTGCCTCATGCCCAACGGCGCGGCAAGCCCGCAGTGGTCGCCCGACGGCAGCCGCATCGCCTTCCTCTCGCACGAGGGCGCCGAATACACCAGCGGCCCCAAGGTCAACGAAGAGCTGCGCCACACCCGCCTCTGGACCGTCCGCCCCGAGAGCGACACCGCCGAGCCGGTGACGCCGCCCGACCGCACCGTCTGGCGCTACGCTTGGTCGCCCGACAGCGCGCGCTTCGCCGTCTTCTACTCCACCGGCCCCAGCGAGACGGACTGGTATCGCGGCCAACTGGGCCTCGTCCCGGCCCACGGCGGCGTCATCCGCCAGATCACCCACCTCACGCGGCAGGCCGAGGCGCCCACCTGGTCGCGCGATGGCCGCACCCTCTACTTCATCCTCGGCGAGTGGAGCGATCGCGGCCTCGTCGGCGGCGACGTCTACGCCCTCCCCATCGACGCCGGCGAGATCGACGAAATCGCGAAAAGCGGCAAGAATGGCAAGCTCGCCGAGCCGCGCAACCTCACCCCCGGCATCGAGTGCAGCATCAGCTGGCTCCACGAGCGTGAGGATGGCCGCCTGCTCTACGCCGCCTGGGATCACCTCGCCAACTCGGTCGGCCTGCTCGATCCCGCCACCGGCACGACCACGCCACTCACCACGGACTTCTGGATCGGCAACGGCGCTTGGCCGCGCCTCTCCACCACGCCGGACGGCACTCGCTTCGTCACCGCCCACTGCGACGCCAGCCATCCCGTCGATCTCTGGCTCGGCCAGCTCAACCTGAAAAGCGGCAAGAATGGCAACTCGGCCAACGCCATTACCTGGCGCCAACGCACGCGGATGAATCCCCTCGCCGAGGAAACGCTCACCCTCGCCCCCAGCAAGCGCATCGCCTACGAGGGTGCCGACCGCTGGCCCATCGAAGGCTTCTTCACACCACCGCTGGGTGACCGCCACGGCACGCCGCCCCCGCTCGTCCTCTTCGTCCACGGCGGGCCAACCTCCGCCTTCCGCGAGAGCGAGCTGCAGACCGTCGCCATCTCCGAGCGCACCGTACAACTGCTGGCGACGGCGGGCTTCGCCGTGCTCTGGGTCAACCCGCGCGGCAGCATCGGGCGCGGCGTGGCCTTCGCCGACGCCGTGCTCGGCGATCCCGGCGGCAAAGACTACGAAGACCTCATGCGCGGCGTAGACTACGTCGTCGCGCAGGGCTGGGCCGACGGCGACCGCGCCGGCATCTTCGGCTGGAGCTACGGCGGCTTCATGACCGCCTGGGCGTTACACAAAACCACGAGATTTAAAGCAGCCGTCATGGGCGCGGGCGTGTCTGATTTTCACAGCTTCCACGCCCAGTCCAACATCCCCGACTGGGACATGCGCGTCCTCGCCGCCGACCCGCTGGAGCGTCCCGACTGGTATCGCGAGCACTCCCCTATCACCTATGCAAGTCGCGTCACCACCCCGACGTTGATCCTCCATGGCGAGGCCGATCCCAGCGTCCCCGTCAACCAGGCGTACGCCTTCTACCGCGCCCTGCGCGAGCGCGGCGTGCCCACGGAGTTGGCCGTCTACCCCGGCGAAGGCCACGGCATCCGCGACCGCGAGCACCTGCGCGACATGTTCGCCCGCCTCCTCCGCTGGTTCGACACGTATCTCGCGTGACGTAGCGCGACGGGGATGCTTGCTCGCGCCCTCTTGACGCCCCGCTCACCGCGAGTTGAAGAAGCGCTGGGTGAAGGTGGCGATGAAGCTGATCTCGATGAGCAAGCCAATTCCCACGTCCAGTATGTCTTAGCCGCCAGTCACGCGGCGGGTGAACGCTGCGATGAAGAGCCCTTCGATCAACAAGCCGAAGACCGCTTCGATGTCGGAGAACGCCGCCAGCACGTCGGTGAGGTGGAGTCCCGGCGGCTGCACCCCGCGCCCGTGGAATGAGGTCACGCTGAGGATCAGCACATCGCCGAGGCTGTCGGGCGAGGGGGCGCGCGCCGAGGCGGCGAACATCGCCAGGGCGAAGGCCAGGATCACCGCCCCATAGGTGATGAACAGGCGCCCGATGTAGTCGCCGTAGCCAGCGAAAGTGCCTAGCAGCCAGGAGAAGAGCCACCGTCCGTAGCGGCGGCGCCAGAGCGCCTTGCGGTCCATGACCTCGGCGTAGTAGTGGTAGCGGGTGGCGGGGGTCGTCAGCCCCTGGTTCCGCAGAGCCACCATAGCAGCCTACGGGCGAGCGTCTGGCACTTTGTATACGACGAGCAATCCACCATCCAAAACGCTTGGAATTCGCAATAGCCCAAATTACGAGTTCCCCTGTGTTTAGCGGAAAGGAGAGAGGACATGCCAACATCAGAGGAGTTACGTAAGGTAAGCAACGAGATTCAAAGCCTCATTGGAGCGCCTGAAGCCGAATTGCGAGAAGCAATACCAGACAGGCATGAGTATATCCTGCGATTGATGGTGTTAGTGTCGAACTGTACAGCACTTCTGGCGAACCTGGACCCAGAGAACGCCCTACTCAAGGACGTGCGTGCAGGAATACGGTTTGACTCGGGTGGAACGGACACGCCGCCTGAGGGGCAATAACGATGGTCCTTCTCGATGGTGAGCAGTGGGCAGCGCCAGTGCTGCCTGCCGCTCCTCGCTGATGGGCTGCCCCCACGCGTCGGCTGGCTTCTCTTGCTGTGCCTCGCTCATTTTTCACCGCTCCCTTCCATTGTGCTCACGATACCGTGGCAGTCAATGGAGGGAGCAGCCGCTCACTTGCCAAAGAACCTCTGCGTGAAGGTGGCGATGAAGCTGACTTCGATGATGAGGCCGACGAACGCTTCAATTGCCGCCAGCTTGGTTATCGGGTCCTCGATGCTGATGCCGCCGGGGAAGAAGCCGCGTCCATGGAAGGAGGTCATGCTGAAGACGACCGCGCCGTCGGGTGCGAACGCGGGGCCTACGGCCTGGCCGATGAGGTAGTAGCCCACTGCGAAGCCCAGGATGGCAATGACGTAGGCGACGAGGCTGCGACCAGGGCGATATCCATAGCCGGCCAGGAGGTCAAGGAAGGCGGAGAGGGCAGCGCGCCCGCGCTTGTGTTGCAGGTGGAAGACCTGGCGCTGAAGCACCTGGGCGCGGTACGCGAACTGGTCGGCCTCCTCGTTCATCCCCTGGTCGCGTAGCGCCGTGGCGAGCTGGCGGTTTGCGCGCACCGCCGCGCGGAAGGCATCGAGCTTAGCCTTCGCCTGCCCCTCATCGAACTCGGCGTGGGCTTTGCGCAGTTCGGCGCACGACGGCTTGCCCGCTGGCGGCATGAACGGCTGCGGCCGCCAGTCCCAGGCGGCGCGCTCGTCGCCCAAGGGATAGAAGGGTTTGTGGCGGGCGAAGGGCCGTCGACGCTCGCGGTCTAGCAGCGGCGACCAGTCGATCACAGCGAGGTTGGCGTCGCCCCAGCGCAGATCGGCGACGCGGACGGAACTGGTGCGCCCATCGCCGAGGGCGACATCCCCGAGATTGGTCGCGGGATCGAGCACCGCTTCGCGCAGATCGGTGGCGGGCAGCGTCGTGGGGAGGTCAGACTTCCAGCGGCGGATGCGGAGGAGATCGGGATCGTGAGGCGCGTACGCTTTGCCCGCTAGCTGTGCCTTCCAGAGGGTGGCTCCCTCTAGATGCGCACGGTTGAGGAAGGCCCCCTTATACATTAAACTGGGAAGGGCAAGTGAACTGCTTGCTGGATGGGGGTGTCAGGGAAAGGCTCTTGGCTCCCAACGGCTCGACCGTTTCCTGGAGATCGTCCTTCCCTGACCTCACTCCTGGGTGCCACCACTGATAGAGGGTCGTGCTTCGAGCACCGCGGTATAAGGCTCTTGCGCACCTGGGACCTCATCGCGACCGACGAGGAGGAGGTAACTAGCCATGTGGTACGCCGGCATCGACTGGGCCGACGACCATCACGACGCGGTGGTCATCGACGAAGCAGGGCCAGCGGGTGGCGTCGTCTCGCGTGCCCCACACGCCTGAGGGGCTGGCACAGCTCGTGAGCGTTCTTGCAGCGACCGGTGGCGTCGGCAGCCCACCCGCAGGATTGGCCTGTCTCATCGAGACCACCCACGGTCTGCTCATCACCGCGTTGCTGGATGCGGGACTCGCCGTCTACCCCGTCAACCCCAAGACGGTGGACCGGCGACGAAAGCCGTCGGGGGCGAAGACCGACGCCATTGACGCCTATCTGCTGGCCAAGACGGGACGCAGCGACCTGGCCGACCTGCGCCGACTGGTGCCGGATAGCCCGCTGGTGCAAGAGCTCAAGGCGCTGACCCGTGACCAGGATGGGCTGATCCAGAGCCAGACGCGCCTGGTGAACCAACTCACCGCCTGTCTCAAGGCGTACTACCCCGTCGCCCTCGACCTATTCACCAAGCTGCAGCAGCCGCTCACCCTGGCGTTCCTGCAGACGTATCCGACGCTCGAGGCCGCCCAGCGCGCCTCGGTTGACGAGCTGACCCAGCTGCTTGCGCCAACACCACCATCCGAAGCCCGGTGCAACCGCCCAGTCGCTGTTCGAGCAGCTGCACCGCTCCCAGCTACACGCCGATGCCATCACCACTCGGACCAAATCGCGGCTCATGCTGGCGCTGGTAAGCCAACTGGCGCCGCTGCTCGACCAGATCAAGCAGTACGACGCCGAGATCACGCACCTTTTTCTGGCCCATCCTGACCGCGCGATCTTCGCGAGTCTCCCGCGAGCCGGCACGCGCATCGCGCCGCGGCTCCTGGCAGGATGGGGCGACGACCGGGAGCGGTATGCGAGCGCGGCGAGCGTGCAGGCGTTGGCGGGGACCTCGCCGGTGGCCTATGCGAGCGGCAACTACGCCAAGGCGCACCGGCGCTATGTGTGTGTCAAACCGTTGCGCAACGTGCTCTACCAGTTCGCCTGGCAATCCACCTTCCAGGAACCCTGGGCGGCGGCGTATTACCGGCGCAAGCGGAGCGAAGGCAAGACGCACAGCATGGCGGTGCGCGCCTTGGCCAATAGTTGGGTGCGGATCATCCATGCCCTGTGGCACACGCAGCGCCCCTACCTGGCCGAGACCTTCGTGGCCGCCCAGCACGCCCACGCCGAACGCGCCGCCTAACACCTCACCGGTGGGCGGGAACCCGCTGCTGGGAGGCGATGGTACCCACACTACTCGCGATAATGGCCAGCATGTCGGCGAGCACGAATGAGACGCCGACGCTGAGAGCGAGTTTGGCAATGCCAGTGGAGTGGGCAGGAGGTATGCCGAACCGTGAAGGTAGCTCCTCGCCCGTGCTGGGCAGGGGCGTCTGGCGCTTTCGTCGCCCCGTCTGCTAGCCCAAATGGAAGGCCGCAATGAGACTGGCGCAGACGTCGCGGTCATCGAGCCACGGCTCGTGATCGCCCGAGACGATCTCGAAGCGGCCGTTCGGCAGGAGCGCTGCCCTGGCTTGCGCCTCCTCGATCGACTGGAACCGTGTGTCGTGCTTGCCCCAGAGCACGAGCACCGGCTGGTCGATGCGCTGCAGCTCGGCGTCCGAGAGCGCGTAGCGGCGCGGTTCGGCGTCCGCCCCGCGGAACATCTCCCGGAGATAGCTTGCGACCGTTTTCGGGAACCCCGCGCGGTGGTTGGCCTGGTATGTTGCGCGCACGAGGTCCGGATAGGCGCGTACTGCAGCGGACCCCATGGTCCCCGCCAAGATCTTCCGATACGCGGATGGTGGCTGCGGCAGCGCGAGCAGTAGCCCCATCAGCAGCCGCCCGACACCGGGACGTGCCAGGAAGCGTAGGGAGTCAGGGGTGGCGCCGAAGGCGACGGCGGGGAACCCAATGGCGACCACCGAGCGCACGCGGTCTGGCGCGTCGTGCGCCAGCCAGAGCGCCTGCATGGCGCCTTGTGAGTGCCCGATGAGGCGCACCTGCTCCAGCCCTAGCGCATCGAGGCTGCTGACCAGCATTTCCTTATACCACGCCCGCAGGTCAACGCCGTTGAAGTTGACTGCATCTGCCGCGCCGTGACCAGGGGCGTCCAGCATCAGGTTGCGCGTGCCCGACAGCCGGCTCACCAGCGGCGCCCAGTGGGCGGTGCAATGGCCAAAGCCGTGCAGCAACATCACCGGCTCCCCGGCGCCGACCTCTACCGCGCGCACGCCAAAACGCGGACGCGCGAGCGCGAGCATCTGGTTGGCTGGGGTCAGCCCATACCCGCCGAAGATATGCGCCTCGGCCGCGACGTAGCCCGGATTGGTTGGCATTCCGCTCACCTCCTGCTCACCGAGCGATCGCGAGCCGACCTCGATCGCAGCGACCACAGCCGACATAGCCCACTGCCATGTAATTCTGTTACAGTGTAACGTAACACCGTTATGATATACTGTCAACATGGGTAGACCGAGGGAATATGACGCGCGCACGGCGGCCGCTCTGCTCGACGTTGCGGAAAGACTCGTGGCCGAGGGCGGCTTGGAGGCGCTCTCGGTCCGGCGTGTGGCCAGCGCGATAGGCGCCACGATTCGCGCCGTGTACAGCCTCTTCGGTTCGAAGGATGGGCTGGTCATCGCGCTCGGCACGCGGGCGTTCACCCTGCTGAGTGATGGGCTGGACGCGTTGCCAACGACCGACGACCCCGCCGGGGATGTGGTGGAGGCGGGCGTGGTCGTCTTTCGCCGCTTCACACGGAGCCACCCGGCGCTGTTCACGATTGGCTTTCTGCAGGCCGGCGTGCCCGCTGAAATCGCCCGCGCATTCCGCATCGCGCAGGGCGATGCGCTCGCTCGCCTGCACGCCAGAATCGGACGGCTGAAGCATACGGGCCAGCTCGGCACGCGCAGCGAGTCCCAGGCGGCCTTGGAGTTTCACGCGCTCTGTGAGGGACTCGCTGCCCTGGAGGATCGCGGCATCCTGCGCGCGGAGGACGCAGAGCACTGGTGGCGGGACGCGTTGCGAGCGCTCGTGGCGGGATGGGGAGCGACAGGGTAGGCGGCGGATTCCCGTACCGTCCCTCGCGGCGTGTCTGTCATGTCGTTAAGCCTGCCGCCCCAGGCGAGCCACTAGCAGACGAATCATCGCGACCTCGATGAGCGTCTCGCTCGTCTGCACCTTGCGCTCATAATCCTTACTCATCCGGCGGTCGCGCGAGAGCCACCCAAACGTGCGTTCAACTACCCCTCGACCTGGTTGCACGCTGAAGCCGCGCGTGCCTCCACTCTGCCGACTCCTGTCAATCTATGAATCACCCCGCCCGCTCCGCTGCTCGGCGACCGCTAGAAGGAGCTTAGTACCTCGTGCAGCAAGGCTGACCGATCAATCTGCTCTCGACGCGCTTCGTAGGGGGATTGACATAGAGGGTCTCCAGGTGTGCCCCGGCGAGATCGGCCCGCTCCAGGTGCGCCCCAAAGAGGTAAGCCCACTCCAGGTGGGAGTTGCTGAGGTCGGCTCCTGCCAGGTGGGCGCCGCTGAGGTTAGCCCCCTTATACGTTAAACTGGGCGTAGCAAGTGAACACCTTGCTGGATGGGGCAGGGAAAGGCTCTTGGCTCCCAACGGCTCGACCGTTTCCTGGAGATCGTCCTTCCCTCGCCGCTGTCCTGGGTGCCACCCCTGATAGAGGGTCGTGCTTCGAGCACCGCAGTATAAGGCTGGTACGCACCTGGGATCCCATCACCGACCGCCAGACGAGGAGGTGGCCAATCCATGTGGTACGCCGGCATCGACTGGGCCGACAATCATCACGACGCCGTGGTCATCGACGAGCAGGCGCAGCGCGTGGCCTCATGTCGGGTCGCCCACACCCCTGACGGACTGGCGCAGCTCGTGACATTCTTGCAGGGGACGGTGGGGTCCGCGCCCACGCCGCAGGAGCTGGCCTGCCTCATCGAGACGACCCACGGCCTGCTCATCACCGCACTGCTGGATGCGGGGCTGGCCGTATACCCCGTCAATCCCAAGACGGTGGACCGTCGGCGCAAGCCCTCGGGCGCCAAGACGGACGCCATTGACGCCTATCTGCTGGCCAAGGCCGGGCGCAGCGACCTGGCTGACCTACGCCGCTTGGCACCGGATAGTCCGTTGGTGCAAGAACTCAAGGCGCTCACCCGGGACCAGGATGGGCTCATCCAGAGCCAGACGCGGCTGGTCAATCAACTGACCGCCTGTCTTAAAGCCTACTATCCCGTGGCCCTGGAGCTGTTCACCAAGTTGCAGCAACCGCTGACGCTGGCGTTCCTGCAGACCTATCCGACCCTAAGCACATGATCCAAAGAAGGGCACGCGAATTACGCGGCGAGTGGCAGTTTGACGGGATGGGGGGCGAGCTCCGTGAAGAAGCGATGGGCGGCCCGCACCAGATCGGCGAGGGAGCCATCCAGCCGGTTGGCCGCCACGGCGTCCTTCATCAAGCCCCAGATGCGCTCGACCGGGTTGTCTCGGTGGGCGGCGTAGGTGGGCAATCGGAGGACGACGACACGCGGATGGGCATCGAGCCAGCGGGCGACCACCTTGGCGGTGTGGGCGGGGGCGCCGTCGAAGGCCAGATACAGGTCCCCAGTGGGATACGCCGTGACCAAGTGCTCCAGGAAGGTGATGAAGTGGCGCGCCAGTTTGCGCTCGTGATCGGCCCACCACCAGCGCCCGCTGACCGCATCCACCGCGCCGAAGAAAGCGTGGCGCGCGTTGGTGCCGGGGGTGGGGATGCGGACGCGCGGACCCTTCATCCACCGAGCCCGCACCAGGGGCAGCAGGTGCAGTTCGCTCTCGTCCAGATACAGCAGATGACTCACCCCTTCGGCAGCCGTCCGAGCGGCCTGAGCCAGCCGGGCGGTTTTGGCGGCCGCCTCGGGATCCGACTTGCGGGCGGGCGCCAAGCGGGGGCGCGCCCAACGCCAGCCCATGCGGTGCAGCGCGCGCCGCACGCTGGCGCGGGAGAGGACCAGATGAAAGCGACCCGCCAGAAATGCGGTGAGCCGGCCAACACTCCAGCATGTCTGGACGTGCCCGGAGCAGAGTGGGGATTGGCTGGCCTGCGCGTCCACGATGGGACCAGCCTCTCGGTCCTTGGGCGGGCGCCCGCTGCGGGGCTGGTCGTCCAAGCCGGCGACTCCGTGCTGCGCGTACCGGTGCAGCCAGGTGCGCACCACGTCACAGCCGCAGGCAGAGATTACGGCGATCACGGGGACCGAGTAGCCGCGGTCGGAGAGGAGGACCATGTGCGCCCGCTCCGCTACTCGCCCGATCGCCTGCCGGCTCACGAGGTTCAACTCCTGTCGTTGTCCCTCCGTCAACTCGATGTGGATCATGCGGGTGGCCTCCGGCAGGCACCGCTCGCTCAAACCATGCCACAGTTATGGCCACGTGCTTAGAAGCGGCCCAGCGGGCCTCCGTCGACGAGCTGACCCACTTGCTGCGCCAACACCATCATCCGAAACCTGCTGCCACGGCAGCGGCCCTGTTCGAGCGGCTGCACCAACCTCAGTTACGCGCCGACGCCATCACCGCGCGCACCAAATCACGCCTGCTGCTCGCGCTGGTGAGTCAGTTGGCGCCCCTCCTCCAGCAGATCAAGTACTACGACGAGGAGATCCGCCGCCTTTTCCTGCGCCATCCTGACAGCCAGATCTTCCTGAGTCTCCCGCGAGCCGGCAAGCGCATCGCGCCGCGGCTCCTGGCAGGATGGGGCGACGACCGGGAGCGGTATCTGAGCGCGGCGAGCGTGCAGGCGCTGGCAGGCACCTCGCCGGTGGCCTATGCGAGCGGCAACTACTCGCGCGCGCATCGGCGCTATGCCTGCATCAAGCCCTTCCGCAACGTCCTCTACCAGTTCGCCTGGCAATCCACCTTCCAGGAACCCTGGGCCGCGGCCTATTACCGGCGCAAACGTCAGGAAGGGAAAAGTCACAGCATGGCGGTGAGGGCCTTGGCCAATACCTGGGTGCGAATTACTCACGCCATGTGGCACAACCAGGCACCGTATGCGACAACGCGGTTTGCTCGCGATCAACAGACTCATGGCCCCCGTGTCGCCTAAGTAGGTGGACTGTGAGGCGTTGAGGAGGCTACGGATATTTTACAGCAATTTGCAGGAGCGTTGAACAAGCAGGCAGTTACGAATACAACACGCTTGTCTGTCTGGTCCTGCACCGGCAGCTTGCCATGCAGCCATGCAGCCGCTCGTGGGGTCGGGCGCGTCGAACGCCACCGAAACCGGGATGATGCGCCCGGAACGTTGCTGTAACGCTCTCGTAACCAGCGGCGTGTAGCCTTGCTCGTGTACTCCCGTGGTACGCCAACGGCGATGGAGTCGCCCCAATGCGCGGCACGGACGTCGTGAAACGGTCGGCACGCGCCCATTCTATCTCCATGGCCGCGATGGTGCGGCATATCCCTGGTTGCTCCGCGGGGTTTTGGTTGCGTGGGGCCGCGCACCCGAGAGTGGTGCGCGATGTGCGTCGCGTGCATCAGGCAGCGACGCCTTGACGCTGGCAGCAACGAGGGTGAAGCAAGGGCGGTAGAGCAGTATAGAGGCCTGTAACAGTATGGCAGACACCTCTGGACAGCACGTCCCCCCGCCGAGCCGATACCTGCTCCGCAGCCTTCGTGACGACCGACTGCTGCTGGGCGCCTTCGCGGTGTGTGTCCTGCTCATCGGCTATCAGCTGAGCGTCACCCTGCTCCAGCCGCCCTGGATCAAGCCGGTCACCGACTGGCTGCGCAGCCGGGCTGGCGTGGCCGCAGCTGCTCGTGGTGGCCTTGCTCGCCCTCCACCTCCTGCGCACCCGTCAGCCGGGCACCATCGCCTGGTGTTGTGCCACGCTCGGCCTGCTCTCCTATGCGATTGGCCGTACTACCTGGACGCTTGCCGATGTGTTCATCTATCCCCAGGGCGTGCCCTTTCCCAGTCTGCCCGATCTCTTCTTCATCTTGCAGTATCCCTGGTTCGTCGCCGCCCTGTTCCTGATCCCCACCCAGGGTCGCTGGCTGCCAGGCTTACGGGTCTTCGTCGATGGGCTGCTGTGGATGAGCGCCATCACCGCCCTCTCCTGGTACTTCGTGCTGCTGCCCCTCTCGCTCCAAACACGCGAATCCCAGGTGAGCAAATCCATCAGCATGTACTACCAACTGGTCGATCTCGTCCTCTTCTACGGACTCGTCGCTGCGCTGGCCCGCCCCCGTCGCACGGCGGGCGAGCTGGTGGTCCTGTCCCTGCTGAGCCTGGCGGTGATCTGCCTGTTCGTCGCGGATACCTGGGCGGCCCTGCTGCTGCTCCACCCACCGTATACCTACCGCACCGGCAGCGTGCCCGACCTGTTCTGGTTCAGCTGCTATCTGCTGATTCCCCTGGCGGCGCTGGCACGCTGGCGTCTCATCCTCGTTCCGCTGCCATCCGGCCCTCAGGTCGCACCTGCACCGCTTGGCTGGCCTGACGTGCTGGCCTGCGTCCAATTCGTCTTGCCGAGCGTCGTGGCGGTAGCGGCGAGCATGCTGATCATCGTCGATGCGACGGCCACGTCACGGAGTACGACTGGCCTCATCAGTCCCGAAGTCGTGGGCGTCATCCTGTTGGTGCTGGCCATCCTGCGGTCGGCGGTCACGTATCTGGAGCAGGAACAACTGCGTCGCGAGCGCGACGCCGCCCGCCTGCAAGAGGGCGCGACGTGGCTGGCGAACGAGCGCATGGCGGCCTACGTGGGCACGGTTGCCCATGAGCTGAACACCCCGCTCACCAGCCTTACCGGCAACCTGCAGTTGATGGCCCCGGCGACTCGACACCTTGTTGCGCCAAGTCGCGCAGCACGAAGATTACACGGACGCGGCCCGCGTGCTGCGCGCACTGATCGACTGGTGCGCCCAGAGCCTCGAGCGCATGCGCCGGCTGGTGGACGACGTGCAGGACGAGACGCGCGTCAGCCACGGGCGGCTCGCCCTGCGGTTGCAACCCTGCGATCTGGTCAGCGTGGTGGGCCACGCCGTCGCAGAGCAGCTTGCGCTCAACCCCGAGCGCTCCATCCATTGGGTCGTCGACACCTCTCCCATTGCCGTCTGGGCCGATGCCAGCCGCATCGAACAGGTCGTGACGAACTACGTGAGCAACGCCCTCAAGTTCTCGCACGAGGATCAGGCGGTGGAGGTGCGCGTGCAGATCCAGAACGGGCAGGCACGGGTCGCGGTCCACGACGAGGGGATCGGCATCCCGCCCGCGGGACCAGCCGCACATCTGGGAGCGTTTCTACCAGGCGGAAGGAGCGGGCTGGCAGAGCGGATCGCAGATCGGTTTCGGTCTCGGCCTCTACCTCAGCAGGGCGATCGTCGAGGGGCATCATGGGCAGGTCGGCGTCGAGAGCGCGCCCGGCCAGGGCACGACCATCTGGTTTACGCTGCCAGTTGCCTCGCCACCGACCTCGTCCTCACCCGAGGCAGCAGTGGACAGTTCGGTATCTCTCCAGAGCCCCCAGAGCCCAGCGAGCACGAGCGCCTACGCGATTGACAAGACGGGTGACGCACCGCAGCTTCCCAGGGCAACCACCGCGGATCGCTCCCGAGAGGGTCCGACGCGCACACCGCGCAACCTGCACGTCACCCAGTCGCACGTTGGTGGGGAACCGGTACGCGTTGCGCCTGGAGGTGCCCGCCTGCTCAAGGTTCGTGTAAGTTGCTGTAATATCGCTTGTCTGTTGTACACTCGCCTTCATGCAACGTCGTCTTTCCCCGCACGAGAGGAGGCAGCGTATGGCTGCGCAGACACCGGGTGAACCCATGCGGGTCCGCCCGTACACCACCCCCGACCGCGACGCCGTGCTCGCACTGGGCGATCGATTGGTCATCGGCCTCGCTCCCTGGCGCGACCCAGCGAAGATGCACGCCGCGGCCCGCCGCTGGATCGAGGGCGACATCGCCCGTATCGGCGAGACCTGCGCCGTGCTGGTTGCCGAGGATGCCACGGGCCACCTCCTCGGCTTTGTCGCCGTCGCCCACGACGTCCATTTCACCGGCGATGAGCAGGCCTACGTCGGCGAACTCGTCGTGGCGCAGCACGCGGAGGGACGCGGCGTTGGGCGTGCGCTCATGAGCGCCGCTGAGGAGTGGGCCCGTGCGCGTGGCTACGGCTTCGTCATGCTCGAGACGGGCGCCGCCAACGTCGGTGCGCGTGCCTTCTACGCCCGGCAAGGCTACGGTGAGGAAAGTGTCAAGCTCGTCAAGCCGCTCTGACGCCAGACACTACCTTCCTCGGCTTGAGCGGCCGTTTGCCCGACCCGCACGCAGCGCGGCGAACTGCTCACCATCGAAAGCAGGCGGTGGCTTGTGCGGCATTGCGGATGGGTACAGCGGTTTTTCCGCGGGCCGAATGACCTGCCCCTGTGGCCGCTTCAATGCTTCAGTGGCTATCCACGTAGCGTAGGTGGATTTCTGCTGGGTAGTAGTCGTTTGTCGTCCAGCCAGATCCCTGGCCGGTCGGCAATTTGGTGATCATAGCTGACGAATGCCAATACTTCGCCCGCCGGTTCGAGGCTCCGCGTGCAGGGCACAGTGCGGTGGCGTCAGTCGGCCCGTACGGGTCCCAGCCCTAAGGCATTACGGGTACGGGCGCCGTGTCTCCCGCAGCCCGTGGTCGGGATCCCAGCGCGTCAGGAACATCTCGCTGCTGGCAAGGTCATACGTTATGAACGCGGCACGCTCGATGTCGAGGGCGAAGACGTGAAATTCCGTCGGGGCGTGTCCCCCCCAGTGCTCACGAAAGAGGCGATGCTGTTCTGCCTGCACGAGCGGATTCGCCGCTTCCGTGGCGCGTCCTGCGAGTTTGCACTCGCCCTCGGTCCCCTCGACACTGGTGATCGCACTGTGGAGAGTGCAACGGGGATCCCGCAGCAGATCCACTGCTTTGGTTGAGCGCCACATGAGGCCCAGCAGCAGGTCCTCTGGCGCGTTGAGCGGCTCGACGGGGCTGATCCGCGGAGAGCCGTCCTGCCGCAGCGTGCCGAGGAGGGCCACGCCGCTGCGCGCGAACCGCTCTGCTGCCACGTGCGCCAGCGTGGGTGCCGCCTCCCGAAAGGTGGTCCAGTTCGTGGCTACTGCTCCTCCCTCGTCTGGGGGGCGCTCGTCTCAGTGCCCCCTCAGTCTCGCCACAGTCGCGCGAATCCGTCAAGGGGCGGACACTGGATGGGGCTGACCGGTGCGACGGCAACCGCCCTACAGCCCCAGAGATGCATCCTGACTTGATAGCTATCTAACAGCGATGCGGGCTACGTTTTTCAACATGCGCACTCCCTATTGACATAGAGGGTCTCTAGGTAGGAATGGCTGAGATTGGCCCGCTCCAGGTGCGCCTCGGAGAGGACGGCCCCCTCCAGGCGCGCTTCGTAAAGCCTAGCCCCTTCCAGGTGGGCGCCGCCGAGGGTGGCCCGCTCCAGGTGGGCCCCAAGAGGTAAGCCCGCTCCAGGTGCAGGGCATCCAGGCGGATGGAGTTAGCAAATTCATCGTCCGCGACCGCGCGCAACCGCTGCTCGGCCACAACCATATCGCGCCGCGCGGCAGGCAAGGCACAGATGGCCAGCCAGAAGACTTCAAGGCCATTTAGCTCCTCGCCAGCGAAGGGGCCGTGACGCTTCTCGGTTGCCATCTCGGGCTTCCACGCCCATAGGCGTTCCGCCAACTCATCCTTACGCTTCTGGGAGAGCTTGTCGAGCGAGTCGCCCCACTTCGGCGCGTCGTCCTGCTGTCCTGCGCTCTGCTGCTCGCTCATCAGTCATCCCTTCTGCTCTCTGATTCACTGCTTGCCAGTGTATACGACGGAGCAGCCGAAGAGTGAGGTGAGTGCCCACAGGCTGGATTTAGCCCTAGCTTGCTCTGTACGCGTCGGGTCCATAGTCAACTCTGGTTGAAGACATCGCCGCCAATAGCAAGGGCTGCTAGAATGCGATCGCGATCATGAGGCAGGCGGCGAGGATGTACTGGGCCGAGAGTCTGCTAGATTTAGGGGATAAACACATGCCGATCCAAGACCATGATCGCGACATCATTGCTAGCTACCAAAGCGGGTCGAGCGTGCCAGAGATATCGGCGCGGTGCGCAGTAAGCGACAAGCGGATCTAGAGCGTGTCTGAGAAGGAGTTATCCTTCGCTGGTGGCGAGCCGGCGCAGCATGAGGCGGGTCATGATGGCGTAGAGGACGCACTCCGAGGTCGTGGGCAGGTACTCGTACTCCTTGCTGGTGCGACGCCAGCGCCCGATCCAGCCAAACGTGCGTTCCACCACCCACCGCCGCGGCAGCACCTGGAAACCCGGCGGCAGCTCTGGCGGCTCCTGCCCCGGCGCCACCCAGGACCAGCGGCGCGGCCGCCGCACGACCGCCACCGTCCAACCCAGCGTCTGCTCCACCCACTCCTTGAAGCTGCCTTGGTAGGCGGTATCCACCCACAGGTGCCGCAGGCGGGGCAGGGCGTGCGCCCGGTCGGCAATCGCTTCGAGCAACCGCTGACCGCCCAACGCCGTCAGGTACATTGGCTGGGTGCACCAGCGCCTTGACCACCAGGCCGGTCGTCTCGACCAGCAGGTGGCGTTTGCGTCCGTTCACCTTCTTGCCGCCGTCGAAGCCGGCTGAGTTGGGCGGTCCCCTTTTTCGGTGCTCTTCACACTTTGGCTATCGACAATGCCGGCGCTGGGCGTGGTGGCCCGGCCCGCGTGCACGCGCAGGCGCTCGCGCAGGATGGTGTGAATGCGCTCCCAGTCCCCGCTCAACCGCCAGGCGCGCCAGTAGTGGTAGACCGTCTTGCACGGCGGGAAGTCGTGCGGCAGCGCCCGCCAGGCGACCCCCCCGCGCAGCCAGTAGCTGACGGCATCGACGATCTCGCGCAGGTCCACGCTGCGCGGCCGCCCACCGGGCTGGGCCGCGGGCAACAAGGGCGCGAGCAGCGCCCACTCCGCATCATTCAGATCGCTGGGATACCGACGACGGCCCATCGGGCACCTCTTCCGCTGGCGCGCCCGTGGCTCCTCCCGCCGGCTCGCCACCGCTCCTCCCTGCACGATCCGTGCCCTTCTCAGACACGCTCTACTACGTTCTGCAGAAATATGGCGTGGCGCTACGCCCCAGAAGCGGCGTCGGAAAAGTCTTGAGGCAGTCGCAAGAAGCCGAGATCGTCGCCGCCTATCAAGGTGGTGTTGACGCAGTACGGCTCGCTGAGCGCTACGGGGTGGCCAGTACCACGATCTACGGCGTCTTGGAACGCACCGGCGTCGCCCGCCGGACGAACCACGACGTCTTCCGAAAGCTGAGCGATCTCCAGGAGGGGGAGGTCATCGCGCTGTACGGCCAGGGCCTTCCGGCGTCGAAGATCGTTGGCCGGTACGGGATCGAAGAGCAAACGGTCTATAACATCCTTGCGCGGCATGGCGTGAGCAGGCGTAGCGGCAGCGAGGCCATGACTGTCTACCCCCGGAACGAGCACGCCTTCGACGTGATCGAGAGTGAAGCAGCGGCGTACTGGCTTGGCTTCATCGCGGCGGATGGCAATGTGTCGAACGGACGCCTACGGATCGGGCTGTCCACGCGGGATGTGGGCCACCTGCGGACGTTTTGCGCCTGGCTCGCGTCCGATCGGCCGATCTACTCCGGGGTCAACAATCATGGGCGACCGGTGAGCACCTGCGAGATCAGTTCGGCCCGCCTGGTGGATGCGCTCGGTGCATACGGCATCGTCCCGCGCAAGACGTATGTCATGAAGCATCTGCCCACCGTGCCGCAGACCCTGATGCGGCATTTGCTACGGGGCTACGTCGATGCCGACGGGTATTTCTCGGTTCGACCTTCGGGTCGTGCCACCTTCGGGGTCGTCTCCTTCAGCAGGGAGATCGTCGCGGAGATCCAGGAGTGGTGCATCGCCGAGATTGGGGTGCGACGCACCGCGCTCGTACCCAGTTGGAATATCTGGCACTATCGGCAGTATGCGACCCATGAGGTCGGAGCGATTGCCGCCCATCTCTACGAAGGTGCCAGCGTCTCCCTCGAACGCAAGCAGGCCACCGCCCAACGCGTCATGCGACGGGAAATGGCGACCACGATGGGAAGATTGGCTGCGCTCGACTGAACCACCTTCTCTTCGGCTGGTCGTTAGTGCCAGTATAGGGGAGGGGTCAACGTAGACGGCTTCCATCCAATGCCGTTCCCTGTGCAAAGCGGCACAAAATCTGCTCGTCTGTGGGCCGAACCCTCTTCAGGGCCACAGTCGGCGCACCCTCACTCGTCTCCTCGATCCCGCGCCGGCCGCATTCATCCTTCGCAAGGAGTGTTGGCATGCGCACGCGCAATACCGCCTTCTCACTTGCCGTCATCCTCGTACTCCTCGTGCTCCTCGTCTTCGCCGTGCAGCAGAATCCGCAATCGGCAGACTGGACGCTCTTCGACCAGTCCTTCGCACTCAGCGCAGGGGTTGCCATCGCCTCCGCGAGGTTGATCGGCTTCCTGCTCGCCGCGCTCTTCGTGGCGGTCTTCATCGGCGCTCCCACGGACGTCACCACAGCGACCGCCACGACGGAGACCCAGGCTGAGCGCGACCTCATCCAATCGCGCGAACAGTATCGCCAGTTCCAGGCCGAGCACAGCCGCCTGCAAACCGCCTACAATCAGCTCGTCGCCATGCCTTCCACAACATCTCCGGCCTCACCCATGTATCCCATGTCGACCTCGCCATCGCCCTCGACGGCGCAACCGATGTCCGACACGCCCTCCAACCCCAACGGACCTGACCGCGAGCGCATCCATATGTGGGGCGTGCCCGACCAGCGGGGGGCCAACAGCACCTCGAACGACTCCTTGACGGGCAGCGCGGCCCCCAGCAACAGCGGCGACCCCAACACGTTCATCGCCGTGCCGTCACTGCCTTCCAACGGGACCGCCACCGACGGCGAAGATCGCGATGATAACACTCCCAGCGCGGGCGCCACACCCGCCACAGCCCATATCGCGCGCCCGGCGCCCACCGACACCCAGACCGACATCCCGCCGTCGCGCCAGGTGATCCGCCCCGACGGCATCATCGTCGGCAGCGAAGGCGACACGCCGCCCTCGCCCGACGACTCGACGGACTATCACCCAAGTCATTAGCCAGATCCGCACATCGTATCGAGCGAGCCCATCGCCGAATGTGCCCCCACCCGTGACTTTGCACGGGTGGGGGTTCGCCTGCGTGCTGCACAGCTTGGCGCAGCGGAGTGGCACGCAGGCGAAGAGATGTAGTACGGTGAGTAGTGTGAGACCTGCCCTCCGCCCAACGGACCGCGAGCACGTTGACGAAACGGATGAGGTGCCGCAGCGGACGATGGTCTTGCGGGTGACGCGCTCCATGTGCGAGCCGTCTTAGGTGTCAACGTGGGAGCCAGGCGGACGAGGACGTGCCGCGGGCAAGTGGTATGCTGGCGTGGGCGGAGTCGGGCACGAGGCCGTATCGCCTCCGTCCAAGATGTCGAACAAGATGGAGAAGTCGAGGGACGCGATCGTGTCCGTGCGGCGGATGCGCGCGCCAGGCCCAAACGTCCGTTGTGGCTCGCCAACAAGTGCCACACGCTGTTCTAGCGCCGACTATGACCGCGATTCGTGACCAGGAACGAAGAGACGAGGGATTGCGCGCGGCCATCGCCGAAGCGCACTCCCCAGGAGAAGATCATCGTGACACGCAGCGACGAGCAAGGAAACCTCCCCACCGGGCCGATGCCCGAGACGCACACGACCACCGGCGCCAACGGTTCCAGCGCTGGCGGCGCCGCCAAGCCCGCAGCGCCCCGTCGGCGCGCCACCACCACGCCACGCGCTAGCGCCTCCAGTTCCGAGTCAGCGGCGGCCAGCGTAGCGCCCGCGATCCGCACCGCGGCATCCCCGCGCGCGCCCAAGGCCACGCCTGTCCGCGCGCCGAAGGCCGCCAGAGCGCCCGAAACCCACCAGAAGCCCGAGACGGCCCCGCTCGCGCCCGCCGCGCCGCGCACCCGCGCCACCGCCAAGGCCGTGCCGCAGGCCGTACCAACCACGCCCGTCGTCCCGCACTACGGCGGCATGTCGCCCGACAACACCGTCTTCGTCTCGCTCTGCTTCGAGGGACCAGACCAATATTCGATGGCCGGCGGCCTCGGCACCCGCGTGACGGAGTTCACCGAGGCGCTCGCCACCGCCGGCTACGAGACACACCTGATCTTCGTCGGCGACCCCACCGAGCCGGGCCACGAGACCAAGATCAACGGCAAACTCCACCTCAAGCGCTGGAGCCAGTGGATCAGCCAGTACCACCTCAACGGCGTCTACGACGGCGAAGACCAGAAGCTCAAAGACTACACCGACACCGTCCCGCAGCACGTCTACGAGCAGATCGCCGGCCCCGCCATCGCGCAAGGCAAGATGGTCGTCGTCATCGGCGAAGACTGGCACACCGCCGAGACCGTCTCGCGCACCTCCGACCTGCTGCACTGGCACGGCCTGCGCCATCGCGCCATCCTCATGTGGAACTGCAACAGTCTCATGTCGCTGCATCGCATCAACTGGGGCCGCCTCAACTACACCTCGACGATCACCACCGTCAGCCGCTACATGAAGCACCGCCTCTGGCAGTACAACGTCAACCCGCTCGTCATCCCCAACGGCATCCCCGCGCGCAACCTCGACCCCGTCGATGCCGCACAGGTTGCCGAGCTGCGCGAAGCGATCCAACGCGGCGAGCCACGTCGCCTCTTCCTCTTCAAGATCGGCCGCTTCGACCCCGATAAGCGCTGGCTGATGGCCGTCGAGGCCGCTGCCCGCCTCAAATACAGCGGCCACCCGATGGCGATGGTGATCCGCGGCGGACTCGAGCCGCACGGCGGCGAGGTGCTCTCGCGGGCGCGCAACCTCGGCCTCATCGTCAAGGACGTCGAGGCACGCACGCGCCGGCCCACCGTCGACGACTGCATCCAGTTGATGCGCGACGCCGGCGAGGCTGACATCTACAACCTCCGCTTCTTCGTGCCCGAAGCGTTCGTGCGCCTCTGCTACGCCGCCGCCGACGCCACGCTCGCCAACAGCGGCCACGAGCCGTTCGGCCTCGTCGGCCTCGAAGTGATGGCCACCGGCGGCGTCGCCTTCACCGGCTCCACCGGCGAGGATTACGCTGTCTCCTTCGAGAACGCCGTCGCACTCGACTCCGACGACCCCGACGAGATCGTAGGCTACCTGCTCCACGTCGCGCAGAACCCCGACGAGCGTGAGAAGATCGGCGCCGCTGGCCGGCGCACCGCCGCCGAGTTCACGTGGGAGGAAGTCATCGACGGCCTCTCTGGTAAGGTCGGATTCCTCATGCGCAAGCAAGGCATCGTCCTCAGCTAGCGCGCGAACTTCATACGAGTTAACGCGAAGTGCTCAGCCAGCCTGCGCATGTGCGACAATCGGCAGCAAAGCGCGATCCTGCTATACTCCTCCCGCAGCTTGATGTATCTGGCAGCGTGAGGAGGGACGGCGCGTGCAACTCGACCTTGAGCATGGAGCATTCCCCGGCAGGCATCAGCCCGTCTTCGCGACCCATGGCATGGTCGCCACCAGCCAGCCTCTCGCGACACAGGCCGGGGTCGCGGCACTGCGCCGAGGCGGCACAGCGGTGGATGCCGCGCTCGCCGCCGCTATCGCCCTCACGGTGGTCGAGCCAGCGAGCAACGGCATCGGCGGCGATGTCTTCGCGCTGGTCTGGGACGGCGAGCGCCTGCATGGGCTGAATGCCTCCGGTCGCGCGCCAGCCGCAATCAGCCTCGACGCGGTACGACGGCTGGGCCACGACGAGATGCCCGCCAAGGGATGGCTACCCGTGACTGTTCCCGGCGCACCTGGGGCGTGGCACGACCTCCACGCGCGCTTCGGCACGCTACCCTTCGCCTCGCTCTTCGAGCCAGCCATCACGTATGCCGAGCAAGGCTACCCGGTCTCGCCGATCTCCGCCCGAAACTGGCGCAGGGCGGCGGAACGGGTGCATGCGGAGCTGGCGGGCGATGAATTCGCCGAATTCGCGTCCATCTTCGCCCCGGAAGGCCGTGCGCCCAGGGTCGGCGAGATATGGCGCAGCGCGGAGATGGCCCGCACACTCCGGCTGATAGCAGAATCGAATGCGGAGGCATTCTACCGCGGTGAGATCGCCGAGCGCATCGGACAGTTCTCCGCGCGTACCGGCGGATGGCTCTCCGCCGACGATCTCGCCAGCCACACAAGCCAGTGGAGCGATCCCCTCTCCACCACCTATCGTGGCTACGACGTCTGGGAGATGCCACCGAGCGGGCAAGGCCTGGCCGTCTTGATGGCGTTGAATATCCTCGAAGGAGTCGACCTTGCCACGAAGCCCCGCGAGGACGAGGAGAACTACCATCTTCAGCTAGAAGCGATGAAACTCGCCTTCGCCGATACCCACCGCTACATCGCCGATCCGGAGCATGCGTCCGTGCCGGTGGCATGGCTACTCTCGAAAGAGTACGCCGCGGAGCGCCGCGCGCTGATCGGCGAGCGCGCCCTGCTGCCGCAAGCCGGAAGTCCTCCCCAAAGCGACACGACCTATCTCTGTGTGGCGGACGCCAACGGCATGATGATCAGCCTGATCCAATCGACGTATGAGTCGTTCGGCTCGCATATCGTCGTGCCTGGGACGGGCATCGCGCTACAGAACCGTGGGTCCGGCTTCTCGCTCGATCCAACGCATCCCAACCACCTCGCTCCCGGCAAACGCCCGTTCCACACCCTGATTCCGGGTTTCCTGACGCGCGACGGTAAACCGATCGGCCCATTCGGTGTGATGGGCGGTCACATGCAGCCGCAGGGCCACGTCCAGATGGTCGTCAACACCGTGGACTACGCCATGGACCCCCAGACGAGCCTGGACACGCCGCGCTGGTCCTGGTGGGGCGAGCGCCACGTCAAGCTAGAGCCGGGCGCGGCGCCCGTCGCGCAGGCGCTGACGCGGCGCGGCCACGAGGTAGAGATCGATCCCGAGGTAGACTTCGCAGGGCGCGGACAGATCATCTGGCGCCTGCCCTCCGGCGTCTACGTGGCAGGCAGCGATGTTCGCGGCGACGGCCATGCGTCGGGCTTCTAGGGGGAGCAGCAATGACGATGAGCGGCGACGGACCTGGCACCAGCTATCCCATCCTCGAATACGACGACGCGCCCGAGGCCGTGATCGAGCCGAAACATCAGATCGCCCCCGAAGACGTACCGTCGCATGCGGTGATCTGCTTCTTCCAAAGTGTCATCTCGCGGCTTGTGCAGGAGCATGGCGCCAAAGTCATCAAGCACCTGCGCAGCGAGATCGGCACGCACCCGATCTACGAGCTAACGGCATTCGGCAAGCGGCTCGCCGTCTTCCAGCCTGGCGTCGGAGCGCCACTAGGCGCCAGCCTGCTCGAAGAGACCATCGCCCTCGGCTGTCGCGACTTCATCGCCTGCGGCGGCGCGGGCGTCCTGCGCAGCGAGATCGCCGTCGGCCACATCGTCATCCCCACCAGCGCCGTCCGCGACGAAGGTACCTCCTACCACTACCTGCCGCCGGGCCGCGAGGTCGCCCCGCATCCCGAAGCCGTCGCCGCCATCGAGTCCGTGCTCCGCGCCCACAACTTCGACTACGTCACCGGCAAGACCTGGACGACCGACGCCCTCTTCCGCGAGACCCCCGGCAAGGTCGCGCGCCGCCGCGACGAAGGTTGTCTCACCGTCGAGATGGAGGCCGCCGCCTTCTTCGCCGTCGCCCAGTTTCGCCGCATCCGCCTCGCTCAGATGCTCTACGGCGGCGACGACGTGGGTAGCGAAACCTGGAGCTCGCGCCACTGGGACACCCACGACGTCCGCGAACAGCTCTTCTGGCTCGCCGCCGAAGCCTGCCTCACCCTGGAGTGATAGCCCCGCGCCGGACATGTACATGAGCCTTGCATGCCCAATCAGCAACGTAGATCAATGGAGCGACAACACCGACACCGGCGGACTGGCCAGGAGAAGCTGCTGTACCTCTACAACTGAACCCATCGAGCGCCGCGCTACTTGGCCCACCCTGAGGAGTCAAGAGCAGTGCAGCGCCAGTTGCACCGTGCCCAACGTATGCTGATCCGGCAGCGCGAGCAGATCGCCGACCGCCATCTCCCTCCCCCCGATCGACGCCACGCGCGTCGCCCCGTGGAACAGCGCCGGCTCCCCGCGCCCCTCGATCGCGGAACGATACCAGCTCCACGCGTCCCACGCCACCGTATACAAGGGCTCCTCCGCCGCATACGCCCGCTGAAACACCGGTTGCCCTGCCGCGGCCTCCGGCTCCGCCAGCACCACGCGCACCACAATACGCCCAAAGATCGGGCGACTCAACTGCCGGTCGGACATCGAATCCGTCCTTTCGCGACGCAACCGGTCGGGCAAAGCGACCTGCCCTAATCGTTCCCCCGCTATTCTCGCCCAGCGCGCCCCCTCGCGAAAGCCCCATGAGACCATCGGTTCACCGGCACCCTGGGTGCCAGCCAGCGGACCGCAGTCCGCGCCCATCTCGCACCGGCATTGCAGCGCCGCGATCCCCGTCCACCAGCGCCGCGGATCCCCCACCTCGCGCAACTCCCCTTCCGTCCTGGCCACACCCGCCAAGAATGATCTCCCGAGGACGAAATCACCCACCAGGACAGGAGGGAGCGGCATGATGAGTTTGGATGACGAGCTAGCAGCACTCCTCGCCGAGCTAGGCGTCGCCTTCGAGGGATCCGAGGAGGAAGAGGCGTCCCGCTCACCACAACGCGACGCGCCGCCCACCCGCTACAGCTACGGCGCACGCGCCACCCACGGCGACGCCGACGAGGATGACGACGACGACGATGAGACGACAACTGCGCCATCGCGGAGTTATCCCTCTTCCAATCCTCGCGCGAGCACTACGGCGTCTTCTACCGGCTCGATCTCACACACGGCGTCCCCCAGTTGCGCATCTACATGCCCGAAGACGAAGGCCCCATCAAATTGCGTTGCTATCTCGTCCGTGCCGCCAAGCAGACGCCACTCCACGAGTGGTTCGTCACCGCGCGCCACCACGAAGGCTCGCCCGCCTTCGAAGACGCCCGCGACGCCGCCCAGCAGCACCTCCTCTTCGCCGCCGGCGAGCTGATGAAGCGCCTCTTCTGGCATGGCGACCTCGAAGCGATGGACTTCCCCGGCGAGATCGCCGTCGCCCGCGTCGCCTGAAATGCCATATAGCAGAGCGCCGTGCTGCTATTCTTCGCGCGAACGGACCCCAGTCCGCGTCCGTCGTACGCCGGCACTTCAGTGCTGCGATCCCTCCGTCACACGCCCGTTTTCACCCGCGCCCCCGCGCCTCCGTAGGAGGAGAGGCCGGGTCACCGCGCGAGCGGGGCCTTGGCCGGGGTGAGGCCCATCCGTCGCCAACACGAGCGATCCCTCAGCGCCGCGGCACGTCACATCGGCAGGTGGCACGCTACCCAAACTCTGACATTCCGCGCGATTGACGCCCCGCGTCGGCTCCGCATAGAATGGAGTGCCGTCAGCTCATCCGGAAGAGGCATTCCCCCCAACGGGGGATGGAAACACGAGCAGCGCAGCATGGTGAGGGCCACACCACAGAGAGAGCAGCACCCGGAGGCCTCGCCGCGCGCCGACGAAGACGACCTCCACTCGGCCCTCTCCGAGCGCGACTTCGAGCAAGTGGCGAGTTTCCGCGCCACGCTCCGGCAGCTCGTGCGCCAGACCGAGCTCGAAGCGCAGAAGGTCGGCCTCACCCCCCAGCACTACCACCTCCTGCTCGCCATTAAGGGCTTTCCGGGGCGTGAGTGCGCCAACATCAGCGAGCTTGCCGAGCGCCTGCAGATCCGGCACAACGCCGTCATCGGGCTGATCAAGCGAGCCATGGCGCGCGGCCTCGTCGAGCGCCGACAGGGCGACCAGGGCGCCGATCGCCGCACCGTGCTCGTCTCCCTCACCCCAGAGGGCGAGCGCATCCTGCGCGTCCTTGTCGCCGCCCTCCGCGACGAGCGCCGGCGCGTCAGCGCCGCCATCGAAGCGATGACCCGCTCCACCGACGATCCACCCAATATCCGCTCCTGACGCACCTCGCCCTTGCGCACCTCGCCCTTGCGCACCTCGCCCTTGCGCACCTCGCCCTTGCGCACCTCGCCCTTGCGCACCTCGCCCTTGCGCACCTCGCCCTTGCGCACCTCGCCCTTGCGCGCCTCGCCCCGCATGCTATACTCCAGTCAGAACACAAGTTCTGATCAACCAACCACTCCCATCCATTCCATCCCCGCCAATCCCCTCCACCACCCCGCTCATTCCCTCTACCCCTCCGCCTCGCTGCCCAATCCTCCCCACCGTCCCGCTCACCACCGCTGTTGCAAGGAGCACTCAATGCCTCTCCATCTCCCGACCCCACCCCGTGATCGTTTTTCCGCCGTCGCACACCCCGCGCCTCGCGGCCCGTTCCCCTCGCGAGGGGAAGGCGTGGTCCCCCGCCGAGGGCCTGGTAGGGGGTTAGGGACCCGTCCTCCGCAGCGAAGAACCCCCAACTTCCGCTTTCCGTCCGCGGCGCCCTCAATCGCCCGAGACTCCCCTGAAATCCGCCCCCACAGCCTCACAGAAAATGCAAAAGCGGAAGGAAACGGAAATGGATCGCCACGTCTGTAAACAGCGCGTAAACTCCATCGATGAGGCCGCAATGACCGTGCACTGCTCCGTGTCTCATTCGTCTGAAGATTGGCACACTTCTCGAGAGCAGCGACGCAAACGCCAGCCTGGCACGTTCCATGCAGCAAGTGTGTCGGCGGCAGAAACGCTCGCTCGATCGGCGATCGACGGGCGGAGCGCGCGGGCGGGACGGTGGTGGGGATCGAGTGGCGAACCGGGTGCATGGTGCGGGTAGGTGTGCGGATTGGCATGTGGGCATGTGGGCATGTGGGCATGTGGGCATGTGGGCATGTGGGCATGTGGGCATGTGGGCATGTGGGTGGTGAGGCAGCAGAAGGGCTGGTCGCGGCGTGGCACACTATGGAGGTTATATCCCGCGCGGCGCGAAATCACGGCGGCGCCTGGCGTCGTGGCTCGTGCTCGCGCTGACCGCCCTCGTCGGCGCAACTGTACCGTCACGCGCCAGTGCCGAGATAGTCCCCGCCGCGATGAGCATGGCCGCCAGCAGCAAGGCCAGCAATGTCGCGCCCGCGCTCCCGGACATTGCCGCGCTCCGCACCGCCACCCGCGTCACTCCCGCCACGCAGTCCGTCGCCGCCATCAGCCAACAGGTCTCGGTGGACAGCGCGTTCCAGGTCTACTATAACGCCAACGCCGGCACGCAGCTCCTCGGTGCGCCCCTCACACCCGCCTTCCTCACCAAAGACGGCCTCGCCCAGTTCTTCGCGAACGGCGAGTTGGTGTTGCCCATGCCGCACGCGGCACAAACCTCGTTCGGCGACGACGCCCAGCAGACCCCAGGCGCCATCGCATGGCATCCGCTCTTCGACGATCTGCTCCGGCTCGGCAGCACGGCACCTGTCGGCGGCGACACCAGCACGCTCACCTATGTGGATCTCCGCCGCGCCGTGCTCGCCTCGCCCCTCGTCAATGGCACGACCCTCCAATCGACCCTCGCCTCCGGTGCCCTCAATGCACGGGATGACGCCGACCAGGGCAGCGCCTTTATTGCCAGTAGCGAGCGCAACGGCCAAACCTTCGGCCACTTCGTTCCGGCAGCGATCTGGTCCTACATCCAACGCGCCGACGTCTCCCCGCAGGGCTGGCACACCGACTTCGGCGCGCCGCTCACCGAGGCGCTGCCCCTCCTCGCCACGGTCGGCGGCACGCTCCACAGTGAGCTGGTGCAAGTCTTCACGAACGGCGCCATCCTGGTGGACGAGACCGCAGAGTCCGCAGGCAACGACGAAAGTGCCAATCGCCTGCCAACCGGTCTCGCCTATCTGGAGACCGTCGGCCTGCCCGCGGTGTGGGCGCGCAACGGCACCCCTCTCTGGGCCGCGCACGACGACGCCACCATCCTGCAGAACCCGGCCAACGGCGCCGCCGAAGTGCACATCGGCCAGAACTTCCCCCTCACCCTCGCGGGAACCTCCGCCTGGGTCGACGGCGCCCTCTGGTACGGCGTCAACTGGCAGACGCCGGGGCGCAGCGGCTCCGGCTGGCTCGCCGCGACGGATGGGACCTTCGCCGCGCCCGACCCCGGATCGCCGCCTACCGCGGGCTTCGATCTCCTTTCGACCGACCTGCAGCAGTATCTCCAGCAATACGGCACTCGCGTCGGCGCCTACGTCTATGACCTCACCCGCAACGTCGCCTATTCCTATAATTCGAACGGACTCTTCACCGTCGCCAGCTCGGTCAAAGTGCCGATCATGCTCACCTTCCTCTCTATGACGGAGCGCCAGGGTCGCGAACCGAACGACGGCGAGATGGAGCTGCTCACCACCATGATCGAGAACTCCAACAACGTCTCAGCCCAGGCGCTGTGGGACGAGGTCGGCGGCGGGCCCGCGGTGGCAAGCTACCTACAATCAGTTGGCGTCTCAGACTTCCATCCCGATAACGCCGACGGCTGGGGCTGGAGCACCATCTCCTCACGCTCCATGGTCCACCTGCTCACCCTGCTCCACAACGGCCAGGTCCTCACCGCGCACGATTGCCAGCTCGCCCTCTACCTGATGAATAACATCGAGATCGACGAGCAGACCGGCGTCGGCGACACCGCCCCCCCCGGCGCGACCGTCGAGATGAAGGACGGCTGGGTCCCCGGCCCCGACGGCCTCTGGGTCATGAACACCACCGGCATCGTCACCCTCGGCGGCGAGACCTACATCATCGCCGTCTACACCGACGACGACGACTCCCTCCAGCAAGGCTGGGACATCACCCGGCACGTCTGCCAGGTCGTCGGCCAACTCCTCGCCTGACCCGCACGACAGAGCACTCGCCGCGCGTCAACCGGGATGCCGATCTCCTTTGGGTTATGAGCCTTCGCCGCACACGCCGAGCCTGGTGAGCCCGGCCTTCAGGCCAGAACTGGCCCCTCATCCCAACAACCCTGCACGACACACTATGTGGCCCAGCCCAACCCACCGACAGAGATCCCGAGCCTCCGTTCATCCGACGGCTGTGCTCGGCCATGCCAAACAAGTCCATCACAAAGGCTAGGAGTCGTCCTCGTCATCCTCCTCGCCACCGTCGTCCACATCGTCATCCGTCCGCCGCGCCCGCTCCACATCGCTGCGGTACATGTCGGTCAAGGCCTCATGCAGCCGCTCGATCCCCGATCCCCTGAGCACATACACCGGCAGGCCCGCGGCCCGCGCGGCATCGATGCGCTCCGGCTGCGTGCGATACAGGCTCTTCAGCACCAACACGGCGTCGGCCTCGCGTACGTCCCGGCTGATGATCACCGGCAGCCCCAGGTCGCGGATCGCCTGCTCCAGCCGCGTCCGGTTGATCCCCACGGGGTAGACCCGCCGCATGCGAAAGAGCGAGGCCGGCGTGGCCACCTCATCCTCTTCATCCAGCGGCCGCTGCAATCCCAGCGCGCCGCGTGCCAGCTCAGGGTCCAGCCAGCGGCCGCCCGGCCCCTCGGCCTGTTCGCGGCTACCCTCGGTATCCCACCACGCCGTTGCTGGCCGCTGCCCCATCAGCGCGGAGCTGCGGGCGCGGCGGGGCGGCGCAAGCTCTTCACGGCGCACCGGGGCTTCGCGGCCCGGCAAACCGACCCCGTCGGCGCGTGCCACCTGCGGCGCCCGCTCCACCCACCGGCGGATCGTCCCGTCGGCCTGTCGCTCGCGCATCTCGCGCTGAGGCGCCTCGCCGCGCAGCAGGTCGTCGACCGCCTCGGCCACATCGTGGTGGATGCCGACGAGGTGGCGCTCCTCCTGCTCGATGAGGACGTCGAAGGTGGGGGGCTGCTTGCGCTCGAGCACCGTCTTCTGGGTGCCGCGGCGGCGCGCCTCCTCGTCGCCCAGCGTCACCGCCTGGATGCCGCCGACCAGGTCGGAGAGCGTCGGGTTGGCCAGCAGGTTGTCCAGCGTGCGCCCGTGCGCCGTGCCCACCAGCTGCACCCCCCGCTCGGCGATGGTCCGCGCCGCGAGGGCCTCCAACTCCGTGCCGATCTCGTCGATCACCACCACCTCGGGCATGTGGTTCTCGACCGCCTCGATCATGACGGCGTGCTGCGCCGCCGGCCGCGCCACCTGCATGCGCCGCGCGCGCCCGATGCCGGGGTGCGGCACGTCGCCGTCGCCGGCGATCTCGTTGCTCGTGTCGACCACCACCACCCTTTTGCCCAGCTCGTCGGCCAGCACGCGCGCCGCCTCGCGCAGCAGCGTCGTCTTGCCCACCCCCGGCCGCCCCAGGATCAGGATGCTGCGCCCCTGCTCGACCACGTCGCGGATCAGCGCCACCGTGCCGCGCACGGCGCGCCCCACGCGGCAGGTCAGCCCCACCACCGCCCCCCGCCGGTTGCGCAGCGCGCTGATGCGGTGCAGCGTCCCCCCGATCCCCGCCCGGTTGTCCTCCCCGAACGCCCCGATGCGCCCCACCGTGTACGCGATGTCCTCCGCGGTGACGAGCTCAGTCGTGAGATCGAGCGCCCCGTCGGGGAAACGGGCCTCCGGCAACCGACCAAGATCGAGCACGATTTCGAGCAGGTTGACGGTCGATCGCTGCTGCAGTGCCTTGCGCACACGCGGAGCCAACACGGCGAGCAGCGTGTCGAGATCGTCGGTGATGACGATCTCCTCGGACGCGTCGTGCTGTGAACCGGTTAGCGGGTCGCCAACGGGGCTTCGGGCGGGATTGCGGCGCGGGTCGTCGCCTCGCGTAGGAGGAAGTGACATGTGGTATACCTCGGCTGCCTCGGCACGGGCGGGTGATCTGGCGAAGGAAGGATGAACAGCAAGAGGGCGGGACGGGAAGCCAATTAGGCTGTTCTCCCATCCCGCCCCATGCGGAAGGTATCTATTGCGGATCTGAACGAGTCGCATGAGAGAGAGTTATCTCGATTTTGCCGGGCGGGCGAGCCCAGGACGCACATATGTGAAGCAACATCTCGGCTGGCGAAAGGATGAAGCCAAGCCGTGCGGCCATTAGGGGTGCTTGGCTGAGCACGTTACCGTGCGTACACCCCCGCCCTATCACCACGTAATCTACGTGGGGCCTTTGCGGTCCGAAGACCGCGGGGAACGCTCATCTTGGGGACGGCTTCGCGCTTAGATGCGTTCAGCGCTTCTCCGCACTGGACGTGGCTATCCGGCTGTGCCTCGGGCGAGGCCAACCGGCACACCAGCGGTCCAGCCGCTCCGGTCCTCTCGTACTGGGAGTGAGCCCCCGCAACGTTCCTACGCCCGCGACGGATAGAGACCGAACTGTCTCGCGACGTTCTGAACCCAGCTCGCGTGCCGCTTTAATGGGCGAACAGCCCAACCCTTGGGACCGACTCCAGCCCCAGGATGCGACGAGCCGACATCGAGGTGCCAAACCTTGCCGTCGATGTGAACTCTTGGGCAAGATAAGCCTGTTATCCCCGGGGTAGCTTTTGTCCGTTGATCAACGGCCCTTCCACGCGGCACCGTTGGGTCACTACGCCCGACTTTCGTCCCTGCTCGACTTGTAGGTCTCGCAGTCAAGCTCCCTTATGCCCTTGCACTCTGTCCGGGTGATGTCCATTCACCCTGAGGGAACCATTGGGCGCCTCCGTTACGCTTTGGGAGGCGACCGCCCCAGTCAAACTACCCCCCTGGCCCTGTCGGGTCGCCGCGATCGCGGCCGACCCTTAGACGCAAGCCCGCGCAAGAGTGGTATTTCACCGTTGCCTCCGCGCCGCCCACGAGCGACGCCTCACCGGCTCCCACCTATCCTACGCAGACGCGGCCTCGCGCCCAGACCAGGCTGTAGTAAAGCTCCACGGGGTCTTTTTGTCCTGTCGCGGGTAACCCGCATCTTCACGGGTACGTCAATTTCGCCGAGCCCCCCGTCGAGACAGCGCTCAAGTCGTTATGCCTTTCGTGCGGGTCGGAACTTACCCGACAAGGAATTTCGCTACCTTAGGACCGTTATAGTTACGGCCGCCGTTCACCGGGGCTTCGGTTCGGGGCTACGCACACCCCTCCCGTTAACCTTCCGGCACTGGGCAGGCATCAGCCCCTATACGTCGGCTTGCGCCGTGGCAGAGACCTGTGTTTTTGGTAAACAGTCGCTTGAGCCCGCTCCCTGCGGCCCCCTCACGCCACGCCGCGAGCGTCCGCCGCACGCTGCCGGGGCACCCCTTCTCCCGAAGTTACGGGGTCAATTTGCCGAGTTCCTTAACGGAGGATCGCTCGTCCACCTTGGGGTACTTACCCCTGCCCACCAGTGTCGGTGTGCGGTACGGGCGGCCACGTCACTATTGGATCGCTAGAGGCTTTTCTAGGCGGCCTGCGCACGACACGACTTCCGCCCCCTCATCGGGGGCTCCCGTCGCCCTCAGGCGTGTGCGGAACCCGGATTTGCCTGGATGCCCGCCTCCGACGGACCGACCGACCCTGTCCATTCGGTCGGCTCGCGCTCGCTACCGCGTCCCCCCTTCGCTCATGACGGCGCCGGTGCAGGACTGTCTACCTGCTCGCCATCGCCTACGCTGGCTCTCGTCTACCAGCCTCGGCTTAGGTCCCGACTGACCCTGGGACGACTGCCGTTGCCCAGGAACCCTCAGGCTTCCGGTGTGGAGGGTTCTCATCCCCAATAACGCTACTCATTCCGGCATTCGCGCTTCGGTTCGCTCCACGCGTGCTCCCGCTCACGCTTCTCCGCTACTCCCGAACGCTCCCCTACCATGACCCGTCGCAAGGACGGTCATCCGCGGCTTCGGTGGGATGCTTGAGCCCCGTTACATTGTCGGCGCGGGGCCACTCGACCAGTGAGCTATTACGCACTCTTTCAAGGATGGCTGCTTCTAAGCCAACCTCCTGGCTGTCTGCGCGATCCCACAACCTTTCCCACTGAGCACTCCCCTTAGGGACCTTAGCCGGCGGTCTGGGTTGTTTCCCTCTTGGCGATGAAGGTTAGCCCCCGCCGCCTCACTCGTGCGCGACCTGCACGTGGGCATTCATGGTTTGGTTGGGGTTGGTAACCGGCACCCGGCCCCGAGCCCATCCAGCGCCCTACCTCCCGCACACGCTTGCCGTGTCGCCCCACTGCGCGCGGCTGCACCTCCATACATTTCGGGGAGAACCAGCTATCTCCGGGTTCGATTGGAATTTCTCCCCTAACCACAGGTCATCCCCCTGTTTTGCAACACTGGTGGGTTCGGGCCTCGACGCGGTCTTACCCCCGCTTCACCCTGCCCATGGCTAGCTCACCCGGTTTCGGGCCTCATCCCGGCAACCGTTGCGCGCCCTCTTCAGACCCTCGCTTTCGCTCCGGCTCCACGGCTCTCTGCGCCGCTTAACCTTCGCCGGGCTGCCGAGATGAACTCGCCGGATCATTCTACAAAAGGCACGCCGTCAGCGCGGCCGACCCCGAAGACGCGCAGCCGCCTCCGACTGCTTGTAGGTGCTGGGTTTCAGGGTCTCTTTCATCCCCCTCGCGGGGTGCTTTTCACCTTTCCCTCACGGTACTCGTGCACTATCGGTGGCCAAGGGTATTACAGCCTTGGAGGGTGGTCCCCCCTGCTTCCCACAGGATTTCTCGTGTCCCGTGGTACTCGGGTACGCGGCGGACCCATCACGACCGCGTTCGCCTACGGGGCTCTCACCCGCTCCGGTGCGGCTTTCCAGCCGCTTCGGCTCGCTCGTCCCCATGGACCTGGATCGCTCCTGCCGCGCCCCACAACCCCGCGCGCTCCCCGAAAGGACGCCCGGTTTGGGCCGACCCGTTTCGCTCGCCGCTACTCCGGGCCTCTCACCTTGATTTCTCTTCCTCGGGGTACTGAGATGTTTCAGTTCCCCCGGTGCCCCTCGCGCGGCCTATGCATTCAGCCGCCGATGACGACGCTCGCGCGCCGCGGGTTGCCCCATTCGGATTCGGGTGGCTCATCGCTCGCTTGCAGCTCCCCACCCACGTTTCGCCGCTCTCCGCGTCCTTCTTCGGCCCTTGGCCCCTCAGGCATCCCCCCAGCACCCTTCTCCGCTTGGCGATGATCCACGCCAGCAGAGATGCGTTTCACCTACGATGCGATCTTCGGAACTCGCTCGCTTCGGCAAAATCCAAACAACTCTCTCTATATGCGATTGTTCAGGTGCAACAGCCCAGTCTTTACAACTGGAGAGTGAGAAACAGCAAGCACAGGCAGCGGTTTCGGTCGCAACAGACTTCAAAGCGGGACCTTGCGGCATGTCAAAGGCGATGACGCTTGTACGGCGCCATCGATCGACCTGGGAAGCTGACCGACAGCGGGCCGGGCTCGACGAGCGAGCCGGCGACGCGCCGGTTGATATCCCTAGAAAGGAGGTGATCCAGCCGCACCTTCCGGTACGGCTACCTTGTTACGACTTCACCCCAGTCACCGACCCCACCCTCGACGTCTGCCCCCCTTGCGGGTTGGCCCACCGGCTTCAGGTGTTTCCGGCTCCCATGGTGTGACGGGCGGTGTGTACAAGGCCCGGGAACGTATTCACCGCGGTGTGCTGACCCGCGGTTACTAGCAACTCCGGCTTCATGCAGGCGAGTTGCAGCCTGCAATCCGAACTGAGACCGGCTTTGGGGGATTGGCTCCGCCTCGCGGCTTCGCGACCCGTTGTACCGGCCATTGTAGCGTGTGTGTAGCCCTGGACGTAAGGGCCGTGCTGACTTGACGTCATCCCCACCTTCCTCCGCGTTGCGCGCGGCAGTCGGGCCCGAGAACATCTAACGGACCCCGGGGGTTGCGCTCGTTAGGGGACTTAACCCAACACCTCACGGCACGAGCTGACGACAGCCATGCAGCACCTGTACCCCCGCCCCCGAAGGGGACACGGCATTACCCCTGGTGCGAGTGCATGTCAAGCCCAGGTAAGGTTCTTCGCGTCGCATCGAATTAAACCACACGCTCCGCTGCTTGTGCGGGCCCCCGTCAATTCCTTTGAGTTTTAACCTTGCGGCCGTACTCCCCAGGCGGTCCACTCATCACGTTAGCTGCGGCACCGAAGGGGTCGATACCCCCGGCACCCGGTGGACATCGTTTACGGCGCGGACTACCAGGGTATCTAATCCTGTTTGCTCCCCGCGCTTTCGTGCCTGAGCGTCAGATGGCGTCCAGGGCGCTGCCTTCGCCGTCGGTGTTCCTCCGGATCTCTACGCATTTCACCGCTCCACCCGGAATTCCGCGCCCCTCTCCGCCCCTCAAGCCCGCCCGTCTGGAAAGCCCCCGCCCGGTTAAGCCGGGCGATTTCACCCCCCACGCGGCGGGCCGCCTGCGCACCCTTTACGCCCAGTAACTCCGGACAACGCTCGCCTCCTACGTATTACCGCGGCTGCTGGCACGTAGTTAGCCGAGACTTCTTCCTCGGGTACCGTCCGTTCTCGTCCCCGAGAAAAGCGGTTTACGACCCGAAGGCCTCCGTCCCGCACGCGGCGTTGCTCGGTCAGGCTTGCGCCCATTGCCGAAGATTCCTCACTGCTGCCCCCCGTAGGAGTCTGGGCCGTTCTCAATCCCAGTGTGGCTGATCATCCTCTCAGACCAGCTACCGATCGTCGCCTTGGTGGGCCGTTACCCCCCCAACTAGCTAATCGGCCGCGGACCCCTCTCCCGGCGCCTTTCGGCTTTCCCGATGCCCCCCAGAGGCACCGACGCATGCGGTCTTAACCCCCATTTCCGGGAGGTATCCCCCACCGCGAGGCAGGTCATCCACGTGTTACTCACCCGTCCGCCACTCGACCGCACCACCGAAGCCATCGCACCTCGTCCGACTTGCATGTGTTACGCACGCCGCCAGCGTTTGTCCTGAGCCAGGATCAAACTCGCCATTCAGTTTGTTATCTACCGGAGCTGCCCGCGCTCGCGCGCGTCACAACTCCTGCATCTACGCACTGATACGAGTCGTTACGACTCAAATGAACCGCAAAGGTTGAACTCAAATGGCGCTCGCCTTTCGGCGAAACGCCTCAACGTGAGCCCGCTTCGACGTATGCTACGTCGATCCCGATGCTTGCGCTGCTGCTTCTCACTCTTCAGATGTCAAGGTGCTGAGCTTCTCGAGGAGCCGTATTCGGCTGCACTCGCATCAACGCCCCGTTTTGAGGCGACTCCCTGAGCTTACCACAGCCTAGCTGTGCTGTCAACAGGTCCTAGTGCCAATTTTTTGTTCCCCGCGTCTTCACCTCGTGCGCGGCACACGCTATCGTGTCGCACGCGCCACAAGGAAATGACTATCGAGGAGAAAATGGGAGAGGCTCCACCTCGTGGAGAGGTGATGCTACGCCCTCGCAGCACCCGTTGCGCTCCGATACATCCCTACAAACGCGGCACAATCGTGGAGCGTCACAGGAATACGAAAGAGTCGCCAAATTGGTCATCCACGAATCCCGCATGGCGGGAGCACACAACCAATTCGAGACGCGGGAGATAAATGTATCATAAGGCGCGAGGTGCGTCAAGGCCCACGCGCACGACTTTTTCAATGGGTCGCGCGAACCTCCGCGCTGATCCTCCGACCAATCGCCGACCGTCTACGCCTCTTCACACCGTGCCCGCGCATAGACACGATCACAGAAGCGCGCTACGCGCTCGAAGACGAGGTGTCGCTCGACATCCTTCGTGACGGCGTGGAAGGAGTGCTCGAGCACCAGCAGTTCTTTCTCGTCCGAGCCGATCTCCTGAAAGGTCTCGAGACCGTCGCGCAGCGGCACCACATGGTCGTTGCGCGCGCAGACCACCAGCGTCGGGCAGGCCACGCGCGGCAAGGCTGCATGCAAATCGGGCAGAGCTGCGAGCAGGCTCTCGACCGTCGAGGTCGCCGTCCAACCGTAGGCGTTGCGGAAATAGCGCTGTCGCGCCCCGCGACGATCGCGGACGTCCTCCGGCCCCGAGGGAACATAGCGGACGAAGCGCTTGACGACGCGCACGATGTGCAGCACGTTGGTCGAGAGATGCAACGGCGGGCAGAGCGCGGCGACTCCGGCGATCCGTGGCTCCGCGGCGGCGGCGGCGAGCGCGACGGCGGCGCCCATCGAGTGACCGATCAGGACGACGCGCTCGCCACGCTCGATCGCCCGCTCTGCCTCATCACGCACGTGGCCGAACCAGTCATCCCAGCCATGCTCGGCGAAATCGCGCGCCGAGGTGCCGTGGCCGGGGAGCAGGAGGTTCTTCGCCGAATAGCCCAGTCCCACGAGGCGCGCTTCGAGCTCCCACATATCCACCGGCTCACCGTTGAACCCGTGCATGAGCAAGCACCGCACGTTGTCACGGCTGCTATCGCGCGACTCGCGCGCGTGCTCGCCGGCACATCCCTACGTGCTGGCACATCCACATGCGAACTCAGATGGGCATTCCGAGCCGATTCGGCGGCGTCGCCATCCGACGTTCGATGTCCCGACGGCTCCGCACTGTAGGCCATGTGCTCAGTCGACTCCTCGCCCCGGGAGCTGCGCCGGTGCGCTCCCTGTGAAAGACAGTGTACCGCGCAAACGCAAGTGTGGCAGGTGCCGCCCACGACGCCACCAGTGCACGCCGAGATAGCCGAGCGACGGCCCAAACGCGACGAGCGCGCGCAGGCCGTAGACACCGGCGGCATAGAGCGGCAAGAAGGCGTAGAGCGTCGCCGCGCCACCGGCCAGCAGCAGTGTGGCGGCGGTCAGCTGCACCCTCCGGCAGCAGCGCGACGAGGGCGACGCCCCAGGTCGCGTACCACGGCCAGAACCATCCGCTCGCCGCCGTGACGTAAGCGAAAAGCGTCCAGCCCCAGGCCAGGAGCATCCCCTCCAGCGAGGTGGCGCGCCGGAACTGGCGCAGCCAGACGGCGGCGAACACGAGCACTCCTGCAATTTTCAGCCCGGTCTGTACGAACGAGGCCGCCGCGCCGGCGCTCACGCCGAAGACCCCGAGCAGCGCGCGCAAGGGCCACTGCGCCACTTCGAGCAGCGAGTTGTCGAGCTGCTGCGCGGGAGGCGACGCGGCGATGGCCCCCAAGCTCCGCGGCCCATCCCAGTAGGGCAGCGCGGTGAGCACGACGACGGCGAGGACCACGGCGAGCCGCCACGCCAGCGCGCCGAGTATGCGCCGCGGCGTCTCGCCCTTGCGCCGAAGTTGAGAGACGATCAACGCGAGATAGAAGGGCAAGAGGGCCAGCAGGACGTACTTGGTGGCGATCGAGAGGCCGAAGGCAAGCAGCGCCGGAACCTCCTGCCCGCGAACAAGCCAATAGACGCCGAGCAAGGCGAAGGTCAGCAGGACGGCATCGTTGTGGGCGCTCGCGCAGAATTCGAGGAGACAGAGGGGATTCCAGGCGTAGAGCAGCGTGCCCCACAGTCTGCGGCCAGGGGCGAGGCGGCCGAGGATGCCCCAGATCAGCGCAGCATTGGCGAGGTGCGCGGCCAAGCCCAGCACTTTGAACAGCGCAACGTAGGTCGCCAGCGCGCCGCCGAGCGCCTGCGCCAGCAGCGTCACGCCGCTGGAGAGCAGCAGCCACACCGGCCCGTACACCGAGCGCGTGTTGCGCCAGAAGACCAGTGCGAGGAACGGATCGCGCGGGAAGGCAGAAGGCGTCGTGATCAGGGGGTTGGCATGGTGGATCACGGCGATGCGGCCATAGAGGATGTAGCTGAAGACGTCATCCGAGGGGAGCGCGGGCAGCAGCGCACAGGTGAGGCCGAGCAGCGCGGCGCCGCCCAGCACCAGCGCCAGAGTCCGCGTGCCATTCACGCGCACGCCGCGACTGCGCGCCAGGGCGACGACGGCGGCGCAGCTCGCGCCGACCAGCAGCACGGCATACAGCGCCAGAGCGGCCCAGCCACGCTCCGGTGGGATGCTCGCGTCCACGAGGGCATCGCCGAAGACGAGACGGGCGGGCGCGAGCAGCCATGGCCAGGCGCGCGCCAACGGCGAGATCGTCTGGGAGACGCCGCCAATCGGCGCGACCGTCATCAGCGCCAGGAAAAAGCACTCGATGACGGCGAGCGGCGCGAGCAGCCGTTTGATGCTGGTTTCCTCTGGGCCGCTGGCGTTCACGCGCAGGTGCGTGTCGGGTTTCGCCCCAGCCTCCAGGCCGGGGAGCGGCCCCAGCCCACCACGGCGCGGTTTGGGCGAGGTAATGCCAATCGGGGCGCGACCCGTCGTGGATGCGGGCGCCGAAGTCTGCGGAGGCGATGAGGGGCGCCGCGCGACCGGCGCACCCGTCGTGGGTGGTCGCTGGCCACCGGTGCGTCGCCTGCGCGCCATTGCCGTCACCGATCGCCCATGGCGGGAGGACGCTGCGGCCACGCAGAATCGAGGTCAGGCCATTGCTCGCCCGCGCTTGGCGGGAAGGGCCGCGGACTCGTCGGCGGCACCGACTGTGGCCCGTCCGGTGCCAAAGGGGAGCGCGAGCGGCCCGATGCGGTCGCCTCCGCCGTCCAGAGCGGCTCGTCGACGCGCATAGCTTGCGAGCGCGACGCCTCGCCTGGCCAGAGCGGCGTGGCGGGCGGCTGACCCGCCGGTACAGGCCGCGCGGCGACCCCAGGTGCCGGTTGACGCGGTGCCACGCCCAGGCCTGCCTGCGGCATGGCACCCTGCACCGCGAACTGCGGCGGCTGTTCGATCGCGGCGCTCGCCTTCGCGGCGGCCATGCGTCGCCAAATGGCGTAGGCGAAGGCGGCCATGACGGCGAACTCCGTCACGCCGACGAGGATGCGATCCAGCGCGCCGACGCTCTGCACCCAGATATACTGCGAGAGGGTCGCCGTGGTCGCGAGATAAAACACCGAAAGCACCGGCCAGCGCCAGACGCCTGAGAGGCGGTCGTGCATCGAGGAGAACTCCCAGATCAGCAGGAAGATGAACGGCTCGAGATAGTAGTAGGGCCAGTTCGTCTTGCTGAGCATCGGCACGGCCAGCGCGGCGATGGCGGCCACCGCCCAGGCGTCGCGCCCAAAGGCAGAGACGTGCCGACGCTGAGCGGCCAGCGCGGCGACGATCACAAGGAAGATCACGACCGTCGGCATGTCGAGCCGGCGCGCCAGGGCGTCGAGCGTGTGACGGATGCCGGTGGCACTGTCCGGCGCGGCGAAGATCGCCCAGATCGAGTTGCCGCCGATGATGGCGGTGCCACGCCACGTCAGAAACGCATAGGTCGTGTCGGCGCGGTCCGCGAGGAAGAACGGCGCGACGCCCAACACCGCGATCCCCGCGGCGATGCCGCCGAAGCGGATCAGCGTGCGCCACTCGCGCGCGACCAGCAGCAGGACGCCAATCGCCAAGAGCGGCATCAGCGCGGTCGTGCGAGTGAGGACGGCCAGCCCGGCGAAGACACCGGCAAGCGCTTCATTGCGTGATTGGAGGGCGAGCAGCGCCGCCACCAGCAGGCAGAGCATCATGGGCTGCTCGATGTGATACCAGGGGCTATAGGATTGCCAGGTCAGCGGCGAGAGCACGACGAGCGTGTAGGCCAGGAAGCGCTGGGCGTCGGGCATCTGCGGGTAGAACTGGCGCAGCGCGCGGAGCACGAGATAGCCGAGCAGCGGGACGAAGAGCGTGAACGGCAGCGAGACGAAGGTGATCTGCTCGCCGTAGTTGGCGGCGAAGCCGAAGGAGCGTGCCAGGCCGAGCAGCGGCGCCATCAGGAAAATGCTGAGCGGCGGATTGTAGTTGGGGTAACCGCCGCTGGCGTGCACGGCGTACATCTGGAACGGCTGGCCGTTGAGGATGTAGCCCGCCGAGCGAAAGAAGAAGTTGGTGAGGTCACTATCGGCGGCGGTGGTGACGAGGCGGGTACCGCGCACGATCGATTCGCCGCCGATCAGCAGTGAGGCGATCGTCACCAACGGGTAGGCCCAGCTCGGCACTCGAATGGCTCCGGCGCGCTCTGGCGCTCCAGCGGCCCGCGCCACGCTCGATGGATCCTGTCTCACTGACTCTGCTCCTCCCTGGCTGACCGCCGCCCCTCCCCACCGCCCACGCGCCCGTCTCGGCAACCTCCGCCGACGCTGCACCAACGGCCCATGGCGCGTATTGCAGAGGGCGGGCCATGTGCAGAGGAGTGTAGCATGCGCGAGTCCGTCTGCCTATCGCCATACCCGGCGGGCTATCGCCAGGTGGGCGGCGCGACGAACCTATTAGACGAACCTATTATAGGTGGCGTAGCTGGGGGAGTGAGGGCAGGCACCGCTCCAGAGAGCGGCGCCACGCGGCGCGGACCTCGCCGCCGGCGAGCCAGAGCGTGAGCGCGACACCGACGGTGATCCAGACGAGCCAGGCGAGCCAGGCGATCGACCCAGGGCCGGGGGCGAGCAGCAGCGCGACGACGGCGGGGAAAATGCGCGAGAGCTGCCCACCCAGCGCTGGGCGCAAGGCAGGCGAGAGTAAGATGAAGAAGATCGTGGTCGCGCTCGCCAGCACGCCCGCGCGAACGCCATCCACCCACCGCAGCCCCAGGCTCGCAACCTGCGGTCGGGCATGGCGCTGCTCGTAGACGGCGACGCGCCCGAGGATGCGTGCGGTGAGGTCCGGCGGCTCGACGATCGGCTCCTCTTGCGTCGAGGCGGCGCAAATCGCTTCGAGCACGGCCAGATCACGACGGCACTCCGCGCAGCCCGCGAGGTGCGCCTCAAGCCGGCCCATCCAGTACATATCGAGCCGCTGGTCCACGTAGAGCTGCGAGAGTTCGCCCACGCGCGAGCAGATCAAGTCGTTCATCGGCACGTTATGGTCCGTCCCTATGTTGTGGCGCTTGACGTCCGGAATCAAGCTGGTCGAGCATGCCCCTCAGGCCCGCTCCGAGACCGTCGCGCACGCCGCCGAGATCCTCAAGTCGCTCCTTGAGCATCGCGCGCGCGCGGAAGAGATGCGTCTTCACGGTGCCGATCGGCACGCGCATGACCTCGGCGATCTCTTCGTAGCTGAGCTCCTGCAGGTGACGCAGGACGACAACGACCCGGTACTTCTGCGGCAGTTTGGCGATCTCGCCGCGCACGGTCTCGCGCATCTCATGCTCTGCGTCGAGCGCCGATGCCGCGCTCTGCGTCCGCTCGGGGCGATTCTCGCGGGCGGAGGCGGCGCTGAGCTCGGCCTGGAGGGTGACGTCGCGGCGGCGATGGGCGACGAGGCGCAGGCAATAGTTGTAGGCGATGCGATACAACCAGGTGGCGAAACGGGCATCGCCCCGAAAGCCGCGCAGCCCCTGCCACGCCGCCAGGAAGACCTCTTGCGTCGCCTCGCTTGCCTCCTCAGGATCGCGCAGCATGCGCAGGGCCAGCGCGTAGACCTGCCGCTGATGATCGCGGACGATCGCGGCGAAGGCATCCTGATCCCCCGCGCGGGCGCGATCGAGCAGCGCCCGCTCTGCTTCGGCGGCGTCTGGCGCGACGGGCACGGAAACCGAGGCGGTGGGCGTGGCTTGCTCGAAGCCGCGGAGTTGGGCCAGCGTCCTGGCCGAGACGTTCTGCAACATGTCGAGTTGGAGAGCGAACCTATCGACAAGGTTTCGCGGATCCACGGCGGCTCTCGATCCTGAACGGTGCGGCGAAGGAAATGAACTGAAACACCGCGGCTCGCGCGCGGCTCTGAGCAGAGTATGATACAGGTGCGGCAAGAACACAAGCTCGCCCGTCGCGCGACGGGATGTGAATAGAAGGAGCTCGCCGTGAATAATCTGGCCGTGGTCGGCCTCGAATGGCTCGGCGCGTTGGCGCTGTTCCTCGGCTTCATCCTGCTGGTGCGCTTTCTCGACCACCGCGAACGGATGACGATGATCGAGCGGGGCCTGCTCGATCGGTTCGAAGGCGACCCGCTGCAGCCCCCGCGCAGCTCGGCGATGCTGCGGGGGGGGATGATCACGGCAATGGTGGGGCTGGCGGTGACGGTCGGCCTCTATACACTCGGCTATCTGCTGCCAGCGCCGTTCAGCGCGGTGCCCGGACGCTTCGGCCCGTGGCTCTTGCCGGGGCTGATTCCGCTGGCGGTCGGGGTAGCGCTGATCGGGAGCTACTACCTCTCGCCGCCGCGCGGGAGGCGGCTGAGCGAAGCGGATGCACGGAGCGAGGCATCGACGGCGGAAGATGGGCACCGGCCCGACCTGCGCGTGGTCGATCCGCGTGAATCTGGCGAGCGCCGCCATCATCGCGAGGATGCGGCGAACGGGTAACGCAATTCGGGCCGAGGGCTACACCACAGCCGTGGACGCGCTGCCCTAAACACACGCCCGCGCAAGCATCATCCCTTTTCTCCGCCCGCCCTTGCGCTTCCCGCACCACTATGCTACACTGCAATCAGAACGCATGTTCTTATTGTAACGCCCACAAAGTGTTCCCGCGTTGCGCACCCCACGAGTGCTTCCCCCACATCTCGCTTCCTCCCCCACATCTCGCTTCCTCCCCCACATCTCGCTTCCTCCCCCACCTCACCCGTGACAGCGGAAGGCGCGTCAGGACAAGCGAGAAACCCTCCCGGAACCACACACTGGGGGCTTGGCAGAGGGCGAGGGCCCTTCTTCCGCCTTCCGTCCCGCCCCCCTCAATCCCCTTGAATTCGACCTCGCCCCTCCGATCGAAACAGAAAAGCGGAAGGAAACGGAAAAGCATTCCCGCGTCACCACCGGAAAGAGCGCCTCGAAAAATCCGCTATTCCGGGCCGCGCAACCTGTTATAATGCGGCTGAGTCGATTGCCGGGGGTGGGGCTCGGCGTCGTATCAGCGGAGGCTGTGCGGCATGCAAGCGCATCCACGGATCGCCATCGATGGGGGGGCCGGCGTCGGCAAGAGCACGATCGGCGAGCGGTTGGCTCGACGCCTCGGGAATCCGTACATCGATACCGGGGCGTTCTATCGCGCGCTGACGGCGCTGGCGCTGGAATCCGGTGTGACGCCTGAGGATGCCGCTTCGCTACAGCTCTTGGCGGAGACGATGCCCATTTCGATTGCGCCGCCCGCCGCGACGGAGACCGATGGCCGTCAATACACGGTGATGGTCGGCGGCCGGGACTACACACCGTTGCTGCGCACACCGGCGGTGGAGGCCGCAGTCTCACGCGTGTCGATCCACCCGGCCGTGCGCGCGACGCTGATCCGGCGCATGCGCGATCTGGCGCGCGAGCACGGCATGGTGATGGTCGGACGCGACATCGGGACCGTGGTCTTGCCCGACGCGGACCTGAAGATCTTCCTGACGACCTCACCGGAGGAGCGGGCACGCCGCCGCCACGCCGATATGGTGGCGAAGTACGGCGACGCGGCGCCCTCGCTGGAGACGGTGCGGCGCGAGATCGAGCAGCGCGACGCCATCGACGCGCCGAACATGCAGGCGGCACCCGATGCGCGGACCATCGACAACACGAACTTGCAGGCCGATGAGGTAGTGAAGCGCATCGAGGCATTGTTGAGCGAGCCGTGACCCGTCCGCCTGGCGGGGCGGATGGCGAGACAATCATCGTCCCTCATAGATTTTTGCAATGAGAGATGGACTAGGCGCGACGTTGGCGGCTGGCGGCCGACGTGTCCGCCAACAAAAACGAGATTCCATCAGGGCGCGAGACCATCGACATGACGCGGGAGTGACTGGTACATATTCGCGTTTCGACCCGGCGCAACGACCGACTGACGCGTCTACGACCGAGCGGACGTTCGGAGAGGTGGGAGGCTACGATGTTTGGCAGGCAATCGCCCGACGGCACCCCTTCGCGTCCATTCTATGAAGCGCTGCGATTGTTCGCGCGCCTGGTTTTGCCCACGTTTGTCCGCATTCGCAGCGAGGGGTTGGAGAACGTGCCGCGGCGCGGTCCGGTGATCCTCGCGATGAATCACATCCATTGGCTCGACATTCCGGTGGCGTCGATTCGGGTGCCGCGCGTGACGCACTATATGGCGAAGATCGAGCTTTTTAACACGACACTGTTGGGTTGGATACTGCGCAAAGGCGGCGCCTTCCCGGTGCGACGTGGCGAGGGCGACCGCGAGGCACTGCGCACGGCGGAGCGGCTCTTGGGCGCGGGTGAGGCGGTGGTGATCTTCCCGGAGGGCCACCGCAGCGACGACGGCACGCTGATCGAGGCGCACACCGGCGTGGCGCTGATCGCGCTGCGGGGGAACGCGCCGATCGTGCCAGTCGCCATCTCCGGGACGCCAGACGTGTTCAAGCACAGGGGCTTTCTCTTCTGGGCGCCGAAGGCGACGGTGCGCTACGGGAAGCCGTTTACGCTCGACGCACATGACGGGAAGCGCAGCCGCGAGAGCCTGGCGGAGGCGACAGACCGCATCATGTATGCGATCGCGGAGCTGCTGCCGCCGGAGCAGCGGGGGGCATACTCCTCGCCACGGCTGCCAGCAAGTGGGGTATCGCCTAACGTGGCGACAGTGGAGGACACTGCGGAGCCGAGGGGATAGGGTAGCCCTCGCCACCTAGAACCCGTTGTGAACTTGACGGCGACGGGGTGGTCCCAGGCGGCTAGGGCGAACCCGAACGCTCCGACCAACCGCAACGGCTCTCCCAGTGACGTGAGCGACGCGGAAGGGCCGTCGTCGCGCCGTAGTTGGCGCTAGTCCCACTGATCTCTTGAGGGCCATCGCCTGACGAGCGTTGGTCGGCCCACGCGTTTCGCCTCACTTGCCGAGCAGGTGAAAGAGCGGCGGCAGGTAGATGAAGAAGGCGACGATCACGGCGACGATGGCGCTGACGAGGACGGCGCCAGCGGCGACATCCTTTGCCATACGAGCGAGGTGGTGGTACTCCCGCGTGGCGAGATCGACGACGGCCTCGGTGACGGTGTTGATCATCTCGGCGACGAGGACGCCGCCGATGGCGAGGAAGACGACGGCGAACTCGACGGGCGAGATGCGGAGGACGACACCAAGCACGATGGCGAGGAGCGCAGCGGCAACGTGCACGCGCATATTGCGCTGGGTGCGCAGCGCCTCCCAGAGTCCGGCCCCGGCGTAGACGAAGCTGCGGAGAAACTCAGGGCGCGGAGGAACCGACCGCTGCGGGACGGCTTCGATCTCCGGCGCATGGCGCGCGGCATTGGACTCGTGCGCCCGCCCCGGCTGCCGCGTGATCTGAGATGTGTCCATACGTCACCCGTTTGTAGCTGCACTCTGCCAGCGTTACTCGCTGATGCCTGCCGCCTGCAACACAGCCTCCTGGTGCGCCACCATCGCCTGATAGCCCGCGTCGGTGGTGTCGTCGTAGCCGACGAGGTGGAGCACGCCGTGCGAGAGCAGGTAGGCCAGCTCGCGGGCGGGACTGTGGCCGGCCTCCGCCGCCTGCCGTTGCAGCGTATCACGCGAGAGGGCGATGTCGCCCAGGTGCGCGTGCTCGTCCTCTGGCGTGATGAAGGGATCAACACCTTCGAGGTCGAGATCGTCCAGCGCATGGCGGCCGTCTGACGCAAGCTCGTCCCCGTCGAGGGCGAGCTCGTCCCCGTCGGAGACAGCGTACTCCATCGCGCTGAGGTCGGCGATCTCATCCTCGGCATCATCATCCTCGGCGGGCTGCCAGAGCTGATCGTCAGGGGCGTCGACGAGCGGGGCGTCGAGCAGCGGGAACGAGAGCACGTCGGTCGGCTCGTCTTTGCCGCGATACTCTCGATTGAGCGCGCGCAGGCCGTCGTCACCGGTGAGCATGAGGCTCAACTCGACCGGGACGGTGACGCCCACGCGGGAGAGCGTCAGCGCGACGATGCGCCGCAGGTCGGCGTCATTCAGCCCGAAGACGGGCTCGTCCAGCGCCTCGGGCGGCTCGTAGGCGACGGCAAGTACGAGGGCTTCTTCGATGCGACGCGCGTCCTCGGGCAGGTCACGCGAGCCTTGCGTATTCAGAATGGGCCTACTTTCATAATCAGGCGGCGCAGGGAGTCGGCAGATCGATCACGCGGGAAGGGCGAGGCCCGCCTCGCCCCTACAGTATGTGCCAAGATGGGCCGCATGTGTAGGCTACGTACCAGGTTGGCGGCTCATATCCGACGCGCGTCCGACCCTTAGCGCATGCTCCCGCGGCGACATGTCAGCTTAGCCGCCGCGGGGATCGCGAGTCGGCGGCCCGTAACGCGGATCGCGGGAGACCTCGTCGGGGCGGATCGCGCGTTGGCGCGCGAGCGTGCGCCGGTCGCGGCCAGCCTGGACGGCGCGGGCACGGGCGAGCGCCATCGCGGCGGCGCGCTCGCGGATCAGGCGGTTCCGGCGCAGCTGGCCGTTGATCAGGACGAAGCCGACGACGACGACGATCAGGCCGGCGAGGATGGCGAGTATCAATGAGGTCCAGTCGCGAGCGACGCTGATGCTGACGGAGCCTGTGCTGGGATAGGCGAAGCCATGCTGGTCGAGCACCTGCAGCGTAACGTTAAAGGTGCCATCCTTGGAGTATGGGCGCGAGACGGTCGGCGTGGAGGTGGTCTTCGTGGTGCCGTCGCCGAAGGTCCACACGTACTTAGCGGGCGTGGAAGGCGACAGGGTGCCACCGGAGGAGGCTCCGGGCGGGGCGCCCGTGCCGCCGGTCGGCGTCGGGGTCGCAGGCGTCGTTACCACGGCGGTGAAGGTGACATTGCTACCCGTGTTCGCGTTGGTCGTGCTGGTGTTGATCGTCACCGTCGGGAGCTGCTGGACGACCTCGATATCGAGGTACTTGACGGACTGCGCACCGGTCTTCTTGTCGGTGACGATCAGCGTGATGACGCTGGTCAGCGCCGGCGATTGGCTGACGAGGTAGGGGCTGAACGGGTGCGACGCGCGCGCGTCACTCGAGGTGGTGTAGTCAGCAAAGTTCCAATTGTAGACGAGGGGCGAGCCATCCGCCGAGTGCGAGCCGCTGGCGTCGAAGGTGATCGGCGTGTTCGGGTCGGTGATGACGGCGCTCGACGTGGCGACGATCACCGGCGGCGCGGATTGAGCTGCGGAGATTACCTTGATGTAGGCGCTGTCGAAGTCGTTCTCCCAGCTACCGTTGCTCTCGACCTGCGAGAAGACGGTGTAGGTGCCCGGATTGGCGAAGGTATGCGTAGCGGTGATGCCGGTCGCTGTGCCGCCGTCGCCGAAATCCCAGCGCCATTGCAGCGTGGCGACGAAGGACGGCGTAAGCCCCATATTGCTCAGGTCTTCTTGAAAGGCGATGGGCTGGCCGACGACATAAACGTTTGCAAACGAGCCAGTGATGGGCGTATCGAGCGTCCCGCCCGGCTTGGGCAGCAAGGTGGCTGGCTGGTTATTGGCGAGCATGGTGGGGTTGCTGACCAATCCACAGGCGAGGGCCGACGAAGCCGAAGCGTTGAGCAGGGGCGACAACGTGCCGAGAAGGACGGCGGCGGCACAGACCAATCCGACGAGCGTTGGGCGGGAGCGTCCACCACGGAACAGGTTTCGCCACACAGCATGCCAGCGAGCCGCGCTGGTCCCTCCACCACGCATGAACACCGCCTCCTCACCCGCATTCGCGGCTGATCTCTGGCGCCGAACCAGCCTCGTCGCCGTGAGCGCCCTATGCGCGATTATGCCGAGCGAGATCGGTGCTGTCGACGCAGTGGGCACAAGGTACGGTCAGTGGCCCGCAGCTAAAGGCGGGCTTGCCCGCAGCCCCACCGAGGCGGAGTCCGGGCTTCGGGGCCGACTGACAGGCGGCCCACCGCCCTGCTCGCGCAAGACGGTATAGCGGTTTCTGACGTTCACCGCCGCGTTGACATCTGCGTGGTCCTCAAGTCCACAGGAAGGGCAGGTAAAGCGATGACGCTGGCGTATCCCGCGCAGCCCACAGCGCGAGCACGTCTGGCTGGTGTAGGCTGGGTTGACCTCGGCCACCACCACGCCGACTTCCTGCGCCTTGCACTCGGCGGCCTGGCGGATGAGCTGGCGCTGCCATGCCGAGAGCCGCCGTCGCACGGCCTTGCCGCGCACCCTCCCCTTCGTGGGTTGGGGCACGGTCAACGCCTCGAAGACGAGCACGGCATTCGCCTGCACCCACTTGACGAGTTGCTTCGCCGCCGTCTGGGCAAAGGTGCGGGTGCGATTGGAGCGTTTGCGGCCAAGCCGTTTGAGCAGGCGACGCGCGCTGCGCGTGTCCTTGTGCTCTGCCTTGTGGGCCGCGTGCCTCTGCTGGACGCGTTTGCGCGTCTTGAAGTCGCGCCTGTTGCGGACCTTCACCTCCCTGCCGCTGACGAAGAGTATCCCGCCATCGGGATTGACCGCCACCAGTGCGTTCGTCTCGTTGAGGTCGATGCCCACCGGGTGGACTCCGTGCGGCTCTGGCGCCTCCAGTGTGAGCGTCACTCGCCCGAGCAGCCTGCCGTCGCGCTCGACGACCGACAGGCTATCGATCTCCTTGGCGGCGGCCAGCGTCTCCCGGAAGGCTTTGGGTACCGCGTAGGCGAGGCGCTTGCGCCCAGCCACCGTCCAGATCGAGAGCCTGCCGTCCGCGCAGAAGTCGGCGTCCCGCCCGCGGGTGCCGACCAGGAACAGCGCGCGAGCGCGGCGGAAAGCGAAGGGGCGCCGGGCGGGCTTGCCGTTGCTCTTGGCCCCTGCATAGGCAGCGGCGGTGAGCCGGATCGCTGAGCAGGTCATCTGGCTGCTGAGGGGGCCGAGCACCTGCCGGTAACACGCGCGGTGCAAGGCCAGCGCGCCCAACGGCTCGCCGCCGTGGTAGCACGGCTCTGAGAGTGCCTGTTGCACACCTTGGAACGCGCCCACCGTCGCGCGGAGGTCGTCGTCGTCGGGCAACAGGATCGTCACGGAGCGCTTGATGTCCATGCGCGGAGTCTACCACGAATCGGCTCCATAGGTCGATCTTAGTGGCATTGGACCGAAAGGGCGGGCGACGCTTCCCTCCACGGCTGAAGCCAGAGTCCGCGCACTACAACTTTGATGAGGTTCGTGGAGGGGGTGGGATCGCGGCACTGACGTGCCGGAGGACAGTGGCGCGGACTGGAGTCCGCTCGGGGGTGTGAGGGTCACCGAATCTGAGCGTCATGCGTACGAGGCGCGCACCGTACTCCATAAGAAGAGAACGATGCGCGCCTACCTAATACCCATTTGGCGGGTGCTCACGGGCACGCGCTTTCGAGCAAGGCGCCGGAGGGATCGACGGCGCGGGCATGTCCGGCGCTCCGACCGCGATCACTCCGGGAAGCGCGCTAGTTGCGCGCCGTGCGCTGCGACTCGGCCTTGGAGTAGCGGCCGATCAGCTTCTGCGCGGTGGCGTTGTCGACGCCGAGGCGCTCGGCGACAGCGGGGACCAGCACGCTGGAGGCGATGGTCTTCTTGCCGCTAGAGGCGCGCAACTCGCGCATGACGTCGCCGATGGACTCGGCCACGTTCGGCGGCAGCGGCTCGTTCATCGTGCGATTGAGCGTGCCGAGCTCGTTGGGGCGGCGAAGCGCGCGGCGCGGGCCGGAGGTGCCGGTCATCGCCTCGGCATCGCTCATTTCGTAGGGCTGGCTAGCGGCGGCGAGATCGTTGCCGAAGAGGGTCGCGGGGCGGCGTGGCGTGAAGCTGACGGCGTCGCTCGCGGGGACACCGGCGCTGCCTTGCACGTCGGCGTCGAAGCCCAGCGCCGGCTGCGCCAAGCTGCCGCGCGCTCCGGACGGCGCGGAGTGCGTCGTCGGGGCGGCGGCGGCGGCATGGTTGCTGAAGGTCATGCCACCACGGCCGCCCGCTGCGGCGAGGTCGCGACCTGCGGATGGCGTGAACGTCGGATACTGGATCACGTTGTGGGAGCTGCCGCTATCCGCAGGGGACTCCGATGGGGCGGCGATAGCCGGTAACTCGCCGCTCTCGACGATGACCTGGCCCTCGACTACCATGCCATCCTGCTCATCTTTGCGACCGAAGGCGGCGCGGGCCTGCTGGCGGGCGGCGGCGGCGGTGGCGGCCATGCCCTTGAGCTGCGCGGCGCGGATGCGGGCGTTGGCCTCGGCGCGAGCAGCCTTGAGCTCGGCCTCCTGCTGCGTGCGCAGGAGCTGCTCGGCGTGGCTCTCCTGGATCTGCTCAAGGGTGCGGCCAGTGCGCGTCGGCTGGACGACGGCCCAGAAGAGACCCCAGAACGGCGGCGCGACGGCGACGAGGATCATGGTGATGCTGATGCCGTTGGCGTCTTGAGCTGCGGCCAGATGTTGTAGATCCACTGGTCGGTCTTGAAGGTGCTGAACGAGACGCTGCGGTAGGCGAGGCTATTCCAGGTGGTGATGCCGGTGGCGACGAGGATGCCGATGCCGCAGAAGAACGCCTGGATCTTGTGCCCCTGGCCCCAATGCCACGGGGCCAGCACGCTCAGCAGGTAGGCCATGCCGACGACGCCGATGGAGACGAAGCTCCACAGGGCGAAGAAGCCCGCCTGCACGAGCGGATCGTTGCTCGGCGGCTTGGCGCCGTCGGTGTAGACGTAGAAGTTGAAGATCCCGTCGGGGATGTAGAGGATGATTGGGAAGATGTAGTACACCCGCGTGAGCCAGCGGGGGAGTGGGAGCACCTTCTCTTTGTCGGTCGTCGGTGCGGCGGACGCGCTCTCGGCGGCGTCATTCGCGGCAGGCGCGCCCGAAGCGCGCGTCATCTCGGCAACTCGTGCCATACGTGGTCTACCTCCATGCGAGTCGGCGCCCGCGAAGCCCGCGAGCATGCGTGCTGTATGCCGCCGGCGCGAGTCCGTTCCCGTCGCCCGTATCTTTCCCGGCGCGGCGGCGGCCTCGTGCCAGTCGTTACCACACCTTCCGGAAGCCCTCAAGCGTCCACCAACTATCCACATGCCGTGGGTCGTCTGGGAGTCGGGTGTGAAAACAGGAAGCGCTGGGAGAGTACCCAAGCGCGGTCGGCCTGTAAAGAGGGCTGGATGGGCTAGGCGCGGTACATGTTATATCCACTACCAAGCTATCAGAGCAAGGCGGCGGCCACGAAAACGGTCATGAGTAGGAGGAAGGGACTACACCGCCTGTCCGATCGGGCTAGCGACTTGCACACCGTTCGCTCCGTATAAACTGACTGTCCGCCTGGTGTGCAGCGGGCATGCTGGTGCGCCAAACCTGAATGCAAGGGCACTTGCAGCAAGCAGAAGAGCAGGCGGATCGCGAAAGCGGCGGTCCGGTGGGACGGCTGTGGGAAATTGGTGCACAAGTCCGTGATTCGAGCGCAAAACTCGTGGAGTCAGCATCCAAGTGGGCTAGGCGATTCGGGTCACTGCGCACCTGCTGCGGACCGACGCTCAGTTCGGCCCGATAGTTGCGGCGAAGGACCAGCGGAACGCGGAAGCACCAGACTGGCGGTAACTTCGAGCTGCTGGCCCCGACCGAGAGGTGGCGTGATGCCCGGTTAAGGTGCAAGTACGGCCAGCCATGACCATGGAGTCCGCACGTAGAGCGGCGGCGGGTCGGGGGAGAGAAGGCGAGAGACGTATATGGCAACCGTGCTCATTGTGGATGACGATACGGACATCCGTTCGACGGTCCGCATGACGCTTGAAGACGCAGGGCACGCGGTGCGCGAGGCGCGCGACGGCGAAGAGGCGTTCGCGCTGCTACGCGACGATCCACAGCGGCTGGTGGCACTGATCGACCTGCGCATGCCGAACGTAGACGGCTTCGCGCTGCTGAAGATGGTGAGCGAGGACTGGGAGCTCGCGCGGCGCCATGCCTACGTGATCTTCAGCGCCGATACGCTCTCGCTGCCGGTGGTGCAGGCGCTGCGTTCTGCGACGGTGGTAGCGAGCGTAGCCAAACCGTTCGAGATCGACGCACTGCTGGAGGCAGTAGATGAAGCGGCGAGCTCCCTGGCTGGCAGCGTGGACCCCGCCCCACCACACGAGGACGACGGGCGTGAGGCGTGAGGCGTGAGGGATGGTGTGGGAGGCCGACGAGAGCGCGACACTACGGTGCCAGCGCAGGGTCAGAGTGGAGCGTCCGTGACGCGCGGGGCAAGCCTGTGCGGTAGAGGGCAGACTACACCGGCCGCGATCCTCCCCACCGGTGGGGAGAGGACGTTGCGCTCGGCGGCCGTCATGGTAGGCACTACGCGTTGATGATCTGATCCGAGGTGGGCGGTGTGACGGTGACGCCGGTGTTGATTCCCGCGAAGTCGAGGGTGACGGATCCGACGATGAGCGTGGTGAGGTTGATGACTGCGCGAACGGGGTTGTAATTGTCCTGGCGGACATAGAGGTCAATCGCCGCGCTGACCGTCCCCGACTCGGTGCCTTTCAGGTGATACACCGAGACGCCGTTCAACGTCTCACTGCCGGCGAGTGAGACGTTGAGGAGCTGGCTGAAATTGAGGACGGGCGTGATGTCGAAGCCGCCGAACTGGCTGATCGGGACCTCGAACCAGGACTTCCCATTCGTCGCGCTGCTCACGAGCGTCAGGACGTTGCTGCCGGCGTAGAGGGTCTTGGTGGCGCCGTCGCTGAGGAGCTCGAGCGAGGGCGTGATGCCCGCGATTTGGAAGGGAAGGATGAAGGCGAGTTGGGCTCGTTGAGGACTCGCGGTGATCTCACCGTTGCCATTGCCGCTCAGCGTGCCGCTGGCGTCCACGCCGACGTTGGAAAGCAGGAAGCTGGAGGCCTGGGCGGACAGCTTGCCATTATACGAGAAGGTGAAGGTAGCATCGCTGATCTTCACGCCCTGGACGCCCTTGAGGATGGTGGCGGCGTCGGGGGTGGCGTTGACGCCGGGTAGGGAGCAGGCGGCAAGCGAGAGGACGCCAGCGAGCGCGACGAGCAACCCGGCCAGGCGGCGTGGGCGGAGACCAGCGAACATAGCGAATGACTCCTTCTCCTGCGATGAGCGAGCACGCAGGCCGCGCCACGAAGGCAATTCGCCTGTCTCGGGGCGGCATGGTGCAATCGCGGAGTATACGGACGAGGTGGGCGTTCGGTAGTATTCGCTTGGTTTTCGGGTACGAATGGTTCGTCGCGACGCGCTGAGGTGTGCGCGAAAGGAGTCGGGGAAATCCGAGGCATCGAGCCAAGAACGAGCGGACGGGGATGCGCGAAGTAGGTGCGCGTCTTCATCGAGAGAGACGAGAAAGGTGGCCCTCGCGGGGGCCGCCCGGCGCGAGGCCAGCGGCGTGTAGAGATATGAGTTCACGCGCGGAAGTTTGCAATCGCGCATCCGCTACGCGCGAACACGCGAAGCCACTTGACTATTCCCCACGACTAACGCCGGGGGATTCCTGCTTCGTCGGGGCGTGCCGAGTCGGGCTTGGCCCTTCCCGGTCTTACCGCCTCTCCACAGGCGTTCACCGCCAGCCCGGCGGCAAGCATGTTCTTCGCGGCGTTGATGTCCCTGTCATGCCGGACACCGCATGCCGGACAGGTCCACTGGCGCACGCCCAGGAACAGGGAGTCGAGCACATGCCCGCATCCAGAACAGCGTTTGGAGCTGGGATACCACTTGTCGATGGCGACAAGTGTACGTCCATACCAGGCCGCTTTGTACGCCAGTTGCCGTACCAACTCGCCCCAGCCCACGTCACTGATGGCCTTGGCCAGCGCGTGATTGCGGACCAGATGCTTGACGGCCAACGACTCGACACAGATCACTTGGTTCTCGCGGATCAGTCGCGTCGTCAGCTTGTGCAGTCCATCACGCCGTTGGTCGGCAAGCTGAGCGTGGACACGCGCCACCTTCAGGCGAGCCTTCGCGCGGTTCTTCGAGCCGCGCTGCTTACGTGCCAGGTTCCGCTGCGCACGCGCCAGGCGGCGTTCGCCCCGATGCAAATGCTTCGGATTGGCGATCTTCTCGCCGGTGCTCAGCACCGCCATATCCTTCAGGCCCACGTCCACGCCGAGCAGCGCATTGACGACCGGCAGCACTTCGATGGCTTCTTCCACCAGAAAGGAGACGAAGTAGCGCCCGGCGCTATCCCGCGTCACCGTGACGGTGGTGGGCGCAGTCGTAAACTCGCGCGACCAGCGGATGTCCAGCGGCGCGTCCATCTTGGCGAGCGTCAGCGTGCGCGTCTCGGCGCTCCATCGGAAGGCGGACGTGGTGTATTCCGCCGCTTGCCGCCCGTGCTTCTTCTTGAAGGTGGGATACTTCGCCCGCCCTTCAAAGAAGTTTCGGAACGCTTTGTCGAGGTGGCGCAGCGCCTGTTGTGGCGGCACGCTCGACACCTCGTTCAGCCACGTCGCTTCCGGCTGCTGCTTCAGCAGTGTGAGGGCAGCCGAGGTGTCCGCGTCGCTGACGCGCTCTTGGCGCTCGTAGTACGCGTCTGTGCGCAGGCGCAGCGCCCAGTTGTAGACAAAGCGCGCGCAGCCGAACGTCTGCGCCAGTGTAGCGGCTTGCTCGGCTGTGGGGTAGCACCGATAGCGGTAGGCCCGTTTGTGTCGCGTTCTCACATCGTAGCAAAGAGCGTGTGAGCATGCCGTCTAGGGGTACGAGAGGGGAAGCGGAGCTTCCTCCCCAGGCGTAAACGCCGGGATCTCCATGCCGCGCGTTAAGCCACATGAGCTGCGGCTAACTCTTCTGGCCTGCGTCAACCTCGGCTTGGTGCTTGACGTCGTAGCGCGCTTCGGGCACGATGCGCAGGCGCGCTACGGGTATCGGGCCGTCGCACTCTTCGCAGAGGCCGTAGGTGCCATTGTCAAACTTCGCCAGCGCGTGCGTCACCTCGGCGAGATCGTGGCGCAGGGCGTCGGCGTCGGTGTGATCGTCATCGATCTCTTGCAGGTCTACGCTGCTGTCGGCGGAGTCGCCGACCACGTCCGTGCGCGAATTAAACTCGGTCCTGTTATCCTCGCCGCGCTGGAGCACAGCCAGATCCGCTTCTAGGCTGGCGCGCTTCGCCTCCAACAAGCCGCGAAGCTCGGCCAGCACCTCAGGCGTCAAGTCGTCGTTCATGATGCGTGTCCCCCTTGCCACTTCGCGGTCCTCTCGTAGCCAGTGGCGGCATTGTACGACGTAGCGGTCGCGGGACGCCAAAGTGCAGCGATGGTGACGATGGAACCGGGCGGCGGCGCATCTCGATCAGACACCGCGTCGGTTGCCGTACAGCAGCACGTGCAGCTGCGGAAGGACGACGGCATCCTGCAGGGCGGGATCGGCCAGGACGCGGGCGCCGAGCCAGCCGAGCTTCGTGAGCAGCGCGTCGCGATCGTCGGCGCCAACGGCGTTGCCCACCTGCATGTAGAACGGCACCGCGGGATAGCGGAGATGGACATCCTTGGCGTAGCCGAGATCCGCGTCGTCGAAGACGACGACTTTGAGGTTGGCTTGGTGCAGCGCGGCGAAACGGTCGAGTTGCGCGAAATTCGTCGCCATGCCGGAGCTCGGCGGCTTGGGTGAAACGGTGACGACCTCGCACGCGCGCAGCCATTCGCGGAAGACGGTGCCCTGCGTCTCGACAGCGATCTTGCGCCCGCTCGCGTGCAAGAGAGCCACGAGAGCGGTGAGATCGTGCATGACGGGGTTGCCGCCGGAAAGCGTGATCCACGGCACAGTGGGGTCCAGCGCGACGAGCCGGTCCCGGATGGCGGCGGCGCTCATCTGCATGGCGTTGTCGCGCACCTGCTCGGGCAGCACGGCGTAGAGGGTGTCGCACCAGCTACACCGACTATCGCAGTAGCCGAAGCGGACGAAGAGGGTGGGCACGCCGATCATGCGTCCCTCGCCTTGCAGGACGGGGCCGAAGATCTCGACGACAGGGTACGTCTTCTCGCGTGGCGGGTCAGAGGTCATGGCCAGGTTATTCCTCGCCTGCGAGATCGTCGGCGGTGACCTCGGCGTAGGAGGTGGGCGTCTCATGGAGGCGCACAGCGACGACTTGGGGCAGCTCTTGGCGCAGCTCGCGCAGCATCCATGCGGCCAGCAGCTCGGCGGTAGTGCGCGCGACCGGGACAACCTCGTTGAGGAATTGGTGGTCGCAGCGTGCCTCGATCCGCTGCTTGAAGACCTCTTTCAGGCGGGTGAAATCGAGGACCATGCCCTCCTCGGCTCGCCCATCGGTGGGCTGCACCAAGCCATGGGCGAAGACGACGGCACGGTAGGTGTGGCCGTGCAAGCGACGGCAGGGTCCGTCAGAGTTGGGCAGCGAGTGGGCGGCGTCGAAGGTAAATTCTTTGGCGAGCGTGGCGTACGGCATGACGTCCTCGAACGGCGGCGCATGGCGCGCCGCGATGTGCTGATAGTCTCCCACATTATGCACCATCGCTTCGACGTTCCGCTGAAGCGGGCGATGGGTCAGCCTTCCGGCTGCACAGCGTCGCCTTCTTGAAGCTGGGGGCGCCGTGTGCTACACTACGCCCGTCTAAAGAGGGATGTCGTCCCTCCCCCAGCCCCCATAGCTCAGTGGATAGAGCACCGGCCTCCGAAGCCGGTGGCGGGCGTTCGAGTCGCCCTGGGGGCACCCGACGAAGACCCCCAATCGTCTTCGGAAAGCCCCTCTGCAGCGCGGGAAGCGTCAGCAGGGGGCTTTCTTTGTGTCAGAAGGCGGGGCGCGCAGAACGAGATGGGCCGAGGAGCACGACGCGTGCATCGAGTGCGGCATAGCGGAGCGGCCCCACGTAGCCGATGGGCGCTGCAAGCGGTGCTACGATCGCTTGTGGCATCACAAACAATAACCCGGCGTCGTGGCGCCCGTGCCCTGCGCGCACCGCGACGAACGCCGGCGGCACGGCCGAACTCGGGGCCGTTTCTGCGATCGTGACGCCTGCCTTCCCATGCTCAGCGAAGCCCCGCGCGATATGCTATCCTGCCCGCGAGGTGCATGCGACATGGCGATCCCGCCCATGGTGAACGGCGTCCTGCCACCCGTGACCTATCCGGCGACGCTCGGAGAGGTGGCGGCGGCGTTTGACCAGCCCGGATCGCGCACGCGTCCAGCCTTGCATGCAGCGCTAGGGCACGTGGCGCTCCTCATCTGGTCTCGCGACGCCGCGGCGCTGCTCTACGTGAATGGGAGCTATGTCACCGACAAGCGCGATCCCCTGGATGTCGACTCGCCGTCCGCTCCGATGTGTGGGACGATGGCCTCTTCGCCGCGGCCTCCTCCGCCGCGCACCCCGGCGAGGTAACGCTCGTCGACGTCTTCTTCAATCCCTTGCACAGCGCCCAGCACATGGAGGACCTCTTCCGGGAGATCCAGGGCAGCGGCGCCAAGAAGGGCATCGTGCGGCTGACCCGCTGAGAGGCCCTATGAGGCCCTACGGGTAGGAGGACTCCCATGATGGAACCGCTCATCCACAACGACTACCGCCAGCAGCCGATCGCCTCTGAGGAGGCCTCCCAGCACTATCGCAAGTATCTCGCGCGCCTAGAGGCGATGATCGTTGAGCAGGAGGATGTCGTGCTGCAAGCGCGCGCGATGGGCGATGCGCCGGGGCTTGCGCGGGCGCGCACCGCGTTGTGGCGTCTGCTGACCAAGCGGCAAGGCGTTGTGGACGCGCTCGCGGCCTACCAAAGTGCCGGGGAGACGGGCACGCAGCAGACCGCGTAGCACGACCCGCAGCCTCGCACCACTTAGGCACCCCCAGGGCGGTACAATCCAAAGACCTGTCAAACTTTCGGCGAAGCGAGGCCGCGTGAAACTCTGGTCCCCTACTGCGGATTGTTGCATAGAGTGTGGCATCGCGGCGCGACCGCACCGGGCCCGAGGGCACTATAACCGCTGCGACGACCACTGGCGGTATAGGGGCGGATGACAGTAAGCTGGTGTCCTCCGCCAGGCTGTTCTCTGCCGTACTATCCTGGTGAAGGATGTCCCCCTCGGCCCGAGTTTAGCATGCGTCGGCTGTGAGGAATACACCGGAGGACGCTGCAGTGGGTATGCCGGTCGATGACGAACGACAACGGCGCCTTGATGCGCTGCATGGCTTAGCTGTCGAGCGCTCTGCCTCTGGGGGATCCGCGACACCGCAGACGCGACGTCCTGGCCGTTCACGTTGGCTAATCCTCATAGCGGTCGGCGCGCTACTCGCCGCGGGGGGAGGGTACGCGGCAACGCGTTCACAACGACCCACCTCTCCACCGACTACAGCGTCTCCGTCCCCATCGCAGCCTGCCGTATCCCTCTCCGCCGTGTCCACGTTCGCGTGCGCCTATCCTCCCGCCTGGTCGCCGCGCGGTGATGCGTATGCCATAGTCGGCTCGACCGCTGGCTGCGCAGCAGATGTCGCGGGAGCACCCAACTCGACGAGCGTGGTGATTATCTCTGCGGCCACCGGAGCTGTGCTACAGCGCATCCCTCTCGCTCCCTATCTCGGCGCTTCTGATCTCTCGACCTGTCTAGCCGATGGCGCGGGCGCACCAACGTGTCCGCAGGTGCTCCTGTGGTCGCCCGACGAGACGAAACTCGCGATCGGCCTCGTCTCGGTCGATGCGAAAGGCAATCCGGTGGCGACAGATGCACTCATCATCAACGCGGATAGTAGCGGCGGCTTCGTACTGCGGGGGGCAGGGCTCGCGGGCGGCGCGAGCGCATACACGGTCTTCGACTTGACGGATCGAGACGCGAAGAACCTCGTCACGCCCGTCGGACTGGGTGCCGCGGATGTCATCACATGGGCGACGGACGGCACGCTGACACTGCAGGCGGGTAATCTCACGGCCGCCATCGGGAACCCTGACGCCGGCACGGCATTCGCGCCGTGGCAGCCGGGGTTCCTCACCTCTGCGGGAGCCGGAGTCGCGGACTTCGGGGCGGTCTTCGGCGCATGGTCGCCCGATGGCCGCTCTGTCGCCCTGACCCTCACCACCCACGTCCAGATACCCGCATCTACACCGCCTGCGACCCCGGAAACGTTCTTGCCGGTCGTCGTGCGCGCGCCGCGCGATGAAGCCCTCACCGCGGCGATCAATGAGGCCATCGCGCAGCCCGGGCGCATAGCATCGCTGTCTTGGAGCATCTCTGGAGCGTACCTCTTCGAGGTGCGGTGTACTGGGGTGCGAGCGGCTAGCCTTGCAGTCCGGTCCACGGCGACCGGGGCAATGGTTGCAAGCGCGCAATTGGCGTTCGGTAACGCTACCGTGGCGTGTGCCCAGAGCGGTGTCGTAGCCGCATGGTCACCGGAGGACAATGCGATCCTGCTTGTTGCCACAGCGAGCGGCACACTCGCCCACTGGACGCCGAAACTCGGCTGACTCTAGGTCGGGTCTTGAGAGTCCACCACACTCGAGAGCCCACGGAACAGGAGCCCACGGAAAGGGAAGCCTGGACTCTCACCTTCGCCAGGTCTCCTATCCGTGGGGCATTGCACGTGACGGGACTCCCCCCAGACTCCCGTCATTCGAGCGGGGCGCTTGGCTTTCTTGAAGATGACGTCAACGAGATACGTGAGGTAGAGCAGGATGGCCGTGCAGCACAACCCGAAGGGTCTCCTCGGGCTCTTCGCCCTCGCGCTCGTCGCCCTCCTACCGTCCGCCTGCGGCACTTCGGGCACCCCGAGCGTGCAGTGTCCCGACTTCACCATGTACAAGACGGAGCAGGTCTACGTGACGGGCGCGAGCGAGACGCACATACAGGGCACGCTCCTGGCCACACAGGCCGATGTGCAGCGTGAATCCCTCCTCGTGCGACAACTGCCCTTGTCTCCGACGCCGGGCGGGCCCGTTGCTTACAACGTAACGCTTCTGCTGTCGTCGACGGCCATGGCGCGTATCCGTCAGATCACGCCAACCACGAACTCGAGCCAGGAGATCATCACATTCGTATTCGAGGGTTCCGTGGTGCAATCCGGGCTGAACGACGGCCCAATCCAACCTGCGCAATCCATCGGGCCTTTTTCAAGCCATGCCCAGGCACAGCAGTTCGTCGACACGATGCAAAGCGGGCCGTGCGGCTAAAGATGCCAGAGGAGTGGGGGATGACCTTCGCAGGCTCCACCAGGGGGGAGAACGTGCAACTTAGTCGCCCAGCGCCTCTAGGGCGGCACGTTACAAAGGGCTGTCAAACAATTCCGATCGAGCAGGACCAACTGCACAGCAGTCTACCCCAAGTACCATGCAGTCCGCCATCGCACGAGGGCGGCGGAATTCGGCCGATGAAGAAGCGCACTGGTCGCGCGATCACGAGCGGTGCATCGACTGTGGCACGGCTGAGCGAGCGCATGTAGCAGGTGGGCGATGCAAGCATTGCTACGATCGCGTGTGGTATCGCAACAGGTGAAGCTCAGTGGCATCCGCATCGTGCAAGCGCTGCGACGACCGCTGGCGCTACGGCCGATCCCGACAGGAACGGACGGAGACGGACTGAACAGCACCCCTGTGCTAGCACGGGGGCGTATAACTCACACACCACAAACCAACCGAGGGTGACGCATCCGCATCATCTGCGACGTCGAGCGAACGACCGGCGGCCCTTTCGGCGCCGTCAACCCCCACCGCCGAGCACACCACATACCAAGCGAGGGTGAAACATCGCCTCCTCACGCGCGCTGCCGAACGCCATCCAGCCCTTCGCGCGACGCCTCCGACCCATCTTCTCGTGCGTCCTGCCGCAGCGACCTCCATGCCCCCGCCGTCGCGCTCACATCCCGGCGCGTTGAACGCGCCCAGGCCTCACCCCTCGAGCTGCCGCTGCGACATGCTGGCCGCCGTGGCCTCCACCACATCCAACAACTGCGAAAGGTCGAACGGCTTGAGGACAAGCGGCACGTCGAGCTGGTCGCGCAATGCAGCGACGCGCCCCACATGCTCACAGCATCGCGCGGTGAGCGCCACGCGCGCCACTGCGTACCTTCACGTAGGCCGCAGACGTAGCCTCTGGCGGCAAAGGAGAGAACCTATGCGCCTCGCCGTCACCTCCGATATGCACGGCAACTGCATTGCGCTCGATGCCGTCCTCGACGATCTCAGACAGCGCTCAACCGACCAGTTAGTCTGCCTCGGAGACGCTATCCAGGGCGGACCCCAGCCCGCAGAGGTCGTCGCGCGCCTCCGCGAGCTTGCGTGCCCCGTCGTCATGGGCAACGCCGACGACTGGCTGCTCACCGGCCAAGACTCAGGCGCCGAGGCCATCGACGCCGCTCGACGCCAGCGCATGGACGACGTGCGAGGCTGGGCGCTAAATCAGCTCAGCGAGGCCGACAAAGCCTTCATCGCCGCGTTCCAACCAACCGTCACCGTCCCACTGAGCGAGAACCGCGCGCTGCTCGGCTTCCACGGCTCGCCGCACTCCTTCGATGACGTCATCTTGCCGACAACGCCGACCAACGATCTCACACGGATGCTCAGTGGCTTCGCGCCAAACATCCTCGCTGGAGGCCACACCCACGTCCAACAGGTCCACCAACTTGGAGACTCCTTCTACTTCGGCTGCGGCAGTGTCGGCTTCGCCTATCGCCATGATCAACCAGAGGACACCTTCCACGCTGACCCCTGGGCCGAATACGCAATCCTCACCCTCGAACACGGAACGACGAGCCTCGAATTCCGCCGCGTCCCCTTCGATGTCGAATCCCTCATCCACGTCTATCGCGCCAGTGGCCGTCCTCACGCTGACGAAGCCATCGCCCAATATCAACCGTGAATGACGACTGCCCGCCACGTACCGTGAGGCCAGCGCATGCCGCCAGATCTGTGACAATCGAAGAAACCGCTTGACCAAATTGGCGGGGGTACGATACTTACTACCCAAGCGAGCGTGACGCACGCCGTCCGGCCATGATTTTCCCGACTTCCGACGCGGCTCGCTCGCTCCTTGCCGCCACTGGAATGACCGTGGTCGCGCGACGGTCACTGCTGCCATCGAGTGCTCGTACGCACGTCACGCCGCGCCAACGCGTCAGCGCGTGTCGACCCTCGTCGTCACGTCGCGGCGTGACGGTCGCGTCCCGTCACCTGCCCAGCGCCTTCGCCCGTCGCTCCGCCTCTTCGGCTTCGGACATGCGCCCCAGCGCCCGCAACGAGATGGCCTCGTTGCTCACGGCCTGCGCATATTTGGGGTCGATGGCGAGTGCTTTATCGTAACAGGTGACAGCTTCCTGATAGCGCTTCAATCCCCACAGCGCGTTGCCCTTGCCCGTCCAGGCGTCCGCGTCATTCGGGTCGAGGGCCAGCGCCCGGTCGCAGGCCGCCAGCGCCTCCTCGTAGCGCCCCCAATCGCGCAGTGCGACGCCCTTATTGAACCAGGTCACCCGGCGATCGAGGGCAGCCGCGACGATAGGGAACAATTCCAATTGATGCTCTCCTTGGCGAGGCAGGATCCGCGTCCCGTCGAAGGGATCGTGTTGTGGTCTTTCTCCCGCTTCGCCCGCGACCAGTTGGACGCGCAGTTCTACAAGGCGGAGCTGCGCAAGCGGGGCTACGCCGTCCTGAGCAAGATCGACGATGTCCCGAACAACGAGATGGCGCCGATCTACGAGGCGTTCGTCGATTGGAAGAACCAGCGGTTCTTGGACGATCTCTCCGCCGATGTGCGCCGTGGGTTAGGCTATATCGTCGAGCAGGGCTACTGGCCTGGCGGGAAGCCAACGGTGGGCTATTGCACCCACGCCGACGTGATCGGGCAGCGCAGCAACGGCGAACCACGCCTCGGTCAACGCCTAGTCAAAGACGAAGAGGTCGCCGAGCGGGTGGCGCTCGCCTGGAAGCTAAAGCTCGAGGGCAACGCCAGCCTGCTGGAGATCCACGAGGCGACGCGCCTCTATAGCAAGCGCGAGCACTACTCCGCCTTCTTCAAGAACCTGTTCTACACTGGCATCTTCGTCTATCACGGTACGCGCTATCCGACCGCCTGGGAAGACGGTGCGACCTTTTGCGAGCCCTGTATCACGCTCGAAGACTTCATGGTGGTGCAACGCCAGCGTGAGGCGCGCACCCGCGTCGCTGTCTCTCCACGTCGGCTCGCTTCGCCCTATCTACTGACGGGGTTGCTGCGTTGCGGCCTCTGCGAGGCGCGGGGCGATGATACGCCGATGAACGGACACCAGCAGCATCCGGAGTACCCGATGACGCGCTGCTACCGCTGCGCCAACAAGCTACATGGGCTCGGTGTCGACTGCGCCATGCCTAAGACCCCGACCTGGCTTGTGGACGAAGCGATCTGCAACGACCTCCTGGAGCGCGTGCTGACGGTCGAGTACCTGACCGCATCCCTCCAATCGGCGCAAGAAGAGGTGTCGTCTTCACGCGAGCAGACCGTCGGGCGCATCGACCAGGTCGAAACAGAACTGCGCGAGCAGAAGCTGCGGCTGGGGCGGCTCCTCGCCGTGATCGAGCAAAAGGGGATGAACGACCTCATCGAGCTGCAATACGACCGCGCCAATGAACGCTATCTGGCCCTCACCGCTGAGCTCTCGGGCTTGCGCGCGGCGCAGGCGCGACAACAACCACAACCGATCCAACCGGACGACGTAGCGCAATACGTGGGGGAGATGCGAGCGGTCCTCACCGAGGGACCTATCACGGAACGGCAGGCGCTCTTACCGAAGAACCCGTAAAGCCGCTGGGCTTCAGCCCATGCGGATGAAAGGGTTTGCGTGGCTTTAGCCGAAAGCCTGTTGCGGTTGCCGATTCCGCCTGCCTGTGCAAGAATAGGTCCATAGGCACTTTGCACCTCACCAATCAAATAGGGTTTGGCGGTTCCGCAGTCAATCGTTCCTGCGGGTAAAAGCACTAACGTATCTTGGACGTGGTGCGCTGCGCTTGCGTCGGGTTGATTGAGCCGAGCTCGCCCGGCGATGCCGTCAACGCCTCTCGGGGCCGGGCAGGCCCTTCAAGAGCTAACGTAGTGGGTTGCCACAAGCGTTTCCTGAGCATCCATCGGGCCTTGGCCCGTGTGGAGTGTCAAGCCAGTTCATCCGACGCGTCGTGCTGCACCTGGATAGCGTAACCATCGAATACAAGTTCCGCTCGGAATTCGACGGCATCGGGACCAGCTGGACGCACTTCTTCGATGCGGAGCCGAATGGGGATCTACGTTTCGCTTCCCCCTGGGGGCACCGTTCCTTCGCCTAAAGAAAGCCCCGACGCCAGGTCCGCTTGGCGTCGGGGCTTTTCTGTTTTTGCGCACACCAGCCACTTCGCGAGCGCGGAGTTGTGGGCCGGCGCCGAGGCGATTGGACCCCTCGCGAACGCCACGCATGCGGCGGACGATCTGGCACAGAAGCGTCGTACCGCTCTCGCGCACTCCGCACCCGCCATTTGGGCCAATCCGCGTGGTCTACGTAAGTCATGCCGCGTCTGGCTCGATATGAGACATATGCTTCACATGGGCGGGACGCCCCATCGCGGATCTGAAGAAATCGCAGGGAAGCGGCCACTGTGAGACACGAAGCGGACCTGCACGCCTCCCCCATCGCCGAGACACTGCCAGCCATTCCAATTCCGACGGTGCAGATTGCCGCCCTTCGGGCACGGTCCGTCGTGGCGGCCAATGCGTTGCCGGGTGCCCGCTCGATGCGCCTGTTGGCCAGTGCTGGCGCCCCGACGCGCTCTCAGCAGTCGAACACCGACCAGCAGATGTCGTTCCGCAACCGCTGGTCGTCGAGTACGAGCGCGCGAATCGCCTCCGGGAGTTGGTCGCGCTGCCACCGACACTCGAGTCGCCCTGCGCTCTCGCCCGCTCCTTCCGGCGCGGCAGCACGTGCGGCCTTGATCGCATAGGCGGCCGCGCCGAGCTCGTGCGCGGCGACGTGTGCGACGGCCGCGGCCTGGCCGGCAGCGTACGCGGCATGCCGTGCTGCCCCACGCAGGTCTCTGGCCGCGCCCATTGCATGGCCACCCGCCGTGCGAGCCTGAGTCATGGTGATCTCGCCACGCACCCAGGCGCGAGCCTGCTCGATCGCCCGACGCGGTCGCGGGTCCTCAGGCTGAGCCGACTCGAAGAGGTCAAGGACGTGCTCCGCGCACGATGCCGCCCACAGGGCGAGGAGCCGGTGATCCGAATCGGTGAGGGTCCCACCGCGGCGGATCGTCACGAAACGAGGGTCGCGGTCTTTCGGTAGGATCACACCCAGTATCCCTTCTGCTGCTGCGCGCGTCGCAGCACCCAGTCGCTCCGGGCCACGAGATGCTGGCTATAGACACCAAGCAGGACCTCGTCGGCATGCTCGCGAGTTGGCGGCCACTCGTCAGGTACTCGCGCCGGCGTCATGAGCATGCGCGCGGGATTGATGGGGTTGACAAGGTAGGCTTCCATAATGGCGTTCTCCCCCTTGTCGGTTCACCCGGTCAGCGTATCGGAACCGCCTCTAGCTGATGGCATTTGAGCTTCGCTCGTGAAGGTCCGCTGATCTCATGCGTGCCCCTCGCCTCGCGCTTGCTCCCGCCTGGCTCAGCCGTTATCAAATACTGTGGCGCGAAGACCCCGCGGTGCACCCACGGGGAGGAAGCGCCGCGCGCCGTCAGGCGCTCCCGACAACCGGACAACCACCGACCAGGTGTGCGATACTCGCCCCCTACCGCAGGGCCTGCGGGAATCGACGCGTGTGGAGGTGGCTTCGGGCCACGACATGACCGTGTACGACGCTCCTAGCTCGCTAGGTGAGCGGTGGTCAGCCCAAGAATCCTCCGGCTTCAGCCGTGGGGAGTGGTCAAAGTACGCAGTGGTATCCCGCTGAGAACGGGCCGTGGGATGAAGTGACCGAGGTGCAAGAGGGCGTGATGAACGTGAGGTCTGCTGGGGGCGCTCGCAATGGAACACTCATCGATGCGGCGCGTCCAGATGTGAATGGCCTTATTTGGGACTCGCTGCTTGTCCTCGGCTTCTCGGCGCTGATGACGCTCTTCGCGCGGATCTCGATTCCGCTTCCTTTCACGCTCGTCCCTGTCACAGGACAGACATTCGGCGTCCTCGTCACCGGGCTGCTGCTTGGCAGCCGGCGTGGAGGGCTGGCGATGCTCGCCTATCTGGCGCAGGGGCTCGCCGGTCTGCCCGTCTTCGCGAACGGCGCGAGCGCGTGGAGCCCTTCGGCCGCCGGCGTTCAGGTGATCGTCGGGCCGACGGCGGGTTACCTCGGCGCTTTCCCAGTCGCCGCGTTCGCCGTCGGTCTGCTGGCCGAGCGCGGCTGGGATCGCAACGTGCTGTTGACCGCGATTGCGATGCTGCTTGGCGAGGTCATCATCTATCTCTTCGGATTGGCATGGCTCTCGCGCTTTGTCGGCATGGGGAACGTGTTGCAATTCGGCCAGTATCCTTTCATCGCCGGCGATCTGATCAAGATGGCGCTGGCGGCCCTGCTACTTCGCATGCTGCGCGGCGCGTGGTCGCAATAGTTCATGGATCCATACCGATGAAGGTCCTTCATCGGTCCCGTGGTCGTGAATCGAGGTCTGTGCGGCCTCGGGTGCCAGAATCCGAGGCCGAATCCCAATCAGGTGAGTGCTTCGAAGGAACGACCGACGCACTGTCGACCAGGCGCTACACCCCGCTGACGAGCGCATTGAAGCTACGCCCATAGTCGGCATCGAGCGGGTTCTTCAAGGTATCCTTTGGGGTTTTAGCGATTTCGGGCGGTGCAGGCGAGGGCTTCAGGCGATCTGGACGGCGGTCACGCCTGACATCGTCCCGATGAAGAGGGCGCGGCCATAGAGAGTGGGGGTGGCGAAGCGCGAGACGGCCCCCACGGCGAGCGAGGCCCGCACCGCCCCGCTGTCGACGTCGAGCGCATAGAGCACCCCCTGGCTGTCGAGGCTGTAGACGGTGTGGCCGCCGATGATCGGCGATCCCGGCGGAGAAGCGCGCCAGCCGAGCGCGAGCCGCGGCCCCGGCGCGACCGTGACCTCCGTCAGTCCCTCGGTGCACGGTAGGAAGGCGTGCGTGCCGAGCGAAGCGGCCCCGCCGTAGGCATGGCACCCCGAGATCGATTGCACCTGGCCGCCGACGCCGCCAAGCGCGTCCGCCCGCAAGAGGTAGATGGTGCCGGACTTGCCCGCGGCAATGAGCCAGCCGTCGTCGAGCAGCACCGGGCCCATCGAGCCAAGATCCGCGTCGGTCGCGTTCTCCTGCGCCCAGGAGGTGGGGGCGAAGGCGTCCTCCAATGCAAGCTGCGGCGAGAGGCGCAGGACGCTGTCGCTGTGGTCCCAGGCGCCGGAGGTGGCCTCGCCGTTGCCGACGCTGACGAAGAGATCGCCCGACGCATCGATGCTGGGGCCGGGCGGCGTCCAGATGCCGCCCTCGCGAGTGGTGGGCACCTGATACTCGCTCAGGGGACCTTGCCCATCGGTGCGCGCGGCCATGACACGCCCAATGTAATCGCTGCAATCGCCGGTGAGGCCGCCGTAGGCGATGTAGACAAGGCCCTGGGAGAGGGCGAGTGCCGGGCGCTGCTGATGGGCGCGCGCGTCCATGCCAGGATCGTCGGCTGAGCGACGCATCCGCACCTGGCCCGTCGCCACGTCAACGCCGACGAGGACGTGCGCGGGGGCGTGATTGGCGTCGTAGACCTCGGCGACGGCGAAGACGAGGCCCGTCGTGGGGTCGTAGACGGGGGTGCCGGTGATGCCGAGCGGCGAAATGTTGCCGCAAGGGAGATCGCCGCTGGTGACAGGCGTGCCGACGTTGACGTGCCAGGCGACCTGGCCCGTGCGCGCGTCGAGCGCATAGAGCGAGTCGCCCTCGGTCGCCACCACCACGCGGCCCCCGACGACGAGCGGCTCCGCGTAGACCGCGCCGTCGAGCGGCAAGCTCCACGCCCGTATGAGACTGTTTGGGTCGCGGGTGTCGGCGATGTAGCCTGTGCGGGCGTTGTTGCGATGGTACGTGGTCCAATCGGGGCCGGAGAGCGGCGGCAAGGTGGCGACCACCGAGGACGTGGGGAGCGCCGAAGCACCGTCGCCACCGCAGCCCGCGAGCAGGACGATGAGCATGAGCGTACACACGCGCCAGCGGCACGCTACCCTGCGGCAGCCGCGAGTGTATCGGAGCCACCACATGGGCATGAGAGCACCTCTTCAGTTCAGTTGCGTTGCTATCGCGTCGAGGGATCATCACCCGGCGTAGACGTGTAGATCCGGGATTGTACCGGCAAGAGTGACGGACCTCCTAGGGCGACTACGTTGCAAAAAGAACGGTCGGCGACATCGAGCGGCCAGACCTGGCGTCGAGGCCGTTGCGTCCAACCGCATGGACGCTCATGAAAGGCCGCGATGGTTTCCCCTGTCACTTCCCTGCGAGGTTCACCACGCCGGATTGAGATGCGCGGGAAGCGTATTCCGCCACATCTCGATCTTGTGCGGCTGCGACTCGATTCAGCCTTTGTATTCGAGGATATAGAGGCCGGCATTGTAGTCCGTAACGTAGAGGAGGCCATTGCGGTCTGCGAAGACGTCGCAGGTCTGGATCTGCTGCTGACTCGCCGGGCGCGGGTCGAACATCTTCTCTGGGGCGGGCGGAACATAGAACGCCGTCTGTCGCGGCTGGAACTGATTGCTGATGTCGTAGACGCGCACGCCGGCATTCTGGTACGTGGCGAAGATGAGGTCCGAGCTCTGGAAGGAGCCGGGGCGGTTCTCGTGCAGGTTGTGGGGGCCGAAATGGCCGCCCTTCGCGCAGTAGTCGTCCTCTGCCGGCGTCGGGAAAGTCGAGATGGTGACGGGATTGGTCGGCTCGCGCACGTCCACCACCCAGATGTACTTGACCTGATCCTCGCAGTGGTCGGCGATGGACTCGTCGGCGACGATGACGAGGTTGCGGTCGGGCAACGGCAGGGCGGTGTGCGAACCGCCGCCGAATGGCGGGCACCAGTTGCGATGGGCAATCAGGCTCGGCTTCGTCGGGTCGCTGACGTCGAGCAGCGTGAGGCCGCCGTCACGCCAGGCGCCGTAGGCGGTGGTGCCGGAGACGATGGAGTGGTGCAGCGCGAAGCGCTTGCCGGGGAGCCAGGTGGGCTCCTCACCGCCCGCGCGCCACATGCCGGGCAGCCACCAGCGCCCGACCTCCTTGGGATGCGTCGGGTCGGACATGTCGACGACGAGCTGGATGGCGTCCGTGTAGCCATCGAGCAGCGCCGAGATGTAGGCGTAGCGCCCGCCCGTGTACCAGATGCGATGGACGCCGAAGCCGTCCACCGACATGAAGCCGATCTCGCGCGGCTCGGCCCGGTTCGCGATGTCGAAGACGCGCATGCCGGCGGAGAAGTGGCGCTCCTGGTTGCCGTAGGTATCGGCGAAGGGCTTGCTGTAGTAGATGCCCTTCTCGATGCCCAGTTCGGCCTGGTAGATGTCGACGCCGTTCATCACGAGCAGCAGGTCGTCCTGCGCCTGCAGGTGGATCGACCAGGAGTTCGGCGGCGCGGGGATGAACTTGACCGTCTTGGGGTCGCGCGGGTCGCGCACGTCGATCACCGAGACGCCGCCGGTGAACATATGTCCAATGTAGGCGTACCCATCGAGCACGTTGATCTGGACGCTGTCGCCGCGCCCACCCTGATCGCTATGGCCGACGAACGTGAGATTGTGGCCAACCGCCCCTGCTGGCTCATCACCCATGATGCGCTTTCCCCTTCACCTGATCGCGAAGACCGAACACAAGACCATCGTGCACACATTATACGGAAGGAAGCTGCTATGCGGAAGGAAGTCTCCTGAGACGGGACCGGGTTGAGCGGCCACGCGCAGACGCAAGGGCTGGTCAGGGCGCGAGTTGTATCATGCAGAGTGATTGGTACACCAACACCTCGGCAGCGACGCGTGGCAGAGAATGGAAGGGGCGTTTCCGTGGAGATCACCGCACTGGGGCGAACCGGCCTGAAGGTCAGCAGGCTCTGCCTGGGCACGATGACCTTCGGCATCCAGACGGACGCGGCGACGGCGTTCGCCATCATGGACCTCGCCGACCAAGCCGGGATCACCTTCATCGATACCGCCGATGCGTACCCGCAGGGCGCCAACCAGGATCAACTCGGTCTGACGGAGGAGATCGTCGGCGAGTGGCTGCGCGAGCGCAACGCCCGCGACCGCATCGTGCTGGCGACCAAGTGCTACAACCCGATGGGGCCCACGCCTAACGATCAAGGGCTGAGCCGCCGCCACATCATCGCGGCGTGTGAGGCCAGTTTGCGGCGGCTGAAGACCGACTACATCGATCTGTATCAGGCGCACGTCTTCGATGGGACTACGCCGATCGAGGAGACGCTGAGCGCCTTCGACGATCTCATCCACTCCGGCAAGGTGCGCTACATCGGCTGCTCGAACTATCCGGCGTGGCGGCTAGCGGATGCGCTGTGGACGAGTACGCTGCGGGGTCTCGCGCGCTATGAGACGGTGCAGCCGCGCTACAACATGCTGTTCCGCATGATCGAGGATGAGCTGGTGCCGCTGGCGCAGGCGCACAACGTCGGCATTCTCGCATACAATCCGCTGGCCGGCGGCGTGCTGACGGGGCGCTATCGCCAGACGCGCTCGCTGGAGCAGGGCACGCGCTTCACGCTGCAGAACAGCGGCGAGATGTATCGGCGGCGCTATTGGCAAGAGCCGATGTTCGATGCCGTCGAGCGCCTCGCTGCGGTGATTGAGCCGCGCGGGCAGTCGCTGACCGAGGTCGCCATCGCGTGGGTGCTCTCGCGGCCCGGCGTCACCTGCGCAATCCTGGGGGCCAGCAAGCCGGAACAGCTCGCCGGGAGCCTGCGCGGCCTCGACGTGACGCTGGACGATGAGGTGCGCGGCGTCTGCGACGATCTCTGGTATACGCTGCCGCGCGAGCGCGATCCGTTCTACGCGCGACGATAGGGCATACGACGCTAGGTGAGTCACGCCGCGCGCACGCGATCCGTGCGGCGAGGCCCTGCCTCGCCCCAACAGTTGGCGAAGGGTTATCGCGTGACGGGATTTTGCGCGGTAGGACATCGGGTGTGAGGAACCGCGCACGAGAAATTGGTGAAGCTGGGGACCGGCACGATCCTCTTGCGCGGTGAGCGTGGGAGCGCCATACTAGTCGGGCACGGGGATGCGATCCCGCGGGTGAAGGGGAATGTATGGCGCCTGAGAGTGGCGGGCTTTCGGGGCGACTGCGGACGGCCAGCGCCGTGGCGGCCGAGGAGCGCCCCGAGCGCGAGCTGCCGCACCCCTCGGAGGGCGCGGCGGAGCCTATTGACGCGGCTGAGGCGCCCGATACGCCGCGGCTGGACGATCCGCGCTATCCGCGGCCGCGCTGGGTTCGGATGGTGCGAACGGTCGGCATCCGCGCATCTCTGATCGTGCTGGCGTACCCTGTTGCGGTCGTCGCCAACCTCGCGCTGATCGCGATCCAGCGGGGCGGGGCGAGTCTCGCCGCGGGGGCGACCTATCTCGACGGGTCGCTGGTGCCGCAGATCGTCGCGCTGATCGCGGCGTTTCCGCTCGCCGCCGCCGTGCCACTGTTGCTGCTCGTCGATCTGGTGGTGCTGCGCCGGCTCGCCCGGCAGGATGAGCGCCAGGAAGAGGCGGTGCTGCAGGAGCGGCTCTTCGATGTGCGACTGACGCAGACGCGCATCGCGATCGTGACGGCGCCGCTTTCCGCGCGCGGGCCGCGTCGCATACGGACTACCGGCGCGCCACCCATCGAGCGGATGCCGCACGAGGCGGTGCCCGGCCAGCCGCACGGGCCGCCGGACGAACTGGCGCTGCTGCCCGATCCGCCGATCTTCGTCGGACATGCGTCGGAGACGGCGTGGCTGGTGGAGCGGTTGCGGCGCGGCGGGCTAGCGGCGGTGTCGGATGCGACGGGGGTGGGCGGCATCGGCGTGACATCGCTGGTGGCGCGGGCGGTGCGGCAGGTGCGCGCGGAGCGGCGCTTCGCCGACGGCGTCGCGGTAATCGACTGCACGGGTCGCCGGGATGGGCAGGAGCTGCTGCGCGCGGCGCTGGCGCGCTTTGATCCCGAGCGGCGGCAGCCGGAGGCGCTGGACGCGGTGGGGCTGCGTCTGGCGGCGGAGAAGCTGCTGGGCGGCAGGGATGCGCTGGTGGTGCTGGAGGGCGTCGAGCCGGGGCTCTCGGTGGCGGAGATTACGCGGCCACTCTTGGCAGCGGGGGTCACGGTCGTGCTCACGGCGCACGGCTACGTGGGGCACGTACCGCACGACGCGACGCTGCTGCTCGGCACTCCGCCGATCGAGGAGGCCCTGGAGATCTTCACGCGGGCCTACGAGCAGGCGGGGAGCGGCCCGGTGGTGGAGCCGAAGCCGGCGCTGGCGGAGCGCATCGTCAACGCGCTGGCGCGGCACCCCCTCGCGATGACGCTGGTGGCGATCAACGCCGCCGAGGAGCAGCGGGTGTTGTCGGCGGTGGCCGATGCGCTACAGGGCGATCCGCGCGGGGGGCTCGGCCTGGAGATGGACGACGTGCGGGCGGCGGCGATGTTGGGCCTGGAGGCAGCGACCGGGCGGCTGGGCGACGCGACGTTGCGCCTCTTCACGGCATTCGGCGCGTTCGGCGCGCGGGATGTGGGGCGCGAGGCGCTGCTGACGCTGGCCGAGGCGTTCGGGGTGGAGCGCCCGGGTGAGCACCTGCGACGGCTGACGCGGCGCGGCCTGGTGAGCGAGTGGACGGATGACTGGCTGCCGCGCGAGTGCGACCGCGAGCGACTGAGCCTGCATCCGCTGGTCTATGCGCTGGCGGCGCAACGCTTCGGGGCGATCGCCGAGGGGGAGCAGGGCACCATCCACTACACCGTGACGACCCACTATGCGAGTTACATCGCCGGCGTGGGCGACGACGCGATCGAACGCGACGAGCCGAACATTCTAGCGGCGCTGGAGTGGGCGCACCGCAATGCACAGACTGGACCCGAGTCGGCGATCTGCGACCGGATGCGCTCGTACTGGCGCGACCGTAGGCTATTCCGCGCAGGGCTGCAGTACCTGCCGTGGGGCGTGGCGGCGGCGGCGGCGCGCGCGCGCATGACGGGCGACTATGCGGATCGGCTTCGCGCCGCGGACGTGGCACTCAGCTCGGGCGAGCTGTTGCGGTCCGCCGGCAGGCTGGAGGAGGCAGAGGAGGTCTTCCGGCAGAATCTCTCGATCCGCCGCGAGCTGCGGGAGCAGCATGGTGCGGGGCTAGCGTTGGTGGCGCTGGGTGAGCTGGCGCAGGAACGTGACCGGCTAGACGAGGCGGTAGCCTACTTCCGCGACGCGCTGGTGGCGCTGCACACGGCGGGGGCCAATCGCGACGTGGCGATCTGCCAGGCGTGGCTGGGGCGCGTGGCGCTGCGCCAGGGGCGACTGGAGGCGGCGGAGAGCTCATATCGCGAGGCGCTGGCGCTCGACCAGCAGGCTGACGATAAACACGGCACGGCGCTGGACCTGGCGGGCCTGGGGCAGATCGCGCTACGGCACGGGAATCTGGCGGCGGCGGAGCAGGCGTATACACAGGCGGTGGGGTTGCGGCAGGCGCTAGGCGATCGGCTCGGCGAGGCGATGGATCTGCATCAGTTGGGCATGGTGGCGCAGCAGCGGGGCGCGCTGGATGAGGCGGAGGGCTATTACAGCGCGAGCCTGCAGATCCGCCGCGATGTACTCGATCGGCAGGGCGAGGGCGTCACGCTGGCGCAGCTCGGGCGGATCGCGGCCCATCGCGAGGCACTGGACGATGCGGAGGCCTATTTCACGCAGGCGCTTGAGGTGCTGCTGGAGCTGCAGGATGCGCAGAACTATGCGGCCGTGGCGATGCGCGCAGGGCAATTCTTCCTGGAGCAGCGCGGGACGCGCGAGGAGGGTGCGACGCTGCTGCACCGGTCCATCGAGCTGTATCAGCAGATGGGGCAGCCCAACGAAGTGGCCCGCGCCCGCGAGATCGCCCGGCACTTCGGCGTGGAAGAGTGAAGAATTGAACGCGGAAGGCGTGGCGGCGGAAAGTGGTCTCGCTGAGCCAGTATCGGTCGGAGTTGGCAGCGAAGGCGCAACGCTATCTTGCCACGGGCGTGCGGTTGGTGTGGATGGTGTGGCCGAACTACTCGCAGGTGGACGTCTGGCGCCTCGGCACGGATCAGCCGGTGGCGACGCTGAACGCGGGCGGCGCGATCGACGGCGAGGATGTGCTCCCCGGCTCCAGTTATCCACTGGCGCGGCCGTTCGCGTAGGGGACGGGTGTACGTTTATAGGCGCCAGAGGTCTTTGAGGCGCTGCATCAGCTCGGCCTGGCGGCGCTCGACGATCTGCGGCGTCCACGCGCGCTCTTGCAGAACTTGCGTGGTGAGCGCGAAGGGCGAGACGCCGCCGTTCGAGGTGAAGTAGGCGCGCTTCTTCTGCTCGAAGTCATAGTTGGCGGCCTGCGCGTTCTTGGTGCGCGAGAGCAGGACGAGGTTGCCGAGGCGATGGACGTAGGCGTCGCGCTGCTCCGGCGTGGGGAACCATCGCGTCCAGACGCTGCCGGCGGGCGGGCGCTGCGGTAAGACATGCTCAATGGTGATCGTCGGGTAGGCGTAGACGGCTTCGGCGCCGGCGAGCGCGCGATCCAGCCGCAGCAGGACGTACTGGCGCGGGCGGGCGTTCTGCTCGTAGAAGTCGCCGTTGAGGATGTCGAGCGTGGCCTGGCGCTCGCCGGGCTGCAACTGGAGCGGTGAGCCGGCGTCGAAGAGATCGACGTTCTCGTCGATAGCGGTCAGCAGGCGATTGTAGCGCTCGGCGCGGCGATTGATGTAGAGGCGGCGCACCATCATGCTGGCAGCCAAGCGCTCGAGATCGCTGAAGAATGGCAGCATGGAAGTCGGCTTGTCGCCGTGCCGCGTGAGGTAGAGCATCGCAGGCGGAAGCCAGTCAATGTTGTCGATGCGGTTCAGCCAGCGTAGCAGGTCGTTGACGCGCTCGGATCCGGCGCCGTTCGCGTACGCAGCGTTGACGATGGTGTGGCAGGCGGTGGCATACGGCAGGATCGTGCCGTCGATCAGGCGGCGCGAGTCGCCCGTCGGCTCGCTGACGTACTCGCGGAACTCCTTGAGCACGGTATCCTTGGGGCGCACTTTGCGGACGATCGTGCGAATGTGGCTGAAGAGCGCCTGGAAGTCGAGCCGGCCCAGCGATTCCTCGGCGTCTTCCCACTTGGTGGTGTACTCGGGCTGCGCGGTGTCGGGCAGTATTTTGCCGATGATCTCGGCCTTGAGGATGTCGGCGTAGGAGAGGTCGAGGCCGCGATCATTGAGGACGGAGAAGATGCGGTAAGCGGAGTCGAGGTCGGGGGTGGAGACGATGACGAGCAGGCAGCGCCGAATGATGAACTGCGCCAGCCGGATGCGCTGCGCCTCGTCCAACGCGCGAACACGCTCGACGAGCAGCAGCGCGTTGTCGCGGATGTTGCGCTGGCTGTCGCTCAGCCCTTTGCTCTGCAGGGAGGCGAGCCGAGCGATGCCGCCGTTGTCGTCCTGCACATTGTCCCGGAAGAAGTCCCTATCGCGCGAGCGGATCAGCAGCCGGTAGCGATTGGGCGCGTCGGTGAGCGGGTTGCCCTGCTCGTAGAGAAATGGCGTGATGGCGCGGGCGTACTCGGCGGGGACGTGGGCGCGCAGGGCGGCGAGGAGGATCGTGAGGGTGGTCAGGCGCTGCTGGCCATCTACGATCTGCGCGTCTGGGGCATCGCCCTTGATCAAGACGATGCTGCCAAGGAAATAGGGGTTGAGGTCGTCGATGGGGTCTTTGCCGGTGCCGAGGAATTGGAGGAGGTCGTCGGCCAGCTCCCCCGCGTTCTCTGTCGTCCAGGCGTAGGGGCGCTGGTAGGAGGGCACCTCGAAGGCGAAATCGTCGCTGAAGACCTTCTGGATGGGATACTGCTCGCCGCGAATCTCGATCCTGCTCACCGGCGCTCCTTCTATCTGCCCGCATGCGTTGAACGGGACTCGGCGCATTATAACCCGACGAGCGGCAGAGTGGCGTCCCAGAGCTGGCGCTGCACGCGGCTGTTACGGGCGTAGGGGCTCATCTCGTTCTGGGCGTCGCCTTTGAGCAGCGTGCCGTTGAGGGACGCAACACGGGGCGAGGTGAGCGCCCCGACGAGCTTGCGGGCGATGCTACTCGGCGTGGCGCCCAGAATGCCGAGGACCAGGCGATAGGGCAGGCCGCCCTCGCGCATGAGGTCCGTGCGCATGAGGCCGGGATAGTAGCCATTGACGGTGGCGCCGGTGCCCTCGATGCGGCGGGCGAGCTCGCCGACGAAGAGCAGGTCGCAGAGCTTGCTGCGCTCGAAGGCGCGTAGCGGCTTGAAGTCGCGCGTGGATTGCAGATCGTCGAAGTCGAGCTGGGTGCCATAGGGCGGCGCGGTGACGGCGTAGATGCGCGCGGGGGCGCTGGCGGTGACGGCGGGCAGCAGCAAGTTGGTGAGCAGGAACGGCGCAAGGTAGTTGACGGCAAACATGGTCTCGAAGCCGTCGACGGTCTCGCGGCGCGCGCCGGTGAAGACGGCGGCGTTCGAGATCAGGACGTGCAGGTGGTCGTGCGCATCACGGAAGCGTTGAGCCGCCGCGCGCACGGAGGCCAGCGCGGCGAGATCGATGTGCAGGACTTCGAGGGCGTCGCTGCCGGTGGCCCGCTGGATCGCGGCGCGGACGGCCTCGCCCTTCTCGGGATCGCGCGCGGCCAGCACGACGCGCGCGCCCTGGCGCGCCAACTCGCGCGCCGTCACCAGGCCGAGGCCGGCGGTGGCGCCAGTCACAAGGCAGGTCTTGCCGGCGAGCGTGCCGCCTGGGGTGTCCGGCATGTCTTCATCTCCCTGTTGACAACTCCCCACGGCTAAAGCCGGGGGATTCCTGCTTCGCCGGGGCGCGCCGGGTTGGGCATGGCCCGTCTCGGTCTTACCGCCTCTCCACAGGCGTTCACCGTGAGCCCCACGGCAAGCACATTCTTCGCGGCGTTCACATCCCGGTCATGCTGGACGCCGCACGCCGGGCAGGTCCACTGCCTGGTCGCCAGGTCGAGGGAGTCCAGGATATGCCCGTAAGCAGAGCAGCGTTTGGAGCTGGGATACCAGCGGTCGATCCTGACCAGCGTGCGCCCGTACCAGTTGGCTTTGTACTCCAATTGGCGGACCAGTTCGCCCCAGCCCGCGTCAGAGATCGCTTTGGCGAGCGCGCGATTACGGACCAGGTTCTTGACGGCCAGTGACTCCACGCAGATCACTTGGTTCTCGCGGATCAGGCGTGTCGTCAGCTTGTGCAAACCGTCAGCGCGTTGGTCGGCGATCGTGGCATGGGCGCGGGCGACCTTCAGGCGGATCTTCTCCCGATTCTTGGAGCCTTTCTGCTTGCGGGCGAGGTTCCGCTGCGCGTGCGCGAGGCGACGCTCGCCCTGGTACAAGTGCGTGAGATTCGCAATCTTCTTCCCCGTGCTGAGCACGGCCAGGTCTTTCAAGCCCACATCGACGCCCACCATCGCATTGACGACGGGAAGCACCTGCATGTTCTCTTCCACCAGGAAAGAGGCAAAGTAGCGCCCCGCGCTGTCCTTGGTGATGGTCACCGTTGTAGGGGTCTCGGTCAGGGCCCGAGACCAGTGAATTTCAAGTGGCGCATCCAGCTTCGCCAGTGTCAGCGTGCGCGTTGAGACATCCCAGGAGAACGCGGAACTTGCATAGGTCGCGGCCTGCTTGCCGTGCTTCTTCTTGAAGGTCGGATACTTCGCCCGGCCTTCGAAAAAGGCGCGGAAGGCGCTATCGAGGTGGCGCAAGGCCCGTTGCAGCGGCACGCTGGAGACCTCATTGAGCCAAGCCTTCTCGGGTTCGCGCTTGAGCTCTGTCAGTGCTGCCGAGGTCTCCATGTATCCGAGGCGCGTGTGACGCTCCGCAAAAGCGTCGCTACGTAATCGAAGCGCCCAGTTGTAGACATAGCGCGCGCACCCAAACGTCCGCGCAAGCGTGGTGGCTTGTTCGGGCGTCGGGTAGAACCGATAGCGGTACGCGCGCTTCTGCTTCACCTTCATAATTGTAGCACCACAATTGTAAGCAAGCTATGGGCGGTGGTGCCCGCGGACGCGCGGCGCTTCATCCCCATGTCTGAAGCCAGAGGTCTTCGCGCCGCTATTCTTGATAAATGCTCTCCCCCGCCGGTTCGGGCCCCTCTCCCCCTAAACAAGCATCCAGGGGGACCTGCCTCCCGCTGCGGCAGGGAGGGGAGACAGAGTGGCGCGCCTACCCGAAAGGAGGACGCGTCAGGCGCGCAATCCATGAGATCCCGCCGCATGTTGTGCGGGAAAAAGTGACTGGAACTCTGGGAGGCTGCGCAGGGCATCGAGTCTGGTGTCGTGTTGAGCCTCCGCAACGAGCTGCGAGTCACGGGTGAGCGCGTCGCGGAGCAAGGGGATCGCGCGGTCGGGACGCCCAGCCGTCGCCCAGAAGCCGCCCTGGCTATAGCTGACGTACGCGCGCATGTGGTCCGAGCCGTCGAGCGAGAGCAGGCCGGCGGCCTGACGGTCGAGCAGGTGCTCCGCGCGCGGCCAGCCGCCGCGCTCGCGGTAATAGTCCGCGAGGTGTTCGAGGGTGTGCTCGAAGGTGCCGGCGACGCTCGCCCAGAAGGGAAAACCCTCCAGCCAGGGGTATCCCGTCTCGGCGAGCTGGCGCTCGGTCAGCGCCTCGACCTGTATGAGCAGCGCCTCGAAGGCGTCATCCGAGTCCGCCAGCACGTCAGGCCATGGGCGCATGCGCTCGCGCGCGAAGGTCGCGTCGTTGTGGCGCTGTACCTCTTCCTCGCCCAGCGGCTGCTCGCCGTGCCGAACCGCTATGACCCGCGCCACGGCGATGCGGCGCCAGGAGGTGAGGTGCGCGAGCAGATCTTTCGACGCCCAGGCAGCGGGCGAGCCAGTCGCCGCGCGCTCCACCTCGGTCAGCGCGTCAATCCACCCTTGCAGTTCCGCACGCGCCTCGCGGAGGAGCGCCAGCAGCTTCGGCTTGATCGGGTCCGTACGCGAGTCATTGGACATGCCGCCTCCCTCTTCACGCTAGGCGCCGGTCGCCGTGTAGATCGCCTGGAAGTCGGGTAGGTCGCGCAGGGAGACGAGATCGGAGTCCTGCTTGGACCACTCGATGAGGTCGGGGCGCAGCGCCAGCGCCTCGCGGATCAGGGCGATCGCGCGGTCGGGCTGGCCGGCGAGCGCCCAGAAGCAGCCCTGATTGTAGACGAGTCCGCCGCGCCCTTTTTCCGACGGATCGAGGGCGAAGATGCCCTCGGTCTGCTGCTCCATCAACTGCTGGGCGCGAGCGAGGTCACCGCGCTCGCGATAGAAATGCGCCAGGTGCTCCAGCGGATGCTCGAAGCCGTTGCCGGCGGCGCTGCGCCAGACCGGGCCACCCTCAAGCCAGGGATAGGTCGTATCGGCCAGATCGGCCTCGGAGAGGGCTTCGATGGCGGCGATCTGATCCACGCTCGCCTGCCGCGCGGCGGCGAGGAGGTCGTCCCACGAGTGGAGCCGGTCGCGCTCGAATATCCGCTCGTTGACGGGCTGGAAGTCTTCGGCGCTCCCCTGCCTGTCGCCGCGCTTAACGGTGGCGAGGCGCTCGGCGGAGGCGCCAATCCAGTAGGTGATGTGCGCGAAGGTGTCCTTGGGCGCCCAGTGGTCGGGCGTGCCGAATACCACGCGCTCGGCATCGGTGAGGTCGTCGAGCCAGGTGTGCAGTTCGGCCTGTCCCTTGCGCAGGAGGTCGAGCAGCTTGGGCTTGATCGCTTCCGCGCCGGACGCGCTCGTCGTGTCGTTCAGGGCTGGCCTCCTCTAACGCGGTGGTGCCGCAGGCGAAGTCATGCCCGCCCCGGCACGGTATCACTGGCGGGCGGTCCGCGTCAACGCGGCGGCGGCGTTCGGTGCGCGCGTTGACGCCCTGCATAGGAGATCGCGGGGAACACAGCAGATTTTCAGGAAGTGTTGCTACACTTCTCGCAACACGGCGATTCTGTCACGGCGCGAGCAATCGACCGTGGCTGAGGGGTCCCGCGGGGACGCGGCGGCGACCGGGATGAGGAGAACGGCGGCATGGGTGACGAGCACGAGGTGGAGAAGGATGCGGGGAAGGATGCTGGTCAGTGGCTGGGCGCGGAGCTGACGCAAGAGAGTGCACTGCGAAGCACGGTGGTGTGGCGCGTCCCGCAACGGGTGAGCGCCTCGCAACGCGCGGGCGCGGTGGCATGCGGCGTCGCCGTGATCGTGGTGGTGCTCGTCGCCGTGTTGCACGCAAGGGGGCATGCGACCGCCTCCACCTCGACGCGGAACGACCTCGGCACGTCGATCCCCATCGCCGCCGCAAACCTCGCGGACGACGCGCAGCGGACAGCGCCGATCTTCTCGTTTCCCTCGACCGCGGCGGAGGGGTTGGCGGTCGCGCCGATCTTCGCCTCGTACTACGACGCGCACGGGGGAGCCGCGCTCTTCGGGACGCCGATCACGCCCGCGTACCCGACGGCGGACGGCACGGTGCAGTTCTTCAGCGCGGGGGGGCTAATCGCCGGGCAGGGGGCGACCGCGACCCCGGCGGCGACCGGATCGGCCGCGCCGGCGAGCACTGGCACGACGACGTCCGTCGCGATCGCGCGCATGCCGGTCGTCTCGACGCTGCTCTCGACGGGGAGTTTGGTGACGCTCGGCGGGGACGGCAGCTCGCTGACCTACGCCGCGCTGCGCGACGCCGCGAAGCCCGATCAGTTGCAGGCGATCCCGTCGCCGCTGCCGACGAGCGGCGTCTTCATCGGCGAGGGGCATCGCGGGGCGACCGTGATCGGGCATACCATCGTGCAGCAGATCTACGACTACATCAGCGATCCGCACGTCTCGCCTGACGGCTGGCAGCAGGATGTGGGGATGCCGCTGACCGAGGCATTGGGCGAGACGGTGATGGAGAGCGGCGCTCAGCACACGCTGCTGGTGCAGGCCTTCGAGAACGTGGTGCTGGCGTGCGACGTGACCTCGCAGGTTCCGGCGACGCAGACGGTGACGCCGGTGGATGCCGGCGCGGCGTACCTGCGGACGCTGGCGCCGCCGGCGGTGGAGCTGGGCGCGGGTACGTCGCTATGGACCACCGGGAGCCTGGCGATCGTCTCGCAGCCGGGTGGCGGGACGGCGAGCGTGCACCTGGGGCAGAATGTCGCGCTGACCGGGGCGAGCGACGGGCAGGCGTCGCAGTGGGTGGGCGGGGCGCTGTGGTACCACGTGCAGTGGAAGGCGCCGAAGCGGAGTGGCGAGGGCTGGGCGCCGGCGACCGCGCTGACGCTGGCCTCGCCCGGCAGCGCCCCCGCCTATGCGTCGTTCGACGTGCTCTCGTCCAGTCTGGCGGGCTATCTGGCGGGCTATGGCGGCAACGTGTCGGCGGTGGTCTACGACGAGACGCGCAACACCTACTATACCTATAACCCGACGGCGAGCTTCACGCTGGCGAGTTCGGCGAAGGTGCCGATCATGCTGACGTTCTTGACGATGACGGAGCATCAGGGGCGCGAGCCGGACGGCGACGAGCAGAATCTGCTGCAGACGATGATCGAGAACTCGAATAACGATTCCGCGCAGGCGCTCTATGAGGAGGCCGGCTACGACGACGGCATCCGGTCGTTCTTGGCGAGCGTCGGCATCTACGACTGGACGCCGAATCCCGACGGTTGGGGCTGGAGCTCGTTCTCGCCGACCTCAATGGTGCGCCTGTTGACGCTGCTGCACGACGGCAAGGTGCTGACGGCGCAGGATCGCGCGCTGGCGCTGAACCTGATGGGGCACATCCAGTCGGATCAGCAGGTCGGCGTGGGTGATACGGCGCCGGCGAGGGCGACGGTGGCGATGAAGGACGGCTGGGTGACGGCTCCCGATGGCCTGTGGGCGGTGAACTCGTCGGGCATCGTGACGGTAGGCGGCGAGACGTACGAGATCGCGGTCTACACGCAGCACTTCGGCGACATCACGACGGGATGGGACATCGTCCGCACGGTGGCCGGCGACGTGGGGCAGGCGCTGGTGTGACGATCGTGGGGAAAACGCGGATGGCCCACGCGGCGTTGCCTGCGCCGTCCGCACGTCCCGCTACGTCTGGCGTCGCGCGTCACTGGCAGTAGCTGAGGGACCGGAGGAATCGCGGCGAAAGCTTGGCCTCGCCTGACGGGCGGCAAGAACGCTCAGCCACGGACGATCCACTCGCCGCAGCGAGAGCAGCTCACGCCGGCGTCGATGTCGAACGACGCCCAGGCGCGGCCCTGTGCGTCCATGCCGAAGCCGCTATGGTGTGGGCGCGGCGCTGAGACGCGTGAGGCGCACAGGCTCCCCCGCCGCATCCTCCTCGTCATCGCCAGCGGCATCGTGTTCGTCGCCCGGTTCGTTCCAGAAGACCGCCCCGAATGCGCAGCGGTGGACCTTCATGGGCCTGGCGAGTACTCCTCCCGACTCTACGAGCCAAGTTGAGCGCGCCTTTGGGGCGGCGGAGTAGTGGTGGCGTTCACCGCTTTTGCGAGGAGAGCGCGACAACGCGTCTCTGGGGTAGCGCCAACTACGACGCTTCGCCCTGCCACTCGACGATGCTGTGCGCGCAGGCGATCCTCAGGCACGTGTAGCAGGTCGCGCCCTCCTCGGCGGGAACCAGTTCGCTGAGCGTGCCGGAGAGGCAACCGCGAGACCGCCACAGCGATTCGCCGGGGAGGCGCAGCAATGTGCCGACGGCGATCTTCTCGGTACAGAGGATGTGCACCACGGGCTGGCCGGTCGTGCTGTAATATGACGGCGCACCGCGTGCCAGGCAGTACGGGAACGGTAGGCCTGCTGCGATCGCCGCAGCGAAGCAGCGGTACACGGCTTCGGCGGCGGCCCAGCCCTCCGGCCTCCTGCCCGACTCCGCGGGTGGCGAGATACACGGCGTGCACCTGCGTGAGGCATCGAGGATCATTCGCTGCTCCCTCCGTTGAGTCACAATGAACTTGTGTTCTAGCAGAGAGGGGGGCACCACATCACGTTCGGCGACTAGCCAGAGGAGACGAGACGATGTCACCCAGTGCGTGGGAAGCCCACGACAACGCATACAACGCCGTGCGGGCCTACGCTGAGGCTCTGATGGAACTCCAAAGCGGTGGTGGACTAAGCCCAGATCAGGAGCGGTTGCTGGTCGCCCTCGACGCCATTGTGCAGGGGTTGGCAGCCGCCATCACCGAGGCCAGCCGCGATATCATATTGCAACAGGCGGCGACCATTGCGACGCTTGAGAAGAAGATTCGGAGACTGGCAGAGCAGTCCGGCGTGGCGTATCCGGAGTGACAACTCCCCCGGATGAATCCGGGGGCTTTTAGGCCTGCGCCAGGGATTGTTGCCCCAATCCCAACGAGTGTCTCGCGAGCCGTAGGATAGTCCGGGCGGCGTTCAGGTCGCGGTCGAACACCAGCCCGCACCAGGGGCGGTGGTACGGTCGATCGGCCGGGGTGAGCGTTTGCCGATGTCCACAGCCGGAGCAATCCTGCGACGTCTACGCGGGGGTCACGGCGACCTACCTCCGACCGGCCCATGCTGCCTCGGAGGAGAGGAGGTCCGCGAACCGGGTCCACGCCGCGTCATGGAGGCTCTTGGCGAGCCGATGGTCGTATGCACCATCCGGTTGACCGACAGGTCCTCGACGGCGAGCAGGTCGCACGGATTGACGAGGCGGCGGCCGTGCTGGTGGGCGAAGTCGCCGCGCCGCCACGCGATGCGCTCCTGCACGCGGGCCACCACCCGGCGGCGCTCGCCGCGCGCGGGCGCGCCCTTTGCCTCTCGACTCAAGCGTCGCTGCGCCCCGGCCAAGGCGTGCTCGTCGCGGCGGAAGAAGCGCGGGTTCGCGATGGGTTCACCCGGCGTCGGCATGGCAACGGTCTTCAGGCCCACGTCAAGGCCAACGGGTCGCCCGGTCTCGGGCCATGGCGCAGGCTCGGCACACGCGCACCGGAGCAGGTGACGGGCCACTTGCCGGTGCTGCCGCGGCGGCTCGTCGCCGTCTTGGGCCTGCCTTCCAGGGGACGCTGAAAGACCAGTTGGAGGCGTCCGACGGTCATCCGCGCAGACCCGTTTGCGCTCCGCATCCAGCGTGCCGCCCACCGGCACTTGGGGGAAGGTGCGGCTCTCGTAGCGCCCCGCGCCCCGGCAGCGCGGAGCGCCCGGCGCTGGCTCCACCCGCCTGCACGCGGCGGAAGAACGCCTGGAAGGCCAGATCAAGGCGGACCGCGACGTCCTCGCGACGTCCTGCAGCACCGGCGACTGCCCCCCCGCCAGCGTGGGCCGCTCGGCTTTGCGCGCGGGCAGCGTGGCGTGCTGGTCGTCGAGCCGCACGGACTCCTGCCGTTGCTCCCAGGCATCCCGCCGCTCGGCGAGCAGGTGGTGGTACAGCCAACGGCACTCCGCAAGCTGCCGTTGCAGGAGGCGCCGCTGCTCGTTGGTTGGGTACAGGCGGTCCTTGCACGTCTTCCGCATGCCAGCATCTGCCAGCATCTGCCAGCATCTGCCAGCATCATCGCACAAAGCTTGCGCGTTCGTGGGGGAGCGGGCCATTCAGCCCCCGCTTGCAAGCAGGGGCTGAATGGCCCTTTTCTGTAAGCAAGGCCCTTCCGGCGGACGTCGCGACCATGAGAGAGGCGAGAAGCAGGGGCAGGCATTCTCGGCGCGCGTTACGCCGACGAATTGCGCCGTTTCCTCCACAACGCTGGCATGCAGTGATGCCCCTTCGCTCGTCGCATGTGGCCTGGCAAATGCTATGGACGAAACGAATCACGTGGCAGGACACCGCCTACGCGAGATCGCGATGACCTGTGCCGCAGTCCCCTCCGCGTGGGAGGCCCGCCTCGACGACGGCACGCCTCTCTACATCCGATATCGCCACGGCGTGATGACGACAGCCGAGATGCTCGCCACCACCGGGCCTGCTCCTGCCAGATGGCGTCAGCGCCGAGAGCGTCGAGCTGCCGGTGGAGTGAGGCATCATTCGAGTGTGTCGGAGCGACCGAGTGGTCAACACGCTGGCGCTGAACGCACGTGCTATGCTGCACAGTGTTGCAGCATATGCCATCGGGGGAAGTCCATGGAACGAGAGCTTGCACCTGGCATCGTGACGAACCCGGAGATTCTGGGAGGCCGACCCATCCTCAAAGGGCATCGCATCGCCGTCTCGCAGCTCCTCGGCCAGCTCTCTGGGGGGGTGACAGTCGAGGAGGTCCGTGAGGACTACGCACTCACCGAGGCCGAGATGTTGGCGGTACTGCGATATGCTACCCAGGCCGTGGAGGAGATCGAGCGAGATTTGACGCATGCCTAATTCGTCTACGCTCCTGCTAGACGAGAATTTGTCATGGCGAGTTTCGCGGGGCCTCTCTGCCGCAGGCTATCAAGTAATTACAGCTGGCGACACCGCTCTCGTTGGAAAGCAGGATAGTGCCGTCTTCGATTTCGCACGACGGCATGCCGCCATCATCGTGACTCGCGATATTGATTTCCTCACGCGATTCGCTCCGCCTCATGCTGGCATCATCGTCGTAAGTTGCTCGTCTCAGGCGACGAACGCGGGTATCTTGAGCTGTCTCCTTGCCGAACTACCAGGCATACTTGCTGATACACTCACTGACACAGTACGAACCATCAACTGCTGAATACCGCGATACTGCCCCCAAAACAAAAACCCCGCTGAGCGGCATGCTCAACGAGGTCACTTGGTGTGCCCGAGAGGACTTGAACCTCCGATCTCTGGCTTTGGCCCGCCCCGTCTCAGCGCGTCTACGACTATCTACCATCCTCGAATTCATGGGCGCTGAAGACGCTTCTTTGTCGCGTTGTGTCCCGGCGCGTCTCATTCAATTGCAGTCAAAACTGCAGTCAACACTGAAATTCACTCACACATCCTGGCCGACATGCAGCAGCAGCCCGCCCTGCTGCTCAGGACATCGACGCTGGTGCGTTTCCTCGGCCACGGCGGGACGAGCATCCTCGGCGATCAGCGCATAGGCGAATACCACGACGGGTATCAACGCGGGCAAGAGGAGGAACCAGGCCTTCTGCCCGAATATCTCCAGCGGCACCGTGAAGAGCACGAGGGGGTCGGGGAACGCGGGCGTCCGGAACATGAACATCGGCAGCACATGGAGCAGTACCAACAGCAGCGCGAAGAGCGCGCCCCACGCGAGCTGCCGGCGGCTCACCGTCGCCACCAGGGCCACGACGCCCACGGCGAAGCCGAGCTCCCCACCCAGGGTCGAGAGGAGACCGACAATCACGGGAGGCAGGGGAGGCAGCACCGCGATCGGCCCGCCACTGCCGATGCTCGTGACACGGATTGAGAAGATGCCAACCATCCAGACGAAGCTGATAGGCGCCAGGATGCGCAGCGTGCGAAGCATGTGTCGTCCGTCCTTTTTGTATGCCGTAAGCTCGTCGCAGTATGCCTACCTTGGCGTGAAGGCGCCGCTCCGTGCGCGTCTCGGGTGTCCCCTCCTCGTATGCCAGGCATCCACGCCGCCATGTCGCTGTGTTCAGGATACGGGGGCCGTCAAGAGGGTGGGAGGAGGCGATACTACAAAACCCTAATTGGGGCGTTTCGGCGCGTTATAGGGTCAATTAGGGTCAGTCATCCTGGCCGGGCGGCTCGACCTCGCTGGGGATCGCCCGGCCAGTCTATGTCTGTGGGCGCAACTTCCAGCGCCTTCGCCAGCTTGCGAATGGTCGACAGCCGCGGCTTTGCGCCCGCCTCGATGTCGAGCACGGTGCTGGCAGCCACGCCGGCGACCTTTCCCAGCTCGTTTGCGCTCAGGAGCTTGCTGACACGCGCCTGCCGTAGCGTCGCCTTGCCCGCCACGATGCCCTCCACCAGACGGAATCCAACACAATCGCGTCTATCGCCATTATAAGCCCCCTCTCCGGTCCCTTCACTGTCAATCACTGAGCATGCGTCAAGTATACCACTTTTGCCTATGAAACACTAAATAACACTTGACAACACTACGGGCGCAAGCTACACTAAGACACAGAAACACTAAACAACACTATGGTTGGTGGGGGGGATGAAGATGGCAGCACCGAAGCTCGTCACGCGGGAAGAGTGGGACACACGGGCACTGGAGCTCGCCGAGGCGCGGCAACTGACCGGCGCAGCGAGCTATGTGCACGCATGCGAACACGGCCAGGTGTGGCGGGTGCCTTCGCGCTCGGGGCGTGGGTCCTACGACGTGCTGGCGCGCGTAAACGGCATCGTGGAGTGCCTGTGCACTGCTGGCCTTTATGGGCGGCCCTGCTCGCACGCGGGCGCGGCGCTCCACGGTGAGCGGATGCGCCTACAGGCGATGGCGAGCGCGTTCGGATGATCAGTGGAGCTGGTGGATGAAGGGCGGGGAGTGGTGATGGCGGAATCCGATGGATTGGCAGCGCGTGGGGGCGGCTCTCCGTGAGCCGTTCCCGCCCGATCATGTGGAGTGGCGCCCGGCGTCGGGCAAGGGTGGGGCGGGGCAGCGGG
>CAWJCH010000002.1:0-447321 GCA_963841205.1 uncultured Chloroflexia bacterium | reverse complement strand
TCGCCCATCAAGAGCGACTGCTGCTCTTGATGGGCCTGCTCCATTTGTGGACGCTTCTGACACTTGCGGAAGGAGGCTTTAGGCGGCGCGCACCTTGGGGCTTCCTCGCAGTTTGCACCCTCTCGTGGGTGCGACCAATTCGGCAGGCGCCGCGCGCTCGAGTGCGACGCGACGCGGGAAGGTAGGCACACATGACTGTTGCGACCGACTCGAAAGAAGACCTGATCCGTCAAGACATCAAGCGCCTCCACGGTCTGGGCTACGCACAGGAGCTTTTCCGCGAGATGGGCGGCTTCTCCAATTTCGCCATCTCGTTCACCATCATCTCGATCCTCACGGGAGCTGTCTCCACCTTCGGCTTTGGGATAGGAACCGCTGGTCCGCTTGCCGCCACCGTCGGCTGGCCCCTCGTCTCTCTCATGGTGGTGTTTGTCGGCTTAGCGATGGCCGAACTTGCCTCCGCATTTCCTACGGCGGGTGGCCTCTATTATTGGTCCTCGAAGCTGCGCGGTCCCGCGTGGGGCTGGTACACCGGCTGGTTCAACCTCCTCGGACAGGTCGCGGTGACGGCGAGCATCGACTTCGGCCTGGCAACGCTGCTCGACATCTGGCTCAGCGCCAAATTGAAGTTCCTGGCCGACGCGTCTACGGACGTGCCGACCTTTGCCCGTTGGATCTTACTGACCTACGCCATCATCCTGGCGCTACACTGCTTGATGAACGTGTACGGCATCAGATTGGTGGCGCTGCTCAACGACATTAGCGTCTGGTGGCACATCGGCGGCGTGTTGCTCGTCGTCGGAGCGCTGATATTCTTCGCGCCGCACCATTCGGACGCCTTCGGATTCCTCTTTCACGGCAGCGGCAACGTCGGCTCGGATCCCTATAACTTCCCGGTCTGGTACGGATTCTTGTTGGGGCTGCTGCTCGCGCAGTACACGCTCACCGGGTACGACGCCTCGGCCCATGTCACGGAGGAGACGGTTGGCGCGGCACGGCGTGCTCCTTGGGGCATCGTGATGTCCATCGTCGTCTCGGCGGTCGCCGGTCTCATCCTCCTCATAGGGCTCGTCGTCGCGATCCCAGACATCGATCCGACGACGAAGGCCTCGGGCCTCGCCACGGTCGGCACGCTGGGCATCGGAGCCGTGCCGTATATCCTGCAGACGCGGCTCGGCGGCGACGCGGCGTTCGTGATTTTCGGGCTGATCCTGATCGCGCAGTTCTTCTGCGGCATGTCGTCGGTTACGGCTAACTCGCGCATGATCTACGCGTTCTCGCGCGACGGCGCGATCCCCGGCTCGAAGGCGTGGCATACGCTGAACAGGCGCCGCATTCCGGCGAACGCGGTCTGGCTCGCGGGTGGCGCGGCATTCGTGCTAGGCATTCCGTCGCTCTTCAACGCCGTCGCCTTCACCGCCATCGTCTCGATCTCCGTCGTGGCGATCTACATCGCCTACGTGTTGCCGACGTTCACGCGCCTGCTCAGCAAGGACTTCGTGCCGGGCCCGTGGAACCTGGGCCGCTGGAGCAGGCCGATCGGGTGGATAGCGGTGGTGTGGGTCGCGTTCATCTCGATCCTCTTCCTGCTCCCGCAAGCGACCCCGGTCACGCGCGACACCTTCAACTATGCGCCGGTGGTCGTGATCGGCTCCATTGTCTTGCTGACGATCTGGTGGATCACGAGCCAGCGGAAGGTCTTCAAGGGGCCCATCGTACAGGGTGACGAGGCCGCGCTAAGACGGATCGAGGCGGAGGTCGAGGCGGAGTCGATCTATCACGAACCCGGCGTCACCGTGCCTAGCGGCAAACAGTAGGAACTGCCACAGCACTCACGGAACACGCGGGGGCGTCGCGGCAACGTCGGTGTCCCCGCTCGATTCTTCGGCCCCCGGCGGCTCCGGCGGGCCACTGGGAGGTGGGCTATGTCCGCCACGGCGAATGGGCGGCTCGATGCGCAGCAACTGGAGCAACTGGTGGCCGCCGGCGAGATCGATACGGTGCTCTCGGTCTTCCCCGATATGCAGGGGCGGCTGATGGGCAAGCGGCTGACGGGGCGCTTCTTCGTGGACCACGTCGTAGCGGACGGATCGCACGCCTGTTCGTATCTGCTGGGCACCGACGTTGAGATGAACACGCTGCCGGGCTTCGTGCTGACGAGCTGGCGCACCGGCTACCATGACTTCAAGGTCGCGCCGGATATGGCCACGCTGCGGCCCGCGCCGTGGCTGGAGAAGACGGCGATCGTGCTGGGCGACGTCCTCACCGACGAGGGCGAGATGGTGGAGGAGGCGCCGAGGGCGATCCTGCGGCGGCAGGTGCAGCGGCTGGCGGCGCTCGGCTTCACGGCGAAGGTGGCCTCCGAACTGGAGTTCTATCTCTTTCGGGAGACCTTCGAGTCGGCGCGCGAGAAGCAGTACCACGATCTGAAGCCGTACGGCAGCTACATCCAGGATTATCACATCCTGGCAACGACGAAGGAAGAGGGCATCGTCCGCCAGATACGCAACCACATGAATGCGGCGGGCATCCCGGTGGAGGGCAGCAAGGGCGAGTGGGGCTACGGCCAGGAAGAGCTGAACTTGGAGTACGCCGAGCCGCTGGAGATGGCCGATCGCCACGTGCTCTACAAGCATGGCGCGAAGGAGATCGCCGCGCTGAACGGCGTGGCCCTCACCTTCATGGCGAAGTGGGAGGCGAGCCAGGCGGGCAGCAGCTTCCACCTGCACTCTAGCCTGTGGGACGCCGCCGGTCACGCCGCCTTCTGGGACGGGAGCCAGCCGCTTGGCATGTCGGAGACGTTCCGGCACTTTTTGGCGGGGCAACTCGCCTACACCAACGAGCTGATGTACTTCTACGCGCCGTTCGTGAACTCGTACAAGCGTTACCGCGAGGGCACGTTCGCGCCGATCCGGCTGGCGTGGGGGCATGACAATCGCACCTGCGGGCTGCGCGTGATCGGAGAGCATCAGTCGCTGCGCGTGGAGAATCGCGTGCCAGGGGCGGACGCGAACCCCTACCTCGCCTTCGCCGCGACCATCGCGGCGGGGATCGCGGGCATCCAACGGCGCCTGCCGCTGCCAGAGATGTTCACTGGCGATGCCTATGAGGCGGAGGCGGCGGGGCGCTCGGCGCCGCGGGTGCCAGGGGCGCTCTACGCGGCGATCCACGGGCTGGAGCGGAGCCAGTTGGCGCGTGAGGCCTTCGGCGAGCGGGTGGTGGCGCACTATCTCAACGCGGCGCAGAAGGAGCAGGACGCCTACGATCAGGCGGTCACCTCGTGGGAGCGCGACCGCTATTTCGAGCGCATTTGAAGGCTTTCGGCACGACGAGGTTCAAGAGACGGATCAGGGCGAAGGGGATACGGCACACCGATGGGGAACCGATTGGCGGAGAAGGTGATCCTGGTGACGGGCGCGGCCAGCGGCATGGGGCGCGTGGCGGCGCAGCTGTTCGCGCGCGAGGGCGCGGCGATCGTCGCCACCGACGTGCAGGAGGGTCCGCTGGAGGAGACGGTGGCGGCGGTACGCGGCGAGGGCGGGTCGATCGTCGCGGTGGCGGGCAGCGTGGCGGCGGCGGCGGACGTGGAGCGGGCGGTACGGGAGGGCGTGCGGGCCTTCGGCAGGCTGAACGTGCTCTACAACAACGCGGGGATCATGCCGGGCGACGACTCCTCGGTGGAGGAGACCAGCGAGGAGGCGTATCAGCGGGTGATCGACGTGAACCTCAAGGGCGTCTTCCTCTGCTGCAAGTACGGCATCCCGGAGCTGCGCAGGGCTGGCGGCGGCTCGGTGATCAACATCGCGTCGTTCGTGGCGCTGATCGGCTGCACGGTGCCGCAGGATGCCTACACGGCGAGCAAGGGCGCGGTCCTCTCGCTGACGCGCTCGCTGGCGGTGCAGTATGGGCGGCAGGGCATTCGCGCGAACGCGATCTGCCCCGGCCCGATCGAGACGCCGCTGCTGCGCACGCTCTGGACCAGCGAGGCCGAGCGGAATAAGCGGCTCAATCGCATCCCGCTGGGGCGCTTCGGCACGCCGAGGATATCGTCAATGCGGGCATCTTCCTGGCGAGCGACGAGTCGGCGTGGATGACGGGGGCGTCGTTCGTGGTGGATGGCGGCGTGACGGTGAACTATTTCTGAGCGCGTGAATAGGATCGCTTGGGCATCTTCCCGGCCTGAAGGCATTTTTCTTTCTACGGCGACCGGGGGCCTCACCCCTGCCCCCGCCTCCGCGGAGGCGAAGGGGGAGGCCGCGCGGAGGTCTGCACCTTTCGTCAAACCCCATCGGTGCGGGCGAAGGGTGGGCGGGGATCGCGGCGCTGCAGTGCCGGCGCACAGGGACGCGGACTGCAGTCCGCCAGGGGTGTGGTGGGGGGTAACGCTGCTCCCCGGCCTTCAGGCCGGGGCGAATCCCGACGCGCGCACGTGGCACGAAAGCAAACAACCAAGCGTAACCGGATATCCACCCGCTGGCGCATGGCACTCGGCTGACCGCGCGGGCGAGTCGTGCGGCCCGGCATTTAACTTGCGTTAACATTTCACACTATCGGAGTGGAGGGATGTATGGCGCAGGTGGCTCCGCGTTACGGCCTCCCGGCGCGGCGGGATCGATTGAATAGGTCCGTGGGCCGGTCGGCGACGACCTCTGCGGCGAAGGCGCCGGGGGCGGCAGCGTGGCCCGCGACTGCGAAGCCGATCCTCATCGGCACCTGGGTCGCCATCGCGGCATTGCTGGCGGTGCTGGCGGTGGAGGCGCACCGCTACGCGAGCTTCCCGCTGGACCGTGGCCTGACGGCATGGGCGTTCGGCTTCGAGCAGACGCCCGTGACGCCGGGCGAGAAGCTGATCGGGGACGTCGCCGGGCCGCTGGGGGCATCCATCGAATATGTGATCGTGCTGGGCGCGTTCTTGATCCTGAGGCTGTTCCGCGAGGCGATCTGCGCGGCGGTGGCGGGGCTGGGCGCGGAGATCGGTAATATCGTGATGAATGCGCTGGTGGCGCGGCCACGGCCGCCGGCGTATCACGGCTCGACGGTGCTGGGTCTCGGCGGGCACAGCTTTCCCTCCGGCCACACGGCGGACGCGCTGGGCCTCTTCGGTTTCCTCTTCTACCTCTGCGCCGTCGTCGCGGAGTCCTCGCCGAAATGGCGCGGCTGGCTGCGGGCGGCGCAGGTGCTGATCGCGCTCTATCTGGTGGACGTGGGCATCTCGCGCGTGCTGGAGCAGCAGCATTGGCCGAGCGACGTCTTCGCGGGCTATCTGGTCGGCGCGCTGGCGCTGATCCCGGCGATCGCGCTCTATCACAAGCTGGCGGAGCGCGCGGCGTCTGCCCCGCGGCAGGTGCACGGGAGGGCGACGCATGTCAACCGTGGAGCGTAACTCGGCTGACGCGGACCAGGGCGAAGACGCGGCGCCGAGCGGCGGCGAACAGGTGCGCGACGCGGTGCGCGACGTGCAAGAACGGGCCGCCGAGGAGCGTCAGCCGCGCTGGCGGGCGCTGCGCCGGGGGCGCACGGTGCTAGGCGCCTACTCCGTCGTCGTGGTGATCGTAGCGGCGCTGGCGCTGGCGGCGCACTCGATGAGCGTGCTGCCGGGGGACCTACCGTTCACCCGCGAACTGCAAGAGACGACGTTTCCGGGGCTGGCGGGGCTGATGCAGTTCATCACGTTCCTCGGCAATCCGTCGCAGGCGCTCATCATCGACGTGCTCGCCATCGCGCTGCTACTCGTCTTCCGCATGCCGCTCGAAGCGCTGTTCGTGGCGCTGACGGGGCTGGCGGACGCGGTCGGCGGGCTGCTGAAGATCGTGGTTGGCCGTCATCGCCCGGCGACGGATCTGGTGCATGTCTTCCAAATCATCAAGACGCCAAGCTTCCCCAGCGGGCACACGCTGCATTTCACGGTCTTCTACGGCTTCCTCATCTTCGTGATCGCCACGAACTATAAGCCGTCGTGGCAGCGGAACGCGCTGATCGTCGTCTTCGCGGTGTTGATCGCACTGGTGGGCCTCTCGCGCATTTACCTCGGCGAGCACTGGCTCAGCGACGTGATCGGCGGCTATTTGGTGGGGGCGCTGTGCCTCGTGCCGCTGATCGCGGGTTACCTGTGGACGCGTGAGCGGTGCGTGGTGACGGGGCGACCGCCGTTCGTGCAGCGGCGCGTCTCGACGGCGGAGTGATGACGGCGTGACGGTGGGCGGGGTGGCTTGCGGGAGGGACGAACATGGCGAAGAACAGCGACGAGACGGTGCGCCAGCGCACCCGAGCATGCTTGATCACGAATCCGCGGTCGGGGCGCGGCGGCATCGATCTGACGGAAATCCTGCCAGTGCTGGACGCGCAGGGATGGGACGTGACGGTGCGCGCGAAGCAGTACGGCGGCCACGCGACGGAGCTGGCGCAGCAGGCCGCAGCGGAGGGCTTCAACGTGGTGGTGGATTGCGGCGGCGACGGCACGCTCAGCGAGATCGTCGGCGGCGTGGTCGGCACCGACGTGGCGGTGGGGACGCTGCCCGGCGGTACGATCAACCTGTGGTCGAAGGAGGTCGGCATCTCGAAGCGGCTGCGCGTGGCGGCGATGCAACTCGCCAGCGCCGAGCGCCACCGGCTCGACGTCGGCCACATCAGCATCAATGGCAAGCATGACGAATATTTCTTGCTGATGGCGGGCCTGGGCATGGACGGGGCGATCGTCGAGCGGGTGAACAAGCAGCTCAAGAACCGCATCGGTCCGCTGGCGACGGGGCTGGCCGCGGTGCAGGCGTTGCCGACCTTCAAGGCGGTAGAGGCCGAGGCGGAGATGGACGGGGGCGTGACGTGGAACGGCGCGGTCTCGCAGGTGATCGTCGGCAATACGCGGCGCTACGCGGGCCTCACGGAGATCACGAACCGCGCCTTCGCCGACGACGGCTTCTTCGACATCTGCTTCATCACGGCGAAGGGCCCGCTCTCGGCGACGCGGCAGCTCACCTCGCTGCTGTTGCGACAGCGGCCCAGCGACGCCTCCGCCGAGTATTATCGCAGCGCGTCGCTGACGCTGCGCTCGCCTCGGCTGCTGCCGGCGCAGCTTGACGGCGGGCGCATGAAGCTGGAGCAGAAGGAGCCCGGCGGCGAGACGGAGTATCGCTTCACGCTGCGGGCACAGGCGGTGAGCATGCTGGTGCCGCGGACGTATAACGGCGATATTTTCCAGCCGGAGTTCTGGAGCGAGACGCACGCGCGCCCGATGCTGGTCCCCGTCGAGTCGAACGGGCACAACGGCGCGAATGGGAAGTACGGCGCGAATGGGCATGCGCCGGCGGCCGAGCGGCGGTGGAAGAAGCAGCTGCGCGTGGTCTCGGTGGGGCCGGATACGGTGACGGCGGCGAAGCTGAAGAACGGGAAGGTCATGACGATCGCGGTGAGCCACGAGACGCTTCTGCGCGACCGCGACGGCGAGGAGCGTCCGCTATGGGGCGCGCTGGCGGCGCTGGCGGCGGGCGATGTGATCACGGTGAAGGGTACGAAGGACGACGATGCGAACGGGACGATCCACGCGCGCCGGGTGAAGCTGATCGCGCCGGAGGGTGCTGTGCGATAGGGGATCGGCGGGCCCCGAATCTCACCCTTTTCCCTGCGAGGGGAAGGGGCCGTGGGGCGAGGGATCGCCAGTTGGCGAAGTGGGTCGCTCGCGCGGCAGTGCTGTGCCGGAGTTCAGACGAGGCGCGGACTGAAGTCCGCCGAGCACGTGGCAGCGATCGAGCGGGTGGCTACGATTTGCTCGTTGCCACGATGATGCGCTGATGCGATGATGCTCTGGAGTGCCGGGGGGTTGTCGCGGCGTTGCGGCCTGGGGGCCGGGGCGAATCGCGCTCGGTGGGCGAGCTCCGTGCGCGGGACGAAGCGGGGGCGCAACCAGAGGGTATCGGGATGACGGGCAGGCAACGCGAGGAGCTACTGACCTCGATCTTCGGGGACGCGGCGAGCGAGGCATCCGTGCGCTGCCGCGATTGGATGATGGGGGAGCCGCGCTTCGGCGCATTTCTCGACGCCTTTCGGGAGAAGATCCGCAAGAAGGCGCGGTACGCGGGCGGCGCGGAGGGGAGGCGCGATCTGCTCACCGAACTGGCGGCGGCGCATAGGCTGCTGCGCGAGCGCCGCTTTGCCGTCGCCTACGAGACCTACGCGGCGGAGAAGGCGCGCGGGCCCGATTTCACCGTCACATACCGGGCGCATATCGCCTTCAACGTGGAGGTGAAGCGGTTGCGGCCGGGACCGTCCGCGGTGTTCGAGGCGCGACTGACGGACGCGATCTGCGAGAAGCTGCGGCAGATGCCGCCCTCGGCGATGAATGTGTTGCTGGTGGTCGCACAGCGGGCGCCAGGTGAGGATGAGCTGGCGGCGCTGCTGCGAGGGTTGGTGGAACGCGCCGAACGCAGCGATGCGACGCTCTTCACGCGCCATGGGTACGCCGCCACGCGCGATTTCTTCGCGGGATTTCGACGGGTCAGCGCGCTCGTCGTGCGCGCCGAGGACGAATCCGCCGGCGCTGTGCTGTGGCGTAACGCGCAGGCGCGGCATCCGCTGCATCCCGATCTGCCGGCGCTGCTGGTGCTTTGAGGGAGGGGCGAGTGTGGGTGGCGGGGTTCCGCACCCCCGAACTCCTTCTCCCTGTGAAGCGAGGGGGAGGCGCAGTTGCCTACACCGTCGCGGACAATCCATCGCGCCAAGGAGAATCTAGTTCAGCGCGCTGTCCAATGTCCACGGAGTTGGACGGAGGTGGTTGCGGGGGCGAAGGCAGCGTTCGCGCCCCCGACGGGCCCCCTCTCCTTGGGGGGAGAGGGGGCCGGGAGCGGATGAGAACGCTTAGCAGAAATACTGGCGAAAGCCCCTGCCTTTAGGCACGGGGATGAAAGCTTGGCCACAGCAGTTGACGGCGTGCTACCTATTGTATTATGCTGCCCGCATGACCACCATGCGCAGCAATAACAACGTCGTCTACGTTTGTTGGTATCACGTCGTCTTCTGCCCGAAGTACCGGCGCAAGGTACTGGCGCCACCGATAGGCGAACGGCTCAAAACTATCTTTGCCGAGCAGATCGAACGCTGGGGGCAGGAGCTCATAGCGCTTGAGGTCCTGCCCGATCACGTGCATGTGCTCGTCGGCTGTGACCCACAGTTCGGTATTCACCGCCTGGTGAAGCTGCTCAAAGGCTATTCCTCGCACGCCTTGCGCGAGGAGTTTCCTGCCTTGAAGCGGCGGCTGCCCTCACTGTGGACCAACAGCTACTTCGTTTCGACTACTGGCGGCGTTACGCTGGAAGCACTCAAACGCTACGTGCAAAACCAAAAGGGCAAATAAGACATGGCCGAGCAGGTGGTGCGCAAGACCTTCAAGTTCAAGTTGAAGCCCACTCCCGATCAGGAGCGGATGCTTGATCGCACACTGATGCTCTGCCGTCATGTCTACAATGCCGCTATCGAGGAACGCCGGGAAGCCTGGCGCAAATGCGGTGTCTCGGTGGGCTATTACCAGCAGAAAGCCGAGCTTCCACCGATCAAAGCCAAGATGCCGGAGTACGCCGAAGTCCACAGCCAGGTCTTGCAGGACGTGGTGCAGCGGGTAGACCGTGCATTCCAAGCCTTCTTTCGCCGAGTGAAGTCGGGTGAGACGCCTGGGTATCCCCGCTTCCACGGACGCAACCGCTACAACAGCGTCACGTATCCCCAGTTCGGCAACGGCGCCACGCTCGACAACGGATTCCTAGTCCTGTCGAAGATTGGCCGCATCGCGGTGCGCTGGTCGCGCCCGATTGAGGGCGCGACCAAGACGGTCACGGTGTCCAGGGAAGCGGACGGCTGGCACGTCTGCTTCTCGTGTGCCGACGTGCCAGTGCGGCCTTTGCCGCCTACGGGACAAGAGACGGGGATAGACCTGGGCTTGGAGTCGTTCGCTACCCTCAGCGATGGCACCGTGATTCACAACCCGCGCTGCTACCGCAAAGCCGAGCGGGCGCTCAAGACAGCCCAGCGCAGAGTATCGCGGCGCAAGAAAGGCAGCCACCGCCGCCACAAGGCCGTCTCGCTGCTCGCCAAAGCGCACCTGAAGGTGAAGCGGTGGCGCGCCGACTTCCACCACAAGGCGGCGCTGGCCCTGGTTCAGAACAACGACACGATCTCTCACGAGGACTTGCAGACGGCCAACATGGTCAAGAACCACCACCTCGCCAAGTCGATTCAAGACGCGGGTTGGAGCCAGTTCTTGACCATCCTCGCAGCCAAAGCAGCGTATGCTGGGCGGCGAGTGGTAGCCGTGCCGCCTGCCTACACCAGCCAGACCTGCTCTGGTTGCGGCGTGATCGTCGCAAAAGGCTTGTCCGTCCGCTGGCACGCCTGCCCGGACTGCGGCACGAGCCTGCACCGGGACCACAACGCCGCGAAGAATATAGAAAGCCTTGGGCAAAGGCTTCGGGGAGCCGTGGCGTAGGCTGCGGCGATGAACCGAGAATCCCCCTGCTTCAGCCGTGGGGAGTGTCAACGATCGATGACGACGACGCCGAAGGGGAAGGCGCCGGTGGGCAGCTCGATCGGGGAGGACGACAGCTCGGTGAGGGAACCGTCGTGCACCTTGAGGGCGCTGACGGCGTCACGGCCGGAGTCGACGACATAGGCATAGTTGCCGTCGGGGGCGACGCGGATGTCGAAGGAGCCGAGGCCGTTCCCGTCGTTGAGTGCGGTGCTGCCGAGGAGGGTGAGCGTGCCATTCGACGCGATCTTGAAGCGCGACACCGAGGAGCTGGCGGTGTTGACGGCGAAGAGGTACTGGCCGTCGGGGGTGATGTTTACCCAGCACGGGGCGGTCTGCTTGTCGGCGAAGGGCGAGGAGCCGATGGGGGTCAGCACGCCGAGGCTGCCATCGTGGAAGGCCGAGATGGTGCCGTTGTTGGTGCCGGCGTGGGCGTTACTGACGAAGAGCTGCGAGGGATAGCCCGGGCGGAACTCGCTACCGAAGGGGCCGGCGGCCTGCGCGCTGATCGGCGAGCCAGGGGCGGCGGTGATCTTGCCGTCGCCGCCGACGGTGAAGCTATCGATCAGCGAGGTGGTGACGCGGACGCCGACGAAGCGATTGCCGGGGCCGTTGAAGAGGATGTCGCCCGGCTGCGAGCCGATCGGCAGCGAGACGGTCGAGCCGGCGATGGCCGAGAGGTGGCCGTTGCCGTCGAGCCAGAAGCCGGTGTAGTTCGGTTGGGCGGAGCTGGAGCCGTTGTTGGCGACGTAGACGAGGTCGCCAGAGACGGCGAGACTGACCGGCTCGACGCCGTTAGAGCTGGTCGGGCTGCCGACCGCGGCGAGCGATCCATCGTCGTGGATGCGCAGGACGGAGATCTGGTTGCTGCCGGCGTCGACGGCGAGCAGGTAGCGACCGTCACTGGATCGCTGGATGGCGCCTTGCGAGGGGGTCGTCGCGCTCGCGCCCGCGCCACCCGCCGAGAACGGGGAACCGGAGAGCGGGGTCAGCGTGCCGTTCCAGCGTTGCGCAAAGCCGGCGATGGTGTTGGTCCCGCCGGTGTTGTCGTTGACGTAGACGTAGCCGGCGGTGGCGTTGGGGTGGGCCGAGGCGATGCCGGCGCCGAGCAGGGTACCCGCGAGGGTGAGCGCGATGGCGAGGCCCGTGCCGAGGGTGCTCGCGCGGCGTGTCAGTCGATGCATTGCGTCGTGTCTCCTGTTGGTCGTACATAGGAAAGCGGTGGTGAAACGTTCAGAAGTCGGGCGAGGAGTGTCGTGAGCGCACGGTCGGCGTAATAGCAGCGTGTGTCGTCGCGCTGGTTCCCGGGTCGCCAGCGAGGCCGCATCCACCATCCATCACGCGGGAGCGGCGCGCGCCGATCTCCCTCACCCGCAGGGATGGTCTCACCGGTGGGGAGGAACGTTACAGCGCGAGTGAATGGGGTGCGTTTTCACCGCAGAGGATGAGGGATCGCGGCACTAAGGTGCCGGCGTACCGTTTGACGCGGACTGAAGTCCGCTCGTATTCGGAGTGGGGCCTCAGGAGCGGGCGGGATCGTCGGCGGGGCGCATGGCGCGGATGCGTGCTGATTGTTCGACCTGCAAGCGGTAGCCATCCGTGAGGAAGTCGCGCAGGAAGCGCAGTTCGCCGTCGGTGAAGCGCGCGAGGTGCTCCATGCCGGCGCGGCCAACGGGGCCGTAGATCGCCTCGATGCCTTCACGCGCGGCGGGCGTCATCTCGACGAGCACGCTGCGGCGGTCGTCGCCGGATCGCAGACGCCGGACGTACCCGACGGCCTCGAGCCGGTCGATCGCCGCGGTCGTCGCGCCGGGGCTGAGCTGCGCCGCCATGCCAAGACGCCCGGCGGTCAGTGGGCCCTGCGCGAAGAGCAGCCCTATGCAGCGCAGATCGGTGCGGTGAATGCCAAGGTATGCCGCTGCCGCTTCATCAACGAGGTCCGTCGCGCTCTGGAGTTGGGCGATGGCCTGCGCCACCTCGCCGAGCAGCGTCTCGCGTTCATGTGTTGTCATGCATGTCTTTCTATGATGGAAATATACCATGGTAGAAATATATCACGGTCGAAGGTATGCTCCAGTATAGCGCGGCGCGCGGATTGCTGTTTGTTGCGTGGGGAAAGTGTCTGAACGGAGCTGGCTGATGTCATCTGCGCAGCGGATCGGCTCGTTGCCGCGCTGGCTCGGACCGGTCAATGGTTTCGTGCGGGGGCTGCAACGGCTGGGGCTGGCTACAGGCCCGGTCCACGTGCTGACCGTGCTGGGGCGCGTCTCGGGGAAGCCGCGCACGACGCCGGTCTCGCTGCTCACCACCGGCGGCGTGCGCTACATCATCGGCGGCATGGCGGACGCCGATTGGGTGCGCAATGTGCGCGCGGCGGGCTGGGGCATCCTCGCGCATGGGCGGCGGCGCGAGCGCATGACGCTGACGGAGCTGCCGGTGGCGGAGCGTGGCGCGATCCTGCGCGAGTTCCCGCGGCTCGTGCCGGGTGGCGTCTTCTTCTTCCGTAAGCTCTACGAGCTGCCTAGCGACCGTGCCAAGCTGCCGGATGCCTTCGCGGGGCTGGCTGAGCAGACGACTGTCTTCCGCATCGACGGCAGCGAGCCTGCGTAGAGACGATGGCGCCCGGCAAGCATCGATCAGGCGGGGCCGATCTCGACGCGCTCGCCGCAGGTGGGGCAGGTGGCGACGAGGACGCCATTCTCGTCATGGGGCGTGGGGAGGCGATGGGCGCTGGAGCAAACGTAGCCGGCGAGTCGGGCGGGGTTGCCGAGGACGAGGGCGTGCGGAGGGACGTCGCGCGTGACGACGGCGCCGGCGCCGACGAGGGCGAAGCGCCCGACGGTGACGCCGCAGACGATCACCGACGCGGCCCCGAGTGAGGCGCCGTATTGGATGCGGGTGGGCGTCACCTGCCAGTCCGCGGCGCTCTTGAGGGTGCCGTCGCGGTTGATGGCGCGGGGATACAGGTCGTTGGTGAAACAGACGTGTGGCCCGATGAAGACGCCGTCCTCAACGGTGACGCCCTCGAAAAGTGAGACGTGGTTCTGGATCTTGACGTTGGAGCCGATGTGGACGTCGGCATCGAGATAGACGCCCTTGCCGATGTTGCAGGTGGCGCCGATGACCGCGCCCGCACGGACGTGCGCCTGTCGCCAGATGCGCGTGCCGGATCCGACGGTCGCGCCGGCCTCCACCTCAGCCTGGGGGTGGACGTAGTAGTCTCGCTCGTCGCTCGTCGCCACGTCGTGCTCCTTCGTCGCCTCTCGTCGGACGCCGCCCTAGGCACCGTTACCGTACACCGGACGAAAGGGATCGTGCCAGTGTACCGGACCCGATGCCCAGATGCTGAATAGAGGCGTGGCAGACGATGGGCTGCCCGAAGGTCGCGCGAGCGCGTCTGTGCGCCCACGCGAGCCTGCGGCTAGAAGCCGGGGGCGAGCCAGTCTTGGTTGTTGTAGTGGGATTTGACGCTGGCGATATAGCTCTGCGCGCCGGAGGTGTACCAGCCGCCGCTGAACCAGTAGCCGAGGCAGCCCCAGATGTCGCCGGCCTTGTAGCCGTTGCCCAGCCAGGTCATGTAACCCTCGTAGCAGGTGCGGATCATCCCGTAGGCGTATTCGGCGCTGAAGGCGGTGTCGTCGCGGCTCATGGGCCAGGCGCTCTTGTTGTAGATCCACTTGATCTGGAGGATGCCGTAGCTCTGGTAGCAGCTACTGCCGCTGGTGGCCGCGCCCGGCGGGCAGTCTGCGGTGGTGCTGGTGAGGTCGCCGTGGGTGCTCTCGTGCCAGTAGGATTCCTGCACGGCCTGGGCGCGCACGATGTTCGGGTCGATGCCCCACTTGCAGGCGGTCCACTGGAGGATCTGGTCGGTGGTGCCGGTGTAGTGCCCGGTGATCTGCTTGCGCAGCGCGTCGGCGCGCGGATCGAGGCCGATCGAATCGTCCCAGGGAGCGAGGGCGGCGATCTGGCTGGCCGTCGGCACGGAGTGGTTCGCGGTGGCGTTGTCTGGGCGCGGCTCCCACGTGGAGCTGGGGATCGCGGCGGCGCAGGCCGCTTCGGTCGGCAATGTGGCGCCCGGCGCGGTCGCGCCGCCCTTCGGCGCGACGGGCGGATTGCCGCCGGCGGGCGGCGTCGTCGGCGAGGGTGCAGGGGTGTCGGTCGGCGTCGTGGTCGCCGTGGCGGTGGGCGCGTTGGTCGGGGAGATCGTAGCGCGCGGGGTTGCCGTCGCCTTGCCGTGTCGGTGCGAGGAGCTGCCCGCGAATCGGCTCGCGCCCGCGCCGGGAACCGCCTGGAGCAGCAGCACGCCACCGAGCACGCCGCCGATGAGGATGGCGGGAATCCCCAGCTTCCACGGGCGCAAGCGGTGGGCAGCATGGGGCTGCCGCGCGGTTGCGGGCCATGCCGGCGTGGTGGGCTGTTCGCGCTTCGTCGTGCGCGCCTCACGATTCTCGCGCATGGCCTGCCTGCTCCTTCCCTGCTCGGACGGCCCCCGCGGGACGCACCGCAGGGCGGAGCCTGGCATGCGCGCGGAGCCGCGTCAAACCGGCCAGATGCGGCACGGTGGGCGGGGAATGCCGAGCATACGCGGATCCGCCGTGGATGCTTGTTTTTCCGCGCGGCTGGGGATACGGGGCCGTGGGGTGAGGCTGCGTCGAGGCTCGCGGCGCTCGGCGGGCAGACGGCGAGGGCGTTGGGGCGAGATTAGCCAAAAGGTCGGGGGGGCGCAGCGATTGGCGCGATGACGGGCGGAGGCATTGCGCCGTCCGCCTGGGGTGTGTCGCGCGATGAGTCGCGGGAGGGCTGCGGTGTGCGGTCCCCTGGCGGGCCGCTACGGGATGTCGATGACCACGCCGCCCGCCGCGAGCGAGGCATCGGCGGCTTCGAGGATGCGCACGATCCGGAGGCCGTTCTCGCCGTCGCTGCGCGGCCGCTGATTTTCGAGGATGGATTCGGCGAAGTGCCGCGCCTCGATGGCGAGCGGCTCGGCCCAGTGGATGTGCGGGCTGACGACCTCGCCGTAGCGATAGGAGAGCTGGAACTCGCCGAAGGTGGAGGTATGGTCGGGCTTGTCGATGCCGCGGTTGAAGATGCGGATCTTTTCGGTGGCCTCGACGTCGTCATACACCACCATCTTCTTGTCGCCGACGACGACGAAGCGGCGCATCTTGAGGGGGCTGAGCCAGCTCGCGCGCACGTTGGCGATGACGTTGTCGGGGTAGTAGAGCGTCATGTACGCAACATCTTGGATGTTGGGCTGGACGTAGGCACTGCCCTGCGCGGAGATGCGCAGCGGGGTGGAACCGAGGACGTAATCGAGGATCGAGAGATCGTGCGGGGCGAGGTCCCAGAGCACGTTGATGTCGGGCTGGAAGAGGCCGAGGTTGACGCGGTCGGCGTTGATGTAGTAGATCGTGCCGAGCTCGCCGCTCTGGACGAGCTGGCGCATCATCTCCACCGCCGGGTTGTACATGAAGGTGTGGCCGACCATCAGCCGGCGGTCGTTTTCGGCGGCGATCTGGATCAGTTCTTCGGCTTCGCGCGAGTTGGCGGTCAGTGGCTTCTCGACGAAGACATGCTTGCCGCGCTCGAGCGCCGCTTTCGCCAGGCGATAGTGCGTACGGATGGGCGTGGCGACGATGACGGCGTCGACGTCGCTGTCGAGCACGGCGTCGCCATTGTCGGCGATGATGGCGTTGGGATGCTCGAAGTGGGCGACCTGGCGGCGGTCGGGTGAGAGGTCGGCGATGATGGCGACGTGGCCGATGACGAGGCGGTCCAGGTTACGGACGAGCTGCGGCCCCCAGTAGCCGTACCCGATGACGCCGAAACGCACGAGTTTCGGTCGCACGGGCGCACTTTCCGCGGCTACGTGGTCTGCGATGTTCACTTCACGCGTCGCCCGCGGCGACAGAGGCTCGATTGCCATTCGTATCCTCCACACATCCTCACATAGAATTTCTGGGGAATTTCTCGGGTTGTTCGCGGTGTTCGGACGATTGTCGGCAGAGACGGTCAGCCGAGATAGCGGTAGAGAGCGCCACCCAGCGGGCCGGCGACGGCGAGCGGAAGCCGCTTCCAGCAGGAGGTCGCCAGACGATACTTCCAGCTGTGCTCGGGCATGGCGGCCAACCCCGCTCGGTTGGGCGCATAATAGTAGGTGAGCGGCTGCTCAGTGGCGCCCCATCCGCGTTTGAACTGCATGAGGCCCTGGTTGTCGCGCGCGGTGCGACCGAAGTCGAAGGTCTTGTAGCCGTGCTCGCTGGCCCAGCGGATCGCGGTCCACATCAGGAGGTTGTTCGGCGCGAGGTGGAGGTAGCGCTCGTCGGAGGCACCGTAGGCGTAGCGCGCGACGCCACCGTGGGCGAGGACGACCATGCCGGCGATGACGGCGCCTTCGTGCTCGGCAAAGAGCACCTGCAGCGTGCCGTCGCCGGCGAAGGCGCTCCACAGAGCGTTGAAGTAGCGCAGCGGCTGGGCCGGCATGCCGTGCTTGCGCGTGCGAGTGAGCAGGTGGAGCTGATGGTAGCGCCGCATGGCGTCACACGAGTCGGCGAAGGTGACGCTGACGCCGGCGCGCGAGGCCTTTTCGACCTGCCGCTGCACGGACTTCTTGACCTTCTTCCAGGCGGCGTCCGGGCCATCGGCCAGCGAGACGGTCCACTGGGCGTAGAGGTCGCTCGCCACGAAGTCGCGGCGCTGGGCGAGGAGCGCGTTTTCTCCGGTGCGAAGCTCCAGGTAGCGGGAGCGCATGCAGGCGTTGAGCGCGAGCGCCTGTTCGATGAGATCGGTGGCCGCAGCGTCGTCCGCAGGCAGGGGGCAGTAGTCGGAGAAGGGGAAAGCGGTGAGGTGACGCCCGCCGAGCGGACTGCGCACCAGCGCAAGCGGTAGCGTGGCGACGGGGTTGCCCGCATCGTCTCTGCTGGTGAGCATGGTGCTCCTGAAACCATAGACTTCGCTGATCAGGTGGCGCCATTGTTCGCGCGAGAAGAAGTCACCGGCGTCGGGCGTCGAACGTTCTCTCGCGTGGGGTGAGGCGTCGGGAGGTATCTGGATTGTCATAGGGCAACCTTGTCCGTAGTGGGTTTGTCACACATTGCAACGGTAGCATGGTGAAGTTGAGGGCCCGTGATTGCGGAGTGGAGAAATAGGTACAGTCGAGGTTCTCGCGCCGCCGATAATGGTCGGGGCTGCGCGGATGAGCTGGCTGCGCTAGCGAACGTGGGGCGGGCGGCGAAGCGGAAAGGACGTCAGGCGAGGGGATTTACCGCGCGCCATGCGGGGAAGGAGCCGTGGGGGAAAGTGAGGGATCGATCCGGTGAAAAGCGTACATGCCGTCTACATCAACTCCACTGCTCCCACTACCAAACCCACACCTTGCTCACTTATCATGGAAGTTGCGGCTGGCGCGACACTGTGCCTCGTCGCGAATCACGATTTCAGGTGGGTAGCACGATGGATCTCGTCTCCTTTTCTCTGCGCACCAAGGGGCCGCGCAATTTCGCTCGCCGCCTCTGGACGGTCTTCGCGCGATTCGGGGTGACGGACGCCCGGATCCGGCGATCGCTCTATGCGATCGTCGAGCCGCTGCAACGCCACGACGCAGCACCGACCTTCTTCATCCCGGCGGTGGTGCTGGGTCGCCATCCGGCGCTGCTGCGCGAGCTGGACGCGGGGGGGACCGAGATCGGCATTCACGGGATGGTCCACAACGATTACCGGACGTTGACGAAGGCGGCGCAGCTGGAGCAGACCGAGCGGGCAATCTCCATCTTCAACAAGACGAATGTGCCGTTTGGTGGGTTTCGCAATCCGTATCTTGGGTGGACGGAGGAGTCGCTCGACGTCTTCCGCACGCTGGGGCTGGCCTACGAGAGCAACGAGGCGGTGCTCCACGACGTGATCGACCTCGAACAGTTGGCCCCGACGATTCGCGCGGGCTACGAGAAGTCGTTCGATCTCTTCCAGGCGATCCCGTGCTCGGCATATACGGTGCGGCCACACGTCGAGGACGGCCTCGTGCGCATTCCGACGAGCATCCCGGACGACGAGATGCTGTTCGACCGGCTGCGCATCACCGATCCGTCGGAGGTGGGACGGCTGTGGAGCGAGGTGCTGCGCCGGGTCTACGCGCTCGGCGGCATCTACACGCTGAACCTGCACCCCGAGCGCGGCGTGCTCTGCCAGGGCGCGCTGACGACGCTGTTGCAGGCGGCGAGCAGCCAGCCGCTGCCGGTGTGGATCACGCGTCTGCGCGACGTGGCGGCGTGGTGGGACGAGCGCCACGCGTGGACGATGGCCGTCGAGCCCGCCGGCGACGGCAAGTGGAGCGTCTGCGCCGACTGTTCGCCACGCGCTGCGGTGCTCGTGCGCGGTGGGGCGCTTGCGGACGGCGCGGCGACGCCGTGGGAAGGCGCGGAGGCGACCGTGGCGGCGCGGCAGTTCGTCGTGCGTGCCGAGCGGAAGCCCTGCATCGCGCTCTCGCCGGAGACGCCGGCGGAGGTGGAAGACCTGCTGCGCGAGCAGGGCTACGTGGTCGAGCGCGCCGCCGGCGCGGACGCGGATGGGTATGCACTGGCGCTGGATGTGCCGGAGGGCTTTGGCGAGACGCGGGCGGAGCGGATCGCGCGGCAGGGCGAGGTGTTGCGCACAGCGGAGGCGGCGCCGGGACCGCTGGTCCACTTCGGTCTGTGGCCGGAGGGGGCGAAGGCGGCGCTCTCGATCACGGGGGACATCGACTCGATCACGGTGCAGGACTTCTTCCTGCGCATCGTCGAGGTGCGTTGAGGGGGACCTCACCACCTAGTCCCCGCTCCCGCGGGAGAGGCGGGATCGGGGGGCACAGTTCATACTGCGTCGCGCTGGGGTGTTGCGCTCCCCGGCCTGAAGGCCGGGGGTAATCCCGGTACTTGGAGGGCAAGCGCCAATAGGACAAGGGAAATCAATATGATTTCCCGCGACATCAACGGGACCCGCGTCACCCTGCGGAAGATCGTAGCGACGACGGGCATCTGAGACGTCGCGGTTGGAGCGGTCAACGGATGAAGGAATCGGCGAAGCGGGGGACGAGCTTGCCGGCGCAGAGGGAGTCGAGCACCTCGACGTAGCGCGCACTCATCATCTCCCAGCGGTAGGGAGCGTAGTCCTCGGCGGCGCTCGCCACCATGCGCTCGCGCTTCTCGGGACGCTCGTAAAGATCCACGAGGGCGTCGGCGAAGCTCTCGGGGTGGGCGGGGTCGCAGAGCACGACAGATTCGGCGGAGAACATCGAGCGGATGGCGGGGGTGTTCGACGCGATGATGGGGCGGCGCACCCAGGCAAGCTCATACGCCTTGGTGGGCAGCACGAGCTCGGCGAAGCCGTCGAACTGATAGGGGATGATGCCGACGTCGCCGTGGAGCACGAAGTCTACGATGTGCTCGGCGGGGCCGGCGTCGCTGAGACGGAGGTGCTCGCTCACGCCGAGATCGGCGGCGAGCTGCTTGAGGGCGGGGATGTGCTCGCCGCGGCCCATGATATCGAGCCGTAGGGCGGGGACACGCTGGCGGGCCAGGGCGAGGGCGCGGACGGCAACGTCGAGGCCGTTGCGCTCGGCGACGGTGCCCCAGTACATGACGATGAAGAGTTCCACGGGATCGTGGGCGACGGGGCCGCGCCGCGACGGCGGGAAGAGCTTGGGATCGGCGCTGTTGAGGACGCTGATGAGCTTGCGCTGTGGCACGCCGCGCTCGAGCAGCCGCTCTTCGAAGGGCCAGCCGACGGTGATGACGAGGTTGGCGAACGCGGCGGAGACCCGCTCCTGCGCCGAGGCCAGCCGCTTGAGCAGCACCCGCTTGCCTCCGCGCGCCTTGGCGGCCATGAGTTCGGGGCTGACGTCTTGCACGTCGAGGATGACCTTCGCTCCCAGCAAACGGGGGATGATGGCGGAGAAGACGAGGAAGTCGGGCATGTTGTGGACGTGTATCACGCGGTAGCGGCGCGAGATGTATAGCCGCGTGAGTGCCGCGCCGGCCAGCACCATGAACCAGAGCCAGCTGAGTACCGTGAGCGGCAGGGACTTGCCGAAGCCGCGACTGAGGGGGACGCGGTGGATGTAGACGCCGTTGTACATCTCGTGCGGGCTCTCGCCGTGATCGCGCAAGCAGATGACGTCCATGCCGAACCCGGCGTCGGCGGCGGCTTCGGCGAGACGCCGGACGCGCACGTCGAAGGGATAGTAATCGAAGCTGACCGCCGCGAGATTGCCGCGAGATTTCATGTCATTCCTCCACCACTCCGCACGCCGCGTTGCGCTTGGTTGTTGGACTATTCTGCCGCTCCCCGGCATGAAGGTGGGGGCGAGTCCCGGCGCGCGCGCGGCGCGAGTGCCACCGGAAACCGGCAGCACTTCCTCGACGACTCCCCCGAATAGTACGCTCAGCGACGCACGGCGGACCGACTGGTGCGGACCCATGCGTTCGTGTGTGCCTTGCGCTTGCGCAAGAAGAGATAGACCCAGAGCTTCCAGACCATGAAGGCGGGCGCGAACAGGAGCGCGCGATAGACGCTGCCCGACGGCCGCAGGACGTAAAGCGCCGAACCGACGTAGATGGCGACCTCGAACCACAATAGCGCCGCCGCCAGCAGGTTGAGCGGCGAGAGCAGCGCGGCGGAGAGCAGTAGCGAGAGCGCGCAAGCGGCGACCATCAGCGAGAGCGGCGGCGCGAGCAATTCGGCGACGGCCTCGATGCGGGCGAGATCGCGATGCTTCACGCCGGCGGCGATAAGGTGGCGGGCGCTATGCCAGCTGCCGGCGGTAGGGTCGGCGGTCTCCCAGCGGACGTCTTGCGTGCGCATCTCATCGAAGGTCGGCGGCATATGCGAGCGGACGACCGCCTGGGGCACGAAGCGCACGCGCACGCCGTCGGCGATGACCGAGAGGTAGTATTGGTAGTCTTCGGCAAGGCCATAGGCCCGCCAGGGATGGCGCGCGAGCAGCTCGCGGGTGAGGCACATGCCGTTGCCGGTGAGGGTCGACGAGGCGTGGAGCGCGTTGCGCCCCAGCGGCCTGACGTAGTTCATCAGCGTGAGGGCGATCCAGCGGATGACCGTGCTGGGCGACTCGCTGGCGTTGAGGACGGTGTTGTGCGCTTGCAGGGCGAGGGCGCCGCCGGCGAGCTGCTCGGCGAAGGCGTCGAGGAAGGTCGGCTCGACGACCGAGTCGGCATCGAGCACGACGTAGGCGTCGTAGGTGGCGTGCTCGGCGTCGAGCTGGCGCAGGAGCCAGTCGAGCGCGTAGCCTTTGCCGCGCTTCGAGGCGTCGCTGCGCTCGTGTACGTTCACCCAGCCGGTCGCCCGCGCGATCCGTGCCGTGCGATCGGTGCAGTTGTCGGCGACGACGTGCACCGCGAAGCGGTCACGCGGGTAGGCGAGCTCGGCGAGGCTCTGCAGGAGGGCACCGAGCACGATCTCTTCGTCGTGGGCGGGGACGAGGATGGCGAAGGTGGGCCGCGACGCGGGGGACGCGCCCGAGCGCGAAGCGACGGTGCGCCGGGCGGCGAGGCGGTGGTGGGCGAACATGGCCGCGACGGCAACGACGCAGAGATAGGTGATCGGCAGCGCGAGCAGCACCTGTATGGCCAGGAGCAGCCAGCGAAGCACCTGCACTGGCGCCATGATGACACACTCCTTACTAGGCGACGGAGAGCGAATCGATGAACGCTACAAGTTGATCGCCGCAGCGCGCCCAGCCGTAGGTGGACTCGGCGACGGAGCGGCCCGCCAGGGAGAGGCGCGCCCGGAGCGATGCGTCGGTCAATACGCGCACCACCGCCTCGGCGAAGGCGGGGGGATCGTCTTCGACGAGGAGGCTTTCGCCGGGGACGACCGCCAGGCCCTCGCAGCCGATGCGGGTGGACACCATCGGCGTGCCGGTGGCGAAGGCTTCGAGGATCTTCAGGCGCGTGCCGCCGCCGATGAGCAGCGGCGCGATGGCGACGGAGGCGGCAGCGAGGTGGGGCCGCACGTCGGCGACGGCGCCCGTGACGGTGACGCCGGGGAGCGCGGCGAGCGCGAGCACCTCCGCGGGCGGGTGGCTCCCCACGATCTCCCAGGTGGCGTCGGGCAGGCGCGCCCGGATCGCGGGCCAACACTTCTCCGCGAAGAAGAGGACGGCTTGGACGTTGGGATAGTAACCCATGGTGCCGGTGAAAATGACCCTGCCAGGGACGCGCGCGGCGGGGTCGGCGGGGAGGAAGGTCTCGATGTCGACGCCGTTCGGCACCACGGCGGAGGCGCGCAGCGCGATGAGCCGCCTCAGCGCGGCGAGATCGCGATCGCTCGTGCAGACCACGCCGTCGGCCTCGCGGCAGAGGTCGATCTCGCGCTGCCGGAGCGCGCGGTACTCGGCCCAGTTGTACCACTTCCGCGCCGGCGACGTCTCGTTCTCGAAGGTGCGGCGCAGGATCTCATGCTCGACGTTGTGTTGGTCGATGACGAGCGTGACGGGCTTGCCGCCGTCGCGCGCGGGGCGCAGGCCGGCGACCAGGACGCTCTCGTAGAAGACGAGATCGCACTCGGTGGCGGCGACGAGCTCCTCGAACGTGGGCCGGAGCTCGGCGGGGCTGTAGGTGGTCAATTGGTACGAGCGGCCGGTGAGCACTGCCCGCAACTGCGCGCCGCGCTTGGACCGTGCGCCATGCAGCTCGGCCAGGTGTACCTCCGGCACGATCTGCTGGACGCGGGCGAGGTCTGCGCGCGCGGCCTCCACGTCGTCGACCAGCGCCAGGAGGGTGACGCGGTGGCGGCGGGCGAGGGCGGCCATCACATGATAGTTCCTGATGCCCGCGCCCCAGGTGGGCAGGGGTAGGTTATGCGCCACGACGAGGATGTTCATGCGAGTGCGGTCTCAGCTTCCCTGGGCGCGCGCTCCCGGGCCTCGCGAACCGCGCGGGTCTCGGCGGGGATGATCACCCTGCTGGTGACGACGCGAGAACGCGGCCTGACGGCGGACCGTTGGCGGGCGTCGATGGCGGGCAAGACGCCGATGATGCCCATGAGCAGGCCGAGGTAGATCACATTGCGGTAGAAGAAGAGTTGGTAATCGACGTAGGCCAGCATCACCTCCATGATGGTGGCGCCGACGACGTAGATCGCGATGAGCTGGAGGAAGGGATCGCGCATCGTGCGGGCGGCGGCGCATGCGCGGATGAGGATCATGCCGATGAGATACCAGAGCGCCAGGTAGCCCAGCGGGCCAAGTCGCATCCAGATCCAGAGGATGGTGTTGTGCGGGACGTAGAGGTAATACGGGTCCAACTGGACGATGTTAGGGAGAGGCAAGGCCTGAGTGAATGGCTTGCCGAAGCCCAAACCCAGGATCGGGTTGGCTTTCTCGGTCGCTTTGAGGTCGTAGTCTTCGATTGTGCGATAGAGGTTGGAATTGATGTCGCGCAGATCGGTGCTGGAGGGGGCGATCGCGTTGACGATGGCGCGCGCGGGTGCGCCGGCGGTGCCGCTGACGTGCGAGAAGATGAGGACGTAGGCGAGGCCGATGGCGCTGCAGATCGCGAGGCCGGTGATCAGCTTGCCGCGCGACTGCGGGCGAATCACGATCAGCAGCACCCAGGCGATGCCGGCGGCGACGATGAAGGCGATGTAGTCCGCTCGCCGGTTGTTGGCGATCAGCGCGATGGCGACGGGCGGGACGGCGAGCAGCGCCACGGTCAACTGGACGCGATAGCGCGTGTGAAGGAAGAACAGGAGGATGAGCAGGAAGAGGGAAACGAAGAAGAACGAATCTTCGTGGGCCATGATCTCGTTGGCATCGCCGGTGTGGCCCTTGAGATCGATGAAGAAGATGTAGCAGCCTTGCAGCCCTTTGATGGCGGCGGCGAGGATCACAATCCAGAGGAAGATGCGGAGCTGCCGTTTGCTGGCGATCAGATTGACGGCAATCAGGTACGACAGGAACATGTACTCGAACGGCCGGACCTCGAGGACGATGATCTTGGAGTCGCCGCCGGTGGCCAGGCCGTGCGCGACGCCGATGGCGACGGTGAACAGGAAAGCGAGGAAGGGGAAGATGAAGGGGCCGCCACGCAAGATCGGCTGTCTGGTAGCGAGGTGGCGGCACATGATGACGAGGAGGGTGAAGAGCATGAGGAAGCCGATGGGCCGCTCGATCAACCCGGAGAGCTTGGGGGGCCAGTAGAAGACGTTGAGGCGGTCCGTGAAGATGGGGTAGGCGATCGGCTCTTGCTCGACCAACACGGCGGCGACGAGGACGATGTACATGCCCACGATGGGGTAGAAGACGATGAGGACGGTGACGGTGGCGACGAGGACGATGGCGATCAGCATGCCGAAGCCGGCGGGCTCGGAGGCCACGCTCAGCCCGATGGTGAAGACGATCCCCGCGACGAGGGCCGCCACGGTCATGCGGCGTTCGCTGCGGCGTCGCAGGGCTACCTGCTCGTCGACGGGGGCTAGGTCTTCGACTGTCAGACTGGAGGGGCGTTCCATGCAGATCCTAGTAACGATAGGCAAGGAGGATCGCGACGAGCACCGCGACGAGCAGGAGGGCCCTCGTCCGGTTGTCAACCTTCCGTGCGGTGACCCCGATAAGGACGATGAGGACCAGCGGAATGGCGACGGCCGTCATGGATCCCTCGCTAGATGATCTTGCGGAGCCACTTGGGGATGCGTGTTTTGACCTGGTTGAGCATGACGCCGTGGACGGCGTACTCCTGCAACTGACGGCAGGTGTCGGCGACGACGGCATCGGGGGTGACGCCGGCGCGCACGACGATCACGAGGCCGTCTGCGAGGCTGGCGGCCAAGCGCCCGTAGGCGCAACTGGCGATGGACGGCAGATCGAAGATGAGGTATTTGGAGGATGAAGTCAGCACGCGGAGCCGGTCGCCTTGCAGCCTGCGCAGGAGCCTGACCGCATCACGTTTGCCGTCGCCGCAGGGGATCACCGTGAGGTTGTTCTCGACGCGGTGGCCGATTTCTTGGGCGTCGGCTTCGCCGCGCAGCCATTCGGCGAGCCCGGGAGCGGGATCGAGGCCGTAGTGGTCGTGGAGGGATGGGTGATCCCAGTTGCATTCGACAAGCGTCACCGCTTCGTCCGTATCGGCGGCGAGGACGCTGGCCATCATGCGCGCGAAGAAGGTCTTGCCCTCGCCCGTGATGGAGCTGGTGATGCCCATAGTGTGCACCGGCGCCTGCTCATTCAAGAAGGTGGAGAGGCAGAACTGCCTGCAGCGATCCATCAGCAGCGTGCTTGCGTCGGGGGGTGGAAACGCCGACAGGTCGGCGATGGCCGGGCCACGCGGCACGAGCGTGCGCGTCTCCGTCCTTGGTGGGGCCGAGCTAGCGCGGTTGAGGTCGACCCTGGTCGGATAGGAGGCCTCGAACAACGTGTCGTCGATTATCGCATTCGATTCCTCGCGATTGGGCATGACATACGCTCACAGTCTTGCTGTCGATACTAGGCGCGGGCGGAGCGGTGCTCGCGCGGGCGATTGGCGATGCCCGCGGCATCTCTAGCGCCAGAGAGCAAAGAAACGCGTGCCTCGCGGCGCGCGAGTTGCGGCACCTGCATGATGACCGGCAGATCGGTCACTTTCGCCAGGTCGGCGGGGATGTAGATCGCGTGATCGCGACGGAGGCTAAAGACGATGGAAAGTGTGCCGATGAGGAGCGCGAGCACCAGGCCGAGCACGCCGCCCAGGAGGAACTCTTTCGTGCGCGAATCCGCTTTGTCGGGCACCTGGGGCGGGTCGAGCACTTGATAGAGCGCCTTCGCGCCGCCGGAGGTGAGTTGGTCGATCTCCTGTTGGAGGCTCTGGATCTGGCCATTGAGGGCGTTGAACGAGGTCTGCCATTGTTGCCGCGTGGCGTCGTATTGCTGATACGTCGAATCGTTCTGCAGGAGGGTTGGGTTGCTCGCCAGGTTCGGGTGGGCGCTGACGTACTGATCTTCGGTGGTTCGCGCGGCCTGCAACTGGGTGGTGTAGGTCTTCAGCGTCGCGTTATCCGAGACGATCAGGTTTTGCGCGGCGAGGACTGAGAACTGGACGCCTTGCGTGCCGAACTGGTCGATGACGGCGTCGACGATGTCCTTCGAGAGCTGGGCGCTCTTGTTGGTGTAGACCACCGAGAAGGTGTTGTAGCCGAGCGCCGTGGCGACCGCGTTCTTGGAGATGTCGTCGAAGAAGGCCTGGTCGGTCGCCTGCGGATCGGACCGCGTAGAGGCCGGGAGGGTCGAGGCGAGCGAGGTCTCTTTCGCGACGGCGAGGTCGAACTCTTGAGTCTGCAGCAACTCGTTCAGCGCGGTCGCCTGGGTGCCGGCGGGGGTGTCTTGCAGGTTGGCCTCGGCCCCCGTGGCGCCGATGATCTGGTAGCGTGCCACGGCCAGCAGCGTCCCCGTGGCGTGGTACGAGCGTGGGAGGAAGAAGACGACGGCGACGCTCAACAGGGGCAGCACGACGATGAGCGACAGTAACCTGGATGGGTGGCGGAACACCACTTCAAAGACCCGATGCACGGTGTATTGCCTCCTGAGCGGTCCTTAACACGTGATGTAGGCTACAACGTCGGAAGTCGCAAATGCGTGTGCGAGGCGGTGGTGATGCAGTGTCGAAAATGCGACTCTCGTTGACGTGTCGTGCATGGCTCCCGCGACCGTCCGCTTCCACCGCACGCCACCCCACCATGCCGCTTACCTGTGTCGAGTTGAGTACGCCATAGAGAGGTGATGCCAGGCCGACAACGTCGCGGGTCCTGGTGGGCCTGATCCCGCAGCGCATTATGCCGCATTGTGTTAGGACGCGCGGCGGTGGCACATCGTTGCGCGGAGAGGAAACACGTCGTCGCTGCTGGCGGCGTGGGGAGGAGAGTACCCGCGGAGGCGGCGGGTGAGACGTTACCGCGGGCTGCCTCGTCTTGATAGCCTGACGGAGCGCCCCTTGACGCGATTCGAATCGATATGGCCCGTAATAACTGATCCTTCACCCGATTCGACATCAAAAACACACGTTCAACGCATACGCTGATCTCGGTGGCGTTTGCACCGATCGAAGTTGTGAGGGCATCCGGCGTGCTCATGAAGCGCGGGTCCTCGTTTGGTATCGTGCCGAAACATCCCGACAGATAGTGGTGGCGGAGGTTTGACGGTGGATCGTGATCCAGTGGCGGTGATCGGCGCGGGGCCGTATGGCCTGACCGTGGCGGCTCACCTGAAGGCGCGCAACGTGCCGACGGTCGTCTTTGGCAAGGCGATGGAGTTTTGGCAGGGCATGCCGAACGCGATGTTCCTCAAGTCCGTGTGGAGCGCGGCGACGCTGCGCGACGGGTTCGGCGGACATACGCTCTCGGACTTCGCCGAGGCGACGGGGACGACGAAGCAGGACCCGATCCCGCTGCCGTATTTCCTCGCGTACGGGAAGTGGTACCAAGAGCAGCTGGTGCCGGACATCGATCCGACGTTCGTGAAGCATCTCGTCCGCGACGGCGGCCGTTTCCGCCTGGAGATGGCCGACGGCCGGACGGTGATGGCTTCGCGGGTGGTCCTGGCGGTTGGCATCGGCCCGTTTTCGTACCTGCCGCAAGTCTTCGAGGGCGTGCCCGACGAGTTCGTCTCGCATACGTCGCGCTTCGCGGATCTGTCGCGGTTCAAGGGGAAGACGGTGGCCGTCGTCGGGCACGGGCAGAGCGCGCTGGAATGGGCGGCGATGCTGCACGAGGTCGGCGCGGAGGTCGAGGTCTTGGCGCGGGCGGACGTGATCTGGATCGATCGCAAACTGTATCGCTACACCGGTCCGGCCAAGCATATCTTTTATCCTTCCAGCGACGTAGGCCCGCCGGGACTTAACTGGTTGATCTCGTATCCGCAGGTTTTCCGCCTCCTGCCCAACGAAACGCGGTTTACGGTTGACCAGCGCGCGATCCGCCCCGCCGGCGCAACGTGGCTGCGGACGCGGGTTGACGGCGTGATCTCGATCACCGAGAACGTGGAGGTGAACCGCGCCACCCCGAGCGGCGATCGGCTGCGGCTGGAGCTCAGCGACGGCACGGATCGTCTCGTGGACCACGTGTTCTGCGGGACGGGCTACAGGCCGGACGTCACGCAGATCGATTTCGTGGATGACGCCCTCCAGGCCCAGATTCAGGCGAACGACGGGTTGCCCGTGCTCTCGCGCTCGTTCGAGTCGTCCGTGCCGGGCTTGCACTTCGTGGGCGCGCTAGCGAACTTCAATTTCGGCCCGATCTGCCGCTTCGTGGCGGGCGCGAAAGTGAGCGCTCCGGCGATTGCGTCGCATGCGGCTCGCGTCGCCTGAGGTGGCCATACCGCGCAACGTGCCCCGCTGCGCTGAATGCGTGTCGGCGGGGGTGCGGGGTTTCTCACCCCCTCGCCTCTCCGCGCGGGGGCGAGGGGACGGCGTGGAGGGGATCGCGGGACTGACGTGCCGGCGTGCGGCGGGCGCGGAATGAAGTCCGCTTATCGCAGAGCAGAGATGGCGCGGCGGGCTCGGTGTGCGTAGCCTCGCGGTGGCGGGGGTGGCTTCCGCGAAATTCGGGGCGGCGTGCGATCCCGCGCGGATGGGCGTACGGCGGGTGGTGTGCGGTGGTCCGGCGCACGGTGAGGTGGAGGAGGGACGATTGATGTGGGACGGACCTCGCGCCGGTGCGGTGGTGCTGGGGAGCGACTTCAAAGCGCTGGGTGTGGTGCGCAGCCTCGGTCGCCACGGCATTCCGAGCATTGTCATCGATAATATTCCGCGCTCGGCCTGGTTTTCGCGCTACACGCGCAAGCATTTCAGGTGGGCGGGCGCGATGGATCGTCCCGAGTTCGTGGACTATCTCGTCCAACTCGCCGCGGAGCAGCACGTCGAGGGTTGGGTGCTGCTGCCGCTGCAGGACGAGGTCGTCGAGCTGGTCGCGCGCAATACCGAGGCGTTGGGGCGCGTCTACCGTCTGGCGACGCAAGGGTGGGACGTGATCCGGTGGGCGGGGGATAAGCAACTCACCTACCAAATGGCGCGCGAGACGGGCGTCCCCTGCCCGCGCACGTCCTATCCCGCGAGCGAGGCGGATCTCGGCGCCCTCGACCTCACCTATCCCGTGATCATCAAGCCATCCATCTCGACCCGCCTGCAATACGCGATACGCCTGAAGGCACTGCCCGCGGCAAGCCTCGACCAGCTGATCCAGCAGTATCGCGTGGCGGTGGCCGTGATGCCCACCGACGAGATCATGGTGCAAGAGGTGATCCCCGGCGGTGGGATGTCGCAGGTCTCCGTCGCCGCCTATTGCAAGGATGGGCGGATCGTGTCGAGCATGACGGCGCGCCGCACGCGGCAATACCCCATCGATTACGGCCTGGGGAGCAGCTTCGTGGAGGCCGTCGAGATCGCCGGGCTGACGGAGCTCGCGAGCCGGTTGATCGCCCACATGGGCGTGACCGGGATGCTCGAGGTGGAGTTCAAGTTGGATCGGCGTGACGGGCAATACAAGCTGCTCGACATCAACGTGCGCCCGTGGGGCTGGCATTCACTATGTCGCGCGTGCGGGCTGGACTTCCCGTATATGCAGTACCGCGACCTGATGGGTGATGCACCCATCGAGCTGCGCCCGGCGTATGGAGCCCGCTGGATGCGGGCCTTGACCGACGTGCCGGCGGGGCTGCAGGAGATCCGCGCGGGCATCTCGACGCCGGCGAAGTATCTGCGCTCGCTGCCGGGGAAGACGGTCTTTTCGGTGTTGGATTGGCGCGATCCGGTGCCGGCGGGCGGCGACCTTGCGGTGGCGCTCTCACGAGGGATTGGCCGGAAAATCGGCAGGAAAGAACACTAACACTATGCAGGGTCTACGGCGCATCGTCGGCAATACGGTGGTCTCGCTCGCCGGCCAGGTCGTCACCTGGACGTCGACGCTGCTGCTCACCGCGGCGTATGGTCGTTTCCTCGGGGACGTGAAATTCGGCGAATTATTCTTCGCGATCACGTTCGCCTCGCTGATCGGCTTTCCGTTGGAGTTCGGCTTCAACCAGCAGATCGTGCGCGACGTGGCGCAGGCGCCCGAGAGGGCCCGCAGCTATCTGACCAACGCCCTTGCGCTCAAGCTCGCGATGTGGTGTGCGCTCTGCCTGCTCAGCCTTTTCTTGGCCTGGGTGCTGGGCTATAGCGACGAGCAACGCACCCTCGTCGTGATCTGCACCCTGGTGCTGTTCGGCACCTCGATATCGAGTACGTTCGGTGCGCTACACAACGCCATGCAGCGCACCGTCTTTCCCGCGCTGGGGACGGTGATCGAGAAGGGGCTCGCCGCCGTCGTGGGTATCCTGCTCCTGCGCGGCGGGGCGAACGTCGAGGCGATGGCGTGGGTCTTGTTCGGCAGCGCGATTGCCAATGCCGTGTGGCAGGCGGTGTGGTTCTTCCGCATCGAGGGGCGCGCCAGTAAGGTGGACTGGGCGGTCGCCAGATCGCTGCTGCGCACGGGGATACCGTTCCTCATGTACGGCGTGTTGGGGGTGATCTACTATCGCATTGACACGGTGCTCCTCTCGCTGATGACGAACGCGGCGACCGTCGGCTGGTATGGCGCGGGCTATCGGCTCTTCGATACGCTCGTCTTCCTGCCCAATATCGTCGTGATGGCGATCATGTACCCCAACTTCGCGAAGTATTCGGCAACGTCGGAGCAGCAGCTGCGGGTTGCCATCGAGAAGACGGTCAACTTCCTCCTCGTCTGTGCGCTGCCGATTGCCACGGGGATCATCGTCGCGGCGCCCGCGATCATCAGCTTTCTCTACCATAATCACGAGTTCGATCCGGCGGTGCCGTCGCTGCGAGCGCTCGCGCCAGGTATCGTCTTTCTCTACATCAACACCGCCTGCACCACGATCCTGATGAGCACGAAACAGGAGCGCAAGATCACGGTGCTGGCGGCGATCGCGCTGGTGTTCAACCTCGGGCTCAACCTGCTGCTCATTCCGCGCTACCAGCACGTCGGCGCGGCGATCACGACGTCGCTGACCGAGCTGCTCTTGCTGTGCCTCTCGCTGCTGCTGATCCCGCGGGCGCTGGCGCCGATGCGGAGCATTCCGGTGGCGGCCAAGGCGCTCGTCGCATCTGGAGTGATGGGCATGGTGCTCATGCTGATGTTGCAGACATCGATCCTCGTGATCGTGCCGGTCGGGGCTGCAGTCTACCTCGTCGCCGCGACGCTGCTGCGGACCATCCCTCGCGCCGATATCGACGCGCTCATCGGCGCGGTTCGATCGAAGGCGGCGCGCAAAGTGGTGGCATCCTCGGGGCAGGTGGAGGGTGTCCTCAGCGACGCACCGGCCCAACTCGGTGCACCTGCGTTCGCCAGTGTTGCGGCCGCTCGCCCGCGAATCGTGTCGTATCGCCTGAAGCAATCAGTAGACGCTGTTCGTGCGCAGGTCGCCTACGCGTTGAGTGGCCGGAAGCGCGAGCCGGCGATCTCCTTGGCGATGGCGTCGTCACCTCTCGCGTCGCCCACCAAGCCGCGGAGCGCGAATGCACGGGAGGTGCACGGCCGTACCCCTCAACAAGTAGGTGCGGTCGAAGAGGTGGAAAGACGGGTAGCACGACCTGCCGCCGTGGACTCGCTGGACCCAGATCGCGCCCCGGTCACCGCGCGACGCTCCGTCAGGGGGGAGGTGAAGAGGTTCGCGGCGGCGTCCGTGAAGTACGCAACGAACCACATCATCGACCATGTCCCGCTATATTGGGTCCGGCATGGCTGGTATCGTCGTGTGCTGGGGTGGCAGGTCGGACACAAGGCATCGGTTTTGATGGGGCAGCAGGTGCAGATGGCTGGCATCCGCACGAGCGGCAAGGGCGTGCGGATCGGGGCGGGCACCGTAATCAACACTGGTTGCTATCTCTACACCACCGGTGGCTTGCTGATCGGCGAACACGTCAGTATCTCGGCGGGGGCATGGCTGATCACCGGCACGCACGACATGAACTCCGCGGAGTTCACGGACGAGTACAAGCCGATCGTGATCGGCGATCGCGCCTGGATCGGGGTGCGCGCGACGATCCTGGCGGGCGTGACGATCGGCGAGGGGGCCGTGGTGATGGCGGGGGCCGTCGTCGCCCGCGACGTCGAGCCGTTCACCGTCGTCGGCGGAGTGCCTGCGCGACCCGTGAGCCGGCGCAAGGTGCGTGATCCATCGTACACCCTCGACTTCCGCCCGCTCTTCGAATGATGTGTGTGATATCTCGTCATCGGGGCGCCTATGAAGCACGATGAGCAACGTCGCCTCCTGCGCGAGATCCCCGGCCAGGCTACTTGGCGCGCTGGGGGATCGGTTGCAGCGAGCGGCATCGATGCCGGGTTTCCAAGCCAGCAAGCGACGCTGCAGCACTCCTGGTTTCGGCATGCTTCTGGCTGCTCATTCACCGTTTCGTCCCGCTGGTGCGCGGAGATTTTCATATGACGATCAAGGCATCATCGTGTGTCGGAGGTGGTCTCGTGCTGCGCGCGGGTGATGACGTCTCTCTGTGTCTCGATCTTCCCAACCTCGGTCTGGCCGCAGGCGATGAAGGCATCATCGATCGCCTCTATGGCACGCGCCTCGCCGATCCGCTCCTGCGGCTCCGGTTCCCCATGTCGCAGACGGTGTGTTACGTTCGTGCCAGTCAGGTTTCTCGCGTAGCGCGGACCGCGCGGGAGACGGTGGGGTCGGGGTTCCGCTCACCTCGCCCGATACGTTGAGCTGAAGTGCGCGGCGCGCGCAGCCGGGACCATGGGGCGCCGCGTGGCGAGTGGTCTTGCCGTGCGCGGGGCGCTTTGCTTCATAGGTCCTCCGGTTCACCTGATCGAACGCAGAGTCGGGTGGGACTCCACCGGATCGCGTAGGATCGCGGTCTGGTCTCGCGCGACGCGATGATCGACCTTGTGCCTTGGATGGGCGGACTTCATCCCCCCTCCCGCGAGGAGAGGGGGATCACCGGCGGAGGGGGGAACGCCGAGCGCGCGGCTGGCGACTTTTCCACGTGCCATACCAAGCCTTGCGTAGCTATTGCCGCGCCCCGGCCCGGTGGTCGTTCCTTCTGTACGTCGGACACTGGCGCTCGCGCGTCCCCCCACCTGGCCGGTCGAGGGGCCGGGGCGAGGCCCCCGGCCGCGGTGAATAGCAAGAGCCCATAAGGCCGGGGCCGATCGTGCTCGGCGCCCATCGTGCTCGGCGCCCATCGCCGACGTCCAAGTGCTCAGGCGAGATCGTGAGATCGTTAGCAAGCGATCTCTGGCCATGCACGCCAAAGCTGCAGTGCCGTGATCCTCCAGCGGCGACAAATCGGCGCGAGGAAAGCGGCGAGGGCGGCCAGATCCCGGAGGAGTAGCCGCCCTCGCCAAAAGGGCTTCGGCGCCAGCGTGCTGCTAGTTGGCCGCTCCCCACGGCTGTAGCCGGGGGATTCCTGGGCTGCTCACCGCTCTCGAGGCAAGCCAGGAGAGTCTTACACGAGCATTGAAGCCTTGATTGTCGGCTTCGCTCCTCAGGCGTAAATTCCCGCAGGCCCTGCGGTATGCAGCCAGTATATCATGCGAAATGGGGCGGCGCCTCCTCCCGCGACTACAGTCGGGGCATCAGCGCCGACGATTTCAGAAGATTTCAGATGAACGTGTTGGCGACCTTCACATCGTCGTAGTAGATCGTGCCGGCGGACTCGTTCCAGAGGTACAGTCGTCCATACGCGGCGGCGGTGGACATGTCTCCGCTTGCCGTCGCGACGGCTGTGCCGTTGATGTAGATCGTCGCCGTGCCCGACGTCGCCTCGTTGAACTGGATCTCGATGGCGTACCAGGTGTCCGGCGTCAGCACGTTGGTGTTCGTGTAGAGGTCGAACCTGGCGCCGGCGCCGTTCCAGAAGTAGCCGTCGATGCCTTGCCTGCCGGCGTCGAACACGAGGGCGAACACGTTGGACCCGTTCGAATTGGTGCCCGTGGCGATCGTGCTGGTGCCCATGCCTGCCGTGTAGCGGAAGTAGAAGCGGGTATACGTGAGCGACTGGGCGCCGCCCGCGAGATTCTGCTGCAAGATCTCGTACTGGCCGCTGGTGTTGGTGAGCGCGGCGGCGTAGGTGCCGCTGTTGACCACCGACGTCTGCGCCGTGGCTTGCCCCGTGCCACCTGGATTCCAGGCGCTGAGGGAACCGCCCTCAAAGCCGTCGCTGATGTATGTCCCAGGAGGCGGAGGTGGAGGCGGGGGCGCGCTCCCCGTACCGATCAACGTCGCTTGCTGTGGGCTGCCCGCGGCGTTGTCGGTGAAGGAGAGGGTCGCGGTGCGCGAGCCCAGGGCAGTCGGCGTGAAGACCACGGCGACGGTGCAACTCGTGCCGGGCGTGACCGTTGCGCCGCCGCAGTTTCCGCCGCTGACGGTGAATTCGCTAGCGTTCGTCCCGCTGATGCTCACGGAGGAGATCACCAGGTTCGCGCTACCGGAATTGGTGATGGTGATCAGCATCGGCACGCTCGACGTGTTGATTTGCTGGCTCGCGAAGGTCGCCGGGTTCGGGCTGGCCACCGCCGCGGGCGCCGGTGGCGGACCGCCGACGAGGCCGTTGTAGCTATTCGCGACCTTGACCTCATCGAAGTAGATGCTGCCGGGCGTCTCGTTCAAGAGGGACAGTTGACTGTAGGTCTGCGTCGTCGAGAGGTCGCCGCTGTTCGAGGCGACGTTGTTGCCATTCAAGTAGAGGATGCCGGAGCCGGCGGTCTGCTCATTGTCGTAGAGCTCGACCGCGTACCACGTGTTCGGCGCGACGATCCCCATCGCGGTGTAGAGATCGAGGCGACCGCGCGCACCGTTCCACAGGTAGGCTTCGAGTCCCTGACGACCCTTGTCGTAGACGATGGCCCACATCAGGTTGCCGCTGGCGTCTTTGCCCTGCGCGAGGGTGGAGGTGCCGACGGTGGAGTTGATCTGGAAGTAGAAGCGCGTGTACGAGCTCGTCTGTCCGGTGCTAGCGAGGTTTTCGGAGAGGACGCTGACCTGTCCGCTGGCGTTGGTGAGGCCGAGCGCGTAGGAGCCGTTGTAGACCACCGAGCTCTGCACCGTGGCGCTGCCGCCGCCGGTCGGGACGGTCCAGAGGGCGGCGTTACCGCTCTCAAAGCCGTCCTGTAGGTAGGTGCCGGCAGGGAGGCTCGCCCCGGCCAGCGCCGCCGTCTGCGGGCCGCCGGGTGCGTTATCGGTGATGACGAGGGTGGCGCCGCGCGAGCCGGTGGCAGTCGGCGTGAACGTCACGTTGATCGTGCAACTCGCGCCCGCGGCCAGGGTGCTTGCCCCCATAGGGCAGGTGCTAGACTGCGAGAAGTCGCCGGGATTCGAGCCTGTGATGGCGATCGAGGTAATACTCAGCGGCAAGGTGCCGGTATTCGAGAGCGTGATCGGCGTGGCCGGCGAGGAGGATCCCAGCGTCACCGTCTTGAAGTTGACGGAGGTGGTCGAGAGCGACACCGCGGGCGCGCCGCCCGTACCCGTGAGGTTGATGGTCTGGGGGATGCCACCAGCGCTGAAAGTCAACGTCGCGCCGCGAAGTGACCCCGCTGTTGGCGTGAACTTGACGGCGACGGTGCACATCGCGCCGCCCTGAACGGTGGCGCCGGAGCAGGTGTCGGTCCCCTTGGAGAAGTCACCGGGGTTGGCGCCCCCGAGCGTCACGCCAGAGACGGTGAGCGGCGTGGAGCCGGTGTTCGTCAACGTCTCGGTCTTCGTCGCCGAGGTGCCGACCTGCACGGTGCCGTAATCCAGGCTCGCCGGGCTGAGGCTGACGGGCACGAGGCCGTTGTAAGCGTTGCTCACTTTGACGTCGTCAAACTCGACTGCGCCGGGCTGATCGTTATACAGCAGCATGCGGCTGTAGGAGGGGGCGTAGGAGAGGTCTACGGTACCCGTCGAGCCGGCGGAGACGCCATTCAGCCAGACCTGTGCGCCACCAGACGTCGCCTGATTGACGTACAGCTCAACGGCGTTCCAGCCGTTGGGGTTGACCGTGTTCGCGGCCGTATAGATAGCGGGGATCGTGGTGCCCGCGCCGTTGCCGAAGTAAACGTCGAGCCGTTTCTGCCCCGCATCGTAGAAGATCGACCAGGCGTTCTTGTATATGTTGTTCCCGGTGTTCACCTCGCCCACGGCCAGCGTCGGAGAGCCTGTGACGCCGGAGAGCTTGAAGTAGAAGCGCGTGTAAGTCTGCGCGTGGCCGCCGCCGTAGAGGTCCTGATAGAGGTAGGTGTAGGAGCCGCTGGCGGTGTTGGTGAGGCTGGCGGCGTAGGAGCCGCTGTTGACGTCGGTGGACTCGGCGGTGCCCTGGCCAGTGCCCCACGGCCCACTCCACTGCGTCATGTTGCCGCTCTCAAAGCCATCCGCGAGGTAGGTGCCGGCGGGCGGCGGGGGCGGCGGGGGCGGCGGCGTGCCGTTGGTGAAGCGATAGAGGATGTTGGCCGTTGTCTGCTGGATGCCGGCGTCGGCGAAGTTGCGGTTAGGGAAGTTGTCGAGGCCCCAGCTCCACTCGATGGTGCCGGCGGCGAAGACCATCGCGCCGCTCGCCGCGGTATAGATGGTCGAGTTCGAGAACGAGTTGCCGTTGTTAAAGCACTCATCCGGCTCATCGCAGACGGCCACCACGGGCGAATTGCTGAGGATCGTTAGGCCGGCGGGATCTGGGGCGCCGGCCCAACCCGTCTTGTCGTACTCGTAGCCGACGATGCCTGGGACCTGCGAGCCATTGACGAAGCCAGTGTTGGCGTAGACCCAGTTCGAGGCGTTCTGCACGACGTAGGTCGAGGTCGGATTCTGGTCCGAGTTCTCGTACATCACGCCGATCAGCGCGTTCTCCGGCTGATTCACCGTCGGGTCGCGCCAGTTGGTGGTGACGATGGCGTTGTTGACACCGAATTGCGGGTCGGGTCCGGGGAAGGTCGTGTCGGTGGCGAAGTCTTTGTAGCCGACCTCAATGCGATTGGGCGTGCCCGCCGCATCCGGCTCAAAGCGGATCTGCCAGTAGCAGGTGTTGGCGCTGAAGAAGGCGACGTTCACGCCATGGTTGATGGCCGACTGGACGTTGTCGCGCATGCCCTTCGACCAGTATTCGTCATGGCCCACGGATATGAAGGCCTCGTGATTGGTCAGCGGCGTGGACCCGCTGCTGGTATCGACGTCGGTCTGGTAGGCGATGTCGTAGCCCTGCTCCTCGGCCCAGCGCACCATCGGATACTCGTAGGACAGGTATTGGCCCGCGCCGTTACCGGCGTCGAATGGGCGGTCGAACGAGACCTTGACGGCATGGGGCGCGGAGAAGACCGAACCATTAGTGGTGTTGGTGTAGAGGCTGAGGCCACCGTAGATGTTGTACGCCTGGTAGGTGGTCACGCTCGTCTGGAAGGCCAGCGCTTCATGGCCGCCGTCGTCGCGGACGACGAAGACGATGTAGCTCATGTCGCCGTTGGAGTCGATCAGCTTGGCGAGGTAGACGCCGGTCACCCACGTGCTCGGCACGCTGAGCGTCGCCGTCTTAGTCCAGTTGGCGCAGCTCACCATGCCGGTCGTGCGGTCGATGGGGCAGGCCGGCTGATTGACGCCGACGTAGGTGCCCATCGTGGTGACGAGACGCGCACCGACGCCGCTATACCAGCCGGTGCGATAGATCCTGATCTGCACGCTGGCCGATGTCGTGGTGACGTAGAAATCGATCGACTGCCCGTGATTGACGCTGATCTGCGAGCCGTAGCCCGAGAGCGCCTGCAGATTGGGGTTCGCCGAGAAGTTATTCCAGGTCGGGTCACCCGGCAGCGTGTTTTCTTGCTGGATGGCGTTGAGGGTTCCCGTGTCCGCCGCGGCGCGCGCCGTGGGCGCCACCGCGAAGATGCCCGCGGACGTGGCGAGGGCCAGCGCGAGCATGAAGACCCCAGCGATGCGCCCGGCGCGCGAGGTGTGCATGTCCGTGCTGCCCGGCTGGTGGCGGCGCGGCGACGCTGCCGGCTGGTGGCGCTGATACATACGAGACTGACCTCCTACGAGCTGGCTGGATGTTGAGCGCCACGGCGAGAACATGGCGCGCAATGGTGTCGAGGTTCGACGCGGATTGCGGGACAAAGAAGTCAAAGAACCATGATGCCGACGTCACAGGAAATTCGCTGTGCACTGCGGCGAGTGTCGGCCGCCTTTTCAAATCGCGTAGATGCAGTCGATTCTTGAGTGCATTGGGGCACCAATTGTCACGCCATATGCGCACGAGTCGAGGAAAGTGCTCTCAATCGCGATGGATTGCACACGCGGCCGGCAACGACAATTCGCCGACGTAGCGGGGCGCGCATTCCCCCTTATCGATGTTCAATACGCTTATCTTGGCATTGCATGGTGTTGAATCGGTATACGTCCGGTTGCAACTTCTATCCGATCGGTCGTGCCCGTGAATTCTGCCTCTGGCGGCATTTTCACATCCACACATCTTCGCGCGGAATCCCCCACTTCTTCACGGCAATGAACACCCCGCGGCAACCGCCAGGGCCGAAGATAGAGCGTGCCGGGAAGGCTGTGGGGATGCGGTTGAAGATAATGGTGGGGGCGCTCGTATGGTAATGCTCAGTGAGCCAGCGGCCGCGAGAGCCGTCGCGCAATCAAGTTCGTATCGATGGGTATCGCCAAAGCGCCACTACGTCGTCTTCAAGCGGATACTCGACGTGGTGCTGGCACTGTTACTCCTGGTAGCGATCGCTCCGATCATGTTGATCGTGACGCTGTGCATCATGTTCGACTCGCCAGGGCCGGTCCTCTATCGCCAGCGCCGCGTCGGCATGTATGGTTTCGAGTTCTCAATGTTGAAGTTTCGCTCGATGTATGCGAACAACGACGACCGCGTACACCGGGAAGCGATCAAGCGCTACATGAATGGCGACGCGGTCGGCGACGACGGTCCGAACAAGTTCAAGCTCGTCAACGATCCGCGCATCACCCGCGTCGGTCGCTTCATCCGCAAGACGAGCCTCGACGAGCTGCCGCAACTGTGGAACGTCGTCATGGGGGAGATGTCGCTCGTCGGTCCGCGCCCGCCGGTCCCCTATGAGGTGGAACATTACAGCCTGCGCGCGCTGCGCCGCCTCGAAGGCATGCCTGGGCTGACCGGCCCATGGCAGGTCTACGCACGCAGCCGGGTGTCGTTCGAGAAGATGGTCGAGATGGATATCGAGTACTTGCAGCGGCAGTCGCTCTGGGAAGACGTGAAGCTGATCGCGCTGACCGGCCCGGTCATGCTGCGAGGCGACGGCGGGGCGTAGCAGGATGGGCGCCGCAGGTGGTGAAGGATCGCCCCCCGGCCAAGCCCCCGCGACCCCCATCCTGCCGTCCGCGATCCCGCACGGCTTGTGATCAGAGGATCCGCAGCAGCGCGCTGTACCAGGCATTGTTCATCGCGACGGCCCCGGCGGGGGTAGGATGGATGCCGTCGGCGAGCAGGTATTTGGAAGGATTGGCGCCGATGACCGCATGCATGTCGGGCCCCGGCGTGAGGCCATTCGCCGCCGTCACTTCGTCCACGGTCTGATTCAACGCGTCGATCTCGCTGTTCACCCGATTCGACTGACCGGCGTTGGGCAGCTTGACGGGCGGAATGCGGGCGATCAAGGGGACGTGGCCCGCCGCGCGGATCTTGTCGACGAGCGTCTGCAGATTCTGCTTGAACTGGGCGGCCGGCACCTCGTTGAAGGCATCGTTGGTGCCCCATTCGAGCAGCCAATAGTGCATGTCGGGGTTGAGCGCCAACCACATGTCGATGCCCTGCAACGCCCCACCCGAATCCGCGCCGCTGAAGCCGCCGTCGATGGTGAGCGGCCAATCGGCGGGGAGCGCAGCGTGCACGTCGTTGGCGAACGACGGCTGATTCTCATCGAAACGATTGTAGGCCATCGCCGTGATCGAGTCGCCCGAGAAGAAGAAGCTGTCTTTGACGGCGCCGGCGGCGGAAGCGTCGTAGACCTCCAGCTCGTCGATGAAGATGTAGGGCTGGCTCGCTTGCGGTTGGCCTTTCGTCACCGTCAGCTTGACCCACGAGTCGTTCGCGAACGGGATGACCTGTTCGCGCGCGCGCGCCTGATTGCCGGTGACGGTGGCGACGGTTTTCCAGGTACCGTCAGCCCCGTTGGTGCTGTCGCCGGAGACGGCGAGGGAATAGTCCTGCGGGCCGAGGCCGGTGGGGGCAATGTAATCGGTGTCGTAGTCGCTGAACCAGGCGACGAGCACCTGCGACGGCCCGCGCGCCAACTTCATGGCGCACCAGCTGGGCAGCGCGCGCACGTCCGTCTGCCAGAACCCCCAGTTGCCGAAATGCCCGTCCACCAGCGAGCCCGAGCCGCCCGGCCCCACGTCCTGCTCGGAGCAATAGACCGAGCGCCCGAGCGAGAGCAGCGCCGCGGGCGACGCCCCGACGGAGGATCCCGTGGGGCGATACGCGGCGATGAGCTGCTTCAGCGCGGTGTACTGCGGCTTCGGTTGCCCGCTGGCGGCGTTGAACATGTCGAGCCGTCCGTAGCCCGAGTAGCTTGCCGCGTCAAACTGGCATGCGAACATCACGCCGGCGGTGGCCATCGCGTGGATCGCCGCTACGGTGAAGGCGCTGATGAAGCTGGCATCGTCCCCGTAGGCGGGAGGAGGATTGCCGGGATCATAGTTCCACTCGGTAATGCCGACGGGGAGCTCCTCGCCCAGCGTCGACTTCACCATGGACCGCACGGTGTAGGTCGCGTCGGCATACGAGCCGGCCTTCGAGAGGCAGTCGGCTTGGCCGTCGTGGTAGCACGGATACCAGTGGAAGCTGATCGCGTCGGGCAGCACGCCGGAGGTCTTGACGCCAGAGAGGTAGTTTTGCATGAAGTCGTCGACGCCGGTATCCGTCGAGGTGGCCGGCCCGATGAACTTCGCCGCGGGATTGATGCGCCGGAGCTGCGGGACGAGCGTGTTCCACTGTTTTAGGTAGGTTGCCACGGCGACGTGGTTATAATCCGGTTCATTGCCGAGTTCATAGAGATCGCAGTGGTCGCCGAGATGCTGCACCAGATGCACGTCGAACGCGGTGTCCGCCGTGTCGGTGATGACGCCGAGACACTGGGTGCCACTGTTCGTGATCGTCTGCATGCGCTGGTCGATCACCGCGTCGGTGGCGCCGTCGGGGAAGAAGGTGCGCAAGAGCGTGAAACCCGCCGTGCGCAGAGCGGTCTGAATGGCGGGCTGCGTCTCGATGTTCTGCGATGACCACTCGTATGTATCGTTCGTGCCGAAAAGGTACGAGCTGGCGCCGTTGAGCCACTCCTGCTGGCCGGGCAGCAGAGATAGGTCTCGCGGCGGGGGAAGCGCGGTGGTCGACGCGTGGCGCACGAGCAGCGTCACCGAGACGAGGCTCAGCAGCACCAGCGCCGCGAGTCCGCCGTAGAGCCACGGGCGGACCTCTCGCGCGGTTCGAAGCCGATGGAGCAGCGCTTTCGTTTGTATAAGCAAGTAGAGCCTCCGATTTCTCGGAGCGACTCTATCATAGTCGCGTTGCATTCGAGTCTTTCCCCGCCATTCGTACGGGTGTCGCACCACGACCCGCCACGCGGATTCCGCTCCTGAATGCGCCGGGGCTCGTCGCGATCATGATTGCCTGTACAAAAGCAACCACGTCCCTCGAAGTAGCGGACCGAATACCGAATTTCCACGAACGCACAAGATCGGTGTTAACAAACGGACACATGCTCGTCTAACATAATAGCAATGGAAATCGGGTCGCTCCCTCACCTAGATGTCACTTCTCTCGTGGATGCTGGTCATCGTGGTCGACGAACTCCCTTCCTTGCAGCTTCGACGTATTTCCCGCAGGCAGATAGATTCGGCATTCACCCCGTCAGGCGTTCGTCAGCCTAAATCTGAGAACTCGCATTGGAGATCGCGGCGTGTCTGCGGGCCTGTGTATCCATGAAATATCGCTGGACGTGGCTGGTAGGTGGCGGACGGTGCTCGGCGGGTGGATGTGCGACCCGAATGTGGTCAACACGGTGATGTGGTCAACACGGCGATGTGTGCCGCATGATCGTGCGCTTTTGCGCAGTGCAAAAGGTGGTGGCTGGTTGGCGGGCTAGGTGAGGAGGTGGCGAGGACTCGAGTTCCTCGAAGCGGAGTAGGTTCGCGGTCGGTTGCGAGAGCAGTGAGAAAATTCGCGAAGTTGCGTTGATGAAGTTGCGTTGATGTGGTGGTGGCTGTGGCGGATGGGGATCGCAGTGGCGATCAGCTTCAAATCTATGTGAGCATGCATGTGGCGCCTGGTGACGCGAAGAAGTTGGGAGGGTATGGGTGAAGTTGCTGCTCGTGGACAGCGACCGTGATATGGTCGACATGCTGTCAGGTTGGTTACGTACCTGTGGGTATGAGATTCAGCTCGCGCACACCGGGGAACGAGCACGATTTGCGTGGCTCGAACATCGCCCCGACCTCGTGATCATCGATTCGGCGCTGGGCGACATCGACGTGTTGTCGCTCTGCCGCAACCTGCAAACGGCGCATGACGCCCTCGTGATGGTCTTGACGGATGAGTCGGACGTCCAGACGGAGATACGTTGCCTCGAATCGGGCGTGGACGACTTCCTGCGGAAGCCATTCCATCCGCGCCAACTGCTCGCGCGCATCCGGGCATTGAGCAGGCGTTCTCGCTCGACGTTGAATCTGCGCCCGGTCTCGGTCACGCAGGTCGGTCCCTTGCGCATCGACTCGCTTCGCAACATGGTCACCGTGTACGAGAAGACGGTCCGGCTCACCCCGACCGAAAGCAAATTGCTCCACTTGTTGGCGCTCAACGCGAACGACGTCTGCACCTTGGAGCAGATCGTCACGCACGTGTGGGGCTACGACGGCGACGGCGACACGACGTTGATCAAGGCCCATATTCATCATCTTCGCGAGAAGATCGAGTTGGATCCGACGTATCCGCGTTTCATCATGACGGTGCCCGGCGTGGGCTACACGTTGCTCCGCACGCCCGAGGAACGTCAGGTCAAAGGCGAGGCCGGTCGCGCGACCATCGCGGCCCTCCCGGCCGCGCACAAGTCGTACGAGTTGGCACGCGAGAGTTCTTTCGTGCGGTAGGCGAACTCAGCTAAACCAAGAAACTCAGCTAAACCAAGAAACCCAGGCTAAACCAAGAGACGCGTCGGGGGCGGGTTACGACCCACCCCCGACGCGTTTTCCGCGGCCGCGAGCGTTAGACCGCCGCGGTCCCTAGGGCCACCTGCTCGAAGGTGCGAACCGCCTCGGCGATGTAGTCGATCTGGCCGTCGGAAATCTCCGCGTACATGGGCAACGAAAGGCTTTCGGCGGCGTACCGCTCGGTGATGGGGAAGGCGCCGGGCGTGTGGCCGAGGGACGCGTAGGCCTCTTGCAGGTGGATCGGGATGGGGTAGTGGATGCCCGTGCCGATGCCGCGATCGGCGAGGAAGGCTTTCAGCTCGTCGCGACGTGGGTGCCGCACCACGTACAGGTGGAATACCTGGCGAGTGCCGGGCGCGTCGGCGGACGGCAGCGCGAGCGAGGTGCCCGCGAGTGACTCCGATAGGCGCGCCGCTCGCCCCCTGCGGAGTGCGTTCCAGTCGTCGAGATGCCGCAGCTTGATGCGCAGTATCGCCGCTTGCATCTCGTCCATACGAGCGTTGCGCCCCACGACTTCGTGGCGATAGCGCTCGCGCGAGCCGTGGTCGCGAAACAGGCGCACGCGCTCGCCAAGCGTGGCGTCGTTGGTGGTGACGGCGCCGGCCTCACCATAGGCGCCCAGGTTCTTCGAGTAGTAGAAGCTGAAGCAGCCGATATCGCCGATCGCGCCGGCGCGGCGGTCGCCGATGCTGGCGCCGTGCGCCTGGCAGGCATCCTCGACTACGCGAATGCCGCGCGGTCGGGCGATCGCCATGATGGCGTCCATCGCCGCCGGGCGACCGTAGAGGTGCACGGGGATGATCGCCTTCGTGCGCGGCGTGATGGCGGCTTCGAGCAACGTCGGATCGAGCGAGGCGGTCAGCGGATCGACGTCGACGAACACCGGGATAGCGCCGACCGCGCTGATCGCCTCGCCGGTGGCGATGAACGAATTCGGTTGCGTGATGACCTCGTCGCCGGCCCCGATGTCGAGCGCGCGCAAGGCCAACTCGATCGCGTCGGTCCCGTTGCTGACGCCAATGGCAACCTTGGCGCCGCAGTACTCGGCGAACTCTCGCTCGAACGCCAGGAGCTCGGGGCCGAGGAACAGATGCATATCGTCGAGGACGTTGGCAAGCGCCTTCAGCACCTCGTCGCGCAGCGGGACATACTGGGCTTTGAGATCGACGAGTGGGATCTCCTGCTTGGTGAACGTCGAAGCCATCGCGATTCGCTCCTGACTGCTGCCTCTCAACTGATCTGGCACACTCGCCGTGGTGGCCGTCGGGTTCGCCGCCAGCGCCACGCGGCCGATCGAGATCCGCATCGTGCGACGCTGAAACCCTCCAAGTCTACCGATGGAGCGCGGCTGCCGTCAAGCCTCCACTATTGTCAAGCGCCGGTCCGGCTGCGAGTCAGACGTCAATAGAGCGCCGGGCGTACACTCCTAGGCGGGTGCGCGGAGCGGGTATGCTTCTCATGGGCAAATCATGGCTGCATGAATGGAGCGTGCCGGTGGCGAGCGACTACGCGGAGGGCAACCGAACGATCTGGAATGACTGGGTGGCGCACGATCTCGGCTCCGAGCATCATCGCGACGTCGAGCGGTTCCGCGCCACAGGATCGAGCCTGCGCTCGATCGAGCGCGACGAGCTGGGCGACATCGCGGGCAAGCGCCTGATCCACCTGCTCTGCAACATGGGCAGCGAGACGCTCTCGCTGGCGCGGCTCGGCGCCACTGTCACTGGCATCGACATCGCCGACGCGGCGATCGATCGTGCCCGCGAGCTCGCCGAGACTGCCGGCCTGACGCAGCGGGCGCGCTTCCTCCGCGCGGACCTCTACGCGTTGCCAGACACGCTGCAGGGACAGTTCGACATCGTGTACCTCTCATACGGCGCGCTGTTCTGGCTCGACGATTTGGCGAAGTTGGCGCGGATCGCTGCGCGACTGCTCGCGCCTGGGGGCGTGCTCTACATGGTGGAGATGCACCCGTTCGCCAATGCCCTCGCCGAGGAATCCGCCGACGCGTCGCCCGACGTGCGGCCGCGCTTCAGCATCTCGTCCCCTTACACCCACACGGCACGGCCGATCGAGGAACGGGTGACACTGCGCGGAACCGCCGACCCCGCGACGGCGACGCTTACCCTCTGGAACTACGGCATGGGTGAGCTGCTGACGGCGTTGATCGCCGTGGGCCTGCGCCTCGACTACCTCCACGAGTTCGCGCAGGCGCACTACCGGCGCTACCCCTCGCTGGTGCGCGGCGAGGACGGCTGGTGGCGCTGGCCGTCGCCCGAGCAGACGCTGCCGATGCTCTTCTCGCTCCGCGCGACGAAGTGATTGGCGTATTTGGCCGATCGCGGCGCTGTGATCCGCAACCGACGCAGTCTCGCCCCCTGCATAGCTGCATGTGCGGGAGGACCTGTAGTAGACGCTGGTCCAACCCCTCTACCCAAGGAACCCGAGACGATATACATCGCTGGCTGCCTAGTACCTTTCTCGCAAACGGACGTGTACCCTTGGCGCGCGCGTTATAACTAACGGTACCGCATTCAAACACATCGTATAGAGTGAATTACACGCATACGTCGAAAGGAATCCGCGATGTGCTGGTTCCTGTTGTTTCTGTGGGCGGGGCTGTGCCTCCTCGCGCTCGGCCTGGCGCGCTCGGCCTCGCTGGCCGACGATCGTCGCGAGGCCGAGTAGGTGGGACGATCATCCTGCCTGATTGGCGGTGCCGGGGGCCGCGCGAATAGGTGCGCGTCGTGCCCACGCACTAGCGACGGTCCCGAAGGACGTGGGCCGTCATACTGGGTCGAGGGATTGGCGCCGCTACGGCCTGGGCAGGCGGCTCTCGGTTTCCCCGCACCGCGTTACTGCTTGGAGGCGCTCAGCATCATCTGGCGGATCGTCGCCCCGTACGGCGCGCTGGGGGTATCGGGCCACGCCGCCAGCAGGCTGGGGCCGCCGCAGCCGCCGGGGTTCCACGCCCAGGCCAGCCAGGAGATGTGGTGCTGATTGAAGTAGCGAATGGCCTGCGTGGTGTAGTCCGTGCCGCAGGAGTACGAGCCGAATTCATCGACGATCACGGCGTACTTCTCCGCGGTTGCGCCGAATGACGCCGGCCAATCGGATGGCTGTTTGCCGCTGTAGTCGAAGGGGTGCGTATCGTACATCAGGTTCGTGCCCTTGAGCGCGAAGCCCTTGCTTACGCCGGAGAGATCGTAGCCCCAATTCAGGCCGCCGAGGATGATGACGTTCGTCGGCGCGATGGCGCGCACGTCGTTGACGAGCGCCTGCATGCCGATCGCCTGATACGTGCCCGCTTCGAGTGGGTGCGACGATCCCTGGATGATGTAACAACCGGACGAGATCGTGCCGCCGTCTCTCCACATCGTCCACGAGATGCCAAAAGGCTCTCCGTAGAGATCGAAGAGGACGCCGGTATCGGTACGATAGGTCGTCGCCAGATCGTGCCAGAACGCGACATCCTTACCCGTATCGGGCATCGGGCACTGCTCGCCGCCGCGCGTCGCGTCCCCCGCGAGATTCAGCGGCGCGCTCCACTGCAGATCGAGGATGACGTAGAGGCCGGCGGACCGCGCGAAAGCGACCGCCTGGCTAACCGTTTGGTGATAATTCGGGCAGGCGCCGTCCGCGTTGGCCCAGAACTCGGACGAGAGCGTGATGCGCACGGCGTTCATGCCCCAGCCGGCCATCGCTTGAAAGTCGGCGAGGCCGAAATGTCCGTCTCCCGTGCACGAGTATTCCAGCGACGAGCGATCCGCGCCGATCAGGGTCAGCGGGCTCCCATTATAGAGCAGTTGCGTTCCCTTGACGGCTAGGCCCTTCGGAGCCGGCGTCGCGGTGCCCGTCGTGCCGGTGGTCGCGGTGACTTTCGTCGTGGACGACGGGCTCGCGGCGCCGCTCGACCCGCCGCACGCGGCGAGCGAGACCAGCATGACGGCGCCAAGGATGTGCGGGAACGCTCGCAACCTGGGGAAACCTCGGCCGTGCGACGTGGCCCGTCGCGGCACGCTTCTCATAGTGTGTTCTCGGAATAGGAACTGCCCGACGCCGCGCGCGGGCCGATTCGCGCAGCGTCCATTGTACCAGCCGGGGCGCGTGAGGGCAATCGAGCACCCATTCCGAGCAGGGGGCAGGCGCATCGAGCGGACGTCGCACGCCGGCACAGCGATCCCCGTCGAGCACGAGCTGGTCACTCGGCGGGGTCATCCGTCCAGAAGAGCCGCTGCTGGCGCTCGGCCCAGGCGTGCCCGAACGTCATCGCTACCGGGCGCCCCAGATCGCGCATGATCACCGTGTCGGGGAAGACGACCTTCTTGCCGCACTGCTCACAGGTCCAGACGTGCTCCTCGAAGAGCATGCGCATGCCCGGATGGGGTAGTCCTCGGGAGGAGGCAGCCGTCGCGTACCCATCGCAGTCCCCATAGCGCACGAACGACCGAGGACGCGAGCACCTGAGGCTATGCCACCCCAAGTCTGCATCCCCGGTCGCGCCGTTTGCCGTGACGCGGTGCTCCTATGGCAAGGCCGAGACCAATACGTTATCGAAACATACCGTCGAGCCGACGGAGGCGTCCGAGCCGATCGAGCCGAGCTGCAGCTCGTCGAACGCAGCGTTGCGCACCTTCGTCGTCTTGAGGTTGGCCCCGCTCGCAACCGTCTTGCCGTCGAGCAGCAGCGCAAACTTGCCGGTCGCCTTCGCGCTCACCACCAGCTGCAGCTCCACATGATGCCATGCGCCATAGGAGAGAGTGGCGGCGGCGGCGTGCCAGTGATAGGCGCCGTCGTAGAAATCGAGCTCCTCGTAGCCGGTGGCGGCGTTCACCACCAGATCGAGCTGCCCCAAGAAGTAGCCGCCAGAGTCGAGCACCGCGAAGTTCATCTCACCGGCGCCGGTCGGCTTCGCCACGTACAGGTCAAACTGCAGATCCGCGCGGGTCAGCGCCGCGCCCAGCACCTTGTCGACATAGGCATCGTTCCCGCCGGCGTAATGCGTGACCTGCAGGCCATATGCGCCGGACGCCGCCCACCGCGTGCTCGCCCCGACCACATCCGGGCTCGTGTCCGTCTTGTGCGTCCATGCGGCGGTCGTCCCCGACTCGAATGCATCGGCGAATACGACCGACCCAGGCGCAGAGGACGGATTGCCCGGAGGTGCCGGAGTTGGCGAGGGAGTGTTGGTGGCGGGGTGTTGTCGGCGAGGGGTGTTCGTCGGCGAAGGGGTGTTCGTCGGCGAAGGCGTGTTCGTCGGCGCCGGCGTGTTCGTCGGCGCGGGCGTGTTCGTCGGACCTGTTGTCGCCGTCGGAATCGGTGCCCCATTGGAGTTGATGTACGGAGCGAACTGGTTGAAGCAAGCATAGCTGTGAGAGGCGTCGGAGTTCTCGTCCCAGGTCATGACACCTTGCAGGCCTTGCTGCTGCGCATAGCTCGCTATCTTACCGCAGTCTCCCGCTGGCGGATAGCCGTCGATGTCGTCTATGCCCAGGACCATCTTCGCCTTCGGCACGCCCTGATTGACGGTCGCTTGAATGTCCGACGCGAAGTTGGAGCAATTAGGGGTGCAGGTGTCGCCATACGTCATCAGGTTGAACTGGTCGACATAGGCATTCGAGGGCGAGACCCACGGCCCCATCCACGGCGTCGTTACGTCCTCCGTGATGATAGGTGTCGTACCCGCCGTAGTCTTAACTGCACGAGCCGCCGTGGAGATGGCGTCAATACACGTCGTCATCGCCGGGGACGGCGGACCCTGGGCGGACCACGCATCGTCCTCGATGTCCAGGTCAATCCCGTCGAAACCCTTGGACTGCATGTACGAGACGAGATTGGAAACGAAGGCGGAGCGGTACGTGTCGTTACAGGCGACTTCCCAGTGTTGGTCGTCGATGCCGCCAATGGTAATCAACGCCAGGACGTGGTGCGAATGGGCGTTCGCCACCCACGTCGGGACGTTGACCGTGGACAGGAAGCCCGTATCGAGGCCGCTCCCCGCCGTCGTTTGGAGCGCGAAGAGATCGTCTTGGGTCATATCCGCCCAAGGCGGAGTAGCAGCGTGATCCCATCCGATGTCAAATCCAACACTCACGAACGAGCTAGACGCCGCAGCGGCGGTGGGAAACATGCCGGCGCGTGCGACGAGCAGACCGCTCGCCGCGGCAACAAGGATAGCTAGCCACACGAGTGGCTGCACACGTCGTGATGTACGTCGTGCCAAAGAGCACCTCCTATGCTTCGCGGTGGAGACGGGCATCCGTCCGAGGGGCGCATGACCAGCGGCACATGTTGCCGCCGGTGTCGCTCGCCAGTCGAATCTACCTCTCCGCCGCACCACGCATTCAGCGCCTCGCCCAAAGCCCCCGGTTGACGCTCGGCGATGAGCGCGCCATCCACTATCGAGCAAGCGCCGAATGCCCCGCGATACAGCGCCTGCTCGAATCCGAGGCGGGTCCTGTGCGCAAGATGCACGCCACGCCGGACGCTTTTCTCGCCGAGCCGGCCCCGCGATCCGCCCCAGCGCCCATGTTTCCCCGCCTCCCGAGGTGTTCCAACGGACGCTCGCGCTGAGTACGTTCGTGCGCAGTGAATCCACTCGGCGACGCAAGGGACCATACCATGCCGCGAAACGCCGAGCACCTGCCCGCGTCGCTCATCCGTGGCGGGTGCTCCCGCCGCTTGCGGCGCCGACTCGTCCGCCACGAGCGGCGCATATCGAGCGACACGCTCTCGGCTAACTCGATCAGGACCATTTGGCTACGGGCGGCCGCCGCACCCGTAATTTCGCCGCATGGCGGCTCCGACTCCGGCCCTGACTCGGCACGACGGCGAGCAGGCGCGGCCTGATTCACCAATAGCCAGCGAGCGCGCCGATCCCCAATTCATGGGCGTTCGCATGCCCCTCGACCAGAGGCGGGCGGTTTGACGCCGGCCAACGCCCTAGGCACACTATCCCCGCACCTGGAAGCTGCCCAGGGATCCACCAAGGTTTGCCCAGAGGGCGACAACCACCAGCCGCACGGAGGTCGTGACATGCCATCACGGACGACAACGCCGACGCCCAGGATCCGACCGCGCGCACCACGCTCGCTCAGCCTGATCAGCCTGCCGGTCATCGCGCTCGCTGTCGGCGCGGGGATATTCGTGCTCCGATCCGCTCCCACCCCCGCGCAGGCGGCGGCGGGCAACCCGCTCTCCGGCCTGCGCGTCACCGGCAATCAGCTCGTTGATGGCAACGGCTCACCCGTGGTCCTGCATGGCGTCAATCGATCGGGCAGTGAATACTCCTGCATCCAGGGGTGGGGCTTCTTCGACGGGCCGAGCGACGCCGCCAGCGTGCAAGCGATGGCCGCATGGGGCGTGACCAGCGTGCGCGTGCCCTTGAATGAAGACTGTTGGCTCGGCCTGTCCGACGTGCCAAGCGCCTACGGCGGCGTGAACTATCAGACCGCCATCAAGAACTACGTTACGCTCCTCCACGCCAACGGCATCTACGCCGAACTGACCGACATGTGGTCGGGAACAGACAGCCCGCAGATTACCGACGCGGCGCACGCCCCAGCCTTCTGGACCAGCGTCGCGAACGCCTTCAAGGCAGACGGCGACAGCTTCTTCGGCCTGATGAACGAGCCGCACGGCGTCACCGCGCAGTGCTGGCGCGACGGCGGAAGCGCCTGCTCCGGGCAGGTCTCGTTCACGGCGGCGGGGTCGCAGTCGCTCGTCAATGCCATCCGCGCGACGGGGGCGACCAACGTCATCGCCGACCAGTGCATCGACTACTCCAACAACTGCAGCCAGTGGCTGACGTATGAGCCGTCTGATCCAAGTCACCAGTTGATCGCCGAGGCGCACGTCTACGGCAACAACACCTGCGACACCACCGCTTGTTTCAACAGCCAGATGGCCCCGATCCTCGCGACGACGCCGCTGCTCTTCGGCGAGTTGGGCGAGACCTATGACGGCAGCGATTGCAACGGCTCGTCGTCCAACACCTCGACGTTCATGAACTGGGCAGACGCGCATGGTGTGGGCTATCAAGCCTGGACCTGGGACACCTGGGGGAATTGCAACCTGTCGCTCATCACGAGCTACAGCGGGACGCCGTACGGCGTCTACGGGACGTACGTCAAGACCCACCTGCTCTCGTTCGGTAGCGCGGCCACCCCGACGCCGACCTCCAGTGCGACAGCCACCAAGACGCCGACGAATACGCCAGCACCAACCAACACGCCGGCGCCGACGAATACGCCCGCGCCCACCGACACTCCTTCGCCGACGAATACCCCGTCGCCGACGAATACCCCGTCGCCGACGAATACCCCGTCGCCGACGAACACCCCGTCGCCGACCGACACGCCCACGAACACTCCGACGCCTTCGCCGACCTCTTCGCCGACCCCACCGGGCAACGCCTGCACCACGCCGACGATCACCTTCGGCCCGCAGACCTCCTCCGCGACGAGCGTGGCACAAGGCGGCAGCATCGACTTCGCCAGCACGTTCACGGCGAGCTGTGCCACCCGCGGCCTGGTCGATTTCGAGATCTTCACCGCCTCGGGGACGAAGGTCGGGCAACGGTGGCTGCCCAACCAGACGCTCTCTGGGGGGCCGCAGACCTTCAAGGCGGCGTGGAAGGTGCCGGCGGATGAGGCCGCGGGCGGCTACTACATGTCCGTGGGCGTCTTCACCATCGACTGGTCGCAGCTCTGGGCGTGGAAGCACCAGGCGGCGATCTTCCAAGTGACGTCTTCGCCTGCCGCCTGCCTGACGACGGCCACCATTCGCTTCGGCGCCGGCGTCGTCTCGCCCAATCCCGTGGTCCCGGGTTCCACGGCGCGCCTGCGCGTGGTCCTGAGTGCGAGCTGCTCGTTCACCGGCCTGGTCGACTTCGCGGTCTACGCCGCCGACGGCAGCCTCGCCTACCAGACCTGGCTCGATGACCGCAGCCTCAGCAGGGGGCCACGGGCGTTCAGCGTCAGTTGGGCGGTGCCTGCTACGCTCGCGCCGGGTCGCTACACACTGGCGGCCGGCGTGTTCAGCCCCGACTCGACGGGGTGGAGCACCCTGTACGGCTGGGACGACGTAGCGGCCGCCTTCACCGTCGCCTGAGCGCGTCCGGCGTCGCAACGCGCGGGACGTGACGGGGGCCATCGCGATGATGTCGATGGCCCCCCGTGCCTCCTTACCGTCGCCCAGCGAGACGTAAGCCCTCGCCGCGCCAGGCATCCTTGCAAACCCAACAACCCAGAGCAGCATGGTAGTACGCATCCCTCCGTGCCGCGGTCGCCGGGGTAGAGAGACTCGCTCGACGGCGACGTCGACACGCTCACTCCTTCACCCCTCCCGCATCCTCGCGCGAATCTGCTCCTCGGTCGGCATCCCGGTCGCCCCAGGCGACGCCACGATGAATGAGGCGGCGGCATGCGCGTAACGAACCGCGTCGAGCGCCAGCTCCCCGCGCCACAGCGCGATCAGAAACGCCGCCGTGAACACATCCCCCGCGCCGGTCGGGTCCACGTCCGGCACGACATACGCAGGAACGTGCTTCGGCTCGCCGCCCTCTACCCAGAGACGCGCGCCGCGCGGCCCGTCGGTCACGACGAGGTAGCGCACCCGCGCCGCCCACGAGGCCAGCAACTCCTCCACCCTATCGGCCCCATCGGACGACGCGGCGCTCGCCACGTCCTCCACGCTGCACACCAGCGCAGTGAGATGAGGCAAAAACGCCTCCGCCTCCGCCCACGCGATCGGCGACACGCGGCCCGCCGCGTCCCACGCGCGAAGCCACCCCTGCGGCGTCGCCGCGCGGATCACCCCCGGCTCACCCGCATCGAAACACGCCGCCACCGACGGATCGACCTCCGCCGCGATGGGGCCCAGCAGCGCGATTGGCGCTGCCCGCCATGGTTCGGGCACGTCGACGTCGCGCAGCGTCCGGGCTCGCGCGCGGAGGTACTGCGTGCGCCGGTCGCCGTCATAGATATTCTCGAAGATCGTCGCCGTCCGCGCCCGCGTACACACGATCTGCACCTGCGCCTCGGGGATCGTCAACGCGAGCGACATGTGCTCGCGCGTCGTCCCACTCGTGACGATCCCCACGCGCAGCCCCAGCCGCGCGGCCAGCAGTGCTGCATACGTCACCGTCCCGCCGAGGCGATAGCTGCCGTCAAGTTGCACGTCTTGCGCCACATGGCCGACGACAACGAAGTCACAGATGTCAGCAGGAGTACTCATGGTGAACGCCAGTGTACACCACAGCGTTGCTCGATCAGCGGTTTCCGCTTTCTCGAATCACTCCCGTAATGATCCTCCTGGAAAATGGAATACGGTGGCCGCTCGGCGTATCCTGACGACGCGCCGAGTTCACCGCCAGAGACGCGAAAGGACCTGTACCAGTGCCCTCCAACGACGATCAGAGGCATGAAGAGGCTGCGCTAGACTTGCTCGACGAACAAGCCGAGGCGCGCATTCGCCGCGTATTTCACGAGGATCGCTGGTACTTCAGCATCATCGACGTGGTGGGATTGCTGACAGACGCTCCCAAACCACGCCAATACTGGTTCGACGTGAAGCGAAATGTGCAGGATGAAGGCTTCGGTGAACTGTCGGAAAAAATCCGACAGTTGAAAATGCTCTCCGCTGACGGCAAACAACGCCTCACCGACGCAGCCGACGCCGAGACCATCCTGCGCCTCATCCAGAGCATCCCATCGCCGAAGGCCGAGCCGTTCAAGCAATGGCTGGCGCGCGTCGGCGTCGAGCGACTGGAGGAGATCGAGCATCCCGAGCTCGCCGCCGATCGCATGCGGGCGCTCTACCGCCAGCGCGGCTACACCGACGAGTGGATCGACCAGCGTTTGCAGGGCATCGTCGTCCGCGACGAGCTGACTACCGAGTGGCGCGAGCGCGGCGCCGAGGAGGGACGCGAGTTCGCGATTCTGATGGATATCCTCCACCAGGGCACATTCGACCTCTCCACCGACGACCACAAGGCGGTGAAAAGCATCAAGTAGCGCGAGAACCTCCGCGACAACATGACGACGCTGGAACTGGCGCTGACCATGCTCTCGGAGGCAACCTCGTCAGCGCTGCATCAGGCGCGAGACAGCCAGGGATTCGTGCCGTTGCAACGCGACGCGGACGAGGTGGGTTCCATCGCCGGCAGCGCGCGCCAACAGGTCGAGGCTGCAACCGGCCAGCCCGTGGTTAGCAGCGAGAACGCCAAAATCCTCACCGCCCGCGCGCAACAGCCGCCACTCTTCGCATCAGCGGACGCGCCCATCCCCGACACAACGGACCCCGATCTGGATTAGCCGCAGCCTTCAGGCCACCCCAATGTGCTCGTCCGGAGCTAGGCGTCGGCCTTCCATGCGCGAAAGGTGTCGAGCAGGCGCGACTTGGCGTCGGGGGCGATCTGCTCCTCGGTGAGCGTGCCGGTCAGGCGAATGGTCGTACGCATCTCCTGGAGGTACGCCGTGCAGCCGTCGCAGCCCGCGATGTGCGCCTCGAAGCGAACGCGGTCGCGCGGCGAGAGCGCGCCATCCAGATAGGCCGTCACCAGCTCCACCAACTCGCGACAGGAGAACGCCTTGGGGCGAATGCTGAATTTCACGTGCGCCCTACCCTTCGCCCAGATAGTCTTCGAGCGCCTGGCGCACCTTGCCGCGGGCGCGATGCAGCAGCACTCGCTGGTTGCCGTCCGAGACGCCCAACAACTCACAGACATCCTCGGCGGATCGCCCCTCGACGTCGCGCAGGGTGATCACGGCGCGCTGGGCTGGCGGCAGCGCCTGGATCGCCGCGCCGATGCGCTCGGCGGTCTCGCGCGAGAGCAGGTGCTCCTCGGGCAGGCCGTCCCAGTTTCGCGGCGGCGAGGCCCACATGTTCGGCGCGGCGGGGTCGTCGGCTGGGAAGAAGCGGTCGGGATCGACCGAAAGCTCAGACCCCTCGGCATTCGGATCGACGAGGGATGAGAACGGGATGCTGCGCCCTTCGCGTTGGGCACGCGTCTTCGCTGTGTTGGCGAGGATGCGAAAGATCCACGTCTTCAGCGACGAGCGCCCCTCGAAGCGCCCGATGCCCTGGAGCACCCCCAGCCACGTCTCCTGGATCACGTCCTCGGCGACGGCGCGGCTCGAGACGTACATCAGCGCGACGCGCAGCATCGCCGGATAGTACATCGTTACGAGCATTGTGAATGCGGCCTCATCCCCCGCGCGCAGCCGCTCGACGAGGAGCATCTCATCCGCCGAGGGACCGGTCGCACGCGAGTCGCCGGCGGCATCGCGCACAGACGTCGCGCCAGGCGAGAGCCCAGCAGGCGCTTGAACATACTGCTCCAGGGTGAAATCGGTGAAGCGTGGGCGCTGATCCACGCGGTCGCGACGGCCATCAAAGCCTCCAAAGTATACGGTGCGCCGCGGCGCGGCGGCAAGCCGTGGCCTGCTCGTGCACTCGCCCCAGGCCGTAACACGTGCGTGCCACCTCCAGCACGCATCACACCGCAACGCCCGTGACGGCGACGGAGAGCGCGGGCGCCCGCTGCGGCAAGCCGCCGGCCAGCGGCTCGACGTAGCGACGGATGCCAAGCGCAACGGCGGCGCCCTCCCCGGCGGCAGAGGCCGCCTGTTTCGTGCTGCCGGCGCGACAGTCCCCGGCGGCGAAGATCCCCGGCACGCTGGTCTGCAGCGCCGCATCGGTGAGGATGAAGCCCCGTTCGTCCACCGTCACGAGATCCCGCACGATCGTCGTGTTCGGCGTCAGCCCGACGAAGACGAAGACCCCCGCCGGATGCTCCTCGCGCAGCTCGCCGCTCTCCGTGTCGCGCAGCACCACGGATTCCAGGTGGCCGTGCCCCTTGAACTCGACCGGCACGGCATACGGGTGCACGGCGATCCGCTCGTTCTCGCGCACCTTTTCCGTGACGATCTTGCTGGCGGTCAGGTCGGCGCCGCGCGTGGCGATGGCGACGCTGCGCGCGAACTTGGCGAGGAAGATGCTCTCTTCTCCGGCGGAGTTGCCGCCGCCGATCACCAGCACGTCGCGGTCGCGGTAGAAGGGACCGTCACAGGTCGCGCAGAAGTGGACTCCCGCGCCGATGAAGTCCTCCTCGCCGGGGATGCCCAGCCGTTTGTAGGTCGAGCCGAGCGCCAGCAGCACCGCGTAGGATCGATACTCGGCGCCGTCGGCGCTGCGGACGCAACGATACGCGCCATCGACGTCGATGCCCGTCACCTCCTGCGCGCTGAGGATCTCGACGCCGAAGCGCTCAGCCTGCAGGCGCAGCCGATCCGCGAACTCCGCGCCCGAGACGCCCTCAGGGAAGCCGGGGAAGTTGTCCAGCCGCTCCGTGATCCCCGCCTGCCCGCCGACGCCTGCCCGCTCGATCACCAGCGTCTCGATGCCCTCGCGCGCGGCGTAGAGCGCGGCGGTCAACCCGGCGGGTCCGCTACCGATGATGATCAGGTCGTAGAAGGTGTTCTTGGCGCTGGTCTGGAGGCCGAGCTTCGCCGCGAGCTGCGCGTTCGACGGCTCGACCAACAACGAGCCGTCCTCGAAGACGATAGTGGGGATGATGTGCTTGCCGCCGTTGATGCGCTCGACCTCAGCGAGACCCGCCGCGTCGAGATCGACATCCACGAAGGTATAGTGGACGCGCTGCTCGCCGAAGAACTTCTTGGCGCGCTTGCAGTCGCCGCACCAGAGCGTGCCGTACATGGTGATCGCGGGCGTCGTCATCGTCTCTATCCTCCGCATCCGCGCCTCATCGGCCCTGGCGCTCAGCGGGATGCTCAACATGCGCGCATAACTGCTCTTCAGTTGGGTTCATGCTGCGATATGTTACAGGTTGCGCTCAAGGGCCGCCTGAATGGGGGACGCGGCGACTCACTGACTCGGCGCAAGAGCCTGCCGCTCCACGTAGCGCCTTCATACGCTCCTCAACTACTCCGTATGATTGCCAGTGCGACTCGTGCGTGGCGCTGGCCCGATCGACTGGGCATACTTCCCGAAGGTCGGGGAATCGTTGTTTCGTCCGCGCAGCAGGAGTACGATTTATGAAATCGGCAGTACGCCGCATCATCTCGGTTCTTACGCTCGTGACGCTCGTCGCCGCCATCGTCGGGCAGGCGCTCACCTACGCATTGGGCATCGTCTACGATCCTAACGGTCAACCCGTCGACCCAACGCCGCTGAATCAGGCCATCACGTACGGTGGCGCAGTGGGTGGAATCCTCTCGCTGCCACTCACCGCAACGACCTTCATCCTCGGCCTGGTCGTGATGGCGGGCGAACGCCACTTCGGCTGGCTTGCAGCGCTCGTGGTCGCGGGAGTGGTTGCGTTTGTCGGACTCATAGCGATGGCTTGGGTGCTCCTGAGTGTTACCAGCCCTATCGCATTCCAGACACCGCTCGTGACGATTCCAGTCGTCACGCTCCTCTCGAACTTCGGCCCTGCTCGTCCTAGTGCGAACACCCCTCATGTCGCATAGCTGCCGCGCCTGGAAAACAGGTGCCGCACTGCATGCTGCAGATCCATGTGGGAGATGAGATGCCGCACGCGGGAGACCTGGCAGGATGCCGAGCCCCCGCGCCATAGGTGTAAAGTTCGCGATTAGCCGCCGATGGTGTACCAGGGGTTGAAGCCGCCCGAGACGCCGACTGAGCCGCTGCCCGCGCCGCCCGATTGTCACGAGCAGGTGTTGCGCCGAGTGCGTGCCTGGCAGACAAGCGGCGCTGTGAACCCCGCGACACCCAGCGGCACCCACGTGCAAAGGCTTCAGTTGGAGCGTAGGCCGCGTGACTCCCTCGAACAGTCACGCCAGGTTTCGACCACCGCGGTCCGCTGGTCGCGGGGGGAATCAACGGATGGTGTGCCCGCGCCTGCGTCGACGTTACGCCGTCAACGCTCCCTCGTCTCATCAGTGGGCAGGTGTGCGGAGAATGGCGGTGAAGCGCGATGCGCGACGACGGGTTTATGGAGTACCGAGATACGCCCGAGGATCCTCGACACCTCGCCGATCGCAAGACCGCCCCGTTTCAACGAGACGCCGCTAACGCTCTCCGACAAACAAGGCCACTCAGGCCCGCTGGCCGGCGTAGAGCGCTTTGGATCGCACTGGGCCTCATGTCGGCGGTGGTGCTGGGCGCTGGCGCCGTGTTCGCGCTGGACGCCCAGCCTTCGCCCTCCGCTTCCACCCTGATTCCGACGGCGACCTCCACCGCAGCCGGGCAGTCGCCGACGGGGGGCCTACGCGGGGCCATATTCGATGCGCCCACGCCGAGCGTCACCCCGCACGTCAGCGGCACGTCCGGGCCGATCCCGCCCATCAACCTGGGGTGCGCCCCAACGAGCCTCCAGCCCTACTCTTCCGTGGTGCGCGCCGGCGCCTCGGCGCACGAGATCGCGCTCACCTTCGACGATGGGCCAAGCCCCGATTACACCGCCTCGATGATGGCAACCCTCGAGCAGACTCACACCCTCGCCACGTTCTTCGTCGTCGGCTCCAACGCCGACCAATATCCGGCGCTGATCAAGCGTGCAGCCGCTGACGGCTTCGGCATCGGGATGCACACGTACTATCACCCCTACATGACGCAGCTTAGCCCGGCGGATCGCGCATGGGAGATCGGCGAGACGGCGAACGCCATACATCGCGCGCTGGGACCGAATTACTGTCTGCCCTATTGGCGCCCGCCGTTCGGCGATTGGAATAGCGACGTCTTCTCGCAGATGTCCAGCGCGGGGCTGACCACCATCACATGGGATACTGACCCCGCGGACTGGTCGTCCCCCGGCGTGCAGACGATCGTCGATCGGATCGTGGCTGCGATCCACGGCGGCAGCATCATCCTCTGCCACGACGGTTACAACTTCCGCTGGCAGACGGACCAGGCGCTTCCGCAAATCATCTCCAAACTGAAGGGGATTGGCTACGTGTTCGTGACCATCCCGCAGCTGCTCGGGCTGCCGCAGCCGCACGCGGTGCCCGACACGTCATCAACGCCCACGCCGACGGCTGCCGCCAACCCATCTCCCAGCCCGTCTCCGACACCCTCGGCAACCGTGCCTGCGAACACCACTCCCACGGCGTTGCGCCCCACGCAGGCAGCGTAGCGGCCATAGTCGCTTTGGACGCTCGGCGCGCTTAGACGAAAAACCCGCCGACTCCATGGGACATCTTCGAGCATTGGCCCGCACAGAGGTTGTTTGTGTTCGCGGCATCAACCCCTCGTCGCCTCAACAATCTCCCCTCGCGGATGGTGCACGCACGAGCCCGACCAATGACCGCTTGTTCGTTGCGGAGTGGCTTGGCGCGACCACAACGCCCCGCCGTGCGGCGCATCGAGGAACGCGTTGCCGGCTGCGATGTGAGGCAACGGTAGCATTGGATGGACTGTTGGGAGGAAAGCGCGGATAATACAGGCGAATGGTCGCGGCGCTGATCAGCATCAGGCGGAGCTGTTACCCTCTGCTGGAGTCAACCTCGGCCGAATGAGATCCGCGAATCGTGCCGACGGCGCGCATGACATGTCGCGCGGCAGAGAGCAACGCTCGATACCTAGAGACTCAGTTGCGGGAGGGCGGTAAGGGACAATGATGGACGACGCAGGCGCCATGCGCATCCTAATTTCCCGTCGGTCAGTTCATCGTTGTTCGTCTCCGTCCAGGAACGCCCAATAATGCAGGGCTCTCGTCCACGCACGTTCGCCGACGTTCGTCATTGACCGCCTGGGTTGGCGTCAAGATTGGCGTCACGTTGCCCCGAGAATGTGCGTCCAATTGCCGACGAAACCGCTAGATCGACGGCAGTGCTTGTCGCGCCAGGTTGGTCGCCCCGCTCAGCATGGTGCTCCCATCCACGCCCGCCCCGCCCAGCGTCATCACCAGCAGCGCATTCCCCTTCTGCGCCGTCAGTTGCAACGTGTTCGCGTGCGCTGGCGAGATGGCCCAGAACGCCGCGTCGCCGAGCCCGCTCAGATCCGTTTCCTTCTCCCCGCGCGAGGCATCATCTGCCTTGTCCTTCGCGTAGGCCGTCGCCCCGTTGCTCGTGAAGAGGTAGCTGATCTCGGCGTCGACGTGCGCGCCCCCCGAGGGGAGATAGGTGCAGTTCACCGCGGTGCTGCCGTCCGCCGCCGTCGTCTTGGCCCGCACGATGTTGCCGACCGTCCCGCCCAGCACCGCGCTCATCGCGGCGAGCGACATCAGATCGCAAAGGCTCGTGCTCGCCGTCACCGTAGGAGAGGTGCCGTTGGTCGCCGTCGCGGCGGAGGTCGCCGTGCCCGGCCCGGGCGTAGCCGTCGTGGCGGCAGACGAGCCACCACACGCCGACAGCAAGAGCATCGTCGGCAGCGAAGTCAACAACAGCCAGCGTGGGAAGGTCGCCGTGAAGCGCATGAGGATCCTCCTTCGGCGCAGGTGAAATTGCGTCACCTTGTTACAACGCGACTCCAGCGTCTCCGTTCGGCTCCTCAATGCAACATGGTGTATTCCCTCACACCATCGCGATGTTTCCGCTCTGTGTCCCGTGTATCGCTGCCTTCAGGGCTTCCGCATCAAATTAGCGACTTCCATCTGCCGCGTTCAGCGACGTTCGCCACCGTCTATCAATGCCCAATTTCAGGGCTTTTGATGGACGAGTTCGTCCCACCGTGTTTGTCTTCGTCCGCCCGCGTTGGGGTCACATGCGGGGTCAAGACTCCGCGACGGCGATCGCGCGGCCTGTCCATTACACGTCGAAGGAGGCGCTTGGGGCCGCACCGAGGCCGGGGATGATCTGGATCGACGTCACCGACTCTCGTGCGTGCTATAGTGTCAGCTAGGTCCTGTTTCGTGCTTCACTTGCTTTCGTCCGACCATCTCGCGTCAACATCCCGGCCGCGAGCAGGAAGTCGGTCCCGCTGATGTGCCATAAAGCCGCCGAGATGGAAGGCAGGTGCGCATGACGACGCTCACGCCCGGTGCTTTCGACCTGCCTGCGGAGGAAGGGTCGCTGCGCTACACCATCGCCGGGGCAGGGCCGGCCTGCATCGCGATCTCTGGGGGACCAGGGATCGACGCACGCTACCTCGAAGATATCGGCGGCATCACGAGCGCCGTGACGCTGGTCACGGTGCACCCGCGCGGCTCCGCCGGGTCGCCATTCCCCGACGCGAGCGACTGGAGCCTCGCCGCCTATGCCCGCGACGTCGACGCGGTGCGCCGGCACCTCGGGATCGAGCGCCCGCTGGTACTGGGCCATTCGCACGGCGGCTGGGTCGCGCAGCGCTATGCGCTGGATTATCCTAGGGCCGTAGCGGGGCTCGTCCTCGTGGGGACCGCGCCGGCCGCTGTTGGCGCGATGACGTGGGATCCCGAAGAGACCACTCGCCGGTATGCCAACGAGCCCTGGTTCCCAGCGGCCTACGCCGCCCTCCAGGAGGAGACGACGCTCGAGACGACGCCGGAGGAGGCCGCGGCCAGCCTCGCGGCCATCCTCCCGTTCTACTTCGCCGCGCTGACGCCCGCAGTGCGGGCCTACCTCGCGCGGATCGGGACACTCTCACTCAACCCGGCGCCACACGTGCGAGGCGACGGGCCCGCGCAGTTCGTCGCCGACTGGCGGGGCGAGCTACCCACCGTCCGGGTACCAGCGCTCGTGATCGTCGGGCGGCACGACTTCATCCAGACCCTGCCCATGGCGCAAGAGTTGGCCGGCTTGCTCCCCCGCTCGTTGCTCCTTGTCTTCCAGTCTTCAGGCCACTTCCCGTGGATCGAGGAGCGCGACCACTTCCGCACCGCCGTGACGGAGTTCGTGCAACTCGTGGACGCTTGAGTAGCCGTTCAGACGCCTGCCGTCGCGCGGCGCAATCCGTGGTCGGGGCTACCGGCGGTTTACAAAGCCGCTCCCTTGCGTCCGTCAGTGTCCACTGGCGTCTGCCAACTGCCAGAAATTAGGAGTTCCGGCGGGCCGTTTGTTCGTAGGCGTTCGTCTGCGTCCGTCTCGGTTGGGGTCAACATTGGGGTCCGGTATCGCTTGGCAGTACTCCCGACTGCCGACTAGTTGGCTACGAATTAGGAAGCTGCCGCACGAGTTCCGCAGGCTGGATGGCCCTGACTGGCGACTGTTGAAAGTCAGCAACGTCCCGTGTGACGATGAAGTCCATGTGTTCTCCTTCCGCGCACGCCATGCCGACGTTGTCCTCGAAGTCCGTGCCGGGTAGCGACCGGGCGCGAAGCAGCGTTGCCTTCTCGACTGGCACGACCTCCAGCGCGAGGGCTCGATCAACCGCAGCCAAGGCGGCATCAGTGCCAACCAAACGCCTGCCGATGTAGAAGATGTCTGTCAGCACGGACGCGGGAATGTATGCGAGGAGATGACCTGCGTCGCGAGCCTGCCAGAGAGGGGTCGCCTCGTCCGCCCAGGGTTTGCGATCCAGGAGCCAATCCAGTACGACATTCGTGTCCAGGAGGATGCGCAAGACGGTCGGCACGTCGCCGGTGGACGGAACGCTACCTGCCATACTTCTTCATCCGCTCTTCGTCCAAAATGCGTGCCACCTCCTCATCTGAAGGAGTGGGCCTGTCAGTCGCAAGGATACCGCGCAGGTTCTCCGAAGTGACAAACGGAGGCGAGATAGGTTGCTCAGCCGTCCGCACTTCGGCCAGGATGGAGTCGGCGAGCGCCACTTGCTCACTGATAGGCCACTGACGTACGAGCTGTAGGATGCTCTCGCGGTCCATAGGTGGTGCTGCCATCCGTTGTTGCCTCCTCGCTTGCCGCAATCGCATCCTGAAGATTAAAGCACTGGCCGTCGGTACCCACAATTGAGGCACACCCACACATGAGACCCCAAAGAAGAAATCGCTTTCATGGACCCTTGGCACAGTTCGCATTGCTGGCCAGCTACTACGCCGTGATCACTCCAAACGGGCCGGATACCAGTCACTGATAAGATCCGGTGCAGATTGTGGAAGTCCTGGAAATCTCTTTCGAGATACCTCAGCAACTGCTTGTGGTCAGGATACAACTTCGTGTTCTTATAGAACGTCCCCAAAGATGGCGAGAAACGGCCATTGACCGTGTAAATTTCCCACGCACCTTTCTTGGTGTGGGTCCCCTCAAATCGTTTTCGCCAAGTGGGTAAACAATTTTCGCGCACCACGGCCATGACGTCTTCTTTGTAAGATCGCTCAGCATCCAGCACAGTGCGCAGTATCAAGCCGCGTTCAATCTCATTGCCCGGGTGGCCGCCGATTACCTCTCCGCTGTATACGTAGCGCTCACGACAATCAAGGCATAACATTTCGCGGGTTGTTTCGCTTTGCATCCAGTCATTCTGTCTGCCAACTTCTTCCACTTCGCCCTTACCACATGGGCAAGGTCTTCTAGCGTGATAGCTCTCCTCCCAGGACATTGGGTTCGCCCCCTGGATTGGTCAGGCCCGAGGCGTGAGAGCATCAATGATCACCTGTACTTGATCGCGAGTTATGAGTTGTCGTCGGCGATCTCCGGGGTCATCGATCAATCTGACCAGTCCTGCGCCGGTCAGTTCGGCGATCTTCTTTTCAATCACGTATTTGCCATATCCAGTTGCTTGCATAACCTCAAGCACTGCCTGGCTCTTCGGTATGAACGTTGCACTCATTCCGCGCCCCGCTCTCAAAAAGGTTCCATGCTTGTATCGGGGAGAGAATACTCATCCTCCGATGATTTTTAGGACCATTATACCATACGCCGGCTCATTAGATTTGATTGAAACTAATTTGGCAGATGTTGACAAATAACGGAGGATGCAGTAGGATGGGATAGGAAGCAATTGGACAACTGTGGAGCGTGCCGCGAGCCTTCGAGGTGGCGGTACCCGCAGACATACCGATGAGGACCAGCCTCTAACCCCGGGCAGTACGCCCGAGTGGCCCGCGAGGGCAGAAGGCAATGGGGGCACGCTCTCCGATCGCGGCGCGAATGTGCGCCGCATTCGGGGAGTGGTCGAGCAGTGAGCAAACACAACGGCGCGTCGTCGTGCCTTCCTATTGCGGGAGACACAAGCGGCGCGCCGCTGTTATTGACAGCATTTCGGGCGATCCCGACCGGCGCACTTCTGTTTGCAGCGGGCGTGCGCCGGTCGCGTTTGCTCGACGTTTCGGCGAGGAAGGAACAGGAGACCGTCATGGACACGCTACCTCGACTGCGCGCCTCGACGCTGGCGGGCCGTCCCCCCGATGCGAGACACCGATTGGAGGCCATTTTCGCCGACGCTTGGGAGACCGGCTGTATCAGCGCGGAACGCCTGCGCACCGGCAGTGTCTACGAGGTACAGCCAGTCGCTACCTTTAGTGTGTGCGTCCTGCGTTTCGACCCGCGCCTGAGCGGGCGGCGGCAGGTGCCGTTCCACGAGTGGTGGCCCGAGCTCGCGCCGACGGCCCCGCTGGTGCAGGGGTACCGCAGCCTCGACACCCATGGCCAGCGGGCGGTGAGTTGGCGGGCGTTCACCCTCAGCTACTTTGCCGAGCTCGACGCGCTACCCACGCGACTGATCCTCGGCCTGGTCGAGGGGCTGTGCGATCTGCCGTCGCGGTACACCAGCGTGACGCTGCTGGGGTGCGAGCACCCGACCGCCGCCGATGAGGGGCGCGTCCGCTGTCACCGCCGCCTGCTCCGAGCCTGGCTGCTCGGCCAGGCGGACGCGATGTTGGAATCGATGCGGCTACCCGATGCCGTGAGGAAAGGAGCGCGATGACGGACTGCGAAGCGGCGAGAGCCGCTGATGAACCTCGCATCCCATGGGGGCATCTGGCGAATGGCGCCGGCTGCTCTTTCTTTTTGCCTTTTTGCCGGTACGCGTGTGGCGACCGGCAGCTGCACCAGACATCAAGGAGCGTGAACCATGTTGCTCGCGGGACAGATCCTGACCGGCTCGACGACGACGATCAACACGAAGAAGGGCGGGACCCTGCAGAAGACGCGGCTCAAGGTGCTCGACCTGGGGCCGGAGGCGTCGGGCGGCGACCTGTACTGGGTGGACTTCCTGGGCGAGGCGGCCCTCGGCGACGAGGAGATGCGCCAGGTCGCCCGCCAGCAGGTGCAGGTCGAGGTGCGCAGCATGCGCGCCTCAGCGGGTTCCAAGGGTGGCGCCTTCCTCAACGCCACCGGGAGGCGCGGTGAAGCTCAACGGCCAGGTGGTCCAGAGGGGCCTGCGCGCCGAGGTCGGGGCGACGCCGGCGCAGCGCTCAGTCTAGTTCGAGCATAGTCAACTGGAGGGACATTCCACCATGCGGTGGCGTGTCCCTTCCTCGTTTCCGAAGGAAGAAACGTCATGGCAGATCGACAATTCGCGGCCCATCCGGCGCGGGTGGGCAAGGTAGACCGGCTCGTCTACTTCCTGCGCTGTCGCGGTGTCCAGGTCGTCGTGCTGGCGCTGGTGGCCAACACGATGGTGGCCCAACTGCTCTACAACTCCGCGGGCCGGCTCGTCCTCGGCAACGGCTTCGTCTTCGGCTATCTGCTCTTCTCGGCGGCGTGTAGCACCGTCGCCTTCGCCCTCTTCGAGATCTGCACCATCTTCCAGCTGCACGACCTGATGAGCCTGGACGCCTCCATCAAGCAAGAGATCGGCGCGGAGAAGCTGATCAAGCGCGGGCTGGCTGGTGCTGGCGGTCTCGTCGCTGATCAACTTCGTCTCGTACTCTACTTCCTCGCGCTAGCGTGGCACACGCGCTCGGGCACTTCGGCCAAGTTCCCACTGGACGACCTGCCGTCGCCCTGGAACTGGCTGTACTTCGGGCTGCACGCGCTGGCGTACACGGCTGTGCTGTTCCTGGCGGGCATCTTCGGCGAGCGGCCCAAGAGCGCGAAAGAAGTCGTGCTCGCCACCCAGCGCGCCTTGGAGCAGCAAGCCCTGGAGCGCTGGAAGATGCAGAAGGAGGCGCAGATCGAGCAGATGATGCGCGATGGCACCCCGCTCGGCGCTGTGGCGGCTGCCCTCGGGTCGCCCGAGACCGCTGAGCGCATCGCCCTGATGGAAGCGGCCACGTCGGGCAGCATGTCCGCCCTCGACGCGGCGTTCCTCAGCGTGAAGCGCGCCGGCCACGACACCGCCGTCCTCGACGGGTTGCGCGCCACGAGCTCGCCACCGCACGCCGCGAGTCGCGCTGATCCAAGAGGCGGAGGCGCTGTACGCCCCTTTGGGGCTCTCGGGGCTTGGCGGTCGGAGCTCGTCGTAACGGCAGTGTCGTCAGCGGGCGTCCAGCAACGGCACATGACCCCCGACGAGCGCGACCGCCTGCGGGTCGCCAAAGCGCGCTTCCGTTCGCGCATGGCCCCACGCACGCTCATCCCTGCAGGACGGTGCGCCCGAGTCCTGATCGCCCGATAGGTGGTGTACCCCACGAGTCCTAGCGTGAGCACGACGGCGATGATGATGCCGGTGCTCGCGCTGTCCGAGACGACGGCGCTGGCCTCGACTCGTGCCGAGTCTCGAGGAAAAGGTCCCAGACAAGGACGAGGGTGACAAACGCGGTCCACACGATCGACCACACCGTCGGCCGTCTCCTGGCGCCGTCTGGTGCCTGCCGCATCGTGCCGAAGCCCAACACGCACAGCCCCAGGACGGCGATGAGCACCAGGAAATCGAACGCAGCCTGTGTCATGAGCACGCCTCGCGTAGGGGGAGAGTTGGATTCGTTGCGTCGCGCCCATCCTACCACGCCCGCCGCGACTGCTGAGTGTCAAGCCGCCAGGCGCAGCGTCGCAGGCACCCCCAGCCTAGCGTGGAGGGAAGGGGAGAGAGTCCAGAGAGAGGGGGAGGGAACTCCCGTCGCAATGCACGGTGCCCGCCCCCTCTCTCTGGTACCGAGGAAGGGTCCAGGGACGCGTCCCTGGCGAGGTCCAGGGGCGGAGCCCCTGGCCGCCGGAGGCATCTGCCGTCTAAAACGGCCGCCGCGCGGCACTGACGCCGCGCGGCGGCTCTGCGGGTGCGGCCCACTAACAGGCACCCGCAGTTTGACACACCAGGAGATCACGCCTCTCAGCACCACACCTCTGCCTAGCCATCTCCTTTGGCCCATGCTGGAGCGGCTTCTTCGAGATCCTGGCGGGAGAGTGGGCGCGGCCGATGGTAGATCGAGTCACGGGCTGTAAAGCCAAGGCTCTTAAACGGGCCCATGCCCGGCGGGTTATTCCACGTCTGTGCCACGTCGCTGACGTAGGCATGCCCGGATGGCGACACCTTGATGATCGTGCGCTCGCTGGCCACGCCGCGCACGAACACGTCCACGACGCGCGGGAAAGTCCCGTCGCGATAAAGGAGCGCCAGCACCTCCTCCAAGGAGCTTTCGTCGCGGCCGCGTCCGAACGCGTCCAGCACGAACCGGACGGCTCGTGGGAGCGGCTCCGCCACCTCCGCCTGCGCGACGTCGATGGTGTCGTCGATTGCCCGCAGGAAGAGCGCGCGAAATTCGTCCTCCGTGAGCGTTCCCATCGTCGTGCCCCCTCCTTGCCACCCCAAAGCTGTGCAAGCCAATGCCCGGCGGCTGGCTATTCCCAGCCGATGAACGAAAGGATCGTACCCCATGGCGCACCCTCGCATCGTCGGCGCGAACATCGATACTTGGCTCCTCAACATCATCCTCACTGAGCTCTCGGAGTCGCTCGTCGAAGAGCTGGACATGCTCAAGCAAATGGCGCAAGAAGCAGAGGACGACATCCCCACGCGGTGGACATTCTGCGGCGAAACCCTCCTCATCAAGCCGCATGGCTCACAACGGCAATGGCGCTGGATCCTGCACTGTCCGTCGCTGCACCTGGAAATCGGGACCGGCAAGCACAACCACATCGCCGGCAAGGCTCGTTTGTCGTCCGCTTTCCTGTGGGAGCATGGCCCCGACGTCGCCCTCTCCCAGCTCTTCGCGTTCGTGGTCGAGTTCTACGGCACGCAGGACCTGCGACTCCAAGTGAGCGAGGTCCATCTCTGCGCCGATGTCGCGGGCTGGGAGCTCCGCCTCGGCGATGCGCCCGCCTTTATCACGCGCGGCCACAAGCGCAAGACGCATGTCGAAGAGCCAGAGCAGGACGAGGACGCTCCAGAGGCGCCAGGGTTCGAGATGAGCATGGAAGGGCGACGCTGCACCGGCTACGAGTTCTCAAAGGGCGCCGCGCACTCTTGCTGCATCTACGACAAGACCAAGGAGATCACCAAGTCACGCAAGGACTGGATGTGGGCCGTGTGGGAGCGCCACGGCTGGGACAGTGAATCGCGCGTCACCCGCGTCGAGTTCCGGTACAAGCGCGAGTGCCTGCACGAGATGGAGATCGAAGATCCCTACGACCTGCTCGACAAGCTGCCCGCGCTGTGGGCGTACTCCTCGGCGCAATGGCTCCGTCACACCACGCCGACGCTGGACACCAACCGTGGACGTTGGGAGTCATCGCCATTCTGGCAGGCCATTCAGCAGGCCGACTTCTACGGCGAGGCCGAGCCTGCCGTCCGCGAGCGCAAGCGGCAGGGCGACGTTCGCCTCCTCTGCCAAATGATCGCGGGCTGCTCGTCGAGCGCTGCGGCCTATCTCGCCAACGAGCTCCCCGAGGCGGACAGCGGGGCGGAGTTCTTGACCTGGTTCCACGACTGGATGGGCGAGTACCTCGACGAGAAGGGGTTGACCTTCCGCGACATCCGCGACGGCAAACGGCTCCGCCTCGGCGTGGTCGTCGAAGCCGCTGCTTAGGCATTGAGGGAGCTGGAACGATGCATAAACGGCACAACAAACGCTCTGCAATGGTGGCCGATGCGAAGGTGTTGTTGAGCGTTGATGAAGCGGCTGGAGCGCTGAGCCTTGGACGAACTCGGGTCTACGAGCTCGTGATGAAAGGCGACATTGCCAGCATAAAGCTCGGGCGTACCCGGCGGATTCCTGTCGCCGCTCTACGTGAATATGTCTCTCGCCAGCTCGACACGCTGTAGGAGGTACGATCATGTCATCAAAGCGCGGCAACAACGAGGGCAGCATTATCAAGCGTCCCGACGGGCGGTGGGAGGCTCGCATTGGCCTCGCGAATGGCCGGCGAAAGAGTTTCTACGGCAAGACGCGCCAGGAGGTCGCTCGACGTCTGGCGGAGGCACTCCGTGATCGCGACAAGGGTCTGCCCATCGTCGGCGAGAAACAGACGCTTGGTCAATACCTCACGACCTGGTTGAAGATGATCGAATCGACGGTTGACCCCAGGACATTCGTGCGCTATGAGACGCTGGTGCGCGTCCATATTCTGCCGAAGTTAGGCAACATTTCTCTGGCAAAACTCAGTCCGCAACAAGTGCAGACGCTCTACTCGGCGAAACTTGCAGAGGGACTGTCACGCACCACTGTCGTGATGATCCATGCCGTTCTGCACAGGGCCCTTGAGGCTGCGGTGCGGATGGACCTCGTCCTACGCAATGTCGCAAAACGATCCGACGTGCCCAAAAAGAGAAGTGTTTCTATGAAGGTGCTCACTTCCGAGCAGGTCAGCATCTTCCTGGGTTGGATCGGACGCAGTCGCTTCGAAGCGCTCTATGTATTGGCCGTCACCACAGGCATGCGCCAAGGCGAACTGCTCGCGCTGAAGTGGGATTGCGTGGACCTCGACGCGGCGACGCTCGAAGTGAGAGCAACTGTGAAGAGGGTCCGGGACAAGTTCATCTTCACACAGCCCAAGACAGAACGCTCGCGACGAAAAGTCGCACTGACCAACTTGGCGGTTGAGGCGCTACGGCGCCACTGGGTGAAACAACTTGCCGAGCGAGATACGCTTGGACCGGCGTGGCATAATGAAAACCTCGTGTTCCCGAACAGAATCGGGAAGGTGATGGATCGCATTGGCTTGGTGCGACGAGACTATCTACCATTGCTCGGGATAGCCAGCTTGCCGCAGATACGCTTCCATGATCTCCGCCACACTGCCGCAACTATGCTCTTGCGCCAAGGCATCCATCCCAAGGTAGTCTCTGAGATGCTCGGCCACAGTCAGATCGCAATCACGCTCGACACATATAGTCATGTGCTGCCGGACATGCAACGTGAGGCAACGGTCGCACTAGATAGACTCTTGGGCGAAAAGCGCGGATAATGCAGACACAGGTCTGTGGTGCTTATTGGCGTCATGCAGACTCGACGCGATGGGTTGGCGTCAAAATTGGCGTCAATGAGCACATTGAGGCAGTGAGTCGAGCGAAATGAAACAGCGTACAGCAGCTAGAAATACTGAATTCACAGGAGTTCGGATGCGGGAGGGTGGTGAGGGACAATGATGGACGAGGCAGGCGCCATGCGCATCCTAATCTCCGGCGGCGGCACCGGCGGGCACATCTATCCCGCCCTGGCGGTGGCGCACGCCCTGCGCGCGCGCTACGACGTCGACCTGCTCTACATTGGCGACCTCAATGGCTTGGAGACGCAGATCGTCCCGCGCGAGGGCATCCGCTGCGCGTGGATCACCGCCGGCAAGCTGCGCCGCTACCCCTCGCTGAAGACCATCGGCGACATCGGTCGCGTTCCGGGCGGCATTCGGCAGGCGATGGCCGTCGTGCGCGAGTTCCGGCCAGACGCCGCATTCACCAGCGGCGGCTACGTCTCCGTGCCCGCCGGGATCGCCGCGCGCCGCTATCACGCGCCGCTGCTGATGCACCAGCAAGACGTCCCGCCGAACCTGGCGAACCGGCTACTGCGCCCCATCGCCACGCGCATCTCGGTCTCGTTCCCCGCCTCGCTGCGCTACTTCCCCAAGCGCAAGACCGACCTCGCCGGCAACCCCGTCCGCGACGAGGTGCTGCGCATGGCCGGTGCGCCCGCCAGCCCGCTGAAGGCGTCGTTCGGTTTCGATCCCGCCGTGCCGGTGCTGCTGGTGACGGGCGGCAGCCAAGGCGCACGCCACCTCAACCAGGTCATCACCGCGATACTGCCGCAGTTGCTCGCGCAGTATCAGATCATCCACATCAGCGGCGACCTCACCTACGAGGCGACGCGCGAGGCGGCGGAGCCGTTCTTCCTGCACCGACCAGAGCAGCGCGCGCGCTACGTGCTGCGTCCGTACCTCTCCGAGCGCATGCCGGATGCCCTCGGCGCGAGCGACCTCGTCCTCTGCCGCTCGGGCGCGGCGACGCTGGCGGAGCTGGCCGCGCTCGGCAAGCCCAGCATCCTCGTGCCGCTGCCGCCCGGCTTCACCGGCTCGCCGCAGGCCGTCAACGCGGCGATGTTCCGCCAGGCGGGCGCCGCCGAGGTCATCCTGGATAAGGATCTCACCGGCGAGCTGCTGCTGCGAACGGTCACCGATCTGCTCGAAACGCCCGCGCGACTGGCGCTGATGACGAGCGCCGTACGCACGCTCGCCCGGCCCGACGCGGCGGCCGATCTCGCCGATGCGGTGGCGGCGCTGGCCCAGCGCTCCTTCGCGAAGCGGATACGGCGCGCGCAGCAGGCGGCTGGGCAGGCCCCGCAGCCGGGAAGCCTGGAGGGCTACGAGGGCGCGGAGAGCGGACGGTAACGCGGAGCACGCCCAGTGGCGTGTGATGGATGGAGCGAAGATCGTGAGCGAAGAGGCCGCCGTCCGTCGCGCGGCTCTCTCTTCTCGCAGCGCGCAGTCGTCGGCTTCGCCACCTCGCGGCTCCGCGAGCGCCAGGAAACTGCCATCGCATCCTGGGAGTACATCTCTCTGCGTCACACCCGTCGTGTCGCTGCGTGAGCACGTGCATCGTGAGCCGCGAAAGCGGCGGGAGGCGAGCATGGCCAAACCGAGTCCCGCGGGCGACGCGTCGGCGCGGCGCGTGACCTCGCGCAAGCATCTGCTCGGCTACCTCCAGGTGACGCATCCCTTACCCAGCGCGATGTATGTCGTCGGCACGGCACTGCTTTCGGTGGTCGCCGCGACGGCCACACACCGAAGTCTGGACGGCGGCGCATTGGCGCGGGCGCTGATCGGCGTCGGCGCTGCCCAGGTGGCCGTCGGCTCCTTCAACGACTACCGCGACCGCGCGCTCGACGCGGCGAGCAACCGTATGGAAAAGCCGTTGGTGCGTGGGGCCATCTCACCGAACGAGGTCGTCACGCTCGGGCTCGCCGCATCGGTTATCGTGCTGGTCGCCTTCGCCACGCTGGGACCGCTGGCACTTGCGCTGGGCATCCTCATCGAAGGGCTGGGGCTGGCCTACGACTTTCGCTTCAAGGGTACGCCGTGGAGCGCCGTCCTCTTCGCCTGTTACTTCCCGCTCTTTCCCCTGCTCGCGTGGGTTGTCTTCGGACGGTGGCAGCCCTTCCTGCCTTGGCTGCTGCCGATCGGTGCCGCGCTGGGCATTGCCATGAACGTCGCCAACACGTTACCCGATCTCGACGCCGACCTCAGTGCGGGCATGCGCGGGCTGCCGCACCTGCTCGGCCTGCGCCGCGGCTTGCTGGTCGCCTGGGCGACGCCGCCGCTCGTGCTTGCCCTCATGCTTGCGCTACGCTTGACCGGCATCGTGCCCGCGCAGGGTCTGGGCCTGCTGATCGCTGCGCTCGCGGGGCTTGCCGTCCCGCTCGCATGCGTCCTGCTCTACCGAGCACACGCGACGCCCTCCACCCTGCGCACCACGTTCCTGCTGCAAGGCTTCGGTGTGATCGCCTTGGCCGGAGGATGGATCGCCTCGGTCGCGTTCTGAGGAACATATTGACACTCCCCAGGCGTAAACGCCGGGGATGCTCAGGCTACGTATGTGGTACCCCACTGCGTTAGCGCCTGACGGGCCTGCCCGGCCCGATTGTACGGTGTGGCGTCCGAGGAGGCCACGTTGCTCGGCCGAACAGGGCACTCGTCTACCGAACGGGTAGAGCAACGGCCATTGGACCGGACTGGCTTTCATCCCCCTGCCTTGAGGCAGGGGGATGAAAGCCAGGATTTTGCTAGGGGTGGTCTTTTTGGGGGGTAAATGGCCCGCGAAGACGACGGCTTTTGGCGGGCGCTGGACGCACTCGTCGCAAGGAGTGAGCTGCGGATCGACCGCCCACGCGGCTCGGCACACCCGCGCTACCCCGACACGATCTACCAACATTTCCGACTGAGTGCCCCTGCCATCAGGCATGGGGATGAAAGCCGACTCGCCTGAAAGCCGACAACTGTCCCAGGCGATATCCGTTTTTTCAGCCGCCGAGCGGAATAGGAGAGCATGGAACGTGACCGCGTGCGCAAAACCTTCAAATACCGGTTGCAGCCAACGCCCGAGCAAGCACGGGCGTTGGCGGTGGTCGTGTGGCGCTGTCGCGAGTTGTACAACGCGGGCCTGGAAGAGCGGAAGGTGGCCTGGGAGCAATGTGGCGTCTCGGTCAGCTTTGCCCTGCAATCGGCACAACTGCCGAGCATCAAGGAGGCGCGCCCCGAGTACCGGGACCTCAACGCCCAGGTGTTGCAGGACGTGTTGCTCCGGCTGGAGAAGGCGTACCAAGCGTTCTTCCGGCGCGTGAAAGCGGGCGAGCAACCAGGGTATCCGCGTTTCCAGGGCAAGGACCGCTACACCAGCTTCACCTATCCGCAGGCGGGGGAGCATGGCGGCGCCCGGCTGGACAACGGCTTCCTGGTGCTGTCCAAGATCGGCAGGTTCGCGGTACGCTGGTCGCGTCCCTTGGAGGGCACGCCCCGGACCGTCACGATCTCGCGTGAGGCCGATGGCTGGTAGGTCTCCTTCTCCTGTGCCGACGTGCCGACCGAGCCGCTCCCTCTCACCGGCAGAGAAACCGGCATAGACGTGGGGCCTGACGGTTTTCCTGGTGACGGCGGAGGGGGAGGCGGCCGAGAATCCGCGCCACTCTCGCCGGGGGGAGCAGCGGCTGGCACGAGCGCAGCGGCGGGTCTCGCGGCGGAAGAAGGGGCGCCATCGCCGCAAGAAGGCGGTGGTCCTGCTGGCCCGCGCCCAGCAGACGGTGCAGCGCCAACGCGCCGACCACCACCACAAGACGGCGCTCGCCCTGCTCCGGCAGCACGACGTGCTCTAGCTCGAAGATTTGCCGGTCCGCACTATGGTGCGCAATCGCCACCTGGCCAAGAGCATCGGCGATGCTGGCTGGGGGCAGTTCCGCACCATCCTTGAAGCCAAAGCAGTGTAGGCTGGGCGTCGAGTGATTGCGGTACCCCCTGCGTTCACCAGCCAGGAGTGCAGCGATTGTGGGGTGCGCGCGCCGAAAAGTCTCAGCGTGCGCACCCATGTCTGCCCGCACTGCGGGCTGGTGCTGGACCGTGATGAGAACGCGGCCAGGAACATGCAACGGGCCGGGCAGGCCCGTCAGGGAGCCGTGGCGTTAGCTGCGGTGTTGAACTGCGGTGTTGAACTGAGCATCCCCCGGCTTGAGCCGTGGGGAGTGTCAAAGCCTCGGAAATGTCGCTGTTGAGACCGCCGTTCGCACTCAAGGTCCGTTAGTACCGATCTTTATCGAGCAGCCAAACACAGGTGCTATAGTGGACCGCGACGGGGCCACGCCCCGGTTTCTCCTCGTCCATCGCCGACTCGCAGCGCCTCGCGAGCAGCCCAGCAAACCGCTCGCCCGGCAGGAGAACTGCGTACATGCCAACCAGCAAAACACGCACGGAAGCGCACGCCGATCCCGGCCAGCTCATCCCCCTGCCGCGCCCGACACGCCGGCACGGCGAAAGCGCGCGAGCCGGCCAGCCGCGCCGCCTGCGCCGGGCAGCCCCTATCTTCGCCCCGCAATGGGGCGAGGCAGCGCGGGCAGCCACCGAGCAGCGCGATCGGCAGCTCCCCACGGACGGCGCGCTCGCCCTGCTCGAGCAGCCCGACCGCGAGACATTGACGGGGCCACGGAGCCTCCCGGCCCACGGCGCTGTCCTGATCGTCGAAGACGACACGCGCATGGCCCGCCTGCTCCGCGAGAGCCTCGCCTTGGAGGGCGAGCCGCAATGGGACGTCCAAGTCGCCCCCGACGGCGCGCGCGCGCTGGAGATCGCATCCCTCACGCCGCCCGACGTCGTGCTACTCGACGTCCTGCTACCGGGGCTTGACGGCGCGGAGGTCTATCGCCGGCTGCGCGCCAACAAGAGGACCCGCGCCGCGCGCATCCTCTTCCTCACCGCCGGCACCTCATATGACCTGCAACAGCGCGGCATCTTCGATGGCGTTCTGCTACGCAAGCCCTTCGACATCCGCGAGGTGCCCGGCCTCGTCCGCGCCCTCCTCGAAGGCTGAGAGCAGAAGCAGAACGTGACGACTCCCCATGCGCAAACGCAGGGGCTTCTCGGGCACGAGGCCCAGGCACGCTCGTCCACGTGCCAAGATGTTCAGCGCTGCATTGAGATCGCGGTCAATGACCAAGCCGCACGCCACACAGTGATAGACGCGATCCGCGAGAGTGAGATCGGCTTTGCGATGCCCACATCCAGAGCAGTCCTGCGATGTGTGCGCGGGATCAACGGCGATGAATTGCCTGCCGGCCCATGCTGCCTTGCAGGCGATCAACGCCGTGAATCGGCCCCACGCCACGTCGTGGATGCTCTTGGCGAACGTACGGTTTTGGACCATTGTGCTGATGTTCAGATCTTCGATGGCGATTAGATCGCAGGCGTTGACGATCTTCCGGCTCCACTGGTGGGCGAAATCGTCCCGCCGCCACGCGATCCGTTCATGGGTGCGGGCCACGACCTTCCGCCGCTTCTCCCGCGCCCGATACGTCATCCGCGCTTGCGCATCGCGGCGTATTTCGTCCCGCACATCGGCATCGGCGATGTCGGGACGTTCTTGTTGGACCCGTTTGGTGACGTCCGCTCGTTTGGCTTTGTGAGCGTCCAGCGCCACTTGATGCTTGCGTTGTGCTTCGGCCAGCGCCTTTTCTTCTTCTCGAAAGAAACGGGGGTTGTCAATCGCCAGCATGTCCGAACAGGTGGCATCTGAACACATGGCAAAGGAGTGCAATCCCACATCAATGCCGACCTCGTGATGGGCCGGGGGCAGCGCCGCCGGGTCCCATTCACAGGAGATGGTGGCGAACCACTTACCGGTCGCCGTGCGGGTGATCGTCACCATCTTGGGCGTCCCTTCCAGGGGGCGATGGTAGACGATCTTGACATCCCCGATCTTGGAGAGGAGCAGGCGATTGGCGTTGCCGCTGAGGCTGACGCCGTTCTCCCACTGCGGATACGTCAGGCTGGTATATCGTCCCTTGCCTTTGAAACGCGGATAGCCCGGGGCCTCTCCTGACTGCACGCGGCGAAAGAACGCGGCGAAGGCGTTGCGCAGCCGCAAGGTAACATCCTGCAGCACCTGGGAATGCACCAGTTTCAACGCCGGACGCTCTCCTGCTTTGAGGATTGGCAGTTCGGCCTTTTGATCGTAGTAGTCGACCGTCTCCTGCCGCTCTTCCCATACAGTTTGTCGCTCCGCCAGGAGCGTATTCCACAGCCAGCGGCACTCTTCGAGTTGCTCACTGAGGAGGCGTGTCTGCCGTCTGGTGGGATACAGGCGATACTTAAACGTCCTGAGCATGATCCTGCGGTTTTCCTTCCTGCTGCTCAAGATATTGGAGGAGTGCCCACCTGACCTCACCATTGATGGAGCGGCTATGGCGTTTGGCTTGAATCCTGAGACGGTCGATCGTCCCGACCGGCAAGCGAAGAGTAATCCTGTCTTCGGGCGTATGTGGCGTCTCCATGACACCATTTTACCACTAGCCTGATGTCATGTCTAGCGACGAGGGCGGCGTCGCGTCCCGCGACCCGGCGGTTCATCCGCGTAGGTCGAAGCCAGGGGGCTTCACGCCGCACTTCTGCTAACCACAGAGGAACGCGGTGGCGCACTAGACGGTGAAGGCCGTCCTCTAGTGCGCCACCGCGTTCCTCTTAGCGCTCTCTACGTTTTGCTCCCTCTCCTCCCCTGTCCTCTGCGAACGCTGTGTCCTCTGCGGTTAATTCTCTGCTTGCGCCTCCTCGATCCTCGGGAAGAGGACGCTCGCAGGCTGCACGCGCGTCCCCGCGGGATAGCGACCCCACGTCGTCAGATCCTCCCACGCGCCGCGCTCATCCGGATCGAGGCCGAGCTGCCGCGCCATCGCCCCAGCCGCGTCCGGGATGAACGGGCGCGCATAGAGCGCGAGCAGCCGCAGCGATTCCAGCGCAGCGTAGAGCACCGTCGCCAAGCGCGCGCCCGCCTCCTCGGCATCTGGCCCCGCCTTGCGCTGCTTCGCCAGCGTCCACGGCGCGGTATCCTCCACATACTTGTTCGCCGCGTCCACCAGCTCCCAGATCGCCGCCAGCGCCTCGTGCGGCGCGAAGCGCTCCATCGCCGCGTCCACCCGCGCGCGCAGCCCGCGTGCCGTCGCGATCAGCGGCTCGTCGGCGGGATCGATCGCCCCCGGCGCAGGGGCCACGCCCTCGCAGTAGCGCCCGACCATGCTGACCGTGCGGTTGAGCAGGTTGCCCAGCTTGTTGGCGAGATCGCTGTTGTACGCGCCGATGAATCGCTCGCGCGAGAAGTCGCCGTCGTCCGTGGCGGGGATCTCGCGCAGCAGGTAATAGCGTAGCGCATCGACCCCGTACTGCTCGATCAGCTCGACCGGATCGATGGCGTTGCCCAACGCCTTGCCGATCTTCTGCCCCTCGACCGTCACGTAGCCGTGCACGAAGATCGCCGTCGGCAGCGGCACGCCGGCCGAGAGTAGCATCGCCGGCCAGTAGATCGCGTGGAAGCGCGTGATGCCCTTGCCGATCACGTGGACGCGATGCGGATTCTCCGCCCAATACCGCACGTACCGCTCGTCATCGGTGGCGTAGCCGAGTGCCGAGATGTAGTTGCCCAGCGCGTCGAACCAGACGTACATCACCTGATCAGGATCACCTGGCACCGGGATGCCCCAGCCGCGCGCCCGTGCCTGCGAGCGCGAGACACTGAAGTCCTCCAACCCGTGGCGGATGAAGCTCAGCACCTCGTTCCTGCGCGACTGCGGCACGATGCGCAACGCATCGGACTCGATCAGCGTGGCGAGCTGATCGCCGTAGCGCGAGAGGCGGAAGAAGTAGTTCTCCTCTTCCACCACCTCGGGCCGCGTCAGGTGCTCCGGGCAGAGGCCGCCCACCAGCTCATCTTCCGTGTAGAACTGCTCGCAGCCGACGCAATAGAGCCCGCGATACGGTTTCGTGTAGATGTCGCCGTTGCGCGCGCAGGCCTCCCACAGCTTGCGCACGCCCGCCGCGTGGCGCTCCTCCGCGCTGGTGCGGATGAAGTCGTCGTTGGAGATGCGCATCCGCGTCTCCAGGTCCACGAAATACTCCGTGTTCCGCGCGACGAGCTCGGCGGGCGAGAGTCCCTCGCGCTCGGCGGCCTGCACGTTCTTCAAGCTGTTGTCGTCGGTGCCGGTGAGGAACCACACGTCCTCGCCGCGCAGGCGATGGAAGCGCGCCATCGCGTCGGTCAGCGCTAGCTCCAACGCGAAGCCGATGTGCGGCCTCGCGTTGACGTACGGGATCGCCGTCGTCACATACCAGCGTCGCGGTTCAGCATCAGTCGTCATACAGCATCACTCCCCTCGCGAGGGATGGTGGCTACGCGAGGCATTCTCATACCAAGTCCCGCCCGATTATTGGCGAACGCGCGGCGGACTGCAGTCCGCGTCCACCCTACGCCGACACTGCAGTGCCGCGACCCTCAGCGTGACTCGGCATCAGTACCGCAAGCCGAACCACCCGCAAAACAAAAGGGCCGTCCCATACCGGGGCGACCCTCAAGCTAGCCAGTGCGGATCGGCGCTCAGGTGGCGTGCGGCATGGGCAGTCGACAGCGCGGGAGACCGCGCGCCCGCATGCCCATGTTCGTCGTGGTGTGGACCCACGTCCGTCGAATCATACGATCACCACCTTGCCCCGCCGTCGAGTCATTCCCTTCGCATGATAACACACGAGGAGCAAAGGCTCGCAATGGGGCCGCGCGCAGCTTATTACGGCTTCGTCACCTGCAGGTTGTTGAAGACGGCCTCCATGCTGCCGCCCACCGCGGGGCCGATGGAACCGGTCGTATACGTGCTGTCGTCCGCCTGACCAACCTTCGTGTCGTTGACGAAGAAATCGAAGTGCGAGCCCTTCGCGGTGACGCTGAACGTGTTCGTCGTGTTCAATCCGCCGTGGATCGCGCTGTTCTGGGTAAAGTCTACGATCGGTTTGCAGCTATTCTGGTCACAGCTAGCGAACACCCATTCGCTTGCACTGTCGATGGCGAACTCGTAGCCCACGCCGGTGTCAGCATCCATCCGGAAAGCAAAGCCATAGGGCGAGGTGCTGTCTCCGCTAATCTGCTTTGTGTCAATCGTGACGGTCACATCTGACTGATCGTCGATCGGCGCGAAGCAGATGAAGCCGTTCGTGACGTGATACCCGCCGTTCTGATAGAAACAGTTGGTATCCTCTGCCCATCTGCCAAAATGAGTACTGGCCGGTAAGTTTGCAAAGGACTCCGAATAGACCACCGTCGCGGTGGGCGTTGCCGTCGGGCCGAGCGTGCTCGTCGCCGTCGGCGTGCCGGTGGCCGTCGTTGCGCCGCCACCGCCGCTGAGCGCGACCGCCGCGGCGCCGCCCCCCACGAGGACCACGATGATAGCCACGATGATGCCGATCACCAGCCCGTTGCCCTTCTTCGGCGGCGGCGCGAACTGTTGCGACGGCATGCCCGGCTGGCCGTAATACATCGGCGGATAGCCCTGGCCGGGGCCAAAGGGTGTGCTGGGCGGCGCGCCAAAGGGTGTGCTGGGCGGCGCGCCATAGCCGGGGTTCGCCGGATTCTGCGGGTACCCAGGGTTTGCACCGTAGTTGGGCGGCCAGCCCGTGGGCTGCTGCTCGGAGCCCGGCTGATATGGTGACTGCGAATACTGCGGCGCGGACGACACTCCGGGGTACCCTGCGGGCGGATACGACGGTTGCTGCGCGAGTGGAAGCCCACAATTGGGGCATGCGGCTGCATTCACATTGGTGAGATCATACCCACAGCGAGGGCATGGCATAACGAATTTCCTCCACCAGGCCTGTTTGCGCGTGCCGGCCGTCCACCGCACGCCGGGCTAGTATACCGAACGCACACAAGCTTGGCTATGGACTGCGCACACCTCATCTTATTAATCGGCCTGCTCACAACCCTTCGTCACGCCCTCTCGCCCGTCCCCGCATCTCCCCCCGCTCAATCCCTGCTCCGCACTCCGCGAACTCCGCGTTGAATCGTCGCTCTCTCCCCTCCCTCTGCCCTCTGTAAGCTCTGTGTCCTCTGCGGTGAATGCTCCGCTTCCCCCGTCGCCTATGTCTGCCAGATCGCTAGCCCCCGCGTGGACAGCCGGTGTATTATCGCTACGCGGGGACGCTACCCATCGACCTCCGCGAGCTGCGCTTGCCTGCGCGTGCCAACCCAGCCACGCGACCCCGCGCGATGAGGAGCGAGATCGATGCCCGCCGTCCCCGTGTTTATCAGCTATGCCGCGGAAGACGGCGCGTTCTGCGCCGAGCTCGCCGGTGCGCTCCACGCGGCGGGCGCGAACGTCTGGCATGGCGATCAGCGCACCGACTTTGGCCGCCTGATGGTGGCGATCGAGCTTGAGGTGCGCAACCGCCCCTTCTTCATCGTAATCATCTCGCCCGCCGCGCTCCGCTCCGGCCGCGTCTACGCTGAATGCACCTGGGCTGCCACCTACCAACGGCAAGACCCCCGCCGCATCTTCCTGCCCGTGCTGGCCCAACCGGTGGACCCCACCGCGCTCTGGACCTTCCTGCGCGACCTCCAGCCGCAGGCCTTCGGCGCCCTCCAACTCTACCCGCGACCCGAAGCGATCCGCCGCACCGTCGCCGCCATCTCGCTGGTGCTGCGCCCCCGCGCCCCAAGCGGCCCCTACGCCAACCCACCAAGCGGCGCCACTCCCACGCCCTTTCCCACTCCCGCACCTTACACGAACGAACAGTACGCAGGCCCGCCGAACGACGCCTGGGGCAGTGCGTGGGGCGAAACGCCAAATCGCGCGCCCGCCGCCGCGCCACCCGATTTCTACCCTGGGGCCCGCGGCGAACAGCAATGGGCGTCCCCGCCGCCCGCATCGCCGATCCGCGCCCTGCTGCCGCCCGTCGCGCAGCTCGAAGCGTCCGATGACGACACCGAAGGACCCATTGCACGCGGCGGCGGTTCACCGTTCTCCACCGGCAGGGCGGACGAGGGACTTGAGGCGCTGCAACGCGCGGTGGAGCACACGCCAGAGTCGGCGCAGGCGCAGTTCCAGCTGGGGCTCGCGCTCAGCGCCCTCGGGCGGCATGCCGAGGCGCTGCGCGCCTTCGACATTGCCATCGAGCACGACGAAGGCTCGGCGCTGACCTGGGCCAGCAAGGCCAACGCGCTCGACGGCCTCCATCGCTTTGACGAGGCGCTCGACGCCTGCGACACCGCCCTGATGCTCGACCCGACCTCCGCCTTCGCCTGGAACAACAAGGGCGTCGCGCTGCTCGGCATCGGCCGCCCCATCGAGGCGCTCGCCGCATACGAGGCCGCGCTGACCCACGAGCCCAACTCCGCCGACTACTGGCGCAACAAGGGACTCGTCCTCGCCCGCCTGCAACGCAACGACGACGCGCTGGCCGCCTTCGACCGTGCCCTCGCCATCAACCACTCGTTCGCGCCCGCCTGGGTCAGCCGCGCCAACACCCTCTTCCGCATGCAGCGCTTCGGGGAATCCAACGCCGCCTGCGACCGCGCCCTCAGCCTCGATCCCGGCAACGCCTCCGCCTGGAATCGCAAGGCCAGCGTCTTGGCCAAGCTCAATCGCTTCGACGAGGCGCTCGCCGCCTGCGACCGCGCTCTCGCCCTCGACGCCACCTACGTCGCCGCATGGAGCAATCGCGGTGGCGCGCTCGCCATGCTCCAACGCTACACCGAGGCGCTCGCCGCCTGCGATCGTGCCATCGCCCTCGATCCCAATTACGCACCCGCCTGGAAGAACGAGACGCTCGTGCTGCGCGCGATGGGCCGCGAAGCCGAGGCGCAAGAGGCCGAAGTCCGCGCCAAGTCCCTCGGCGGCTAGCGAATGCAAGCGCCGACGACCGCGCAATAGAGACCAAGAGCCGCGCGTCCCGCCGTTCCGTGGCACGGCTCAAACGTCCGCTAGCTCGTGGCCGTGGTCATTCTCGCGGCTGCGTGGCACTTCTCGCCAGGGCCAATCATGCACTCTTCCAGTGATCGAAGCCCTGCAATGCGCGCGTGTCATCGGCGCACTCGTCTCTACCTCCAGACAAGTGTGGCGCACTCGCCCCGCGTGGGCGCGCGTCGGGCCATCGCTCAATGTCTTCGCGGATGCGGTATCGTTTGGGCTACTTGTACCTTTTGGGCTTCTTATCGCAGGACCAGACACACTTTTCGGTGCCTCAAACGCTGACGTTGCAATCAAGCTTGGCGCCGCAACATTCTTGCTGATGCCACTGAGCATCTTGAGCCTCATGGCGGCCTTCGCACTTCGACCTCCGCCACCACACCAAGGACGAGTGACAGCAAGTCACCCCTCACCTGCGAGCCGCGAAGGTTTGTAGCAGACAACAGCCGCTCCGAACGCGAATGCTCAGCAAATACCCGGGATCCATTGCCATTCGCGGCCCGCAGTCTGCGAACACGTCACATGGAAGCCGTCCCCGCCGCCGATGTGCCATCAACGCACTCCCTCGAACGCCAACGACCGCGCCGGACGTGAGATCGCACGAGTGCCTCGAAGATCAAGGCAACGAACGAAAGCGAGGCGGAAACACATGCCATTCCGCGATCGCCGCGAGGCCGGGCGCATCCTCGCCACCCATCTAACCGCCTATGCTGGCCGGACAGACGTCCTCGTGCTGGCGCTGCCGCGCGGCGGCGTGCCCGTTGGCTTCGAGGTCGCCGAGACGCTGGACGCCCCATTCGACGTCTTCCTGGTGCGAAAACTCGGCGTGCCGGGACACGAAGAGTTGGCGATGGGCGCAATCGCCAGCGGCGGCGTCCAGGTGCCAAACACCGACGTGCTGCAGCAGCTCAGGATACCTGCCAACGTTGTCAGCGCGGTCGCCGCGCGCGAACGCGAAGATCTGGCGCGGCGCGAGCGCGACTATCGCGACGACCGTCCGGCTCCCACCATCGCTGGCCGCACCGTGATCCTGGTGGACGATGGGCTCGCCACCGGGGCGACGATGCGCGCCGCCGCCGCCGCCCTGCGTGCGCAGCATCCCGCACGCCTCGTCGCCGCCGTGCCCGTCGGCGCCCCGGAGAGCTGCGCTGCGCTGGCCCGCGACGTGGACGAGTTGATCTGTGTCGCCACGCCCGCGCCGTTCTTCGCCGTGGGCCTCTGGTACGAAGACTTCACCGCCACGACCGACGTCGAAGTCCGCACGCTGCTCGCCGAAGCCGAGCGCCATCATCCGCCGCCCCACGGCGCCGCGTCGCCCTCGGACGACACGTTTGGCCCCGGACTGCTCTAGGGCGCTTCCGCAACGCGCTTGAGATCGCCCCACGACATCTGCCCGCGCAGGAGACCACTTATGCCCAACGAATCCGAAACCTCCAGCTCCCTCTCCGCCGGTGCCGCCGAGCGCCCACTCCGCATCCCCGCCGGGTCGGTCGTCCTTGACGGCGACCTCTGCATCCCCTTGGCGGCGCGCGGCATCGTCGTCTTCGCCCACGGCAGCGGCAGCAGCCGGCACAGTCCGCGCAATCGCTCCGTCGCCGCCGTGCTGCGCTCCGGCGGGCTCGCCACCCTACTGATGGATCTGCTGACGCCGCAGGAGGAGGCGATCGACCAGCGCGACGCATCCCTGCGCTTCGACATCGGCCTGCTCGCAGGGCGATTAACGCACGCGACGGATTGGCTCGCCGCCTATCAAGACACCAACCAACTCGCCGTGGGCTGCTTCGGCGCCAGCACCGGCGGCGGCGCGGCCCTCGTCGCCGCGGCGGAGCGGCCAGAACTGATCCGCGCCGTCGTCTCGCGCGGCGGTCGCCCCGACCTCGCCGGAGCCACCCTCGCGCGCGTTCGTGCCCCCACGCTACTGATCGTCGGCGGCGGCGACGCGGAGGTGCTCGAATTGAATCGGGCTGCCTTGGCCCAACTCCACTGCGAGAAGCGACTGGAGATCGTCCCTGGGGCGACCCACCTCTTCGAGGAGCCAGGCACCCTCGACACCGTCGCGCTCCTAGCGCGCGGCTGGTTCGCGGAACGCCTCGCCATCACCGACCACCCGTCCACGCTCTACGACCTCGGCCAAGAGGAGCCGGGGTATGAGGCGTAGGATGGACATACGCCCGTGATCGTCACCCGGATGAAGACCATGGGCACGCCCCGGGCGCGGAAGATGATGGTATGCTCACCATTGCCCACGTCACCTCGGTCTCGAACGGCTCGGTGCGCAGCTAGATCAAACCCACCTTGAGCCAAACCGCGCCACCGAGCGCGCACCAAAGAGCGGGCGAGAGCGGGCGCTGCGCAATGATGAGTCCTTTTGCGCGTCCGAAGATGTGCTGGCACACCATGACGTCCCGGCGACCGCGACGTCCCGGCGACCGCGACGTCCTGCCAGCTCACCCAAAGGCGCGCCTGTGGCACATCCGCCCGCCATACCGTATGCTCTACTGCACGCGCCCGCGTAGACGGGACGGGGCCGCCGCACTCGCAACGTTGCGGCGGCCGCAGCCGTACCTAATGATGTACAGCACGTACCAAGACCAGCGGCCCCTTGAGTCCGCTGTTGGCATTCGACATGCGTTCAGGTGTTGCGAGACGTTCGGGTGGCGCATCCGCCCTCATTGATGCGTGCGCCACGGAGAAGGTTTTCCGTGCCCCGTCGCGCGTCCCCCGCGCCTTACCACTCCTGGATGGAGGCCCTTTCATGATGCAGCAACCCGATCGCCAGAATCCCCCAAACGGGAACCCGAATACGCCGGGGGCGCCAGGTAACGCACCCTCGCCGCGCCAGACCTTCATGCGCCGCTACCTGCCGTTCGCCGTGGTCGCCGCGCTGGTCCTCTGGGTCATCTTCGTCGTCTTCAATCCGGGGTCCGGCAACGGCGAGGCCGTCAGTTACTCGCTCTTCATCGACCAGGTGAAGGCGGGCAACGTCTCCGAGGTGACCATCAGCGACACCTCCGTCACCGGAACGTTCAAGAATGCGGTCCCATCCGACACGACCAGCGACAAAACGACCAAGTTCAATACCAACATCCCCAACCTGCCCAGCGAAGTCACCGTCCCGCTGTTGGTGAACAACGGCGTCAAAGTCGACGTCGCCAACAGCAGCGGCAGCAGCTTCTGGCTGACCGTGGCCGTCCAGTTCCTGCCGCTGGTCGCGCTCGGGCTGCTCTTCTGGTGGATCATGCGTCGTTCGAGCCAGGCGCAGGGCGGCATCTTCAGCTTCGGCCAGAGCCGCGCCCGCATGTACATGGGCGGCAAGACGCAGACGACCTTCGCCGACGTCGCCGGCGTCGACGAGGCCAAGTCCGATCTCGAAGAGGTCGTCGACTTCCTCAAGAACCCCACGCGCTACTCGCGGCTGGGCGGCAAGCTCCCCAAGGGCGTCTTGCTCGTCGGCCCTCCGGGCACCGGCAAAACGTTGCTCGCCAAGGCCGTCGCCGGCGAGGCGGACGTGCCCTTCTACTCGATGTCCGGTTCCGAGTTCGTCGAGATGCTGGTCGGCGTCGGCGCCAGCCGCGTCCGCGACCTCTTCGACAAAGCCAAAAAGGCTGCACCCTGCATCATCTTCATCGACGAGCTCGACGCCGTCGGTCGACAGCGCGGCGCGGGCCTCGGCGGCGGCAACGACGAGCGTGAGCAGACGTTGAACCAGATCCTCGTCGAGATGGACGGCTTCGATCCGCGCCAGGCGATCATCGTCATCGCTGCCACCAACCGCCCCGACGTCCTCGATCCCGCGCTGATGCGCCCCGGACGCTTCGACCGCCAGGTCGTCGTGGACCGCCCAGACCGCGTGGGCCGCGAGGCGATCCTCATGGTGCACACGCGCGGCATGCCCCTCGCCGGCGACGTCGATCTCAACATCCTCGCGCGCGGCACGCCTGGCATGGTCGGTGCCGACCTCGCCAACATCTCCAACGAGGCCGCGTTGCTCGCCGCGCGGCGCAACCACAACCTCGTCAGCATGAGCGACTTCGAAGACGCCATCGACCGCATCATGATGGGCGCGGCGCGCCCGCTGCTGCTCTCCGCCGAAGAGCGCCAGGTGATCGCCTACCACGAGGGCGGCCATGCCCTGGTAGCGCTGCTCACCCCCGGCTCCGACGCCGTGCGCAAGGTGACGATCGTGCCGCGCGGACAGGCCCTCGGCGTCACGCAGATCATGCCGGTGGACGACCGCCACAACTACCCCCGCGGCTACCTACTGAACCGCATCGCCGTCGGCCTCGGTGGCCGCGTCGCCGAACAGGTGGCGCTGGGCGAGATCACCACCGGCGCCGAGAACGACCTGCAGAACGTCTCCAATCTCGCCCGCGAGATGGTGACGCGCTGGGGCATGAGTGGGCGCATCGGCACCGTCTTCTTCGGGCGCGAGCGCGACGTCTTCTTAGGCCGCGAGATGAGCCTTGGCTCGCAGCGCGAATACTCCGAAGAGACCGCCAGCACCATCGACGACGAGGTGCGCCAGATCATCGCCGAGCGCTACGCCTACGTCCAGACGCTGCTGACCAAATATCGCGGCCTGCTAGACGAGATCGCGCGGCGCCTGCTGGAGAAGGAGGTCGTCGAGGAGGCCGAGCTGAAGTCGATCGTCGCCGGCGTGCCAGCCTCCGAGATCATGGAGCTGCAGCTGGCGAACGGCGACCAGGAGATACCGGCGGGCTTCGCCGCCATCCGCAATAGCGCCAGCCCCGCCAGCGCCAACGGCTCGACGAACCATACCGACGACTCGACGCGCCTCACGCCGGGCGAATCGGGCACGCCGCCCTGGGCCACCAGCCCCTCGCCCTAGCCCGCCGCGAATAACTCTCCTTTGCACAGTCCCCCGCTCGACCACCATCGGGCGGGGGAGTCTCGTATTCCCACCGTTCCAGTCGCGCACCGCCATCGTTCGCCGCGCGATACCACATCCTGCTCGGGCCGTCGCCGCGCCCAGCGGACCGATAGACTTTTCGCGGGATATGAGATGCGCACGCCTCGCTGTCGCGGCTCCCCTTCGCCCCGCGGGGAGCGGCGGGGTGCCCCGCGAGCGAGGGCTTGGCCGGGGGTGCGGTCTCGCGCCTACCTCCGCGCGGCCTCCAGCTCCACAAAGCGCGTCGGCGTCACGCGGATCGCCTGCGAATAGGCCGCCGCCATCTCCTGCGGCGTGTAGCCGATGTCCCGCATCTCCTTTACATACTTCGCCGTGTAGGCCGGCAGCTCCGGCGTCGTCTCCGGCTCATCGATCAGCTCGGCGACTCCCTCGACCGTGATCACGTCCGCGCCGTCGTCCGTGTCGTCCAGCGCGAGGATCACCCGTGGCTCGTGGCGGATGTTGCGCAACTTCTGGTTGTTCGGCTTGCTGAAGATCAGCACCGACGAACCGTCCCACAGGAACCAGACCGGCACCATATGCGGCCGTCCATCCGGGCGGACGCTGCCTAGCCAGAGCACGACATCCTCGCGCAGCCGTTGATCGACGTGCGCCTCATCGGGGTTGTTCAGGTCGAGCATGAATGGTCTCCGGTGTGGTCTCTGCCCCAGCGGCCCCGCCATCGAGAGCCGCGAACATTGACACTCCCCACGGCTGATGCCGGAGGATTCTCGGTTCTTCGCCGCAACCTACGCTACGGCTCCCCGAAGGGCCTGCCCGGCCCGTTCTATGTTCTTGGCCGCGTGCTCGTCTCTATCGAGTACGAGGCCGCAGGTCGTACAGATGTGGGTGCGCACACTCAGGCTCTTGGGCACGCGCTCCCCACAACCGCTACAGTCCTGGCTGGTATAGGCAGGCGGGATGGCAACCACTCGTTTCCCGGCGCAGGCTGCCTTGAATTCGAGTGTGGTACGGAATTGCGCCCACCCCGCATCGCTGATGCTCTTGGCGAGGTGATGGTTCCGCGCCATATTGTTGACCTGCAAGTCCTCGAGGTAGATCGTGTCGTACTGGCGCAAGAGCTTGAGCGCCGTCTTGTGGTGGAAGTCCGCCCGCTGCCTCTTGACCGCTTGATGCGCGCGCTGCAGCATTCTCACCGCTTTCTTGCGGCGGTTACTGCCCTTCTTACGCCGACTCACCCGGCGCTCGGCCTGCTTGAGTTTCTTTTCGCCGCGCCGATGCGGACGGGGATTCTCGACCACTTCCCCATTGGCCGTGATGAGAAATACCTTCAGCCCCACGTCAATGCCCGTCTCACGTCCGGTAGGCGCGAGTGGTCGCGCAGGTACATCGGCGCAGGAGATGATCGCATACCAGCCATCGGCTTCCTGGCCGATCGTGACCATCTTGGGAGTCCCCTCCATCGGGCGACTCCAACGCACCGCGACGCGGCCTATCCTCGACACTACCAGGAAGTCGTCGTCGAACCGTGCACCCCCATGCTCGCCCACCTGCGGATAGGTGAAGCTGTGGTAGCGGGCACGCCCCTGAAAGCGCGGATAGCCCGCCGTTTCGCCTGATTTCACGCGACGAAAGAACGCCTGGTAGGCGCGGTCGACGCGCAGTACCACGTCCTGCAACACCTGGCTGTTGACCTCGGCGTATTCGGGCATGGCCTCCTTGATGCCAGGCAACTCCGCTTTCTGCTGATAGTAGGTCACCGAGACGCCGCGCAGCCGCCACGCCTCACGGCGCTCGCCGATGGCGGCGTTGTACACATGACGGCAGAGCATCAAGGTTCGCTCCAGCATCCGCGCCTGGTCGGGCGTGGGCTTGAGTTTGTACTTGTAGCTCTTGCGGGTCGCCGGTTGTTCCATATCCACCTATTCTGCCCGATAGGCACGAAAACGGCGACCATCGGTCGTTCGTGGCCCCAGCGGGCCACCCGGCTTTCATCCCCGTAGGTGAACCGAGGAGACCTCAGCCAGAGGCTTCCACTAGGAGACTATAGCACCCGCGCCGCCCTACTGCGGGAAGAACGCCGACGTCAACGCCAACAGCCCGACCTCGGCCAGCGCAACCAGCACGATCACCAACGCGTACGCGGCGAGCGGGCGCACTCGACTGCGCGCCGGCGCCGTGAAGAGCCACCGCGAGGTTTGGGCGGCCGCCTCGTCCGCCAGATGCTCCGTGTCCTGATCCATCGCCGCCCCCCATCCACGCCGCCCCGTCGAGCTGCTGTACCCCTGCCGATACAGGCAGAATGTCACGCGCTGCTTCGCATCGCCACTATGTTCGTTTCCTTGTTGACTACAACGCAGTCTAGCAAAATCCTGGCTGAGGCCCCCTGCCTTGAGGCAAGGGGATGAAAGCCAGTCCGGTCCAATTGCCGTTTCTCTACCAGTTCGGTAGAAGAGTGCCCTGTTCGGCCGAGCAACGTGGCCTCCTCGGACGCCACACCGTACAATCGGGCCGGGCAGGCCCGTCAGGCGCTAACGCAGTGGGGTACCACATACGTAGCCTGAGCATCCCCGGCGTTTACGCCTGGGGAGTGTCAATGAACGCGCGTCACGCATGGTTGGCCAGGGGAAAGAGAGAAGCGCCCGGCGCGGGACCACGGCGGCGATGGCGCCGCGTGCCCGCGACCAGGGCGCTTGCGCCGCCTGGGACGTTCGCGAGTGAGCCTAGAGCATCTTCTGCGGGCCGACGTACTTCGAGCCGCCGAAGGCTAGGATCGGGATGAAGATGAACCCGAGGAAGATCAGGCCGAGTGTGAAGCCGATGCCATGCCCGAATGCCTTCGACAACTCATGGATGAAGATGAGCCCGAAGATGATGTTGACGACCGGCACAAGGAAGATCAGGATCCACCAACCTGAGCGCCCTATGACATGGAGGAAGATGATGATGTTGAGGATCGGGATGATCGCCGCCCAGCCAGGCTGATTGGCCTTGCTGAAGATGATCCACTCGCAGGCAACGTAGAAGACGGCGATAACGAGAGCGATGATCGAGGCGAGAGGAGAGCTACTTGTCGTCGTCGGCACGGTGTCCAGCAGGGAGAGTTGCATGGGGCAGCAGTCGCCTTTCTCTGCGCCATAATGGCGCGGCAAACAATGACGTAGCGCACGGCTCACGATTGAGCATGTCACCCGCGAGCACCGTTCCCCCTTCGCCCCGACTCATCTCCGTGGCGCGCCGATAGGTGGCATTCGTTACGGAGAGAGGGACAGATTGAGCGGGCTTCGACCTCTCGCTGACGCATGGATAGCGCCGCGTGCCCGCTCAATCGATACGAAGCGAAGCTGATCCATTCTCGCGGCGGCAGTCTAACAGATTGGTTGACACTCCACACGGGCCAAGGCCCGATGGATGCTCAGGAAACGCTTGTGGCAACCCACTACGTTAGCTCTTGAAGGGCCTGCCCGGCCCCGAGAGGCGTTGACGGCATCGCCGGGCGAGCTCGGCTCAATCAACCCGACGCAAGCGCAGCGCACCACGTCCAAGATACGTTAGTGCTTTTACCCGCAGGAACGATTGACTGCGGAACCGCCAAACCCTATTTGATTGGTGAGGTGCAAAGTGCCTATGGACCTATTCTTGCACAGGCAGGCGGAATCGGCAACCGCAACAGGCTTTCGGCTAAAGCCACGCAAACCCTTTCATCCGCATGGGCTGAAGCCCAGCGGCTTTACGGGTCCTTCGGTAAAAGCCGTCAATGGCCTTGTTCTGCCCTCGACTAGACGTACCACAACACTGTGGCTGTGCCTGCTAGCCTCTCGCTTGCCGGAATCTACCGGCCAGTCGCCCATCGCTACCCAGCAAGATTGGGCGTGCCCATGTCGGGTCGCCCGCCGCTTCGGCAGCGCGACTCGCGCCGGCAGTGGAATACCCACACAGCGATCGCTTAATGCCCCGCGACGCCTCCCCTTGTCGCAGGTGCGCGTCAGCGAGTGGCGATCTACTCTCAGGCGAAGGCGCCGCCGCGCCCATTGCCCATCCGGCCCAGCCCGATTGACAGCCGAGCCGTCGCGTCCCTATACTGGGCCGCGCCATCGCGAGGATCCCGCGCCCGCGGGGGCAACTCACGGGGCCAGGCGCGGCAGCGGCGAAAGAGGCGAGATGATGCGCGGAGATGGCGTGCCACCACGCGGGCAGGGCAGCCAGCGCCGCGGACTCCTCAGCGGCCAGGGCTCGCGCAACCCCGACCCTAACGCCAACCGAAGCTCCTCCGCGAACCGACGGCCATCCCCCCGCGATGACGACGCCTCGGCGAACGATCCCTACAACCCCTATCAGCCCTATCAGCCGCGACAATCCTATCCCGGCGGCGGCCGCACCCTCGCCAGCGGCCTGTCGGGCGGCATGTCAAGCGCGCGTGCCCGCGTGCCCGGCGGGACCTTTAGCGAGGTGGCGCTGCCCGCCGCCCACCACCACCTCGGTGTCTCCATCTTCCACGACGGCAACATCGGCCACCTCTGGCGCGGCGAGTTCTTTTCGCGGCTGGCCGAGGCGGTGATCAGCGCGGGCGTGATCATGTGGCTGGCGGCGCTCTATCGCTCGCCGCTCGTCGTCGCCGTGGCGGTCTTCGCGCTCGCCTTCCCCTTCGTCATCGCGGGTCCGGCGGCGGCGCGGTTCCAGAGCGTCAAGCGACCCGACCTCATGCTGACGTGGCTGGGGCGCATCCGCATCGTCCTCGCGCTCGGCCTCGTGGTGATGCATTATCGCACCCTGCTCCCCATCATCTTCCTGCTGCTCTTCGCGATCTCGCTCTTGGGGCGCTTCTCCGACGCCCTCCGCGTCGCCGCCGCCCGCGCCTGCCTCGCGCCGGGCGAGCCGGAACACGTCGTCAGCGACCTGCATATCGGCGCCTCGGTCGCCGCGGTGCTCGGGCCCCTCCTCGCCACGCTGCTCTACGTCCTGCTCGGCGAGCGCATCCTCGCCGTGAGCATCGGCGCCGTCGCCTTCTTCGCCCTCAGCGCCAACTCCGAGATGTTCCTGGATGCGCTGCCCGAGCGCCGCCGCGCCTTCATGCTCGCCGTCCCCGACACCCTCGACGACGAGGAGGAGGACGAGACCGAGACGCTCAAGCGTCCCTCGCCCGAAGAGCGCCGCGAGCATGGCCTCCCCGCGTGGTATCAGCAGGGACCATCGCGTGGGAGAGAGGGCTGGGCCGACCTGCGCGCCGGCCTCGGCCTCGCGGGCACCGGCGGCGGATCGACCGCCGCGATCTGGGCGCTGGGCGCCCTCGCGCTGATCGGCGGCGGGCTCGCCAGCCTCGAAGTCTTCTACGTCCTCTATCGCCTCCAACTGCCCGAGTTCTACCTTGGCCCGCTGCTCGCCGCCGAGGGGGGTGGCCTCGCGCTCGGCGCCTTGCTCGCCGGCGGCTTCGCCCGCTCCTGGCGCATCGCCCTCTTCGGCGGCATGGCGCTGGCGGGCGTCGCCATGCTCGGCTTGGCCTGGTTCCCCCTGCTGCCGGGCCCGCTGCTCTGGATGTTCGTCCTCGGCATCGCCAACGCGGTGGCCGCCTCCGGCGCGAGCCGCGTCCTCACAACTGGCTTCTCCGGGGTCGAGCAGCGTGCGCTGGGCGCTGCCGAGGCCTGGGTGACGGCATTGGGCGCCGCCATCGGCAGCCTCGCGCTCGCGCTCTTCTACGAAGAAGCCTTCGTGCTGCCCGGCGGCAAAACGTTCAAGCTGCCCTTCCACACCTACCCCATCGAGAAACTGATCGAGTTGATGGGCGGCGCGCTGATCGCCGGCGCCGTCATTTTCGCCGTCCTCAGCTTCGTCCTCGGCAAGCAGCGCGCCCCGAAGGCGAGCGAGGCGGCGAGCCTCAGCCCCACTCGCGCGCGGCTCGCCGCCTTCCAGGCAGACAAGGTGCAGATCGGCGCAGCGGCAGCATGGGACCATCCCGACGAAGACGAGGGCGGCTGGGGCGAGGCGGAAGACGATGCCCCAGACGACCGCTATGCCGCCTCAGGCGCCTACGACGACGGCTACGACAACACCGGCTACGACAACACCGGCTACGACAACACCGGCTACGGACCCGCACGCCGCGACCGCTACGTCCCCGACGAGGACGACTACGACGATCCACCCCGTGGATCGCGCGGTGGCTCCTCCAGCCGCAACCCACGTCCACGCTGGTAGCGCAAGAGACGCCGCACCGCAATCCCTCCGCCCCAACGTCCGCCCACACCCTTGCGCTTCTCCCCTCGCCATGCTATACTCAGGCCGAGATTAGAACATGTATTCTACTTGACCGTCCCCGTAAACCACCTCCCCCTGACGGCGCCCTCTCTGGCGCCATCCAACCCACCGCGCTCCACCCCTCTTCCGCCCCGCGCGGAGATCTCCCTCGAACGCCCGATCTCTCCTCACAGAGGGATCGCAAAAACGCAAAAGCGGAAGGAAACGGAAATCGCAACTCCCGAGAAATCCCCGCCTCTCGGCACCATCCCCGTCGACGATCCCCCTGCCAAACCCTGAATCCATCGGCACTCCACCAACATTTCCGCTCAGCCCAGGCTCTTCCGCACCCCGACCTTCCTTGGCAAACCTTCTGCATCCCCTCTCCTCGCGGGAGCGGCGGGGTCCCCTTCCGGGGCTTGGCCGGCGATGAGGCCCTTCCGGCTTGAAAGCCAGGGAGCGTCCACCATCTGGCGCAGCCACATACGAAGCCCGTCACGCACGAAAGCGCCCCTCGCTTCCACCACCATGCTATACTGGCCGCAACTCCGGCGGCGTTCGATGAGGCGCAGCGGCGCGCAGTCCCCCAGCGCAGTGAGGGAGCAGCCACATGTCCGACATGCCACTCAGCGTGCCAGGCACCGCCAGCGCGCAGGCCACCGAACCCGCCCGCAAGCGCCGCTCGCCGGGGCAGCTGATCAGCATCAGCATCTTCTGGTTCGCCATCAACTTCCACTGGGCCGCGCTGCTCCAATTGGTGATCCCCGGCCAGATCTATGGCTTGCTGTTTCATGCCGCGCCAGGCGGCTCACTGGTGGAGCGCACGGCCTGGGTGGATGCCCACAAGAGCTTGACGCTCGCCATCGTGGTCGCGCCGGGGCTGATCATCGCCCTGCTGGCGAATCCGTTCTTCGGCCTGCTGAGCGACCGCACGCCGGGTCGTCTTGGGCGGCGGCGTCCGTACATTCTGGGCGGCACGGTCCTGAACGTCGTGGGACTCGGTCTGATGGCATTGGCTCCGCTGGTGGCGACCGCCGACGGCAGCGGCAACGCGCTCGCGCCAAGCATGTTCATCCTGATGGGCGCGCTGATGCTGACCCAGCTTGGCAATAACGCCGCCGCCGCCCCTTTCCATGCCCTACTGCCCGATATGGTGCCGCGGGAGCAACGCGGCGTGGCCTCCGGCATCATGGGGCTGGCGCTCTTCCTCGGCCAGATCGGCGGCGCGGTGGTGCCAACCCTCGTCGGCTTCAGCTCCGATGGCCTGAACAACGGAACACAGTCGCTCAGCACCTACGATCAGCGGATCGCGATCAGCTATGCGGTCGTCGCGGTGGTCATTATCGTGATGGCGGTCCTCACCTTCTTCGTGGTGCATGAGCAGCCGTGGTCGCACGGAACGGCGGGCGCGTCTTCCACGCCGGTGACGACCGTTCGCACCGGGCGCGCGCTCGTGCTCACCGTGCTGGCGGTCATCGTCACGACGGCGCTGATGATTGGCCTGGCGCGCGCCGTTTTCGGGAACAATCTTGACGATAAAGTGGTGGATGGGCTTGAGATATTGCCTGTGATCGTCGCCGCGATTGGCGCGGCCATCGCCTTTGACTTCAGGCCGCGTCGCAATCCGGATTTCAGTTGGGTCGTGATCACGCGCATGCTGGTGATGCTCGGCATCTACTCCGTGCAGTTGTACATCTTCTATTACATGCAGGACGTCGCCGCGCCAAGCCATCCTGAGGGGGCAACCACGGAGTTCCTGGTGATCCTGACGATCACGGCGTTGATTAGCTCGTTGATTGTCGGCCGCGCCTCGGATCGCTTTGGCCGCAAACGGATGGTCTATATCTCCGGTGCGTTCATGGCTGCGGTGGGGGCGATCTTTGTGCTTGCGCCGGCCATCGTTCCGGGGCATATCCTCGCGCTCGCGCTCGGCGCCGCGGCGATCTTCGGGTTCGGCTATGGCGCCTATGTCAGCGTGGACTGGGCACTGGTCGCGGACGTTTTGCCAAGCGAGGAGACGTTCGCCCGCGATATGGGCGTCTGGAACATCGGACTCACCGCGCCACAGGTCTTCGCGGCGGTGATCGGCGCGGCGCTGATCACGGCGGGCATGTCCGCCTTCAGCAGCCAGTATTCGTATTCCTTCCTCTTCGTCGCGCTGGTGATCTTCTGCGTCGCTGGCACCGTCACCGTTCGTTACATCCGGGGGGTGAAACGCTGATTAGTACATGGGGAGGTATACCAGAGCAGTACTGGTAGGAAATGCGGACGCTCGATGCGGCGCGTGCCTCGCGGATGGTGTAAAACTGAGCGTGTGGGGCACGAGTCAACAGAGAGCGGAGCGAGTTAGGGAATATGGACGAGCGCAGCGATACCGGCCTGCGAGACGACCTGCCGGACGAATACTCCGACCTGAGCAACCCGCGCCTGGTCATCGAAGAGGTGGTGCGGCTGCTCGGCGAGCTGCATCGTGCCTCCACGCGCCTCGGCGACGCCATCGTCAGCGGCGGATTGCCCGCGCGCGAGTGGCGCTCACAGGCCGCGCGGTTGGAGCGCATCTCGGACGAATTCCCGCCGATCACCCTGGACGAGCTGCTGACGCGACTGGCGGAGTTTGCCGCGGGCACGGGCATCCTCTGGCTCCACGGCGGCGGCCCCGAGCTAGATCGCTTCCAGGACGAGACCGTCGTCCTCCACGGCGTGATCAAGCCGCTGCGCTCCTTCGCCCAGCGCCAGCGCATGCTCCCCGCCCGCGATCGCGGCAGCGAGCCGCTCTGGAAGGCGCTCGGCGATCCGCTGGTAGGCACGCCGCTCGACATGGTGGCCAAGGGCCTGCGCGACCTGGACGCACTAGCGCCATTCCTTGCCCCAGTCAGCGCCGAGGACTGGAAGGCAATCGACGCCGCCCAGGCCAAGGCCGCGCCGCCACCGAAGGCCGCCCCCAAGGCCAAAGCGGCATCATCGTCACAGCAGGCCGCGCCGGTGACTCCGCCCGCGCCGGTGATTCCTCCCACCGTCGCCAGCTCCGCACCGTCGCCGAAGCCCATGCCCGCGCCGCCACCCGTCGGCTCGCTGACCGTCGAAGACCTCAAACCTGCCAGTGATCAGGTGTCCACGCCGCCCAAGCGCCTGCGCGAGTACCTGCCGAGCGCGCCGGCGGTGCTGCCGCGAGACAGCGAGAATCGCCTCTCGCGGTCGCTGCAAGCCAGCGGGCGCTACCTCCTGCGACGCTGGACCGTCGTGCTGACCGTCGCGGTGATGCTGGCGCTGGCCACCGGCCTGATCACCGTGATCAGCCAGGGCCGCGCCAAGACGACGGCGGACGCGCACCTCGTCGCGGCGCCTACCAGCCTCGCGCTGGCCTGCACCGGCAAGACGAGCTCGGCGACCTTCACCCTGAAGAACTTGGGCACGCAGAGCGAAATCTGGAAAGTGTCGCCGCCGAAGGAGCTGACGCTCTCGGCGCTGACCGGCACCCTCGCCCCCCGCGCCAGCACGACCGTGAAGCTCAGCGTGGCGGCCGGGACGAAGTCGAGCAGCCACGGCACGCTGAGCTTCACCGACGGCGATGGCTCACTCGCCGTGCCGTACGCCGTGACGTGTTGACACCCCCAACGGCTAAAGCCAGGGGATTCTCGGTTCGTCCCCGCAGGTTATCCCGCGAATCCCCGAAGGGCCTGCCCGGCCCATTGGAGGTTGCGCGCCGCGTTCTCGTCTCTATCGAGCACGCGGCCACAGGTTGTGCAGACGTGGGTGCGCACGCTCAGGCTCTTGGGCACGCGCGCCCCACAGCCGCTACAGTCCTGTGAGGAATAGGCAGGCGCTACAGCTACAACCCGACGCCCGGCGCATGCTGCCTTGGCTTCGAGGATGGTGCGGAACTGCGCCCAGCCCGCGTCACTGATGGACTTGGCGAGATGGTGGTTCCGCAGCATGTTGGCAACCTGCAGATCTTCGAAATAGGTGGTGTCGTACTGCCTGAGCAGAGCCAGCGCGGTCTTGTGATGGAAGTCGACCCGCTGCCGTTTCACCGTCTGATGCGCGCGTTGGAGCAACCCCACGGCTTTGCGCCTACCGTGACTCCCTTTCGTGCGACGCGAGACGACGCGCTGCGCCTTGGCACGTTTCTTCTCACCCCGGCGATGCAGGCACGGGTTCTCCACCACCTCACCGTCAGCGGTAATGAGAAACACCTGCAACCCAACGTCAATGCCCGTCTCTCGTCCGGTGGGCGGGAGCGGCCGGGCAGGCACAGCGACGCAGGAGAGGATAGCGTACCAGCCGTCAGCCTCGCCTGAGACGGTGACGGTCTTGGGAGTGCCTTCCAGTGGACGGCTCCAACGTACCGCTACGCGCCCAATCTTCGACAGGACGAGAAAGCCATTATCCAGCCGCGCGCACCCATGCTCGCCTACCTGGGGGATAGGTGAAGGAGTGATAGCGGCTGCGCCCCCGAAAGCGTGGATAGCCCGCTATCTCGCCTGATTTCACGCGACGAAAGAACGCCTGGTAGGCGCGGTCGACGCGCAACACCACGTCCTGCAAGACCTGGCTATTGACCTCAGCATATTCGGGCATGGCCGCTTTGATGTCAGGTAGTTCGGCCTTCTGTTGGTAGTAGTTGACCGAGACGCCGCGCAGGCGCCACGCTTCCCGACGCTCACCAATGGCGGCGTTGTAGACATGACGGCAGAGCATGAGGGTACGTTCAAGCTGGCGTGCCTGTTCGGGCGTCGGTTTGAGCTTGTACTTGTAGCTCTTGTGGGTCGTCTGTTCTTCCATGTCCACCTATTCTGCCTGCTAGACACGAAAACGGCGACCATCGGACGTCCGTGGCCCTAGCGGGCCACTCGGCTTGCATCCCCATGCCTAAAGCAGGGGGCCTTAGCCCAGATTTTTGCTAGAGAGTCCTACCCCATCCACGCGCCGCCGCGGGAGATCGAGGGGGTCATCACGGTGCGGCGAAGTCTGCCGAGGTCAGCATCACGCCGTCGGTGCGGACCACCACTGGCGCATAGCCAGCCGCCGCACCGGGCGCGAAGCTCATCGCAAGCGGGGAGTAGCTGAGGGGCACGGGCCAGCCCGAGATCAGTTTCGCCCCGCCAAGCGCGTGCGTGTCCACGCTGGCTTGGAAGCGGCGCACGGTGACAAGGGCGGTGCCAGATGGCTGCGCACCGAGCAGGTCGGTGATCGTCGTGCCCCCCGGCAGGCTGGCGAAACCCGACCAGGTGAAGAGCGTATCGCCCGCATGCCACGACGTCGGATCGCACTCAATGTACATCTCGGCGAGTTGTGTCTCATCGTGGCGCCGAAGCGTGAGCGATATGTGGTGGCCGGCGGGCGTCGCGCCGTGCGGCGTCGTACCGAGCACCGTCCACCGGAACCGTAGGCCATACGGCGGCACCAGCGCCACGGCGTCGAGCCGCAGCCCGTCGTCTGCGCCGCTCTGGAACGCGACCGGCGTAATCATGCGTTCGTCGGGCAGCGTCGGCAGCTGCCCCTGCACGCGATAGACGGCGAGGGGGTCGGCGCCAGGCAGCGGCACACTGCCGACCATGCGCGCGTTGGGCAGCGTCGAGAGCAATTGCGCCGCACTGTGGCGCGGATCGCTCGGCGACACGAGCGCCGGTTGACGCTCGGGACTCGGCAGGGTGAGGCAGTTGTCGTCGACGGTCGCGCGGTCGGGGCGATCGCCCGCCAGCAGGGAAGAGAACGCGCTCTGGCTGGTCGGCGTGGTCAGCACGACCACCTCTCGCGCGCCCTGCTGCTGTTCGAGTCGCCCGAGCGCGGCATCAGCGGATTGGAGTTCGGCGAGCGTATACGTCGCGGGTTGTGGACCGAGATCGAACGCGCCGGACGCGAACGAGGCCGTGGCGAGGAGCGATTGCGCGGCCTGGCCGGCGAGCAGCAGCGTCAACGCGGCAGCCACGGCAATGCCGCTCAACGCGGGATGTCGCGAGGCGGGCATAAACTTGGCGGTCCCCACTCGCAGCCGGCCAGCCCTCTCGAAGAGCCAGCTCCCCCCGATGGCCCCGGTGACGAAGCAGAACGGGTAGAGCGAGAGCAGATAGTGCGGCTGGATCGGCCCGTTGTGGCGCAACGTCAGCGCGGGCGGCGCCGTGACGCAGATCCACAGGATGAGCTGCACGCGCCAGTCGGGCTGGGAGCGCACCGCCCGCCACGTCGCGCCAGCTCTGGCGACCCAAGCGCGCACATTGCGGTCGCGCGGTCGCTCATCGCCCAGCTCGACCATGGGGACCGCGGAGCGCCAGGATTGGACGAGTGGCCGCGCGACGCGGAGGGTCAGCACGATCCAGCCCAACGCGAAGAGCGCCGTGGCGGCCAGCGCGAGCGGGAGATAGACGAGGGCGAGGGCACTATAGGGGGCGTTACCGGTGAACACGGTGCTCGTCGGCGTGAAGCGTATGAGGTCGAGGTTCCAACGCAGGCCTGAGCCTGGGTGCTGGACTTGCAGCGCGGAGATCGGCCCTGCCAACAGCACGTAGATGCGATAGAAGACCTGCAGATCGATGGTGTTGTGCTGCCCGACGTACTGGCCCAGTGAGCGCAGATCAGCCGCGCCGCTCAAAACCTCCCAGATCAGGTTCGGAACCAGCAGGAATAGCACGGTGGCCGCCGCGCCGAGCAGGCTGCGCACGCGAACGGGCGCCAACACCAACGCAACCGCCATCGCGGGCAGCAGGAGGACAGCAGCAGGCAGCAGCAAGACCGTCATGGTGAACAGCGCCACGCTGGGCACGAGCCAGCCGGGACGCTGACGGCGGATGCCAGCCTCCAGCGTGAGGGCCCAGAACGCGAAGAGCGCGGGGGCGTAGTCGGGCAGCCAGATAATGCGGCTCGTGTCAACAGCGGCGGCGCAGGTGGCGTAGAGCAGCGCCGCAAGCAGCGCGGTTCGCCTGCCGAAGCAACGCAGGGCGAAGACGTAACACGCGCCGACGCCGAGTACGTTCAAGAGCGCGATCGAGGCGGCTACCGGCAAGGGACTCGGGCCGGCGGCGACGAAGGGCAGCGTCAGGTAAATGCCGAGTGGCGATCCCGCCAGGCCGATTGAGGCAGGCAATCCGCCGATGGGGATCGCACCGTGCTCAAGCACCAAGCGCGCCAACTGCACCTGGAGCACTTGATCGCGTCCAATTGGCGTGACATCCAATGCCCAGAGGCGCAGAAACGCGCCGATAGCGAGCACGATCCACAGCTCAGGAAGGCGCGCCCACGTCCAGCCGGGCCACGCCGGAGCGCCCACCGCTAGCACCGCGTCTGTCCCCGGCGCAGCCACATCGGCGCGCTCCGCGATCCGTTGACCCACCGCCACCGCACACCCCCTTCGCCCAGTTGCATCGCTCGCCCACGTACCATGACGAAAGGAGACGCTGAGTGTAACCGCATACGTCTTGGCAAGAGACATGTACAGTGGCGCGAGGTCAGTAACTGTCTGCGGCGCTGAAGTGCCAGCGCAGGGCTGGCGCTGGCTTCAGCCCGTACGGTTAGTAGCGGCCGCGGACATGGCATAACGCTGATTTCACGTGCGCTATCGGCCTTCGCGCCACATGCGCCAGGCATGATCGGCCCTGGCCTACAGGCCGGATGCAGGGTGTACTCTAGCAAGCCAGCCGCGGGCGTGGCGTGAGGCGATGCAGGGTAGAGGATGTCGAGGGGTCAAGGGTAACACTTCACGGGAAACGCCGCCGCCTCTGCCCGTTGTGCCCTCCGTGTCGTGCCCGTTGTGATGAAGCCTCTGCGCCTGTGCGGTGATGTCTCAGCCGGTCACGCCATACTGATGCCGCCGTCGACAGCGAGGGTCTGACCGGTGATGTAGCCAGCGTCGGGGGAGCAAAGGAAGGCGATGGCGGCGGCCACCTCGTCGGCGCTGCCGTAGCGCTTGAGCGGGGTGATGTTGAGATAGTAGTCCTTGAATTCCTGCGTGACGTTGGCGGTCAGCTCCGTCGGGACGTAGCCCGGCGCGACGGCGTTGACGGTGATGCTGCGGCTTGCGACCTCGCGTGCGGTGGACTTGGTCAACGCGATCAGCCCAGCCTTGGAGGCGGCATAGTTCGCCTGGCCGACCTGGCCCATGATGCCCGAGATGGAGGTGACGTTGACGATGCGGCCCCAGCGCGCCCGCAGCATGGAGCGCAGCGCGGCCTTGGTGCAGAGGAATGCCGAGGAGAGATTCGCCATGAGCAGGCCATCAAAGTCTTCGCGCTTCATCTGCAAGATCAGGCGGTCGTTGGTGCGCCCGGCGTTGTTGACGAGGATAGCGACGCCACCGAGCGTCTCTTCGATCTGCTTGAACATGGCGGTGACGTCGTCTTCGTTGGAGACGTCGGCGCGGACGCTGACGGCGCGGCGGCCCAACGCCTCGACGGCGGCGCGCGTCTCGGCGGCGCCGGACTCGTCGCTGCGATAGTTGACGGCGATGTCGGCTCCCAAGCGGGCGAGGCGGAGCGCGGTGGCGGCGCCGATGCCGCGGCTGCTGCCGGTGACGAGGGCGACCCTGCCGGCCAGCGGGAGGTTGTTGGGCTGCTGCGGCGCTTGGCTCTCTGCGCTATCGGACATCGTGTACTCCTATGAAACCCTTCCCTCAGTCGCTCGGGTTCCTGCGGAGTACACGATACCCTAGATGGGGCGATCAGTCCAGCCGTGGGTCGCTCGATCGCGTCCAGCCGTGGCTGGTGAGGTAGTCGCGGATGCCGGGGGCGAGGTCGTCGCGCGCGAGGGCAAAGTCGAGCGAGGTGGTGAGGTAGCCGATCGGGTCGCCGGTGTCGTAGCGGACGCCTTCGAACTCGCAACTCCAGACCGGCTGGCGCGCGCGCAGGGCGCGGATGCCGTCGGTGAGCTGGATCTCGCCACCGGCGCCGGGCTCGGTGCGCTCCAGCGCGGCGAAGATCTCCGGCGTGAGGATGTAGCGCCCGATGACGGCCACCTCGGAGGGCGCCTCCTCGGGCGCGGGCTTCTCGACGAGGTCGCGCACACGGCGCACCCGCGAGCGGGGGTCGCCTTCGGGGTCGAAGTCGAAGACGCCGTAGCGGCTGAGTTGCTCGCGCGGCATGCGCATGCCGGCCAGCACGCAGCCACCGCGCTCCTCGGCGACGTCGATCAGCTGGCGCAGGCAGGGCTTGCCGCCAGCGTTGACGACGAGGTCGTCGCCGAGCAGGACGCCGAACGCCTCGTCGCCGACGAGATCCCGCGCCATCAGGACGGCGTGGCCGAGGCCGCGACGCTCCTCCTGATAACAGTACTGGATCTCGGCCATGGTCTCGATGCGCCGGAGTTGGGCGAGGGCCTTGACGTCGCCCTTGCGCTCCAGCGCGGCTCGCAGATCCGGCGTATCCCTAAAGTGATCCTGGATCGCGTGCTTGGACTCGTGCGTGACGATGACGACGCGCTCGATGCCGGAGGCGACCGCCTCCTCGACGACGTATTGGATGGTGGGAGTGTCGGCGAGTGGGAGCATCTCCTTCGGAACGGCCTTGCTCGCCGGGAGGACGCGCGTCCCCAGCCCGGCGGCGGGGATCACGGCGGTACGTACCTTCATATGCATCCCTCGAATTCCTGGAGGACGTATACGGGCCGCACGGCGTACGGCACCCGGCAGGAGGATAGCACAACGCGCGCCAACACGCCGCCGCCCGCTCCTTCAGTGGGACCCCTCGATCGAGGATAGCGCGGCCACTCGTACACCGAGGTACGCCGGGGGCCTGCCGTGCGGCGGTGATCCGCTAGATGGTGGCCATGCGCGCGGCGAGGGTGGCTTCGGCGGGATCTGCGACGGGCATAAGCGGCCAGAGCGCGTGGGCCGTGCCGTTTGCGGCGAGGAGCACGCCGAAGCGGTGAAGCAGCAGCGGCGCGGCACCCGTGACTGGCGTCGGCGTATCGTCGTTGCCGATGCGCGTAGCGGTGACGACGCCCGCGCAGCCGTCGGTCGGGTCGCCATCGGAGGCATAGCGGACCTCCGTTCGCACGTCGACGAACGGCTCCGCGGCGTTCTGGTCGACCCATGTGTTGAGATCGTAGGTGAGTGCGCTGCACGTGACGTCTCGCGCCGCGACGAGGCCGGGGATCGTGCCCAACACCGGCGCGACGGTCCAGTTGGTGCCGTCCCAAGAGACGCGCATGACGAGCAACGTGAAGTTGAAGGAGACGTCGGGCGCGCCCTGCTCGATCACGTGGCCGTCACCCGTCGCGTAGGTCCAGACGAGGCCGGCGGTGAGGCCGACATACCAGCCGTCGAGTCCGGCGCGAACCGCGGAGCCGGCGACGCCGATTGCGGGGGGCAGGAGGGTGCAGAGCTGCTCGCAATCCTGCCCCTGGGCGCGGCAGGTGGCGATGGGCGAGATGGCGCAGGGTTCGGTCCAGCCTGGCTCTTGGGCGAAGCGCAAGCTGGCGAATAGCGGTTGCTGCGCTCGCTTAAGGAGCGGCGAGATCGCATTGGCGTCCAGCGGCCGATAATACTCGCCAGGCTGGACGGAGGCGGTATAGGTGGCGGCAAACGTCTCATTGATGGCGACGATCAGCGAGAGGCGCAGGGGATCGGAGAGCGTTGCGAGGGATTCGCTGTCGTCGAAGATGCGGCCCGCAGGCATGGCGGACGGCTCGAACGCGGCAGTCGTCGGGCAGGTGTCGCTCGGCGAGAGCGGCACGCTGAGCAGGCAGTTCTGCGGCTGGAAGGGATCGGCCTCCCACTCGACCTGGTGAATGCCTCGACTGAGGCGCAGGGGGTGCGCGTCGCCGGGCAGCGGTGGGTTCGTGAGGACGTGGCCGTCGAGTTGGAGTGTCTCGCCGGGCGCCAGCGGCGTGAACCAGAAAGCGTCGTCGCCGACGGCGAGGGCGAGCGTCGGCGCAGCGGTTGGCGCGATGAGCGCGCGCTGGACGCCGAGGCGCACATCCGGCACGAGGGTAACGAGCAGGACGAGGGCGAGCAGCACGGTGCCGACGAGCGCCACGGCGCGGACGGTGCGCTGGCGAGGGGTCAGGCGCAGCGAGAGGACGTTCTCCAGGAGCTGGGACCTCGGTATGTCGCCATCGGATTCGAGCGGCGCGTCGTCAAGTGCGGGAGTAGGATCATCGGGCGGAGGAGCCATCTGCGCTCACCTCTCGCGGTTGCGGGCCTGCGGGTTGCCATGAGTCGTCACGGCTGTGTCTCTTCACACGAACGCGGCCCTTGGCCTTTTCAGGGGACGGACGGATGAATGGAGTGTAACAGCGCGAAGCGATCGCCGGCATGCAGAGGTTACTTGCCCTTCGGTGCACGGTAGCAATGTCGCCGCCGAAGGCCACCCGTTTGCCACAGGTCAGGTCACATTGCGCGCAAACTGAGGACACGCCCGCCCAGGACGTTGTGGGCGACGCGGAGGAGGATGTTGGATGACGAACGGAGATCGCGGCTCGCAGCATGTACCCGGCGCCTCGCAGCCGGAGCAGGCCGCGGCGGTAGAGGCTCGACGGCGGTGCACGCTCGCGGCCTATACCGCGAAGGTGAGCGGGACGAACTTCAATGGCGTGCCGACGTACGCGCGCACCGCGACGCTCTATGACTGCGCGTCGGGGAAAGCAGTTGGCAGTGTTGCAGACGGGAGAGGCGCTCGACCCCAGCTCTGAGGGGAACTCGTCCGTGCTTTCCTGGTCACCGGACGGCTCGCATCTGCTGCTCTATGCCAGCGAGCTCTTGGAGGTCTCGGTTTGGGCTGTGCGCGGATAGCAGAGTGCGGCTTCACGTGGCACCACGCCGCCGCCCATTTCCTAGCGACGGCGCGCAGCGTACGCGTCGCTGCCGATGCTATTTGCGGTAGCGGCTGATGAAGAACTCGGCGTAGTACCGCTCCCAATGGGCACCGGGGGCCTCGGCGTTCTGCTGCTTGTCGGCAAGCACGAGGAGATAGATCAGGTCGCTCTTGAGCAGGGTGGCGTCGAGCACCTTCTCCAGTCCCAGTTCGCGCAGGTGATCGGCGTACCAGATCGACCAGTCGGGATCGACACCGTCGGTCGCCTTGTAGGCGACGTGGTGATCCTCGGCGGTCTGGTGGAGGAGATCGGCGAGCGTTGTCTTGAGATCGTGCGTGTTCATGTCGTCCATGCGCGCAGTCCCTCGATTTCTCGATGTGCGGTCGGCGTTAGTGGATACCGCTCAATAGACTATCATCCCGAGACGTGTATTACAGCGGGTCGCTCAGTTGACACTCCCCATGGCGAAAGCCAGGGGATTCTCGGAGAACGCACATGGTACCCCACCACGTGAGCCCCCGAAGGGCCTGCCCGGCCCCGCAAGGCGTTGACGGCATCGCCGGGCGAGTGTGACCTCAAACGAAACCCGACGCAAGCGCAGCGCACCCTGTCCAACGTACGTCGATGCTTTTGCCCGTGGGAACGATTGACCACGGAACCGCCGAAACAGCATGCCGTTGGCAAAGGTGCAACGTGCCGACACCGGTATTCGCGCGCAAGCGGGCAAAACCGGCAATCGAGCGTACCACTCGTCGCCTGCGGGCGACCCGGCTTTCACCCCCCCACCGAAAGGCAAGGGGCCTCAGCCGGTTTCTTTACTAGGGAGCGCGCCAGCATCCTCCGCCGCGACGTGGAGGGTGCGCTCGCGCTCGTAGGTGACCAGGCCAGGACCGCCGCCCTTGATGTGGCGCACGTAGCGCTGCAGAGTGTAATCCACCGGGACGCTGCCGGCGGCGCGGGCCTGGCTATAGTAGGCGGCGAGCGCGGCGGCCTCGCGGATCGTGGTATCGGGGATCGGGCGGCCTCCGGCCCTGACGATGACATGCGCGCCGGGGACGCCACGGGCGTGAAGCCAGGTGTCGTTGGCGGCGGCCTGGCCGAAAGTGACCTCTTCATTCTGGCGGCTGTTCTTGCCGACGAGCAGCGTGAAGCCATCGGTCGAGGTGCGGCGCAGGGGCGTGCCGCCGTCGGGCGCGCGGCGTTGCTGGCCGGGCTTGCCGCCTTTGACGTTCTTGCCGCCTTTGCCGGATTTGGGCTGTTTGGCGAGCTTCTCGCTCTTGGACGGGCGCAGGTAGCCGGCCTCGACGACCTCGGAGCGCACCAGGGCGATTTCGGCGGGCGTCTCGGCGAGGGCGAGGTCGGTCTGCAACTGCTCAACACGGGCCCGCTCGACGGCGTTGGCCTCGATCTGCGGCGGGATGGCCTCGCCCGCGCGGTGGAGCTTGTGGTAGCGGGCGTAGAGGCGGTTGGCGTTCTCCACAGCGTTGAGGCGCGGGTCCAGCGTGACGCTGAGGGTTGGCGGGTCGTCGGGTTCGGCGGCGAAGGGATTCTCGCGCGTGAAGTTGGTGGCGTTGAGCGGCACCTCGCTCTGGAAGGCCAGCAGCAGATCGGCCTCGGTGCGCAGACGTTTGGCTTCGTCCAGCGCGGCGAGCTCGCCGGCCAGCGCCTCGGCCTTGCGGCGGGTGCGGTCGTGCTGCGTCTTGAGGAGGTGGCGGAGATCGCTCTTGGCGGTGTCGACCGCGCCGTGCCACTCGGCATCCTCGAAATAGGTGGCGAGGAGGTCGTTGGCGCTCGGCGCGGGGCGCAGCTCCTCGGCGGGGAAGCGGACGGGGCGATAAACTGCGGCGTCGCGCGGCCTCGGCTCGCCGGGCGCATACACCAGCGTCGGCTGCCGGGCGTGTGAGTCGTAGAGGGCGGCGAGGGTGCGCGCGGCGGCGGCGACGGCGGCCCAGTCTATCTCAGTGGTGAGGGGAGTGGCGGCGGGCACGTCGGCGCGGGCGAGGGTCTCGGCGGCGAGATCGCGGCCCCAGCCGGCGACCGCCTCGGTGAGGACGGAGGCGACGGCGGGAGGCCGGCGCTTGCGGCCCGCCACCGGTTCGCGGGCGCGAAGATTCGTCCGCTGCGGCGCGGAGATCGTCGCCGGTGACGGTCTCGGGGGCGAGGCGGGGCTGCGGCTCGCCGTGGAGGGTGTGCGTCTGCGGCGGGGGATAGCGATAGACGACGTGGGGCGCGAGGGCGCGGTAGTGGTTCTTCTCCAGGCTGACCTGCCGCAGTGCGCCGAGGATCACGCCGCTCTCGTCGCGAAGGATCAGGTTGCTGAGCTGGCCCATGATCTCGACGACGAGCCAGGCCAACTCACCGCGCTCATCCCAGGGACCGTGGGCGAAGCCAAGCTCGACGACGCGCTCCCAACGCGGCTGGCGAACCTCGCGCAAGCGCGCGCCCTCTAGGTATTTGCGCAAGAGCATGACGAAGGCGGGCGGCTCGGTGGTGAGCTTGCGCGGCTTGCGCTCGATGAGGTGCAGCCGCGCGACCTGCGGATGCGCCGAGGCCATTAACCAGCGGTTGCGCGCGGAGCCTTCGCCACCGAGGCCGCCATAGCATTGCAGCGCGACGGCTTGCGGCGTCGGCTGGATAACATCGTCTACTCGCGCGCCGACGAGGCCCGCGCGCAGCTCTTCGACCACGGCGTCGAGGGTGAGGGCGTCTACCTGCATCGATGTGCTACTTTTCTTGGCTTGTGGGTACGTGGCATTAAGGTCCCTACGTCGAGCAGTGCGTGACGGGGGGCGAGGCGACCCTCGGCCCTACCCCCGCGATTGGGCGTCACGACGCAGGAGGCTGGTCGCTCCCGCGAGCGAGGGCGAGCAGAGGACCAGCCCGCCATGATACCATATAAGACACAAGGCATCCTGGTGCGGTGATTTCCTGATCGAGATCGAGTTCGGAGCATCGTGACGCTGATGAGCATTCGAGCCGTTTGGCGCGCGATTCGGCCCGCGAGGAGGGCGAGCGAGGCGGAGATGACGACGGGCGACGCGACGCAGGTATCGCAGGCAGCGCTTGCGGTGGCAAAGGGGCGTCCGCTGCTGCTGGTGCTCTCGGGGCCGTCGGGCGTGGGCAAGACGAGCGTGACCCAGGCGCTCATCGCGCAGCGGTGGGACGGCCACGTAGTGGTGACGGCGACGACGCGCCGCCCGCGCCCCGGCGAGGTGGACGGCGAGCACTATCACTTCCGCACGATGCAGCAGTTCAAGGACATGATCGAGCACGGCGAACTGCTGGAGCACGCCGAGGTCCACGGCAACCACTACGGCGTGCCGGCCTCTAGCGTGCGCGAGCAGTTGGCGAAGGGCACCGACGTGATCCTGACGATCGATCCCCAGGGGGCGGCGACGGTGCGCAGCCGCGTGAAGGACGCGCTCTTCGTCTTCCTGGCGCCGGAATCGCTGGACGAGTTGGTGGAGCGACTCAATCAGCGTGGCGTTGATACGCCGGAGCAGCGCGCGCTGCGGCTGGTGAACGCGGAGCGCGAGATGGCCGAGCTGCCGAAATATGACTACGTGATCGTGAACCGCACCGGGCGACTGGACGAGACGGTGGCGACGCTGCGGGCGATCCTGCTCGCGGAACATTGCCGCGTCAATCCGCGATCGCCGCAGGTGTGACGCAACGATGCGTCGGGGTGTCGTCGCGAATCTCGGCGTTGGAGTACCGGCGGAGGCGGGGGACGCAGATCGCGGCGCTGCAGTGCCGGCGCACGGGGACGAGGACTGCAGTCCAACCGGCGCGCGGCGACTGACATTCGATGGGGCTAGAAGCGTGGATCCGGCGAGAGGCGAGCGACGAGGGAGGCGACCGGTGCAGGACGACGTGCAACGCAATGCGGGGCAGGGAAGCGGCTCGCCCGATGGGTTCAACCGATCGGGCACGAAGGAGCGCAACCTCGGCCTGGAGCTGGTCCGCGTGACGGAGGCGGCTGCCTACGCGGCGGCGCGCTTCATGGGCCGCGGCGATAAGGAGGCGGTAGATCAGGCGGCGGTAGACGCGATGCGCCAGGCTGTCGACGGCGTGGATATGCACGGCGTGGTGGTGATCGGCGAGGGCGAGAAGGACGAGGCGCCGATGCTCTACGTCGGCGAGGAGATCGGCAACGGCTTGCCGCCGGAGGTGGACGTGGCGGTCGATCCGGTGGACGGCACGCGGCTCACGGCGCTGGGGCTGCCTGGCGCGATCGCAGTGGTGGCGGTGGCCGATCGCGGGTCGATGTTCGCGGCGCCTCCCGGCGTCTACTACATGCACAAGCTGGCGGTGGGGCGCGCGGCGGCGGGGGTGATCGACCTTGATGCGCCGATCGCGGAGAATCTGGCGCGGGTGGCACAGGCGCGCAGCGTCTCGGTCGGTGACATTACGGTGACGGTGCTCGACCGGCCACGGCATGAGGGGATCATCAAGGAGATCCGCGCGACGGGTGCGCGCATTCGCCTGATCCAGGACGGAGACGTAGCCGCGGCGATCCAGGCGGTGATGGAAGACTACCGCGCAGTGGACGTCTACATGGGCATGGGCGGCGCTCCGGAGGCGGTGCTGGCGGCGGCTGCGATCAAGTGCGTCGGCGGCGAGATGCTCTGTCAGATCTGGCCGCGGAGCGAGGATGAGCGCGCGAAGCTGCTCGCCGACGGCATCGACCTGCGGCGCATCTATACCGTGGATGACCTGATTACGACGGACAATGTGTCCTTCGCGGCGACGGGCATCACGACGGGCGAGCTGCTGCGCGGGGTGGAGTACGTCAGCCAGGGCGCGCGGACGCATTCGGTGATGATGCGCGGGCGCACGGGCACGATCCGCTACATTGAGGCGATCCACCGCTGGCACCGGCAGTAGGGGTTCCAGATTTTTCACCGCAGGGTTCACAGGGGACACAGAGGGCGGAGGAGATGAGACGAATCCGCTTTCCGTCTACTCCTCATCAAAGCATTTGGGTACATAAGCGTTGCCTTGTTTCGTAACAACCTTGAGGCCCTGACGCGGACATGGATATTGCGGTCCGAGGTGAAAACAGGGTAGCTCCCTAAACGTCCTATCCGAAGGCAGACGCCTGAGAAGATGGCAGAAACAAGCTCATCGTCGCGCGGGGTCGATTTGGCAGCGTCGGCGAATGATCCTGATGGGCTTGGCGGGACGCGGCAGACTGGATGTCGCACGAGCGCCGTAAGCCGTCGCCGGATAGGCGACGAGGAGAGGAAGGCCGACGATGGGACGCATCCGGTTCGAGGGTGAGGGAACGGTGAACGCTCGCCCTGAGGTGGTGTGGGATATTCTGACGGACTATCGCGACGGACATCAGCGCATCTTGCCGAAGCCGTTCTTCGGCGCGCTTACAGTGGAAGAAGGCGGCAAGGGCGCGGGAACGGTGATGGCGTTCGATACCCACCTCAACGGCTCGACGCGGCACTTTCACCAGCGGGTGAGCGCGCCGGAGCCGGGGCGAGTGCTGGTCGAGCACGACATCGACGGGACGGGGGCGACGACGTTCACGCTGACGCCGGTGGAGGGCGGGGCGCGGACGCGCCTGCACATCGAGACGGATACGCCGGGCAGCGACGGCCTGCGCGGGGCGCTCGAGGGGCTGTTCATGCCGATGGTGAGGGGCACGACGACGCGGATCTACGCGCAGGAGATCACCAACCTCGACGCGCTGGCGCAGACGTGGACGATGATGACGCCGGCCTCTGAGGGCATGTAGGACATGAGCGAGGTGGGGATGCGCGTGCGCCCATCGGCGCGGCTGGTGGTGGTGGACATGCGCCAGCGGGTGCTGCTGTTCAAGTATCAGGATGCGGTGCCGCTCGATCCGGCGCGCCCGAACGACCCGTATTGGGCGACGGTCGGTGGCGGCGTGGAAGAGGGCGAGACCTTCGAGGAGGCGGCGGCGCGCGAGCTGGCGGAAGAGACGGGCATCCGCGACGCGGTGATCGGTCCCTGGCTCTGGACCCGCGAGAAGGTGTTTCACTTCCCGGAAGGGACGCTGCTGTCGCACGAGCGCTACTTCCTCGCGCTGGTGGGCGAGGCGACGATCTCGCTGGATGGGCTGCTGCCCTATGAGCGCGAGGTGTATCGCGGCCATCGGTGGTGGGCGCTCGACGAGCTGCGCGACTGCGGCGAGACGGTCTTCCCCGAGCGCCTCGCCACACTCCTCGCGAACGTCCTCGCCGGAGGCATCCCTGGCGAGCCGATCACGCTGGACGCATGAGTCAGCGCCACGTGGCTATCTGCCGATGAAGATGCGGCGCAAGATCGACGGATGCTGGGCAGGCTGCTCATCTTCGATCTGCTCGTCGCTGCCGATGAAGGCTTCGCCGAAGTAGCCGAGCTCGCGCGTGACGGGCCGCATGGCGCTCTCCTGCGGCGGACGCAACGTGGCGCCGCGGCGCGAACTCGGGATGCCCTGATCCGTGCGCTGCTCCGGCATGGCCTCGGCCACTCGCTCGACGCGCGGCGGCGGGCCAGCCTCGGCGCCGATCTGTGGCATCGTGTACGGCGGCCGCCAATACTCGCCTGCCGCCTCGGGCTGGCGCTGCGACGACGGCTGAGCAGGGGCGCGCTCGTCCACCCGACGCGGCTCGGCGGCGGGACGAATCGCTGACGGTGGGGCGCCTTGGTCCGACGGCATGGCGATGGGGCGCGAACTCGGTTGGCGTACGGCATCTGGCAGCTCGGCCACGCGATCGCCGTGGCGCTCTACCGGAGGATCCGCCGTCTCGCCGCTAGCCATCGCCGCCTGCCACCGCTGCACGCGTGCGGTGGGCGGCAAGATCGGCGCCTGCCGAATCACGTGCGCCTCGAAGCCGGTGGCGACGACGGTGACCTTAACCTGGCCCTTGGCGTTCGGATCGTAGACGGTACCGAAGGTGATGGTTGCGGTCGGATGCGCCGCTGAGGTGATCAGGTCCGCGATCTGGTTGACCTCGGCCAACGTCAGGTCGTCGCCGCCGGTGATGTTGAAGACAATGCCGCGCGCGCCGCTGATGTCTACTTCGAGCAGCGAGTTCGTGATGGCGCTGCGGGCGGCGGCCTCGGCGCGACCCTCGCCGCTGGCGACCCCCACGGACATGTGGGCCGAGCCGGCGTCGGACATGATGTTGCGGATGTCGGCGAAGTCCAGGTTGATCAGGCCGGGGATGGTGATCAGGTCGCTGATGCCCTGAATGCCCTGGCGCAGCACGTCGTCGGCGAGGCGATAGGCCTCGAAGGCGCTGAGATCGCGGGCGGCGAGCTCCGTCAGCCGCGCGTTGGGCACGACGATCAGCGCATCCACCACCTCGCGCAGCGCCTCGACGCCCTCCTGCGCGACACGCATGCGCTTGCGCTCGAAGGCGAACGGCGTGGTGACGACGGCGATCGCCAGCGCGCCCTCTTCGCGAGCCGCCTGTGCCACGAGCGGGCTGGCCCCAGTGCCGGTGCCGCCACCCATGCCCGCCGTGATGAAGACCATGTCGGCGCCGCGCAATGCCTCGCGGATGGCGGCGAAGCTCTCCTCGGCGGCCTGCCGGCCAACGTCGGGATTGCCGCCCGCTCCGAGGCCGCGCGTGAGATGCTCGCCGAGGCGCAAGCGGTTGGAGGTGTTCGCCTTCTGCAGCGCCTGCGCGTCGGTATTCATCGCAAAGAACTCGACGCCGTGGACGCCGACGTCGATCATATGGTTGATTGCGTTGAGGCCGCCGCCGCCGACGCCCACGGCCAACAACCGCGCGACGCCACCCGCGGACGTACCGGCTGCTGGAACGGGACTCCGTCCGGTGACGGGCACCGTCCGAGCGCCATCCGCGCTTCCTGGCGCGCGCTGGGTTGCCTCATGTGTCTCTCGCGTTTCCATCGCTCTGCTCCTCCGGTGCCTCGCCGGCATCCCTTGCCCAACGTCAGGCGTAACGTGATGATCTCGTGTTGCTGCTATGATTTGCTGCCGCTCCGGCGGAAGAAGTCGAAGAACGAGCGCGGGCCCTCGTTCGGAGGTCGGCGACCGCTGCGCGTCATCATGCCGTACCAGCGCGCCAAACCGGCGGCGGTGGCGAAGGCTGGGATGTCGGCCCAGCCGGGCACGCCCTGAATATCGATGGCGGTCCCGATCTCCACCTCGACATCCAGCGTGGAGGCCAGCAGCGCATCCAGGCCGGGCAGCTCGGCCCCGCCGCCGACGAGCACGATGGTGGTGGGGACTACGCCGGAGCTGCGCAGATGCCGGAGCCATTCGTCTATGACGTCGGCGAACTCGTCGGCATGCTCGCGCAAGACGCGGACGATCTCGCTTCCCGGCGCATAGACGTCGTCTCCCAGGGCCGGTACCTCGACGAGTTCCATTTCGCTGGCGTCGCGCGGATCGCAGGAGCCGCCGTCCAGCTTGACGCGCTCGGCGACGTGCGGGGGCAGGTGCATCTGCGAGACGAGGGCGTCCGTGAAGCCTTGGCCGCCCAAGCGCAGCACGCGCGTGTGCCAGATGGTGCCGTCGTGATAGACGGCGAGCTTGGTGGTCTGATAGCCGATGTCGATCACCGCGACGCACTGGCGGTCGCGATAGGCGTCGAAGATGGCGTCGCCCGCGGCGAGCGGATTCGCCACCGGCAGCACCTGATGGATGCCGGCGCCCTGCACGCAGCGCAGCAGGTTCTGCAGGATGTTGGCGCTTGCCGTCGCGCAGTGGACCTCGACTTCGAGGACGCTCGCCGCCATGCCCAGTGGATCGTGTACGCCAGGATGCCCGTCGACCATGAAGGCACGAGGGATCTCGTGCAGTATGCGCCGGTTCTCACTATGCTGAAGCTTGGCGCGGGCGGACACGACGGCGCGGCTGACGTCGTCGGACGCGATGACGCGCCCGTGCGGCGTGATGTAGACCGAGCCGGTGACGTTCTGGCCGTCCAGGTGTTCGTCGCCGACGCCGACACAGGCGCTGACGATGCGGTGGGGCAGCCGCTCCTCGACCTTCTCGATGGCATGGGCGATGGCGGCGGTGGCATCGGGGATGCTCGTCACGACGCCGCCCGAGATGCCGCGCGACGGCGCGCGCGTGGCGTTGACGAAGCGCAGAAGTCCGTCATCGTCCACTGCGGCGACGAAGACGGATATGTACCGCGAGCCGGCGTCCAGCCCGACGATCATCTGTGGTTCTGGCATTGTGATACCACCGTTTCCCTACCCATCGCATAGGTCCCTTCGCCACCACTCGCGCGCTCCGCACGCCTCAGCCGCCCGCGGGCACGACGTCGGGATACGCGCCCCAGCGCAGGTCGACTTGCGCGGCCGTTTCGCCCCGGCTGGCGAGCGCCTGGAGTACCTGATGTGCCGCGTCGAGCTGGAGCCTGACGCCCTTCGTCACGGTGGCGAGCGCGGGGGGCGAGCCGAGCGTCTGTGCGCTAGCGTCGTCGCCGACCATCGCCGCGGCGGCTCGCGCGTCGCCGAAGAGGACGCGCATCCCGTTCGGGGCGACGGCTGCGAGGCCGATGTTGGAGAGATAGGTCAGCGTCCAGCCATTGCTGAGGGCGCTCGCTAACCCACTACGCAACTGCGCTGCCATATTCACGAGATCTGCGTCGAGCGTCGTGCCGGTGGTGGGTAGCATGCCCGCGAACGCGCTGGCCGAAGCGTCCGCGACGGCGGGCAGGTGCAGCACAGCAAAGGCAGGATCGCCATTGAGCGGACCGAGCACGACGCCATCGCTCGCCAGCACGACGGTGCCCGCGTCCGTGACCCAGGCGAGCGCGGGCGTGCGCAGCGCGACGGTGACGATCAGCGTATCGGGGAAGATCGCCGTCACGGTGGCGTGCGAGATGGCGGGCAGCGCCTCGACGAGCCTGGTGTCGCGGCCGAGGTCGCAGCGCACGATGACGCAGCCGGTGAGCGGCAGCGCGGTGATGGCGTGGGCGACCGCGATGTCGGTGGCGCCTTGCAGCCGAACGTGCCTCACCTGCGCAGAGTTGACGGCCCAGACGACGGCCACCGCCAGCACCGCCTGCACGGCGAGGGCGATCAGCAGGACGGAGCGCAGCCCCAGCCGGCGCGTGCGCGTGATCCGTGGCGTCCGGGCGGCATAAAACGAGTCCGTCTCCCGCTTCCGGCGCCAGGTCAGGTGCCACGCGAACGGTGCATGGGCCGCGCCGCCCGCGTCGGCGAAGCCGTGGCCCGTGCGGCTGGGATGCGCACGGAGGTCGACGCCAATCCGCGGCATGCCCGCATGCGCCCCGCCTTCTCGTCGGGCGTCGCGGCCACGGCGCGGCCAGAAGCGTCCTTTGTGCGGCGGCAACTCCGCTGCATCCTGGCGCGACGACTGGCGATCTCGCATTGTCGGCATCCGTCCCTCACGCGGCTCTCTGACTGATCCTTCATCCCTCACACGAGGCAGAGCAGATCGTATGCCAGATCGAGCCGGCCTGGCGTGGCGAGACCGAGCGACTTGTGCAGCCTGCGGGGATGTGGGAGCCGAGACGGATGGATCCGCAATCCATCTCGATCATCCGGTAGCGCGGCGAAGGTGTAAAGGAAGATGGGTACGAGGATCGGGCGGTTCACTATTCCAAGGTTGCGCCCTGGCGCGAGGGCTAGACCTTCGTGAGGCTGAAGCCCTGCATCATGCCCAGGTACAGCGACGTGTCGCGATTCACCTCCGCGGGATCGAGCTCCACCGAGTAATTGACAAACATAACATTGAGGTTGAAGGTGAATTGGAGCGCACCATGCATCAATCCGGCGCTCAGGCTAACCTCCTCACCCGAATTATACCGGTCGTACAGGGTGCTGGGCGTGCCTCCGATCGACACGGGGCTGGCCTCAGCGAACCAACTCGGGTTGCCTGCCACCGTGGTGTACGGCGGCGCGGTCATGACGGTGATTTGGATCAGCTCGGGTTCCTTTTCGACGGCCCCCAACCCTGGCTGCCCCTGGCTCTGAGGCGGGAAGAACTGCACGATGTAATAGGTCGGACCGCCCGGCGTGGAGGTGGTGAAGGCGCCGGCGCGCCAGCCTGGAGGCAGCGGCACCTGCAAAGCAAATTGAGGATCGCGATAGGTGGCCCACCCGGCGGTCGAGGCGGCGGGGACTCTCGGAACTGCCCTCACGACGACCGAGTACGTTGGCGATGGCGAGGCGGTCGCGCTGGGGGTTGTTGTGGGAACAGGCTTGGTGGTGGCGCTGGTGGCCGATGTCGCGGCGTCACATCCGGCCATGCCGACGAGGAGGAGCGCCGCACCGATGAGCGCGACCAAGGCCAGCGCATCGATCCGTCTTCGCAAGCGCACGTGACATCCTCCCAACGCTGGTTCGCCCTAACGTCGGCCCGCTCGTGAGACTTCAACTTCAATCGCGACTGTCGCAGTGTATCACGCTCCCCTGCTCACTATGGGTGCGTCGCACGCTCGTGGGCAGCTCGACGGCAACCCATTTTAGGGTCTGCGTGACGCGCCGGGTGTGCTACACTGCCCGATGCCATCAGAGGGCAGAGACGCCTCGTATTTCCAGCATCCCAAAGGAGAAGCGCCATGAGCGACGCGGCGACCTACCGGAACTACATCGGCGGCGAGTGGGTGGAGGCGGCGAGCGGACAGACCGCCGAGGACCGCGATCCCGCGAACGGCGAGCTGGTCGGGCGCTTCCCGCGGTCGGCACAGGCGGAGGTTGACCGCGCGGTGGCGGCGGCGAAGGCAGCTTTCGAGACGTGGCGCAAGACGCCCGCGCCCAAACGCGGCGAGATCCTCTACCGCGTGGCGCGGCTGCTGGAGGAGCGCAAGGAGCAGATGGCGCGCGACCTCACGCACGAGATGGGCAAAGTGTTGGTGGAGGCACGCGGCGACGTGCAGGAGGCCATCGACATGGCCTACTACATGGCCGGCGAGGGGCGTCGGCTCTTCGGCGCGGTGGTGCCATCGGAGTTGCCGAACAAGGCGGCGTATGGCCTGCGCGAGCCGATGGGCGTGATCGCCTGCATCACGCCGTGGAACTTCCCGGTGGCGATCCCGTCGTGGAAGTCGCTGGCGGCGCTGATCGCCGGCAATACGGTGGTCTTCAAGCCGGCGAGTGACACGCCGCTCTGCGCCGTCAACTTCGTGCGGGTCTTCGAGGACGCAGGGCTGCCGGCGGGCGTGCTGAATCTGGTGATGGGCTCCGGCGCGGAGGTGGGCATGCCCCTGGTGCGGCATCCAGACGTGGCGGCGATCTCGTTCACGGGGTCCAATGATGTGGGCCGCGAGGTGAACGTGGAGGCGGCGCGGAGCTTGAAGCGCGTGGCGCTGGAACTAGGCGGCAAGAACGCGATCATCGTGTTGGACGACGCGGACCTCGACCTGGCGGTGGACGGCATCGTCTGGTCGGCCTTCGGCACGGCGGGGCAGCGCTGCACGGCATGCAGTCGGGTGATCGCGCAGTCCGGCATCCGTCCGCGATTGGAGGATGCGCTGCTGGCGCGGGTGGCGAAGCTACGGCTGGGGCACGGGCTGGCAGAGACGACGGATGTGGGTCCGCTGATCAATATGGCGCAGCGTGAGCGGGTGCATTCCTATATGGACGTGGCGCGCGAGGACGGGGCGCGCATCCTCTGCGGCGGCGAGCCGGCGACGGGGGGCGATATGGCGAAGGGTAGTTTTTATGCGCCAACGCTGCTCGGCGGGGTGACGCGGGATATGCGGGTGGCGCAGGAGGAGATCTTCGGGCCGGTGCTCTCGCTGATCGAGGTGGGCGACCTGGACGAGGCGATCTCGGTGAACAATGACACGCGGTTTGGGCTGTCGAGCAGCATCTTCACGCGGGATGTGAACGCGGCGAATGTGGCGATGCGCGAGCTTTCGACCGGGATCGTCTACGTGAACGCGGGGACGATCGGCGCCGAGATCCAGTTGCCGTTCGGCGGGACGCGCGGCACGGGGAACGGACACCGCGAGGCGGGGCTGGGCGCGCTGGAGTTTTTCACGGAGTGGAAGGCGATCTACGTGGATTACAGCGGGCGGCTCCAACGCGCGCAGATCGACGCGTAGGGGGCAGAAGCAGAGAGTTTCACAGAGGGCGAAGAGAGCCGCCTCTCATCCCCTTCCCGCCGCGTGGGCAAGGCAGGTCGTCGGTCTGTGGGGACTTGGCAGTGGGTGAGGAACGCAGTCCTCACTTTACATCGTGTCCTTCGTGTTTTATCGGCGCGCTTACCTTTCCACCTGCGCGGGCAGTAGGTATCCTACGCCGACCTTGGTGAGGACATAGCGCGGGTGGGCGACGTCTTGCTCGATCTTGCGCCGGAGGCGGTTGATGTTCACCTGCAACATGTGGCTCTCGCCGATGTATTCGGGACCCCAGACGTGCTCCAACAACAGATCCTGTGTCACCACGCGACCCGCGTTCTGCATCAGGTAGGCGAGCATGCGATACTCTGTCGGCGTCACGGCGATCTCCTCGCCGTGCAGGCGCACGAGATGCTGCGCGTAATCCACCGAGAGATCACCGACTGTTGCGATAGTGCGCAACCCTTGGGCGAACTCAGCGCTGCCGAACTGCGAACGACGGAGCACTGCGCGCACGCGTGCCAGCAACTCATCGACGCTGAAGGGCTTCGTCAGGTAGTCGTCGGCGCCGAGGTCGAGCCCGCGCACCTTGTCCTGATCCTGGCCGCGCGCCGTCACCATAATGATCGGCAGGCTGGAGAATTCGCGGACACGCTCGCAGACGCTGAACCCGTCGAGGCGTGGCATCATGACGTCGAGCAGCGCGAGGTCGGGCGCGGTCGCCTCGATCTGCTCTAACGCTTGCTGCCCGTCGCTCGCGGAGACGACGTCGTAGCCTTCGAGCTGGAGGTTGCGCGTCACCAGTCGGAGGAGCTGCGGATCGTCATCGGCCGCCACCACCTTGGTCTTCTTCACAGCCATGATCTTGCCTCGATTCTCATGCTTAAGGAACACTTCGCCCACGCGATCCGCATAGCTGCTCGGCGATGGTGGTTACGGCTCTGGGGGGTCTTCAATCGCCGGCAGCACAACGTGGAACGTGCTGCCGGCGCCGACCATGCTCTCCGCCCACATGATACCTTCGCGACAGTCTACAATCTTTCGGCAGATCGCCAGCCCGAGGCCCAGGCCCTCATGCTCCCGCGTCGAGAGCATTTCAATACGCTGAAATGGGCCGAAGATACGCGTCAAGTGCTCTTCGGGGATGCCGATGCCCTCGTCGCTGATCGTCAGCTCAATCGCGCGGGCCGCCCGATTTCGTCCGACCTCCAGCGAGGTGGGGGTGAGGCGTAGCTCGATGGCGCCACCGTTCGGGGAATACCGCACGGCGTTCTCGATCAGGTTATCGACGAGGTCATGCAGGTAGCGCATGTCCGCCTGGACCAGCAGGCGCGCGTCCCCTATCTCATCGCGAAAAGTCAACGTACACTGCCGCACGGCGGCACGCGACGCCGCCAAGCGCCTCTCCGCAGCCGCGATGGCCTCTCGTACGAGACGCGGGTAGGCAATCGGCTCGCGGACTAGCGCCACTAAACCCATTTCGAGTTGGGCCAATTCCTCGATGCGCTCGACGATGAGCGTCAACCGATCGCTGGCGTCGTCGATCGCGTCGAGGAACTGCTTGCGCTCGGCGCGCGAAAGGTGCTGCTCGTGACGTCGCAGGGTGGCTGCGTAACCCTTGATGGCAGCCAGGGGACTGCGCAGCTCGTGGCTGATGATGCTCAACAGCTCCGGCGAGAAGCGGTCGGGGTGCTGCGGTATCGAATGCGCGTTCCGGACACCGCCCGAAGCGCGCGCGTGTGGTATCGAGGGCATAGACCACCTTCCCGACCTCCGAGGTTGCCGCGCTCTTCGGGGAGAGGAGTCGCGCGTGGCGAACAGCTTCTCGGCGGCACGTCACCATCGTAACGCCGTGGGTATCACGTGGCGCGCACATGCGCCGGCGCGACATCACAAACAGGTCACGACGGGCTTTTCCCCTGTCAACCAGCGGCGCACGTGGCCGTGATGTGGCCGTGAGGCATCCCCGCGACGTGGTGATGAGGGCGTGAGGTCTGGGGGATAGACTTCTCGTCGACAGGTGGCCGTCACGCCGGGCAATGTGCAGATGGCACGAGCGGTCCCCTCGCCCGAAGGAGGCACACATCATGACCAAGGCTATTCGCTGGCGCGTCATCGTCCTGCAGGTCGTCGCGATCCTCGTCCTGGGCTTCGGCTCGTTCGGCGCGTTCTACGCCAGCAGCTTCATCAACGATCAGGTCCATTCGGAGCTCGCCCCGCAGCAGATCTTCTTCCCGGCCAACGCCGCCGCCGGCCTGCCCGCCGACCTCAACGCCTACGCCGGGCAGCAGGTGACGAACGGCGACCAGGCGCACGCCTACGCCGACAAGTTCATCGGCCTGCACCTCGCCAAGATCGGCCAGGGGCATCCGTACTCGTACTGGAGCGGGCAGGCCATCGCGGCGACGGACCCGGCGACGAAGGCGGCGGATCAGGCCATCGCGGACACGCTCTTCAAGGGTGAGACGCTGCGCACGATGCTGACCGAGGCGTGGACCTTCTCGGTCGTCGCGCAGATCGCGCTCTTCGCGGGCATCGGGCTGGCCGTGGCCGGCGTCATCGTCCTCGTCGCCTTCGGCTTCGAGGTCGTCGAGGCGCGCCGCGGCATCGAGATCCTCGAAGTGAGTGCCGTCATGAAGAGCGCTCGCGCTGGGTCGGCAGCGGCCCCCCGCGCCGAGGCAGTGACGATCAACTAGCCACCAGCGCGTGGTGGTATGCTGGCGGGCCGCCGGAGTTAATCCGGCGGCCCCTTTTTTGTGCCGCCACTCGCCAAGGCGGGAAAGGCTACTCTGGCGGGAGGGGCAGGATGAGCAGCCGCACGTGAAACGTCGTGCCCGTCCCCTCAACCGACTCGAACCAGATTCGGCCACCTTGCCTCTCGACCAGCTCGCGGCAGAGGTACAACCCCAGCCCGGTTCCCTCGATCTGCCGTGCGCGAGCGTTCGCGCCGCGGGCGAACCTGCTGAAGACCTGCGCCTGATCCTCAGTGGGGATGCCGATGCCGGAGTCTCGAACCGTGAATTCGACGGCTTCGAGGCCGTCTGTGGCCTGGCGGGAGAGCGCGAGGAGGATATCGCCGCCCGCGGGGCTGTACTTGACGGCATTGCTGAGGAGATTGGTGATGATCTGCTCGGTGCGTTTGACGTCGATCTGCACGACGATCGGCTCTTCGGCGCCGTTGAGGATCAGGTGGTGCTGATCGGTGGTCTTCTGGAGACGTCCGACGACGCGCCGGACCAAAGCGGCGAGATCGTGCGGCTCCGGCCGCATCGGGAGGCCGCCCGCCTGCAGTCGTGTCGCATCGAGCAGATCGTCCGTGAGCGAGACCAGATGCCGGGTCACCTGCTCGATGCCGTCGAGCGCCTCAGCCTTCCAGTCGGCGGGTCCTTCCATCGCGGGAGCGGCGCCCGAATCCCCACGGCGCAACATGCTGCCGTAGACGGAAAAGGATGCCCATCGGGTGGCGGAGCTCGTGTGCCGCCATCGCGACGAACTCGTCCTTCAGGTGCTCGGCTTCGCGCAGCGCCGTTACGTCCGCATGGACGACCAGCGCGACAGGCTCGGCGGCTTCGTCGGGGAGAGATTCCGCCCGCCCGATCACGTGCGGGTCGAGCGGGATGGCGTTCACCAGGACTGGGAGCGTCGTGCCGTCACGGCGACGGAGGACCTCCTGCTGGCTGCGGGCAGGCGCGCGGCCCCGCAGGGCGCGTAGGGTGGCGAGCTCGTCCCCGGCGAGCGGCTCGCCGGACATGCTGAGGACCCTGGTGCCGACGTCGTTGAGGAAGGCTTCGAACGGCTGCCCGACCGGCCAGTCCGCACCCCAGATGTCGGTGACGGCACGATTGGCGAGCACGAGCCGCGCGTCGGTGCCGCGGACGAGATAGATACCGAGGGGGATCTCGTCAAGGATGGTTTGCAGGAGCGCGAGCCGCGCAACCGTCTCCTGATGGGTCAGTCGCTCGCTGGCGCGGAGGGCATCTTCCAGCGCTTTTCGCTCGGTGACGTCGCGGATGGTAGCGATGACCAGTAGGCTGCCGCTGACGGCAACGGGATTGAGGCTCACCTCGACGGGGAATTCGCTGCCGTCCTTGCGGGAGCCGAAGAGATGGAGGGCGGTGCCCATGGGGCGTGTGCGCGGATCGGAGCCATAGCGGCGGCGATGGCGACGGTGGGCGGTGTGGAAGCGGGTGGGTATGAGGCGTTCGACGACGTGACCGAGGAGGTCATCCTGGGTATAGCCAAAGACGAGCTCGGTGTGGCGATTGACGAGCACGATGCGTCCGTCGGGGCCGATTATGACGACGGCATCGGGCGAAAGGTCGAGGATGACGCGCAGAAGACCAACGGAGGTCGCAGGCGCCTCGTCGCCACGGAGCAGTTCGGCGAGGGCTGAGACGTCCACGCCGGGCCCGGCGTGCGAACCATTGGTGGATTGGGCATGGCGGGCGTCGGACGAGTGGGCGGCGAGGAGATCGGCGGGGGCATTCCGCGAATGGGGAGCGTTTGGTGACGCTTGGGCGTCGCGGCGCGAGTCCATGCGAGGTTCCTTTGCGCGCGGGCGAGATGGCTAACGCAGCTTCTCGTCCTCATCGAGGTCGTTGCGGGAGGGATCGCGGTTGGCGTGCAGGAGGGCGGGGAGGCCGGCGACGGTGGTGACGATCAGCAGGAGCATGGCGGGGATGAAGAAGAAGCCGGAGCCACCGCCGGCGGGGAGGGTGAAGGCGAGGATGGTGATGGCGCTGGTGACGACGGCCATGTAGGCGACGCCGCGGGCGTCGGGGTGGCGCGTGTGGGCCTGCCAGCGAGTGGCGAAGGCGGCGGCGACGTAGAAGGTGAGGACGGTGACGAGGATCACGCCGGTGGTCTGCGCGACGCCGAGGAAGTTGTCGGCGGTGATGTGGGTGCAGACGGGGTGGGCGTTGCTCATGCCGTAACAGGCTTCACCGAAGATGAAGGTAAGGGCCGCGAGGACCAGACCAGCCAGCCCGGCGCAGATCACTGCGGCCCAGGCGGTCCACTGCTCGACCCGCTGATAGCGACCGTCGAGGGTGGCGGCCCAGCGGTTGTAGGACGCGGCCAGGGTGACGTAGCGCCGCTGGAGGGCGGTGTAGGTGGCGGCGCTTTTGCGGCGGGCGGCGGCGACGTACTGCGGCCAGGCGTCGTTGCGGAAGCGGTGCGGGCGACTATCCACGGGGTGCCTCGAAGTGGGTCGGCGAAAGGGCTGCGTCGGTGGGTGGCGGGCTGGATCGCTGCTGCGCTCGTGTCGGGTGCCGCCAGAGGTAGTGTAGCGCGCGGGGCAACCAGGACGCCAGGGAGGGTGACCGCGGACGCTCGCGATGGGAACGCGGCGCTGGAGTGCCGGCGTAGGGTGGGGCGCGGACTCCAGTCCGCTCATACCCTTGGTTGCGCGGCACTGCGTTTTGGGCGGGCGCGGGGTTCGCACGGCGCAATGGAGGGGCACGAACACCTGCCGCGCCCCTGTACCTGTATCTGGTCGGTTCGTTTATGCGAGCGGGCGTTACTCCTTGGGGGTGGTCGTCGACTTGCGACGAGGCGCGGGTTTGGTCGGCGCGGGTCCGCTGGCGGAGTCGACGACCTCTTCGGGGAGGACGGCATCGGTGGCGGAAGCGGGCGTCCGGCGAGCGCCTGCGGCTGGCGAGGGTGCGTTGCCATTTCTGCCGCGTTTCGAGGGCGCGGTAGCATTGCCATTCTTGCCGTTTTTCGGGGTTTCTGCTGCGGTGGGCTTGCCGTTTCTGCCGGATTTCGCGTTTTCGGGGGCGGCGCTGGCGTCGGGCTCGGTGGCGGAGGTGAGTCCGGGGCGCGAGAGGATAGCGGGGTCGCTGCCGACGAGGTCGAGGAAGCGGATGGTCTGGCGGGTGAGGCGATAGAAGTTGGGGATCGAATATTTCTCGTTGGGGGCGTGGATGTTGTCGTCGGGCAGGCCGGTGCCGATGAAGATGACGGGGGTATGCAGCTCGCTATCGAAGAGGGCGCCGACGGGGATGGAGCCGCCGGATCGCTCGAAGACGGGCGGTGTGCCCCACTCGGCCTCCAGCGCACGCTCGGCGGCACGGATGTAGACGTTGTCGATGGGGACGAAGACGGCGTCGCCGCCATGGATGTAGCGGACGGTGATGGTGACGCCGCGCGGGGTCAACTCGGCGACGCGCTGCTGGAGCCAAGGGAAGACCTGGGTGGGCGTGAGGCCCGGCGGCAGGCGCAGGCTGACCTTGGCGGTGGCCTCGGCGGGGATGACGGTCTTGGCGCCCTCGGCGGTGAAGCCACCACGGATGCCGTGGACTTCGAGGGTGGGGCGGGCGGTGGCGCGCTCGCGCGGGTCGTATTCCTGCTCGCCGGGGAGGTAGTCGGTGCCGATCTCGTCCTTCATGATGGCGACGACATCGACGGGGTAGCGCTTCCACAGATCTTTCTCGGCGTCGGTCATGGGGATCATGTGCTCGTAGAGCTGCGGGATGGTGATGCGACCGTCGGGGCCTTTGAGGCCGACGAGGACCTCGGCGAGCGCCTGGATGGGATTGGGGCCGACGCCGCCGTATTCGCCGGAGTGGAGATCGTGCTTGGCACCCTGGGCGTGGATCTCGGTGTAGACGATGCCACGGAGGCCGTAGGTGATGGCGGGGACGCCGGGGGCGGGCATGCCGCTATCCACGACGAGGGCGACGTCGGCGGCGAGCTTCTTCTGATGCTCTTTGATGTAGGCCTCGATGGATTCGCCGCCGCTCTCCTCTTCGCCCTCGATGAGGACTTTGAGGTTGACGGGGAAGGCGTCACCGGTGCGGGCGAAGGAGCGCAGCGCCATGAGGGCGGCGTAGATCTGGCCTTTGTCATCCACGGCGCCGCGGGCGTAGAGGTTCTCGTTGCGGATGACGGGCTCGAAGGGGTCAGGCTGATCCCATGGCGTCTCGGAGTCGGTCGGCTGGACGTCGTAGTGGCCGTAGAGCAGGACGGTGGGTTTGCCGGGGGCTTCGATCCATTCGCCATAGACGAGGGGGTGGCCCTGCGTCTTGATGACCTTGACCTTGTGGAGGCCGATCTCTTCGAGGGTGCCGGCGAGGAATTTGGCGGCTCTCTTGATGTCCTTCTTGTGCTTGGGGAGGGTGCTGATGCTGGGGATGCGCAGGAGGTCTTTGAGCTCGTCGAGGTAGTCGGCGCGGTGGGCGTCGGCGTAGGCGAGGGCAGCGTCGAGGCCGGCGGCGGCGGTGGCAGAGGGGCTTTCGGCAGTGGTGCGGGTGTGGCTGTGCGACATGATGGGCGCTCCTTGGGAACCTAACCCGCTACGGGGAGACCCAACTCCCTACCCCTTCCCTACGGGCAAGGGGTAGGGGAGTGGAGCTGATCGTGAAAAGCGGGCGTTATCCCTTCATCGTAGCAGTAGGAAGGGGTGCTGTCTAGTAGGCGACTAGTAGGCGAATCGAGTGCGAGGGGGGGTGACGTGACGGGAGGCCGTGACCCCTGGAGCGCGGAAGGTTGCCCTCATCCCCGACATGCCCTCGATGGGGGACCCCGCCTTCCCCTCGCGAGGGGAGGGGGAGAGCGGAAGGCAGAGCCGCGGCGGCGTGGGGATCGCGGCACTGGCGCGCCGGCGTACAAACTCGCGGGCTGAAGTCCGTTTGAGGATAGGGCGGAAAAGGGGCTGCGGGCGCTTGTGTTGGGCGTTTCGGGCGTGGGATGGAGTGGTGAGGGACGGGAGGGACGTGGGCGAGAGTAGGCGGAAACATCTGAATTTTTCGAGGTTTGTGGCGATTCGGTGCGGTGCGATGCGGGGTGCCTCCAATTTGCTTTCTTCCGCTTTTGCGTTTTGATCGCGGGTTTCGGGCGAGAGGGAGGGTCTGGAGGGCACTTTGTGGTCGGGGCGGAAGCAGGTTCCTCCCCCCCGGCAGGCCCCCAGAGGGGGAACAGGAGATGGATTGGAGCCGGCTGGGTGGACATGGGTCGCCTCGGGTGGTTTGATAGAATAAATGTTCTCTGATAGTATCGCACATGGCGAGCGTGAACAGGCGGTCGCGGATACGGACAGTTCCGGTCAACGGCGCTCAGTTGCGGACACGTGTTTATCAAAGAATGTGGCGCGAGGGGGTGTATAACTCACACACCACAAACCAACCGAGGGTGACGCATCCGCATCATCTGCGACGTCGAGCGAACGACTGGCGGCCCTTTCGCCGCCGTCAACCCCCACCGCCGAGCAGACCACAAACCAACCGAGGGTGAAACATTTCCTCCTGACGCGCGCTGCCGAACGCCATCCGGCCCCTCGCGCGACGTCCCCGACCATCTTTTCGCGGGTCCTACCGCAGCGTTCTCCATGTCCCACCGTCGCGCTCACGTTCCGGCGCGTTGAGCGCCCCACGCCTCACCCGCCAAGCGCCTTCGCCCGCCGGTCCGCCTCCTGCGCCTCGGCCACGCGGCCAAGTCCGCGCAATGCGATGACGACCCCACGCGCCGCGAAGTCATAGTTCGGGTCGAGCTCCAGTGCTCGCTGATTCGCCGCCAGTGCCTCCTCGTAGCGTCCCAGCGAATTCAGCGCGGCGCCCTTGTTGTTCCAAGTTATCGCAATGTTCGGGTCGAGGGCTAGCGCACGGTCGCAGGCCGCCAATTCGTCCTCGAAGCGCCCCAGAGTGCCCAGCGCGATGCCCTTGGCATAGCACCCGTAGGCGAGGTTGCCGTTCAGGCCCAGTGCGCGCTCGGCGGCTGCCAACCCTTCCTGGGGCCGCTGAAGCTTGGTCAAGATGCGCGAGAGAATCGCCTACGCTTCCGCCGAAGCTGGGTTCAATTCGGTGGCGCGCTGCACCAGCGGCAGCGCCTCGGCGAAGCGGTTTTGCGCGTTCAGCGCGCGCCCACGGACGAGCAGGTCGTCGGCGCTCTCGGCTGGCTGCTCGCCCATAGGCGCAGGATGTGCGAGCGGTAGGCGGCTTGGAGTCAGTGCAAGCAGGCGCAGCGTCGCGGCGACGGCCTCGGTGGTCGGCAGGGGGCGCAGCTCGCCCGCCTCGACGCGCTTCATGCTCTTCAAGTAGAGCGTGGTGTTTAGGTCGGCGCGCTCCAGCGGACCGGCCAGCACGGACAGGTAGAACCGCATCGGGTCCTCGCGCAAGAGGTCGTAGGCCCACTCGCACTCGCCCTACACCCAGGACGAGGCTAGCGCTTCCTTCGAGAGGACGACGACGAAGACCGGACGCCGCACCAGCTCGGCCATGATGACGCGCCTCAGGTGCCCGGCGCCGAGGTTGTGCTCGTCGTACCAGACGTCCGCCCCGGCCGCCTGCAGCCCGTCACCAGCGCGCGGCAGAATGCGTTGTCCTCGTGGCTGTGGCTGACGAACACCTTCATCTGCGCCATGCGACCGACCCCCTCGTAACGCTCACTCTCGCCCGCGTGCAGCGCCCATTCTAGCACGACTCAGCTGTCGATGAGTCGCGTGCATGGGAGTCGGCGCGCAACGCACTCTTGCGCTCGTCTGATGGTTCGCTTCGGTCGGGCTCTGTGTCTGATGACGGTATGTCGTCGGTTATTCGGGCGCCTCACCTGCTCTGGTCAACTCGGCACGTCAGCTTGACGCGGTGTAGTATGGGCGCGACGTCGTGTCTTGCCCTGGGAGGCACGTTGCTGTGATAATGGAGCGCGCTTGCACTGATGAGGAGCGGCAGTATATCGCGCGAGCCGGCAGCGCGGGTGGATCTGCTGGCGGCGGTGGGGGCGACTGGCGCTACGGGGTAATCAGGTCGCGAAGAATGGCGACGTTGAGGCCAGGGACGCGGCGAAAGGCGGGATCATTGGTGATGAGGAGGGAGCAGCGCTCGGCGAGGGCGGTAGCGGCATGGATGGCGTCGGGGGTGCGAAGGCCTGGGACAACCCTTAAACGGGCACCCTCCTCCAGAATATGGAGGGTGATTGGGACGAGGCGAATATCAAGAGGCGTCAACATGAGCCTTCGGTGGTCCGCCTCCAGGCTTGCATCGCCGCTTTTGATCGGACCTACGAGCGTTTCGAGTAGCGAAAGCTCACTGGTGCAGATACGCCAGGAACTAGCGCGTGCGCCATCCCAGATTGGCTGGAGCAGTGGCAGGTATGGAATCAAGCGTTCGACACTATAGATGATGCAGTTCGCGTCCAAGTAGACCTCTGAGCCAACGGACGGGGTCAGCGGTCCCATGAGTCGCGTTCCTCGTTGATATAGGCGTCTACCTCCTCCGCAGTTTTGAAGAGGCGGTGACCTGGCATTTCTGCCAGGATGTCAGCGGCGTGGCGCTTGGGGGTCTCCAACGCCTCAGCGGGTTCGATGGTAATGGAGACACGCTGGCCGGGTTGGAGTTCGGGAACGGCGATCTCGATGGTGCCATCGGGGGAGACGGTGGCTTCGCGCTGGATGATGGTGGACATGGCGGATGCTCCTTGGGTGGTGGGTGCGTATGAGCATGATACCATCGGGCGGCGGGCGTCACAGGGTGAGGCGGAGGTGCGTAAGGGCGCTGTTGCCGAAGACGTCGGTGAGGTGGACGGCGATGCGCTTCTCGCCGGTGGTGGGGTATGTGTGAGCGGCGCTGAGGGGTAGTGGATCGCGGATGTTGCGGGGGCGGAGGGCGCGCCACTGGGCGTCGAACGGGGCGCCATCATGGTGGTCCCAGTCGACGGACCAGGTGTCTATCAGGGCGGGCCAGTCGGCGGTGAGGGTGGCTATGAGTTGGGCACGCTTTTCGCCGTCGAGCATGTGGAGGTGGTGCGTGAGGGCGGGGGTGACGCGCTGGAGGGTGAGGGTGACGGCGGTGGCGTGACACTCGGCGGTGAGATCGATCTGGGTGGTGGCGGGCACGGAGGCAAGGTCGGGGATATGCTCGAAGACGAAGGGGCGGGAGCGGGTGACGATGAGCCGCTTGCGTGCGGTAGCGATGGCGTGGGCACCCCGATCGATGGCGATCCAGGCACGAGGGGCGGGAGCGCCGGAGTCGTCGGTGAGGGATTCGGCGGCGAGGGCGGTGGTGCCGCTGCCGCAGAAGGGATCGAGGACGAGGTCGCCGGGGTCGGAGGCGACGCGTAGCAGGAGGCGCAGGAGGCCGAGGGGCTTTTGCGTGGGGAAACCGGTGCGCTCGGCGGAGAGGTTCAGCACGGGACGCGTGTTGTAGGGGACGAGACGATCACCCTCGACGAGCAGGATCTCGCCTTCGAATACGTCGCGCAGGAGGGTGTCGACGTAGTGACGGCCATGGGCGTCGCGCTTGGAGCCCATGAAGGGCTGGGCGAGGTACTGGCGCTGGACCTGGGGGCGGATGGCGAAGGCGGATGTGCGGCTGTAGAGGAAGATGCTGTCGTGCTTGCGGGGGAGGGATTCTCGGCGGGAGGCGCCACCGCTGCGATAGGCCCAGACGACCTCGTTGCGGAAGTTCTCGGCGCCGAAGATGTCGTCGAGCAGCACCTTCAGGTGATGGCTTGCGTGCCAGTCGCAGTGCAAGCAGAGCGCGCCGGTGGGCTTGAGCAGCGCGCGGAGCAGCACCAGGCGCTCGCGCATCATGGCGAGGTAACCGTCGAGGCCGCCGGGCCAGGTGTCGCTGTAGGCGGGCTGTTTCAGGCGCAGGGGCTGCGCCGCTCCGGGGAGATGCAGCTCGATGGTGCTGGAGAAGGTGGTTTGGACGGCGAAGGGCGGATCGAGGTAGATGAGGTCGACTTGGCCGGCGAGTGAGGGACGCTGATCGTCGCCGTGGAGCAAGGCGGCGAGGGCGTGGAGGTTGTCGCCGGCGTGGATGAGACGGTTGGGGGACTGCGACGGGCACGCGGGAACATCCAGATCTGGGCGGACGATCTCGACGATTGCTGGGGGAACGTCGCGAGTGCGAGCCATGTGGAGTCCTCAGTGGGGGTCAGGCACCAGTAGGTGTGGGCGCGTCCGCGTGCAGCACCTTTGTCGCGCTCGCAGCATCGTCGTATGTGCGCGAGGAAGGGCCGGGGCACTCATCACCCCGCTGGGGCGACCGCCACCGCGCGCGATGGATCGTGGGCTCGCTTGCGGGCGGGGAAGAAGGGACGCTCGGTGAGCTGGAAGGAAACGTACGCCACGGCGAGGCAGATCGGCAGCCCAGTGACGACGCCAACGATGACTTGCATGGGCAAGGTCGCCACGTCGAGCTGCAGCGGCAGCAGGGCAGCGAGGACGATGGTATGCCAGATGTAGAGGCTGTACGAGATGAGTCCGACGAAGCGCAGGGGACGCCATTCGAAGGCGCGACGCAGTGCCCGAGGACCGAGAAGCACGCCGAGGAGGAGGGCGGTATAGCAAAGGCCAAAGAGCAGGTTTTTGACGGTGAGCGCGCGACCTTGGGGAAGGAAGGCGAGCGCGAGGCAACCACTCACTCCGAGAACGACGAGTATGGTCGCTGCGGCGCGAGTGACCAACAGATCGCCGAGGCGCGGTAGAAGAAAATGCGCTAAATAGGTGTAGAGGATGCTGCACGCGATGCCGCCGGCGAAGACCTGAAGCCAGAAGGGCAGGCCGGTGTCGGCGAACAGGATCAGATTGAGGGCTGAATTGTGGCTGGCGGCTGTCACTCGGCCAAGCTCGCCCAGACCAATGGAGGTGCCCACCAATCCGAGGACGAGCACCACGGCGGCTGGGAGGGGGCGAATGATGCGCGAGAGTGTGTAGACGAAGAGACCAAGGAGCGGCAAGATCGCATAGAACTGGACTTCGACGGCCATTGTCCAGAAGACCGAGTTGAAGACAGGGAGCGTGGCCGGCACGGCATTGACGATGAAGAAGGCATGTGCCAGCGCACTCAGCAACTGGCCGCCGTGATGGGACCCGCGAGCAAAAGAATGGCGAGGCACGCCCAGTATGCGGGGCCAATGCGTAGAACGCGGCGCTTGTAGAAGAGCTGCGCGGAGGGACGCTGGCCCATGCCGAAGAGCCAGCGCGCATACGGCAGGAAGAGGAGGAAGCCAGAGAGCACGAAGAATAGGTGCACGCCGGTGCGACCATAGTTGATCGGGTAGACCATAGTTGATCGGGTAATCGTAGGCGGTTTCGCCGCGTTGGAGGTGATTCGGGAGTTGGCTCCACGCATGATAGACAAGCGTGAGGAGGACGGCGATCCCGCGCAGACCGTCGATAGCGGGAATGGGACTTACGGCGCCACTCTCAGGCCAGAGCCAGCGAGCAATGCCGCGCATTCGAGCGCGGAGGGCCGGTCCCTGAGCAACCTGCGGGAAGGCGTCGCTGGTTGCAGCCAAGAGAGACCCCCCAGACGTTGAGCCCGTGTATGCGGATACAGTGCAGATTCGACCTACGATCTCGACAGTCGGGCACGATAGCGCCATTCTAGCAGAGGAGTCAAGCGAAGAGGGCCGCCGAGCGGAGGCGGCGGCGCGGCGTACGAGCTGACGAGGCGCCGTGTGCTCCGTCGGGCGGTACATTCGTAAAGTTGGCGGGGTCTGAGCAATGGTCGGGATCCATGAAGGTATGTGGGCAGAGGGCGGTCAAGTTCACTCGGCGGCCGGTCGCGGCTACGGGCGATTGGCGGGACCGTTCGGCGCCATCTCCAGCGAGAGCAGCACGCCGGTGCCGGCGATGATGAGGCCGAATCATGCGACGGGGGTGGTTTGAGGGCGAGGCAGATGATGGCGAGCAGCGTGCCGACGAGGGCGCAGAGCCAGCGTGCGGCCCGCACCCAGCCGGCGGCGCGTCGTTGGTCACGGGGGAGCAGCTCCGCGGCCCAGCCAAACTCGGCGAGGCCGACGCAGTAGATGGAGAGCGCGAAGAGGGGTTGGGCCTTGGCGGTGACGACGCCAGCGAGCGCGAGGACGACCAGGCCGGCGACGGTGCCGACCCAGGCGATGGGCTTGTGGCTGGGCGCGCCCGGCTGGGCGCGCCCCAGAAGAGACCCTTCTGCATACGAGACATGCAGACCTCCATGTGACGGGTCAATCAGCTGGTGGCGGCGACGGTGACGGCGGCGGTGGTGGCGACGAGGGCGTCTTGCTGGGCGAGCACGAGGAGGTATTGGCCGAGCAGGATCAGGAGGGGCAGTTCGGGCGCGGTGGGCGAGGGGATGGTCACGGTGGTCTGTATACCGCTGGGTGCGAAGCGTGCGAGCTCGGTCCCTGTGGTGTCGGACCAGATGCGCTCGTTTGTCCGGCGCTTGGGCTTCTTCCAGGTGACGGTGCGGCCATCGGGGAAGGTGAGCGCGCCGCGCTGGGTGAAGGTGGCGATCGGCTGATCCGACGTAGGGGAGGCTACGCTGCCGCCGTCGTGGATGAGGACGCGCGGACGCAACCAGCCGGCACGGCTGAACCAATAGGCACCGCCGGCGGTTTGGCCGGTGGCGCGGGAGCCGCGGGTCCAGACGAGGGTGGCGACGAGATCGTCCCCAGCGCGCAGCTCGTACTCGGACTTGGGGCGCTTGGGCTGGCGCCATTGCAGCTCAACACTGGTGACGTCGCTCAGGTTTCGCATGGCACGATGCTCCTTTCAGGGGTACGAGGCACGGCGGGATCACGCGCGGCGGCGCTGCCAGAGGTAGCCGACGAGGTAGGTGAGCAGGATCAGCAGGAGGAGGACGCCGATCTGGAGGTCGGCGGTGGCGCGCCAGGCGGGCTGGAACTGCCACGACATCCAGAGGATGAAGAGGCCCCAGAAGGCGAGGCTGAAGGCGCAGGCGGCGGCCTTGGCGATGGCGGCGCGCTGGCCCTCGTCTAGGCCGCTGAAGAGGATGACGTTGCCGTCGCCGCTGAGGGCGAGGACGCCACCCAGGGCGCAGCCGAAGACGGCGAGCGCGGTGTTGAGGAGGTTGTAGGGGTTGGCATGGCCGATCGCTATGACCCAGACCTCGAAGAGCAGCGCGGCGGAGCCGAGGGTCCAAGTGACGGCGGCTATGGCTCGGTTGAGGCGAGCACCGCGGCGGGAGCGGCGGCGGACCGGTCGATCGAGGCGTGCTTCGGCGGAGGGTAGCTCAGACATGGCTGGGGTCCTTTCCGTTGACGCCGGCAGGGTCTTCGGCAGAGGGTCCGCGGGATGGCAGGAGGTCGTGCAGCGCCGCGCGTTCGTCTGCGGGAAGCCAAAAGATCGTTTCGAGCGGCTGGTGGAAGTAGGCGGCGAGGCGGAGGGCGAGCTCGATCGAGGGCACGTAGCGCCCGACCTCAAGCGCGAGGATGGTGTGGCGGGTGACGTCGAGGTCGCGCGCAAGCTGCTCTTGGGTGAGGTTGTGCTGTTGACGAAGATCGCGCAGGCGATTGGCGACGAGGGTCTTCACGGCGGTTTCTACCATCATGTTAAGCGCACGCAACGTTACGTATGCTTAACATACCTGGAGAAGGCGGGGGTGTCAAGGGTGAGGCGTTTCCCGTGAAACGTTGGCGAGGAGGGGCGACGAATAGGCGAGGGTGGTCGGCGCCAGCGCGATCCAAGACGGCGCGTGGGGATCAGCTGCGGAGGTAGGCGAGGACGGCGAGGACGCGACGGTGGTCGGCGTCGGTGGCGGGGAGGCCGAGCTTGGCGAAGATGCTGGTGATCTGCTTCTCCACCGCGCCGTCGGTGATGACGAGCGCCTGGGCGATGGCGGCGTTCGAGCGGCCCTGCGCCATGAGGGCGAGCACTTCGCGCTCGCGGGGCGTGAGCGTGTCGAAGCGGTCGTTGCGGCGACGGCGGGCGATGAGCTGCGCGACGACCTCCGGATCGAGCACCGTGCCGCCGGCGGCGACCTTGCGAACCGCGGCGACGAAGTCGGCCACGTCGGCGACGCGCTCTTTCAAGAGATAGCCGACGCCTTCGGGATGGTTGGCGAGCAGCTCGCTGGCGTAGCGCTCCTCGACGTACTGCGAGAGCACCAAGACGGCGAGCGCGGGCATGCGCGTGCGTGCGGTGATGGCCGCGCGCAGTCCCTCGTCGCGAAAACCCGGCGGCATGCGCACGTCTACGACGGCGAGGTCGGGCCGGTGCTGCGCGACGGCGCGGATCAGGGCGTCGCCATCGCCGACGCACTCGACGACCTCGCAGGCGGCGTCGGCGAGCAGGCGGGCGAGCCCTTCGCGCAGCAGCACGGAGTCTTCCGCGATCACGATGCGCATGGCACCTCCGCGACGATGCGCGTGGGACCGCCCGCGGGGCTGATCACCTCGAGGCGGCCATCGAGGGCGGCGACGCGATCGGCCAGGCCGGCGATGCCCGTCCCGCGCGCGGGATTGGCGCCGCCGAGACCATCATCCTCCACTTCGACGCGCAGGAGATCATCGGCCTGGCGGGCGCGCACCGTCGCCGTGGTGGCGCCGCTGTGCTTGGCGACGTTGGTCAGTGCCTCGGCGACGACGAAGTAGGCGGTGGACTCGACGACTGCGGGGAGCCGATCGGGCAGTTGAACGTCTAGCGTGACGGGGATCGGGCAGCGCGCGGCGAGTGACGAGAGGGCGGCGTCGAGGCCGCGATCGGTGAGCACGGCAGGGTGGATGCCGCGGGCGAGATCGCGGATCTCGGCGAGGGCGCGCTTGGCTTCGGCGTGGGCGTTCTCGACCAACTCTTTCGCCGCAGAGGGATCGGAGTCGAGCTTCTCCTTGGCCATGCCGAGATCCATGGCGAGGGCGGTGAGGCGCTGCTGCGCGCCGTCGTGCAGGTCGCGCTCGATGCGGCGGCGGTCGGTGAGGGTGGCCTCCATCGCGCGGGCGCGGGTGGCGCTGAGGTTCTCGACACGGGCCGAGAGCTGGGCATCGCGGGTAGGTCCCAAGAGGGCGCGGGCGAGCAGCGCGTGGAGGTAGGCGATGCCGACGGTGGGATAGGGCACGAGCAGGAGCAGGATAGCGCCAGCGAGGGAGGTCAGCGCCAGTGGCAGCGGCTGGTTAACGTAGAGGCCATTCCAGACCATCGCGCCCTGGCCGCCGTTGATGGCCCAGTTGTAGGCGGGGAGTGTCAGCAGCGACAGGGGGATCGAGAAGGCGCAGACGACGAAGACGAACTCGAAGATGCAGATCGGGAAGAGCAGAAAGAGGTAGACGAGATCGCGCCAGACGGCGGGGTCGGTGAGGAAGGCGCGCGCACGCTGCCAGAGGGTGCCCTCCGCCAGGCTGCGATAGGGCGAGGGAATCGCTTCACCGAGGAGGACGTTGACACGCCAGCGCTCGGCGCGCGCGCCGTAGGTCCACAAGAAGGCGCTGAAGACAAAGAGCGGCACGCCGACCCAGACGATGGCTAGCCCGAAACTCGTGGAAATCAAGGTGACCAGCGTGGTGAACCAGAAGACGCCGATCGGGAAACTGAGAAAAAGGAAGACGCTGGCGCCCCAGAATGCGCTGGAGACGAGCAGGCGCAGCGGGTTGGCGGTGGCGCGGGCGAGGCGCAGATTAAAGCCGGCCTCGCCGGTGGCGAAGGTGGACATGGACGTTCTCTTTCGGGACGCTGCGCCGCGCGGCTGGTTCGTGTCGACATTTCCGTGAGCTCGCCCATAGTATAGACGGAGAGAGACGGGGGCGGAATGGAGCAGGCTGGCGAGCGCGGGTAGGGCTATCCCCCCTATCCTTCAGCCGATTCGCCGGTGGCGCACGCTCAAGCAGGGCGAGCGGCGCGGTTAGTGGTCGCGGTAATACCCGGCGATGAGGGCGAAGGCGGCCTTAGGCTCCCACGGCATGTCGGGGTAGGTGTTGCCGAGCCGGCCTTCGAGGGCCTTGACGATGCCATAGCTCGCCAGATCCAGATCCTGGCGGAGATCGTCGCGATGCGGCAGGTGGTTCGAGGCGAAGGTGTTGACGAACGCGGTATCGACGCCCTCATCGGTGTAGATATCTAGCAGCTCACGCAGGTAGGTGGCCTGTTCGGCCTCGTCGCGGAGATAGTCGCCGTCGAGGCCGATCGGTGTGGCGCCTTCGTAGACGACGTTCATCGCGCCCCTGCCGCCTTTATCCGCCGCGCCATGGTAGGTGGCGGAGCCGAACTCGGTGATCGCGACGGGCTTGCCCTGCGCGACGAGGGTGTGGATGGCGTTGCGGTACATCCCGGCGATCTCGGCGGAACGGTAGGAGTCCACCGAGATGATGTCGAACGGCGTCCAATCGACGCCATCGATCGGTATTGAGGCGTAGGTGACGTTGCCGCCGAACCGCTCGCGGACGGCGGCGATGGCTTGTCTGAGGAAGGCATTCATGAGCGCGGGGACCTTCGGCAACGCTTCGCGGAGTCGCTGTGGCGTCTTCAGCAAGGCGAGCCGCTCATCGAGTGTGTCGCCAGGGAGGAAGCCTTTTGTGAACAGGCTCAGCTCGGAGCCGGTGAGGAAGACGACCTCGGCCCCTTGGCCGCGCAGCCGCTCGGCGCGGTCGGCGCGCTCGGCGAGGAAGGCGAGCAACTCGTCGGTGGTCAGGTCGCAGGTGAAGGGCGAGAGCCAGACCTCCAATCCCGCGGCCGCGGCACGGGTCGCGGCGAGCTCAAGCCGATCCGCATCGCCGCCGGTCACGCGAACCGCGTTGCAATGCAGGTCGTCGTGGATGATGCGCATCTCGCGATCCACCACGTTGGGGTCGAAGACCTCGCGCGTGCTGACTCCGCCGTTGATGAAGCCGGTGTCGTACGTGATGCCCTTGCCGCGCATATGACCTCCCTTTCGCTGGAGACGCGCCAGCGCCCTATCCGGCAACCTACAATGCCCGCGCACCGTTGGAGAGACGCAAGGGCCGTGAGAGGACCGATTGCCAAGGCTAGCTGATGACGCGGCGGCGGAAGGTGCGGATGCCGAGGAAGAAGAAAGCGGCGATGGTGACGGCGAGGCCGAGGACGACCCAGCCGAGCGCGAGGGTGGGGAACGCCGTGGTGGCGCCACCGGGCAGGGCGATGTTGGGCACCATCGCGTAGCGCAGGCCCTCGGCGGCGTAGGTCAGCGGGTTGAAGAGCGTGATGACCTGGAACCACTTGAGCGAGTCGAGGCTGCCCCAGGGATAGTAGGTGCAGCCGGTGAAGATCAGTGGGGTGAAGATCAGGGCGAACATCAGGCCGATCTGCTCCGGCTTGATCGAGGTGCCGATGAAGATGCCGAGGCAGGCCCCGGCGAAGGCGGCGAGGATCATCACGAGGACGAGCACGAGGAAGCGGTCGCTGCGGACGTTGTACTCGCTGCCGAGGATCCAGAAGGCGAGGGGGAAGATCACCGCGCCGGCGATGAGGCCGCGGAAGGCGGCGAAGACGACCTTCTCCAACGCGACGAGCGAGACGTAGAGCGGTGCGAGCAGCCGGTCGTCGATCTCACGCCCGAAACCGAGGTCGAGCACGAGCGGCAGGGTGACGCCTTGCAGCGCGCCGGTGACGACGGTGAGGGCGACGACGCCGGGCAGCAGCACGGAGCCGAAGCCGGCGCGGGCGAGGCCGATGCTCGGCAGCACCTTGCCGAAGATGAAGAGGAAGAAGAGCGGCTGCAGGAGCGTCTGCAGCAGGAACGGGATGAGGTCGCGTCCGGTGATGACGACATCGCGCATGAGAATCGCCCAGAAGGCGGTGGAGACGAGGGCACCGCGGGACTTCTCTGGACGCGGCGCGCCGCCGAGGATCGCGGAGGTCGCTGTGGCATCCGCCGTGGGGGATGTGTGGTCATTAGCGGAGCTGCCTTCCCGTGAGATAGATGAAGACGTCTTCGAGGCTGGGACGCTTGACGTGGAGATCGCGCAGCTCCGCGCCGGTTGCGCCGAGCGCCTGCGTGGCGGGGATGACCAGCGCGCCGGCATCCTGGGCGTAGAGGCGATAGAGGGCCGTGCCGTCCTCGACGCGCTCTTGCTGCGGAGCGCCGCCACCGCCCCAAGACCCGTCGGGACCAGCGCCACCAGGACGGCCACCAGCGGCGGCAGCCATCGCGGGCGCTTCGGCTTTGACCTCGTCCACCTTTTCGACGCCGGCGAGGGCGCGCAGGGCTTCGGCGATGCGGTTGGTAGGAGCGGCGCCATCGGAAGCGCCGACGGCAACGAGCTCGGGGACGCGGACACGCAATTCGAGGGAGGTGCCGCCGGGGATCAGTTTCTTCAGCTCGGCGCTGCTGTCGTTGACGAGGATCTTGCCGTGATCCATGACGGCGATGCGCTCGCAGAGCTGATCGGCCTCGTCCATGTCGTGGGTGGTGAGCAGGATGGTGAGGCCAGCGGCGTTGAGGGCGCGGATGCGCTCCCAGAGGAAGAGGCGCGATTGGGGGTCGAGGTTGTTGGTCGGCTCGTCGAGGAAGAGCACGTCGGGCGAGTGCATGAGGGCGCGGGCGATCATGAGGCGCTGCGCCTGGCCGCCGGAGTAGCGGAGGACTTTGTCGTTGCGGCGGTCGTAGAGGCCCAGCTCGCGCAACAGGTCGTCGGCGCGCTGCTCGCGGTCGCGCTTGGCGATGCCGTGATAGGCGGCGTGGAAGGTGAGGATCTCGCGGACCTTGAGGCTGCGGTCCAAATTGCTCTGCTGCGGCACGACGGCGATGCGCTGCTTGGTGCTGATGGGGTCCTTGGCGACGTCCACGCCCATGATGGAGGCGGAGCCGCTGGTGGGCTTGACGCTGGTGGTGAGCACGCCGATGGTGGTGGTCTTGCCGGCGCCGTTGGGGCCGAGCAGGCCGTAGATCTTGCCACGCGGCACGCTGTAGCTGATGCCGTCTACGGCGTTGAAGTCCGCTTTGGGGTAGCGCTTGACGAGGTCGCGGACCTCGATGGCAAACTCGGGCTGCGGGGTGTCTGGCATGCGATCGCTCCTTATGATCTGGGTCCCGCGGTTTCAGGGGTGGACGGGCGGCACATGTGCCGCCCCTACAGTGGTGCAGGAGGGGTCGCATGAGGGCGAGGCGCGATGGCGTCGTGCCGATCCCGTTCTCACGGGCGGCGAGGGAAACGGTCAGATGTCGAGGAACTCGGCCTCGGGACCGCGGAGAGCGTCGTCTACGGCGTTGTAGAGCTCCGGCGGGATCTGCGCGCGCAGTTCATCCAGCGTGCCGTAGACGTCGAGGCGGAAGGCGTTGGATTCGCCGTAGACGGCGGACCAATCGTAGCCGCGCAGGCCCTGCGCCCGATCGTCATGCGCATCCGGATTATCGTGAGGACGGCGATTGCGTCCGCGCTTCGACCCCATCATGGGCCGACTGGTCCAGTCGGGGCACGTGGCGGTGTGGACGGCGAAGTGGCCTTTGGCGGTCTCGTAGACGGTCTGGAGCGTCACGAGCGAGCGTTCGCGTTCGCGGATCTGGCGGCGCGCAAGGACCCGACCACGGAAGCGGCGCGTGACGTAGGTGCCGCTGTCGCCGAGCTGGACGACGTACTCGGCGAGCTGGCCGCCGGCGGGATCGCGCGTCTCTTGCACCTCGACGAAGCGTCGCAGCGCCTGGACGATGGCAGCGGAAAGGTTGTCGCAGGCGAGCGCTTGGGCGCGGTCGAAGACGGGGAGATCGGCGTCGGCGACGTAGATGGTTTTGGTGGGCATGTGGATCTCATTCCACGGGCGGAACGCTCAATGAGCGTGTATATAACATATATGTATACGTATGTCAATCGCGTGGGGAGAGCTTTTTGTTACCGGGCGCTGTATATCTTTTGCATAGTGAGGGAAGCTCGTCTGGGCGCTCCCGCATGTTTCATTCATTTGGTGTACTTGGGGAGGTTGTCATGCGCACTCTTTGGCTGGTGATCGGCGTGCTGGTGTTCCTGGCAGGGGTAGTGTTCACGTTGCAGGGGGTGGGAATCCTCGGCGGTAGTTCAATGTCGAATAACCATACGTGGGCGGTGCTGGGGCCGATCATTGCGGTGGTTGGGCTGGTGATAGCGGTGGTGAGTTCGCGGCAGCGGAAGGCATAGCGGGGCGGCACGCGCCGCTCACTGGCATAGAGATCGGCACAAGTGGCGCTCGACGATGTTAGAGCCGCTCGACACGCATTTCGGGATCGGTCTCCGATTCGGAGGTCGTGGCGAGCGGGGAGATCCGCAGGCCGTCGGGGAGGCCGAGGCGGCGTGGGATGAGGCGTCGCGCGACCACGGGGGCGAGTGCGGCGAGCGGGGCGAAGAAGTGGCCGGCGATGATAAGGACCGGCTCGAGCGCGTTTAACGGGTGGCAGAAATCGGTTATGCCCTCGATAGGGTACGGGAAGATGCAGACATCAGGAGGGTCCTCGGCGGCGAGGTAGGCGAGCATTGAGAGGTAACCCGCGCCGACAAGCAGTGCGATCCATCCCCATTGCCGCGCTTGTACGGACATGCCGAGGGCAAGCACCCAACTCGCCAGTAGCAGGAGCAACCCACCGTTATAGACGATGAGATCGACTGGGTGGTGTTGTCCCGCTTGGAATCCGCTCATGCCGCCGAGGGGAAACCAAAAGACGGCGAAGGCCAGGATGGCGCCGCTGGAGGTGACGATGAGGGAGCCATTGGGGCGGCGAGAGCCGAGGAGGATGGCGAGAGGGATCGCCAGAGAGATGAGCGCCGTGAGCAGGAGCGGTTTCCATTGATCCATGCGGCATCCTCCCAGCGGTGCGATTGGCGTTGCGCAAAGAATCGAGTGGTCGTATCGCCGACGAGTATCGAGGGAGCTCTAGGCCGGTGCTAGCGCCGCTCGACCCGCATCTCAGGATCGGCGTCTGCGACGAGCGGCGAGACGCGCAGGCCGTCGGGCGGGCCGATGCGACGCAGGACGAGGCCCTGCGTGAGCGCCGAGGCGAGCGCGGCGACCGGGGCGAGGAAGTATCCCGCAGCGACGAGGATGCTGCCGAGTGGATTCGCATCCTGGCAGTAGGTAAAATTCTCGGGAAGAGACGCATTGGAGAAAGAGGGCGGGAAAAGGCACGGGTCCGGCGAGGCGGCGGAGACGATTATCGCGAGCGCGGAGAGGTAACCGGCCATGGCGAGCAGCGCGACCCACGCCCAGCGGCGCGATTGGGCCGACGCGGCGAGGCCCAGCGTCCAACTTGCCGTGAAGAACAAGAGCGCGCAGGCGAGTACGTAGATGTTGAGCGGGTAGTGCTCGGATTACACGGATCTCAAACCGCTGATGCCGCCCGGCGGAATCCAGAACGTCGCCAGTGCGAGGATGGCGGCGCAGGAGGTAGCGATGACGATGCCGTGCGGCCGACGCAGGAGGAGCCCGACGAGGATGGCGGCGAGGATGGCGGCGAGGATGGCGGCGGGGATGACCAGGGGCACCAGTGCGTTGGGCATGAGGCTCGTGAGCCAGACTGGCATGCTTCCGCTCCCTCTGCGCATCCTGGCGGCGTGTACGGTGCGTCGACGCGACTAGTATAGCAGAGGCACAGTGGTGCTGCGACCGGTCGCCGTTAGTTGCGGGGCGGTTTGCGCGGCGTTGTGCCGCGGGGATGGTTGGCCTGGGCGATGAAGGCGTCGCGGGCGCGTTCGAGGGCACGTCCGGCGCGGGTGTCGAGGGTGTGGCGCATGGAGCGGGCGAAGAGGAGGGTGATTGGCGCTTGGACGCCAGGACGCAGGTGGATGGTGAGGTGGAGTAGGGTGGTGTTGGCGTCGCCGTCGGGCGCGGGACGGCATTCGAGCTGCCACGCCCAGTTGACGGTGAGGGGACCGAGCTCGGTGGACCAGGCGAAGCGACGCGGCGGATCGTAGACGGTCATGCGGGTGGGGACGGGGCGGCGCGTCTCGGCGGTCTGCGCGACGGTCCACGTCATGCCGGCGCGGGGCTGGCCCTCCGGCGCGACGGCGAAGGCGGCGGCGCTGAACCAGGCGCCGACGTTGCGCGGATCGGCGAGGAAGGCGAAGGCGGCGGCGGGCGCGACATCCACAAGTAGCTCGGCGGCGCCTGCGGGCATGGGTGCTATCCTCCACGCTTGCATCATCGCGGTAGCGATGGACACCTAAGACCATACCGCCGCAATGGCTCAGGAGGAAAGCTCGCGAGATAAGGAGACGCGCTCACTGCCCTGATAAGGGCTTGGATCGTATCGGGTCGTCGGAAGTAGGCTTGGAGGTCGACCGTTGTAGCCACTGCGCTATCGAGTACCCGACAAATGCCAGGAATGAGATGAGCGTCGTGACGCTCAGCCAGGGAAATGGCACCGCGGTGGATTTGTGGGAGTAGATGAGAAGTTGGTTGAATCCAGAGAGGACGAGAGCGAAAAGCCAGATGGTCACCAACATGCCCCTAGCAAAATCCTGGCTTTCATCCCCCTGCCTCAAGGCAGGGGGATGAAAGCCAGTCCGGTCCAATGGCCGTTGCTCTACCCGTTCGGTAGAAGAGTGCCCTGCACGGCCGAGCAACATGGCCTCTTCGGACGCCACTCCGTACAATCGGGCCGGGCAGGCCCGTCAGGCGCTAACGCAGTGGGGTACCCCATGGGGTACCACATACGTAGCCTGAGCATCCCCGGCGTTTACGCCTGGGGAGTGTCAACGACTCTCCCTACGTCCCGCAGCCAGCGGATTTCGGTGCGCCATGAGAACATCTGCACGGATGCCGCGGTGACGACTGCAAGCGTCGCGCCGATTCCGGCCAGCAGGGCTCGACCCAGCAGCGCGTTGTCGGCAACGCTGAGATCGATCGGCTGATGACTTCTGCTGAGGGCATAGAGGTAGGCATGCGTCGAGTCCGCAGCAAATGCCAGCGATAGGACGGACACGCCGATGAGGGCGGGCCAGATGCAATTGCGCAAGGAGCGGCCAAGCGCGGAGACATTGAGCTGACGCCAGAGGCCGGCGAGGAAGGATTTCAGCAAGGTTCCCGCGACATTCTCGCTGGCCAGTGAGGCTAATAGTGCGGAGACAGCCAGGGCGAAGAGTCCCGCGATCAGGGCATAAAAGAAGAGCAACCCGTCAATGTAGGCGAGCGTATGCAGTTGATCACCCGACCCCGTCCCAGGGATGGCGAGGACATTTGGGGTCACATCGGAACCGCCCGCCAGCCCGATGAAGAAGTTGACGATGTCTGGCCGCAAGACGCCCGCTAGGCCAATGGCCACGAGGGCTCCGGCGAGGAGATCGCCCGCGACGAATTGGAGGACATACTCTGCCTTGCCCTGGTCGTTACGCCTGGCGCTTTGGGCGATGTGCCCGCTCGCACGCGCTGGGGTGGTACGTCCGCGCCAGACAAGATACCACCGCCGCAGCATATCGAACGCGAAGACGCCCAGAAGCGCAAAGTTCGCGAGGGTGTAGGTCCATGGGCCTTGTTCGATGTATTCCCCCAGGCCTTGGGACGGCAGAAAGCCGGACACGCTGTCATCGTAGAAGTACACCGCACCGAGGACGACCACGCAGACCGATGTCACCACCAACGTCGATACTTGCCAGCGCTGGCGCGACTCCTTGCTGCTGAGAAACATGAGCGTTTGCAACGTCAGCACGAGGCTGCAGAACCAGAGATAGAGCACCCAAGGCTCTTGGAAGATGAGATGGATACCCTGCGCCTCTTGGGGATAGAGCGGGAAGCCAAGGAATCCGGACACGCCAAACGCCATCAATCCGAGCAGGCTTAGCCCCATGACCACAATAGGATGTTCTCGGAGTGATTCTCTGATGGCCGACAGCGCGGGCAGGCGTCTCGGATGGCTCTCTCTATGATCGGCTTCATTGGGCCGCGGCAGTGGTTCTTCTCCGAGCAGATCATCCCTGTAGAGCGCCGCACATAGCTCTCAGCAGTTGCCATATCAACGCCTCCTGGGTCTGCACGATGGCCTGAAACTGACCGATCATGGGGATAGTTGGCGATTTAGAACTGCGTAGGTGAGTAGCCTCACCGGAGAATGGTACGTAGCAAGGGAGGGTTTTCTCACACTTTACCGCCTGATGGACTTGCTGTCTGAGGGGATTTAGGTAGGTCGAGGCGCGCCTTCTTCCAGCCTCGAGGGGCGGCGAGGAAGACGCCGAGGCTGGAGAGGCCGAGGAAGAGCACGGCGGCCGTGATGCCGAGCTCGGTGGCGATCAGGCCGGTGACGGCGGGAAGGAGGATGTTGAACGGCTCGCCGAGGCCGAGGATGGCACGCACGGTGCCGGTGCGCCCGGGGAAGCGGGCGTAGGCGGCGGCATTGGCGAGGGGATACCAGCCTGCAGAGCCGGCGCCGCAGAGGAAGAGTCCCGGCAGGACGAGCAGGGGCGAGGCGCCGATGAGCAGCAGGGTGACGCCTGTGAGGGTGGCGAGGGCCATCAGCGGGAGTAGGTGCAGAGCGGAGGCGCGGCCGGTGACGCGGTCAAGCACGAGGAGGGTGAGCAGTGAGGCAACGAGCATCGCGCCGAGCGATAGGCTGACGGCAGGGATGGTGTAGCCGAGGTGATCGCGCAGGTAGAGGCCGGCGAAGGCGTGGAAGACTTCGTCCATCATGTCCGCGAGGAAGGTAATCGCGATCCAGCGGAGCAGGGTGCGGTCGACGAGGGCGAGGCGTAGGCCAGCGAGGAGGCCGGGGGCCCCGTCGGCGTCATCAGAGTCGCCGTCGGTGTGCGAGGATGTGGTGGGGAAGCGGCGCGTGATCATGGCGGCAGCGGCGGCGAGCCAGAGCGCGGCGGAGGCGGCGCAGAGCGCGGTCCAGCCGAGGCGAAAGGGGGCGGCGACAGCGAGGCCGAGGGGCGTGAGCAGATCGCCGACGCTGGCGAGCAGCGTCCAGCGCGTCATGGTGCGCTCGGCGGCGGCGGGCGCGGTGTCTATCAGCTCCGACTGGGCGATGGAGGCGGCGCCGATGGCGGGCCAGAGCAGCAGGAAGCCGAAGAGCAGCAGCGTGAAGGTGGGCGCGGCGCCGATCAGCAGGAAAGCGACGGCGACGGCGACCATGCCGCCGAGGATCAGCAGGCGCTTGGAGCCACGATCGCTGAGCAGGTTGAGCGGCGGCTCGATGAGCATCGACGAGATGCCGCCGGCGGCGAAGAGTAGGCCGATCTGGGCGTAGTCGAGGTGGAAGCGGTCGCGCAGCAGCGGCAGGCCAATGGTCAGCAGGCCGATGGTCAGCTCGTCGAGCAGCGGCACGGCAAGCAGGAGGGTGCGTACGAGGCGAGACATGCGAATTTCCTCTCCACGTTGCGGACGGTCAGCGAAGGGATGACGTCCCGTGGAGGGGGAGGCGAGCGGGCGGGGGATAGCCTATGGCGTAGGGATCAGCAGGGGTCGCGAGCGATTCTCACGATATAGCTCCGGATCGCGGAATACGGCGTGCGCGTCGTTTTTCGCGCGTTGGAAGCAGGGTCGCACAGGGCAGGCGAGATCGTCAAGCGGAGGGAGCGAGGAGGGCTAGGTCATTTCATTGTAGGTCATAGGCTTCCGTGCCGGCGATTGAAATCGCGGCTGATGGCTGCCAGCCGCGGACTCCGCCGAAAGCGGACTCGGAACAGAGGTTTTTTCTAGGCCAGCCCGAGACGGCGGGTAACGGAACTTCGGAGGTGGGGTTGGCGTCCTGTTTGACATGGCGTGCGTGGGGGTACTCGATGTGCATAGGACTCGTAGAAGCAAGGAGGGGAGCACCATCGATGGGAGCACTCTTGGCGAGGATGAGCCGGCAAGCGTGGATCGGGGCGGCGGTCGCGCTGATCGTCGTGATCGGTGGCGTGTTTGCGGTCACGGCGCTGACGCATTCCGGCGGGAAAGGACCATTCACCACGCCCGCGACGGCGCAGAATTGCGGCGTGGTGAGGAATCAACTGGCGCTTTCGACGGACGCGGCCACGGCGGCGAAGGCCGAGCAGTGCTTCGCCGATGCGTTCAAGTCGTGCAAGCCGGCGACGCTGACGTTCACCACCTCCGGCGTGGACGCGGGGGCGACGCATATGCTCAGCATCGCGAAGCAAGGTGGCACGTGTGTAGTGTCGGACAAGGTGCATAGCGAGGTGCTGACGAACTCACACGACACTACGGCGACGTGCACCGGCGCGGTGCAGCAGTCCGACGGGCTGCACTTGAGCGGGTGCGGCGACTTCGGCGACTTCGTGGTAGCGTCGCGCAATCAGCAACAATAGGTGTGAGGGCAGCGCAGGCCTTGCCGCTGGGCTCCCTCGTAAGCGGCCCGGCGTGGCATGCGGCGGCAGTGGTAACCGTGAATGACGCTGACTCGATACACACGGGGATGGACTGCGGCATCGCAACGCTCGTCAACACCACGATGATGGCTGACCCAGCGCAAGCAAATGCCGAGGCGCGATGCGTCACCTCTGCCTTCGCAACCTGCCGTCCTGCTACAGCGCGGTTTCTCGGTGGCCCATACCGCAGCATATACCTCGTTGAACGGGCCGACAGCTCCTGCATCATCTGGCAGGTTTTGCTGGAGATGGCCGCAGGTGGCACTTACGAACCAGCCTGGGCCAAGTTGTGCTCATGCGCTTCGCTGTCGAGTGCGTCCCTGACGTTTGCCTGCCAACGCGGGGACTATGGGTTCATCTGGTCACGTCGGAGTGTCAGCCGAGCCCGCCGCTTATCCTGTACGGATCGTTGTGCGAGTTGTGCGTGGACTAGGGAGCGGAGAAGGAGTACGCTGCGGGCAGACGCCGCGCTAGAGGTCCGTTGGAGAGTGTGATGCCACGGGCGCGCGGAGCGGGGGAGGCTCCTATGCCATCGGCGACTGTGACCTGCGCGACCTGCAGCACGACGATATCGGACGGTTCGCGCTATTGCCCGCGCTGCGGCGAGGCGGTGGACGCGAAGTTGGTGGCGGAGCTACGCCGCCTTTACAGTGATGTGCAGACCCTGGATCGGCTGATCGCCGACGGTCGGGGCGAGCAGAGTATCACCACCATGCGGGCGGAGCTGCTCAATCGCTACCTGACGTTGCGACGGGCGCCAGAGTCGGCGAATACTGCGCCGGCGGCTAGCGGGCAGGGGCCGGCGGCAGCGGCCGCGCAGGCGCAGAGGCCAGCAGCGGCGGTCCGGGAGCCAGCGTCGGTGACGCCGCGCGGGCCGGCGTTCTCGTGGCGGGCGTTCGTGGCGGAGCAGGCCATCGCGATCATGGCGTACCTCGGCGGCTTTCTGTTGCTGGTTGCGACGCTGAGCTTCGAGGTGGGCGGCTGGCAGGCGATGGGCAACGGGCCGAAGCTGGCAGTGGTCTGCGCGGTCTACGTCGCTTTCGGCGTCCTCGGCCTCGTGCTGCGCCGCTCGACGCGGCTGCGCACGGTGGCGCGGGCGTACTTGGGCGTTTTCGCGCTGATGACGCCACTGGTGGCGCTGGCGGTCTATCGCTTCGAGCTGCAAAGCCTCGGCTTCCCCGCCGTTGGCATGCTCTGCATCGCGGCGGCCTATGCGGCAGTGATCTACCTGCTGCTGGCCGCGCGAACGGGATTTGGCACCTACGCGTATCTCGGCTGGGGCGCGTTCATCATCTCAGCGCTCAGCATCGTACCTTGGCTGGACGTCTCGCTGGAATGGGAGCTGACGGCGCTCTCGCTCGCCGCGATCCTGCTGCTCGCCCTGCGCGATCTTCCGGGCACCCACGCACTTGGCGTCGTGCGTGAGGCGGCTGAACGACTGGCCCCAGTGGGGGCGTTCGCCGCGATCGGCGGGACAGAGCTGCTGGGCTTTAACCTCTGGAGTGGGGTGTCGCCGAGCGGCGTCGCGCTGGAGACGGCGCCGTTCACCTGGGCGGCGCTGACGCTGGTGCCGCTGACGGCGCTCTGGAGCCGTCGCCTGCACCAGCAAACACCTCCCGCAACGAGCGAGGCGCTCGATCTGGTGGATTGGAGCATCGCGGCGCTCTCGGCGCAAGCCGTGCTAGGGATCGCGGCGCTCGCCTCGGTTTCACGTGAAACGACGGCGATCGTCCTTGCAGCACTGGCGGTGGGGCTGCTGGTGGCGGCGATGGCGCTCCGGCAGTGGGCGCTAGAACGCGTGAGGTTACGCCGTGCGGTGGAGGCGTTGGGGCTCGCCGTGACCACAATCGGCGCGTGGAGCATCCAGAACGATATGCCGCCGAACGGGCCGCTGATCCTCTGCCTCGGCGTCGGGGCAATGGTCTGCACGGTGGTGGCGTTCGCTGAGGCGGCGACGTGGATGCTGGTGGCCGCCGGCATCTTCCTCTCGCTGGACTATCGCGCGGTGTTGGTGGCGCTGCTGCCGCCAAGTACGGCGACGACAACGCCATTCGCCCTCGACGCGACGTTAATCCTCTATTTCACCGGGTTCGCGCTGGCGCTCTGGGTCTGTGGAATGGCCTTCAGCGCGCGGGCGCAGACACGGCCCTATAGCGGCGCGACCTTCGCCGTGGCGCTCGCCAATGCCCTCTACGTCACCACGTTCCTCCCCAGCCAGGATGCGCAGCTTCAGACAGGCGTGCTCGGCGCGTTCGCCCTTGCGGCGCTGATCGCGGGGTGGCGCGAGCGACAGCCGTGGGCCGGGGGCGTGGCGACGGCGTTCTTCGGACTGCTGGCAGTGACGCCGTTCACCAGCGCGAACGACGGCGTTACCGTGGCGATAACGATGCTGACCGTTGGCGCGGCGGCGCTGGTGGGGCGCGTGCTGCTGGGGCGCGAGTATGCGGCGGCGCCGTATTTCATCGCCCTGTGGGCGACGCTGTGGGGCGGCATCCACTTGGGCGATGGGGGTGAGACGACGGCGGGGGTGTCTACACTGGGCATCAGCTTCGCGGCGTGGACACTCTTCGGCGTCGCGCTGCTGGCGGCGCTCGTTGCGGTGCGCGAGAACGTGCCCGCCGCGATGACGGCTCCCGCGGCTCTCGCGCTCTGGGGCGTCTCGCTGACCTACCACGCAGCGCGCTATGGGCACGATGCGGCGGTCGTCTTCGCCCTGACGCTCGTGTTGGTCGGCATCGGGGCATTGCTGCGGGCGCTGCGTGGCCAGTGGTGGGGAGCCGCGTGGCACCTAGCGGCGCTGGTCTCGTCGGTGCTCTCGGCGCTCAGTCTGACGCCGGGGATTCCGCATGCGGGACAATGGCGCGTGGCGGAGCTGTTAGTCTTTGCGGGGATCGCCGTCCTGATCGCCGCGCAGGAGCGCCAGCCGGTACTCGGCGTCGTCGCAGTCGGCTACAGCCTCTCGGCGGCGGCGCTGCTGCCGGGTCCAGATAATCTCGTGCCGACGCTGGTGATGGTCTTCGCGGCGGCTGCGGTGGGCATCGCGCTGCGGGCGACCCGACGTGCCGGCCCGGCCTTCGCGGCGTACACGCTCTACGCCACGGCGATGGGGGCATCGCTGCTCGCGGTCAACCGCGTGCCGGGGCGCGATCCGGGCCTGACGGAGGCGCTGCTGCTGGTCTTCGGCGCGACGGCCTATGGTATCGCGGCGCTGGAGCGCAGGCCCGCCGCCGGGTTCGCGCCGTTGGCCTACATCGTCTGGGCGACATTACGCCAGCCGGACGCGCACGCGCTACTGCCGATCGCACTGGGGCTGGCCGTCCTCGGCATGGCGCTCGGTCGCGTGGGCGGGCTGCGCTGGGCGTGGCCGTCGTATCTGGCGGCGGCGGTGGCGGGCACGTACGGCGCGCTGCTCGGGCGGGGTGACATCGGGTTCGAGCCATGGGCGTTGGTGGCACTTGCGCTGGCGGCCTATCTGATCGCGTACATCGAGGCGCGGCCGGAGCTGCTTCCGCTGCCGCTGGCGCTCGGGGTGCTGACGCTAGCTACCGGCCTTGGGCTGCACGATGCACACCGCTGGGTCGGGATCGCGGCGTTTGCGGCGCTGGGATGGAGCTATTACGCGCTGGGGTTGCTCTGGCGGCGCCTGCCGCTGCCGGCGCGGCGACCGGACGCTGGGGGCGCCTTCGATCTGCCGATCCTGCCGGAGCACTGGCGAGATGCACACGTCGCGGGGCTGGAGATCCAGAGTTGGGGCGGATTGCTGGTCGGCGCGGCGACGGCGCTCGCGTCGATGTTTGTGTGGGACGGCTTCGTTCAACACGCGCCGACGACATTCGCGGCGGCGGGCGCGCTCGCGTCGCTGGCGGCGTTGCTGGCGCTCCATGCCGCCGTCACGCGGCGTCGGTCAGTGCTGTATCTGGGCGGTGGGGCGGTCGCGCTGGCGGTGACGTGGCTGACGCGGGCGCTGGGCGCGGAGAACGTGCAGGCGTTCATCCTAGCGCCGGGGAGCTATCTGCTGCTGGCGGGCGCGCTGCTGCCGGTGGACGAGCGCGCGGGGTCGCTTAAACGCGCGGCGCCGCTCTGCTCGATGCTGGGCGTGGGCGTGCTGCTGCTGCCGACGCTAGGACAATCCTTCGCCAGCGAGGCGGACGCGATCTACGCGCTGGTGCTGGCGCTCGAAGCGCTGGTGATCGTCGGGATCGGGGTAGGGACGCAGACGCGGCTGCTCGTGTTGGCGGGATCGGCGTTCGTGGGCGCGGCGGCGCTGCGCGGGGCGATCGTCGCCGTGACGTCGGGGATCCCGGTGCCGCTGGTGATCGGCGGGTTGGCGGCGCTGCTTCTCGGCGGCGCGACGGCGCTCAGCCTGCGCGTGCGGCACGAGAGCGAGCGGGTGGACGCGAAATCGTGAGCGTGCGGTTGGGGCCACTGCCCGGGCTGATGGACTTTGACACTTGCCCGCAAGTAGGGTGCCTCACCCCTGATATCAACTTCGCCGCGGCAGTTGGATAAAGCGCCCGCGGAGTCCCGAATTCATCTGGCTTTGTCGAGACGCAAAGTACTAGAACCCACGCGAAATCCGTAAGACAAGCCCCCGCTCGTGGAGGACCGCGCCACGCCTCCCGACGGGGTGAGGGGAGGCGTGGCAGGAAGGGGAGGTTCGCGTTCAATTGGAAGAGGCCATGGGCCGGGGTGACCCGATGTTGGGGAAATCTGCGTTGGCCCATAGTCTAGCCTGATGTGGCTCAGACCTTGTCCTCGGCGACATCACCCTGCTCGGCGTGCTGGATGATGTCGCCTTCTTTGAAGTTGAAACCGTCAGTGATTAGACGCGGCCGTGTCGTCTGGCGCAGGGCTCGGCGTCGCATCGAGATCGTCGGCGCTGCCGACGGCGCTACCGGCGCTGCCCCCTGCCACCGAGAGCGATCCATCGGTGTGACGTTCGGCGGGGGCGTTGGCGGCGAGGTAGGGCGAGGGATCGCCGAAGGTGAGCGGCGCGTCAGGTGAGGGATGCTGGTGACTGTCCGCCACCGCGTTGTCGGGGATCTGCCACGTATTCTGCCCGCCGGCGCCTGCGGTGCCTGCCGTGGGGCCGACTTGCGGGCGAACCAGTCCTGTGGCGAGCGGCTGGGCGCCGCCGGGCGAGCCGAGGCCGCCGGCGTTGGGGGTACCACCGCCCATGCCGCCCAGTCCTGCTACTCCTGAGTCGGATTGCTCATTCGCCGCGTCGCGCGAGCCCATGGACGAGTCGTCATCTGAGCCGGCGGGCGCGCCTGGGTTCGATTGGTTCGACGGATCGGGAGAACTTGTCATGCCGGGGTTGGTCATTGCGGGTACTCCTTTGAGGTCACGGCTGCTCTTCGTGCAGAGGAGGTGCGCACGCGTCGCACATCTCCACACCGCTAGGCGTACTGGCGCACTGGTGGCTCGCGGAGACTGGATTTAGGTCGCTGCCAGTGGGAACACTCGCGGCCTAGACGCCAGTCCCCGCGACGCCAGAATCCCGCCCTTGGTCGGGCTCCACGGGATCGGCGGAGTCGGGATGCTGTTGATCGCCGGTGTGGCCTTCGCTCCGGGTGCCTGGGTGAGTGTCGTGCTACGACCCTCGGGAGTTGGCGTTTTGGTCGCCCAGGTCGGTGTTGCCGTACTAGCCGCGATAGCCAGCCTGAGTGAGATCGTCGATCTGGTCGTCGTTCGGTTGAGCATCGCCGGGCAGGGCGCCTGCATCGAGCGTGCCGCTATTTTGCAGGGTCGGATCGATGGCACTTCCGCGACGGACCACCGTCTCACTCCTTGCCACTCGTAATCTAGACGTAACGCACATCGCGCGATATCCGCAGGTTTGCGGTTGCAGGTTGTGTACCATCGGTGTTCCGCACGATGCCGGACGCTGGCAGGGGGCGGGTATACTTAAAGCACCTCCCGACTCCTTCGTGCGTCCTCCGGATCTCCCCTGCCGAAAGTGAGCGCCCGTGTGGCAATGAAACCCTCCACGAGCTACACCTCCTGGCGCGTCAATCTGTCGGCGCCGCGCGAGCTCGTCTTCGATCTCCTCACGCCGGATCTCGAGACGGACCCGTATCGGGCGTCCTCGGCCGGGCAGTTCGATAGCGAGAATGGTTGGATCGCGCCGGAGGGCGCGCACCTGAAGGATGCGACGCTCGACCTGCTGCCGCCGCGACGGATCGTGGCGCGCTACGCGGGGGGAGGCGTTGCCACGCTCGACCTCACTGACGACGGGCGCGGCGGGACGGATCTGCGCCTCACGGACATCGGCCAGCAGGCCGAGGACCGCACCGAGCTGGTGGCAGGCTGGGTCTCGGTGCTGCTCGCGCTGAAAGCGTCGGTGGACTTCTCGCTAGACCTGCGCGACCACGATCACCGGACGTTTTGGACGGGCGCCTACGTCGAACACTAGTAGCGGTCGCGCCTTTGGGCAAGGAGCAGCCATGCGCGCTGGTCGCGTGCTATAGTCGCAGGGACTGGTGGGCCATGCGCCACCGGGCGATTGTGAACGCGATGAGAAGGAGCGCCGCATGCCACTGCTCGACCTGACGCCCGACCAACTGCTGACGACGACGCGCTCGGTGCGCAAGCGCCTGGACTTCAGCCGCCCCGTGGAGCCGGAGGTGATCCGCGAATGCCTGGAAACGGCGCTGCAGGCGCCGACGGGCGGCAATCGCCAGGGCTGGCAGTGGGTGGTGGTGACGGACGCGGCGAAGCGCAATGCGTTGGGCGACATCTATCGCAAGGGGTGGGCGACGTATCTCGACGAGGCGTACAACCAGCCCGAGGCATTCGCGGCGCTGCAGGCACGCGATCCGCAGCGGGCGGAGACACTCATGCGCGTCGCCGAGTCCTCGAACTACCTCGCCGCGCACATGCACGAGGCGCCGGTGCTGCTGGTGCCGTGCATTCGGGGGCGTCCCGAGGGGCTGTCCGCCGAGAATCAGGCGGGGTATTGGGGGTCGATCCTGCCGGCGGTGTGGAGCTTCATGCTGGCGGCGCGGCTGCGTGGGCTGGGATCGTCGTGGACGACGGTGCATCTCTATTACGAGCGCGAGGCGGCGGAGCTTCTGGGCATCCCGTTCGAGAAGGTGGCGCAGGCGGCGCTGATCCCGTTGGCGTATACGCTTGGCGAGGACTTCAAGCCGGCAGGGCGCGATCCCGTCGAGAAGGTGCTGCACTGGGAAGGGTGGTGAGGCATCGCTCGCGCTCATGGAGAGCCACCCTCGCGATGAGCGCCGCCGGTAGCAGAGGAGCCGAATGATATATGGCGAGCGAGCAACGGTGTCCACTCTGCGGCGGCGAGATGATGGACGCCAGGCCGGTAGACTTCAATGATCTCCGGTTAGGCGTGTGGTGGCCTAACAATTGGTTGCCTCGCACGTCGGACGTGCACGCAAGGGTCTGCCTCGACTGTGGCTATGTGATGCACTTCGCCACGGACCCGCGACGACTCCGGCAGCCGTGACGCGAACCTATTGCTTTAATCTTGCGCCCCCGCCCGCGGATCGGATGAGGCGGGGGTGAGTTGCGTCGTGAGGGTGACAAGCTGCGTGCGGAGGGCGGCCATCTCGCGGCGCAACGCGGCGATCTCGCTCTCTTCGTAGGAGACCTCTTGCTCCAAGAGGTTCTCCTCGCGCTGTTGGCGCTCGTCGTGCTTTGCGCGATCCTGGCCGACGAAATAACTGGCGACGTTGGCGGTGACGTAGCCGAAGATGGCGACGGCGTAGAGGGCAAGGAGGCCGGTGAGGATGCGTCCTTCGAGCGTCTGGGGGATGTAGGGCGCGCCGGTGGTGGTCATCAGCATGGCGGTGGACCAGAGCGCGTCGCCGTAGTTGGTGAGGCCGCCGTTCGCCGTGGCCTGGATGCCGGCGTCATGGAGCGCCGTGGGGTTCTCGAAGGAGAGCATGCCCGCCGCGCCGAGGAGGATCACCAGGACGGTAAGCGCGGCGACGGCGCCGAGGCCGCGATGTCCCAGCAGGCGCTCCACCGAACGGGCGCCGCGATTGGCCGAGCCGAGCACCGCGACGAGGTTGAGCGAGCCGGCGGCACGCGCGACGCCGAGGAGGCGAAACGCCTGGAGGATGCGCAGGAGGCGGAAAGCGGGGACGACCAGCGAGAGCGCGAGCAGCCAGTTGTGCCGGAGGTACGAGCGCTTGTCGGACGCGAGGCCGAGATCCAGCGCGAAGTCGGCGATGAAGATGAGCCAGATCAGCGTCGCTAGGAGGTCGAGCGGGCCGTCGAGGCCGCGTGTGAGATCGATAACGAGCAGGCCGAGCCAGACGAACGAGAGAAGCAGTAGCGGGCGTTCCGCGAGGTCGCGGATGCGTGTGAGCAGCTCTATACGCTCGCGCGTGAGGAGGTGCACACACGACGTGGCGCCTGCGCGGGTGGCGACGGCGATGGTCGAGGCGTCGCCGTCTTCGCGCGTGTGGTCCGTGTCGGTCTCGCTCACCGGTTCTCCCCTTCGGCGAGTGCGGCGTTGTGCCTGGCCGCTGGTAGCTCACCCTCTGGATGTAGAACGGGTGAGAAGAGGGCTTCGGCGCTACGGCCATGAGGAGCCGCGGCAACCTGCGCTCCGGCTATGATGCGTGGCCGGTGACGAGACCGAAAAGCAGCAGTGCCGTCGCCGCGAACATGAGCGATGCGGTGACCCCGAGGAGGATGTTGCTCAGCCGGGACAGGCGCTCTTTGTGCATGATGCGGCGGTTATTGCCGACGAGCAAGAGGAAGACGACCAACACGGGCGAGAGCGTGCCTTGCAGGACGTTGGCGCCGAACATGAGCTGGATCGGGTTGGAGCGGAGCAACGCCAGCAGCAGGCTGACGCCCAGCGCGCCGGAGAGGATCAGGTAGAAGCCCTCGGCCTGCCACGGCTTCTTCCAGAGGCTGGCGTCCCACCCGATGGTGCCTGAGAGGCCGTAGGAGGTGCTCGCGAGCAGCACGGGGATGGCGACGACCCCCGCGCCGATGAGGCCGATGGCGAAGAGATACTTGGCAAAGGGACCCGCCAGCGGCTCCAGCGCGCGCGCCGCGTCCGCCGCCGTGGAGATGCTCTGGTGGTGCGCGAAGAGCGTCGCCGAGGCGCAGACGATGATGGAGTAGGCCACCAGATTGCCGCTGATGGTGCCGCTGCCGACGTCGACGGCGGCCTGCTGAAACTGCTGACGCCGTGTGCCGGGGCGCTGCTGCTCCTTCTCGCCTTGCATCTGCCAGAACATGGTGTACGGCGAGACGGTGGCGCCGAGGAGGGCGACGGCGGCGCTGACGCTGGCGAAATTCATGCTGATCTGCGGCACGAACGTGCCCTTGAGGACGGCGCCCCAATCGGGATGGACGAAGATGCCCGTAATGAGGTAGGCGACGAAGGCCAGGCTCATGCAGATGAAGATGCGCTTGATCATGCCGAAGTTCTGGTACACGGTGAGATACCAGAGGATGATGGCGACCGGCACGACGAACCACTCCCATGCTAGCCCAGTGATCAATTGGAGGCCGCTGCCGATGGCGACGAGATCGCTGGCGATCAGGCCGACGTTGGCGACGACGAGGATGAGGGTGGCTGGGATGGCGATCTTGCGCCCGTAGTGCTCGCGCAGCAGCTCGGAGAAACCGCGCTGTGTGACGCGGCCGATCTTGGCGCAGGAATACTGCACGACCTGCAGCAGCGGTGTGGCGATCAGCATGAGCCAGAGCTGCGCATAGCCGTTGGTGGCGCCGTTCACCGAGTAGGAGGTGACGGCGGAGGCGTCGTTGCCAGCCATGCCGGAGAGGAAGCCGGGGCCGATCACGCTCAGCGGCGACGGCTGGTCATCCTCGCCGCCCTCGGCCGGCGCCGTCGATTCGTCGGGCGCCTTCGTCCTGCGATGGGTCGAGCGGCCTTCGAGCCGGTGGAGACCCGCTGCCGTCGGCAACGTCTCTTCGACCTCCTTGATGACGCTGCCGGGCACCTCGGCAGGGGTGAGCGTCTCGGCTCCCGCGGCGGAGAGGGCGCCCAGCTCTTGCTCGGAGGCGGTGACGGTGACTTTGCCGGGCGGGGTCTCGGGGGCGGCATCGGGCTCGACGGCGGCGACGCGCTCGGCCGTGACGGCGATCCGCTTTTTGAAGGCGAGGCCCTTCTCGACGATGATGGCCACGACGTTGCCGGCAGGATCGCGCACCACGTCGCTGACCTTGGCCGCGGAGAGGTCACGCTCGCCGAGATCGCCCTGATCGGTCTCGACCACCATCCCCGGCTCGATGGCACTCACGTTGTTGGCCTGTGGCGCCGCGGATGTCTTGTTTGCTTGGCGACGCTGGTTCTTCGCTCCACGGCAGTTCTTCGGCACCGTAACCCTCCGATCCGGCGTCTGGATTCGCGCGGCACGCAGGTCGCCGCGCGAGCCGGTCGATACTGTTCAGCGCAAGTGCCGTACCATCTCGCGGAGGCCGCATCTGGCACGGGGGCGAGAGCAGATGGGTGGGCTAGGTGAAGCGGAGGGCGAGGGTGAGGCGTCCGGCGGTGGTGGAAACGCCCTCGACGTAGTAGGTGATGCCGCCCTGGGTGAGGCGTTGCCGCTCGTTGGTGATGGCGATGTTGATGCCGAGCTCAAGCGCGCTGTCGACGACGGCGGGGAGGGTCAGGCCGCCGAGGACGCCGTACACGTTGGAGACGACGAGGATGCCGCCACTGGCGCCGAGCTGGCCCTGGGCGTTGAGGCTCGCGAGGGGGATGCCGGGGCCGGTCGCCACGTTGCCGGAGAAGGCGAGGACGTTCCCGGCGGCGACGTGGGCCTTGACGTCGGTAATGGTGAAGCCGGGGAGGCTGGCCGCTTCGACGCCTTGCACGACGAGGCGGGTGAGATATTGGTCGTCCATGGTGAGGATGATGTCGGCGGGGGGGGCGGGCGAGAGCGCGACGGCGCTGGGACGGGGCGCGAGGACGACGAGGAACAGCGTGGTAAGCAGGATGCCGAGCAGCAATCCGGCACAGCCCCAGGTGAAGTGGGTACGCCTGTTGCCCCCATCGCCGCTGGCGTTCGCCCGCCGGGGTGTGGGCGTCCACTCGGTTGCCACGCGCTGCTCCTGTCGTTCGATGTCGACCGTCGGGGCAGTACACAGCCGGACGGCCCGGGGGGAAGGTGACGCGGGCTAGTGGACGATGCGCGGCTTGGGCGGCGGGGTCGCTTCGCGCTCGTAGCTTTGGAGGGCTTGGATGGCCACGTCGAGATAGCCGGCGATCTTCTCGAAGAGCTGCTGGCCGCGCGAGTCGCCGAGATCGGCCCCAGCGGCGCGGCAAGCCGACTGCGCCTGCTGAATCATGGTGGCGACCTCGGCGGCACGCTCTTGGCGCGAGGGATGCTCGCCCGAATGGGTGGTTTCACGGTCCATCTGGTCTCCTCCTCTCCTCACTTCACTCCATGTACTCAACTACTCTACGAATACGAACGTGCGAGTGGGATGGGTGGGCGGGCGCGTTCACGCCCTCACCTCGATGTGCTGTAGAGTGTCTACCATCTCGCAGAATCGGTGCCGGGGGTGGGCGACATCGAGGGATTGGGGCGCGCATGTGCCAGTTGGACATCAAGCTGGGTGAAGCCGTTGCGCGAGACGGTCGTGCCGAGGCGGAGGGCGAGCGGGCGAGTGAGGTGCGGGCCAGCGGTCACGAGGGTGTGGTATTCGCCGCGCTCGCCGCAGGGATCGATGCCCGCCGCGACGAAGGCGGCGAGCAGGTCGTGCGTGAGGGGCTGGCCAAGCCACTCGGGGCGCGTGCGTGACTCTTCGAGGCAGGTGAGCATGGCGCGATAGCCGCGGTCGACCGACTCGCGGGCGAGCGCCAGCGGATCTTCGCCCCAGAGCGGCTCGATGTGGTCCAGGCCAGCGGCGCGGACGCGATCCTCATACCAGGCGCGGACGTCGGCGAGGTGGATGTCGCCGAAGATCAGCGCGCCGATGCCCTGTGCGCGGAGGGCGGTGAGCGTCTCGAGGAAGACGGTCTCGAAGGTGGTGGGCGTCGTCGCAGCGAGGGTGGCAGGGAGGCCGACCGCCTCGGCCTGCGCGCGCATCACGTCCACCGGGGTGCCGTGGAAGCGGACACGCCCGCTGGGGCCGTCGTAGAGCGTGACAAGGCGGGTGACGCGTAACCCCTGCCGCACTGCGCGGTCGAACGCCAGCATCGAGTCTTTGCCGCCGCTGAAGAAGACGGCGTGGTCCGTCGGCGCGATGGTCGTCCCCCCTACCAGCCGCGACGGGCGCCGTATTTCCAGCGGGAACTGGAAGGGCCGTCGTTTTCACGTGAAACGCCAGTGAGGCGGAGGGCGCGGGCGGCGTCGCGCTCCTGGGCGACGAGGGCGGCGAGGATGGCGGCGAGCTCTTCTGGCGAGAGGTCGGTGGCATCGTCGGGAGCGGCGTTGGCGGCGGGCACCGCGTCACGATCGTCGGGGTGCCATTCTTCGGCGACGAAGTCGGTGGAGAAGTCGCCTGCGAGGAAGCGGGGGTGACGCACGAGCCACTGGTGGAAGGGGATCGTGGTGCGGATGCCGGCGATGACGTACTCGTCGAGCGCGCGGCGCAGGCGGGCAAGTGCCTCGTCGCGGTCCCTGCCCCAGCAGATCAGCTTGGCGAGCAGCGAGTCGTAGAAGAGCGGGATGGTGAGGCCCTCGAAGATCGCGCTCTCCAGCCGGACGCCGGGGCCGGCCGGATCGTGGAGGGCGGCGACGCTGCCGGAGGCGGGCAGGAAGCTGTTGAGGGCGTCTTCGGCGGTGATGCGCGCCTCGATGGCGTGGCCGCGGAAGGTGATGTCGCCCTGCGTGACGCTGAGTGGTAGGCCGGCGGCGACGCGGAGCTGCTCGCGGACGAGATCGAGGCCGGTGCACCACTCGGTGACGGGGTGCTCGACCTGGAGGCGCGTGTTGACTTCGAGAAAGTAGAAGCTGCCGTCGGGGCCGAGCAGGAATTCGCAGGTGCCAGCGTTGACGTAGCCGGCGGCTTTGGCGAGGGCAACGGCGGCGGCGGTGAAGCGGGCGCGGAGGTCGGCGTCGAGCGCGACGGAGGGACTCTCCTCGATGAGCTTCTGGTGGCGGCGCTGGATCGAGCATTCGCGCTCGCCGAGGTGGATCACGTTGCCGTGGGTGTCGGCGAGGATCTGCACTTCGATGTGGCGCGCGGGATGAACGGCCTTCTCCATGTAGACGGTGTCGTCGCCGAACGCGCTCTTCGCCTCGCTCTTGGCCAGGCGCAGCGATGCCTCCAGTTCCTCTGGGGCGGTGACGAAGCGGATGCCCTTGCCGCCACCGCCCGCCGCAGCCTTGAGCAGCACGGGGTAGCCGATCTCGGCGGCGACCCTGGCGGCTTCTTTGGCGTCGCGCAGGCCAGCGTTGTAGCCGGGGACGATGGGGACACCGGCGTCCTCGGCAATGCGCTTGGCGGAGGTCTTCTCGCCGAGCTGGCGCATGACGCCGCCGGGGGGGCCGACGAAGATCAGGCCGGCCTCGGCGCAGGCGTCGGCGAAGTCGGCGTTCTCGGAGAGGAAGCCGTAGCCGGGGTGGATGGCGCCGGCGCCAGCGCGCCTGGCGGCGTCGAGGATCTTGGGGATGTTGAGGTAGCTCTCGGAGGCCTGGGCGGGGCCGATGTGGACGGCCTCGTCGGCCATGCGGACGTGCATGGCGTCGCGGTCGGCGTCGCTGTAGACGGCGACGGAGGCGAGGCCGAGATCGCGGCAGGCGCGGATGACGCGCACGGCGATCTCGCCGCGATTGGCGATCAGGACTTTGGAGAAGGGGAATTGCTGCGTTTCGGCGGCGATGGAGCGGGGGCTAATCGATGGCATGCGGCGTCCTCTTCGACGGGGTGGTCCGGCCCGCGCGGGCGTGGGGTGTGTGCGGGGCTGTGAGCCCCATTGTAGCGCACGGCGAGGGTGGCGGCGAGGGTGAGGCAGAGCGGAGCGGTGCGATTCGCCACAGAGGACACGGAGTTCGCGGAGAGCAGAGCGGAGATGAGCGGAGGACGGAGAGCGCGCGGAGGGCGGGACAGGGGCGGAGGGCGGGCGATTTCCGTTTCTTTCCGCTTTTGCGATTTGATCAGGGGATGGGGGGCGGGAAACATGGCGTTTTGGCGGGGCGCTGGGGCGCAAGGTGGGAAGGGCGTTTCCGCTTTGATAGGCGCGGTGGGCGAATCGGCCTGGGTTCGCGGGTGGACTGGGGAGGAAGGCGGTGCTGAGGGGCGGAAAGTGCGGACGCGGATCGGCCGGGAGATGCGCGGGGGAGCATTGCGGGGACGCTTTCTACTCGGGTGCGGGGAAAGGGGAGGAGCAAGAGGGCGGGCAGGGATGCTGGAGAAACGGGGGATGGGGCGGAGATAGAGAGGTGGACGGTTGTGGGAGGCTCGTGTGCGGTGGTGCGTTGGTGTCGATCCCGGCCTTCAGGCCGAGGGTACACTCGCCGCGTGCGGCACGATGGCCAGGAGTCTGTTGGGGGAAATTCAGTTGGAGGAGGTGGAGGGACGGGATTGAGTATAGCACGCGAGGACGGGGACAAGGCGTGCGTGGGTACAGACATGTACGGCCGTATCCACCCACGAGTTTGTGGGGCATTGTAGGAGAGGGGGGCATGCTACTGTGTGCGCTCATTTGTCACATACAGGCGGTGTTTCTGCTCCAACGCCTGATGCCGCCCGGCGAAACACCCATCGGCACTCCATGTGCGGTGTGCGGTCGTCACTCGCCGGTGGGGTCTTGCCCAGTGCCTTATCTCCGTCCATTTGCTGTGTGCGCTAAACTGTGCGGATATGAACGGTGTTTCTCTCACCTCGCCTACCAAGACACCGCTATGCCCATCGGCGATGCTGTCGCCCCCAACATCGCGTGGGTAGCGCCCCTAAGCTTACCGTTTAACCCACAGCAAGGGCTGGGCTCGGATGAAGTAGACAGGAAGAGCTCGAGCACCCATCCTTCTGGCTATGAAGACGGCAGAATTGGAAGCGCGCCGAGCCTTCCGCCATGAAGTGTACCCGTTGTGTGGGTGTCGCCGCGACGCCCTCTTCGAGGCGCTCGACGCTGTGCTGAGCGCGCCCACCCTCGAAACGCCAGCGCACCTGCGTCTGGCTCCCAGTTGCCAACGCGGGTGGGGCAGTCTCTATGATGCCCTCAACGCGGGGACCAGGGACCTGGTGCGTCTCGAGCGATTGGCAGCTTCGTGCCCAGTGGGAACCGCGGACAACCTGGTTTGCTCTCGACGCGAGTGTCTGGCCCCGGTGTGACGCGGAAACCAGTCCGGGGCGGGGCTTCTCCCATCATCCGTACCGGCATTCGCATGGGCAGCCGATTGTGGCGGGCTGGAACTCCGCAGGGCTCGCGCGCAACTCCCGCTGCGCTGCTCGAGTTGGACCGCGCCCCTGCGCGTGCGACGCATCATCCCTGGCGAGAACCCCCATCTGGTCGCGGCCGAGCCGAGCCGCTCCTGGCTCGAGCAGGCTGGTCCGCTCGCCCGCGTGCCGATCTTCCGTTTCGACGCGGGCTACGATGCCGTGCAGTTGCGCCTCGCCTTGGCTGACGAGTCGGTCGGCCGGTTGGTGCGTTTGCGGGCCGGGCGCTGCTCCTATGCCGATCCGACGGCGCAGCCCAAGACCGGCCGGCCGCGACGACACGGCGCCAAGTTCGCCCGTGCCGACCGCACGACGTGGTCCGAGCCGACGGACCCGTGGTGTGCTGACGACCCGCAGTATGGGCGCGTCCAGCTGCCGGCGTGGAGTGGGGTGCATCCGGTTCCTCAGCGGCAGGCGACGCGTGGCCCCCGTGGCCCCCGGCCACGCGGACGTGGGATGTTGATCCGCTTGGTTGATCCGCTTGGTTGATCCGCTTGGTTGATCCGCTTGGTTGATCCGCTTGGCCGTGGACCATCTGCCGCGCCCGACCACGACGCCCCAACCGCGCTGGTTCTGGTGGACCGGGCCACGCCCACCCGATCTGGCCGAGGTGTGGCAGGCGTATGTCGCCCGCTTCGCCATTGAGCACCCCCGCCGCTTCTTCACGCAAACGCTCAAATGGACGACGCCCACGCTGCGGGCGCCGCAGGCGGCCGACCGCTGGACGTGGCTGCTGCTCGTGGCTGCTGCTCGTGGCTGCTGCTCGTGGCTGCTGCTCGTGGCTGCTGCTCGTGGCTGCTGCTCTGGCGTAGGTGCAGCTGCGGTTAGCGCGGGATCAGGGGGCGCATGTCCGCCTCCCGTGACAGCCGCCGTTGCCGCCTGAACGGCGCACGCCTGCGCGGGTCCGTCGCGGCTTTGCGCAGCTGCTGGCGCGGGTGGGCAGTCCGGTGAGCACGCCAAAACCCGGTGGACGGTCACGCGGGCGTCCGCAGGGCAAGCGTGCTCCCCCGCTGTGCGCTTTCCGGCGGTCAAATTGACGCCCTGACGCATTCCTCGCTTCGTTTGCGAGGCCACCTGCCGGTACCCAAAACGAGTGCTGGCCGCTCGCGGTAGGTTAACGGGTAAGCTTAGAGACTCTCAGAGATCACATTGACACGCTGCGATCCATCCGTACCCGTCCAACCGAGCCACGGTCGATCGAGGGCGGGACCATAGGGAGTGGTCTGGCCAGTGTTGACGATCCCCGTAATGGTGGGGGAGCCTCCGAAGAATCCCAGGAGGATATGCGCATCGCTGGCCGTACGCCAGGCCACAACGAGGGCGGGATACCCAGCCACCCCGGCAAAACTCAGGGCAATCGGCAGTGAGCTGGACGAGGTCGTGGTTACCTCCGTGCTCAAGGTCGCGGGATGCGACGTGTCGTACTGAGCAATCATGATAAACGCCTGGGCGCTCGGCTGTTCCCAGCCAATTTCCAGGAAGAGCGGTGTCGCCACCAGAGCGGGACTGGTCCTGATCTGAATGTTGTAGGTGACCTTCGTGTCAAAGGTGCTGCCGTCCGCAGACGAGATGATGTTCAATCGGCCATCCGTGCCCTGCCAACTCAGGTACAGCCGCCCACTAAAGACCCCGAGAGAGGGGGCGTTGTGGGAGGTCTCACTCAAAGTCACCTTGCTGGCCAGGTGGGTGGGATCGCTGGGGTTGAAATGGGCCACATTGAGCCGATTATCGGTGCCCCGCCAAGCCAGATAGAGGTGGTCGGGGGTAGTGCCGCCGAACTGCGCCAAACTTGGTCCCGAACCGACTGGGGTGGTATCGGTGAGGACGATGGCTGGATCAAACGTGTCGTGTCCGGCGTTGTAGCTCATCAGATTCACGTTATGCGCCGTATTTCGGCCCGTCCAGCCGACATAGATGACGGTCGGAAATACGACTACATCGGGAGCAGCATCAGCAGATTGAGGGGAAACCGTTGCGGGACGGAGCGAAGTAGACCCGCTGGCCGAAGCCGTTGTCGTACCCATCCCTACGAAGCCAAGGACTAGCAGGACAAGGACAACTGACATGGTCATCCTGCGCCAGATCCAAACGCCCCGCTTGGTGGCACCCATTTCGTCAGCAAGGTTGTTGATCATCGCACTGCACCTTTTCTGCTCGCTTGCCAGCGGTGGATCCCAATCTGGATACCACCACACACCATCCCCACTGGACTGAGCCAGCACCGGAGAGACGCTCATGTCCTGCCTTCCTCAGGGGTGTCTCAACCGGTCTCAGTGACTCCTCCTTCACTCGGTCCTCTCACCCGCCAGCTATGAGATACAGGCAGAGGGCCGTAGTGTTCACGCCCGCATACATTCAGGGCTCCGCGACTCGGCTGCTGTCCCTGCGCCAGAGTTCCGACGCGTGTTCGCCTCCATGACTGGGAGTTAGGCAGGACAAGCAAGTTGGTCGACGCTACGGCACGTCTCGTCACACCTCGGCACGAACACGCTTATGTTCGCGCTATTGGTCGTGCCGCCTATTAGCCATGTCTAGACGTTGCTTGAACCACGTCGCAATGTTGTCCCATCGTGAGTCGGGGATGTCGCCCTACTTGCCGACGTGGAATGCTGCGTTCAACTCGCCGTAGATGGCGCCGGGTGGCGAGGGAGGAACGGGTGGCGGCGCGATCGCCTCGCCGATCGCGGCGGGCATGGTGCTGCCAAACTTCGGCGGCGGCGATTCGCATGGGCTGGTGCCGTATCACTTCGGCGTCGCGGTGGCGGCGGAGGCGGGCGCCCAGTCGCTCTATCCAAGGATGACGGTGGCGAGCGCGAACGAGGCAGCGCTGGCGGCACAGACGGTGGCGCATTCGTAGGCGCGAGCTAGACTGCCCCGATCGAGGCAAAGGGATGGGAACGCCTAATTCGCCTCATGTACGCTCATGGGCGAGGTGCTGTCGCTCGACAGCGTCGGCTTTGCCCAGGTGGCATGCAAGGCACGCGACATCGCGGCGCAAGAGAATGCCTCTCTCCACGCGTTGATGCGCGTCGACTGGTTGCGGGTGGGGGGGCACGACGCCGACGCTGGCGAGCGACGACGGCGTGGTTCAGATAGTCTTTCAGGCGTGCTCGATCGACGTGGGGCGGAGGACCGGGCGCCCACGCGAGCGAGGAAGTGACGCGGACCCTGGCACGCCATGGGAGCCTGTGCTAGACTCGGAGAGCCAGTCCGGCAGCGTGGCCGGGACCTTGCGCGTGCCCTTCGACGGGCTCTCGTGGACGGATGATGCGCGAGCGCGCGCCGCCGGAGCGGGCATGGGCAGGGCCATTCGGTAGGCAACGAAGGAGTCTAGCGTGGCCGTTACGGAGCCTTCATTTATTTCCCCCTTACCCTCGTCTTCGCCGGCCGAGAGCGTTCAACGCGGCGGGACGCCTTCGCAACCGGACGGCTCGCCCGACGCCGCGCCTGCGACGGGGACGCGGCCTCAGCGAACGCGGCGGACGTCGCGAGTGAAGAAGGGCGGCGAGGGACGGCGGGACGAGGTGCGCGCGGCGATCGCGCTCACCAGGGACGAGGTCTGCGAACGATACAAGGATGAGGCAATGAGCGCGGCGCCGATCCGGGTGATGGCGCGGATGGTGAAGGAGATCGAGGCGATCTGCCGCGAGCGGGAGTATCCGGCGGAGATCGTCGCGGAGGAGGTGGTGAACCGCACGATCGGGGACGTCGATCTGCGGCGCATCACGGCGAAGGATGACGGGCCGGAGTTCGTGTCGCTGGCGGACGATCTCGGGATCGCGCTGCCGGGCGAGGTGATCGACGGGCGGGTGTCGACGGGCGCGACGTATCGGTGGATCCGCGAGCAGATGCTGGAGTTCGAGCGGGAGCTGCTGGCGCGGCGCTTCGATCTGCGGATGTATGACGTGCTGGCGGTCGGCAATCCGCTGCTGCGCGAGATGGTGGCGGGCTACGCGGAACAGGCGTGGGGCTTCACGCTGCCGATGGAGCAGGTCTACCTGAGCATGGGGGCACTCGACGGGCTGGACAAATTCTTCCGGGGGCTGGCGACGTCGTTGCGGGGCGCGGCGAACGCGTCTGAGCGGTATGTGGGGGCGGTGGCGTTCCCGGCGCCGAGCTTCAATGTGCCGGAGTGGCAGGCGCAATCGGTGGGGCTGCGGCTGCATCGCGTGATGACGCGCCCGGAGGATGCGTTCAAGGTGACGCCGGCGATGCTGCGGCGGACGCTGGCGGAGGCGCCGGACCTGCGCGCGTTCTACTTGACGGTGAGCAATAACCCGACGGCGTTCGCCTATTCGCCGGAGGAGCTGACGGCGCTCTTCGATGTGCTGGCGGAGGCGCCGGAACGCATGTTGCTGGTGGCCGACCTGGCGTATATCGGCACGGGCGATCCGGCGGAAGATCGCGCACGGATGGAGGCGTTCAATCGCCCCGACGTACTGCGGCGGGCGGTGTTGGTGAATAGCTTCTCGAAGACACATACGCTGACGGGCGACCGCTGCGGTTGGGTGGGCTTCGGCGATCCGGTGCTGGCGACGGCGGTGGGCACGGGCTGGACGAATAGCACGGCGACGCTGCCCGGCGATTGGCAGCTGCGCTACATGGCGTATATGCGGCTGTTTGCCGAGCGCCCGGAGATCAGCGAACGCATCCGTGCGCTCTACACGCACCGGCGCGGACGGCTGATCCGGCAGTTAGCGCAGATCCAGCGAGAGCGAGGGCTGTTCGCGAAGGTGAATCTGGACGACGGCGGGACGGTCTATAACTGGAGTCAGCTGCGGGCGGGCGAGGATGTGTTTTCGCTGTTCCGCGCGACGGGGATTGCAGGGGTGCCGGGCGGGGGCTTCGGGTATCAGAACGACTTCGTGCGCTTCTCGGTGGGGTGCATCCCGGTGCCGGCGGTGTGAAGAGACTTTTCACTGCGGAGGGCGCAGAGTTCATAGAGGGCAGAGAGGGGAGTCGCTTTGGGGCGGCTCTTTTTCTCATGTGCAAGGAGCGTCTGATGGACGACGACGCGATGGAGCGGTGGCCGCGCTTCGAGCTTGTACGCTACTCGGCGCCGACGGGAATCCCGAACGAGTGGGATGCGGAGCTGCTGGAGAAGGGCATGCCAAAGGGGATGATGGGGCGGTATCGAGCGGCGAAGAAGTTGACGCAGCTGGAAGATACAGACCGGGGTCCGCTTGTCGTTTTTGGCAAAGAGGGGCGTTTCCAGAGCGTCTGCCTTGATCCGCAGACCAGTCAGGTTGTCGACGTCACCTACGTCGACGTTGCCACGCCCAACTTGCCTGCTGGTGTGATCGGTCCGACATGCGTAGTGAACTCAACCTTGGATCAGTTTATCGGATCGATGCGGGCAGTGATCGGCAGTTTCCCGTTTGACGACGGAAGCGTTGTGCTGACACGCGATTCGACGGATGCCGAAGATGACGAGATCCAGCGATTGACTGATCAGGCTGTGGAGGATTTGAGGGGGTTATCAGCTCGCGCGGCGTGAAGACCCCTGGCTTGAGCCATGGGGAGGAAACGCCGCGCGCCGTCAGGCGCTCCCGACAACCGGACACCAACCGCCCAGGTGTGCGATACGTACGCTCTACCGCAGGGCCTGCGGGAAGGTACGCGTGTGGAGGTGGCTTCGGGCCACGACATGACCGTGTAAGACGCTCCTAGCTCGCTAGGTGAGCGGTGGTCATTGACCACTCCCCCGGCTGAAGCCGGGGGGAGTGGTCAATGACAGACATCGATGCTGCGGCGATGGAGATCGATGGGTTCTGGGCGACGTTCCTCGACGACGTGCAGATGGGCGACTTTTCGACTGCGGGGGTTCTGAGCGAGGAGCCAACAACCTTCTGGGTCACCCACAAAGATGGCACGAGAGAGGAACACGCCTATGACCGCGCGTGGGAGGACGAGTTCTGGTGAGGGGAGGTGGGCGCGACGTGTCGCGCCCCTATAGTGCCATTGGATGTGTGCGACGATGCGTTGACTGTGCAGTGGCGGCGGTGAGGGATGGCGGGCGGGTGCTAGGCTTCGCCACGGAGGGCTTGGCCGACGACCCAGCCGAGCCAGCCGAGGAGGGCGAAGAGGCCGATCGAGAAGAGCAACGTCGGCAGGTGGGCGGGATCGAGCCAGAAGGGCGGGCCAAAGGTGCTGGCGGGCGAGCCGGTGCCGCCCTTGGCGACGGACGTGGTGGTGATGGTGTTGGTGGGGGCGAGGATGGCGTTGGCGCCGAGGATGATGGCGGGGAACCACGGCAGGACGGCGAAGGCGATGGCGGCGGCCCAGGATTCGTTGAGGGCGCCGATCACGAGCGGGATGGCGATCATGAGGATGCCGAAGAAAATGGCGATGGCCGGGGTAGACGGGGTCGGGGCAGCTCCTGCCGTCTGCGTCGTCTGGCAGGCAGCAGAGCAGCCGTAGAGTCCACCGCCGGTGGCGAGGGAGGATGCTGTGAGGGTCATGAGCAGCGCCTCTGCGACGGCGAGGATGATGACGGCGATGCGGCTGCCGGTGCCGGGACGGCGGATGTGCAGTCGGACGGACCAGTGATCTTTGGTGCGCTGCTGGACGGCGGTCATGGCTGCCTCCTTGGGGTGGCGCTAGTGCCGCGCTGGGGCGCGGGGGCATCGGCGCGGCGTGGAGAACCGAGGGGAACGCTCGTCAGTGGCAGTATGCGCGAGTGGGCGGCGATGCGTCAACTTCTGCGAAAGAGGTCTCATCCCGCAACTATTGCGGATCTCAGCAGTATGCATGCTACACTGAGCGATGGGTGCGTACGGGCGTCGTGAATGGGGGTGCATCCATGTCGCAGTTATCCGATCATGGCGCCGAGATCGCCGCAGACGACTGGCCCTCGATCTCCGCCTGGAATCTTGCCCACATGTGGGACTTCCCCGTGCGGGCGATGGGTGGCCGTTCCCAGCGATGGCCGGATTGCTGGGCCGCGGACGCGGGCTCGCCGTCGCCATTCCCCAATAGCGCGACGTTGCTGCGACCACTCGCGGCATCGGAGGCCAGACGGGTCACGCATCAGCTTGCGGAGTTCTATTGTGCGGGGCGCGGTGGACCCTGGCTGCTCTGGAGCGCGTGGCCGACGCCGGATCTTGTCGAGCAGGGATTCCAGTCGCTCGGGCACCCACCGCTGATGATGCGTCCCGCGGGAGGCACTTTACCGCCGCCACCGGCGGAACTGCGCATCGTCGCGGTGGAGGATGACGCGCGGATGCGCGACTTCGAGCACGTCATGGCCTTCGGCTATCCCGTGCCGGACCTGCAAGCGCAAGACGCGCCGCGCCCCTATGATGCGCGCACGCTCGGTGGTCCCTTCAGCTTCTGGGTCGGCTACGTCGAGGACGAACCGATGGCGATCTCCACCGCCTATGTGGATGAGCGCGCCGTGGGCATCTACCTCGTCGCGACGATGCCGCAGTGGCGTGGCAAGGGGTACGGCGCGGCGTTGACGGCACATGCCATGCAGGCGGCTCCCGACCTGCCGGTGGTGCTCCAGGCCAGCGAGGACGGTTTCCCCGTCTACCAGCGCCTTGGGTTCGCGGTCCAGGGTGACTATTCGCTCTGGCTGCACGCGCGTGGCGCATAAGTGCTGAGCAGCGATGAGAATTCGCTGAGAACGCGTCCCGAAGCAAGCGCGCACCCTAGAGCCCCGGCATCCGACAGCGTGTACTTCCCCACGACGACCTCGCGTGGTTGCCGGTAGCGGGGGAGTGAGGCGCGCTGTTCAGGCGCGGAACGCTGATCGTCATGGTGGCGCTGGTGCTCGTGCTCGGCGGATGTCAGCGCGGCGGAAGCATGTGGAGCGCACATGACGTGGATGGCTCGCTCCAGTATGGCGGCCTCGCCCGCACCTATCACATGCATCTGCCAACTAGCTACGGCGGCGCCGCAGGTGGAGGTGGTGGGGGCGGCGGTGGCTTCTGAGCGCCGCGATTGACTTTGGCGGCGTTGGATGGTACGCTTGCCGGCGCGCGTCGTTCCGCGCAGATGAGGCAGAGCATGCAACCGAGAGCGGTCCGGCGAGAGTGGCACGGGGTCGTCAACAACAGCGATTTCGCCGTGGTCCTTGCCGTACTGTGCCCTTTTGCAGCTTGCTTGCTCGCGCGGAGCGACTGAGGTCGACGCCTCATCCACCTTCGCATTGTAGATGAACAGCAGCCGTGGGCCAGTGCAGGGTCCACGGCTGTTTTGTATGCTCGTGCAGGCGTTCAGACAGATCTCGCCGTCACCCGCGCTGTTCCTCGGAGAGCCACCACACCACTTCCATTGATAGCAGGAGCAGCTCACCATGATCGCGCTTTCTCTCAGCGGTATCACCAAATTCTACGGCGGGCGGCGCATCCTCCACCAGCTCGATCTGGCGGTGGACGAGCATGCGCGACTGGGGCTGGTCGGCCCGAATGGCGCGGGGAAGTCCACGGTCCTGCGCATCGTGGCGGGGCTGGAAGAGGTTAACGCGGGCGAGGTGGTGCGACGCAAAGGGTTGCGGGTGGCCTTCCTGCCGCAGCATGTGCCGGCTGGCGAGGGGACCGCGCTTGAGGTCTTGCGCGCCGCGCGCCCGGAGCTTGCGGAGATTGAGGCGCAGCTTTCGGCGTGCGAGGTCGAGCTGGCCGATCCGGCGGTGGCGGCGGATCTCGTGCGGATCGAGCGGGTCCTGGCGCGACAGGAGCAGTTGTTGGCGCGCTTCGAGGCGCTGGGCGGTCCGGGGGTGGAGGGCGAGGCGCGGAGCCACCTGCGCGCGCTGGGCTTGACCGACGAGGATATGGCGCTGCCGCTCGCGGCGCTGAGCGGTGGGCAGCGGAAGCTCGTCGCGCTAGCGGCGTGCGTGGCGGCGCGGCCCGAATTGTTGCTGCTGGACGAGCCGGAGACGCACCTCGATCTGGCGCACCGCGAGCACCTCGAACGGCTGATCCGCGAGTTCGCCGGGGCGGCGCTGATTGTGTCGCACGACCGCTATCTGCTGGACGAGACGGTGACGGAGATCGCCGAGCTGGAGGGCGAATGCATCCGTCTGTGGCCGGGCAACTACTCGGCGTATACACTGGCGCGCGAGGTGGCGCTGCTCCGTCAGCAGCAGCTCTTCGTGACGCAGCAGCAGGAGATTGCGCGGCTGGAGGAGGCCATCGCGCGGTTCAAACTGTGGGCGAGCTGGGTGCCCGATCCGCGGCACATCAAGCAGGCGCGGAACAAGCAGCGGCAGATCGACGCGATGGAGAAGGTGGAGAAGCCGGTGCTGCAGCGGCGCACGATGGCGCTGCGCCTGCACGCGGGGGAGCGCGGCGGGCAGAAGGTGATCGAGCTGCGCGATGTGAATATGGCTTTCGGCGAGGATATCGTGCTGCTGGGGGCAGACCTGGAGGTTCGGCGCGGCGAGCGGGTCGGCATCGTTGGCGAGAACGGCGCGGGGAAGAGCGTGCTGGCAAAGCTGCTTACCGGCGAGCTCGAGGCCGTGGGAGGCACGCGCTGGATCGGTCCCAGCATCGCACTTGGCTACTTCGCGCAGGGGCACGAGACGCTGGAGCTCGACGCGACGCCACTGGCGCTGGTGCGGCGGGCGCGCGCCTACACGGAGGCGCAGGCGATCGCGCAGCTCGGCAAGTTCCTCTTCCGCTATGAGCAGGCGCGGCAGCAGATCCGGACGCTGAGCGGCGGCGAGCGCAGCCGTCTGCAGTTGCTGCTGCTGATGCTGGGCAACGCGAACTGCCTCGTCCTCGACGAACCGACGAACCATCTCGACATCGACTCGGCGGAGGTGCTGGAGGGCGCGCTGGAAAGCTATGAGGGGACGGTGGTCGTGGTCTCGCACGACCGCTATTTCCTCGACCGCATCGCCGACCGCATCGTGGAGGTGCGCGACGGCGAGGTACGCAGCTTCGACGGCGGCTATACGGCGTGGATGGAGGCGAAGAGGCCGAAGGCGGCGCCTGCGCCGATCGCGGAGAAGCCCGTGAAGCCGGAGCGGCCGGCGCAACAGCCGCAACGGTTGATCACGCAGAAGCGCTTTTAGGAGGGCGCGTTCCACGTGAAACACCCCGTGGAGCGGGAATTGCAGTGCCGCGCAAGCCATCGAGCGGATACCGGCCGTAACACTGACCACGCAACTCTGGCCGCCACTCGCAGCTCTCGCGCTCTGAAGGTCGGCGCCCGCTGCCGATGCGTTGTTCTCTTCAGTGCACACTACACGATCTACACCTGCACCGGCGCGACAAGTCGCGCGCGTCCAGCGTTATCCGATTGAGCATCTCCTCATGCGGCGCCTCGTGGCGCACGATAATACCCCGCCCAGGTGAGCCTTTGGGGCAGTTGCGAGGTCGCAACATCCCAGCCCGCCTTCTTTGCCAACACTGCCGGCAGATTGTGGCGCAGCGAAGAGATGCTCTACACGCTCGACGCGGCGCGCATGAAGCAGCTTCTCCACATCCATACTCCAAGCAGCACCTTTGGTTGGGTAGGAACGACACTCTTTGTCGATGCCGCCTCGCACACCGCCATCGCGACGCAAAATCTGCCGCGAGCGTCAACGCGGCCTACTTCTATTCACAAATTTAATTTTTTCACGGCATCAATCACTCGCCTCCTCACAAACACTAATTTCTTAATCAAAAAGTTACGCCCGATGTCACGGTGAACATTATGTCATGTTGTGCCGTCGCAAGCCATCGAGCGGATACCGGCCATAATTTGTGGTGAAGGACATCGTCGTGATGAACGACTACTTCCGCTATCTCGCCGACCGCATACGAGATCGCTGTCGCCGAAGGTGTTGGTGTTGGCGGGGACGGCAACGATCCAACGCTCGGCGCGCTTCACCAGGGAGACTCGACCCAACCCCTCGCTCCTGCTTTAGATCAAGAAAGCTGAACCGACTCTTTTTCGGCAGCGCGGCGGTGTTGGCGGCGGTGCGTTGCGCCGTGCGGCCGTCCGCCGTGGCCAGGTACTCGCCGGTGACGTTGTCGCTCTGGTCCTGGTCGACCAGGCCGAAGTCACGCGTGGTCAGGCAGGGCCTGCCGTCGTTCGCGGTGCCCAGCGGCGGCACGGCGTCGCCTGGAACTCGATCGCGGCGTTGGCCGCTGGAAGAAGGCGGGGGCGTTGCAGTACGCGAACTGGCCGAAGGGCTGGCCGGCCGAGCCGTTGACGCAACTCGCGGCGCCGGGGCCGCCCAGGGTGAGGGTGCCTCCGTTGAAGCCGAACCAGATGCCGACCACGGGCGACCGCGGCAGCGTCGGCACGACGGGCGCGACGGCGGGCTGTGTACCGCTGTCGATGACCAGCGGGTTGTAGACGGAGATCGCGCCGGTGGCCACGCTGCGGTCGATGACCGTGGCCTGGACGAACACCGCCTGGTCGGCGTCCGCCTCGTGGCAGGCACCCTGCAGCGACGCGCGAACCGGTGGTTGCAACGCGGCGACGTATCCTGCTATAGAGAGGGAAGTGAGGGTCGCGTTTCGCTAGCGAGGAAGTGAGCGATTTCATGTCAGATACGGTGTTGCAGATCGGAGACGAGGCGCCTGATTTCGCGCTGCCGGACGAGAACGGCGCGATCGTGCGCCTCTCAGATCTACGCGGCAAGCGCGTCGTCGTCTATTTCTATCCCATCGACGATACGCCGGGCTGCACGGCGCAGGCTTGCGGCTTCCGCGACGCCTACCCGCAGATCGAGGAGCGCAACGCGGTGGTGCTGGGCATCAGCCCGCAGGATGGCGCATCGCATCAGGCGTTCAAGAGCAAGTACGACCTGCCGTTCCGGCTGCTGGTGGACGCGGACCACGCCGTCGCCTCGGCCTATGGCGTGTGGAGCGACGAACATAACCTGCCGATCCGCAGCCACTTCATCGTGGACGAGAACGGCCGCCTCGCCGATGTGCAGGTGCGCATCAAGGCGCAGGATAGCGTACAGCGGGCACTGGAGTCGCTCGGCATCTAGAGCAGATCGGTGGCCCCGATCAACCGGATCGGTCGATGGGACGGGAAGCGGACGAGCACGATGGGGCGCGGGCCACCGCCAACCAGCGTTACCGACGGCTGATGGAGGCGTCGAGCGGCTGGCCAGACGCCCCGTCTCACGACTTCTCGGCACATTGCCTTGTTGCTCTGAGGTGTGGCGGATTGGTGCCCCTGCCCGGCCTGAAGGCTGGGGCAGTCCCGTCGCGCGCCTGCGGCACGAAGCCTAAGAGTCGAGAGGAAATCGGCTGATGCCCTCTGCGGTAGAGGATCGGGGGCGCGCGGTGAGGAGAGGCGCGCGACGGGGCATGGAGCGTGTGAAGGTCAGGTATCGGCGCGCTCGGTCTCTTCCGAGAGGCTGGGCACGTTCGCCGTTTGGGCGAGCGGCAAGGTGAACCAGAAGTCGGAGCCGGGGCCGTCGGTCCGCGCGTCGACGCCGACGGCCCCGCCGTGGCGATCGACGAACGATTTGCTGATGAAGAGGCCGAGACCCAGCCCGACGCCGGAGCCGCTCTGCACCTCGACCCCCTCCGCGCGGTGGAAGCGGTCCCAGACGCGCTCGCGCTCGGCGGGCGGCAGGCCGGGGCCGCGATCGCGTACGTCCACACGCGCCGCGCCGCCGGCGAGGGCCAGCTCTACCTCGACGGGGGCGTCGGCGGGGGAGTATTTGAGTGCGTTGGTGAGGTAGTTGGTCAGCACCTGGCCGATGCGATCGGGGTCGGCGACGACGGGCACGGCGCCCATGCCGGCGGGCAGGCGCAGGGCGATGTGGCGATCCGGGCGGACGCGTTGCTGCTCCTCCACGGCGCGGCGGACGATGGCGAGGAGATCGGTGTCCTCCGGGCGGAACTCCAACCGACCATTCTCGATGCGGGTGACGTCGAGGAGGTCGTCCACCAGCCGCGACTGGCGGCGAAGCTGCGCCTCGGTGGAGGCGAGGAGCCGCTCGAACTGATCCGTAGTGGCGGGTCTGGCGCCGTCGCGGGTGCGCGCCAGGTGGCGCAGGGCGATCTGCACGTTGGCGAGGGCGCTGGTGATCGGCGTGCGCAACTCGTGCCCGGCGACGCCGAGGAACTCTTCCATGCGGCGGTTGGTCTCCTCGAGCGCGAGGAGGCGGGCGCGGGCCTCGTTCTGCGCGGTCTCGGCGACGGCACGCTCGCGCATCCGGAGCGCCTGGCGCAAGACCACGAACATGATGGCGAGCATGGCGAGGTCGGCAAGTACCGCGAGCGTGACGGAGATGATCGAGGCCCGGACGGCGGCCTGGGCCTCAGCGTCGCGGCTGTGCAGCAGCGTGGTTTCGGTGGCCTGCATCTGCCGGAGCAGCGTGCGGATGGCGATCATCTGCCGCTGATCGATGCCGCTGGCGACGCGCGTATCAGCCGCAGAACTCTGCCCCGCGCCGCGCAGGGTTATCCACGTCTGCAACTCGGCCAGCTCAGGCGGGATCTGCGTCTTCAAGCTGGCGACGCGCTGCTGCTGGATCGAGTTGTCCACGGTGAGGGTGTGGAGCGTGCGGAGGTCGCTGCTGACGGCGACAACTGCCGCGGTGTACGAACGCAGGTAGGTCTGATCGCCGGTGATGACGTAGCCACGCGCGCCGGACTGCGCGTCGACGAGATCGGTCTGCACCGCGGAGATCTGCGCCAAAACGGCCTGCGTGTGCGCCACCCAGGAGTCGCGATCGGTGATGGAGTGGATGCTGATGTAGGCAACGACGGCGTTGGCGAGGATGCCCAGGATGACGATGCCGAGCGCCGCGGCGACGGCACGACTGCCGAGTTGGAAGAGCCAGCGCTCGAAGCGATCCCAGCCATGCAGGAGGATGGCTCGCGACCAGACGAGCCAGTGCAGAGGCGGCCGCGGGCTTCGCGCGCTCGCCGCTTGTTCGGAGACTCCGGCGGCGACGCTGTCACCCCGCTCTACATCCACGGACTTCATTGCGCTGCTCACTTTGGCCAAGCTCATCGTCGCGGCGACCGGCGCGCTCCGCCGGATGGGGGCGTGCGCCGCCACGCGAGGAGGGGCGGAGGTTGGTTGAACGTCGGGGCACCGGGCAGCAAAAATGGTGCCGCAAACGGAGGACGCGTCGCACGGGCGCCACTTGTGAAGTGGTACCACACCTTTGCCACTCGCGGGCAAGATCGGGGGCGTATCGGCGGCGTGCCGCGCCTTGACAGCCTTGACATTGCCAGCCGCGCCCCGACACACTACAGCGATGCGCGAGGGCACGGCGGCGTGGCGCGAGGGAGGCGAGCGTGATCGAGTCGGTGAGCGTGGATTTCCTGCTGGTGGCGAACCACGTCGAGGTGATCAACGGGCTGCTGTATGTGAGCGGCGGTGGCTGGACGGAGCATCGCCGCCCGATGACGCCGCAGGGGCCCACGCTGAGCCACCTGGGCATCGGCGTCTCGGTGCTGGTGCCGTGGACGGCGACGAACCAGGCGCACACGCTGAGGATCGTGATCGAGGATGAGGACGCGACGCCGCTGCTGAACATCGACGGGCAGATCAACGTGGGGCGTCCACCGACGCTGCCGGCGGGCTCGGAGCAATCCGTGCTGTTGGGCTTCCCGCTGAACATCCAATTCCCCCATGCCGGGACGTATCGCGTGGTCGCCAGTGTGGATGGGGGCGGCGACGCGAAGCACTGGACGTTCCGCGTCTTCGACGTGACGATGCCGGGGACTGGGCAGGTGGCGATTTAGGGTCGCGGCTAGGGTGCGGTGGTGAAGGGGTGGTCGGCGCGGGCCACGCGGGCGACGGCGGCGAGGGGAAAGAGCAGCCACGGCAGGTTGAGCAGGAAGACGATCAGCGGGTAGGGCGTGGCGTGCGGGCCGGCGAACTCTTCGACCGAGGATGATGGTGACGTTGGCGACCATCAGGCCGGCCCAGAAGACGGTGGGGATTCGGATCCAGTCACGTCCGCGGATGAACGCGTAGGTGGCAAAGGCGTAGAAGGGGCCGAAGCCTAGCACGTCGATCCAGATGGTCATCTTCCACCAGACGGGGCGGGCGACCTGCAGCGGGTCGAGGGCGTTGCCGTAGGAATGGACGAGGTCGACGAGCGGCGCGGGCGGCCAGAGGGGATAGGTGAAGTGGGCGGGGTTGGCGATGACGAGTTGTTCGAGATCGACGATGTAGGTGATGAAGCAGAGGTTGACGGCAGGAAGAATGCGATGAAGAGCAGGTCGAGCCGCCGCTGCGCGAGGGGGATCGGCGCGCGCAGCGGTCGCCTCCGCCGGGGTGATACGCGCCGACGCGGCGTGTTCCAACGACATGTGGCGTCCCCTTTCTTCGCTTGCTTCACCAGTACTACGAAACGCCGTTACAGCGGCTTCACCAGATAGGTGCATATCTCGCGGACAAGGCGCTGCTGCCCCTGCGCGGCGACGTCGATCCACTCGATGACGTAGTCATCTATGGGTGCCGCCGCGTAGCCACGGCGCTCATAGAGCTGGCGGGCGCGCACATTTTCGCGCGCGACGCCCAGGCCCACGCGGCCAGATCGCGCGGCGCGGCAGTCCTCCTCGGCGGCGTCGAGCAGCAGGGAGCCGATGCCCTGCGAGCGGAGGCCTTCGCGCACGAAGACGTCTGAGATGTGTGGACAGCCGCGGAGCCGCGAGGCCATCGGCTCGTAGAGCGTGCCGCGCCGCATGAGGAAGAGGTGGCCCACTGGGTCGCCGTTGCGCCAGGCGATGTAGTAGCAGGAGGACCCGTCGAGCTGGCGGTAGACGCGGTCGCGGTGGATGCCGGGGAAGCGCGGCAGGTGCGCCTGGAGACGCGGCAGATCGGCGTCGCACGCTGGCCGTATGGTAATCGGCGCGGGCGGCGCGGCTCCCTGCTGGCCGAGGTGGTGCGGAGGTTCCATGCCGGTATGCTACTGCCGCGCCGGCCCAGTGTCAACGCGAAGCACGGGTAGCGCGTGCGCCATCGCTCCGGTGGATAACTCTGTGGATAACCTGTACCTTGTGTGGATAACTTGGCGCGGCTGTCTGAAGCGTTGGATGGGTCCGTGGATAACCGGGTGAAGCGGTGTGGGGCCGTGCGGGTAGGAAAAGGCCGGTTCACCGGTGGTGTGGATAGGTATGTGGAGTATCTGTGCGACGTGTGGATGCTGCTTCGCGTTTATCCACAGATGGCCTTCGTGGTCACGAACTTATCCCTGCGCGACGCTGCGCTTGTACACAGTGGCCCACGGCAGCTGATGCGCTGCTCGTTGGGGGCGTGACACTGAATTCGTGCGGCTTGACGCCGTGCATACTATCCTCCGCGCGAGGGTTATCCCCAGTATCCACAGCCCTATCTCTATCTGCTACGATATCTCTTCCCATCTTCATTAAATGAAATTGAAGGTACGTAGAGAACTGCGGACGATACATCCACTCTCCACACGCAATGTGAGTGCCGATTCTCTACGAGGCTCATTGGTGTGGGGCGAGCCGCCGAGCTGGGCATAGCGGTAGCAGGTGGTGAGGTGGTCGTTGACGATGCCGACGGCTTGCATGAAGGCGTAGCAGATGGTGGTGCCGACGAAGGTGAAGCCGCGCCGGCGGAGGTCTTTGCTGAGCGTGTCGGATTCGTCGGTGCGGGCGGGCGTCTCTCCCGGCAGGCGCCAAGCGTTCTGTCGCGGCTGCTCGCCGGCGAGGCTCCAGAGATAGGCGTCGAAGCTGCCGAACTCGTGTTGGACGGCCAGGAAGGCGCGGGCGTTGGTGATGGCGGCGGCGATCTTGAGGCGGTTGCGCACGATGCCCGGATCCGCCAGCAGCGCGGCGACCTTCGCCTCGTCGTAGGCGGCGACGTGCGCGGGATCGAAGCCGTCGAAGGCAGCGCGGTAGGCCTCGCGCTTGCGCAGGATCGTGCTCCAGCTGAGGCCGGCCTGCGCACCTTCGAGGATCAGGAATTCGAAGAGGATGCGGTCGTCGTGCTGGGGGACGCCCCACTCCTCGTCGTGGTAGCGCAGCATCAGCGGGTCGCTGCCCGCCCAGCTGCAGCGCTGGAGTTGTGTTTGCATCATCTATCACCTGTTTCGTTGGTGCAATTGTGCGCAATGTGGAGCGAGTCTCCACATTCTACGGCAGGAGCCTCATCAATGAAGCCGCCACTGTCAAAACGCGGCGGGAACGTGATTCGCGAGCTCAATCCACCAGCGCGGTTCCCGCAGAGTGAGACGAGTATCTATGCGAGCCGCGTGAAGACGGGGGGTTAGCGGCGGTTTCGGCGGGTATCATAGAAGCGTTCCTGTGGGTAGTATCGCTGCCGCCGACTGCGTCCTAGCCAGCAAGCAATCCAATGGATGGGCTTGCCGTGCCGTTCGCGTTCATGGTCTTCGCCGCCGGCGCGCTCTTTTTCGCTTACTACGCCGTTACGCCGGTTCCTATGCTCTGGTTGAGCGCTGACACATTCCGCTACCAGCGTTATCCCTGGAGACATGTGGAGATCGCGTGGAGCGACACTCGATCGATGGTGCCGAGTACAGCGTCGGGATACCCCGGTATCGCTTCCACCCTGGTTCTTACCATAGACATGAAGGAGTCGGTCGCGTTGACCTATCCGTATGGTCGCCGGCCGAGCGTACGCATTCCAGGCCTTCTCCTATGTGTATCGTATAGCGATATAATTGACGCGATTGCGCAGCACAAGCAGGTGCTGCTGATCGGCGCGGAGTGGTATCGTCGGTGATTCGGGCTCCGCGTCGGCTTTCCCAATGTGGACTCAGTGTGTGTCGTTTCCTACTCGGTGAGGGGATGGACCTCGACGACGACGCCGGCGGGCCAGCTCGCCGCGACGGCGAGGGCCGCTTCGCGATCAGGCGCCTCGATGATGGCGTAACTCCCGATTGCCTCTCTCGTCTCGATGAATGGGCCGTCGATCACCAACGGCCTAGTGCTATGCCCGGCTGATCCCAGCCGCACGTGCGCGGTCGTGTGGCTGCCGGCGAGACGGCGGCCTCCCACGATGCGTCCAGACTGCGCCAGCTCGCCGAACCACGCGCCTATGCGCTCGGTAGCGGCGTCGCGCTCGTCGCCGGGCAGGGCCATCCAGGCGTCCTTATTGGTATAGAACAGTAGTAAAAATCGCATGGTTGCGCTCCTCTCGTCCGTGGGAGATGCAACGGCCGCCGCGGTAAGGATCGTATGCAGGTCGAGTATTCTCATGCGAATTCGACCCGTGCATTGATCGCCCATGACATCGGGCGTGAGGGCCGGACCGGTGGGCGATCCAGGCGGGCGTGGGGAGGCGTGCCCGACTCGTGACGTTGCGTGTGCTATACTTCCTGCGCAGTTAACGATTGCGATCCTCAGTCTTTGTGTGCCATCCGACAGCGCCTGTTCACCCTCTCACTGTCGGCTCCCCCACAATCCCTTCAGGTGCAGCACGACTTGACGGCACCGATTGTGTTTGTGCGGTCGCCTTCACGGCGTCAGCACCGCTCGCAGTGAAGGAGGGAGCCCTCAATGGCTACCCGTATCTATGTCGGCAGTTTGCCGTTCTCGGCGACCGACGATCAGCTTCTGCAGTTGTTCACCCCGTTTGGCGAGGTGACGGAGGCCGTCGTCGCCATCGATCGCGCTACGAACCAGAGCAAGGGCTTCGGCTTCATCCAGATGACGGACGACGCCGCGGCGCAGTCGGCGATCAGTGCGCTCAATGGCAGCGAACTTGGCGGCCGCACGCTCACCGTCAGCCCAGCGAAGCCCCGCGAGGAGCGTTCGGGCGGCAATCGTTCCTCGTACCGTGACAGCGGCTCGCGCGAGCGCCGCTGGTAGTTCCGGATGCCCATGCCGCGAATTGGCGGCGCGAGCGGGGAGGCGATCTTCGAGTGTCGGCGCCTTCGTGGCATGGGTACATTCGGGTAGGTGACTCGGTCGAGTCGACCGGTGGACGGAGTTGGGGATCGCGGCACCGACGTGCGGGGACGCGGGCCGCGGTTCGCCACCATCGCGGCGGGAGTTGTGGCGAAGGCCGCATCAGGTAATCCTTGCGCGGAATGAAGTCGGGGAGGAGCGTATGTCGCTGCAGAGTGAGTCCCCCACCGCCGTGGCGCAGACGTGCCACGTCGCGACCTGTGAGCTGCCCGCCACCACTGCGTGCGACCGTTGCGGCAAACTCTATTGCGATGCCCACTTGCAGACGGTTTCGCTCAAGCGAAGGGCCGATCCGTCCGACTCGGCGCGCCGGTCGTGGGATCTGACGCGCGCGCCGAGTGTCGTGGAGACCTACCGGCTCTGCGCGCAGTGCAGCAATAAGCCTTTCTCCGGCAAGCTCGCCTCTGAGGGCTTGCAATAGCCTCGACAGGCCGTAGCCGATTCTAGACTCATCACCCCCGATGAGATTCCATTCCCCCCGCGCCCGACCGTGCTGTGCTGCGTTGCGTTGCGTTGCGTTGTACGGTTGCTCAGGTGGCCTCCTCGCGGTGATTCGCGCCTCGCGCACGGAAGTGATAAAAGTTTCAGTATTGACTAAAATTTGTAAACGCACTATGCTTCGCGCGGTGATACACAGGTGAGCGTTGAGCACCGGACGCGGTGCTCTCGTCCCCCTCGTGCAATCCCCGGCGTGGAGCGCCGCAGAGGGAGGGCAAGAGATGGCGCAGCCACAGATACTCCCCCACGACCTCCGACAGTTTGTTGATAGCATGGGTGTCTATTTCGAGCGGTACGGGCTGGCTCCAATAGGTGGCCGTATGCTGGGGTTACTGATCATCGCGGATCAGCCGCTCTCGCTCGACGACATGGCTCATGCGCTGCACGTCTCTCGCGCCTCGGTCTCCACCAACATCCGTTTGATCGTCACCTCGGGCCTCGCCGAGCCATTCAACGTCCCCGGCGATCGCCGCGACTATTACCGCTTCGGGCCGGATACCTGGGAGTTGACGCTGCGAACCGAATTGGACGCTATCCTGATGATGCGTCGCATCGGAGAGCGCGGGTTGGCCGCCGCGCGCCCCACAGAAACCGTTGCGCAGGAACGTCTGCGCGAGCTGCTGGAATTCTGCGATGTGCTTTTTGAGGATCGCCAGGCCGGATTGGAGCACTGGCGCGCCCTCAGGCAAGCGAAGCTGGCGCGGGGCACACCAGCCGCCACCGGCATTATCCCTGACGATACCCCTGTTGAAGAGTAGGAGCGGCGCCGAAGTCGTGCCGCGCCAGAGGGAGCCATCATGGCATCCATCGTCTCAGTCGATGCGCTGACCAAACGGTATGGTTCGAGCCGCGGCATTGAGGGCGTCACCTTCGAGGTGGCCGAGGGCGAGGTGTTCGGCTTTCTCGGGCCGAATGGCGCTGGCAAGACAACGACGATCCGCACGCTGTTGGGGCTGCTCCACGCGAGCTCCGGCAATGCGACGATCGCCGGGATGGATTGTTGGACACAGTCTACCGAGGTCAAGCGTATCGTCGGCTATCTGCCAGGCGAGTTCGCGCTCGACGCGGCGCTCACCGGCGCGCAGATCCTGCAATATCTCGGCAACCTGCGCGGTGGCGTCGATCAAGCCTATCTGAAGTCGCTGGTCGAGCGCCTCGAACTAGACCCCAGCCGCCGCTTTCGGGAATACTCGCGCGGCAACAAGCAGAAGGTCGGCCTGGTGCAGGCTTTTATGCACCGCCCGAAGCTGCTGATCATGGACGAACCGACCAGCGGCCTCGACCCACTGAACCAGGCCGAGTTCTACCGCATGGTGGCCGAGGTCAAGGCCGACGGGCGTACAGTCTTCCTCTCGTCGCACAACCTGCCCGAGGTCGAGCAGACCTGCGACCGCGTCGGCATCATCCGCGAGGGCAAGCTCGTCAAGGCCGATGCCGTGCATACCCTCAGGGACTTGCAGCATCATCTCGTGGAGCTGACCTTCGCCGCAGCCACCTCGCCGCAGGGCTTCGCGGCGCTGCCGGGCGTGCAGCAGGCCACGCAGGGCTCGACATCATCCATCGTCAACCTCACGGTGCAGGGCGATCTCGGCGCGGTGCTCCAGACGGCGGCGCAGCACGGCGCGGTCAATATCAGCACGCGCGAGCCGAGCCTCGAAGAGATCTTCCTGCGGTACTACGAACCGGACGCCGTCGCCACCAGCGGCGCGCGGGCATAAGGGCGGAGGCACGAGAGTATGTTCCGCTCGATCTTCACGAAATCGCTCCGCGACTATCGCGTGGCGATCCTCGGCTGGGGCATCGGCCTCGGCCTGCTGATCTATTTCTATTACGCGACGATCCTCAGTCAGCTTGCCGGCACCGCCGGCCAGACGCTGCAGCAGATCGCCGGGCAGTTCAGCTTCTTCGGCGAGACCGTGGAGGCCAACACCCCCGGCGGCTACATCACTTTCAAGATCATGGGCACAGTGCCCGTCGTGCTCGGCATTTGGGCGGTGCTGGCGGGCTCGCGCATGACCCGCGGCGAGGAGGAATCCGGCGCGCTCGACATCTTGCTCTCCACGCCGCAGTCGCGCCTGCGACTCGTGCTGCAGAAGGTGCTGGCGATGGCCGCGGCGACGGGCTTGATCTCCGTCATCGCCGGCCTGCTGATCCTCGGCGGCATGGCGATGGCGAAGTCGTCCGTGCCGAACGAGGTGTCGGTCGATCCGGTGGCGGCGCTCGCGGCGGGCTTCGAACGGCGGCGTCACCGCCTTCCTCTTCGGGATGCTGGCGCTGCTCCTCGCGCAGTTCATGGGGCGCGGGGCGGCGGCAGGCTGGGCCGGCGGGCTGATGGCGTTCTTCTTCGTGCTGGAAGGCACCGGTCGATCCGTCAACGGGGCATCGGGGGTGCGCCCGTTCACGCCGCTCTACTACTACGACAAGAGCTACCCCTTGATCCCCGATCGTGGGATGGATTGGGGCGCGTTTGCGGTGCTCGTCGGCCTCTGCATCGTCCTGGTGGCGGTGGCGGTGCCGCTCTTCCTCCGGCGCGACGTGGGGCGGTCCGTGCTGGCGGACGCGACGTTCGGGCGCGGCGTCGTGCGCACGACGAGGCCCGCCGGCCAGGTGCTCGCACGGGAGTCCGGCGACATCTGGGTGCGGGGCGTTGGCATCCAGGCGTTCCGACGGCAGGGCGCGGCGATCGTCTGGTGGGTGGTGGCGCTCGTCATCTTCGCCGGTTTTCTGGTGAACGTCGCCAAAACCTTCGAGTCGCAGATCAAGCAGCTGCTTGGCACGAACCCAGGTTATGAGAAGCTCTTCAGCGGGGCGGACTTGAGCACGAATGGCGGCTTCCTCTCGGCGATCGTCTTCAGCTACGTGCCGCTGCTTCTGCCCATCTTCAGCGGCTTCTTAGCCTATCGCTGGGCCACGGACCTCGATCAAGGGCGACTGGAGTTGGTACTGAGCACGCCCCAGCCGCGCTGGCGCGTGGTGCTGGAACGGTATGGGATGGTGCTGGTCGCCACGGTGATCGCGACGCTGGGCGTCTGGCTCGCTATCGTCGTCTCCGCGCAGGCAAGTGGGCTCGCGGTCGAACAGGGGCGCGTGGCGGAGGCCGCCTTTGGGATTCTGCCGCTGGCGCTGATCACGGCTTCGGTGGTCTTCGCGCTCGCGGAGCTGCTGCCGCCGGTCGCCGTCATCAGCATCATGACGGTGTTCCTGGCCGCCTCGTTCCTGGCCGATCTGTTACGGACGGTCTTCAACCTGCCGAGCTGGGCGGTGAACCTCTCGATGTATAGGCAGTACGGCTCGCCCGTGCTCAACGGCTTGAACTGGGGCTCATTCGTCGGCATGCTGGCGGTGGCGGCGCTGCTGCTGGCGTTCGGCGGCTGGCGCTTCGCGAACGCCGATCTCGACCGCGGCGCATAAGCCTCTTGAAGCAGCAGGTGGGATCGTGTATCCTCGCCCGTTTGACAATCGACCCTCACCTCGATATGCGTCGTGACGAACTATTCGCTACGAACGATCTGTCGAGATGAGGGCCGCACCATGCTCGGTATCATCGCCCAACTCGGAGAGCGTGACGGCGCGACTTGCCAATGGGTGGCGAGGCGGCATGAAGGGCGCTAGCAGGGAATCGGCGCGCCGGTGCAGGGTCCCGCGGGGCTGGGGGCTGCGAACGGAAAGAGGCGCAGCGCCAACTGCGGCAGCGTCTCGCGATCGATCCACAGCGCCAGGGCGAGCAGCGCGAGACAGAGCGGCAGCGTCATCGAGGCGCCGTGGGTCATGCGCCAGGCGTTCACGCGCGTTTCCATGGTGGCTCCAGTTCTGTGACTCCAGGGCATGTGCGTCGGCGCCATCACGCCGTCATCTCGTGCGAGCGAAGGATCTCGCGCTGCGGCCAGACGAGGAACGCTCGCGCTTGGCCGGCTGTGGGGCCGTCATGCGCTATCGCGTTAGCCTCTTCATGTTGATTGATGAGGTCTATCGCGCTTTGGTAGTGCTTCAGCGCTTCGGCATGATCGCCGCTGGCGTCGTACTCTCGCCCGAGCGCTGTTTCGACCTGGCAGAGCAGCGTAGCGTCACCAGAGGCCAGAACGCGGGCCCTTTGGATCGTCGCGAGGCGCTCACGGTTAGTGCGGCGTTCCTCGGGCAGGGGGCTCATGCGCTGATAGCGTACCTGCCCCAACATCGCCAACCCCATGCCGTGGCGATCATCGACCCGGGCCGCTATGCGGGCGGCCTCCTCGATGCGTGCGCGGCCGATCGCCAACCAGACCGCACGCCCGTGGGCGGGACGTTCCGCGCAGTAGCGATCGGCCAAATCGAGGGCGATCTCGCCGGCGATGCCCTGGATACGACCGAAGGTTGCATTGCGGGCGTCCCGTTCGAGTAGGTCCGCAGAGGTGAAGGCGCAGGTCAGCGCGTCCTCAAGGTTGCCGCGCCAACGCTGCAAGAGGGCGCGCGTCCAGAGGAGCAGCGCGCGTGAGCTGCGCGCGGCGGGCAAGGAGAGGGATAGGTTCAACCCTTCCTCGACGCAACACTCGGCCGCGGCGTAGTCCGCCAAGAGGAAGCGATGCACTGCCAGCCCTGCGCATGCCCGCAACTCGAAGACGGCGTCGCCCGCCTTCGGGTCGTCGTCACGTAGCCGTTTGAGTTGTGCTACCGCCGAGGCGAAGCGCGCCGCCGCCTGCGTGTAATCCATCACCCCTTGGTAGCGCCACCCGTCGAGGAAATCGCACTCCGCCAACGCGAGGGGATCGCCGAGGCGCTCGGCGAGATCGCGCGCGCGCGGCAGCACGTGCTCGATCGGCTCCCCCTTCGCGCCGCCGAGGACGAGCTGGCAATCTAGGCTGGCGAGCGCGAATCGCTGGTGGGCCGACATGGTCGCCGTAACGCAGCGCGCGACGCGAAGGCGTTCCCATGCCCGCGTCATCTGGCTCGGCGGAGGCCGATGGGCTTCGTTCGAGATTTCATCGTACACGCCCATGAACAGCACGGCCAGATCGCGATTATAACCCTCTTCAGAATGCCAACTGGGGCACTCGGGCGCCCTGCCCAAAAATGGAATCATCAGAAACGGCGCCCGGATTCTCGTTCTTGCATGGACTGCAGAATCTTTTCCGTTAGAGGCTCGCCCTTGTTATAGTGTATCGTGTCACTACGTGAAAATCAACCTAGAATACAAAACTGGTACTAATTCTTACAGGTTTGATCCGCCTAGAGCCTGTTAATGACTTGACGTTGAATGCCGTAGAATCGCGGGACAGATGAGGTTAGATCCCCTCGTATCATCGCTCAGTTGTGGTGATCCGCGCCGTTCCCGGCGTTCTGTCGCTGTCCCAGTCTCGTATTCTAGGCCATTGGGGATGGTCGAAGTTGAGTCCATAACAGGCTCTAGGCCCACGGCAACACACCTGCTGCGAAAGTTGTGCCGATTTTTCGGTGCGATTCTTGGTCGACACGTGTTGATATTGAGAGACTTTGACTGAAAGTGCACTCATCTTTTCAAGGCGGTTCGTCACGTGTCCTATTCGTCTTTGCACTGGTTGGAGATACGAACCTATCGCATAGTGATATTGCTAGAGGGAGTTAGTGCCGCACGGCTGCACAAGGAGATCGAATCGGTAATCGGCGCACGCTCTGCCAGAGGCTGCTTGAGGGGCGCGCTCGACGAGTGGGCGTGGTACTTTGCGGTCGATGGTACAAGTGTGTAGCCGTTGAGGTTTCTCGTCCGTTCGAATCTGCAGGACGACGATGCGCATGAGTCACGTGGCCGCCTTCCAGCAAAGGTGGAGCGGAGCGCGGGGGTGTGGTGTTCGGTGGCGGCCGCGTCTCACGCGTTGTTCCGAGAACGGATGTCGGGAGGGATTCCTGCTAGGTCGCCTAGCTCCGGTGAGTGGAGGCGCAGATGTGTCCGGTACGTTGGATGTCTCGCGGCCCGCGGATTGCGATGCTCTGTGCGGTGAGCGCCGATAATCGGCCCGATGCGACGCCCAGCGGAGTGTTACTCGTGTCATCTCGTGAGGGGTGGCTAGGCTTGGCTATCTCGTTTGACATGCGGTTGGCGTCCATGCTATGCTCTCTGTAGTCACTGCGGGTACCCCGTTTGCGCACTCGTCGAATTCCCTTTCTGGACGGTGCGAGTCAAGCGTTTGCCGCGTGAGGAGTGCAGATCCGCAGAGTAGCGCGGAGTCAGCCCCTGGAGAACTGGACGCACAGGGTGTGGCCGCACCGGCAGGTAGTGCGTTCAAAGCAGCAGGACCCTCCAAGTGGCGCGACCGCTCGGCATGAGTCGCTGTCGTTGACGCGGGTGACGGTTTTCAGGCCCTCTGAGGAGAGCGACCGCGACGTGGGTGACGTTGCTCTCCGATCTGCGATGCTATCGAGACTCGCAAGCGTTATCCATGCACCTGTAGATATCTGTTCGGGTTCGTCTGCCGCGAGATCGTCTTCCGGGACGTCGCAGACGCTTGCCACGGTGTCCGATGGGTGTCGCCCTTAGCATATTGCCGGTTGGTACGCCGCCCCGCGCGCAATGATGTGCGCAGCGAGGCTGGAGGTCTCCGGTCAGTGCCGTTCCTAATCTGACGTGAGCCGCGCGCATGCTGAAGACGTGTTTGTGGACGGTGGCGCGCCGCTGCGAGAGGTGTACTGGCTCGAGTCGTTCCGCATGGGACCTCATTCCCGATTGGTAGATGGTTCGCATCAGCCGCCATCGCCCGCTCGGATCGATGTCTCGCTTGTTGCGCCTGAGCGTCAGCTCGACGCGGATTTGTCTCGTTGTGACCTACGTTGCGCCGATGTGTCGCGCTCGGTCACGTCGCCTGGATCGGCCGCGTAAGGATCGGCTGGCATGCCCGCACTCGCGGCGTGCGCTCGCCCGACGCAAACGTTCGCCCACAGGCGCCATCGCGCGAGATGCGATCGTATTTGAGCGTTTCTATTTGCGTTTCATGTTTTGTGTTCGATGCATTTGATGCCGACGCTCCCCACGCGGGGCCACGAGATTCCAAGGCTCGTGCAGCGCGTAGCGTGACATGCCACTACAGCTCAGGAGGCCTGTGTGCCAGAAGACCAGGTAACCACCACCACCCCGACCCCGCGCCGCCGGTCACGGCGCCAAGACACATCTGAAGAGATGCGGCAAATGCCCCTGGCTGAGCAGACGCCCGCTGCGGCGACCACGACCGATGGCGCCACCGCCGCACCCGCCAAGCCCGCGCGCAAACGCGCCGCGAAGCCGGCCGAAGCTGCCCCGCAGCAGCTCGCCGCGCCCGTGCATGCCCGTGCAGTGATCCCGTGCATGTGGATCCCGTGCACGTGGATCCCGTGGCGCCGGCGGCGGCGAGGGATTCGTCCGAGTCGGCTCCGCGCAGCGGCGGACGCGGTCCCCGCGTCTCGCGCCCGCGCTTGTCGCGCGCCGCTCCTGCCGCTGAGGCGACTGCGCCGGCAGCGGAGGGCGCGCCGGTGACGTTCGATGCGCCCGCCGAGCAGCGGCCGACCGCCGACGAACCCGCTCGATCGTCGCGTCCCTCGCGGGCGCGCGGGCGCCGTGGCTTCGCGCCGGGCGTCGAGACTACCACCGAGATCACGGAGACCGCTTCGGGCGTCCACGTCATCCGCGAGACGCCGCGCAGCGAGGGTGCCGTTAGCGGGAACGCCGCGGACGCTACCTCGCCAGCGGGTGACGCCCCCGCCGAGTCTGGCGCCCCCGCCATACGCACACCCTATCGCTTCCGCAGCCGCAGGGGCGCGGCAACTCAGGCCGCACAGGCGAATGGCGCCGACGCCCGCGACGGCGCGAACGCCACGCCATCCGCGGAGGCGCCTTCGAACGCGCCGACCGATCGCGCCGTCGAAGCGGACGAGCACGTGACGCCCTCCGACGTGGTGGTGCGCCCACTGCGCCGCTCGTGGAACGCGCAGGATGGCCGTGAGGGACGCGAAGGCGCCCCCTACGCCGCGCGCGATCGTGGGGCGCCGCACATCCCCGGCGGCAACGATTCCTATCAGCGGCGCGGGGGCGATCAGGGCCACGCGCAGGGGCAGCCGCAGCACCCACCCCGGCTGCCTGCCACCCGCCCCGGCTTCCAGCGCGGCCAGAACGCGCCGGCGAACCAGCGTGGCGGCGCGCCGTATAGCCCCGGCGCCGGCGGCCAGAGCGGGCAAGATCAGCGCGGCGGTGCGCCTGGCTACGATCGCCCGCCCTACGGGCAGCGCGGCGAGATACCGCCGTACGCCCCGTACAATCCCTACGAGCCGTATCCCGGCTACCCCACCGGGCCGCAGCAGGGTACGCCGCAAGACCGCCCGACACGCGGACGCGGGTATCCGCAGCAGCAGCAGCCCGGCTATCCCGGCGGCTACCCCAACTATGGCGAGCAACAGCGCGGGGGGCGCGGCACCGGTCGCACCGCCGGCGACTATTACACGCCGAACAACCCGCGCGACCGGCGAGGTTACCCGGACCGCGATCGCCGCAACAACGGCGGGAACGCCGGTCGCGGCGTCAATCGCCCCGGTCGCGACCGCGATGCCTACGCCAATCCGCCTGCACCGGCGTACGCGCCCAGTGAGGGACGCTATACCAACGGACGCCAGCCCGCCCCGGCGGTCCCCGCGCGCACCGTCGAGGTGAGCGGCATGCTCTGGCTGGGCGGCGGTTCCGGCATGAGCCCCGCCGAGCTGCTCGACAATCGCACACTGCAATCGATCGGGCGCCTTAGCATGGACGATGTGCGCCGCCTGGGCCTGCGCTCCGGCGATCTGATCACTGGGCAGGCCGAGGAGCGTGGTGGGAAGCGCATCGTCGTCGCGGTGGAGACCCTCAACGGCCAGCCGCCCGAAGATCTGCGCGACCGGCCGCAGTTCGAGTCGCTGACGGCTTCGTTCCCCGACCGCCGCATCCGCCTCGAACATTCGCCGCAGCCCGTCTCGGCGCGCATCATCGATCTCTTCGCGCCGCTCGGCTTCGGCTCGCGCGCGCTGGTGGTTGCCCCGCCGAAGACTGGCAAGACGACGCTGATCCGCGAGGCCGCCGAGTCGGTGCTGACCGGCTATCCCGACGCGGTGGTGATGGCGGTGCTCGTCGGCGAGCGCCCCGAGGAAGTCACGGACCTCCGCGCTCGCCTGGAGCCGCGCGGCGGGCTGGTCTTCGCCGCGAGCTTCGATGAAGACACCCAGCGGCACGCCTGGCTGGTGCAGGTCGCCGTCGAGCGCGCTAAGCGTGTGGCGGAGTCTGGCCGCGACGCCTTCATGGTACTGGACTCGCTCACTCGCCTCGCCCGCGCGGAGAACCTTGCCAGTCGCGGGGCCGGGCGCACGCTCTCCGGCGGCATCGACGCGCAGGCGCTCGACACAGGGCGTCGTGCCTTCGGCGCCGCGCGCAACCTGGAGGAGGGCGGCAGCATCACCATCCTCGCGACGTGCCTCGTTGATACCGGCAGCCGACAGGACGAGGTCGTCTACGAGGAGTTCAAGGGCACCGGCAACATGGAGCTGCACCTCTCGCGTGAGTTGTCGCAGCGCCGCCTCTTCCCCGCCGTGGACGCCATCAAGTCCGGTACCCGCCGCGAGGAGATGCTGCTCACCCCGGAGGAGTTGCGCGCCTCTACCGCGCTGCGCCGCCGCCTCGCCGATCTGCCGCCCTTCCAGGCCACCGAGCAGCTCTTGAAGGTGATGGAGCGCACGCAATCTAACGCGGCGCTGCTGCAGGCCATCGAACAGAGCGGTTGGATGACCGCAGCTCGCTAAACGTGGCTGATAAACGTATCCAGCGAGCCGTCTAACGCGGCTCGCGACCAACTGGCTGGGATGCTCGATGCGTCTCAGCCAGTGTCGTTTTCCGACCCCTGCCAATTGTAAAGCCTCGCTCGGATCGCGGATATTCGCTATTGTCAATCGACAGAAAGAGGCGTATAACGGTCGGGGCTTTATGGTTGCCCGGTGCGCTACGCACGTCGGCGACCGTTGGGCCATCACGCGTGGTCGGAGAGGTTGCGCGGCGCTCATCGGCATATTTCCTCACCGGATCTGCGCCGACGGGGGTTCGACGCGCAACTGTAGGGCTACCTTCGCGCCAGCGTATTCCGTATGGCAAAGGCGTGCACTCTCGATACATCTGGGCGGAAACGTAGGCACTCTACGAAGGAAGCAAAGAGGAGATTTCTTGCCATGTCAACACCTGGAAGCATCCAACTTAGAAGCGCGGGACAGGGGCTGGTCGAGTATGCGCTGATCATCGCGCTGGTCGCCGTCGTCGTCATCGGCACGCTGATCCTGCTCGGCCCGCAGATCAGCTCGATCTTCCAGAACATCAGCAACAACCTCTAATCGCACGGCCACCGGTCATGTGACGGCGTGGACGGATGGTCGCTTCACGTCGCACTGGTCGTGGTCGATGGGGGGATCGCGGCGCTGCAGTGCCGGCGTACGGGGGACGCGGACTGCAGTCCGCTGCGGGCGCGGCGACGATTACGAGCGAGCGCGACGTGGTGTCATACCGCGTTGCTCTGGGTCGTTGGATTGTGTCGCCGTTCCCGGCGATACGCGAAGGCCGACAACCCAAGGGATGCCGGCATTAAATCCGCCGCGCGCCGTCGCGTGCGCGCTCCGCCCACCAGATGAGCTCGGCGCGGTAGTGCTCGCGGAGCGCGGGGTCCGCGTGCTCGGCGGCGAAGAGGGCGAGCAGCCACCCGAAGCGCAGCAGCCCGCCGAGGAGGCCGAGCGCGAGCGTTGGCTCCCACGAGGTGGCCTGGAATCGCCCACCCAATCGGGCGGCGAGGCGCTCGCGATAGGTGGTAATCGTCTCCTCCTTTGAGACGGGCTGGCGCAGTGGGTCGGCGAGATACCAGGCGAGGTCGGCGGCGGGCGGACCTGCATGGGTGAGCTGCCAGTCTAGCAGCAGCGTGCGGGGCCGCGTTTCGAGGGTCAACGCGAGGTTGGCGCGTCGCAGATCGCCGTGCAATAGCGTCCGCGGAAAGCGCGCCAGCGCGGCGACGAGCGGGCGCGCATCGTCGTGGAGCGCGGCGACGGTTGCCGCCACGTCGCGCGGGACGAGCGCCGGCAGCAGATCCCAGCCGTGGAGGATGCGTTCGGCGACCGGCGTCACGCCTCGCTCGCGGCGTCCGGTGCGCGGCGAGAGCGCCGTGTAATAGCGCGCGGGATCGCAGAGGTAGGGGAGCGCCAACGTCTCCGGCGCTTCGTAGAAGGTCGCGTGGAGCGCGGCGACGCCGTCGAGGACCCGCGCGCTCGCCTCAGCCGAGATCGGCTCGAAACGCGACGGCAGCAGCGCGGGCGACACGTCGCATACCAGCATCGCCCAGCGGCTCTCCGCCGCGCTCACGTCGTGCGCGTGTGGTGCAGATATACCGTTTATGCCGTTCGCATATGGAGCGCCCGCATCCTGCCGGTCATCCTCGTCCCGCGCCACGGCCACGATCGTCGCGCCCACCTCGCGCGGCAGCTGGTCGAAGATGCCGTCGCGCCAGAGCAGCGCCTCCCGCCCTGGGTCGCCGGTCGCGCGCATCAGCCAGTCGCGGTCGCCGCCGATGCGCTTGACGAGGTAGCGCGTGGTGGGGGCGCCATCCGCGCCCACGGCCTCCACGCGGAGGAAGCCGCTGCCCGACGCGGAGTCCGCCGTGGCGAAAGGTGTCGCGCGCACCGTGGCGACGGGATGCCCCGCCTGCTGCGCGAGTGCGTCGGGCGCGAGCAGGGCGTCGAGAGAGTCGAAAACGCTCCGCTGCATGGCCGCCTCTCCCTCTTCGCGCGCTCACCCCATTCTGCGGCGCGACAGGACCGACGTTAGTATATGCCTCCGAGGGACGATGCGGATCGTCGGCTGGTCCTCGCCGAGACAGGCCATATGCGAAGCGCCACGCCCCACGCTAGCCCGAATCGCTTGAAAAGGGCACGCCAACGTGTACATTGAGTGGATGATCCACGTCGAAACATTGGGGGAAACACCTTCGTATTGGGATTGTTGTTGGTTATAGATCACGTCAGGTTCAGGCGACGGCTTTACCCACATGGCGAGCACTCCTAGAGTTCCGCCTTGCGCTACGGACACATTTGGTTAGGGGAACTTATGGCGACGCCTGAACTGCTGATCTTCGCTATCGCCGGGGATATGCCGCCGCGGCGCGTGCCGCTGACGGGAACGAACCTCAGCATCGGGCGCGAGCCGGGGAACGATCTCGTGCTGACGGATACCTCCGTCTCGCGGCAGCATGCCGAGATTACGCGATCGGGCGACGCATGGTTCGTGTCGCGGCAGCCGAGCGCCGGCTCCGTACTGGTCAATGGCCACGCGCTCGACCGCACCTCGTTGCAGCCGGGCGACCAGATCGTGCTGGGCAACAGCGTGCTGCGCTTCGAGGATCCCGGAGCCCCGCCACGGCTCGCGCGAGGGGCCGCGCCACGCCCGCTGCCCGTCCTCGCAATCACCTGCGAGGGCGAGCGTTTCGAGGCGCCACTGCACGAGCCGTCGTTGACGCTGGGCCGCGCGCCGGACTGCGCCGTCGTCGTGCCGTCGCCGCTCGTGTCGGGGCATCATGCGCGGTTGGTGCGAGAGGCGGACGGCAGGTTTCGCATCGAGGACACGAACTCGACGAATGGGCTCGTGCTGAACGGCGCGTCGGTGGCCTCGCGCGAGCTGCGTGACGGCGATACCCTGGTGATCGGCGACGGCAGCGGCGGTGACTCGGTGACGTTGACCTTTGTCTGGCCGGGGGGCGCCGCGACAACGATTGGTGCTCCTGCGGCGGACGGGGCCTCCGGCGGGACCGTCGTGCCGGGCGGCCGCGCGATCCGCACGCGCACTGCGCAAGAGAGGTCCAACGCGACCGGCGCGGCGCCCCCCGGACCTCAGGTTGTTCCCTCGGCGCCTCAGCAACCCGCTCCGCAGGTGGCGGGGGGGCCGGTGCGGACCTCGCCACCGCCGGTCAATCCCGCGCCGATGCCGAACACTCCGCAGGGAGCGATGCGCGGGCAGCCATTCCCGCCGCCGCGACAACAGCCGATCGCACTGCAGGGGCAGCCGCAGATCGTGCGTGGGGTGCAGGGCTCCCCCCCGCCGGCACCTGTGCAGAATCTGCAGGCGCCGAGGCCACCGCAGCCCGCCGCGAATCCGCAGCAGCCACAGTACTTCCCGATGCAGCCGCGCAACTTGACGGTGCGGGTGGCGGGTCTGGGGGCGAGCGGGCCGAAGCCGCTGCAACAACGGCAGCAGGTGCGCACTGTGCCGATCAGCGCGCCAGCGTCGGGTATGATGGCGCTGATCGGGCGCGATCCGCGGGCCACATTCTGCCTCGCCGATCCGCTGGTCTCGTGGCGCCACGCGCGCATCTACCGCAATCCCTCCGGCGACGTGATCCTGGAAGACCTCGGCGCGACCAACGGCACCTTCCTCAATCGCGTACGCATCACCAAGCCGGAGGTGCTGCAGAAGGGCGCGCGGGTGCAGATCGGTTCGTTCGCCTTCGCCTTCGACGGGACCGTGCTGAACCCGATCAGCTCGTCGGGCGGCATTCGGTTGGACGTGATCGATCTGGTGCGGACGGTGAACAAGGGGCAGCAAGTGCTGCTCGACCACGTCAGCCTGCCGATCCAGCCGGGCGAGTTCCTGGCGGTCACGGGGGGCAGCGGCGCGGGCAAGACGACGCTGATGATGGCGATGGCGGGCATCTCGCCGGCGCAGCGGGGGCAGGTGCTCTACGATGGCATCGAGATGCGCACGCACTACGACTCGCTGCGCGGCAGCATCGGCTACGTGCCCCAGACGAACATCCTGCACAACACGCTCTCGGTGGACCGAGCGCTCTACTACTCCGCCAAGTTGCGGCTGGCCTCCGACATCCCCGACAGCGAGATCGACCGCCGCATCGCCGACACGCTATCCGCCGTGAACCTGGGCCACCAGCGCAAGGTGATCATCGGCAAGCTCTCCAGCGGCGAGAAGCGGCGCCTCTCGATCGCCTCAGAGATGCTGGCGGAGCCGCCGGTGATCTTCATGGACGAGCCTGCCGCCGGCCTCGACGTGCTGCTGCAGCAGGGCGTGCGCCAGAACATCAAGGCGCTGACGGCGCGCGGGCTGACGATCGTGCTGGTGACGCACGAGCCGAAGGACATCGACGCGGCGGACAAGGTCGCCGTGCTGGGCCGCGGCGGGCGCCTCTGCTACTATGGCAAGCCGGCGAATGCACAGGGCTTCTTCGGCGTCGATTCGTTTGAGGATATGCTGGCAGCGGTGAACGACGATCAGCAGGCGGACTACTGGCGCCGTCGCTTCGAGTCTTCGCCGCTCTTTATGCAAGAGATCCGCGGCGTGCTGGCGCCGCCCGTGCAGCCGACGATGCCGTTCTATCCGGGGCAGCCGCAGCGGCCCGCGCCGGCGACGACGGCGACCGGCGGCTGGGACGGCGTCTGGACCCTGCTCAAAGACCCGGCCACCTACAAGTCGCTGACGCAGAAGACGACCTACGGGCCATGGCTGGAGCAAGGCAAGCTGCTCGTGCGGCGCGGCGTTGAGGTGCTGCGCAACGATCAGGTGAACCTGCTGATCCTGCTGCTGCAGGCGCCAGCGCTGGCCGTGCTGCTCTACGTGCTAAGCGGTACGAATGTCTTGGGGCCGGGCCCCGCCTCGCCGCACTTCGATTTCCTCAACGGGCGGACCGTGCTGCTGCTGCTCTCGGTGATGGCCGTCTTCTTGGGCACGAGCAACGCCATCCGCGAGATCAGCAAAGAAGGCGATATCTACGAGCGCGAGCGTCTCGCCGGGCTAGGTGTCGTGCCCTATATCATGGCGAAAGTCGCCATCTTCTCGGCGCTGGTGGCGTTGCAGACGCTGGTGCTGGTGGTGATCGTGGTGCTCAAGACAGGCTTGCCTCCGGACAGCGCTGGCCTGATCTTCGGGCCGTTCGTGGAGCTGTATATCGGCACGCTGTTGGCGGGGCTGGCGGGCATGGCGATGGGCCTCTGTGTCTCGGCCTTCGCCAACAACTCGGACAAGGCGGTGGCGATTCTGCCGCTAGTGCTGCTGCCGCAGATCTTGCTGGCGGGGGTGATCTTCCCGCTGCCGTCCGGCCCCTCGCAGGCTCTTTCGGATCTCGCGGTAAGTAAGTGGTCGTTGCAGGCGATGGGCACCTCGGTGGACCTGAACCATGACTACTATGTGCAATCCTTCGCCAAATTCGCCGGGCGCGCCGGGACGACCGATTCGACGCAGATCTGCCCGCAGGATCAAACCGACTGCGCGAAGGTCGACAGCGGCAACGCGCAGTATGCGCCGAGCGACTTCGACAACAACCCGATGGCGATCGCCTACAACACGACCAGCGACGACGCAACGGCATCGTGGGCTGACTCGCCGGACGGACGCCGTGCGCACTTGCTGGGGAGTTGGTTCGCGCTGTTGCTGCTGACGGCGATATTCCTGGCGGCGGCGGGTATCCGGCAGCGAGTGAAGGACCCGACGTAGGAGGCGGAATTTCACCGCAGAGCTCGCGGAGGACGTAGAGGGCAGCACGAGGGACTGTCGGGGGACAAGGGGAGGCGCTACGCTCTCTCCCTGACACTTTTTGACCGAGCGTGTGGAAGGCGGGTATAGCCAAGAAAAAGCGCTCCCGGTACCATGCATGGACCTTACAAACCATGCGATGGGAAAGGAACGCTCTCTTCTATGAACGCATCGGTAGGGCTCTGGCGCCAGTGGTCGGGCCAACTGCGGGCCTGCTTGCCGGAGGTGCATGGACACCGCAGCAAAACGTTGGCCTTCTTCGTCCTGGGCGTCGTGCTGGCTGGCTCCACGCGCCTGCCCAAGGTAGCAGAGGCCCTCGTCGGCGTCAGCGCCGCCAAGACGCCGAGCAGCGAACGCCGTCTCTCTCGCTTGCTGGCCAACCAACAGCTCGCGGTGGTCACGGTGTGGACCCAGCTGCTCGGGCAATTCCTGCGGTTCTGGCGTGATCGACGCCTGGTCTTCGTGCTCGACGCGACGGCGCTGGACGAGCGCGCGACCGTGCTCTATCTCGGCGTGCTGGTGCATTCGCGCCTGTTGCCGGTGAGTTGGCAGGTGCTGCCCATGCACGAGCCCTGGGAGCAGCGCCAGTGGGATGTCGTCGGCACGCTGCTCGACCGCGTCATCCCGCACCTGGGCAGCGCCGACTGCACGTTGCTGGCCGATCGCGGGCTCGTCGGGCATCCACTGGTCGAGGTGTGTCAAACCCGTGGCTGGCATTACGTCCTCCGTCTGTCGGCTCACCATACCTGCCAACCAGCGCGTGGGCGTTGGGCGCAGCGCTGGCTGCCGTGTCGTCGCCTGGTCCCACAGCCAGGACGCCAATGGTATGGCGCCGTCCAGCTCTGGCAGGAGCGCCCACTCGCGGCCCAGGTCAGCGCCACCTGGGAGCTCGGCCATGCGGAACCCTGGATCGTCGTCTCCGACCAGCCTGCCGGACGGCAGCGCGTGCGCACGTACGCGCGCCGCATGCGCGTCGAAGCGACCTTCCAGGACCTGAAGCGCCGCGGCTGGGATCTGGAAGGGACGGTCATCGCGGACCGTGCGCGCCTCGATCGGCTGCTGCTGGTGGTCTTTCTCGGTCTGTGGTGGTTGGCGCATCTGGCGTCGTCGTGTCTCCATCATGGGCAGCGCGCGCGGTTCGACCGCCACGATCGTCGCGACAAGGGCATCTTTCGGCTCGGGCGGCTCTGGTTGCTCGACATCCTGCGGCGCGCGGTCACCGAAACCAGGGTGAGCCAGTGAGAAGGCTGGCGCCGGATCGCGGCACTGCAGTGCCGGCGCATGTGCAGGAGGAGGACGGAAGTCCGCTTGGGCGCGGCGGTGGGCACATAGGGCTTCGGGTCATCCCTCATCTGTCACTGTGGGCATGGAAGCTGCGGGGAGTGCTGGTGACAGCACCTTGGAGGAAGGAGCCAAAGCCATGACCAAAGCCCGCGAACCGGTCCCCACCGTCGCCTTCGTCGACGACTACTGCGCCCACTATCGGTCGGTGTTCCCCAATGTCCGCCAGTTCGAGCAGTTCAGCCGCCTCGAGCTGGGCCTGGTCGCCGAGACCAAGCGCAAATCGTTGCCGCGCCTGGCGCAGACCACGAAATCCGACCCGCAAGCTTTCCACCATTTCCTCGCTGAAGCGGACTGGTCGGTGGAGGCACTGCGCGCGGTCCGGTTGGATTTGACCCGCCAGGCGCTGCGGGAGCGTCCGTTCATCCTCTGTATCGACGAGACCGGCGATCGCAAGAAAGGCAAGACGACCGACTACGCCGCCCACCAATACATCGGCAACGTGCATACGCTGGCCAACGGCGTCGTCTCGGTCAACGCGTACGGAGTGCTCGACACCGTCACCTTCCCCCTTGCCTGCCGGATCTACAAGCCCCAGCGGCGCCTCAAGCCGGGCGATGTCTACAAGAGCAAGCCGCAGTTGGCCGTGGAGCTGATCCAGGAGTTGGTCGCGCAGGGGTTCCACTTCTCGGTGGTGCTGGCTGACAGCCTGTACGGCGAGAGCTATGACTTCATCTCTGCCTTGCATCGCCTGGGCTTGCCGTACGTCGTGGCCATCCGCTCCAACCACGGCGTCTGGACCTCCCCCGGCGAGCGGGTGCGCCAGACGCGCTGGCGCCCCTTCGACCGCATCTTCACCGACGGCACGAGCGAGCGGCGCTACCGCTGCGAATTCGTCTTCGGCAAACGCACCCCGACGCGCTACTTCGTGGTGACGACCGATCCCGTCCACCTGCCGCCCGAGACGACCTGGCACCTCATGACCAACCTGCCGGGTAAAATCGAGGAGACCGTCGGCAACACCTTCGGGCTGCGCACCTGGATCGAATACGGCTTCAAGCACGTCAAGGACGAGCTTGGCTGGGCCGACTACCGGCTCACGGATGCCCACAGCATCGCGCGCTGGTGGGAGTTGGTCATGTGCGCCTACCTGCTCGTCAGCCTGCAAGCACCCGCGTTGGCCGCAGCTCCGGCGGATGCGGCACCGGCCGCGTCCGACACGGCAGTCCTAGCCGAGAGGACGCAGCATCCGGCCTGGACGGACGACGCCAGTTGGAAGCACCGGCTCACCAACCTGCGGGTCTTCCTGCAGCCGTTCGTCTGTGCCTGCCTCCTGCTGCCCTGGCTCCGGATCCATCCCCTCCCACATCTCGCCGCGGGCCTCGCCGACCTGTGCGCCCTCATGAACACCTACCACCCGCTGTTCCCAACTTGACAGAAGAGTCATCCAGTTTCGTCTCGGTCCTCGTCATACGGATTTCGGCTCAGCCGTTGGCCGTAGCCATGGTCTTTGGCCTGGCGGGCTACCCGCGCTTCCAGGGCCGCAGTCGCGGCCACTGCTTCGCCTCCCGCCGTATGGCAACGGCGCGCGCGCTCGACGGCGGCGTGCTGAGCTGTCGAAGAGAGGACGTACTCTCATCCGCTCGCATCGTCTCCGTGGAGGGCACGCCCAAGACCGTGACGGTGACGGTGACGGTGACGGTGACGGTGACGGTGACGGTGACGGTGACGGTGACGGTGAGTCGGGACGGTGGACGGTGGCAGGCTGCACCTCGTGCGCCACGTGCCTTCCGCGCCGCTCCACCAACGGGACGCGAGACGGGCATCGACGTGGGCCTCAAGGGGCTCCTCGGCGCCGGCAGACGGGAAGAGCGTCGAGAAGCCCCGCCACTACCGCAGAGCTGAAAAGCAGCCTGCCGAAGCCGAGCGGCAGGTCTCCCCGGCGCACGAAGGGGAGCACACCGCACGGAGCCCGGCGCACGAAGGCGGACGTCTCGCCAGGGCACACGGCGCAGGCACGTCCCACAGCGTCTGTGCTCCTGCTGAAGGCCCCAGGGTCACGACCAGGGAGAGAGAACCCAGGAGGAGACAGCCGAGAGCACCCAGGAGGGTGCGGCGCTCGCCGGCTCAACTGCGCACGGCCCGCCAGGTTGCCAGTCATCACGGCAGATGAGATGAGAGAACTCCCACGTTCCTCTCTTGCGTATCTCATCCTTCCGCGCTACCTTCTTGACATATTGTATTTGCTGCCACGCATCGAGAGGCCGAGAGAGGCGTCCATGAAGCCGGGACCATTTCCTTCTTCTCTGGAAGCTTCTGTGGATGCCTCGCCGCCCAGCGTCACGACCAGGCGCCATCTGGCCTCCCGCCTTGCGCTGCGATCCCGCAAGCTCTGGGCGGCCGTCGCGCTCACCGTGCTGCTGGTGTGCGGTCTGCTGGCCAGTCTCACGCCCGCCCTGCAGATCCTCGGCGTGGCGCCCTCGCTGCTCGGCATTGGGCAGACGGCGCGCTACCTCGTGCTCCTCGTGGACCGCACCGAGCTCCGTCCGGGCGGGGGGTTCCAGGGCAACTTCGGCATCCTCACGATGCAAGGCGGCAAACCATCAACGACCGCGCCGCTGGTGCTGCAAGACACCTATCAGGTCGACCAGCGCTACTATCAGAACCCTCAGAATAGCGACGCGTCGGCGTGTCCAGCCTCGGCGGGACAGTCCGTCGTGGGGCCGCAGCCGCCGAGCCTCTATTGGTGGTGGCCCATCCGGTGTTTCTCCGACCAGTATGGCTGGGGGCTGCGCGACGCCGACCTCGCGCCCGACTTCCCCACGAACGCGCGCACGGCCATGCAGATCGTCACGGCCTCCGGCTGGTTGCCGGCGGGTACCTCGCTGCAGGGCGTGATCGAGGTCACCCCGACGCTGATCGAGGAGATGCTCAACGTGACCGGCCCGCTCGACATGAGCGCCTTTCACGTCACGATCACGGCCCAGAACCTGGAGCAGGAGATCCACGAGTTCCAGCTCGGCGCACAGGGGGCGGGACTGCCGGACCGCAAGGCGTTCACGCGCGCGCTCGGCGCGGCCTTGCTCGCCCGCCTGCAGCACCTGTCCGCCCCGCAACTGCTGCAGCTTACGCAGGTCGCGCACACCGCTCTGCAGGACAAGGATCTCCAGGTCTACTTCGCCGATGCGCGGGCCGAGCAGCTGCTGAGCCAGCAGGGGCTCGCGTCGGCGATCGCGCCCAGCGGCGACGGCTTTTTCGTCGTTGATACCAACGACGGCGGCAACAAGGCCAACGCCTACGTGACCGAGACCCAGACCGACGTCGTGACCTTGCAGCCGAACGGCGGCGCCCTGCATCGCTTGCGCATCACCGTCACCTACGACAAGCAGGGACCCGTCTACGAGGGCACCACGGGATTCGCGGACTACAGCGACGTCCAGCGGACCTATCTGCCGGGCAACGCGAATATCCTCGGCTACAGCCAGCCAGCGGCCATCTTCAGCAACGGCACCTGCGCGGATCTGCTCACCCCGGAAACCGACTGCACGTCAGGCCACGTGCTCGATGGCTCGGCGCCGTTGACGAACAGTGACGTGCCCGGGCGCGCGATGGTCATGGAGCCGTTTATCGTACCCTGCGGCAGCGAGGCGAGCCTACTCCAATACGAAGCGGCGCTGGATTACGCGCAATGCACCACCGATCCGCAGCCGCACGCGCAAACGGTCTACATCACCTGGTACACGCCGCACGCCTACAGCGTGGACGCCGGTGGGGGCGGCGTCTATACCGAGCTGATCCAAAAGCAGCCGGGGACGACGCTCGCCCTGGCGAATGGCCAGCAGGGCAGCCAGGTCCAGCTCGCCGTCTACGTGTCGAAGAGCCCGCAGACCGCCCTCACCGATCAGGCATTTGCCCAGCTGCTCGCCGGCGCCACCCGCGTCTATGCGGCGCCGTTGGTCAGCGACACGCTCGTGCGCTACGCGCTGCCCGGCGCGTGACGCTGAACGTGGCTGCTACTGCACTGGCTTCTCCCGTTTCTTGCTGGGTGCCTCGTGCTGGGTGCTCGCGGCTGTCGTCAGCCGAGCGCACGGGTGGCCTGCGGTCCCAAGACCGAGGACAATGCCAACGCCCGAGCCGGAATCCGTATCAGTCTTCGACGGGGAGGCCGACGATCTCCATGAGCTTGAGGGCGTTGGTGGAGGTGGCGACGCCTTCGCGCAGGCGGTAGTCGAAGGTCATCTCGGGCTTGCCGTCGGGGCCGCGCTCGAACTGCTCGGTGAAGTGGACGAGGTGGGCGACGGCGGCGATGTCGGGGATGCTCGCCAGCGTGAGGTCGTGGGTGGAGACGGCGCCGATTGCGCCGACGCGCAGCAGGTGAAGCAGGATGTGGCGCACGGCGATCTGGCGCTCGGTGGTGTTGGTGCCGTGGAGGATCTCGTCCAGCAGGAAGAGCGGCGTGCGGTCACCGTCGGCGGTGCGCTCGGCATCGTCTACCACTTGTTTGAGGCGGCGCAGCTCAGCGAGGAAGTAGGAGACGCCGTACTCCAACGAGTCGGAGATGCGCATGCTGGTCTCGACGCGGACGGGCGGCAGGCGCAGCGACTCGGCGCAGGTGGGTCCGCCCATCTGCGCGAGGGTGACGTTGACGCCGACGGCGCGGAGGAGGGTGCTCTTGCCGGACATGTTGGAGCCGGTGACGAGTAGGAGGGTGCCCGGCGGGCCGATGGTGACGTCGTTGCCGACGCAGAGGTCGGGCGGCAACAGGGGATGGCCGAGCGCGGTGCCATGGATGAGCGGTTCTTCGCCTTCGACAATCTCGGGCCAGGCCCAGTCGGGATTCTCGAAGGCGAGCGTGCCCAGCGCGGCGAGCGCTTCGGCCTCGGAGAGCCGTTCGAGCCAGCGGCGCACGTGCGGGCCGGCGACGCGCTGCCAGCCCTCCAGCAGCCAGAGCGTGTGGATGTTCCAGAGGAAGAAGGCTTGGAGGATCGGGAAGAGCAGCGAGCGTCGCAGATCGCCGAAGCGCAGGAAGCCGGAGAGGCGCCGCATCTGCTCGTCCGCTTTGACGCGCTCAGCCGCCAGATCGGCCTGGACCTGCCGCAGCAGCGCCGCCTCGAACGGCTGTTGCTGAACGAAGCCGAAGATGGTGGCGTACGGCAGGAAGACGACCTGCCGCTCGGCCACCTCGTCGAGCAGCTCTTCGATCCGCTTGCCGGTGCTGGAGGTGATGATCACGTTGAGGATGATGCCGGCGAGCCAGAAGGGATTCGAGGTCAGGTGGGCAAGCTGGGCGATGAGCGCCAGCAAGGTCAGCGTCGGCAGGATGCGGCTGACCCAGATCAACATGGGGCGCGTGGCCAGCCAGGGGGCGCTCTCGGCCCAGGAGAGGAAGCGTCCGTATTCGTAGTGCGTCATGCCGGAGAGGCGCCCGAAGAGGGAGAGCTCGTCGCGGGCGTCGGTGCGCGGGGCGAGGTCGCTGGCGGCGGCCTGGCGCTGGCGGATCAGGTCGGGTGGGGCGGGGGTGAGGATCCAACCGCGCAGGCGCGAGCGCGAGGCGGGGGTGCTGACGCCACTGAGGAGGTGTTGCAGGGAGGCGTGGCCGAGCAGGTCGATGTCGTCGGCGGTGATCTGGCTCTGCGCCTCGTCGTCCCGCGGCGCGCCGGGATCGGTCTCGACGAGGGGGATGTTGGCCCAATCGCGCCGCAGCCGCGCGAGCCCCTCCACCTGCATGTCGGTCAACGTGACGTAGCGGCGGTGCTCGTCATCGAGCTGTCCTTGGCGGCGGAATGCGAGGACGAAGCCGATGAGCGCGAGGAAGGCCAGCGCGGCGAAGAGGGGCCAGAGGCTGCTGAAGATGGCGATGACGGCGAGAACGACGATGGCGAAGAAGAGGAAGACGCTGGCGTTGGCGGCGGCGAAGCGCTGCGCGTTGAGGCGGTCGCGTCGGGCGGCGAAGCGGCCGCGCCGCGCCGTGTAGACGACCTCCGGCGAAGATGCCGCCACTCCCTCGACGCGCTCCACGCCGTCCCGCTCGCTGACCCGTTCGCGCACTGGCCGATCTCCCTTCGCGCTGCTCGCAGTGATCTCGCCATACTATACCGCTCAGCGCGAGGGGCGTGGGCTGGTGGTGGCACACCCTATTACGAACGTGGCATGTGCTACAGTTGTGCTGCTGTGTCAGCGCCTGTGTACGCGCGTGATGATAGTGAGGGATGGGCGTGTCTCTGTTGCCTGATATTTCCGCCGATGAGGTGGAGTGGGCGCGACGGCTGCCGAAGGTGGAGCTGCATGCGCACCTGGACTGCGGGCTCAGCTATGAGGTGGTCCACCGGCTCGATCCGAGCGTGTCGCTGTCGACGTTTCGCGGAGAGTTCATCGCGCCGGGGAAATGCAGCGATCTGCGCGACTATCTGCGCTATCCGCCGCGCGAAGTGGCGCTGATGCAGACGGCGGAGCAGTTGCGGCTGGTGACGCTCGACGCCATCGAGCAACTGCGGCGCGACGGGGTGATCTACGCCGAGTTGCGGTTCGCGCCGTTTCAGCACGTCCAGGGTGGATTGTCTTTGGAGCAGATCGTGGCAGCGGTCGACGGCGCGGCGGCGGAGGGGCAGGCGCAGACGGGCGTGGAGGTGCGGCTGATCCTCTGCACGCTGCGGCACTTCAGCACGGAGCAGGGGATCGAGACCGCGACGCTGGGCGCGCGTTTCGCCGCTGCACCGGGGAGCGCGGTGGTGGCGTTGGATCTGGCGGGGGACGAGGCGAATTTTCCGCTGGCGCCGCACGTGCCCGCGTTCGCGTACGCCGCCGAGCACGGCCTCTCGCTAACGGCGCACGCCGGCGAGGCGAGCGGTCCGGCGAGCGTGCGCGAGACGCTGGCGGCGCTGCATCCCACGCGCATTGGGCATGGGGCGCGATCCGCAGAGGATGACGAGTTGGTGGCGCGGCTGGCGCGTGAGCGCATCCACCTGGAGGCGTGCCCGACCTCGAACGTGCAGACTAATGTCTGCGCGACCTACGCCGACCACCCGATCGACCGCCTCTGCCGCGCCGGCGTCTCGCTCGGCGTCAGCACGGATACGCGCACGGTCAGCGATGTGACGCTGAGCCGGGAGTACGCGCGACTTCGCGCCGCGTTTCACTGGACGGACGCCGACTTCTTGCGGCGCAACCTTGACGCGAACGACGCCTCGTTCGCGCCGGCGGAGGTGAAGGCACGGATCGAGCGGCGCTTGCGCGAGGGCTATGCGGAGGATCGTGGCGCTGACGTGCAAGGGTAGCAAGGGGAGATCGCGGCACTGCTGTGCCGGCGCACGAGGGACGCGGGCTGATGGCGTTTGTGCCGTGCAGTCGACTATGAACGTGACGGTGGGGGATGTGATGACTGAGCCGACGCTGCGCCGCCTCTCAGGGGAGACGCTGATCTTCGACGCCGACGACACGCTCTGGGAGAACAACATCTACTTCGAGCGCGCCATCGATGCCTTCTTGGACTTCCTCGCGCACTCGCGCCTCTCGAATGAAGAGGTTCGCGAGCTGCTGGGCGAGATCGAGCGCAAGCACGGCTACGGTTCGCAGGCGTTTGCCCGCAGCCTCGAAGAGACGTTTTCCACGCTCGCCGAACGCGAGGTCTCGTCAGACGACGTCGCCTACATCCACGGGCTGGCCGACGAGGTCCGCAGGCATCCACTCGAGCTGCTGCCGGAGGTCGAGCCGACGCTGGCGGAGCTGATGACGCACCATCGCCTCTACTTGCTCACCAAGGGGCAGGAGGACGAGCAGCGCCTGAAGGTCGAGGCATCAGGGCTGGAGCCGTATTTCGCGCTGGCCGTGATCGTCGCGGAGAAGCGGCCGGCGACGTATGCCGCGCTCGTCCACGACCAGCAACTCGACCCCGACCATACGTGGATGATCGGCAACTCGCCGCGCTCCGACATCAATCCCGCGCTCGCCGCCGGACTTCACGCAGTCTTCGTGCCGCACCCCCACACGTGGCGGCTGGAGCACGAGGAGGTGCAGCCCGTCGCGGGACGCACGCTGCTGACCATCGAGCGCTTGGCTGACCTGACGCGCTGGTTCTGATCTGGTATTGCCGAAGAGGAGGCGTGAGATCGGCCAGCGGTCTACGAGAAGAAGCTGCTAATCATCGGTCGTTTTCAGGTCATCGAGGACGCGCCGCACCGTGGTACGTAATGGCTCGGACTCAGGGGTATCTCGCAGGGCACGCAGCCGTTCCACGGCCTCTGGCGGGATGGCGCTCCCCAGTTTGCCCAAGGCCGAAGCCGCATACAGCTTGGTTTCCCAGTGGGGCCAGTCGAGCAGGGCAACTAGGCGATCTACGAGCAGCGGATCGTGTGACGAGAGGCTGCCGAGCGCGAGGGCGACACGGCTTTGCCGATGCGTCTCTAACGGCTCCCAGATGTGTTCGCCGCGTAGTGTCTCGATCAGTTTTGCGGCGATCTCCGGCAGCGCTTCGGGATGCGTCGCGAGCAGTGACGCCATCGCTTCAGTCGGCGTAGAGACAGGTATACCCGTGCCAAGCGCCTCTAGCAACGGCTGGATGGGAGCACGGCCACCGACGAAGCCTAACGCCACCGCTGCCTGCCAGCTCATCACCGTCCGCAGAGACCGGACCAGCGCATCGATGCCCTCTTGCCGTCCCAGCCGCGCGACCGCCCGCGCTACCTCGGTGAAGTCGTCCTCCAGATAGGGCATTGTTCAGCGCCGCAGCCAACGCCACGACTTCCCGAAGGGCCTGCCCGGCCCATGTGGATGTTCCTGGCCGCGTGCTCGTCCCTATCGAGCACGCGGCCGCAGCTGGTGCAGGCATGGGAGCGCACGCTCAAGCTCTTGGGCACGCGCGCGCCACCGCCACTCCAATCCTGGCTGGTGTCGTGCGAGGGGACTGCCACCACCCAACCGCCCGGCGCAGGCTGCCGTGGCTTCGAGGATGGCACGGAACACCGCCCAGCCAGCATCCAGAGCTGCTTTTGGCGAGGTGGTGGTTCCGCACCATATTGGCGACTCGCACGTCTTCGAGAGAGAGGGTGTCGTACTGCCGCAGCAGCGCGAGCGCCGTCTTGTGGTGGAAATCGGCCCGTTGGCGCTGCACCGTCTGATGGGCCTTGCCGAGCCAGCCCACCGCCTTGCGGCGGCGCTGCTGCCTTTCTGCCTGCTTGCGACGGGAGACGCGCCGCGGCGCCTTCTGCAGCTTCTTCTCGCCGCGCCGGTCGTGGCGGGGGTTCTCCACGATCTGCCCATCCGCCGTGCTGAGGAACCACCTGCAGCCCGACCTCGATGCCGGTCTCGCGTCCGGTGAGTGGCAGCGGCAGTGTGGGCACCGCGGCACAGGAGCAGCACGGCATACCAGCCATCTACCGCACGGCTCACGGTGACGGTCTTGATCGGGCCTTCAGCGGGACGGGACCAGCGCACCGCCACGCGCCCGATCTTGCTGAGGACCAAAAAGCCAGTAGCGAGGCGTGCGCCATTCCCATATTGCTTGTCGGTGAAGGAGTGGTAGCGGTAGCGGTAGCGGCCCTGAGAGCGCGGGAAGCTGGGTGTCTGGCCTTCCCGGATGCGCCGGAAGAAGGCTTGCTAGGTCTTGTCCAGCCGCGCCAAGACCTCCTGCACGACCTGGCTATGGATGGCGGCATACTCCGGGAACGCCGCCTTCAGGTGGGGTAGCTCGGCGTGCTGCTGAGAGCCCGTGAGGGTGACGCCACAGCGACGGTACGCGGTTATGCGTTGCGCAAGGGCCGTGTTGTCGAGCCTGCGACACCGCCCCAGGACGTGCTCAAGCTCCCGCTCCTGTTCGGCGGTGGGCTGGAGCGGGACGCGATCGTCGAGCACGCCGGAGTCGCAGGGAGTTCCTCGCCTGGCTGGCAGCCGAGGGAACGCCTCGGCGGGGACACGATTCCCGAATTGCTCCAATGCCGCCGCTGCCGCGCGCCGTATTTCGGCATCCTCATGGGCGATGAGCGGCAAGATCAGCCCTACGAGTTCGGAGTTGATCGGCGAGCGATCGCCTATCTCCTTCAGTGCCATGAGCGCACCCTGTTTGGTAGCCGCGTCATCTTCGCGCAGGAGCGTAACGATGGCCTCTATCGGAGCATCCGCGCCGAGCAAGCCGAGAAGTTCCGCCGCCTGCAAAGACGCGGGCCAGTATTCATCGCACAAAAGCGAGAGGAGGTCTTCTTGCAGGTAGCGCGCAACCCCTCGGCCCGCGACCTTGGCATCGTAGCCCGATAGGAGGAAGGTTAGTGCGTTCTCGCGCTCGAATTCGTCATCCGCGTGCATCCGCGAGCGGAATACGGCTAGACCGGCCTGCTCGCCACGCCTGGACAATGCTCTAGCCGCCTCAAGCCTTGTACTACCATCTTCGTCTTCCAGGAGGGCAAGAGTCGCGGCGCGCGGCATGTTTTTGCTCAGGGGCACGAGTAGGCTCAGGACCATGCAGCGGATTTCGGCATCGGTGTCGCCGAGGGCCGCCAATACCAATTCGTCCGGCGCGGCCTCGTTGAGCGCTGCCAATGCCCACACCGCATTGCGACGTAGACCAGGGTCTTCCACTCTGAGCAGATTGCTCGCCGCCTCGATGAGCGTGGCGCGATCCATCATCTTCGCGGCAAGCTCTGCACCATAGCCGATCTCGGGATCACTGAGCACCATCTGGGCCTCATCGGGCGTTAGGTCGTTCTCAAGCGCCTCGACTGCGACGCGACGCACATCTACGTTGGGATCGTAAAGGAACGATCTCCACCACGCGTCGGATGTTGCCGATCGGTGCCGCAGAAGCGCGCGCATCGGCACCACTCGGAGCCGATCTTCACGCTCGACCGCCTGGCATAGCGCATCGACGATAGCACTTTCCAACTCGTGTGGGAGACGCCATGCCCCGCGAGGGGCGCGATGCGTCAAAAAGGAGGGCGGTTCCCCCAGTTCTTCAAGCAGGTGTGCCGCCATCCGTCGCATCCTGCTATCGTCGCGCTCCAAAACCCGCAGTAACTCCTTTGATGGGAGAGTCTTCCCTGGTTCACCACGCTCGCGCAATTTCTTCGCGGCGGCATTCCTCTTGAATGCATCGTGTACTAAGAGCGCTTCGACAAACTCCTCAACTGACTCCGACGCGTCAACCTGTACTGTCATGTCCTCTTCGGGATCGCCCCGCAGCTACATGGATGGATGCCGTATCTCCATCCGCGCGCAGTATATCGCGCGCTCATCGCTTTCGCTACGCGGTCTGCAAGGGGTGGTCATGCGAAGGCTTCTTCCACACTCTGGTTCTGTCTACTCTGCACGCGTCGGCGCACACTATCGCGCCCTTGGCATCCTCGAAGGCGACACCGTCACCTGGATCTGGGTCGGTACGCACGAGGAGTACAACAATTATTGGGCATTGTTGGCCCATTACTGATACGCCGATAATGCAGCGGCACGGCCCGATCCCGCGAGGTCTCTAGCGGTAACCACCCGTCGTGAGGTGGCATGACAGGGTAGCCGCGCGCGTGTAGAATACAGGCGCCCCGTTCGTGTAGGGTATGTGAAGCGCCCCGTATCCCGCTGCCGGCGCTCTACTCCCGACCTCCCATCCCACTCGAAGGATTTTCCGCATGACGACCGAGCCAGCCGTGACCACCGCCACGGAGACGCTCTGGCGCGAAGGCCGCCCCTCCCCGCTGGCATCGCTGCGACTGGGCCTGCGGCGCGCGCTGCGCGGCTGGAGCCTGCTGTTGGCGCTCGGGCTCGGCATGCTCGTCGCCATCGTCCTGATCTGCACCGTGCCGCTCTACACCACGCTGGTCCCCAACGTCGAGCTGCAGCACATCCTCGCCACCAGCGCCCCGGTCGAGACCAACTTCGAGGTCCAGGTCTCGTTTCAACCCTACACCGCCGCCGCCATCTCCCTGGCTGATACTCGCGCCTCCGCGTTGGCCCAGCACTATCTCGGCACTTTCGCGCCCACCGGATGGAGCTACGACGAGCTGAGCGCCAGCCTGCCCGTCGCCTCCGTCAACGGCCAGTCGCGCCTGGGCGTCGCCAATCCGCCGTTGCTGGCCGGCACCCGCGCCCGGCCGATGACCTTCGACTACACCGCCGCGCTGCCCCACATGCAGATCCTCTCCGGGCGCGTGCCGCAGGTGGCCGCCGCGGGCCAGCCCTATGAGATCATGGTGACGCCGCAGCTCGGCCTCGCCGTCGGGGATGCGATGACGATCGGCGACTCCGGCATCCCGCTCAAGGTCGTCGGCGTCTGGCAGCCCAAGGACGCCAACGACCCCTTCTGGAACCTGCGCACCTTCGACGTCGAGCCCTCGGCGGGCATCGGCGGACCCGCGCCGACCTACCCGCTGCTGCTCTCCCCCGGCGACTTCCAGGCCGCCTTCGCGCTGCCGCCGAATCCGCCAACGGGCAGCGTCACGGCGTTCTACGGCGTCACGCGCCACTACCTCTATTTCACCCAGCCCACCGCCATCTCCACCGCCAACCTCGCCGCAGTCGTCGCGTCCGTCCAGGGCTACCGGCACGCGGCAGATACGGCGCTGCTGCAGGGCCGCGGCGGCCTGCTCACCACCCAGCTCGACACCAAGCTTGCCGGGCTTGTTCGCGAGGTGGGCCTCCTCGCCCAACCGCTCTACGTGGTGGTCGCGCTGGTGGTCGGCCTCGCGCTGCTCTTCATCGCCGTGATCGGCGGCCTGCTCGTGGAGGGACAGGCCGGCGAGATCGCCACCCTCAAGAGCCGCGGCGCCAGCGTGCCGCAGCTGCTCTCCAACGTCGCCGTGCAGAGCGTCGCGCTGGCCGTCATCGCCGCCGTCGCGGGGCCCTTCCTGGCCGTCTTCGTCAGCCTGGCCATCGTGCGCGTCTTCGTGCCCGCCGCCGCCTCGCTCGCCAACGGTCTCGGCCCCAGCTACCTCGCCGGGCTGATCTCGCCGCGCCAGGTGATCGTGCCCGCCCTGCTCGGCGCGGCGCTCGCCGAGGCCGCGCTGCTCGCCGCCGCCTGGCAGGCCACCCGGCTCGACGTGCTGGCGTTCCGCCGCGGGCAGGGCCGCGAGAGCGCCACGTCGTTCTGGCGGCGCTACTACCTCGATCTCGGCCTCGCCATGCTCTGCATCGCCGGCTACCTCGAGCTCGGGCAGTTCGGCGGCCTCGACGTGCGGTCGCAGCTTGGCCAGAAAGAGACCGGGCCGGATCTGCTCCAGCTCGCCGCCCCGGCGCTGCTGCTGCTGGCGGGCGCGCTGATCGCCCTGCGCGTCTTCCCGCTGGCGATGTCGCTCGGCGCACGAATCGCCGCTCGTGGGCGCGGCGCCACGGGGCTGCTGGCCTTCGCCCAGGTGTCGCGCGGGTCGTCGCTCTTCGCACGGTTGACGTTGCTACTGCTGCTCTCCGTCGGCATCGGCTTCTTCGCGCTGACCTTCCAAAGCTCGCTGGCGCGGGCCAGCGCCGACCGCGCCGCCTTCCTCGCCGGCGCCGACCAGCTGCTGCAGCTCCCCGACCTCAACGCCGCCGGCAACACCGCGCAGCAACTGCCCACCATCCGCGCGTATCCCGGCGTCACCGCCGCCACAGGCGTCTACGACAGCGCCGCGAGCCTGCCCGGCAGCGGCATCGCCTCCACGCGCGTGTACGCCGTGGACCCCGCCACCTTCGCCCAGGTCGCCTACTGGCGCGGCGACTATGCCTCGCAGTCGCTGAACGCCCTCCTGACGCAGATGCGCGCCCACCGCCAGGGCGACCAGGCTGGCGAGGCGTCGCACCCGCTCTGGGCGCTGGTCGACACGCGCTTCGCCAGCGCCAACTTCCTCAGTGTGGGTGACACCTTCAAGCTCGACCCGCGCGAGAACAACACCACGCCCGTCACCTTCGTCGTCGGCGCCATCATCAACTACTTCCCCAGCGCCGCCGATCCGACCTACACGTCCCTCGTCGTCACCGACCTGACCGACTACTCTTCGATGCTCCACGATCCGAATCTCGGCAACGAGTTCGCCCCCTACAGCGGCCCGAACCAGATCTGGCTGCGCACCAACGGCAACGCGCGCGACGATCTGCTGCGCGCCCAGGCGCTCAACCAGTCGTCCCTCAGCGTCGAGTTCACGCTGGATCGCCGCGCGCTGGAGCAGCAGGCGCAGCAGAACCCCCTGACCTCCGGCATGGCGGGCATCCTGCTGACCGGCGCCCTGCTCGCCGCGCTGCTCGCCGTGATCGGCGGCGTCGTACAGTCCAGCGTCGCCGCGCGGGCGCGCACGACCCAATTCGCCATCCTGCGCACCCTCGGCATGAATCGCGGCCAGATGTTGCGCATGCTGCTGGGCCAGCAGGTCGCCGTCTACCTCTTCGGCCTGCTCTTCGGGACGGCGCTCGGCTTCGCGCTCTCCACCGCGACGCTGCCGTTCTTGCAATTCAGCACGGCGGCACTCGACCCCACGCTGGAGCGCGTCCCGCCGTTCCTGCTCGTCTTCCAGCCCGCCGCCCTAGCCCTCTTCTACGCCGGGCTCGTCCTCGCCTTCGCCCTTGGCCTGCTGATTGCCGCGCGCGCCGCCGCGCGCATCGGCCTCGGTCGCGCCCTGCGCATCGGCGAAGACTGACGCCACCGGGCATTCGTGCTCTTGAGCACGGCCCTGGTGCCACCTTCGCCCAGCGCCTCTTCACCTCCCGCTGAGCAGTTGTACGCCGGTATGCGATACTACCCATGAGCGCATCGTCGCACGAAGCCGAAGTGAGTCGCTGGAAGGTCCGGGGCTTCACCGCCTCAGCATCTCTACGCTGGCGCTTCAGTGCCGCGAGCTGCATACCGTCGAACGTGCCCCAGTTGGAGGTCCGCCGTGGCATTGCTGATCGTCTACTGGCTGCTCGTGGTGATCGCCGCGGTCGGCATCGTCGGCGCGGTCGGCGCCTGCGCCACGCTGGTGCGGCGCGTGCGCCCGCTGGGGGGCGTCAGCTTCGTCCCGCCGACCGCCGCGTCGCTCTCGGTGATCGTCCCGATCAAGGGCGTGGACGACTCGACCGAGGCCAACCTCAACGCGCTCGTCGAGTCGCAATTTCGCGGGACGATCGAGTACCTCTTCGCGATGGAGTCCGTGGATGATCCGGCGTATTCGCTGGGCCAGCGTGTCAAGGCGATGCACCCCGAGTGCGACATCCGCATCGTCTTTAGCGGACCCGCCGGCGCGCGGATGGGCAAGCAGCACAATCTCGCCGCCGCCGCGCGCGAGGCCCGCTACGCCGTGCTTGGCTCGATGGACGCCGACGTGCTGGTCTCGCCGACGACACTGGCCGTCGGCCTGAGCTATCTGGCCCAGCCGGGCGCGGGCATCGTCTACTTCCTGGCCGGGTATAGCAGCCTGACGGGGGCGGGAACGGCGGGTGGGTCGCTCGTCGCGCTGTACAGCGACTACTATTTCCTCGCCAACTTCGGGGCGCTGGCCCTGCGGCGACCCCAGAAAGCGATCATCGGCGGGCTCTGGCTGATCCGCCGCTCGACGGTGGAGGCGATCGGCGGCTTCGACCAGTTCACGCGAGTGGTCAGCGACGATGCCGCCATCGGCAGGGCCGTCGCCGCGCGGAACCTGCGTTGCGTGCTCGCGCCATTCACCGTCTCGGTCGCTTTCGAGGAGCTGGATCTGGGCGGTGGCGCGGCGCACGTCGCCAGGTGGCTTGCGATGCTGCGCGCGGAGGGGCTCGGCGCGTACCTCGGCATCCTGCTGACCTGGCACCCCGTCTTCTGGTCCGCCGTCGCGCTGATCGTCGGGCTGTTTACGCCGTCGCACCAGTGGGCGGTGAGTCTGGCCGTGCTCGGCGTCGCCGTCATCGTACGCATCGTGACGGCTGCGCTGCTCAACGTGCGGGTTTATCGCATGCCGCCGCTGCCGCTGGCGGTCTATGCCGTGGCCTATGAGCTGGCCGGCGTGCCGCTGCTCTTCGGGGCGGGCTTCTTTCGCCGCACCATCGTCTGGAAGGGACGCCGCTACCGCCTCGGTCGGCGGGGGGTGATCCTCCGCGCGTGAGGGCTGGTCGCGGCGCTCCTGCGAATGGGGCGGGACTCTGGACTAGCTACCCGGATTTGGCTGGTTGACGCCTCCAAACATGCCGCCGAGGCTGTCCATCGACTGTTGCGGCTGGCCGCCCATGCCGCCGGCGCTCTGGCCGCCGAGGACGCTATCGAGCTGCGAGCCGATGGGGCCGGGCAGCCGGCCTTTGAGGAAGCCGACCACCGTTTGGACCGCCGTTTGTGCCTGATCGTTGCTGATGCCGGTCCGCTGCGTGACCTGTTTGATCAATTCGTCCATAGCGCGGAATCCTCCTTCTGCGCGGCGGAGTTGCCTTGTCGCGACCGGTGGCCGGCACTTGCGCCGGCCGATCATTGCGCTGCATGGGTCGGGCCAGCACGGATGAGCTGGAATCCGTCTCGGCTGTTGGGGCGGGTCGCGGCACCGCCGCAGTCTCCAGCCCGCTGCGGCGGCCGCGCCGAGGCGCCCGCGGTGGCGAAGAACACCCGCGCTGGCTCACGCGTGCCGCAGGGTCCGTCTCGGATTGTACAAGTGCGTAGGGCCACGGCGACTCGCGTGCTGAACCAACCGACCTGTGCCGTCGAGGCTGCGCGACGCGTCATGAGCCGGGGGGCGTCGACCAGCTCACCTCGCTACATGCGCAGCAGCACCTTGAGCGCGTCGGGGCGTTGCGCGTGCTCGAAGGCGGTGAGGCCGTCGTCGAGGGGATAGCTGGCGGTGATGAGCGGGGTGACGTCGACGCGCTTGGTCTGCAGCGCGCGCAGGGCAGGGTCGAAGGGGCCGCAGCGCGAGCCTTGCACGCGGATCTCGTCGATGACGATGGGGGCGAGATCGATGGTGCTCTTGTCGGCGACGGTGCTCTTGAGGATCACCGTGCCGCGCGGGCGCACGAGGCGCAGGGCGAGGGCGAGCCCGCTGGCGGAGCCGGTGCACTCGATGACGACGTCGACGCGCTGGGCGTCGGTGAGGGTGAGGTCTGCGGCGGGGTCGAGCAGGAGGGTGTGCGCGCCTGCGCGGGCGGCGAGGGCGAGTTTGTCGGCGTGCTTGCCGACGACGGTGACGGCGCAGCCGGTGAGGGCGAGGACCCGCGCGGCGAGCTGGCCCATCTTGCCGTCGCCCAGCACGAGGACGCGATCGGTCGGGCGGAGGTGGACCTGCTCGGCGATCTCGAAGTTGGCGGCGAGCGGCTCGACGAAGACGGCTTCTTCGTCGGTGGCCTCGTCCGGGACGGGGTGCAGGTTCTCGACGGGCAGGGTGACGTAGTCGGCGAAGGCGCCGCTGCGGTTGACGATGCCGAGGGTGGTGCGGGTGGGGCAGTGGGTGGGCATGCCGGCAGAGCAGGCGGGACAGTCGGCGCGGTGGCAGGCGACGTTGATCTCGCCGACGACGCGCTTGCCGACGAGGTGGCCCGCCTGGGCGCGCGCCGCGTCACCGTAGACCTGCTCGACGGTGCCGACGAATTCGTGGCCGAGGATGCCCCGGAAATTGAGGTAGCCGCGGACGATCTCGACGTCGGTGTTGCAGATGCCGGCCACGGTGACGCGGATCAACGCCTCGCCCGGCGTGGGGGCCGGGGGCGGAAGATCGCGTTCGAGCCGCAAGCCCGACGCCGTCTGCGCTAATGCTCGCATGTGCGGCCTCCTGCATGGCTGAGAATGGCGTGTGTTCGGGGGAGGAAGTGCCTTGTGACCAGCATATCATCCGGGTGGCGAAGGGGAGGAGTCCCTTGAATTCAGGGTTGGCGTGATCGGGGAGTGGGCCGATTTCCGCTTTCTTCCGCTTTTGCACTTTTATCGGGGCGTTTCGGCGGGAAATTCGGGGTTTGTGGGGGGTTGGGGTAGGAAGGCGGAATGAGGCGGAGGATGCAACGCGGAGATCGCGGAGGACGCAGCAGTCACAGAGGGGAGAGGAGGGAGACGCGCTACGGGTGACGATGTGAATATTTGTTCTGACGGAAGTATAGCATGTGGCGAGGGTGGATGCAAGTGGCAGGGTAGGCGATCGGGCTACGGGTGACTCGGCCCGATCGCCTTGAACCAGCATCAGTTGACCGCTGGTAAGGCCGCGGAGTAATAGGTGCTGAAGGCGCCTTTACCCCCCGGTGGGAGCGACCAGAGCACGCCGTTCGTCCCCAGCTCCGGCTCGTAGAGCACACCATACCCAGGGGCAGACGGCGGAGCTGGGATGGCCCCAATATCCCGCCATCGCGAGCCGCCAGCGGGCAGCTTATAGATGGTGAACGCGCCCGGCGTGGGGCCGCTGCCGTAGACGAGGAGCGAACCATCCGACGCAATCGCCAAGGCGAACTCGGCGCCGCCGCCTCCGTCGGCGGTAACGGGTAAGAACTTGGGGAGCGACATCCACGTCCGTCCACCATCTGCCGTGCAGTCGAACGGAGAGCAGATGTGCCAGTCGCCGCTGCCCGAAGGTTGCTGGACGACGTAGCCGTCCGCATCGGTCCCTGGCAGTGTGATGCGAGTCCAGGTCTGGCCTCCGTCGTTGCTTTGCCAGAAGGCGGAGAGCGTCGCTACGAGGAGATGGCCGTTGGTCGGGTTTGCCCAGAACCTCCGAAGTTCGTCGCCCGTACCGGCGCCGATGGCGATGCCGCCGTCAATGGTGTGCCACGTATTCAGACCGTCCTCGCTCATCGCGATGTGAAGCGTTTCACCGGCGGCGTCCTGAGTCCCTATCATCGCGTAGGCCGCGCCTCTGCCCGACCATGCCAACGCCGCAATGGTGTCTATCTGTGAGCTCGTGGGCAGGGGCTGCCACGATGCGCCACCATCCACGCTCAGAAACGAGCCGCTGACGAGAATGTTCGGGTTGGTATTATCCACCGTCAACGAGCTGCAGGTGGTGCCGGATGCGACGTCGCTCACGCGCGCCCAGTCTGCCCCGCGATCGTGGGTTACGAGCATTGTGGCGGGCTCGCCCCCCTGGCACATGTAGGCCGTGTCGCCGTCACTGGGCGCTACTGAGAGCACCGCGACGGGGAAGAAGAGTTGGAAGCCTGCCGGCAGCGTGTACTCATGCCAATCGGGTGGCGTACCGGCGATTGGCGGTTCCACTTGCACCGTTGGCACCGGCGTGATCGTCTCGAGCGGTCCCCATGTCGCGGGGCCAGTCGCCGTCGGCTGGATATGGGTGATGTTGCCGCCATGCCCGACCAGAGCGCTGCGCAGCACGAGGCTGAAAAGGAGGGCGATCAGCAGCGCCGCCGCGAGCGCGCCCAGGCCTCTCCAGGCTGGGCGAGACGATTTTGCGGATGGCAGCCACACCGAGGCGAGGCGTGGCTGCGAATGCTCGCCCGCCGTGATGGCGGCTTGCACGTCGTCCCAGAGGCGCGCGGAGGGTCCGGCGAGGCGCTGGCCGCGCAGCGCGGCGCCGACGCGCGCGAAGCCGTCGAGACGGTGGCGACAGGCGACGCAGGCGGCGGCGTGAACCCGGAGGCGCTCGGCCTCGTCGGGAGGGAGGAGGTCATCGCGGAGCGCCGAAAGTGTTTCATCACTGACGCTCTGCGCGCAACGCGATTGCAGCTCTGCGCTCATCGGCGGCCTCCCTCTGCACCCTGGTCGCCCTCGTAGCGGGCGCGGAATCGCTGGCGCCCGCGCAGGAGGAGCATCTTGGCGGCGTCGCGCGAGACGCCCAGCGCCTGGCCGACCTCCTCGCAGGTGAGGCCGTAGACCTCGCGCAGCACGAGCGCCGCCCGCTGCTTCGGCGCGAGCGCTAGTAGGGCGCGCTGCACGGCGTCCACCTCGGCGATGCGCTGGGCGGGATCGCCGCCGGAGGGTTCGTCGTCTCCTTCGGGGAGGGCGACGGGCGAGCCATTACGGCGGCGCGCGGTGAGGGCGAGGTTGGTGGCGACGCGCAGCAGCCAGCCGATGGGGGAGTCATACGCGGCGATGCGGTCGAAGTGCTGCCAGGCGCGAACGAAGGTTTCTTGGCTGAGGTCGTGGGCGGCCTGTTCGTTGCCGGTCATGCGCAGGAGGTAGCCGAAGACGCGGCCTTCGTACTCGTGGAAGAATGCCTCGAATTGGCCCGGATCATCCCGCATGGCGCGAGTGGCGCTAGAGCGGGCGTCGCGCTCGTGTGGCTCGCCGATTTCGGAGATGTCTCGCTCGTCGTGCGCAAGCGCCAGGAGGCGCCTGGCCCAGCGCCAGGAGAACGCGCCGCCGGTGTGCCACGCTATGGTCACTCGCGCCGTTGCCATGATCCGGCTGCTCCTTCTTCCTGGCGCGCCTCCGCGAAGCGCTCCCATCTAGCAACACTCGCGGGGACGGGTGGTGGTAACGGTGGGTGGGGAGAGAACCTCACCCCCGGCCAAGCCCTAGTGGGGAACCCTGGGGGGCGAGGGGGGAGCGCGTGTGCCGGTGTCCGACAGAAAAAGGAATAGAGCTGAAGTCCGCCCACGCGGTGATGCGCGGGCGGACGGGATTTCGTGCGGTTAGGCGGCGACGGGCGTGATGGGGCGGAGGTTGGCCTCGATCTCGGCGCGGTACGGCTCGAGGAAGGGCGGCAGCGCGAGTTTTTCGCCGAGGTGGGCGGGGTCTTCGTCGGTGGCGAAGCCGGGTCCGTCGGTGGCGATCTCGAAGAGGACGCCGCCCGGCTCGCGGAAGTAGACGGAGTGGAAATAGAAGCGGTCGATCACGGGCGTCGGCGCCAGGCCGGAGTCCACGATGCGCGCGCGCCAGTCGAGCTGCTGCGCGTCGTCGGGGGTGCGGAAGGCGACGTGATGGACGCCGCCGATGCCGACGCGGCCACGCGTGAGGTCGGGGCGCTCGACGACCTGCACCTCGGTGCCGAGGCCGCCCGCGCCGGTGTGGAAGATATGGACGGTCCGCGTCGTTCCAGCCTCGTCCGCCAACTCGTAGTGGCCGGCGGGGCGGAACCCCATCGCCTCGGTGAGGACGCGGACGGTCGGCTCGAGGCGCGCGACGTTGAGGCGGACGGCGTGGAGGCCGCGGATCTGATCCTCGGCTGGGATGGGGCTGCCGGCCCACGGCTCGCCGCCGGGGGCGGACTCTTCGCCGGGCGCGGGGGCGACCAGCTCGAGGTGCTGCCCCTCGGGATCGGCGAAAGCGAGGGTGGCGCGACCCGCGCGCTCCTCGATGGCGTCGTGAGAGACGCCGTGCGCGTCGAGGCGCTGCGCCCAGCGGGTGAGCGAGGCGGCGGAGGGCGCGCGGAGGGCGATGGCGGCGATGGTGCCGGTGCCGGCGCGGTTGGACCCGGCGTCGGGCCAGTCGAAGAAGGTGAGCTCGGTGCCGGCGTGGCCGAGGGAGTCGCCATAGAAGAGGTGGTACGCGGAGACGTCGTCCTGATTGACGGTTTTCTTGACGAGGCGCATGCCGAGTACCTGGGTGTAGAAGGCGACGTTGCGCGGGGCGTCGCCGGTGACGGCGGTGATGTGGTGCAGGCCGCTGAGCTGCAGAGCCATGTGAGATTCTCCTTCCGGATGGGTGGCAATCACGGTAACAGTTTATGACTAAACTATCGCGTGTGTCAAGTCGGGGTGATGCGAATGGGGCTTGGCGGGTGTGCCTGTCAGCTGCCCTGGATGACGATATCAAGCGCGGCGAGGCGCGCGGGGTCGACGAGGATATCGATGGCGATGATCCTGCCGTCGCGGATGGAGAAGGTGAAGGCACCCTGAGGCTGCCCTCCCGGGGCCCAGACGGCGCCGGGGTGGCCGTCGATGAGCGCGGGTCGGACGCCGCGGGCGCGTCCCATGAGTTGCCGGGCGACGGCCGCCGCGCCGCGCGCGTCGCTCAATGCGCCCGCGGCGGGGATGGTGGCGTCCGCTCGCAGCACGACGTCCGGATCGAGCAGGGCGAGCAGGGTGTCGAAATCGCCGGCACGCGAGGCGGCGAAGAAAGCATCCACTATCGCGCGATGGCGGGTGAGGTCGGCGTCCTCGGGGGTGGCTGTGCCACGCACGCGGCGGCGCGCGCGGCTGGCGAGCTGGCGAGCGGCGGTGGGGGTGCGCCCGACGATGGGGGCGATCTCGTCGAACGGGACGTCGAAGAGGTCGTGCAGCACGAAGGCGAGGCGCTCGGCGGGGTTCAGCGTTTCGAGGACCACGAGGAGCGCGAGGCCGACCGAGTCCGCCAGCAATGCCTGATCTTCGGGGTTGACGCCGCCCTGGAGCGTGGCGAGCGGACCGGTTTCGTCACCGGCCAGTGCATCTTCGCGGCGGGTGCGGCGGGCGCGGAGTTGATCCAGGCAGACGCGGGCGACGGTCGTCGTCAGCCAGCCGCCGAGGTTCTGCAGAGCGGTGGCGTCGGTGTGGCTGAGGCGCAGCCAGGCTTCTTGCACGGCGTCGTCGGCCTCGGGGAGCGAGCCGAGCATGCGGTAGGCGACCGCGCGCAGGTGGCCGCGGTTGGCTTCGAACTGCACCGCGAGCCATTCGTGCTCGTCCATCGGGTCCCCTTCTTTCATCGATGATCCTTCAGGGTTGCTGGTCACATACTTTCGGTCACATTCCTTCGTTTCGTTCCGTCATAGGTGTGACGAGCGAAACCCCGCCAGTGTGACCGCCAATCGGCGTCCGCCGAACACGTCGGTGGGCCGCTAGGTGGCACGTTGGGTGGATAGCGCGCGTAACGTGGAGCGAGAGCGGGATCCTCCGCATCGGGGGATCACACGTTGCGGGTACGTTTCGTCACGTCGACAAACTGGCTGGAATGTGCAACGCAACGGAGAATGGAGACAAGCATGCCAGTGCACGTGACCGTGAGTATGCTCGGCGGTGACTCGCCGCCGCAGCCGGCGGGTGAGATGGGACGGTTGGTTGGACCAGGTTCCCGGTGGTAGTCTTGGAGCGCGTGTGTAGGCCACGGTGTGTCCTCTCTGGGGGCGCATGTGGATTGGGGACACCATTTCCGTCATGCTCGTGACGCGCCAAGGGCGCTCACCTGTGACAAGAGGAGACATCCAGTGAAGATCAAACTCACCAGCGTGTACGTCGACGACCAGGACAAAGCCCTGCGGTTCTACACCGAGGTGCTCGGTTTCGCGAAGAAGACCGACGTGACGAACGGGCCGTATCGCTGGCTGACTGTTGTGTCGCCGGAGGAGCCAGGCGGGACGGAGCTGCAACTCGCGCTGAACAGCGACCCGGCGGCCAAGGCTTATCAGCAGGCCAAGTTTCAACAGGGCCAGTCCGCGGCCATGTTCTACGTGGACGACGTGCAGGCGGAGTATGACCGCATGCAGGGCCTTGGCGCGAACTTCACCACGCCGCCCACCAAGGTGACCGGCTCAACCATCGCCTTGGTGGACGACACCTGCGGCAACTTGATCCAGTTGACGAAGCTGGACTGGTGAGCGGGCGTTCCGAGGATACTCCGTCGTCTGCCCGTGTTTCTCGGCCTCTGATGGAGGTTTAGGCTTTTCTCGGACGGCGTCGCCCCTAGCCACGGGGAAGGGGGCGTGAACGAGTACGAGGCGCGGCTGTCGTGTGGGCCTGAGAGCGCACGGTGGCCGCGCTTTCGTCGCTGTAGCGGCCTTGGAGGATCGTTGTCGGCCCAGTGGGCCGCATTTCAGGGAGCTTTCCCTCATGAGCATGTCCGCCCGCACCCTGCGGCAACGCACGCTGGGCACGCTGCACCGCTTCGAGCGCGAGGTCGACGCCTGGGTGGCGACGGCGGGCGTGGTGAGCGGCGTCCCCCACCGCGTGCCGCCTTCGTTCCTGTGGGGTGGCGAGCGTCTGCTGCTGGCGACGCTCGCCGTCAGCGTGACTGGCCGCAACCTGCGAGTAACGGGGAAGGTCCGCCGGGCAACAGCCCGACCCACGATCTCGTGCTGATCGAGGGGACGGCGGAGGCGCGGGTGCTGTCGGAGTGACGGGTGCGAATTGACGATCTCGGTGGGGCGGCTGTGCGCCGATCCGCGGAATCTTTATGCAATCTTTATGTGTGGCGGCCAGATCCGCTGTACCCTCAGTGTGAGTGATCGTAGGACGCGTTGCGATGTCGCGAGAGCGGGCACCATGCGCGCTTGATCTCGCTGTGTCGGACGGCAACGCGGGCGAAGAATTCGACGTCGAGGCGGCCTTCGGCGAGCATGCCGTCATCGACTGGGTGCCGCGGGGGAATCGTTTGGTGCCGGCGTCGCCCCAGCAGATCGCGTCCTTCGAGAGCGCCGCACGACTCGAGCGTGCGGCTTGACGCATGGGGTGGCGGCGGGCGCTGCCGCGCTGGGCCAGCGCGCCGGCGGGTGGCGTTGCTGCGCTGGTTGTGTGGGCGCTGCGCTGGTTCGCGGCGTCTGATGCCCGTTTGGAGCGCGACATGCTAGCGCCAGATGGTGCTCAAGCCCGCCTAGAGGTCGAGCGAAAACCCGCTATTCGTGGACGTTAGAGGTATCGAGGCGCAGTTTCGTGCAAGCTGATTCCGGTAAAGACCGCAACGACGCCGCGGGGCGACAGAGGCATAGGGCGCGAGACGGCGGCGCGAGTGTTGGGACGCCGGGAGAGGGCGGCGGCCGCGAGCTTGCGCAAGACGATGGGTCGGCCGCGGTGCAGACGCTGCGCTGGGGGCAGGGCGGCTCGCTGTTGGTGGAGGATGCCGCGCCCGCGGCGGCTCCACCCAGGTCGGTCGCGCCGACGGGCGATCGTGTGCAGCTGCCGGGGTTCGAGCGGCGCGTGGCGGTGAAGGGCAGCACGCTGGGTAGCGACTACATACGGCGCGAGCTGCCGACGTCGCGCGAGTTTCGCCGGCTCGGCGATGATGCGGTGCAGGCGACGGAGGCGACGCTGGCGGCGCGATCGCCGGTGGGCCGGGCGTTGCAGCGTGCGAAGCAGGTGCTGATCGGCAACCGGCTGGCGACGGAGCTGCAGGTCAACGAGCGGCTGACGAAGGTGAAGGCGCTGGCGGTGCTCTCGTCGGACGCCATTTCGTCGGTCGCATACGCCACGGAGGCGTCGCTCGGCGTGCTGATCGTGGCGGGCTCGGGCGCGTTGCAGATCAATCTGGTGCTGGCCGCGTGCATCGTGCTGCTGATGATCGTGGTGGGCACGTCGTACTTCCAGACGATCCACGCGTATCCGCACGGCGGCGGGTCGTACATCGTCGCGCGAGACAATTTAGGCGACCTTGCGGGGTTGGTGGCGGCGGCGGCGCTGCTGATCGATTACGTGCTGACGGTCTCGGTGAGCATCTCGTCGGGGGTGGACGCGCTGACGACGGCGGTGCCGTCGCTCTCGTGGCTCGACGTGCCGCTGGGCGTGTTCTTCATCCTGGTGATCATGATCGTGAACCTGCGCGGCATCCGCGAGTCGGGATCGATCTTCGCGGGGCCGACGTACCTGTTTATCTCGGCGTTCCTGATCATGATCGTGGCGGGGGTGCTGCACGCGCTCTTCTCGCCGGGCGGGCTGCTGACGCCGGACCACGTGACGCACGCGATCTTCACGGCGCAGAGCCAGGGCGGCCTGGGCTGGGAGGTGCCGCAGCGGCTGGGGCTGCTGCTGATCCTGACGGCCTTCGCCTCGGGCTGTTCGGCGATGACGGGCGTGGAGGCGATCTCGAACGGCGTGCCGGCGTTCAAGCCGCCGGAGGCCAACAACGCGGCGCGGACGCTGGTATGGATGATCGGGATCCTGGTGACGCTCTACATCGGCACGACGTATCTGGCCTGGCGCTTCAGCATCGCCCCGTACGCGAGCCAGAATCCGACGGTGACGGGGCAGATCGCGGGGCTGCTCTTCGTGGGGCCGTTCGGCTTCATGTATTACGTGGTGCAGTTCGCGACGCTGCTGATTTTGGTGCTGGCGGCGAATACGAGCTTCGCGGACTTCCCGCGGCTCTCGTCGATCTTGGCGCGCGACGGATTCCTGCCGCATCAGTTCTCGTTCCGTGGCGACCGGCTGGCCTTCACGACGGGCATCGCGGTGCTGAGCGTGCTCTCGATTGTGCTGTTGGTGGCGTTCAAGGGCAGCACTGCGGCGCTGATCAACCTCTACGCGCTGGGCGTCTTCACGGCGTTCACGCTCTCGCAGACGGGGATGGTCTTCCGCTGGCGACGGCTGGCGCGCGCCAGCGAGACGCCACCGGCGGGGTGGCGCCGCTCGATGATCATCAACGCGGTCGGCGCGTGCGTGACGGGGGTGGTGGCGGTCGTCATCATTGTGACGAAGTTCGACCGGGGCGCGTGGATTGTGGTGCTGCTGGTGCCGTTGATCGTGCTGAACTTCAGGGCCATCGCGCGGCACTACGCGGCGGTGCGCGAGCATACGCAGGTGCTGACGCCGCTGAAGGCGGAGGATCTGCGGCACATCATGGTGGTGCCGATCGCGGATATCAACCCCCCGGCGTTGCAGGCGCTGGCCTATGCGCGGTCGCTGACGCCGCACGTCACGGCGATCCACATCGCGCTGGACGACGAGGATGAGGCGGCTTTCCGCGCGGCGTGGGAGCAGTTCGTGGAGCGGCGTACGGCGACGCTGAGCGCGTTGGCGGCGGGCGGCGCGGCGAAGGGCCAGCGACCGGAGCTGGCGCGCGATCTGCTGGAGCGTCGCACGAAACTGGTGGTGATCCGCTCGCCGTATCGATCGCTGGTGTCGCCGCTGAAGGCGTACGTGGATGCGCTGCGCGACGCGAACCCCAATGCGACGGTGAGCGTGGTGTTGCCGGAGTTCGTGCCGGCGCACTGGTGGGAGGAGCCGCTGCATAACCAGACGGCGCTGCGGCTGAAGTTCGCGCTGCGCTCGGATCGCGGGGTGGTGGTGATCAACGTGCCGAATCAGCTCGGGCGGCGCGCGGGGACGGCGCGGTAGCGGGTGTCGCGGGCGGATGGAGTTCGCCCGCACGTTGCAATTCTGCCTCGTTGATGGCGTGTGCGTGGCGGGAATCGTGGAAGCGACGCTACCCGCACGCGCCATGCGTCGTGGTCTTCAACCACAAGGATAGGGGGCAGGATGAGCAGCCGTTTTGCGCTTGCCGAGTCGTGCTTGGCCTGGCATGCTGGTTTGTCGAGGGCGTGACGTGGCAGGATTTATGCGGGATCATTCCACCGGGCGTCACGCGGGCGGGGCGAAGACAGCGATGGGTGTGCGATGGGACCGATACGGCAACATTGAGATGGGGAGACGTTCGCGCTTCTGCTCTCGGCGCCGGGGAAGGATCCAGCTATGCCTCAGTCATCGTTTGGAGCGCATTCGACGGCGAGCGAAGTTGTCGCTGGCCACGATCTGAGCGGAAAAACGATCCTCATCACTGGGGCAAGCTCCGGCATCGGATTCGAGGCGGCCCGAGCGCTGCTCTCGGCAGATGCCGAGGTCATTGTCGCGGCGCGCGATCGGGCCAAGGGAGCGCAGGCCATCCAATCGCTTCAGGCGGAGTACCCGGCGAGCCAGGTCCATTTTCTGCCGCTGGATCTGGGCTCACTCGCCGCTGTACGCCAGGCCGCCGCGCACTTCTTCGCCCGATGGAGCAGACTGGATGTGCTGGTCAACAATGCCGCTATCGCGGCCACGCCGCTGGGCTATACGCCCGATGGTTTTGAGCAGCAGTTCGGGACCAACTTCCTGGGGCACTATCTCCTCGCGCAGCTTCTGCTGCCTGCCTTGCAGTCCGCGGCGCCGGCGAGGGTGGTTTCGCTCACCTCTGGCACGCACCGCCTCTCGGATGTCGATTTCGAGGATATCCAGTATCGGCACCGACCGTACGAGAAGTGGGAAGCCTACGCGCAATCCAAGACTGCCGATGCGCTGCTTGCGGTCGCGCTGACCCGACATGGCGATGAGCGGGGCGTGACCGCCAATGCGGTGAATCCAGGCGGCGTGCTCACGGGTCTTCAGCGGCATTTGACCGAGGAGGAAAAGCGCGCGCGATACTATGATGCCGCGGGGAACCTCAATCCCGGTTTCAAAACGCCGGAACAAGGCGCAGCGACGACCGTATGGGCGAGCGTTGCCTCGGAACTAGGCGGGATCGGTGACCTCTATCTGGAGGACTGCCAGCGAGGGACCCCTTATGATCCCGCGATTTCGACCCTCACCGGGTATATGCCCTATGCGCTGGACCCTGACCACGCGGAGCAGCTCTGGACTGTTGCTCAAGAGCTCGTCGGGCAGTAGCGCCCGATGGAAGCGCTGGCTCGTACGAGCTGGATGGTGAGCGGGCGCGCAAGGAAGGCGGCAAGCACGCTCACGCGAGCCAGCGATCGAGAAAGGTATACGCCTCCGCCCGCACGTCGGCGGGGAATCCGTGTCCTCCTTGGAAGAGGATGGCGCGGAACCGTTCGGGCACTCCGGCCTCAGCATAGCGGCTCTCCGCCGTCTCCGCCAGCGAGCGCACGCCGTCGATGGGGAAGAGCGGATCACTTTCCCCCGCCGTCAGCATGAAGGCGCGCGGCGCGAGGTCGCCCACCAGCGCGTCGAGGTCGCAGGTGTCGAGCAGGGCGGGGACGTACATGGCGAAGCCGTGGTTGATGCGGTCGCGCAGGAGGGTGCGCAACAGGCCGAAGCCGCAGGACGAGACGCCGGAGGCGATGCGCGGGTCGTACCAGGTCAGCCAGAGCGCCTCCAGCCCACCAAGTGAGTGGCCGATGGCCCCCAACCGTGCGCCATTGACCGTCGGCATGGAGGCGAGCAGGTCCACCGCGCGGGTGAGGTCGTGCAGGTATTTGGCCTGCAAACAGGAGCCGGCGAGGATGCGCCGGGTAAACTCGAAGCGCTCGTTGCCCGCGTCGTCCATCGCGCCGCCGGGGGCGGGTCGCCGTTCCTCGAAGCAGAGCAGATCGGGGCAGAGCACGACGTAGCCGCGCCGGCAGAGCTCCAAGCCGTAGGCGTACTGCGGGTCACCGGCCAACCCCGCCGGTTCCACCTTGCCTAGCTCGTATCGGTTGGCGTGTTGATGGATCGCGAGCACGCCGGGCCAGCCGTCCGCCGGGGCCGTTCCGCGCGGCGTGAGAAGCCAGGCCGAGACGCGTTCGCCCGGCTCGACGACATAGGTGACACGAGCACGGACGTGATCGCCTTCGTCGAGAGGGTGGCCGATGTCGGCATCGAGGGCAAGGCGGCCCGGCAGTGGCCCTAGGCAGGCGAGGATGCGCGCTCGCCTGGCATCGACACTCATTCGGCGTGCTCGCTTTCAACAGGCACAGCGGGCGATCCGAACCTGGCACCGCCCACGACGTCGCGGCAGCCGGGATACGCCATGGAATGCATACTTCGGGAAGCGCGCAAAGGAGATCGACGCCGTCCGACTCTGCCGAATCCGCTGTTGGTGTGCGAGAGGCCGTCAGGAAGCAACAAGGGAGCGCCCACGGCTTGCACTATACTGCGAAGTGGTTCCGCTCGCAATTTCACGGTTCCGTGGACCAAGCCGCGCATCGTCTTGCCACCAGACCAGCGTCTGCCGCAGTCTCGGCCAGAGCAGGTAGGGCGTGCGTCGGCGCGGCGAATGACGCTCCTCGATGGTATGACTCCTGCGGGCTCAGAGGTGTCGGAGTCACCGGACAGGTGTCCAAGAGAGAGTGCTCAAGGGAAGGAACGATCACACATGACCTACGCAGTGCCGCTGGAAAGAGCGAACCTCAGCAAGCCATCCATAGAGGTGAACGCGCTCGCGGAATGCATCCGGGCATGCTTCGACTGCGCCCAGGCCTGCACCGCCGACGCCGATGCCGACCTCGCGGAGCCGCAGGTGCAGTCGATGATCCGCTGTATCCGCCTCTGCCTCGACTGCGCCGACGTGTGCCTGGCGACTGGCAAGATCCTCTCGCGCCAGACCGCCTTTGACCTACCGACGGTGCGCGCCGACCTCCAAGCCTGCGCGCTGACCTGCAAGGTGTGCGGTGACGAGTGCGAGCAGCACGCGCGGCACGGCTATGCCCACTGCCGGACGTGCATGGAGGCGTGCCGCCGCTGCGAGCAGGCGTGCAACACCGTACTGTCGTCCCTGCGGGCGTAGACCCGTCGCGCGTAGACCCGTCGCGCGTAGACCCGTCGCGCGTAGACCGGGGTGGTGTACGCGCGCTCGCGTACACCCGTCTCGCGAAGCACCTCGTCTCGCGTAGACCCGTCTCGCTAGGCCCGTGTCGCGTAGAGCCGTCTCGCGTACACCTCGTTTCGTGTACCGGTCGTCGCGTAGACCCGTCGCGCGTCACCACCCCAGTGTACGCGCGCTCGACTTCACGTTCATAACGGGCTGTAGGACCGGGCTGCCTGGCTCACACACGTGCTCAGCTGGCTGCCGGCCATATCTGGCCCTGCCCATCCTCGCCACGGGCCGCCTGTTCCGCGGCATTCCAATCGCGCCCGTTGCGCCAGTAGGCCTCGATCTGCTCAAGCGGCTTGTGCTTCGTCTCGGGCACCAGCTTGTACGTGAAGACGATGGTGACGATGGCAAAGCAGGCGAAGAGCCAGAACGTGTACGTCGGACCGATGCCTAGAATCAGCGTCAGGAAGGTTGCGCTCACCAGGAAGTTGGCGCTCCAGTTGAAGAACGCGGACACGCTCTCCCCGGTGGCGCGCAGCCGGGTGGGGAAGATCTCGGAGCTAAGCAACCAGAAGCACGGGCCGAAGCCGATGGCGAAGGAGACGATGTAGAGCATCACCGCGATCAGCAGCAGTATGCCGTAGGTATGCGAGCCTAGCGCGAAGAGGGTGCCGGTCGCGACGAGCGTCGCGAGCATGCCGGTGCTGCTGATGAGCAGGAGCGGGCGCCGGCCGATGCGGTCCACCAGGAAGATCGCGACGACCGTGGTGAGAAAGTTCACGATGCCCACGATGAGCGCGCCGAGCAGCGAGTTGCCGGCCTGCCCGATGCCGGTATTGCCCAGTACGAGTGGGGCATAGTAGATGATCGTGTTGATGCCGACGAACTGCTGTAGGATGGCCAACCCTACGCCGACCAGCAGCGCGACGCGAAGACCTGGCCGCAGCAGCTCCGCTGGATGCGACCGCGCCTGCTGCTCTAGGGCGCGGCGGATGCGTTGCACCTCCGCGCGAGATGCAGACTCAACGCCTGACGTTTGCAACATGGCGTCGTAGGCTTTGTCCCAGTGTCCCTTGCTGGCATACCAGCGCGGAGTGTCGGTAAGGAAGAACATGCCGATCACCAGCACCAGTGCGGGGAGCACGGCGACGCCGAACATCGGGCGCCAGCCCCAGCCTGCGCTCGCGAACCAGAAGTCGATGATGTACGAGACGACGATACCGAACGTGAGTGCCAGCTGGAACAGGAAGACCAATTGCCCGCGCACCCGCGCCGGCACGCGCTCCGTCGTGTACATGGGGGCACCGACCGACGCGCCACCCACACCTATGCCGACCAGCACGCGGAACAACACCAGCCACACGTACGACGGCGCAAGCGCCGTCAAGATCGCCCCAGCACCAAAGACGCTGCCCATCGCGATCAAGAATACTCGGCGTCCAAGCCAATCGGCAGCCTTACCAGCCACGAGCGCACCGATCAGGCACCGACGAGGACCGCGCTCACGGCGAGCTCCTGCTGCGTGGCGCTGAGATGGAAGTCGCGCACGAAGGAATGCTGAGCGCCGGATACGACGCCCGTGTCATACCCGAAGAGCAGACCGCCTATCGCGGCGGCGAGCGCAACATAGTAGATGTACGGGGCAATGTGTCCAGCGTGGACGCCTTGAGTCGGGCTTGTGGGTCCCGCCGTCGCTCGTGCTCGCGTTGCTCGCGCTGCTGTCTGCTGCCTCCCTCCCCATCACGGTTGCTCTCGGGCACTGAATCAGGTGTTGACGCGGCCATTGAGGGCCTCCTGCTGCTCTCCGTTGAGCGCATCCGCATCCCGCTTGCGACGTTGCGCACCGGTCTGCGCCACTCTCCCTAGCCGCGAGCGACCCGGCCTAGATGGGGAATCGCGGCCTATCCACTCGGGGGACGCCCCGCATATGACCGATCCATCGTCATCGGGAGTGCGAACGGGTTCGCGCGATTGGTGTAGTCGAAGATCCGCCGCAAGATCGTGGTGTGGGTGGTGGCAGGGATGTCGTGGGATATGGTCGGTTTCCTTGCTTACCGCTGTGCCATCGCTGCCAGCGGCTTCCCGCTCGACCGCACCTGCTTGACGTCGATCAGCAGGTGCTGTGGACCGCGCAGGAGGGGACTTGGCCGGTAGGGGGGCGGGTCCGCGACCAGCTGAGGCTGCTCTAGCCGCCGGAGCAGCTCGGGGAAGGCGATCTGCGCTTCGATGCGCGCCAGCGGGGCGCCGAAGCAGCTGTGAATGCCACTGCCAAATCCCAAGTGCTGGTTATCACGCCGCTCCGGATCGAAAAGGTCGGGATCTGGGAACCGCGACGGGTCACGGTTGCCCGCGGCCAGGGCCAGCGTGAGCAAAACCCCTTTTGGAATGCTTGTCCCCGCCACCCGAATTTCATCTAGCGTGGTCCGTTGGGGGAGGAATTGCACCGGTCCATCATAACGCAGCATCTCCTCCACGGCAGCTGGGATCATCTCCGGCGCGCGGCGTAGACGCTCGAGGATAGCCGGCTGCCGCAGCAGTGCGAGCATCCCATTGCTCAAGAGATTCACGGTGGTTTCGTGGCCGGCGATCAGCAGCAACACCCCGGTTGCGACAAGCTGGCGATCTGTCATGCCTCCTTCGTGGCCGGCATCGATTGCCATCAGCGACAGCAAATCGTCTCCCGGCTGTTTGCGGTGGCGCTCTATCAGCTCGGCCATATACTGGTTCAGGTCGCTCTGCGCCTGTTCCACCTGGCGCCGAGCCGCTTGACCCTGCTCCGCCAGATTTTCGATGAGTGCGGACGCCCAGATCTTGAATTGCGGCTCGTCCTCGGATGGGACGCCCAGAATCCGGCTGATTACTGTCACGGGCAGTTGATAGTTGAAGTCCTCAACGAGATCGAGCTGGTGCTGGCCCTGCAACTGATCGAGCAGCGTGCTCACGATCCGGAGCATCTCGGGGCGCAACTGTTCCAGGTATGCTGGGCGCTCCGGTGGCCCGAAGTGGCGCATTGCCAGCGCGCGCAGGCGGTCGTGCTCAGGGGGGTCTAGGCTGATAAATGTGTGCGGGGCGTTGGGCGAAAAGGCCTGTCCTCCCGTTTGCGTGCTGTGCCTCAGATCGGAACTGATCCGCGGATCATGGAGCAGCGCTTCGATCTCGCGATAGGTGCTCACGACGTAGGTCCCACCCGCAGCAGGGCCGTCTTCCTGCCAACTGACCGGCGACTCGCGTAGCTTGGCCCACAGCGGCCAAGGGTTGGCGCGATTGGCAGGGTCGAAGATCTGTCGCAAGATCGTGGTGTCGGGGGTGACTCGATCCATCGTTGGCCTCCTTACTTCACGCGTGTGCGGGTACGCGTGGGGTGGCGTCGCGCTCGCGCGGAATCCACTGCACTCGCTGTTCGTTGGGGTCGTGGCCGGTCAAGACCACGGTCGCGTCGTGGGTGGGCTCCCGCGGGTCGGGAAACGCGGCGGGCACCGGGGACCGGTAGGGGGACCTGGACGCGAGATGCTCGACGACAGACGTCGCCGGGGGAAACGGCGCCGCTTGCTCGATCAGGCGCCGATAGAACTCGACCCACTTGGCATGATTGAAGGCGACGGCCGCTACCATCCGCCCGTGTTTGGTGCCGTAGGCGGCGACGAAGCTGGCATCGTCTAGCGAGCCTTGCGTGATCATCACCTCGTCGGCCGCCGAGGGCACGCCGACCGATTTGATATTGACGCCGAACTGGCTGGACCAGAAGGCCGGCACGGCCACGTGCGGGCGGCGGTCGGCGGGGGCGCTGATCATGTTGTGCGCGGCTACGCTCGCTTGGTCTACCGCGTTGCCCCAATGCTCCAGCGCCATGAACTGATAATCGAAGACCGGATTCGGGAAGCGCGCGATGTCGCCGGCGACGAAGACGTCGTCAACGACTATGGCGTTGATGTCGACGACGCGGCACGAGGCCTCGCAGGCGACCCCGAAGGACCCGACGGCAAGCCCACTATTGTGCAGCCACTCCGTATTGCGGATCGCCCCGAGCGCCACGACGGCCACGTCGGCATCGATGGTGCTGCCGTCCGAGAGTGTGGCGCGACGCAAGCGGCCGTGCGCATCTCCCTCCAGGGCAGCCACGGTCATCGGACAGTGCAGATCTACGCCATGCTCGCGTTGCAAGCGGGCCATGCGATCCGCCAGCAATCCGCCCAGGGCGCCCACCAGCGGAGCGACCCCGCGTTCGATCACCGTGACCGGCAGGCCCAGCTCGCGGCAGTCGGAGGCAATCTCCGACCCGGTGAAGCCGCCCCCGATCACGAGTACGCGACGAGGCTTGGCGGCGAGTCGCTGCCGCAGTCGCAGGGCATCATCGCGGCCGCGCACGGTGAAGACGCCCTCCAACGCCGCCTGGGTCGGGTTGGGCCATTGGCGGGCCCGCGTGCCGGTGGCGATGAGGAGGCGGTCGTAGGGGACGGTCTGTCCGTCGGCCAGGCGGACGCGTTTGCCCGACAGATCCAGGCCGGTCGCCGGAACGCCAAGCCGCCACTCGACGCCCGTCAGCGTCTCGCGCCTCGGCAGTTGGGTATGGTCGGCCGGCACCCAGCCGGTCAGCACGGCTTTGGAGAGCGGCGGGCGGTCGTAAGGCAGATACGGCTCGTCGCCGATGACCGTCAGCGGGCCGGTAAAGCCCTCGGCGCGCAGCGTCTCCGCCGCGGTGATGCCGGCAAGCGAGGCGCCTACGATCACGATGCGCCCGCCGCGCGTGAACACGGGCCGGGCCCCGTTGTGACGGCCGTCGTGATGGCCGTTGCTATGTCCGTTGTGCTGCATGCGGCGCCTCCCCATGTCCCTTGTGCTCGGCGTGCCGAGTATGCCGGCGGTGCGCCGCTTCTGTTCCTTCGACGACGATGGCCTGCACTGGGCACGCAGCGGCGGCCTGCAACACGTGCTCCCGCTGCGCTTCGTCGGGGGCGGGATCGTACCAGAGCGCTTCCTCGCCGTGCAGCGTGAAGACGCTGGGGGCCAAGAAGCAACACTGGGCGTAGGACTGGCAGCGATTGAGATCGACCACCACATGCATGGGACTCGCTGGTGTGGGCCGTTCGGTGGTGGGCGGTTCCGTGGTGGATGCGTGCGCTGATGTCATCGGACCTTCCTGTGCTGATACGGTCCCACGATCCAAGGACCGTGGGACGTCTATCCAGGCGCTGGTAGCTGGTGCCTGCGCGCCGGGAGGATTCTTCACCATCTTGGGGTGCATGCCTCTGGGCGTCCGCGGCAGCAACGCGCAGATTCGATGTCACGCCGATGGCCATACTTGCTCTATCTGGGGCCGAGTCGTCGAGCGAACTCCCGAGAGCTAGTTGACCATGGCCGCGCTTACCGCTGGCGGGTCACCAGCGGCCATATTGACAGTGTGACAGGAGGCGCGTACGACAGCGTTACGTTTCATGACACGTTTCTTGCCGACCTCGAGTGGCTGCCCGTGTGGCTGTCAATGGGCATGAGGCTCCGCGGCGCGGGGGAGCATCGGGCATCCTTCCCGGGTGTGGGGCGGGCGAGGAAAGGAAACGAGCAGAAGCCGTGACGAGGTTGTGACAATGAGGAGGCGGCGAGTTAGCTGTGGTCTGTATGTTGCGGGAAACGTGTTGGTGCCGCGTTCCCTCGAAGTTCCCTCGAACGTGCCAGCGCCGATTGCGCATGTCTTGACGCTCGAATCGGCGAGCGAAGCACTCGCCCGGCTGGCGCGGCGTACCATGGGCGGCGATCTTGTCCGGTGGGTCAGGGCTACCGGCTGAACAGCGGGAGGCGCCGGAGGTAGGAGGTCCACCATGGCGATGCAGGTCGTCGAGCAGACGAGTCAGCTCGTGCTTGTTCAGTTGAACGTCAACGGAGTGGACCGCGCGCTCCTCGTCGAACCGCGGGTCTCACTGCTGGACGCGTTGCGGGAACATCTGGCACTCACCGGGACCAAGAAAGGTTGCGATCACGGTCAATGCGGAGCCTGCACGGTGCACCTCGCTGGGCGCCGCGTCCTCTCGTGCCTAACGCTCGCGGTGCAAGCGCACGAGAAAACTGTGACGACGATCGAGGGGTTGGCCGACGGCGATCGCCTGCACCCCCTGCAGCAGGCGTTCCTCGACCACGATGCGCTCCAGTGCGGCTATTGCACTCCGGGCCAAATCATGGCGGCCGTCGCGTGCGTCAAGGAGGGGCACGCTGGATCGCGCGCCGAGATTCGCGAGTACATGAGCGGGAATCTTTGCCGCTGCGGCGCCTATGAAGGTATCGTCGACGCGATCGAAGAGGTTGCGTCGACGATGGGAAGCACGTAGCGATGGACAACTTCACCTACGTCCGCGCCAGGTCGGTGGCCGAAGCGATACAGGTCATCGGTGATGCCAACGGCACCGGCAACGGTCACCATAATCGCTTCCTCGCGGGCGGCACGACGCTAGTCGACCTGATGCGACTCGATGTGATGCGCGCTGCCCGACTCGTCGACATCACCGCGATCGGAGAGCTCCAAAGCTTCAGCACGACTGGCACGAGGGAACTGATCTTCGGCGCGTTGGCGAAGATGAGCGACGTGTCGGCCGATCCGACGCTGCTGCGCGAGTATCCAGCCCTCGCGGAATCATTGCAGAAGGCCGCATCGGAGCAGCTGCGCAACATGGCGACGCTCGGCGGCAACCTGCTCCAGCGGACGCGCTGTGAGTATTTCCGTGGGACGTCGTATCCCTGCAATAAACGCTCCCCCGGCAGCGGCTGCGCCGCGCTCGCGGGGCTGAATCGAGGGCACGCGATCTTCGGCGGGAGCGACTCGTGCATCGCGACGTATCCGGGGGATTTTGCCGTCGCGCTTGCCGCGTTCGACGCCCGCGTAGACGCCGTCAGTCCGCGCGGAGAGCGCACGATTCCGTTGCTCGACCTGCACCGCCTCCCCGGTGATACGCCACACCTCGAAACCGTGTTGGAGCCCGATGAGTTGATCACACGTATCCGCGTCCCGATCACTCCGCTTGGTCGAGCGTCGACGTATCACAAGGTGCGCGACCGCGAGTCGTATGCGTTTGCCGCGGTGTCGTGCGCGGTAGCTATTCTCGTCGACGGTGGCCTTGTGCGGGACGCGCGCATCGCGCTCGGTGGTGTTGCCACCAAGCCCTGGCGTGCGGCGGCCGCGGAGCGAAGTTTGGTCGGCGAGCCCCTCACGTGGGAAACGGCGCTTCATGCGGGTACCCTTGCTTTTGCCGACGCAACACCCCGCAACGCAAGCAGATTCAAGATGTCCCTCGGCCCTAAGAGCCTTGCGAAATCGCTCATGATCGCCAAGGAAAGGAGCGAACGATGAGCGTCACCTTGGGGTCTGACCTCCAACGCGTCGGCGCGCGCGCGAAGGTGACCGGATCAACGCGCTTCGGAGCGGACGACGCGCGACCCGGACTCGCCTACGCGATGCTCGTCGTGGCGACGGTCGGAAGGGGACGCATTGCGGTCATCGACACATCCGCCGCCGAACGAATCGCCGGGGTCTTACTGGTGCTGACCCACGAATCCATGGACCGTCTGCAGCCGCCCGGTTTCATCTTTGGCGGCGGAACAGGCTTTCAAAGCATTGCCCTCATGCAGACCGATCGCGTCTCGTACCGTGGCCAGCCGATCGCGCTGGTCGTCGCCGACTCGCTCGAAGCAGCGAGCGAAGCGTCGGCGCTCGTCCGCGCCGAGTACGAGGTAGAGCCCTTCAGCGTGACGCTCGACGCCCCCGGCGCCGAAACCGTGCTCCAAGCGCAAGCCCTGCCGATCCCGCCGTTCGCTGATAAGGCGCTGGGAGATGTGGATGCCGCGCTGGCCAGGGATCCGTGCGTCGTTGTCGAGGCCGACTATGTCGGGTCGCCCCAACACCACAACCAGATGGAACTCCTCGCGACCGTCGCCGAATGGGATGACGGTACCCTCACCGTGCACGAGTCGACCCAAAACGCGGAGGGCCTCCGATTCGGCCTGAGCCACCAGCTGGGGATCGACCCCGCGAATGTGCGCGTGGTGTCGCCGTACGCCGGCGGCGCTTTTGGCCAGAGAAACTCGCTGGGATCGCACACCACGTTTGCCACCGTCGCCGCGCGCCGCCTCGACAGGCCCGTAAAACTCGTCATGCCGCGCGACCAAAACTTTTACGATGCAGCCTTCCGGCCGGCGACCAGGCAGCGCGTGAAGCTGGCTGCGGATCGGAACGGCCGGATGGTGGCTGCGGTCCACCAGACGTGGCAGCAGACCTCGCGGCACGACTTGTATCCCACCTTGGGCAGCGACGTCACATCCCGCTTCTACGCGATCCCGAACTTTCGCAGCGCGAACTATCTCGTGCGCACCGACGTGCAAACGCCCGGATTTATGCGCGGACCGTGGGAACACATCGCGGCATTCGCCTTCGAGAGTGCCGTGGACGAACTGGCGTATGAGCTCGGCATGGATCCGGTCCAGCTGCGACTCATGAATGACGCACAGGTCGATCCCGTGACCGGTAAACCATTTTCGTCTCGCCACGTCGCCGAGTGTCTCAACCGCGGCGCCTCTCTCTTCGGATGGTCTAAGCGGAATCCGACGCCGGGTTCGATGCGCGCGGCAAATGGCGACCTGATAGGGTGGGGCGTCGCGCTAGGCTGCTATCCAGGGTGCATCACTCCGGCCGCCGCGCGCATCAGTTTCAGCCGCGATGGCTCTGTCGAGGTCCGCGTGAGCGGGCACGAGATGGGTCAAGGGTTACGCAGCGCGATTACGGTCGTGGTGGGCGAGCGACTCGGGGTGGCGCCGGCAAATGTCCAGATCACCCTTGGGGACACCAATGCCCCGCCGCAGCAACTGACAGCCGGGTCATGGGGCACGGCGTCGACGTGCTCGGCGGTGTATGAGGCCTGTAACAAGCTGCGCGACCAGCTGGTTGGCATGGCGACCAGCCAACTAAACGGTGTCTTCCACGCGGAACAGCCGTCGAGCATTGAGGTAACGGCGTCCGGAACCGTTGCGACCTCGGCCGGCACCTCTGTGACTATGGTCGACCTCCTCGAGAGCGCGGGCCGGGACTTCATCGTCGCTGAGGTGCAGCGCATAGCCGCAGGACAATCCGAGCAAGCCTTCGACCGTGCACAGCACGGACTTGTGGCAGTCGCAGGACCGGAATATCCCGACTTCGTCTCATTCTCATTCGCCGCGCATTTCATCGAGGTGACGCTTGACCCTGAGACTTTCGAGGTGCGCGTGCCGCGTGCCATCAGCGTGGTCGACTGTGGCAAGGTCATCAGCGCACGGACCGCGCGCAGTCAGGCGCTTGGCGGCCTCGTCTGGGGGATCGGCGCGTGTCTGCGCGAGGCCAGCGAGGTAGATCCCCGGTTCGGCGGATTCCTCAACGCGAACCTCGCTGCGTATCATGTGCCGGTGAATGCCGACATCGGCGAGTATCTCGTCGACTTCGTCGACGCCCCCGATTTGCAATTCAGCCCGATCGGGGCGAAGGGCCTGGGCGAGGTCGTCATCTGCGGTGTCGCGCCAGCCATAGCGAGTGCGATCTATCACGCCACAGGACGCCGGCTTCGCGCGCTGCCGATCCGTCTCGACGACTTCCACGACACAGCTCGCGCGGACGACCGTCAGTGACGACCGTGAAGGTGCCTCCTTTTCGAGGCATGAGAAGGTGCACCGTTCCCTCGTGAGCGATCGAACTTCAGTGCAGGACGTGCCGGGCCTCGACCGAACGCGGGCTCCAGGCTCTGCTCCGCGCGGCTGAGCACCACCGCGCCTTCGCTTGCCGCGACCAGCGTCGCCGCGAATCGGGCCGCCCCCTTCGCGGGCATGCCGGCTTGTTCGAAAAGCTCCGCGAGCGAAACGCTCGTATTCGAATGGGCTAGCGCCTACCCAGCCAGGCGCCCCGTGAGCGGAGTTCGTTGACGCCACAGGTGCAACTCGTTCCCGACGATGGTCGCCGATTCCTTCTCGTGATATTGACACTCCCCAGGCGTAAACGCCGGGGATGCTCAGGCTACGTATGGGGTACCCCATGGGGTAGCCCACTGCGTTAGCGCCTGACGGGCCTGCCCGGCCCGATTGTACGGTGTGGCGTCCGAAGAGGCCACGTTGCTCGGCCGGACAGGGCACTCTTCTACCGAACGGGTAGAGCAACGGCCATTGGACCGGACTGGCTTTCATCCCCCTGCCTCGAGGCAGGGGGATGAAAGCCAGGATTTTGCTAGGGGCAAGCCACTCGCCGAGGTGATAACCGCGTCTTAACGCCTGCACGCCATAGTGGGTCTAGCACGTGTTTTTCCGTGGGAGGCGCTGTGGACGTTGTGCCAGCCATTGCGAGCATCACCGAGAACCTTCTTCCGCTGCTTGGCACCCTGCTGCTGGATGTCGTACTCGCCGGTGTTGGTGGATTCTGTCTGGCTCTAGGAGTCTCGATGGTGCAGGCTATTCCTAGGCAGGCACGGGACTTTGAGCCAGGGGACAAAGCGTTGATCTTGCTCGTTGCTCCCCTCTTTCTCATGCTCGCGCTCATCAGTTTTTTGGCTGGATTGGCAATGATCGGCAGCCTTGTTCTGCAGTTCGCGCACTGGGTGGGCGCTTTGACATTCGTGGATGCTGCAGAGAGCTGGCTGGACTCACCGGGCGCCAACGTCGTGGAGGGACGCGCGTTTATCTTCCTCTTCTATCTTCCTCTTCGGGCTCCTCATGGTGGCATTCGCATTTGGGGTAGCCGTCGTCTGCCTCTCGGCCATCCCGCGAATTTGGCGTCATATCGAAGGGTGTAATGATGTCGTTCGCATGGTGTTTTCGGGGCTGTTTGGCCTCGTGTTTCTCCTGGTCACCGTCGTGTTCATGGGGGAGCTGCTGAACGCCGTATTTTGATGCCACTCGCTGCTCGAACCGCGAGCCTCCACAGGAGGGCTATTCCGCGGAAGACATTTACGCGTCAGATGTCCTGCGCGCTAGCTCCAGCAGCTGGTCCGCCACGAGGTCGAACGGCTCCAGGCTCTGCTCCGCGCGGCTGAGCACCACCGCGCCTTCGCCTGCCGCGACCAACGTCGCCGCGAATCGGGCCGCCTCCTTCGCGGAGAACCCTGCCTGTGCGAACAACTCTGTGAGCTGACCTCGCCACGCACGAAAGACCTGTGCGGCGTGATCCAAGAGCGCTTGAGAGTCGGCGGCGACCGTGACGGCCAGGACCGCGCAGCCCGCGCCGAAGTGCGAGCGGATCAGCACTTCGCGCCAGATGCCCAGGAACGTCGCGGTCAGTTCTTCTGCGCTGACTCCCTGCTTCTCGTCAAGCGCGTGTATGGCCCGAGCCCCGGCACGGTCGACGGCGGCGGCGACGAGCTGGTCCTTTCCCTCGGGGAAATAGTGATAGACCGAGCCGCGCGGCGCGCCCGTCAGTGCCAATACCTCCGAGAACGAGGTGGCCTGTAGCCCATGCTGGGCGAGCAGGCGAATCGCCCCGTCGATCATGCGATCCCGAACGTCCCCTGTCACAGTGCGCCCCTTGACTATGCTGGTCATCATACCCTACAGTATGCCGCGTGCGGACTATGTATGCCGGCATACATAGGTGCATCCCGTATCACGAGGAGGTTTCCTATGCCCATGATCGATGTGTACGCCGCGTCCGGGACGTTCGTCGACAAGCACCGGCTCGCCGTCGACCTCGCCACCGCCGTCATGACCATCGAGCAGGTGCCGAACATCCCGATGTTCCGCAAGAACACGGCGGCCTTCGTGCATGACCTACCGGCGGACTCGCTCTCGAACGTTGATGGCGACAGCACATATGTGCGGGTGCAGGTGCTGACGAACGCTGGGGCGCTTAGCCGCGAGAAGCAGCTGGCGGTGGTCAGCCAGCTGACGCTGATCGTGGCGCAGGCGGCGGGCGATCCCTCCATCGCGGATCGGACGTGGGTGCTGCTCACCGAGGCGCCGCAGGGCGGCTGGGGGCTGAAGGGGCATGCGAACACCAACGAGGAGCTCATCGCCGCCGCCCGCGCCGAGATCGCATCGCTGGCCGGTAAGGCGCCGACCGAGGGCTGAGGCGATAGGCCGCGACGCCGCGCGTCAGGCGGCGGGCCGAGTCGGGAAAGCCTCATGGCATTGGTCGCGCGATTGGTGGGCGCGGTGAGTACGTGGGCCTCGCTTGGGCGCGGGGTCACGCCCGCCGCCATCGCGGATCGCGAGAAAGAAGGACTGCAATGAGCGATCGCCCGAACATTATCCTGGTCCACGGCGCGTGGGCCGATGGCTCGAGCTGGAGCGAGGTTATCACGCGGTTGCAGGCGGATGGCTATACCGTCACGGCGCCGCAGTTCCCGTTGCACTCGCTGGCCGATAACGTCGCGCGGCTGCGTCAGGTGTTGGCGCGACAGAGCGGGCCGACCATCGTGGCGGGGCATTCGTATGGTGGGCAGATCATGACGGCGCTCGGCACGGATGCACCGAACGCGGTTGGTCTCGTCTACATCGCCGCCTTCGGGATCGACCAGGGCGAGTCGCTCGGCGCGTTGCTGAGTCAGGGGCCGACCCCGCCGGCGCTGCTCCATCTGGACGTGGACAAGCAAGGCTTCAACTGGCTGCCTGAAGAGGACTACGTAGGCCACTTCGCCGCCGACGTGGAGCGGGCGAAGGCGCGAGTGATGTTCGCGACGCAGCAGCCGATCGCAGGGTCTGCTTTCGCCGACGTAATGGGCGTGCCCTCCTGGAAGTCGCTGCCCTCGTGGTATCTGGTGTCGCAGAACGACGAGGCTATCCCGCCCGACGCCGAGCGGCTCTTCGCGAAGCGGATGGGGGCCACGACGGTGGAGGCGGCATCGAGCCATGTGGCGATGGTCTCGCATCCGCAGGAGGTGGCGGACCTGATCGAGACGGCGGCGCGGACGGTGAAGGTCCCCGCGTAGTTAGCGCGATACCGAACGATCGCCGGTTCGCTACCTGTCTCGCACGATGCAAGGATGCTATGCGGGCGGGGCGAAGTCGGCGATCACCTCGATGAGGCCGACGAGGGCGGCGTTGAAGGCGGGCAGGTCGGCGGCAGGGATCCAGTATTCCTGGTGGAGGCGGCTGCCGACGGTGTGGACCTCGTAGGCGGCGAGGAAGTCGGCGCGGATGGCGAAGCGGGTGACGTAGCCGTGCTTGCCGTCGCGCGCGTTCCAGTCGCGGCGCGATCTGCGCGGCGTAGTCCTCGAAGAGCACGGGGTAGAAGATCGGCTGCTCCGGCAGGCGTGGCGGGAAGGCGCGGTAGCCGCTCTCGCGGATCAGCGCGAGCTCTTTCTCGCCGACGGGGCGGTAGAGGGTGACGGTCGCCGGCTCGTCGTGGGGCATGGAGTCACTCGTCGGACTCGGCCTCGGGCTGCCGTGGCGGCAGCCAGTCGTGCGCCCAATCCACGATGTTCGTCATCACGGTCGAGAGCGCGCGGCCCGCGTCAGTCAACTCGTAGATCACCTTCACCGGCGGACCCGCATGGACCTCGCGTGTCACCATGCCGGTGGTCTCCAGCTCGCGCAGACGTTCGGCTAGCAGACGGTCGGAGAGGTTGGGCACCTTCGTCAGCAGCTCGTTGAAGCGACAAGGACCGTCCATCAAGACGTAGAGGATCGCGCCGTTCCAGCGCCGCCCGATGAACTCGATGGCGTGCTGGAAACGCGTACATGACACCGCCGCCGAGCCGCTGCCGAGGGTGTTGGACAACGCGGGCACGTTGGACGTACACTCGCTCGTCTCCTGCTGCGCCATTGCGTTCCTCCCCTGGTTGTGGCATCGCCTCATTCTATCACGCCCTTACTTTCCGTCGCCTACACACTTGACATACGTATCCCCGGTGAGCTATGTTGCGTATGTGACTTACACTTTGTAGCCTGGCTATGGTGCGTATCTGGCCCGGCCGGGCGTGTGGCGGAAAGATGGGTGTGGCCTCATGGAGTGGGCGTTAGTGATTCTTCGCGTCGCCGTTGGCCTGACGCTGGCGGCGCACGGCGCGCAGAAGCTCTTCGGCTGGTTCGGCGGACCCGGCGTCGCCAAGATGGAGCAGGGCTTACGTGCACAGGGATATAAGCCGGCGCGTGCCTGGGCATGGCTGGCGATCCTGGGTGAGCTAGGCGGTGGCCTCTCACTCGCCTTCGGCTTCTTGACGCCGCTAGGCGCCGCGGGAGCCGTCGGCGCGATGGTGATGGCCGTCCATATGCATTGGGCGAAAGGCTTCTTCGGGGCCAAGGGTGGCTTCGAGTACCCGTTGACGCTGTTGGTGACGGCCCTCGCGCTCGGCATCTCTGGCGCGGGCACCTATTCGCTCGACGCGCTCTTCAACATCAGGTGGCCGGAGGCGCTGATCTTCGGCGTACTGACCGTCGCCGCCGTGATCGTGGATGCGGTCGGCATCGCGCTCGTGCGCTCGGCGCCGCAAGCGCAGCAGCACGCGACGCCGAATAGTGAGGTGCGCCCGGCCTAGTCGCCACTGTCGGCGTGCAGCGAGCGTGACGATCTGACTGGTTCTGCTGGCGCTCGTCACGCTCTTTGTATTGTTCGAGTATTGTTCGAGAGTCGCTCCCTGCTGGCGCGGCGCTGGCCTCGGTTGCGCCCCGGCGGGCGGGCGCTTGTCCTGCCGCGCTCTAGGTACGTTGCCGTGATCCGATCCCTCGCCGCGCCGTGGCCGAGGGGTCACTCTGGTTGCTGGCCGTATTCCTCGTCGGTGACGCGCTCGCCCCAGGTCGCGCTGTTCCCCGCGTCATCGACTTCGAGCATGGCGAGGTGGGTCATGAAGCGGCTGCGGGCGGCGCCGTGCCAGTGCTCCTCGCCCGGCTCGAAGAACACGCGGTCGCCGGGGCGGATGACCTCGATCTGGCCGCCGCGGCGCTGCGCGAGGCCAACGCCTTCGGTGACGTAGATGGTCTGGCCGTTGGGGTGGGTGTGCCACGCCGTCCGGGCGCCCGGCGTGAAGTGGACGCTGCTCGCCGAGAGGCGCGAGCCTGCCGACGGCGCCGCGACGACGTCGAAATAGACAGTGCCGGTGAACCACTCGCTCGGCCCAGCGGCGGTCTCGGTGGCGTTCTTGGTGATCTGCATGTCTCGTCCTCCTTGGCTGTGTTGCGGCGCCCTCTACACGCAGTCAGGGTAGCAGGACGATCTTGCCGAGGGTGTGGCCCTGCTCCAGCAGCGTGAACGCCGCGCGCACGTCGTTCAGTGGGAACGTCGCGGCGATCGGCACGTCCAGCTCGCCGGCGGCGATCAGCCCGGCCAGCTCGGCGAGGACCGCGGCATTCCGCGCGGCGCTCCCGCCCACGGCCTGCACCCCATACTCCTGCGCAGCGGAAAAGTCGATGATCGTCTCGATCCGGTCCCGGGCCACGCCCAACTCGATCGCCAGCTTCACATAGCCGCCGCCGTACGTGTCGACGAGGGCGTCGATCCCGGCCTCGCGTAGCTGGTCGGCCAGGCCGTCGCCGTAGGCCACGGGCGTGACCCCGTGCGCGGCCAGCCAGGCGTGCTTGTCCGGGCCGGCGATGCCGATCACCCGCGCCCCCGCCCGGCGGGCCAGCTGGACGGCGAGCGATCCGACGCCGCCCGCGGCGCCCGACACCGCGACCGTGTCGCCCGGCCGCGGCGATACCGCGCGCACCGAGGCGTACGCCGTGGTCCCTGCGACGGCCAACGACCCGGCGGCCTCCCACGAGACCTGCGCCGGCTTGGGCGTCAGGTCCGGTGCCTCCACGACCACGTACTCGGCGTGGCTCGCGCGGTGGTCCGTGAACCCGATCACCGCGTCACCGGCCGCGAACCCCTCGGCCTCGGGGCCTATCTTGGCCACGAGGCCGGCCAGGTCGGAGCCCTCGCCCGAGGGGAACGTGGCCGGGAAGATCGCGGCGAGCTGCCCCTCGAAGATCTTCGCCTCGCCGGGGTTGATCGACGCGGCCTTGACTTCGACGAGTACCTGCCCGGGACCCGGCTCCGGGACGGGCACCTCGGCCACGCGCAGGACGTCGATCCCGCCGTACCGGTCGAATCGCACTGCTTTCATGCTCCGCTCCTTGTCCTTCACGACGCAGGGACCTATCGAACGGCCAACAGGTCAGCAAGTGGGAGGGCGGGCGATCACACCCACCATGCCCGCGCTGCGCCACTCTCGCGAATGCGCCACACAAGTACATCGCCGGTTAGCGGCCAATCAATCGCTTTTCGGATTGGGAACGACCCCTCGGCCACGGGAGGACGCCGCGCGCCGTCAGGTCGAATCGCACCGCCATGTGCGCTACTTGCCCTCTACGCGCAGGGACCTGCGGGCCAACAGGTCCGCAAGTGGGAGGGCGTGCGATCACACCGACCATGCCCGTGCTGCGCTCCTCTCGCAGATGCGCGCGACACAAGTACATCGCCGGTTAGCGGCCAATCAGTCGCTTCATCTCTACGGGGTACCATGCCCCTTACATCGCATACCCATGCAGCCGAACCCGAACGCTGAGGCGTCCGGGTCAGTGCTTCCAAGCGCGCGTCTCTGCCCTGTTGATCCTGTCAGGAGCGTGGTACGAGCTTTAGCGTCGCGGCTCGCGCCTGCGGAGTAACGACGCTGTCGACGATGTTTTTGGTATAGCGTCGATACTTCGCGCGATAGGCGGCGTCTATCTCGTCATTGATGTCGTCTGTCTCGACGAGGAGTACGTCTTTCTCGACGCCGCCAGCGTGAATTCGTGCTTCGTGGCGATCCTGGGCGCCGCGGAACCAGGAGGCGGTGCGTCCGTTCACCGCTCGGACGTAGAGATCGTCGCCGAGGCGGACGTCCCAGATCGTCACTGGCTTCCGCAGCGTCGCGTCGCTACGCGTGGATGCGAGCTGCAGCTCGTCTGCTGTCCCAATCTTGGTGAGCTCATCATTCGTCCATACGGCCATCGGTGCGTCTCCTTCGCTACGCGGGTGAAATGGTTCGTCATGAGTCGCATGCGGGCGCGATCGGATGACGCGCCACGCCATGTCGTTGCCCATCCGGCAGGTTTCATGCCTCGCTCATCGCGGGGTTCACTATCAACCGCCCAAACGATGGGGCTGGCTCGGCGCGCGCTACGAAAAACGCGCGCTCAAAGGGGGGCGATGATGACAATGACGATCATCGTCTCCCCTTGAGGTGTCTCAGACGACGCTAATACTCGATGGCGACGACGCTGGCCGCTCTTCGCCGACGCCTGGATCGCCTCGGCGACGACGGAGGCGCGATAGCCGTCCTCGAAGTCCGCGCCGTCGGGGGTGAGCGGCGTGCCCTTGGTGATGGCGCTGAGGAAGGTGTTGATCTCGTGGACGAAGGTGTCCCCCCAGCCGATGATGTGCCCCGCCGGCCACCAGACGCCGACGTAGGGGTGATGCTCCTCGGTGACGAGCACGTGGCGGAAGCCGCGCGTGTCGCTCGGCGACTCCTCCTCGGGTAGGAAGACCTCCAGCTCGTTGAGGCGCTCCATATTGAAGGCCAGGGAGCCCTTCTCGCCGTTGATCTCGATGGCGTTGTGGTTGCGGCGCCCGCGGGCAAAGCGCGTCGCCTCCAGCGTGCCGAGTGCGCCGTTGGCGAAGGTGACGGTGGAGACGAAGGCGTCGTCCACGGTAACGGGCGCCTTGCCGCCCTGCGGCGTCTCGCGCTCGTTGATGAACGTGGTGGTGAGGGCGTTGATGCTGGTCGGCTCGCCGACGAGGAAGCGCGCGAGATCGATGATGTGCGTGCCGAGGTCGCCGATGGCGCCGGTCCCCGCCTGATTCACGTCCAGCCGCCAGGTCATGCGGAAGTTCGGATCGGCCAGCCAGTCTTGCAGGTAGCGCGCGCGGAAGTGGTAGATGCGGCCCAGGCGGCCATCCTGGATGATCTGGCGCATCAGGCGGATCGCGGGGACGAAGCGGTAGTTGAAGCCGCACATGTGGACGATGCCGGCGGCCTTGGCGGCCTGCCACATCTGGCGCGACTCGTCCACCGTCATGCCGAGCGGCTTCTCGCAGAGGACGTGCTTGCCGGCCTTGATGGCGGCCATCGTTGGCTCGAAGTGCAGGATGTTCGGCGCGCAGTTGTCGAAGACTTGAATGTTCGGATCGTCGACGATCTCGTGCCAGTCGGTGACGCCCTTCTCGTAGCCGTACCTCGCGGCGGCGGCGCTCACCTGCGCGGCGTCGCGCCCGCCGATGGCGACGAGCCGTGGATGCGCCGGCGGCGGCGTGTAGATGTAGTCCAGCGTCTTGAAGGCGTTGGTGTGTGCCTTCCCCATGAAGGCGTAGCCGAGGACTCCGACGCCCAGCGTTGGGACGCCGTCTCCAGCCGCGTTCGACATGATGGGGTTCTCCTCCCGGTGAAGCGATGCGCCAATGCCATAGGGCGCGATGCTCGCCCCGTGCTTCCCGAAGTATAGCGGCTGGAGAGCCGTACTGCACAGGGATGCCGGTTGCTCGCATGGATCGGGAGGGTGAGCTAGCGCGGCGTGGGCGGGGCGACACGGCGGGCGACCAGGGCGCGGCGCGGGCTGGACGTCTTTGGCGTGGGCGGGATAGACGCGCGACCGGCGGTATGCCGCCTCGGAGGGGAGCGTGTGGAGCGTGAAGAGGACGTAGACGGCGTAGCCGAAGGTCGCTAGCGTCACGAAGGCGAGGAAGCTGCTGAGCGAGGTGAAGTTGGCGCGGAGGTAGTCGTCGAGCGGGGCGATGGTGACGAAGGGTAGCGGATCGGCGGCGCCGATGCCACCCCCGGCGCCAACGAACATATTGAGGAAGCAGAGCACCGTGCCGAGTACGTAGAGCGTGGCGAGGTGGGCGCGCGCCTTGCCACTTGGCGCGACGATCAGGGCGGCGAGGGCCAGCGGCACGAAGAGAAAGAGATAGCGCTCATGCTGCCCGCCCATGAAGAGGAAGAAGCCGAAGAGCTGCACCGCCAGGCCGAAGAAGAGGATGACCGGTTCGCGGCGGCGCCAGATCTGCGCGCCGACGGCGATGGTCACCGCGCCGAAGAGCAGATCGCCGGCCAGGCTGGCCTTCACGCCGAGGAAGGTGCTGCCGAGCGTCTGTTGGCTGTCGCCGATCAGCCACCAGAAGTTGAAGGCGTCCGAGGTGAGGCGCAGCCCGTCGTCATAGGATTCCTTCTGCATGTTGTGCAGCATGTCGAAGAACTGCATGTGCGGCACGAGGATCGGCAGCGCCAGAATCGAGAGCGTCGCCGCGCCCGCAACGCTAAACCGCAGGAGCTGCTCGCGCTTGCTCCAGCGCCAGAGGTAGAGCAGCACGAACGGCACGAAGACCACCGGCTGCGGCTTGATCAGCACCGCCAGCGCCAGGCTGATGCCGGCGAGAGTATAGCGTTCGGAGACGAGGGCGAAGAGCGCGACAAGGATCGGCAACGCGACGAAGCCGTCCGTCTGGCCCCAGATCGCGCCATTGTAGAGCAGCGCCGGAGAGACCGCCCACGACGCGGCGACGACGAGCGCGAACCGCTCCGAGTGGCGCCTGCGCGCCTGCCAGTGGAGCAGCGAGACGGTGGCGAGGTCGGCCAGCAGTAGGGGAAGCTTGGCGAAGAAGGGGCCGGGGCCGTCCTGGCCGATCAGCGCGGCGAGCGCGGTGTGGTTGGAGGGGAGCAGGTGGTTATAGAGGAAGACCATCGCGCCGAAGAGGTACGGCGTGCCCGGTGGATAGTTGATGTAGCCGGTGATGGCGCCGAAGCCGCCACGCCCGCCGAGGGCGCCATTGGAGCTGGCCGTCGAGTATATCGTGGTGTAGATGCTGCCGAGGTCCTTGTTGACGAGGTTGCCCCAGCTGACGTATTGGGCAAGGTCGCCGTAGTAGCCGTGGAATGCCATCAAGGGGAGGCGAATGATCGTCGCCACGCCGAGCAGCACAGGGATGATCAACCCCTCGCGGGTGGTGAGGAAGCGCCTCACCCGCAGCAGTCGCGCTCGCATGACGATTCGATCCCTTCGCGCTCCGGTGTCAAGGCATTCTAACGTGAGTTCGATACTGTTGGCGAACTCGAAATCGAGGCATACTGGGAGGAAGAAGGAGATTGACCGACGAGGAGGGATGACGAATGAGCGTACCTCGAGACGGCTTGCGCCCCGTTCCCCTTGAAACTGCCCGTGTCGCCCGCGCGGCCGTTCCGGGAGGCAACGTCTCCCTCCGGCTACGTGACGAGTTGGGCACGCTCTTTGACGATGAGCTGTTCACCGACGTGTACGCCATCGGGGGTCAACCCGCTCTCCATCCCCGGCAACTCGTTCTCGTCAGCGTCCTGCAGTACATGGAAAATCTGAGTGACCGGCGAGCCGCGCAAGCCGTCCGTGCCCGCATTGACTGGAAGTACGCGCTGAGTCTGGAACTGACCGACGAAGGCTTTCATTACGCGGTGCTGTGCGCGTTTCGGGCACGCTTGGTGCAAGGCGGCATTGACCGTCTCCTGTTGGATCGCCTGTGAGAGCGCTGGTGAGAGCGCTGTCAAGAACGGGGTTGGCTCAGGGCCCGCGGCCGCCAGCGCACCGACTCAACGCCCGTGCTGGGAGCGGTCAAGGCGCTGAACCAACTCGAACTCGTCGGTGAAACCCTTCGACATGCGCTGAACGTGCTGGCGACGGTGGCCCCTGAGTGGCGCAAGCCGCAGGTCCCACCGGAGTGGTTTGAGCGCTACGCCGAGCGCATCGAAGACTACCGCTTACCCAAAGACACGACCGAAAAGACACGACCGAACGCGACACGCTCAGCGCGACCATTGGTCAGGATGGCTACACGTTGCTCGCGCGTCTTGCGCAGGCCGCGACCCAGGCAGAGTGGGGCTGGCTTAACGACCTGCATGCCGTCCGCATCCTCGAGCAGACCTGGGCCTAGCAGTATCGGCGGGTCGACGGTCACGCCCAGCGGCTCTCGCCCAGGGACCTGGTGCCGGTGCGCGAGTGGTATCGCTCGCCCTACGACGAGGAGGTGCGCTACGGCCGCAAGCGCGATTTCGACTGGCTTGGGTACAAGGTGCATCTGACCGAATGTTGCGAGGACGACCTGCCGCACCGCATGACCCAGGTCGAGACCACGCCCGCGACCCAGCAGGATCACCACGCCCTGAAAGCCATCCACGCGGAGCTGGCGGACAAGGAGCTGGCGGACGCGGAGCTGGCGGACAAGGACCTCCTGCCGCAGCAGCACCTGGTCGATGCCGACTACAGCAGCGCCAAACGCATCCTCGCGAGTCGCGACACGCATGCCATTGACCTGATTGGGCCGGTCCACGTGGATCCCCGTTGGCAAGCACACACCCCTGGCGCTTTCGAGGTCTCTCGGTTCCACATCGACTGGGACCACCAGGTCGTGACCTGTCCACAGGGCGAGCAAAGCATCGCCTGGCATCGCGGCAAGGATGCCACGGGCAAGGCGGTCGTCCAAGCCTGGTTCGCACAGCCAACCTGTCACGCCTGTCCGCTCCGGGCTCAGTGCACCCAAGCGCAGGCGACCGGGCGGAGCATGACGGTCCGCTTTCCGCAGGAGCGGCACGAGCTATTGCAAGTGGCACGCGCACGTCAGCAGACGCCCGAATTCCATGACCTGTAGCAGGCGCGACGTAGGATTGAAGGGGCCTTCGCGCACACCACCCGCAACACCGGCCTGCGCCGCGCACGGTACATCGGGCAGCGCAAGACGCATCTCCAGCACGCTCTTCTCGGCCCTGGCGACCACTATCCTGCGACTCGTGCGCTGGCTTGAGGGGATCCCACTCGCCACAACGCGCCCCTCGCGTTTCGCCGCCCTCGCTGCCTAGTCTCGAGTTCGCCAACAGTATCGGACTCACGATAAGGGGACTGTCTCTGCGTTCGCCGGCGGGATAGTGAACCATTCCCCTGTTTGTGGGCACTACATGTGTTGCACGGTGTGGTGAGGGGCTGGTGAAGGAAGAACGATGCGCTCAGACGACCGAGCGGACGATCTCTCGCTGATCGCACGGATCGCGCGGATCGCGCGGCGCGACGCAACCGCGCTGGAGCGACTCTATGCGCTCTACCGCCCCCAGCTCTGGCGCTATCTCTGGCAGCAGCTCGGTGGCGACCTCGGCGCGGTGGAAGACACCCTCCAGGAGGTCTTCCTCGCGGTGTGGCTCGCGGCGGGCGACTTCCGCGGCGAGGCGAAGGTCAACACGTGGATCTTTCGCATCGCCCATCACCATCTGGCCCACCGCCAGCGCTCCGCCGCCCGGCGACCCGAAGGGCACCTGGCCGAGCGTGCTCCCTTCGGCGGCGACGATGGGCGAAGCGACGACACGCGCGACGAGCTGGCCCAGGCCTCGCACGAGGCCGCGGTGCTCGACCGGCTCGTGCTAGCCGCCGCCTTTGGTCGCCTTGGCGCGAAGCACCGCGAGGCGCTCGAACTGGTCTACCAGCAGGGATTCACGCTCGATGAGGTCGCGCTGATCCTCGACGTGCCCCTCGGCACCGTGAAGAGCCGCATGAGCTACGCGCGGCGCGCCCTCCAGTGCGAGCTGGAGCGCGCCGCGGCGGCGGAGGAGCTTCCATCGTGAACGCAGACGTGAACGCTGAACTCTCGTGCCACCAGTGCCGTGACGCCCTCGTGGCGCTGACGGCCGGGACGCTCCCCACGGCGGATCGTCCGGCCGTCGAGCGACACCTCGCGTCTTGCGCAGGCTGCCGGCGTGAGCGCGACGCCTGGCACGCGCTCGGCGACGCGGTCCGCGAGCGCGTGCAGCGCCTGCCAATGGACGGCGGTGCCGCCAGGGGGTTGGTGCGCCTGCGCGGGGCGCTCGCGTTTCAGCACGACGCACTCGCGATCGATGAAAGAGAGGATCCGTCCATGGCAGACGACTCACGATTCACCGCTAGGCGCGCGATTACGGCGCCGCGAGACGCCAAACACTCCTCCACCGCCGGCGTGAGACGCCGGCGCCCCTATTTGGCGATGCTCGCCACGGCGGCGGTCGTGCTGTTGAGCGCGCTGGTCTTCGGCACGCTCGCCACACGCCTTCACTCCAACGCGAGCCCGGGCGCGACCAGCTCGCCCACGCCGACGTTCACGTCGATGGCCACTCCGGCTACGGAAGGCGCCCTGCAGACGGTGCCTGCCTTGCCAGAGAGCGCGTCGGTGGTCAGCATCTCGATGGTCTCCGCCGGAGATGGTTGGGCCGCCGCACGCGTACCCAACGGCGACGCGGTGCTGCTGCGCTATGCGGATGGTCGCTGGACGCCGTCGGGCAATAGCTTCGGGGACACCTATCTTACGGACATCTCGATGGACTCGCACGATGACGGCTGGGCCGTGGGCGCGCGCGGCGACCAGGTCACCGGCGTCGTGCTGCATTACACCGGCGGCAGCTGGACCCAGGTGCAGACGCCGAATATCGAGTTCGCCGGGGCGCGCGTCTGGGCGCTCTCGCCATCCCAGGCGCTGGTGTTGGCCACGCTTCCGAAAGGGATGAGCGGGAGCACAGGGAGCATGCTGCTACGCTATGACAACGGCGCGTGGATCGAGATCGCCAGCCCGCGGGGGATCAGCGGCGCCACCCTCCTCGCCACCGACGACCTCTGGGCGACGTGCTGGGACGGCGACATCCTCCACTATCAGGGCGGCCAGTGGACGACCTACACCATCTCCGGCCTGACGCCAGGGCAGGGTGGGCAGCCGCTCTCTATCAGCATGACGTCGGACACCGACGGCTGGCTTGGCGGCTTCACCAACTTCGGGCCAGATGGCATGTTCCTGGCGCACTTCCATGCCGAGACGTGGGCGCGGGTCACGGGCCCGGCCGCCACGAATCCGACGGACATCAACACCATCGCGATGCTCCCGACGGGCGAAGCCTGGGCGGGCGGCGACGCGGCAGGCCGCGAGACGGTGCTGCTCCAGTTTGTGGACGGACGGTGGGTGGCAACCCAACCGTCGTACCAAGGATCCATCGGCGAGATCGTCATGGTCTCGCCAACGGAGGGCTGGGCGACGGTCGGGGGTGGCGTCGCCGCGGGGCTCCTCCACTACCAGGGCGGTCGCTGGACTCCATACGATCCCGGCGCATAAGCGGAGCGACCCCAGCGGCGACTGCACTGCTACTTGTAATTTGAGTTCGGGACACGGCATGCCACAGAGGCCGAATCCGTCGAAGTTCGCGCGCTCTGCGCATTGCAATATGCCTTCGGTGGACCGCATCGGCGGTCCCAGAGCGTGTTTCGCGCCCTCTCCCTCAGCGCGAAGCCTGATGAGGAGGGCATTCTGCCTTATCTCTTATCCCGAACCGACGTATTCTAGCGTCAGCCGCGCACCTTGCGCCAGGCGATGGGACGACCGGAGGCGTCATTCGGGTGGATCGGCAGCTCGTCGAAGCACTCGTTGATGCTGCTGCCGAGCACGGAGATGTCCGCGCCGTACACGTGGACGGAGAGCGCGGTGGTCGTGCCGACGTTGCGCACGCGGTGGATATTCTCGCCGGGTGGCACCAGCGCGGTGGTCTCGCCCGGCGCGACGTCGTCTTCGCCGAGGGGGAGCAGCCAGCGGCTGCCGCCACGCTGGCGCAGCTCGAAGCGTTGTTCGCGCTCCAGCCCCTGCAGCACGCCGACGACGCACCACGTCACGTGATCGTGAATCGCCGTCATCTGCCCCGGCAGCCAGACCATCGCCACGATGGAGAAGCGTCGGCTCGGCGCGACAGTGACGACGTGCGTGCGGTAGCATTCCGGGTCTGGCTGCCGGTACTGCGGCAGGAGGAAGCCGGCGTCGGCGAGCAGGTGCGGCAGCCGCGCCCGTACGCCCTCGGCGACGGCGCTCGCGTTCGCCTCCGCATCGAGCAGCGCCTCGATCTCCTCCACGAATCCTTGCAGGCTGAGCGCCCTAACTGATGGCGTCACGAGCTAACCTCTTCTCTACCCCCGCCTCGGTCGAGGATGTACGCGCATCTCGCGCCTCCTTGCCGGCCCACGACCCCAAGGGTACTCGGAGGAATGGTGTGCCGGTACACGCATGGTAGATGCCAAGGCTGAATGGGGGCTGAATCGGTCTGAGCGCGGCCTGATAGTCTGCTGAGGCTTTTCACACGAAGAAAGCCCCCGCTGAGGTTCATGCCTCAGTGGGGGCTTCGATGGACTGTGCGAACCGTGCGGTGCGGAGGACTACTGCGGGCCGACTGGGGGCGTGCCGTACGGCGGCTGCGGCGGGGCGGGATACGGGCTCTGCGGTCCCTGCGGCGCGTTGGGGTAGCCAGGCGCGCCGGGATACGGCGGGGGCGGCGGATAGCCGGGGGCGCCGTAGGGCGAAGGTGGATAGCCGGGGGCGCCGTAGGGCGAAGGTGGATGACCAGCGTACGGCATGCCGGCATACATCGAGACGGGCTGGGCCTTGCGATAGTTGTTCGCGCCGACGAGGCCGCCGAGCGCGCCCAGTCCCGCGCCGACGCCGGCGTCGAGCAACAGGCCGAAGAATAAGCCGACGATCGAGCCGACGATCAGCAAAGTGCTGAATTGATCTGCTGGAATGGTGCTAGTTGCAGGGACATTGAGATTTGGGGCGACGGTTGTGACGATGACGATGACGCCGATGACACTGCCGATCACAGCACCTAGCGGGGCCGCGATTAGGCCAGCGATTGTCCCGGTTCCCACTTTGCCAGTCTGCCCGGATGCGCGTACACCGGCGAAGAAGGTCACCGCAAGGGTTATGAGGAAGCCGAGGCAGCCGAGTAGACCAGCGGGACCTGAAAATGTTGTGTTCGCCGTCGCGATACCATTCACCGTGCTATAGGATGCGCCGTATCCTCCCGTGGCCCACTGGATCAGCGCACTCACCAGCCCAACTGCGGCGAGGACCGCGCCGAAGAGCAGGCCGGTACGCACGGCGGGATTGCCCACCTGCTGCGGAGCTTGCGGTCCTGGTGGCGCTTGCATAACGCCGTCCCTCCTCCGCGCGCTTTCGCATGGAGCGCGCGATGCTGGCGACACGGACTTCGTGCCGTGACGATCAATCTTAGCAGCACCCATGCTAGCACACCGCGCCAGCCCCGCATCGCGGGGGAGCGGGCGCGAGGGGAGCCTGGGCCGTGTGCCGCGGGGCCGACTGGCTAGAGCGCGGCCTTGCGCTGGCGGAAGTCGTCGAGGATGGTGCTGGTCGCCGTGGCGCCGACGCGCGTCGTGCCGGTGTTGATCACCTCGAGCAGCGCGTCCAGCGAGCGGACGCCGCCCGCCGCCTTGACCTGGATGCGCGGCGAGACCGAGGCGCGCATCAGGCGCAGATCGTCCAGCGTGGCGCCGGAGGGGGCGAAGCCGGTCGAGGTCTTGACAAAGTCCGCGCCCGCCGCCTCCACTAGCTTGCAGCCGCGCACCTTCTCCTCGTCCGTCAGGTAGGCGTTCTCCAGGATTACCTTGACGATGACGTTGCCCGCGGCCTCGGCGACCACTGCGCGGATGTCGTCTTCGACGCGCGCATCCTCGCCGGAGCGCAGCCAGCCGATGTTGATCACCATGTCCAGCTCGGCGGCGCCGTCGTCCAGCGCCTGACGCGCCTCGTAGACCTTCACGCGCGTGGCCGAGCTGCCATGCGGGAAGCCGACGACGGTGCCCACCAGCACGTCGCTCTCGGCCAGCAGCCGCGCGGCCAGCGGCACGCTGCTCGGCTTGATGCAGACGGAGGCGACGTGGTAGCGGCCCGCCAGCTCGCAGCCGGCGATCAGCTCGGCGTCGGTCAGCTCGGGGCGCAGGAGGGAGTGGTCGATGGTCTTGGCGATCTGCTCGTACGAGAGCGTGGCGATCGAGGCGGGGAGGGTGATCGGCGGTGTCAGCGTATGCGGCTTCATCAGGTGCGTTCGCTTTCTGTGGATGGCTACCGCGCATCACCGTGATCGGGCGTCGCTCGTGCACAGCTGCGCAACGTCACCAGTGTAGCGCATCGGCCCAAAGCTGCCGTGCGCCCTGTCACGCATGCAAGGCACGCTCGGCGATCTCGCGGACGCGGTCGAGTGAGATGCCATCACGCTGCTCCACCATCAGCGAGTGATCGGTCGGCTCTAGCTCGATGGTGGGTCGCTCACCGAGCGGGCGCGTGTGGACGTTCGTTTTGAGTTTGACGGTGGAGGGGTAGCCCGGAATCTCAGACGAGAGCCAGCCGAAATACGGCGGCTCAGACTCCCGGCCAGGTCGCTCCCACGCGGCCACTGCTCGTCTGAAGCTCGCCTCGCTGAGTGAGACCCAGACGAGCCACACGAACGGATCGGGCTGCCCCTGTATCGGCAGGCAGATGCGTCCCTTGATGAAGAAATACTTCGTATCGATGACACATAGCTCTTCGTCCAGAACGACGCGGCGAGCACGCTCGTCTTCGGGAATGCCATACCAATAGACCGGCGCCTCGAAGGCGAAGCTGAGCGGAGTCTCGTGGACCTCTCCGCACCGGCTGCACACGTAGCTCACCAGCATATCCCCTTGAAAGCTATCACCCGTACGCCCCATCGTGCCCCCACATCGCGAAGCACAACGAGCAGCGGCCCCCGCAGTATACGAGGGCCGCTATTGACGTGAAAGGGCAACGTGCGGGAACGCTACCCGCCGACCTGCACCGCGCTCTGGTCGGTCGGTGCGCCGGGGTGCGTCGCGGCTGCGCGGGCGTTGTGCTCGGAGAAGCTCTTGGCGAGCGGCACGTCCTTCAGGAAGAACGTCGTCACCAGCATGCCCAGCCCGACGAGCACTACCACGAAGAGGCCGTGCGCGATGCCGATGCCGAGCGACTGGCGCAGCGCGTCGAGGACCTTCTCCACCAACTGCGTCGCTTGCGCCTCCGCCGCCTTGGTGATCGCCGCCACCGCCGCGTCATGCTGCGGGCCGCTCGCCGGGATCTGCCCCTTCGCCTGTGCCGCCGCCACCGCCGCCTGCGCCGCGTAGTGCTGCGCCTGGGTGATCAGCGCCGCCTGCGAGTCCGGGCTGGAGAGCACCTGCGGGTTCGTCGCCGCCGCCAGCCCCGCGGGCGTGAGCTGCTGCGCCCCCGCCGGCAGCACGATGTTGCTGGAGATCGTGTTGTTGACCACCGTGCCGACGACGGCCAGCCCGAGCGTGCTCCCCGCCTGCTGCAGGTACCGCGTCGCGCCGGTGCCGACGCCCATCATCGTGCGCGGGATCGAGTTCTGCACCGCCAGCGTCAAGATCGAGAAGAACATGCCCAAGCCGAGGCCGGCCAGCACCATGAAGATCGCCGCCCTCGGGATCGCCGTCGCGCCGTTCATGCGCGAGAGCAGGAACGTGCCGATGGTGATCAGCGCCGCGCCGATGATCGTCAGCCATTGGTAGCGCCCGCTGCGGGCGACGAGGAAGCCGCTCGCGACCGAGCCGATCACGATGCTCACCGTCAGCGGAGTGATCACCTCGCCGGAGTTGGTGGCCGACTCGCCCAGCACGCCCTGCATGAAGAGCGGTAGGTAGATCGCCAGCGAGAGGATCGTCGCGCCGACGCCCAGCGAGAGCAGGCAGACCGAGGTGAAGACGCGATTCTTGAAGAGGCTGAACGGCAGCACCGGCTCGACGGCGCGGCGCTCGACGAAATAGAACGCCACGAAAAGCGCCGCTGCGACGGCGAGCGCGCCGATCACGTGCTTCGAGCCCCACGGGTAATCCTGCCCACCCCAGGTCAGGCCGAGCAGCAGGCTGATCGTCGCGGCGGAGGCCACCACCGCGCCGGCGAAATCGATGCGCCGGACCGCCGCCCATCCGCGATACTGCGAGGTGCGCGCGGAGAGGTTGGTCGGCAGGTAGACGATCAGCGCGGCCAGCGCGATCAGGCCGATGGGGATGTTAACGTAGAAGACCCAACGCCAGCGCGACTGATCGGTGATGAACGCGCCGACCAGCGGGCCGTGGTCGCTGAGGAAGCCGCCGAGCGTGGGACCGAAGACGCTGGAGATGCCGTAGACGGCGCCGAAGATGCCCTGCCACTTGGCGCGCTCGGCGGGTGGGAAGATGTCGCCAACGACGGTGAAGACCAGCGAGATGCCGATGCCCGCGCCCAGCCCTTGCAGCGCGCGGAATGCGATCAGCGCCTGGATCGTCTGCGCCGCGCCGGAGAGCGCCGACCCCAGCAGGAAGATCACCACGCCGACGATGAAGAACCCTTTGCGACCGAACTGATCCGAGAGCTTGCCGACGATCGGGATGACGAGCGCTGAGGCGATCAGGTACGCCGTCGCCACCCAAGTATACAGACTGAAGCCGTTCAGCTCGGCGATGATCTTCGGCAGCGCCGTGCCCACCACCGTCTGGTCGAGCGCTTCGAGCAGCAGCGTGAGCATCAGCGCGGTGAGCACGCTATAGAGCGCGATGCCTTGCAGCTTGCGCTCGGTCGGCGCGCCCGCGCCCCACGCGCCGGGCTGGGTGGCTCCCGCGGGAGCCGGATTCGACGAGGTCATCTCGAGAACTCCTCATAATGAATCGTTTCAGAACCATCCCGACTCGGCGGGGCAACCATGTGGACCGCGACGTCCACTATGTCTTCGCGGTCATCGCGGCTCCGCCGCCATCGCCGGTCGCCTCCGTCTCGATCCTCGCCACCTCGCGCGCTCGCCAATCTCGGGCGTGCTCGAACTCCAAGCGCCACTGATTGCGCATGTGATCCATCGCGCGCAGCGTCCCGTCAAGCTCGTCGGCGTTCATGTATCCCCAGGCGAGGGCGTTGTGTTCGAGCTCCTCCATCTCGCCGGTGAGGTGGAAGATGTGCGTCTGGCAGAAGTTGAGGTAGTGGTCGAACAGGTAGATGCGCTCGGAGGCCGCCAGCGTGTGCAGTTGCGGCAGCTTGTACCAGAAGATGCGCTGGTAGTCGCCGGGGTTGGAGGTCGTGTCGAGCATCAGCGCATGGAAGCGAACTCGCCCCGCCTCCGTGATCGCGTAGGGATGCTGGCGGCGGTCGCCGCTCTCCGGCGCGGTCTCGGTGGCGACGATCAGCCCGTCGGCCTCGAGCTTGGCGAGCAGCGGATAGAGCCGCCCGCTGCTGAACTTGGCGTAGGGGCCGATCATGTCGTTGATGATCTTGGCGATCACGTAGCCGTGCGTCGGCTTGCGCATCAGGAACCCCAGGATGATCAGCTCGTACATAGCCCACCACTCCGGCCACAAGACGCCTCAACATGCATCACCGAGACATGTCACTGCGCTATAGCATAGTGATATATTACGAGTATGTCAATCCCTCCGGCCATGCACGACGTCTCTCGCTCTAGCGGCATGCAGCTCCGTGCGTCAACGCCGAAATGCGCGCCGCCGTCGCTGCAATCCACCACCGTAAAATCGGCTGCACCTCGGTCAACACTCTAGTCCTATGCGCTGCTCCGTTGTGTACGTCCGGCACGCTCAGGTGCGACAATGCCCCCACAATGCTTGTGCGCTTATCGGCGGGCGCGAGGGTAGGAAGCAAGGAGGTCTCGTGATGCAGACACAAACGAGACGCTTGATGGTGACGACGACGCGCGGGGCGGTCGCGCCATCCACGGCTCGCCCGTCACAGCCTCCCCGCTCCCTCCGCCGCTGGTTCGTCGAGAACACCTTCGTGCCAGACTGGCTGCCCGCGGGCTGGAGCCGTCCCGCCGCGAGCTACGGGCTCGCCATCGGGTCCCAAGTGGTCGCCACGTTGGTCACGCTAGGCTTCGTACGCGCCTTCCCCACCTTCTCGTTCCCCGAGGCGCTGATTATCCTGGTGGTGGCGATGGCCGCGCTGACCTGGGGCGCGGGACCCAGCCTGGTGGCGACGCTGGTCGGCACCATCTTATTAGAAGTCGTCGTGCTGCCGCACACCCCGAACGGCGGCATGCAGCACGCCGGCGACGTCCTCGAGATCGCCCTCGTGCTTGCCGTCGGCGGCATTACCAGCGTCGTCTCCAGCGGTACCGAACGCGCGCGACGCAGAGCCGTGCGGGCCTACGCCAGATCGCAGGCGCGCGAGTTGGCGCTTCGCGAGACCAACGCCCGCACCGACGAGTTCCTCAGCATCGCTGGCCACGAGCTGCGCACGCCGCTGACCAGCCTCAAGATGGCGCTCCAACTCTCCGAGCGGCGGCTGCAACGCCTCGCCAAGCGCGACCAAATCTCGACTGCCGAGCTGCGTGATCAGATCGCGTCCGTCGCCGAGCTGCTGGATACCGCAAAGCATCAGGTCGACGCGCAGAACCGGCTGGTGGGCGATCTCCTCGACGTCACGCGCGTTCGCACGGGCAAGCTAGAGTTTCACGTCGAACGCTGCGATCTGGCCACCATCGTGCGCGACGCGACGACCACCCTGCGGCTCGCCTGGCCGGAGCGCGTCATCGACCTCGATGTGCCCGAAGGCGAGGCGCCGGTCAGCGTGGATGCCCAGCGCATTGAGCAAGTCGTCACCAACTATCTCACCAACGCGCTCAAATACTCGGCGCCCGACGCACCGGTCGCCGTCTCGCTGCGCGTCAAGGAGCACGAGGCGCGCGTCGCCGTGCACGATCGCGGCGCCGGCCTGACGCGCGAGCAGCAGCAGCACGTTTGGGAGCGTTTCCACCGCGTGCCTGGGGTCAAGCAGCAGAGCGGGTCCGGCGCGGGCCTCGGCCTCGGTCTCTACATCTGCCGCGGCATCATCGAGCGCCACGGCGGTCGCGTGGGCCTGGAGAGCATACCCGGCAAAGGGTCGACCTTCGACTTCACCCTGCCCCTCGCGAGCTAGGCCGCGTACCCCTTGCGGCCTCATCGCCGTCATGCTATACTCACCATAGAAATAATGTTCAATCGATCGGCGTTTCGTGGCCTCTCCCACGTAGCCGCCTACCCGTAGTGCTTCGTCCCCGTCATACTGGATTGTTCTGGTTCGTTGTCGTGGCCAAGGTCGGTCCGTGCCCTGGATGCGCCGCGGCCTTCAGGCTGGCAAGCCTGCGAACACCGCCAGATCTCCTCGAATCAGGAGCACACCGCCGACGCGGATTTCCCCGTCCGCCCATCCCTCCGCGAGGCGGTTCCCCTCTCCTTGAATTCAGCGAATTCAGCGTTTCTCTTCCCCCTTCAGGAGTACGCAACCGACTTCCGCTTTCCGCCCCTGGGGGCCATCTTCGCCGGCGAATTGCCTTGATTTCCCCCTCGAACGTGCGAAGAAAATGCAAAAGCGGAAGGAAGCGGAAATGCTTCGGGAGCCGGGCTTGGCATATCCCCTGCAACCCAAGCAGAGCGACGTCTCGCGCGAGGCGTCCACCGGTACCCCAGAGACTGAGGAGAACAATGCTAGACTTCCTAGGCGCTGTCGGCGGCATCGTGCTCGTCGATCTGGTGCTCAGTGGCGACAATGCCCTGGTCATCGGCGCCGCCGCCTCCGGTTTGCCGCGACGCCAGCGCAGCTACGCCATCCTCGCCGGTGGCGCGGGCGCGATCCTCCTACGTATCATTTTCGCTGCCGCCGCCGCCTACCTATTGCAACTTCCGCTCTTGCAGGCGATCGGTGGCGTCGCGCTGATCTACATCGCCATCCGCCTGCTGCTGGGTCGCGACTCCCACGCGGGCGAGGGCCACAAGGCCGACGACGAAAGCGCCAGCGCCGCAAGCAACCGTAGCCGCGGCTTCATCGCCGCGCTGCTCACCATCCTCGTCGCCGACGTCACCATGAGCCTCGACAACGTCCTGGCGATCGGCGCGCTATCGCATGGCAACATCCCTGTGCTGGCCTTCGGACTGCTCTTGAGCATCGCCGTCGTCCTCGCCGGGAGCGCCGTGGTCGCCACGCTGATCAAGCGACTGCCCTGGCTGCTCGATGTCGCCGCGCTCGTCCTCGGGTGGACCGGCGCGGGAATGGTGCTCCACGACCAGCGCCTCGGCCCCATCCTCGACACCGTGCCCTACATCGAATACATCGCGCCGGTCGTCGGCGTCGGCATCGTGCTCGCCTTCGATGTCGCGCTGCGCCTGCGTGAGCAACAAAGCCGCGTGACCTCCTAACGCGCTGCCAGTGGCACTTTCGCGGCCCCATGAAGAGGACGCCCGAACATGTTCAATATCGACGCCTGGCTGGATGCCCTTGAGGGGCTCTACGAGCAGTGGGGCTACCTGATCGTCTTCCTGGGCTCGCTTTTTGAGAATACCGCCTTGCTCGGTCTCGTGCTGCCGGGCGGCACGTTGGCGCTGCTCGGCGCGTTCTATGCTCAGCAGGGCGTCCTCAATATCGTCTGGGTGATCGTCTTCGCATGGATTGGCACCGTGCTCGGCTACCACGCAGACTATCTCGTCGGGCGGTTCTTGCTCTTGGGCTTCCTGGCGCGCTGGAGCGACAGTTGGCTTGGTCGGCGGCTGCGGATCGCGGGGCGGGTGCGCCTCGCACGGCGCTTCCTGTCGCGGCACGGCGGCAAAGCCATCCTAATATCGCACGTCATCGGGCACATCCGCTCCTTCGTCGCGCTCAGCGCGGGCGCCACGCGCATGCCCTATCGGCGCTTCCTGGGCTTCGAGTTGGTGGCCGCGCTGCTCTGGAACACCGTCTTCTGCCTGCTGGGCTACTTCCTTGGTTCCGAGCGCGAGCGCCTACAGTTCGTCTTGGAGCGCTCCGGCTGGGTGGTGCTCGTCGTCGTCTTCGCCGCGTACCTTGGCTGGCGCATCCTCGCCGCCCGACGCTCCGCTCGCTCCCAGGGTCGCCTCCGTGCCCGTGCGGCCCTCGCGCGAGTTGAGCGCGCGGCGACGGGTGGCGATGGGCACTGATGCGACTGGGTGACATCGGCTGTATTGACGCCACGCCTCACCCCGCGCCGACCACGCCCATCCGCAGTCCCAACACGCGCGCCGGATCGATCCACGCCACATCGCGCCCGAACCACCTGCCGCCGTCCACCAGCGGCAGACGCGCCTTCGACGCCGCCATGTCCCGCGTGCCGATCAGGTAGGCGCACGGCGCGGAACCAAACCGCGCGATCCGCTGCGCCAGCCAGTTTCCGCCCCCAGTGGCGTCCGCGCTCGCCGTCGCGGACGTCGCCAGCACGACCGGCGTGCCGGGTACGTGGGACAGCACGGCGCCGAAGTCGCGTTCGTCCCACCGCACCGCGCCGGACCAGTCGAAGACGCCGCGAAAGAGGTCTTCTCCCTGAGAGAGATCAGGCACGCCGATGACAACCACCGCCACGCCGGTCAGCTCCGAGCCGGAGACGCTGGCGGAGGGCCGCACGCGCAGCTCGCGCGGGGTGCGATCCGCGATCAGAAAGGGCAGCGTAGTGCCCGGCTCGCCCTCGCCGACGAAGGCGAATTCCCACTCGATGCGCTGGCCGTCCGGGCGGGTGCGGCCGGAGGGCATCGGCCCGCGCACCGTGATGCCGAGCGTGCTGATGCGTGCCGCCTCGGCGGCAAGCTCGTCTGCCGACGCGATCGAGACGGCCCAAGCGCAAGGTCCGGCGTCGCCGCGCAGGTGCGGCCCCCAGGCCATCGGCGTCCCCGGCTCGAACGGGGCGATCACCTCTACGTACGAGCCGTCGTCGAAGCCGAGGACATCCATGTGCGTGCTGCGGTTGGCGTGCTTGCCGCCATAGTCTGCACGCAGCCCGATCGCCGCCAGGGCGCGCTCCAGCGGCTCCAACTGCGACCAGGCCAGCGTCACGTGGTCGATGGTGAGCGTCGCAGCCATTCGGATCGCCTCCTTTGCGGCCTAGCAAAATCCCGGCTGAGGCCCCATACCTTCAGGCATGAGGGTGAAAGCCGGGCCGCCTACAGGCGGCGACTGGTCATGGTTTCCGGTTTTGCGCCAGTCAGGCAAAATAGAGCGACATGCCTGCACGGCGTGTTACCATCACGTCGTGGCGATCCGCAGCATGGCGGTATTCGCGCTCTGTGGCAACAGGGAGGCTGTGCATCATGGATATGCATGAGTATAACCGCGCGCTGATCGCGGAATTTCGGGCGAACGGCGGCGTACTGAGCGGACAGCTGGCCAAGAGCCACATCCTGTTGTTGACGACCACGGGCGCGAAGAGCGGTATGGAGCGGGTGACACCGCTGGGCTACGGCAGGGATGGCAAGCGGATCATCGTGATCGCGGCGAACGCGGGCGCGCCGGCGCATCCCGACTGGTATCGCAATCTGGTGGCGCACCCGGAGGTGACGGTGGAGCTGGGGAGCGAGCGATTCGCCGCGCGGGCGCGGACGGCGGAAGGGGCAGAGCGCGCGGACCTGATCGCGCGGCAGGCGGAGATCGTGCCCTATCTCCCGGCGCAGCAGGAGAAGACGACGCGCGAGATTCCGCTTGTGGTGATCGAGCGGACGTAAAGTTCGGGGAGTTTTCCCTCCCTTGGCGGCGATCGGCTCGTGGTAGGATGGCGAGCGAATTACCGCCGTGACGCGACGGACATGGTTTCTGTCACGCACCGAGGAGGAGAGCATGCCACCGTTGATCGCCAACGCGCTTCCGCCGGGAGGGACCATCGGCGTCGTGGCGCCGGCCAGCCCCTACAATCGTCGTTCGGACTTGCTGCGCGGGGTTGCCTGGTGGGAGGCGCGTGGCTACCGCGTCAAGTTGGCCGAGGGCATCCATGAGCGCACCGACTGGACGGCGGGCAGCCCAGAGACGCGCGCCCGCGACCTGATGGCGATGTTCGCCGACCCCGAGGTGGACGTGATCCAGTGTCTGCGCGGTGGCACGGGCGCGGCGCAGGTCGTCCCGCTGCTGGACTATGAGGACATCGCCGCGCACCCCAAGCCGTTCATCGGCTCGTCGAACATCTCCGCGCTGCACACGGCGTTGCTGCGTCGGACGGGCCTGATGGCCTTCTACGGCCCGTCGCTCACGCTGGTGGCGACGTGGTCATCCTTTACCAGCGACCACATGTTGCGGGTGCTGGGTGGGCAGACGACCGGGCCGATCCCGCGCGACCCTGGCGATCCGTGGGTGCGCGCCATCGCGCCTGGTAGGGCCAGTGGGCGGGTCGTCGGCGGGTGCCTGGGCGATCTGATGGAGACGATGGGCACGCCGTGGGAGCTCGACCTGGACGACGCTATCTTCCTCTTCGAAGAGGTGGGCAACAGCCCGCACGGCCTGGAGCGCAAGCTGGTGCAGCTCGAACAGGCGGGCAAGCCCCGCGCGGCGACAGCAGGCGGCTTCGTGCCCAGCCGCAACCCGACCATGGACAAGGCGAGCGCGGAGCGACGGTACGTACTACCGAAATAACGTCGAGATGTTCGGGCTCCTCTACCACCTCCCTGGCACGTTTGTGAAGGGTCGGGCTGTCGAGCTGCTGGAGCGTTTCGAGCTGACCGACGCCGCCAATCGCATCGTCAAGACGTATTCGGGCGGCATGCGACGGCGGCTGGACCTCGCGGCGAGCCTGCTGGTGGCGCCGCCAGTGCTCTTCCTCGATGAGCCGACGACAGGCCTCGATCCGCGCAGCCGCCTGGGCATGTGGGACGTGATCGGCGGCCTCGTCGCCGACGGGACGACCGTGCTGCTGACGACGCAGTACCTCGAAGAGGCCGACCAACTCGCCAAGAAGATCGTGGTGGTCGACCAGGGCCGCGCGATCGCCACCGGCACCGCCGACGAGTTGAAGGCCCAGGTGGGCGGCGAGCGGTTGGAAGTGACCGTGGCGCGGGGCGGCAACCTCGATGAGGTGAGGCGCATCCTCAGCACGCATGCCTCGGGTGAGGCGCGGGTGGATGTTGAGCATCGCGGTGTCAGCGTGCCGGTGACGAATGGTTCGCGGCTGCTGGCGGGCGTCGTGCGCGACCTCGACGCGTCGAATGTGCAGCTCGACGATCTGGCGCTGCGTCGTCCCACCCTGGACGACGTCTTCCTCGCGCTGACTGGCCACGCCGCCGAAGAGGCGCCCGCCCAACCCGCGAAGCCGGAGGGCCGACGCGACCGCAACAGTGAAAAGGTAGCGGTATGACCTCCATTCATATCACCAGCGCCTCCTCAGCGCGAGTTAAGCATAGCCGACTGTATTGGGCCTTGGCCGACGCCCTTGTGTTGGCGATGCGGCGCATCCGCCAGATTCCGCGCATCCCCGATGAGATCGTCTTCGCGACAATTCAGCCGGTGATGTTTGTGCTGCTCTTCCGCTATGTCTTCGGCGGGGCGATCACGCAGTTGCCGCCTGGCGTCAGCTACGTCAATTACCTGATGGCGGGCATCTTCATCCAGACGATCATCTTCGGCGCGACGACGACTGGCGTCGGGTTGGCGCAGGATCTGGAGCGCGGCTTGATCGACCGTTTTCGCTCGTTGCCGATGGCGAAGTCTGCTGTGCTGACGGGGCGCACGCTGGCCGATCTAGCGCGCAACTTCGTGGTGGTGATCGTCATGCTGGTGGTGGGGCTGCTGGTCGGCTTCAACCCGCAGGGGAGCCCTTTGGGGTGGCTGGCGGCGTTCGGCATCATCCTGCTGGTGAGCTTCGCTTTCTCGTGGGTCTCGGCGACGATGGGCCTGCTGGTGCGCAGCGTTGAGGCGGCGCAGTCGGTCGGCTTTATCTGGCTCTTCCCGCTGACCTTCGCCAGTAGCGCGTTTGTTCCGGTTGATACCATCACGCCGGACTGGTTGCAGTGGTTCGCCGCGCACCAGCCGGTGACGATCTTCATCGACGCGGTGCGCGCCTGGATCCTGGGCCAGCCGGTGGGCAATGATGGCTGGCTCTCGCTGGCCTGGTGCCTGCTGATCTTGGTGGTGTTCATCCCGCTCTCGGTCTCGCTCTATGGTCGCCGCGTCAGCCGATAGGAGCGATTCAACGCGGAGTACAGAGCGAGGAGTCAGCAGGAGCGTGAAATGGGCGGGAGGGCGTGAGAAACGTCCTCCCGCCCATTTGTGCGCGAGTTGGAGTGGGGACCTACCGGGTAGGTTGCGCGGCAGGTGCGGCGCGCTGCGCCCGGAGAATGCGCGGCTGGCCCCGCTAGGCAGCCAGAACGGCCACAAGCCCGCGCAGCCCAAATTCAAGCTGCTGACCGACGTGGAAGCCGAGAACATGCCACCGGCACAGGGCATCTTGGGCGACCTGCTCTTTGAAGAGTCCATCGCCTTTCCTGTACGGGCGCTCCGGGCGGTGGAAGTCCTTTGTGGCGCTGGATTGGGCGCTCTGCATCGCCGCTGGGGCCCACTGGCAGGGGCGTGTGGTGAAGCCTGGGCTGGTGGGCTGGTGGTCTACGTCACGGCTGAGGGTGCCCGCAGCTTCGGCAAGCGCATCAGCGCCTGGAAACACCACAACGACGTGCAGGGGCAGACCGACCTATACGTGCTGCCCGAAGCGGTCCACCTACTCTAAGCCGACCACGTAGATGCCCTGCTCGCCTGCATCCGCGCCGCGTTGGGCGAGACGAAACCGGCCCTCATCATCATCGACACCCTGGCGCGAAGCTTGGCGGGCGGCAGCGAGGACAACACCCAGGATGCCGAGAGCCTGGTGTCGGCAGCCGATAGGCTGCGGCGAGTAATGGCTTGCTGCGTCCTGTTCATCCACCACACCGGCTACGAACAGTCCCATATGCGCTGCAACTCGGTGTACTACAACGACGCCGACACCGTGGTCCACGTGGTGGGAGATGAGAACGTCGCGAAGCTGGCCCCAGGCGACGGGCTCCGGCTGGTCTGCGAAAAGCAGAAAGACGCCGACCCGTTCCACACCATCGCCCTCACGGCGCAGTTGGAAGTGATAGAACGTGGCGACGCCGACTCCAGTTCGCTGGTGATCGTGCCGTGCAATGGCTCCGCAGCACTCCAGAGCACGCCGCTGCGACGCAACGCCCGGACGCACACTGGATGTCTTCATCGCGCTGGCGATGGACAACATGGACGGCGTGGCCTACAGCGACTGGGCTGGCCGCGCGATGCTCGTGATCGGCATCTCCAAGGACACTTTTCGCCGCATCGTCAACGAGTTGGAGCAGCTGGACCTCGCGTGGCAAGACCCGCGCGACGGGCTGTACCGCTTGCCACGCTTCGGGCGCGAGTATGCCGAAGAGTTGGCCGAGCAATAGGAACGAGGGGCATCCGATGGGAACGCTTAGCAGCCAGGGAGCAGGGCTTATGGGCTTAGCAGGCGAGCGCGGTGGGCTGAATCCTCCAGTATTTTCGGAGGGCTTACGAGGGCTTAGCAACCAAGAATGGCGGGCGTAGGGCTTATTACGAGGGGGCTATACTAGCCCCCTCGTAATAAGCCCCGACTTAGGAACCACCCACCACGAGAAAGTGGGCGAGTGACCGATGCCGACTGCGCCTAGTATCCGGCGCTCGTGGCGGCAGGCGTGCCATTGCCCGGCGAGTTGTACGAGCCGCAGGCACCGAGCAAGGCGAGGCTCAGGAGGACAAACAAGATCATGATGAGCAATCGAATCCGTGGGCGCATAGCACTCTCCTTTGCGCGTGGCGACGGTTCTTGCATGAAGCAAATACGGCTTGGGTTACGCCCACTGCTTTGGAAGAAGCTTGACAGGAGACGCCGTCATGCCCCGACTCTGCACCATGTGTACCCACCCGAAGCGTCGCGCCATCGACGCCAAACACGTCTGCTAATACGTCGGGAGTCAGCGCCTCACGCCAGCCGGCGATGTCCCGCGGATTGTCCAGGTCGAGCAGCCGCATGCCCTCGGCCACTGCCGCGATGGTTTCCTCCGTCGGCTCATACGCGGCGTGCAGCACGCGCTCCAGCGTCCTCGGAGAGAGGCCTTGACCTGACCAGGTGTACTCCGCCAGTGGAATAAGCTATTGCCAAGGCCTCCGCGGCGTCAAAGGTGCAGATGTGACAAATCTACAGGGTGCCAAGTCCAGAAATTGCGGGCGCCCAGGACATTTACGCCGATGGCGAAGACGCCCAGCGCAACAACGCGCCAATCAAAGCGAACGTCGTTCAACAGCAGGAGCACCCAGGCATACGGATACATGTCGAACAGATAACGCGTCCCGAACTCAGGATAACCGGCGGTAAAATAGAACACTGTGACGGCAGTCATCGCGGCTATCGTGATCCACAACGCCAGCCGAAGGTTACTGCGCTCCTTATTGCGCCAGAAGAGTAACAAGAACAGGGGCGTGGTGAGGAATACGGAGATCCCTTGACCACCATTTACCATGTCGATCATTGGCTCGAGTCCAAAGCGGTGGTTGATGACAACGGGAAAGTTGAGGAAATTGTTTACCAGGTCGGCCTTGAGATAGTGAATGCTGAAGAGCCCGTAGGGTGCAAGAACCCCGTAGTCCTGCGCCAAGAGCAAACCATAGCCCGATTCCGAAGGGCTACCGAACATTGCCACGTTCCTGAACACGTAAACGCCTAGCATCACAATTACTACAGCAACAACGCCGGCGAGCCTCCTCCATGGCACTTGGTTCCAATCTGGACGGCGTGCCCTCACCGAGCGCACGAATTCACCAATCGAGTGCGGCGTTCCACCGTGATCCCAGGCAAGGTAGAGTAAGAAGGGAAATCCCAATAGCGGTGTCGTGCGGGCAAAGAAGGCCGCAGCCAGCGCTATCGCACTGAACACGAAGCGGCGACTCATAGCCAACAAAAGAGACAGCAAGGTGAAGGCTACGCCCACGATGTGCGCTGAAAACCATACCTCGCCACCCAATGAGAGATAGAATCCGGTCCCACCCAGGTAAAGAAGCGCGCTCCAAATGGCATTTTCACGCCAACCCCGGTGGGTGAATCCCCTACGGGCTAGTTGCTCGAAAATCAGGAAGAGCAGGCCGAGATTCATCGCCGATACAACCAGAAAAAGGAGTATGTCACTCGTGTCCCGCCCAAAGATCGCCACGAAAGGGAGGGCCAGGAGGGCGGGGGTCAACCCGTAAATTGAATAGTAGTGGCCGTGTAAGGTGACCAAATCAGTCAATGTATGGTTGTTGGGATAGAGGACGTCGGAAATTGGCAAGGGCACTGGCCAGAGATCCAACCGCCCCTGGAGCCACGAAGCCGCCTGATCGGTGAAATATGGCGTGGAGGACTGACTGGTTAAAGGGATGTGAAACGCCACATCGGTTAACAGGAACACCGCAAGCCCAAAGAAGAAGAGACAGCACGCGACAAGGAGGCGCTGCCTCGTTAGGAGGCGAGTCGGCTCACTACCAGGCGACGCTACATCCTCGGCATCCGGGGTAAGCGCCGAGCGCGTTGAACGCGAAGATGTGCTCTCCATCAAAGCTCCCTCCCACCGTGTCATTGAAGCTGCTGCCCGCTCACACACTCACCGTTTGGCGCAATCTTAGCGAAATCCAAAGTCGCGAAAGTGGACACCAGTTTGCATGAGCGATGAGAAGTCCACATGCTTCGGCTGATTAATCAGGCTTATCAAGCTGTCGCTGCGTAAGCGCGTCTTCAGTCCGAGCGCCTCCAATGAGCGCAAGCCGAGAAGTGTGACTGGGTAAGGCACCGGCACAAATACAACGCGTCGCCCCTTCTTGCGCGCGAGAAGCGACAGAATTTGCCGAAACTGCAAGCCATGCGGGGATGCGGCGGTGATAGGGGATGCCACTGCGACTTGTGTGGTGCAAAGGTATTCGACCAGACGGACGAGATCGTCGGCGTGGCAGGGGAAGAGCACGGGCTTTCCGGTGCCCACCAGTGGGACCACCGGGCTCTTGGCAACGACGGCGGAAAGCGCACCAACCATCCCCTTCGGAGCCGAGTCATCGAAAATGAGACCCGGACGTACCGAGAGAGCGCCGATCTCTCCGCCCAACTTCTCGGTCTCGAGCTTGGCCTGCCCATAACGCGAACGGCACCCCTCGAAGGCGCTCAACGTCGAGATGAAGACGACCCTCGGCACGCCCGCGGCATGGGCGGCGGCGAAGAGGCGCCGAGATCCCTCTACATTGACCCGGACAATATCCTTCCAAGATCTCACGCCAAAATCGTAGGCGCAGTGCACGAGGGCTTGGACGCCCTCGAAGGACTGGGGAGCAATGTCGTCCCCCAGGCGAAAGGGGATGACGCGATCTCCTTCCACGCCTGCCACCATGCGCCGATTCAACTCAACGACCTCGGCACCTTGCGACCGGAGGTGCGAGGCGATGACACCGCCAACGTAGCCGTTGGCCCCTGTGACGGCGTACAGCGACCTACTATCCGACATAATCGCGCCACTCAGTTCCGATGCGATAGGCATTCGCCATCGCACTAAGCGTGATGGTGGTTGAGGGGATGCTTGGCAGCACGCTTGCGTCTACGATATGCAGGCGCGAGAAGCCCTGGGGCCGGCCCATTACGTCGGTTTCCCATTTGCTCGGGTCCCGCCTCATGGGCAGGGTCCCACCGACATGCGCACCCTGGCCGGGCGCCCCGATTTTCAGAAGTTGCCGGATCGGCAAGAAACCAAGCGCCCGTGCATTCCGTCGTAGCTTCTTCACAGCATGCCGCACCACGCCATTGGACTGCGGATTGATCTGCCGCGTCACCTCAAGTGTCCCATCGGGGCGCAGGCGCATGGTGGCACTCCCCGAGAGATCGGAGTGCAAGTACCCTTGGATGACCATGAGCCGGCGCAGCAGCGCGCCTGCGGGCACCCGCACGAGCGGATACAGCATACCGGCGGTGCTCTTCACCGCGCTCGCGTATAGATCATTGTACGTGTACAGTTGGAGATGGACAGGATACGAACCGAGTGCGGGATCGCGCAGCTCGACGAAGAGCTGCGCGAGCGTATGCAAGCGTTCGGTATCTGACGGCCTGACCAGGGGGAGCGCAAGGAGCGGCAACAGGAAGTACTGCGAGTCGCGCATCGTGAGGGAATCGTCATCCTGACCCATGGACCTCAGCATGATCCGAGCGGTGGAGTAGACGCCGGCGCCCAGGAAGACACGATCCGCCTCAATCCGGAAGGGAGCGCGCGTCCGACGGTCATGCCCATGAATAAGGATGCCACCGTCCCGCTCCGCGAGCGAACCTACGACCATGTCCTTGTGGTAGCTCACCCTGCCCGAAGCCACGAGTTCATCCAAGGTTTGGGCCGAGTTATAGATGAGATCATACGGGCACCCGTACATGCAGAGGCCGCAGTACACGCAACCATGCCGACCGGCGCGCGATGTTTGCCGAACCGCCAGCCGCGACCTGCCCCAGACAAAGCCCTGCTGCTCCAGTCGTTTGCGCTTCCTCTCCATCCGCTCCAGCAACATTTCTGCTTGCTTGCTGCTGGTTAGCGGTTCGAGATCGTCCGAGTAGAAGGGGAACATCCCCTCGAGGTCGTCACGCTCCGCCGCCAGGGGGACGAATTGGAACACCCGCTTGTAGTATGCAGCCAAGTCCTCAATCGAAATGGGCCAGTCGCGGATCTCCTCTGGGCGGTAGGGAGCGACAGCCGCACCCCATACATTCGAGAGGCCACCTCGAGCGAACGATGTAAACGCCGTGACGTCGCGCGTTGTCAACGGACCATGGTCGCGCGCCTCGCGGTACGGGAAGTCCGATCCATAGAGTCGCTTGATCGGCACACCGCTCCCCGTCGCACCGGCACCATCCTTCAGGATCGCGAGATCTTCTCGCGCCCATGCTTGCGGCGCCTGGGACTGAAGGCGCTCGACGACGCGTGCGCGCTCCGGCTCAAGCTCAACGCCGGCGTCGATCATCGTTACGTCGTAGCCGCTGGAAGCCAGTGCATGGGCGCAGGCGATGGCGGTGGGTCCTGAGCCGATGACCACGAGTGATGCTGCCATAGAGTGCCGAGTAATGCCTTCCCTGATGCCACTGGCATAACCTATCGAGCGACACGGTTCCCAGCTTACACCGTGCGCGAGGCACGGATGGCAGCCATCTTCTTCGAGGGCGTGAGCGCAGCTTCCTCCTCGAGACGCACGCCTTCCGCACCAGGTATCGGATGAATGGTCTTGCGGAATTGAAGGAAACTCAAGAAGAAGGAGCCGAAGAGTACTTGGGTACCGATGACTATCAAGGTGGTCGCGAAGATAGCCAGCCGCAACTCGTTGAGTTGCCCGAGATTATCGGATATCCATATCACCAAGATGTATGCGTCCACCCCGACACCCACGAAGAAGAGGACCGCACCTAAGAAGAGACCTGGTTCGAGGTTGAACGATCTCGTGAGCCAGCGAAGCAGGCGGTCTTCATCGCCGTCCAGATGCTCCGTGATCGAAAAGAAGCGGGCTGAGAGTCCGAAAGACAATATCTGCACGCCAATTATCGTGATGACAGATACCAATGTCATGGTGTGCTCATTCCACGTCTTCCCCAAAATGGGGACGTCCGTGAACGTGAGGAAACTTAGCGCGGCCAGACCGAGGATCGCTAGCAACATGCCGGGAAGGAGAAACAAATGCGTCGGGCTGTAGAGCAGCAAGAAACGAAGATGCCTCCAGCCGTCACGGACAGTGCGTAGCTTACTATCGCCGATACGGGGACTGTAGTCGATGGGCCTCTCTGTAATCTTCAGGCCGGCCTTCGCGGCGTTGATGACCATCTCGCTCGCGAACTCCATACCCCCCGTTCGTAACCGCATCTGCTGCAGCGCGTCGCGGCGAAATGCACGCATACCGCAGTGTGCATCGCGTATGCCCGTGTGGAAGAATAGGTTCAGCATGCCAGACAAGATCGGATTGCCGATGTACCGGTGAGACCAAGTCATAGCGCCTTTGGCCATGTGCCCCTTGAAGCGGTTGCCCATGACGAGATCATAACCATCGTGTAGCGGCATGATGAACTTGTCGATATCCCCAAAGTCGTAGGTATTGTCGGCATCAGCCATTACGATGTATCTGCCGCGGGCTTCCTCGAAGCCCTTAAGGTATGCGTTGCCGTACCCGCGCACGGGTTGATACACCACGCGGGCGCCGTGGGCTCGCGCGATTTCCGCTGACCGATCCGTCGATGCATTGTCAACTACGACTATCTCGGCATTCAGCCTCTTTGAAACGACGATCGCATTGATAGTATCAATACACCCACCGACGGCTTGCTCTTCGTTTAAGCAAGGAAGTACAAAAGAGATTTGAGGAGACTGAACGCTAGAGCCGTGAGCGTCGCCTGCCGGTTCGTCGACGATGTAATCCTGGGACAACACATCCCTCCCCCAACACCACCATTCGGCCTGCTCAAATGCCAGCGCCCATAGTAGAGGCTCCTTCGAGGGATGTCAAGTCACATTAAAGCGCTTTCAACTGCGAATGGTAGCAGGTCAGGCAGGCTTGTGGAGCAAGTGTAGCATTGAGGCATGACGCCAGAAGACCGCATTGCCCAACTGGAAGCCGAGAACGCCGCCTTGCAGGAGCGGTTGGCGGCGCTTGTGGCGCAGGTCCAGGACCTCCAAGCGCGACTCGCCAAGGACAGTCACAACAGCGGCAAGCCGCCGTCGAGCGACGGGCTGAAGCGCCGGACGAAGAGCCTACGCAAGCCGAGCGGCAAGAAGGCGGGCGGACAACTGGGGCACCGCGGCGAGACGTTGCACCTGGTGGCGAGCCCCGACGCGGTGGTGGAGCATCGGCCAGCGGTCTGCACGGCGTGCCAGGCGCCACTCGACGAGGCGCCGGTGGTGGTGCCGCGAGCGGCGCCAGGTGCAAGAACTGCCCGCGGTGCGCTTGCGCGTGACGGAGCACCAGGCGCTGCGTGTGCACTGTCCGCACGGCCAGGCGGTGAGCGTCGGGATCTTCCCGGAGGAGGTGCCGAGCCGGGCGCAGTACGGACCGCAGCTGCGGGCGCTGGCCGTCTACCTGGTCGAGGAGCAGTTGGTGCCGCTCGGGCGCGTGCAGCAGGTGCTGCGCGATCTGGTCGGCGTGCAGCTGGCGCGCGGGACGCTGGTGCGCTGGATCCAACAGGCGGCGCAGACGCTGGCGCCGGTGGAGACGCAGATCACGGCGGCGTTGCGCCAGGTGCCGGTGCTGCAGAGCGACGAGACCGGCGTGCGTCGCGGCGGGCGACTGGCCTGGGTCCATGTGGCCAGCACGAGTCGCTTGACGCGCTACGCGGTCCACGCCACGCGCGGCCACGAGGCCACTGACGCCATGGGCATCTTGCCAGACTACACGGGCGTGAGCGTGCATGACGGCTGCAAGACGTATCAGCGCTACACGCGCTGCCGCCATGCGCTGTGCAACATCCATCACCTGCGCGAGTTGACCTTCCTCGAGGAGCAGTACCAGCAGCGCTGGGCCACCGAGCTGAAGACGTTGCTCCTGGAGATGAAGGCGGCCGTCGAGCAGGCGCGGGCGGAGGGCCTCCACTCCCTCCCCGCCGTTCTCCGCGAGGCGTTCGTCCTGCGCTACCGAGCCGTCCTCGCCGCCGGGCATGCGGCCAATCCGCCGCCGGCGCGGCGCCCCCGCCAGCGCGGCCGGGTCAAGCAAACGCCAGCCCAAAACCTGCTCGAACGCCTCTGGTTGGGCCAAGAACAGGTGCTCGCCTTCCTCGACGACCTGACGATCCCGTTCGACAACAACCAGGCGGAGCGCGACCTCCGGGCGCTCAAGATGCAGCAGAAAGTGTCGGGCTGCTTCCGCAGCGATCCCGGCGCCGAAGCGTTCGCTCGCCTGCGTGGCTATTTGGGGACGCTCCGCAAGCAAGGCCAGCCGCTCTTCGCCGCCTTGCAGACCGTCTTCGCCGGGCGCCCTCTCTATCCTGCCTTAGGCTGACCTGCTACTGCGAATGAGTCGAAGCGCGAGCGCGATCAGCGTTCTCGCCTGCCGGAAATTGAACTACCGGAAGCTCATTCGCCAGTTCGTCCACGCACCTTCTCAGCAACCTGCCAGGTGCATGCTGAGCAGCGCCGTTGCCGTCTCGGTGGGGGCGGCCAGGGGGCGAGGGCGATCCACTCCTCGGCGGTATGCTCGCGCCTCTTGGCGGGCGTCGTGCGCGACCTCGACGCCGCACCACGCTCGACGACGTCTTCCTCGCGCTGACTGGCCACGCCGCCGAAGAGACTCCCGCCGCGACCCGCCAAGTCCGAGGGTCGCCGCGACCGCAACAGCGAAAAGGTGACCGCATGAGCTCCGTGCATATCACGACCGCCGCCGAGGCCGGCAGCCGCCACGGCAGCCTCTATTGGGCCTTCGCCGACGCCCTCGTGCTGGCGATGCGGCGCATCCGCCAGATCCCGCGCATCCCCGACGAGATCGTCTTCGCCACGATTCAGCCGGTGATGTTCGTGTCTGCTCTTTCGCTATGTCTTCGGCGGGGCGATCACCCAACTGCCGCCGGGCGTCAGCTACGTCAACTACCTCATGGCGGGCATCTTCATCCAGACGATCATCTTCGGCGCGACGACGACCGGCGTCGGGCTGGCGCAGGACCTGGAGCGCGGCCTGATCGACCGCTTCCGCTCGCTGCCGATGGCGAAGTCCGCCGTGCTGACGGGGCGCACCTTGGCCGATCTGGCTGCGCAACTTCGTGGTGGTGATCGTGATGCTCGTCGTGGGGCTGCTGGTCGGCTTCCACCCGCAGGGGAGTCCGTTGGGCTGGCTCGCGGCCTTCGGCATGATCCTGCTGGTCAGCTTCGCCTTCTCGTGGATCTCGGCGACGATCGGCCTGCTGGTCCACAGCGTCGAGGCGGCGCAGTCGGCGGGGTTCATCTGGCTCTTCCCGCTGACCTTCGCCAGCAGCGCCTTCGTGCACGTCAAGTACGATTCCCGTCGGATTGGCTGCAGTGGTTTGCCGGGCATCAGCCCGTCGACGATACTTCATTTACGCCGTGCGCGAGTGGATCCTCGGCCAGCCGGTGGGGTCGGACGGCTGGCTCGCGCTGGCGTGGTGCATCGGCATCCTCGTCGTCTTCATCCCGCTCTCGGTCTGGCTCTATGGCCGCCGCGTGGGGCGATAGGCGCGGAACTGACCACAGAGGATAGCATGACATGGGCGGGAGGGCGTGGAAAGCGTCCTCCCGCCCGTTTGTGCGCGAGCTGGAGTGGGGACCTACCGCGTAGGTTGCGCGGCAGGTGCGGCGCGGTGCGCCTCCCAGTCGCCGCGCAGGAGGCTCATGATCACCTCGTCGACATACTGGCCGTTGACGTATTCATGCTGGCGGCGGCGGCCCTCCTCGACGAAGCCGCAGGCGCGATAGGTGCGGATCGCGCGCTCGTTGTTGGCGCCGACGGTGAGGCCGACGCGGCGGTAGTTCTGGATGCGGAAGCACCAGTCGAGGAAGACGTTGATGGCGTCGCGGCCATAGCCTTTGCTGAGGTACTGCGGGTCGTAGATGCCGATGCCGAGGCTGACGTTGCCGGCGCGATGATTGCGCCAGGGATGCAGGCCGACGCTGCCGATGACCTTGCCGTCGGCCTCGATGGCAAAGCGCGCGACATCCTCTTCTTCGAGGCCCTTGTCGAACTGCTTCTCCCACGAGACGAGGGACTCGGGCGACCAGCCGCCGTCGGCGAGGAGGACGAGGTCGATGTTGGCCGCGTGCAGGGCTTGCAGGGTCTTGAGGTCCTCGCGTTCCAGCGGTCGCAGGATCACTTTTTCGCCGCGCAGCATGGGGGAGATCTCCTTCGGTTGAGATGGTTCGGAGGGTATTGTCGCATATGCGGCTGGTGGTGATGGTGCAGTTTTCTGAGGGAGGCGTGGAGTGGGAGCACGCCAGGCACTCCCTCGCATCGTGGCGCCCAGGCGGAGATGGCGGGGTCAGCGGCGCTCCACGTACCACTCGCGGAACTCGGCGCACTGGCCGTTGGCGTCGAAGCGGAGGACGAAGATGTTGTCGAACTCGGTCTTGGGGGTGACGCCGTCGGCCTCGAAGTAGCGGCTGCGCCCGTGGGTGACGACGGTGTTGCCTTCGATGATCAGCGGTTCGTAGTGGGCGTCGAACGTGTTGGGCGGGTCGCGCCGATCAGGGGCGATCCATGATTGGACGATGGCCTCGCGGCCCCGGACAGGTTCGTCGTAGGGGTGGTAGGCGCAGGTGGCGTCGGCGGTGAAGAGGGCGCCGACGGCGGCGGGGTCGTAGGACTTCCAGGCGGCGATGTAGTCGTCGAGCCAGCGCTGGACGGCGGCGGGGTCCATGAGATGCCTCCTGAGCTGCGGTGAGAGGTGGATCGCGGCACTGAAGGCCGCCTTGCGCGTCGGCAACGATCGCGCTGACGTACCCGTGCGCTGGGGTGCGACCAAGCTTCGACTCCTCGCCAGAGGGAGAGGGGAGAGCGCGGCGAGACTGCTAGGTATCCGCCGCGTCTCTCGCTAGGGAACACACGTATGGCGGGTTGGGTTGCGGCATCGCGGCGCGAAGGTCAGTCGACCCAGGGGCTGAAGCTGAGGTCTTGATGGGCGGGGGCGTCCGGCGTGCCGACGGTGATGCGGTAGAATGTGTCGGCCGGGGGGACTCCAGCTGCCGGCGGCGGCGATGGAGGAGTGTCCGTCGTGGGACCAGGCGGGGTAGTCGAAACTGGTGGGGCCGGCAGGTAGGTTGTAGGCGCGGAAGCAGGGGTCGGTGTGCGTGACGGTGATGACGTCGGGCGCGAGCTCGACCCCGGTGACGGCGACCTGCGTGTCCATTGGGCGAGAGGCGCAATGCGTTCAACCGTTGAGGGTCCCCCGAGGACCTTCGTCGTCCGTTATCAACAGGGGAGAACGAATCGCTCGAAGCAACAGTCTCATTTCGAGCGCGAGAACCCCACCTCCGCCTCCGAACGGGTACGGCGGCGCTTGAGCGCGGCGCCGATGGGCAGCATGCGGTTCCCGCGCATCCGCAAGAAGGGCCGCTCGATGAGGCGATAGGAGAGGATGCCGACGAGGGAGAGCAGTGTGAAGTACACGGTCACGACGACCGGGGAGGGCAGCCCAGGCCATCGGGGCTGCCAGATGGCGTACCAGAGCTTTTCGACCAAGGCGTGCCAGACGTAGAGGCTGTAGGAGATGAGACCGACGAGGCGCAGCGGGCGCCAAGAGAGCGTCGCGCGGAACGGGGGGGGGCGAGGACGGCGGCGAGGAGGACGCACACCATACAGAGAGAGAGGGCCCAGGAGCCAGCGACTGACCAGAGCCAAGCACCAGGCGCCTCCTGCGGCCACCTGCCGACGTACGCGGCGGCGGGCGTAGGGATGATGCCGGCTGCATGAAGCCACAACATGTTGAGGGGGAGACCTAGGCAGAGGCTAGCAGCCAGAACCCAGGTGACGGGCCGAGCAATCCGTGCAGTGGGGCCGGCGCGGTTGGCGTCGGTCGCGATGCGGGCGGAGACTAGGGCATATCCGAGGGCGACGAGCATGCCGAGGGCGAAGAGTTCCAGATATTTGCCGCTCATACCATAGAGCAGCGTGAGGATGAAGCCGAGGGGGCCGGGGACCTGCATGACCGTGGGATAGCCGGCGGAGTAGAACGTGGCGGCAGCCACGGCGCGGACTCCGAGCCCGTACGCCATGAGGGCGAGGATCCCGGCAAGGACGCCTCTCCGGCCGAGCCGGCGATAGAGTGTCCGGAGGCCGAGGGCAAAGAGCGGCAGGACGAGGTAGAATTGCCATTCCACAGCCAAGGACCAGAGGGGGGTGTTGGTATCGAGGATGTACTGCCAGGCTGTGGGCAGGTCGTCGTGGAAAAGGGTGAAGAGGGCGAGGAGCGTCTGTGGCGTGGGGACAGGCGGGAAGAGTCCCCATTTCGGCTTGATAGTCCCAATTAGAAGCGTAACGAGGATGGCGGAGTAGAATACGGGAAGGATGCGGAGCGCGCGACGGGTATAGAAGCGGCGGACATCAGGCCAGTGGGTGCTGTCGGCTGCGCCGACGGGACGTGCGAAGATGGCCGCGTAGGGTTGGAAGAGCAGGAAGCCGGAGAGGACGAAGAAGAGGTAGAGTCCGATGAGGCCAGCCGCGCTCTTGAACTGGAGGAGCCAGTCGGTGGAGGCGGTGAAGGTGAAGCCACGGACGTGGCACCAGATGACGAGGAGGACGGCGAGGCCGCGGAGGCCGTCGAGGGCGGGGATCTCGCGCGAGGTGTGGCGCTCGGCGATGGGGGCGCGATCGCTCTGTAGCGCGAGGTCTGAGCGGGCGGCGGCGACCATCGGCGGTGTCTCCTGTGGGCCTCTTGCGGTGGGCTGGGCGAAGCGATGAACGGGGCGAGTGTAGCACGTGGGCAAGGATGGGGCAAGGCGGGGTGGGGACGCCTACCTCAGGGATGGGAGGTAGCGCGAGGTGGCGAGGGGCGCGCGCCATCCCGGCCTTCAGGCCGGGGCGTATCCCTGGCGGGGGCGAAGGCATGCCGAGGCGGGTCCATCGCCCTGGTGGGATGACGCGCGCCGGCGATCGTTTTCCGGTTCCTTCCGCTTTTGCGTTTTGATCGAGGATCCTTTGTGGGACTGAAGCCGATTTGGGGGGCGAATCCGTCACTGGGGTGGGAAGCGGAAGGTGGGGGTGCGTTCCTTTCTCTGGGAGATGTGCGGATTTGATGGGTTTTCGGCGGGGAGACGTTGGTGGATGGGGCGGAAGCTGGGGTGGAGGATCGCGACACTGCATTGTCGGCGTAGGGTCGGGATGGGGACTGCAGTTAGCTGAGGCGGTGGCTGGTTGGTCGGAGCTGACTATGGGAGGCGCGTGTGGGGTGGGACTGGAACACATGTTCTGGTGGGAGTATACCACGGGAGGTATGGGTATGCAAGGGTAGGGGTCGGGTTTGGCCGGCGGTGGCAGTTGCGCGGGGGGAGGAAGGTGGGTGCGGCCTTGTGGGGCGACGTGGCGCAGGTGAATGAACTGCTGTGCAAGGTGCTCTGCCACACCATCTGTTGCGTCATTCAGAGTATGCACGAACTGGGGATCGTGCCGGATTTCTGGAACTAGGCATGACGCCTCCTTCTGGGCAGGATCGATGTTTGCCCAAAAGGTTGGAGGCGGTGAGGGGCAGAGCATCGGTGCATTGGCTGAGCTTGCGCCCACCAGCCTCACGGCGTATAACGGGCTCAAGCAGTCGGAATCGGGCGAAGCGCGGCCCGCGTCCAACTCGCGCAACCTCGATGTGTGGTGGGGGAGCCGGGGCAGCTGGGAGGGTGCACATGGAACTCTATAGCGTGACGACTATCGAGTGCCCGCTCTGTAACGGACGTGGGGCATTCCCGCTCCGCGCCTATGCCCGCATGTGCAGCGAGTGCGCGGGGACGGGGCGAAACCTCGCCGCAGAGCCGACGCTTACACGCCCGTCGCTCTCCGTGCGGAGGTCGGGACTCCTGCCGGTCCCGTGCGCCCATTGTCAGGGCACGGGGCAGATTCCCACAACGGACTACGAGCGGTGCGCAATGTGCCACGCCACCGGCAGGATACCCGTCTATGTGTGAACGCGCCCGCTACGCCCCGGTGGAGTAGCGGACGATGTGGTCGATGACGGCTTGTTTCTTCGCCATACTCGCGGGCTTGGCGCCCGGATGGGTACGCTGAATGACCTCAACGGTCCGCTTCAGGATGGGGATCGTGAAGTCTTGGAGGGTAAGTTGTGGAGCGCGGTCACGACTCCTCGCCGCGTGGCGGCGTGTCTGCGAGAATGGCGCACGGCACCCGCATCTTGTGGTACGCTGCGCGTGTTCCGGCGTCCCGATGATGGGACGCTGAACGGCAAGATCGGCAGCGTAACCGCGCCGCACGTCGCACGCTCCATCGCAACGCCCGTGCCCCCTGCCACGCCCTCGCGTTTTGCGCCGCACCACGAACGGAGCGTCTGCGATGAATCATTCGCTGCTCACGACGTACCGCATTGGCTGGCGGGATGGATGTGACGCCGCTCAGGCCGGACTCCATAGCGAGGCGCAGGCGACGCGGGACGCGCACTTGTACATGGACCTCGCCGTGTTGATGTGGGGCTTGACGCCGCGCGCGGGGGTGCGAATGCTCTATACCTACCGGATGGGATTCATCCGTGCTGGCACCAGTACGGCTTGCGCGCCACGCTTCATCGTGCCCCCACCGGTGTAGGCGTGCGCTGACACGGGTGAGGCATTGGGCGTTCCTGAAGATGTGGTCGGTCGATTTGCCCCCCCACTAACCGACAAATACCGCGGTGAACCTGGCATCAGATGAACACACTGCTCGCCTGAAGGGACAGTGTCCTCAAGCGCCGGAAGCCGTAGGCGTCGGGGGTGTCAGTGTCCTGCGCCCCTCAGTTCCAATTCGGACCGGATCGCCCGCTGGCCGCGCTTGGCGCTGCACGCCCTAGTGATTTTCGCCCCTTCACCCATCATCTACATTTTGGGCAAACAGGCGACTTTCTGGGCAAGATTAGAGTGTGTTGGCAAGGCCGCCTTGGGCAACAGTTTGTGCATCGCCTCCACGGTAGGCGCGTCGAACAGCGCCTTGAAGCGCTCCGGCTCGGCGGGCATGCGCTACCGCCCATCTTCCTGCGTCAATCCACACGCGCCAACGATAGCGCCATTCAAACGGGCAGAGTTTCTTACGGTAAGCAACTATACAACAACATGTTGCCGCTGTCAGGATAAGGGGTATCTGGGCAAGGCCAGTTATCCAGCGTATGCCGTCGCACTCGCGTTCTCATCACCGAAACATGAAGTTGATCGCCGTTGCGAGACAGAGCAGGGCGACTGCCAAAAACGCCACGGCACAGAACACTTGCATTCGCCGGAAACTTCGCGCGTACGCAGTTTCGCCTTGCGCCGAGATCGGCGGGAGCCTCAGGATCCATACGCTCAACAGGAACATGCCGAATACCAGGAATATGAGCACCATCAGCACCAGGAGGTTGCCCATAACGAGCATAACGAGGCCTCTGTTTCGCGCTCAGAGCACCGTTTGCGCCAGTATACGGCGCACGTCAAATGAGCCCACGCTTGCCGCACTTCACACAGCCACAGGGTAGAAAACATCGATCTATCCACCCTCTACATTTTGGCCAAACGTTCGACTTTTTGGGCAGGAAAGCACTTTTGGGCAAGGCCCAAACGCGCCGAGGATGGCGAACAGCCGGAGATGCCCAAGACGTGCCCGCACTGCAAAAGTCCGTATTGGAACACGCCCCGCAAGAACAAGCGGCACGCGAACGCGCATGCCGCGCATTCCGTTGACTAGCCGCCTGGGTTAGACTAGGATGCTTCTACAATACGGTTCGGGCCTGAGAATGGAGCCGACTTCGTGCCGACACTCATGGGAAACGGCTTGACTCAACTCGAAGCTGCCAAATTGATCGCCGTGGAAAAGAAGTGTGTAGACAAAAGCGAGTTACTTTATCCTTCATCTGGTGGCAAGATGCGAGTACCGCTCCTTTCCCTGGACGGCGCAACACACTTCTGGTTGGACATGTCGCGAGGTCGCATCAGACTCGAACAGGCGACACTACAAAACCGTGTGCATTCCACGGTCGTACTAGTGCGGCTGGACATCGCTGGGCCGCCCCATACCAATCCCGATGGCACTGAGGTCGGCTGTCCGCACCTGCATACCTACCAATGAAGGCTACGGAGATAAATGGGCAACACCGCTGCCAGCCCAATTCACTGCTCCAAGTAACTTGTGGCAGACGCTTCACGATTTCATGACTTTCTGCAACGTTACCCAACTGCCGACGTTGCGCCAGGGGCTATTCCCATGATTGATGCGGTGCGTGTACTTCTTGACGAATACGCGACGTGGCTTCGAGACAAGACCACCCTTCGCCAACTCGACAATGAATGGGCGGACGTCACCACACCTTTCCTTGATCGGCACAATGATCATGTTCAGTTCTTCGTGCGTGCGAGTGCTGACGGCTATGTGCTGACAGATGATTCCTACACGATCCAAGATTTGGAAAATAGTGGTTGCGATCTGGCCTCAAAGAAGCGCCAAGATTTGCTGCGAATTGCGCTAGCGGGATTTGGTGTACGGCTGGAAGGCGACGCCTTAGAAGTGTCGGCCACACAAAGCGATTTCGCGCAAAAGAAACACCGACTAATCCAGGCTATGTTGGCCGTGAACGACATGTTCTACACCACCCCGACAACAGTGGCGACACTATTTGTTGAGGACGTGTCGAACTGGCTTGCCAGTGCGGATATTCGCTTCACTCCTGCCGTCAAATTTGCCGGAAGTTCGGGGTATGATCACACCTTTGACTTTGTAATACCGGCATCTCGGAACGCGCCAGAACGTATCGTCCAGACAATCAACCGCCCAACTAGGGACAGTGTAGAAGCCGTTGCGTTTGCATGGATCGACACGCACGAGGTCCGACGACCTGAGGCGCGCGCATTTGTCATGCTGAACGATAGGGAGAACAGGCTACCACGAGGGGCAACGACCACATTGCGGACCTATGGGATCACCTCCGTCCCTTGGACAAAGCGCGATACGGTGCGTGAGGCGCTTGCTGCGCGATTGTTGATCTAGAAATGGGGCAGGAAATGAAGCGAGACGTGGCGATCGCCCTCAGTGTCGCCTTGGTGGTACTCGGCGCCGGCTTCGTCGGGATCGGCTTGTTGCAGCACTCCGTCATCCAGGCCAAGGTGGTCCACCTGGCCGATTACCTCTTCGCAACGGGGGGCGTCCTGTTCGTCGCGGGGTTCATTGGCATCCTCATCCTGCTGTTCAGCACCAATGACGGGACACGGGCGTGACTCGGACTCGCGCGGGCGCTCCCTTGATCGCGCAAGCATTGTTGCTCTATTGCGTGATGCCGAGGCGGCTAACCACCCCGACGCCTACGGCTTCCGGCGCTTGAAGATGAGAAAGTCGCCACCCGCATTGCCGACTAACTCCCATCCCTGCTCCCCTAATTGATTCAAGAGTGAAGGGAGGGGCGTCGATGGAATGCCCCTCCGAGAAGAATCGTATGGCGGTATTCCGCTTGGCGGCACTTCCGTCAATGATATGGGAGTGGTAATGTTCGCGAGTTGCCAGAAGAACGTCCTGTACTCCCACTTATCCATATGCACCCCCTCGCTTCTCAACGCGCTCACTCGCTTGCCCGCCACCACTTTACACCGCCAGTCTACCTTTGGGGCCGGATCGCTTTTTGCCCCATAAATCAGGGTTTTCGAGCACTTACGAGGCAAAGCCACGCGCCTGCGAAGAAATGCGCCAAGCCGCAAAGGGGGCAGCCTCATGCACCACGTATTCGACGAAGATGGCCACCTGATCGGCGTGGTGGACGAGCACGGCAACCCCGCCTACGAAGAGATACCGTGGAGCGATGAGGACGACGCGATCACCGACGCCATCGGGGCCGAGATGCACGCGAAGCGGCTGCGAGACGATGCACGGCGGCAGAAGCGCCGCGAGCGCGAACGAAACGCATCCACCCGTGGTGCCACCGTGCAAACGCGGGTGGGGCCAGGTCGAGAGGGTACTCGGTTCGGTCGCCCGTACTTGAGCCCTGTCTGCCTGTACTGCAAGTGGCACGAGGCGGGCATCGGCTACTTCTGCGCCGCATGGCCGAAACGCAAACGCCGCCTCATCCCACACTCCATCTGGTTCGGCAAGGATATGCACCTCACACCACTCGGCACCGAAGCGGTGGACGAACAGGGCAAACCATACACGTTCACGCTCCATCCCGATGTGGTCCGCACGTCCGAGAACGAGACGCTTCTGGACGCCTATGCGGCATCCCCACATGCGACTGACACGCCGAAATCGTGACGTTATCCCCAGTCTACATTTTGGGCAAACGTTCGACTTTTTGGGCAGGAAAGCACTTTTTGGGCAAGGCCAGTTATCCACAAGTGGCGGAGTTATCCACAGGACGTGTGGAAAGGTGAAATGGGGCGCGGGGGAGGGCGAGAATCCGGTTGTGTACTGGGTCGGCGGCGGGTGGGCTCAGCGGTGCGAGTCGCCATGGGAACGTGGATAACCGGGCCAAAAGTGTGGAAAAGCCCCGGCCATTGTGCAAAAGTCGGCGGGGTGTGTCACGGCGGGAAACGGCGGTCGCGGGCGGCGGGTGGACATGGGGAATGTGGATAACTCGGTGGATAGGCGGTGGGCGCGGTGGAGATGTGCGGGTGAGCAACGGTGGCCGGGGGTTGGTGGCGGCGTGGGGGATCAGAACAAGAATCCCCACTCCGGAGGCGAAGTGGGGATCGATGAGGTGACGCGCTACGACATATGCGGTACGTCTACGGCGAGCGCGGCGGCTCAGGAGCCCTCTTGTACCTCGATGACCTCGTCGGCGACGAGGCCGTGCGCGCGGCGATGCACCTCGGCGGCGGCCTCGGCGTTGGGTGCTTCGACGAGGCAGAACACTTTGCCGCTGCCCTCGTCGAACCAGTACTGGAGATAGCGCACGCCGAATTCTTCCTGCGTCTTGAGGTCGGCTGCGTGCGCACCTTTGACGGCCTCGGCGGTCAGGCCGTCCACATGATGGTGAATGTCCATGAACAACGGCATGGGGTTGCGCTCCCTTCCATCTGCCACGGTGTGAACGAGGAACACAGGGGCGAGGCTGCGTCGGACGCTCGCGGCGTCCGCGGGCAGCGTAGCACCAGGCGAGGGGAAACGCAAGCGAGCCGTCCCTAGGCCGCGCGTCCGACGTACGGTGTAGAATGGGGGAAGGGGCCGGGCGGGGAAGGCCACGGGCGAGGCAGCGGCTGGAGGCCGGCGCGCGATGGACGAGCGGGCGAGCGGAACTGGTGGCGGCGAGAGCTGCTCGGAGGTGGGCTGCGGACGCGCGACGGTGACGAGCTGCGCGGTCTGCGGGCGCGCGCTCTGCGGGCGGCACGGGTATAAGACGTGGTGGTGGGCCGCCTCGGGCGCGCACTACGGCATGGTCTGCGAGGGGTGCCGCGGCGGCGAATCGGTGACGGGACGCGACGAGCACGCGGGCGAGTAGAGCGCGAGTACGTAGGCGAGAGGAGCGGACATGGACCTCACGATCCCTTTCCACATACGCGACGACGAGGGCGAGGTGCGCATCTCGTACGAGGTGAACGAGGACCCGGCGCGCTGGGGCGCTCTGCTGCTGGGCTTCAACGATCTGCCCGACCCCGGCAAGGGCTTCCCGACGTGCACGGCGCGCGTCGCCTTTGGGGGCGAGGGCTATGCCGCGGCGATGGGGTGGATCCAGATCTTGCGCTTCACCGGGGCGGAGGAGGGCGTGCTGGTGGATCAGCCGCCGCAGGTCGCCGGCGTGGATATGCCGTATCTCTGCTTCGGGCCGAACCCGTCGTTCTTCGACAATCCCTTCACCGACCAGCATGGCATGCACTGGATCGCGGAGACGTTCCTGGTGATCAGCCCGGATGCGGTGATGACGCGCGTAGTGCAGCCGGTCTGCGGCTTCAGCTGGGGCTACAGCACGGAGGGTGAGCGAACGGCGCTGCTGCCGCTGGCGCTGGTGGACGCGGCGCAATGGCTGGCGGCGTGCGAGGTGCTGCGCGAACGCTATCCGAGTTGGACGTTCCTGGAGGCGTGGGCGACGGCCTAGGAATCGGGCGTTTTCGACGGATGGCTGGTGATCGATGGCGCATATCGTGGCGGTGGACGAGAATCCGGTGCCGGTGGAGTTCCTCGGCGGCGTCTTCGCGCGGGCGGGGCATTGGGTGACGAGCGCGCACTCGACCGACGAGGCGCTGGCGGTGCTGCGCAGCTCGCTGCATCCGGTGGTGCTCTTCGTGCGCAGCGTCTACGATCCGTCGCACCTGCCGCCCGATGCGTGGGTGACGCGGCTGCTGGGGACGATCGCGCGGGAGCGTGGGCGCTGGGAGGGACACGCCTATCTCTGCCTAGCGTGGCGGGCGTGCGAGCACGACGATCCGCTGGAGCCCGTCTTCGCGGAGCTGGCGATGCCGGTGCTGTACCTGCCGATCGCGGCGGAGACGCTGCTGGCGGCGCTCGCGGAGGCCGAGGAGCGGCTGCCGCGCCGGGGATGAAGCGCGTGGAGACGGCGCTGATGCTCGATGCGCCTGGGCTCGCGCAGGCTGCATAGTACTTTGCGCGGCGGCGGAGTGCCCGTTGGTCCTGTGGAGAGGGAAGCTTAAGCTCGTCATCATATGCTTGCTCCGGCTGCGGCGGTCACGAGGGAAGGATGCCGTCGAGGATCGTTCGCGCAGCCGTGTATCACCGTGACGAGTTCGAGTACGGCAACCAGGCTCAGGAGGACCATGATGGCGAAGTACGTCCTGGTGTACAAGGGCGGCCAGGTCGCGTCGGAAGAGCGGCGCCAGGCCGTGATGGCGGAGTGGAACGACTGGTTCCAGGGTGTCGGCGAGGCGATCGTCGATATGGGCAATCCGTTCGGGCCATCGAGCGAAGTGAGCGCCGACGGCGGCGTCAGCCAAGAGGGACCGTCGGGCCTGACGGGCTACTCGATCCTCACGGCGGAGAGCCTGGACGCAGCGGCTGAGTTTGCCAAGGGCTGCCCGATCCTGACGGACGGCGGCAGCATCGAGGTCTACGAGACGTTCAACGTGATGTAGCGCTCCGGCGGCGCCGGGCGATGTGGGGCGGGTCGGCGCGAGCGCGCTGGTCTGTCCCTTTTTGCGTGCGGCGCGCGACGGCACGGCGTGGCGGGAAGAAGCGAGCGAAGCGTATACTGCGGTGTGCGCGTTCGCGGGCGAGTCGTCGAAGAGTGAGCGTCGGGCCGCCGGGCGCGCGAGGGGGACGAGACGATGTGGACTCCTGAGGACGTGCGAGTGGAGGCGCAGCGCATCCGCCAGGCGGTGACGGATTCGGCGCAGCCGCTGAACTATTCGCTGGTGGACGTGACGGCGCTGCTGACGCACGCGGCGGAGTTGATGGCGGACGGCGCGGATGTGACGCGCGTGCAGCAGTTGGAGGCGCGCGTGGCGGAGCTGGAGCGGCAGAACGCGGCGCTGCGCGAGGTGGTGACGGCGGCGGCGCAGGACGGCTCGGTCTCGTCGATGGCGAGCGTGGTGGAGCGCGCGCGGGCGCTGCTGCGCGCGGAGTCTGCCCCGGCGCCCGCGACGTCATGAGCGATTATGAGCGGTTGGCGATCCAATAGACGAGGCTGGCGAGCGGCAGCGCGATCAGCGGGAAGAACCAGGGGAGGTCGGCGCTGTTACTGGTGAAAGCGATGGCGGTGGCGGAGGCAACGATCAACAGCGCCCAGAGCGCGAGGACGGCACACCACACGACGCGTCGGTTGCGGCGCCCGCGGATTGGAGCGCGGTGACGACGGCGACGAGGCTGAGGGCGACGCCGGGCGCCGCGGCGAGGGCGGTGACGAGGTAGCCGCGTGGGGAGTTAATGGTGGAGGGCGAGCCGAGCAGGGTCAGTGCGGTGACGAGGCCACCGAGGAAGAACGTGACCAGCGGTCCAAGGATGGCGAGCGTGATGGCGGTGGCGCGCATAGGGGCATCCTCCTACGTGGGCGGTGGTACGCGTGGCGCCCCATGTGACGGTTCGCGTTATCCCTCGCCTGCCCACAGTATGGCGTAGCGAGCGGGTGAAGGCCACGCACTATCCGCACAAGCGCGGCGGGAAGGTGTATGAGGGATGGCGAGCGGGCGCGCTCCTTCTCCGCCTGCACTCGTGGTGAAGCGCGGAATGCAGCACGAAGCCTAGGCGAATCTCAGGGTGGGTTGACGGCGGCATATCGGTGACATATCATTGGTGATTGGACATGCATGATATATCATCGAATTGTTGGGAGAGAAAAGGCTATGCGCATTCACGCGATCCAGACGGGGACCGTTGCGATCAAGCAGAATCAGCGGCGCGGGAAGGGACACGGCGGCATGCGGCTGGTCAACACGCTGCTCGACCGGCGCATGACGGAGCCGCTGCCGATCTATGCCTGGGTAGTCGAGCATCCCGAAGGCGTGATTGTAGTGGATACGGGCGAGACGGCGCGCGCTTCGCTGCCGGGGTACTTCCCGCGCTGGAATCCGTACTTCCGATTCGCGGTGAGGGAGTACGTGCGCCCTGAGGAGGAGATCGGCCCGCAGCTTCGGGCGCTGGGCATCGATCCGGAGCGAGACGTGCGCTGGCTGGTGTTGACGCACTTGCACACGGATCACGCGGGCGGCTTGCACCATTTTCGCGGGGTGGAGACGCTGGTGTCGCGCACGGAGTACGCGGGTGCGCAGGGCGTTCGCGGTCGGGTGCAGGGGTATCCCAATAATCGCTGGCCGGAGTGGTTCGCGCCCCGCCTGGTGGATTTTGAGGAGCGCCCGTATGGTCCGTTCGCGCGGAGCCTGCCGCTGACGCGGGCGGGCGATGTGACGCTGGTGGCGACGCCGGGGCATACGCGCGGGCATCTTTCGGTGATCGTGGAGGACGGCGATTCGGCGGTGTTCCTGGCCGGTGACACGTCATATACTCAGGATCTGCTGATCGCTCGCGCGCCCGATGGGGTTGGTCCCGACGAACGGCAGGAGATCGAGACGCACCGGCGCATCCTGACGTTTGCCACAACGCGGCCAGCCGTGTATCTGCCGGCGCACGACGCTGAGTCGGCGCGACGGCTGGCGGAGCGCGAGGTGCTGCCGAGCGTGGCCGGGGCCGTGCGTGCTGGTGATGGAGCCTGAGACGTTAAGGAGTGTTGCATGCCGGCGATGACGCCCATCGAGCAGTTGCGCTATCTGATGCTGGCGGTGCAGCGTGAGGGTAATCGGTTCCTCATGGACGCGTTGGAGCCGCTGGGGCTGACGCCGGCGCAGTCCGAGGCGCTGCGCGTGTTGCAGGATTGGCAGCCGCTGGCGCTGGTGGAGCTGGGATCGCTGCTGGTCTGCGAGCAGGGCAGCCCGAGCCGGTTGGTCGCGGGCTTGACGGCGGCTGGCTACGTGGCGAGCGCGCCGTCGCCGGAGGATAAGCGCCGCGTGGTGTTGACCCTGACCCCGCGCGGCGTGGAGGCGGCGACGCGGGTGGCGGAGGTCGAGTCCACCTTATATGAAGCGATGGGCACGCTGCTCGCCGACCAGAACATCGAGGAACTGCTACCGCTCCTCTGGCGCTTCGTGGAGGGGCGACCGGCGGGGAGTGCGCTGGCGCGGCGGTTGGAGCAATCGCAGAGCTCATCCGCCGCCGAGTCGTGATAGAACGTCGTGAACTTGTCCACATGACGGTGCGCCGCGGGCTAAACGCCTCGTCACCCCTTCCACGTGTTCTCTCCAGCCAATGAGCGGGTGCTCATGAGCAGGCACGCACTTCCCAGCACAGAAGGGAACGAAAGCCACCAGCAGATCAAGCTCTGGGTCTCCGAGCGTGGGGATGATGGTCGACTCGCGCAGGAAACCAACCAGAATTGCCGCACTGAACGCGGCGAACCAGATCGCCCGCGGGCGGGAGCGTGCGGACGTGAGCAGCAAGGTGAGCACGCCACTCGCGGTGACAAAAATAGGGCTTTAGCCCGCCGCAAGCTGCGGGGTTTCACCCCCAGCGGTTAGGCGGGTTTCCGCGGCTTGAGCCAGAAGTCCTGTTGTCCTCCCGAGGTTGTGCTGCCCGATTGGAATACCGTCACGTATGAGCGAACAGACGACGTGTCGCAAGACCGACCAGGAGAAGCTGCGCCCGACGCTCGCCCAGGAGCGGGAGCTTGAGCGCGTCCTGTGGCGCTGCCGCACGCTCTCCAATGTGGCCCTGGAGCAGCGCATCACCGCCTGGCACCGGTGCCACGTCTCCGGTCACACGCTCGCAGCAAGAAGCAGAACTCAAGGCCATCCGCGCAGACTTCCCGGAGTACACTGCCCTCCACCGCCACGTGCTGCAGGATGTCTTGGCCCGGCTGGACACGACGTATCAGGCGTTCTTCCGGCGGGTGGCGAACGGCGAGCAGCCGGGGTTCCCCCGCTTCCAGGGGCGCAATCGCTGGCACTCCTTCACCGACAAGGAGTACGGCAATGGCGCCCGCCTGGATGACGGCTAGCTGGTCCTGTCGAAGATCGGGCGCATCGCCGTGCGCTGGTCTCGCCCCGTCGCGGGCCCCATCAAGACGCGTCACGGTCGTGAGCCGAGAGGCGGACGGCTGGTACGTCTGCTGCTCCTGTGCCGAAGTCCCGATGCAGCCGCTCCCGCTCACCGGACGCGAGACCGGCATCGACGTTGGCCTCAAGGTAGTTCGCATCACCGCAGACGGCGCTGTCGTGGAGAACCCGCGCCACTACCGTAAGGCGGAGCGTAAGCTGAAGAAAGCGCAGATGCGCGTCTCGCGCCGGAAGAAGGGCAGCAAGCGCCGTGCAAAGGCCGTGCGGTGGTGTGCCAAGCAGCATCAGCAGGTGCGCCGGCAGCGCCGCGACTTTCACGACAAGACGGCGCTCGCCCTCGTGCGCCGGTACGACACGATCGACGTCGAGGCCAGTGCGCCCGCGAACTTGAGGCGCCGCCCGGAACCGAAGCCGGATGGCAACGGCGGCTATGAACGCAATGGGGCCAAGCGCAAAGCCGGCCTCAACAAAAGCCTGCAAGACGCCGGGTGGCACCACTTCCTGTCTCTCCTCGCGTACACGGCAGCATGCGCCGGGAAGCGAGCGGAAGCGGTGCCCCCGGCGTACACCGCGCAGGATTGTTCAGGCTGTGGGGAGCGCATTCAGAAGAGCCTGTCCGTGCGCACCCATGTCTGTCCCTCCTGTGGCCTCATCCTGGACCGCGACGAGAACGCGGCCAGGAATAGCCAAGGGCGCGGACAGCGCCTTCGGGGACTCGCGGGGTTACCTACGGGGATGAACCGAGAACCCGCCGCCCTTTAGGTTTGACAAGCGTGACGGTAGTGATGCAGAAAGACAGGCACGCAGATCGGAAGGTAGAATAGCTTCCTGCTGGACGGCGTTGATGCGCGTGCCGCTCTGCGTGTACGTGCGAGGTGCTCGGGTCGAACAAGCAAGGCATCTGCGATGATGACGGTCGCCGCGAACCCAGCCCAGAGAACGGCGGGCCACCGGCGTCCCGCTGCGATAACCCCGTAGAGGATGAGGCCGAAGCCGACATCAAAGAGCGAGAAGCGCGCCTGCTGATACACCAGGTCATTCAGCAGCCCAGCTCGATAGAGATCGGTGAACGCTACCCCGCTGACCAATGCGACTAGGGCGCCGAGTGCCGCGAGGCTGACACCCCGCCGCGCTGCGCGACGGCGAGCTTCGCATGGCATGCCGCAGCGTAATCCCCGCAACCGCGGTGTAGCCCAGCAGACCGCGCATGACGATCCGCCAGGCCGTAATAGGCGAGGTCAAAAGTGTTCGGCATGGTGCGTTCCTCCCCCTCGACGTGCAGTGTGCGCCACTTCTTTTTCTGCGGCGGACGCCCGCCAACGCACGACTGGTTGAGTGTGTGGCATCACCACGCGTGTGCTGGGGGTGGAAGGGGTCGTGTTGCGAGGTGGCCCGTTCGCGTCGACCGCGGTGCGCGACCCCGTCACGGTATGGCGCTGGCATCGAATTCAGCTCAGGGGTAGCCCGCATCGTCCCGGCAGCAGGAGGCAGCCGCAAGTGCCGCGAGGCTCACACCCAACGCCGCGTTGCGCGACGGCGAGCTCGGCAAGGCATGCCGCAGCGTAATCCCCGCAACCGCGGTGTAGCCCAGCAGACCGAGCATGACGATCGCCAGGCCGTAATAGGTGAGGTCAAAAGTGTTCGGCATGGTGCGTTCCTCCCCCTCGAAGTGCAGTGTGCGCCACTTCTTTTTCTGCGGCGGACGCTCGCCAACGCACGACTGGTTGAGTGTGTGGCTTCACCTCGCGTGTGCCGGGGGTGGAGGGGGTCGTGTTGCGAGGTGGCCCGTTCGCGTCGACCGCGGTGCGCGACCCCGTCACGGTATGGGGCTGGCATCGAATTCAGCTCCGGGGTAGCCCGCATCGTCCCGGCAGCAGGAGGCAGCCGCATCGGCTGCCCCTCGCGACAGGCGCAAGCCCGGTGTCGCATGCTCGTCAATTGAGGCGGCGGCGTACCCAATAGACAGTGAGAGCGAGCAGGGCGGCGGCGAGGATGGCGTAGAGCGCCGTCTCGATGGCCTGGAACGTCCAGAAGCGGTCGCCGGGCTGGTAGACGATGTATTGCGAGATGCCATGGGCGGCGATGCACTGGAAGACGGATTGTTTAATGAGGCCGGGGTCGCCGAACTGCGTTTCGCAGGGGCGGAAGACCTCGTCGTCGCTGAGGTGGTGGCCCGAAGCATCGACGAAGCCGCTGTCGAAGACCCAGGCGTCGATACCGAGGTTCGGGTCGTTGGCGAGTACGCTATAGGTGGTGGTGAGTGGTGGCTGATAGTGCGATCGCAACTGATTTTCGATAGGCAGGCGCACGGCGAGGAAGAGCGCCAACGTCAGCACCATCGCGGGGATGGAGCGCCTCAGCAGTGTGCCCGCGGCTACGGCGAGGAGGACGGCGAAGGCCATGTAGCCCAGGGGGACGATGCCCTGGAGGTCGAAGGCCCTTGGCTCGAAACGTCCGTTGAGAGCATCGAATGGGGCGGACCACCACGAGATGAGCGCGGTGAGCAGCGCGGCGACGACGAGGCAGCCGCCGACGACCAGCGCCAGTTTGACGGCGAGCCAACGTCCGCGCGTGACGCTCTGCGTCCAGACGAGGCGCTGCGTGCCCTGCTCCAGCTCGCGGGCGACGAGCGGCGCACCGACGAGCATCGCCACCAGCGCCGGGATGAAGTTGAGCCAGGGGACGGCCTGCGCCAGTGCGCCATATTGCTCCTCGAAGGCGCGGATGAAGGTGTTGCAGTCGGGGTTGCTGTTGGGGTTGGCAAGGCAGGCGTCGACGCCGAGCGTATGGTAGGCGCTGCGGATATCGAGCCCGGTGAAGAGGAAGAGTAGCGCCAGGACGGCGAGCGCGCCGCCGATGACGAGCGCTTCGCCGCGGTGTTGCCGCCAGGTGAGCCAGATCATCGCGCGACCTCCTGATTCGTAAGTGCTGGCGACGCGCCGAATGATGAGCGTTCCAGATAGGCGACGACGATCTCTTCGAGCGTGGCCTCGCGCGACTCCCAGCCGGGGGGCACAGGCACACTCGTGCCTCGAACGATGAAGGTGGAGACACGACCGGCGGGCGTCTCGCCGATGACGTCGAGCGTGGCGGTGACGCGCTCGGCCTCGGCGGCGGGTCCGACGAGGGCGCGATGCGACGCGGCGATCTCGTCGATGTCGCCCGCGAGCTGGATGCGCGATGCAGCGAGGATGATGAGGTAATCGCAGACGCGCTCAAGATCGCCGATGATGTGCGACGAGAGCAGCACGGTGCCGTCGGACTCGGTAGCGGCGTCGGTCAGCGCGCGGAGGAACTCGCGGCGGGCCAGCGGATCGAGGCTGGCGAGCGGCTCATCGAGGACGAGCAGATCGGGGCGCTTGCCGACGGCCATGGCGAGCGCGACCTGCGCCTGCTGCCCGCCGGAGAGCTTGCCGACGGGGCGATCCATAGGAATGCCGAGCCGTTCAAGCCGCGAGCGCGCCGCCGCACCGTCCCAGCGCGAGTTGAGCTTTTCGCCCAGCGTGAGCATCTCGGAGACGCGGAAGCCGCGGTAGAGCGGGTGGTCCTGCGCGAGGAAGCCGATGTGCGGCAGGGCTGCCGCGGGCTGCTCGCGCGGGGAGATGCCGCAGACGCGCACCTCGCCGGTGGTGGGCTGGAGCAGGCCGACGCAGAGGTGCAGCAGCGTGGTCTTGCCGGCGCCGTTCGGGCCGACGAGCGCCGCGACGCGTCCTCTGGGGATGGCGAGCGTACAGTCGCGCAGGGCCCACGTGTCACGGTAGCGCTTGCTGAGGTTGTGGGCTTCGAGTGCGTTGGCGGTGGTGTTTGCCGTGACGAGGGCAGATGTCGTGCTCATGCTGCTGCCTCCAGTCGGCGCCGATCAGTGTGTTGGTCCACAGATGCTCCTATTCGGTGATCGCCCCCCACGTTCAGGGGCACGGCGGGCAGCGTAGCAGCCGAAGATGACCGCTCCATGACAGCGCGGGAACTGGCTGTCATCTGTGTGTCATGTCGGGGAGCGATAATGGGGGGACGGACCTACCCCCTATCCTCTTCCCATGTAGGGAAGGGGTTTGTGAGGCGAGGGCGCTGTGAGACGTGTGCGCTGTGAGACGTGCGCCCTGCGTGCGTGCATCCAGGGGAGGGGCGATGCGCATCCTGCTGGTGGAGGACAACCGACGCTTGAGCGGGGCGCTCGCGCGGAGCCTGGCGGACGCGGGCTACGCGGTGGACGCGGCGTACGATGGCGCGGAGGGCGAGCGCTTTGCCGAGGTGGCGCCATACGACGCGATCGTGCTTGACGTGATGCTGCCGGGCAAGGATGGGCTGGCGGTCTGCCGCACGCTGCGCTCTCGGCGCGTCAACACGCCGATCCTCATGCTGACGGCGCGCGACGCGGTGGAGGACCGCGTGCGGGGGCTGGATAGCGGGGCCGACGACTACCTGGTGAAGCCGTTCGCGCTGCACGAGCTGCTGGCGCGGCTGCGGGCGCTGATGCGGCGGGACGCTCCCAGCAAGAGTGGGCCGCTTGAGGTAGGCGATCTGCGGCTCGATCCGGCGACGCATTATGTCGAGCGGGCGGGACGGCGCATCCGCCTGACGGCGCGGCTGGTGGCGCTGCTCGAATACTTCATGCGGCACCCCGATCAGGTGCTGACGCGGGAGCAGATCGAGGGGCACATTTGGAGCTACGACTACGTGGGTGTGTCTAATGTCGTAGACGTGTACGTGCGGCGGCTGCGGCGCGAGATCGACGATCCGTTCGAGGTGAAGCTGCTGGAGACGGTGCGCGGGGCGGGCTATCGGCTGAGCGCGCCGCGAGCATGAGGAGCTGGATATGGGCGTGCGACTCGCGGTGATGAGACGCTTCTTCGGCGGCGTGCGCGTGCGCCTGACGCTCTGGTATCTGGCGATCCTGGCCGTCGTCTTCCTGGTCTTCAGCGGGGTGGTGGTGACGGCGACGCTGAACAACGCGGCGAACGAGGAGCGCGCGAGCTTGCTCTCCACGGCCAATCAATTGGCGAATACGTATGACGCGACGACGGGCAAGCTGGTCTTCAATTATCCCTGGGGACAGGGTCCGGTGGCCGAAGGCACCGCCGGGACGGTCGAGAAGCAGGATACGCCGCTGGGGCCGTTCGACGTGGCGCTGCTGCTGGATACGAACGGCGCGGTGCTCCAGTCGTTCGGCCCGCTGACGCGGGATGGCGTGGCACAGCTTGGGGCGCAGGTGAGCAAGTGGCGTTTCCTCGGCGCCCCAGCCGACCAGGGCGGCGTGATGTCGCTGCCGGTGGCGTCGAGCAAGGGCGCCATCGCGTCGCTGCCGACGGCATCCGGCAGCGACGGCGGCACGTCGTCCGCCGCGAACGAGGCGCAGTACAGTGTCTATTTCACGCCCGTGCGGGGCCAGGGCGGCGTGGTGGCGACACTGGTGGTGGGGCAGCAGTTCGATCCCGGTGGGACGCTGCAGACGCTCGTGCCGGGGCTGCTGATCGCGGGACCGTTGACGCTGTTGATCGCTGCGGCGGGTGGCTACTGGCTGGCGAGCCGCGCCATGCGCCCGGTGCGGTCGATCACGCTGGCGGCGCGCGAGATCGGCGAGACGGATCTGCACCGACGGCTGCGCCTGGGGCGGCGCGACGAGCTGGGCGAGCTGGCCGCGACCTTCGACGGGATGCTCGACCGGCTGGAGGCGGCCTTCGCCCGGCAGCGACGGTTCACGGCGGACGCGAGCCACGAGCTGCGCACGCCGCTGACCATCGTGGAGTTGGAGGTGACGCGGGCGTTGGCGGCGCGGCGCGAGCCGGAGGAGTATGCTCGCACGCTGGAGACGATCCGCGCGGAGAATGCGACGATGACGCGGCTGGTCAACGATCTGCTGACGCTGGCCCGCGCCGACGCCGGGCATCCGCAGTTGCGCTACGGGCGGGTGGATCTGGGCGACGTGGCGTTGGCGGTGGTGGAGCGGTTGGCGCCGCTGGCGCGCGAGCGCGGGGTGGCGCTGGAGGCGGGGGCGCTGCCGGAGGTTATCGTGCGCGGCGACGCGGAGTATCTGGCGCAGATGCTCGGCAACCTCGTCGAGAATGGGATCAAGTACACCGCCGGGGTGGGGAGCCGCGTCTGTGTCTCGGTCGAGCGGGTGGGTGAAGGCCTGGCGCTGCTGCGCGTGGAGGACGACGGGCCGGGAATCGACGCGGCGCATCTGTCGCACCTCTTCGAGCGCTTCTATCGGGCGGACGAGGCGCGGTCGCACGGCGCGGCGACGCCGGAGGGTAGCGGTCTGGGCCTGGCGGTGGTTGAATGGATCGCGGGCGAGCACGGCGGCGAGGCGCGGGCGCACAGCGCGCCGGGGGCGGGCGCGACCTTCGAGGTTGTGCTGCCGATGCTTGCCCATGTGGAGTGAGGTACGCCGTGGGTTGCGCGGCGAGGCGCAGGAGGAGTTTCCATGCCGGTGCTGGAACCGCGGGACTACCTGCTGAAGTCGGGGGAGCGCGCGATCGTGCGGTCGCCGAATGCGGAGGACGCCGCGCGCATGCGCGAGATCACCGTGGAGGCGATGGGCGAGGGCGCGTCTCACATCTCGGAGGCCGATGAGTTCGCCTTCTCGGCGGAGCAGATCGCGGGGTGGATTCAACTCTGCGCGGCCTCGGAATCGAATCTGCTGGTGGTGGCCGAGGTGGACGGCGTGGTGCAGGGATCGCTGAACTTCGAGGTGGGTGACCGGCGGCGGACGCGGCACGCGGGCACGGTGGCGATGAGCGTGGATGCGCGGTGGCGCGAGCGCGGGCTGGGCTTCGCCCTGATGGATGCGCTGCTGCGCTGGGCGGAGGGGCAGCCGCAGATCGAGCGCGTGGGGCTCTCGGTGCTGTCGGGCAACACGCGGGCGCGGGGGCTCTACCTAAAGAGCCGGCTGAGCGCCTCGCCTTCAGGCATGGGGATGAAGGCCGGGTGGCCCGTCAGGGCTACTAAGCTCTGAGCGATTGCCAGCTACGCACCTATCGGGCAAAATGGAACAGTATGGATGAGCACACCGCCCGCAAAACCTACAAGTACAAACTGCTGCCAACCCCGGCGCAAGCGCGGGCGATGGAGGTCGTCGTGTGGCGCTGCCGCGTGCTCTACAACACCGCCTTGGAACAGCGCCGCCTCTGGTGGGGGCGCGGGCAGGGCATCAGCGCGAACTTGCCTCAGCAGAGCGCTGAGTTGCCCGACCTGAAGGCGGCGTTCCCGGAGTATGCCGAGATCAATGCCCAGGTCTTGCAGGACGTGCTCGCGCGCGTCGACCGCGCCTATCAGGCGTTCTTCCGCCGCGTCGCGCGGGGACAGACGCCTGGTTATCCCCGTTTCCAGGGGCGCAATCGCTACCGCAGCTTCACCTACAAGCAGGTGGGGGAGCATGGTGGGGCACGGTTCGACAACGGTTTCCTGGCGCTCTCGAAGCTTGGACGCATCGGGGTGCGTTGGTCCCGCCCCCTGGAGGGCACGCCCAAGACCGTCACCGTCTCTCGGGAGGCCGACGGCTGGTATGTCTGCGTCTCCTGTGACGCGGTGCCGATGCAGCCGGCGCCGCCCACCGGGCGGGAGACGGGCATCGACGTCGGCCTCAAGGTGTTCCTGGTCACCGCCGACGGCAGCATCGTGGAGAACCCACGGCACTACCCCGCGGCGGAGCGCAAGCTCCAGAAGGCTCACCGCGTCGTCTCTCGGCGGAAGAAGGGCAGCCACCGCCGCCGCAAAGCAGTAGGGCGCCTCCAACGCGCGTACCAGACGGTGACGAGGCAGCGTGCGCCGACTTCCACCACAAGACGGCGCTGACGCTGCTGCGGCAGTACGACACCATCTATCTCGAAGACTTGCAGGTCGCCAACCTGGTACGGACCCGTCACCTGGCCAAGTCCATCTCGGACGCGGGCTGGGCGCGGTTCCGGGCCATCCTCGAAGCCAAGGCAGCATGTGCCGGGCGTCGAGTGTTCGCGGTTCCTGCCCGCTACACCAGCCAGGATTGCAGCGCGTGCGGGACGCGGGTGACGAAGAGTCTCTCGGTGCGTACCCATGTCTGTCCCTCCTGTGGGCTGATCCTGGACCGCGATGAGAACGCGGCGCGCAACATTCAATGGGCCGGGCAGGCCCTTCGGGGACTCACGGCAGTAGCTGCGGGGTTGAACCGAGAATCCCCCAGCGTTTAGCCGTGGGGAGTGTCAAGAGAAGATGGGCTTCGTGGAGGAGGGGCGGCGCGTGAAGGCGCTGAAGCTCGCGCCGGATCGCTACACGGATGAGGTGCTGATGAGTCGGCCCGTGTGAGGGCTGATGGAATGGGACGGCCTTTTCAGTCGTTCAGGCGGCGAGTGACAGCGCTTGGATATCCGAGGCGAGGAGGGCGCGATACCAGCGGACACGCTCGACGCGCCCTATGACGATGATCTCGCGGGCGTCGCGGATGACGCGGTGCATCTGGGCGGCGAGCTTGGGGGGCAGGGCGACGGGCAGCCTGCCGGATTCGTCCTCCAGGACGAGGAAGCCCATTCCTTTGGCCGTCGGCGGGCGTTGCGCCGAGATCGCCCAGCCGGCGACGCGCACGATGCGACCTTCGCCGACCTCGGCCAAGTCCGCCACCGAACGGACGCCGGCGCGATGTAGTACGCGGCGATGCAGGCGCATGGGATGGGCACGGGCCGAGAGGCCGAGTATCTGGTAATCCAGCGCGAGCCGCTCGTCGAGGGTGAGGCCGGGCAGCGCCGGGGTGACATGTTCAGCGTCGTCGAAGGACCACTCGAAGACGAGCTGCTGTGCGACGTCATGGCTGTGCGATCGCCCGCCCCGCTTGCCGTTTCTGCCGCTTTTCGCGTTCCTGGCGATCCCGGTCGGGGCGATCAGCGGCCAGAGCTCGTGCAACTCCCAGAGGCGGCGGCGGCGATCCATCCGTGGGGCGAGCCCGTCGAAGGCGCCGGCGAGCGTCAAGGATTCCGCGGCCTGCCAGGTCAGGCCCGCGGGGCGCAGGCGCTGGCAGGCATCGGCCAGGGAGGTGAAGGCGTGCTCGTGCTGCGCCGACGTGTCGCCGATGCGCCTGCCCCGTCGCTCCCAGAGGATCGCCTCGGCGAGTTCGTCGCCGACGTGGGCCACCTGGCGCAGGCCGATGCGGATCGCCCAGCGTCCCTCGGGGCGGGACGGGAAGACGCCGACGCGCTCGACGGAGAAGCGGCCCTCGCTGCGGTTGATGTCGACGCCGAGCAGGGGGATGCCGAGCAGTCGCGCCTCCTCGAGCACGACGTGCGGCGGGAAGAAGCCGGCGGGTTGGCTGGAGAGGAACGCGGCGAGGTAGTGTGCGGGATGGTGGGCTTTGAGCCAGGCGGTGGCGTAGATGGTGCGGGCGAATTCGGCGGCGTGCGAGCGGCAGAAGCCGTAGCCAACGAAATTGGCGAGCGCGTTGAAGACGCGATTGGCGTCCTCCACGGATTCACCCTTGGCGGCGGCGCCCGCCAGGAAGCGCGTACGCATCGCCTCCATCTCTTCGGGCTCGCGGGCGTGCGACATGGCGCGGCGGAAGCCGTCCGCCTCGGCGTAGGAGAGCCCGGCATAGCGATGGGCGATCTCCAGGATCTGCTCCTGGAAGAGCAGGATACCTTCGCTCTCGCGCAGGATCGCGCCGAGGACGGGATGCTCGGTCCAGAAGGGATCAGGGTCCTGCCCCTCGCGCCAGGGCGTCTGCACGGCGTCGCGCGGGGGGGCTGGCCGCGCGACTTGCCGTTTCTGCCGCTTTTCCGCCTCCGCGGCGGGGCGATCTTGCCGATCGTGCCGATTTTCGCGTTGTTGCCGCGCTCGCTGCTTCTGGCGGCGGCTGGCAATATAGGGATGGACGAAGCCGCCCTGGATCGGGCCGGGGCGGAACAGGGCGGTCTGGACGATGAGATCGTCGAAGGTCTCGGGTTGCGTCTGGGCGAGCAGGTGCCACTGGCCGGGGCTCTCGATCTGGAAGACGGCCATCGTCTGCCCGCTGCGCACGAGGCGCATCGTGGCCTGGTCGGGCGGGTCGGTGGGCAGGGAGTCGATGGCGGGGCGGGTGCCGGTGGTTTCTTCGATGAGGGTGAGTGCTTCTTCGACGGCGCCGAGGGTGCGCAGGCCGAGGATGTCGAACTTGATGAGACCCAGGCGCTCGACGTCGTCCTTATCCACCTCCAGGGCGCGCACGCCGTTGGCCGAGATGCGGACGGGCAGCACGCGCGACAGGGGCTCGCGCGAGAGGACCATGCCGCCGTTGTGCAGGCTGAGATGGCGCGGCAGGCCGACGATGCGGGGCGCGAGGTCGAGGAGCAGGGGCAGGCGCTCCAGGCAGCGCGCGAGCTGCGTCGAGTCGTGGGCGAGCGCGGCGCGTATGGCTTGCTCCAACTCCTGGCGATAGTCGGGCAGGGCGCCGCGGCTGGTGTGATGATGCAACAGCTTGGTCAGCCGGTTGACGAGCGCCAGGGGGAAGCCGAGGGCCTTGGCGGTGTCGCGCAGGGCGCCGCGCACACGGTAGGTGTTGACGTTGGCGACCATGGCGGTCTGGCGCTCGCTGAAGGTGTGCTCGACCCAGCGGATCAATTCTTCGCGGCGGTCGGACTGCACGTCGATGTCGATGTCGGGCATGCCGGCGCGGTCGGGGTTCAAGAAGCGCTCGAAGAGGAGATGGTGGTGGATCGGGTCTACGCCGGTGATGTAGAGCAGGTACGCGACGATGGAGTTGGCCGCGCTGCCCCTCCCGCTGACGCGGATGCGCATGTCGCGTGCGGCGCGCATGATGGTCTGGACGCAGAGGAAGAACTCGACGAGATCTAACCCTTCGATGATCTCCAGTTCGCGCGCCATCTGTTGACGCTGAGGGCTCTCGGGCTGCAGGGCTTCTGGGGTGGTGGCGTAACGCGAGACGAGGCCTTCCGCGCAGAGCGTGCGCAGGTGTTCCGCTGGAGTGACGCCTTCTTGTAAAGGGATACGCGGCGCGACGCAGTTTGCTTTGAGCAGCGAGATGTGGCAGCGTGCGGCGATCTCGCGCGTGGTGGCAAGCGCCTCCGTACCCCAGGAGAAGGGCGCGAAAAGCGTTGCGAGGTCGGCGCCGCTCTTGAGGAACTGCTGATCGTTGCACGGACGCTCGACGTGTGGCGTATCCACTGAGATGCCCAGGCGCACGCAGGTGAGCAGGTCATAGAGGGGATAGTCATCCTGCGTGGCGTAGCGTATGCCGTTGGTGGCCACGAGGCGCAGGTTTGCACTCTTGGCGAGTGCCGCAAGCTCGTCCAAGAGCCAGATCGTGTCGGGGAGCAGGTGATATTGTGCCTCGACGTAGACGCGTTGCGGGCCGAAGACGCGGCGGTACCTCGCGAGCGCGCTCGCGGCAGCTTGGCGCTGACCGGCGAGGAGGAGGCGTGCGAGCGTTCCGTCGCGTCCGCCGGTGAGCAGGATCAATCCCTCAGGCTCGGCGGCCAGGTCAGAGAAGGGGACGATGGGGCGATCGGGGTCGGCCAGGTTAGCATTGGTGAGGATCTGGCAGAGTCGGGCATAGCCATCGGGATTTTCTGCCAGTACGACGAGGCGGGCTGGCTTCGCGACATCGCCGAAGACGGGATCGGCCACCGCGAGCTCACAGCCAAGGATGGGTGTGATGCTTCGCGCGGCGCAGGCCACTTGGAAGCGCACCGCGCCGGCGAGGGTCATGGTGTCGGTGAGGGCGAGCGCGTCCATGCCGAGATCGGCGGCACGTGCCACCAGCGCCTCGATCGACGAGCCGGCGCGCAGGAAGCTGAACGCGCTGTGGGCATGCAGCTCGACGTAGTTGCTGGGGGGGAGCGCGTCAGTCATGGATACGGTCGAGTATCCAGCGGTCGCTCGCGGCGTCGTAGTAGATGTCGCAGAGCAGGTCCGCGGTGCACCGCACGCGGTAGTAGTGGCGGTCGCTGGCGAGATCGGCGGAGGAGATGGCGTGTGCGGCATTGCTCAGCCCGGAAGGCGCCCACCAGCGGTCGCGCAGTCGCCAGTGCGACAGCACCTCCAGCACGCGATACTCGACGTTGCGCCAGCGCATAACAGCAGGAAGGCTATTCGTGGCGAGCGAGACGACGATAGGATGCCCGTAGCGATGAGCCATGTTCGTGCCCCTTGTTACTACCACCAATGGAGGTGTTGTGGCACGCCTTGCCATGGATCACGATCATCTGCCGGTTGGATGATGGGAGCGCTGTGGGCGATTTTGCCCGGCTCCTCCTCGCGCGACTCGGCGAGGTGATAGCTCTCTTCGGCGAAGATGGCAGCAGGCTCCGTTAGCAGCGGTGTGAGGAGCATGGCATGGCCGTGCCGCTTGGCAAGTGCGTCGGCCACGGAGAGGAGCGCCGCGTTCCGGCGGGGGCGTTCCGGCCAGAAGGTCATTTGCTCGGGCGAGGCTGGCGCGAGGTCGCTGAGGGTGAGCCGTAACTCTGCCAGGAGTCCGTGTGGCGAGGTGTCGAGGCAGCGGGAGAAGAGGCAGGTTAGCTCCTGCGTTAAGAGTCGCGGATCGCCGATATGCTCGCGCAGCTGCACGCTCGCCGTGGCGATGGCGCCACTCTCCCAGCGTAGATCGAGACGCAGCGCGCGTGCGCGGCGGTGACGGCGCTTTAGCCGCTTCGCTACCTGCTGGGCGAAGCGGGGGAGCGCAACGAGCATATGATCAGGTGTAACTGGCTCGGCGATACACAGGCGGAGGTGAAGACTCGCGGGCTCGGGTGTTGACTTGAACGGGCGGGGATCGACGCCACGGCAGACGTTGAAGAGGAAACGCCCCACCGTGTCGCCGAACTGACGACGCAACGCTAACTGACCCAGGCGGGCAACCTGGCCGAGGGTGCGGAGGCCGAAGCTTTGCATCCGCGCGATGTCTTCCGCTGTGATGGCGCCGGTGGGGTGCAGGCTCGTCAGGACCGTGATCGGCGCGCGGTGGAGCAGCGCCGCGGCGTCGTCTGGTCCGATCGCGGCGATCGAGGCGTGCGTAGGTGCCGTCAGCAGGACGAGATGCGCCAGGCAGAGGGATGGTCCAATGCCTGTTCGCGCCTTCACGCGGCTCCGCGCCAGTTTAGCGATGAGCGATCGCATGGCCGCTAAGGCCTCCTCTTCGGTGCAGCGCCCAAGGTCGAGCACGGCATCCCGCGCGGAGAGGCGTTCCACGCGCGGCGTGACGCGATAGCAGGCGGCAAGCCAATCGCCGCGATGGGCCTCGCCGCCGTCACGTCGCGCGACGGAGATGGCGGCGAGGCGCGTCGACACGAACGCCTCCTCCTCCAGACGGGCGACATCGGGAGCAAACGGGGTGAGAAAACGAGCCGTGAGAGGCCGAGGAGGATGTGAAGGAAGCGATAGGATATTCATCGTGGACCATCGTCGTGTGTCGTTGCATAAGAACATATATTCAAAGCATGCTTCAAGACAGGCATATCGTCAAGGGGAGCCGCGGGGAAAAGGCGGGAAACGGGAGTGCGGATTCGTTCGCGCCGCCAACTGGTGAGCGGAGATGGGGGTGTTTGAGGGGAGTTGTCCGTGATTGAGGGGGAAATGATGCAGGCCTCTAGCGCCCCTCCGGAAGCCTACGCCGTGGAAGAAATGGGGGTCGGAGGTGCGTCGGCCTCGACCTGCGTTTTCGCGGCGTCGGCGTTGGTGGGGCGACCGGGTGGTAGGAGGGTGAGGAGGAGGAGGCCGGCGACGATGTAGCCGGCGCCCTGGAAGGTGAGGACGGCGACGACGCCGAAGTGGTCCGTGATGGTGCCGGCGATGACGGTGCCGACGAGGCCGAGGATGCCCATCGTCGTGCCCATCGAGCTAGTGACGCGCCCGCGGAAGACGTCGGGCGAGCGCAGCTGGGTAAGCGCCTGAATGCCGGGCATGAAGCCCATCACGGGGATGCCGACGAGGATGAAGAGGGCGATCTGCAGACCGAAGGACGGGAAGACGCGCGGGATGTTAAAGATGACGAGGTCGATGGCGCCGAAGGCGACGCTGGTGAGGCCGATCATGCGGCGCGAGAGGACGAGCGAGCCGAGCGTGCCGAAGACCACGCCGCCGATCAGCCCGCCGATGGCCTGCGAGGTCATCAGGGCGCCGATCTGGCCGGGGCCGCCGTGGAGGATGCGGTAGACGAAGATCGGGTAGAGCACGCCGATCACGCCCTCGCCCAGCGAGGTGATGGCGAGGGCGACGAGCAGCACCCGCAGCGTGCGCTCGCGTCCGATGACGCGGAGCCCGGCCACCCAGTCGCGCCAGACGCGGATGAACGCGCCAGCCTCTTCGGCGGCGAGCGATTCAGTCTGCGCGGGTTGTGCTTCTGGCTTGGGGCGTGGCGGCGCGACGATCCGTGAGATCAGCAAGGCAGCGACGAGGAATGAGATCGAGTCGACGGCGACGATGCCGGTCAACCCAAAGATCGCGCCGATGACGCCGCCGATCGCGGGGCCGATCAGCCGCGCGAGGTTGTTGGCGAGGGCGCTGAGCGAGTTGGCGGTGACGAGCCTATCCTCAGGGACGAGTGAGGGCAATAGCGCATTCTGCGCGGGCATCAGGAACTGATCCGCGGCGGACTCGAAGACGCTTTCGAGATAGACGACCCAGACGAGGGCGGGCGTGCGGGCGAGGAGCAGGATCAGGACGATGGCGGTGAGCAGCAGGTTGGTGACGACGATTATGCGCTTGCGATCCCAGCGGTCGGCGAAGACGCCGGCGACGGGGCCGAGCAGGATGCGCGGGATGCGGCCGACCAGCATCATCAAGCCGGTGGCGAGGATCGAGTGGGTGAGGAGGAAGATGTAGATGGGGAGGCCGATGAACATCACCCAGTCGCCGGCGTTGGAGATCAGGCTGGCGGTCCAGAGCAGGGCGAAGTTGCGCTGACGGAGGGTGGCGAGCATGGCGGGCGACCTCGTCTCGTTGGCGGCGGACCGCGGCACAGAAGTGCCGGTGTAGGCTCGTGGGGACTGACGTCCCTCAGTGGCGCGGCGTGCGGTGGCTATGGTGGGCGCGAAGACACAACATACCATGCTGCTTCTCTGTGAAGACGGCGAAAGCGGCAGATTTCTACACGAGTTGGGCGGCTGCGAGGCGCAATTATGCTTTCAGCATGTCCGCTGGCGTGTGCAGGCCAAGCTCGCGCAGGGGGATACCTGTACGGGCGGCGATCAGCGCGTGAAGCTCTGCGGCGCGCTCGCGGTAGGCGAGCGAGGTGACATCGGTGAAGAGGCGCCGCTGCGCTTGAGGGGCATGGGGCGCCTCCGTGATGAAACGTCGCGTCGAAGGTCGATGAGGGGCGAAAGAGCGGACGTGCTGCTTGTATGACGGAGAGTCGCGTGATCGGGAACTGCTGAGGTGGAGGCAGCGACGGCGTGACGCGCGGCGGCTGTGCGTGTCTTAATACGATCCGTTTATTATGCTGCTATCCTCTTCTTGTGGGGAGCATCCAATTTCACCGTACGACGGCGCGGTGGTGGACGGAGTATTCCATATGGCTGGGACGACGGGACGGCAGACGACGCGTGCGCGGGGGGCGACCGGGCGGGTGCGCCAGACGGCGGTGCCGCGCCCGGTGACGCAGTCAGAGCCGCGGATTGTGGCGACGGAACCGGAGCGAGCCGCGCCGGAAAGCGGATTTGATGCGTTGCTGGAACGTGCGCAACAGCAGATATTGGCGGTGACGTACTGGTTCGATCCCGCGCCGCGCGCCGATCCGTACTCGGCGACGATCCGCTTCGTCGGGCGGCGCGTGGGCATCGAGGGCAAGGAGCAGGCGCGCGACTCCTTCATGCAGGAGGAGACGATCGACCAGGTGCTGCCCGGCAGCGGCCCGCTGGCGCTGACGGCGAAGGTCGACGGCATCAATCCCGGCGAGTGGGAGGTGAAGGCGAGCGTGGTGGCGACCTCGCCACGCACGAAGGATCGGGCGAGCGCGGAGCATACTCATGCTACGCTGGGGCCGGCGACGCGGCTCTGGCAGCGCTGGGCGCCGTCGGTGGACGAGCAGCAGCACGTCAAGACCTGCGCGGCGCCGTTCGCGCACGTGCCGGGGGCGCTGCCGCTGATCTGGGTGACGATGGTCACGATCGGGATGATCGTCGCGGTGCTGACGCAGGCGTTCGTGATCTCCCACGACCAACTCAAGGCTGGCCCTGCGTTCCCGCTGACGGCGGCGGCGATCGGCGTCGGCATCGCCGGGGCGAAGGTGTGGTTCATCGTCAAGCACCGCGCCGAGCATCGCTTCGAGGGTTGGTGCATCCAGGGGTTCGTCGTGGGCGCGGGCATCGCGGCGGCGCTCTTCTTCACGCTGGCGCACGCGCCGACGGGCGTGGTGCTCGACGCCTCGACCCCGGGCCTGATGTTCGGGATCGCCATCGGGCGCATCGGCTGCTTCCTGGCCGGCTGCTGCGGTGGACCGCCGACGGCGGCGCGCTGGGGCATCTGGTCGTCCGATCAGCGCATCGGGGCGCGCCGCGTGCCGACGCAGTTGATGGAGTCCGGCTCGACGTTGCTGTTGGGCCTCTTCACCCTGCTAGGTGTCTTGACGCGCGGGCCGGCGGGGGGCGCCTACTTCATCGCGGCGGTCGCGGCGTATGTGCTGCTGCGCGAGTGGCTGCTGCGCCTGCGCATCGAGCAGATGCCGAAGCGGTTGAATGTGCCGGTGGTGGCGATCGTCTCGGCGCTCGTGCTGGTCGTCGCGCTGGTGTTCATCGCGCGATGTTTCGCGCGCTAGTGTTATCGCGCGCTAGTGTTATCGCGCGCTAATGTTATCGCGCGCTGGCGAGTGCTCGTCGTCGCGGCCCAGGGGCAGGCGTGCGGTGGTGTAACGTGGGTGCTGGGCTCGCGGCGACGCCGGCGCGCTGGGCGGCAGCAGCGGTCCGGCGGGATACGTCTCGTCGGGCAGGTCGTCCCAGATGTGCGAGGCGGGCGGCGCGGGCGGTCTCCGCCGGAGGAGCTCGGCCCATGCGTCCCGGCGCGCCGCTTTCCTGGCGGCCTTGCGCGCGGCCTTCTTGTTGGCTTTCTTCGCCCGACGCGAGCCGGCGCGAGTGGTGCGCATCTCGGCGCGCATCGCCAGCAGGAGGACGAGCCCGGCGACGACGACGAGGGGCCCGCCGAGGAGCCACCAGTGCTCGATGTCGAGCAGGCTGCACCAACTGGCCGTACACGTCCAGATCGGCTGACTGGCGGACTTTGGCGCTGGGCCGGTGGTCGTGGGTTGCGGGTTGGCGCTTGGGCCGCGGATCACGCGGTCGCTGTCGAGCGCGACGACCGTGCCGGTCCACTCCTGCGGATATTCGCCGTTGGCTCCGGCGATCAGCGCACCCGCCTGGTTGAACTCCCAGTCTACGCTAACCTTTGCCGCTGGGTCAGTGGGCAGATCCGGGCGGAAGTACACGTAATTGCCGACCCAGAGGTGATGAGTGAGACCCTGTGCGGGGTCGTATGTGTAGGGGCCGATGGAGGGGTCGGGGTCCTGGGCGATGGTGCCGTGGTAGTCTTCGTCGTAGGGGCTCGACCAGTAATAGTGGTTGCTATACCACTCACTGAGGGGCACGAGGGTCATCTGGGCGGCCTGGATGTTGCCGTTCTGGATGCCAAAGCCGGGGTCCCAGACCTCCAGCGCGGTGATGCTCTCTGGATGCGCGATGGGGTCGGCGGTGGCGCGCACGCCGCTGATCACCACGGAGTGACCGCCGTTGAAGACGATGGCATGTATTGGCTGCTGCGTGCGGACGAGATCGGCGATGAGGTGCATCGTAGCGTCTTGCGGGCCGGCGCGGCCGACGACGGCGTGATACGAGCCACCGGCGAGCAGCGATTGCCCCGCGGCGATGGAGCGCGGATCGGTGCCGACGTCGCGCGAGATGTCAGCTTTGAAGGCGGGACCCCAGGCAATCGCGGCATTCTTGTTGGGTGTGCCCCAGTCGCTCTGCGCGGCGGAGGTATCGAGCCAGGCCGCGAGGGCGTGCTGTGAGACGGTCGGTTTGCGCCAGTTGATGATGGCATCCATCGCGGCAAGGCCGCACCAGATGTGGTCCTGCTGTGGCCACTGCGAGACGTCTATCGCCCGCTGGACGCTGGCGAGGTCAGGCCCGTAGCGTGTCTCGGCGGCAGAGGATATGGGCGCGGCGGAGGTGGAGGGGGCGAGGAAGACGAGCGCGGAGGAAGCGACGGTGAGCAGCAGCGTGCAGGCGACGAGCGCGGCGCGCCCGTTGGGACGCCGGCGGCGAGTGTGGTCTGTGTGATTCGCGATCCCTGACATGGTTGATCCTCCGTTCCGGCGTACCTGTTAGTAGAACGCATTACGGGTCAAATTTGGGGACAGAGGTGTCAAACTCGGCCACGAGAAGCGAGCAAGAAGTGTTCCATAGTCGCGCGCTGGCGCGCCGCTGCCTTGGGTACCAAGAGTCATGGCGCGTTGCTATCGAGTGGTCAGGCGCGTCCGAAAAGATAGCGCATGCGGAGCCTCTCGCTTCGCGGCGCGGCAAAACGCCACGTCCGATCGTGGGAGGCCGCGGGAGGGACGTGGCGTCTTTGTTTGCAGCAGGCTTGAGGTGGCTCGCGGCCTTCAGGCCACCGCGGATCACGTGCAGAGACGAGGCGCTGAGAGCGTTCCTCGCGCTCGCCGCTCGACCACATAGGCCACTTGTCGCATGAACTTGCGCGTATAGAACATATGTACTATACTAGAGAGCAGAAGACGTCGCACTCTTCCGTGGGAGGCCGCGGATAGGGCGCGACGTCTTTCGTTTGTGTCGCCGCTGCTTCGTGGCGCAGGGATATGGAGGCGCGGCTCGCGTGACGCCGTGTTCCCGCTACGACCCGCCGCCGCGCTCGTAGAGGCAATAGGCGCCGTCGTCGGTGGAGACCTAGAAGTCGAGGGGCGTATAGCCCACCGAGACGCCGATCGCGCCGGGATCGTTCGCCAGGGCGTAGATCGCGTGCGAGGCGCCGAAGAGGGTCGGGATCGTGCCGACCTGCTTCAGCGGCCAAACGTTCTCGGACAGCAGCTTCGCCTGGGTCAAGCGATGGGCCGCGCCGGTGAGGTTGTCGTAGCGCAGGCCGCCGTAGGTGATGTGGTCGGGGAGCCCGTTCGGTCCGGAGAGGGCATAGCCGAAGTGGTCCGCCGCCCACGGCTGCGTGGCGCCCCAGAGCAGGAATGCCGCCAGCGCGACCACCGCGAGCGCGATTGCCACGGCGCGCGCCGAGATACCCCGCATGTCGTGCCTCCCGTGCAGAGTGCAGCCATCACCTTGAGGGCAAGTATAGCCGAGTGCGCCGTGCTTGAAAATCAGGCCGTGCGCCCCGCCCAGGGCCTTTTCATGCTAAGGCAGATCAAGTAAACTGCGCCGCATGAACAAGCCAGACGGGCGCCAGATGGCGCCAGAGGGGTCTCTGCGGGCGGCACTGCAGACGTTGCCCGATGTACGACGTGGCCAAGGCCGGGTGCATCACCTCGACGGGATGCTGGCGCTGGCGGTCTGCGCGCTGTTGTGTGGGAGCCGCAGCCTGTACGCCATCAGTCAATGGGGACGGGAGTGCGATCCCGAGATCCGCGTCGCGCTGGGGTTGCGGGCGGAGCGGGGACCAAGTGTGGCGACGCGGCATCGAGCGTTTCGCCGCCTGGACCACGCCGCCTTCGAGCGGGTGCTGGGCCACTGGTTTGTCGCGCAAGGGCTGCAGCCGGACGAGGCGCTGGCGATTGACGGCAAGACGCTGCGCGGCCTGCACGGCGAGGAGATCCCCGGTGTGCCCTTGGTCGCGGCCTACGCCCACCAGACGCGGGTGGTGCTGGCGGAGGCGGAAACGGTGGGCAAAGGGCACGAATTGGCTGGGGTGCAGGCCGTGCTGGCGGCGTTGCCGGCGCGACTGTTGGCGGGGCGGGTGGTGACCGGTGACGCGCTCCTGGCCACGCGGGCCCTCTGCCGCCAGATCGTGCGAAAAGGGGGCACTACTTTGTCGTCCTGAAGCAGAACCAGCCGCTGACCCTGGCGGCCGTCGCGCTGAGTTTCGCCGATCCGTGGACGCCGCGCCAGCGGGTGGTGGTCGCGGGCAAGCGCCATGGCGACCGGGAGGAGCGGCGCACCCTGGAATGCTCGACCGAGGTGGTCAGCTATCTTGCCCAACCAGAACGCTTGGATGCTGAGGCGGGAGAGGCGGGCACGATTGCCGGCTGGCCGGGCCTCGCGCAGGTCTGTCGCATCCGCCGCGAAGTCGAGGACGTGAGCGGCGCCCAGTTGGGCGCCACGCGCGAGGAGTGGTCCTATGCTCTCACCAGCGTGCCCCCTGAGCAGGCGGATGCCGCCCGGCTGGAGCAACTGTGGCGCGGCCACTGGCAGATTGAGAATGGGTTGCCCTACGTCCGCGAGGTGACGCTGGGGGAAGACACCTGCCAGGTCCGCTCGGGCCGCGCGCCCGCCAATCTCGCGGCCTGTCGCAACGCCGCCCTCAATCTGCTGCGGCAACACGGCGTTACGAATATTGCCGCCGCTCTCCGCCGGCAGGCCAGGTATCCCCGCCACGCGCTGGCACTCATGGGCATTGATCTAGCATGAAAAGACCCTGGCGCCCCGCCCGGCGAACGCGCGTGGCTCCCGTCCGTCGCGGTTGCCCCCAGCTCCGCCCAACGCCGGCCAACCACGGACACCTCCACTCATGACTTCTTGCGCCGCCGCCGATCCGCCCTTGCGATGACGGAAAGCATGTTCTAGAGCAACTTTCAAGTTGCTTGAGCGGGCAGGGTGTAGCCGGCGTGGGCGAACCACGCCGCCGCATCATCGGGGGTGATCGCGCCGACCGCCACGTGCATCGCCTCCACTAACGCCTCGCGGGTGCGGGCGCCGAGCCCGCGCAGGATGGCCTTGATCTTGGAGAACGCCTGCTCGATCGGCGTGCAGTCGGGCGCGTAGGGCGGCAGGAAGAGCAGCTCGCAGTGGCGTGCCGCGAAGGCCCGGCGAATGCTGGCGGCCTTGTGGACGCTCACATTATCCAGCACGACCACCTGCCCCGGCCGCAGCGTCGGCCCCAACTCCTCCATGATGTACCACTCGAAGGTCGCCGTATCCATCGCCCCCTCGACCATCCAGGGCACGCGCAGGCCGTCGGGCGTCAACGCCGCCACCAGCGTCGTGTTCTTGCCGTGGTTCTGGTTGCGCGGCACGGATCCGCTCGCCCGCCGGTCATGGGGTGCCCAGCCGTAGAGCCGGGTCAAGGCGGTGTGGGTGCCGCTCTCGTCGACGAAGACGAAGTCCTCGGGATGCCGCCGGGCGATGGCCGCGCGCCACGCCGCCCGCGCCTCCTCGTCGCGCTCGCTGGCTGCCAGTGACTTTTTTTCTGCGTCCAGCCCAAGCGGCGCAGCGCCCGCCACAGCGTCGCCTCGCTCAGGTGCTGCCCCTGGTGCTCGGCCCACCAGGCACCGTGCTCTAACACGGTCGCATCTGGTTCCGCTTCCAGCCGTGCCCGCAGGAGGGCCTCCTGCTCCGGGCCAATCTGCCGCGGGCAGCCGGGAATGGGCGTGGGCGCCAGCGACCCGGTCTGCTGCTGCCGCACCACGTACCGCTTGACCGCGGACACACTCACCCCAAAACGCCGGGCAGCTTCTCGCATGGGCCGACCCTCGGCCACCACCCGGACCACGCGCTCGCGCAGGTCGCTCGAATAGGCTCGCATGCCTCTCCGCTCCGCAGTATCCGTGCCTTGCCTATCTTCCCGCAAGTTGCTCTATAAAGCCTGAACGCCACGGATCCCCTCAAGCACCCTCAACTCCCCCCTCGACTTCCTCATGAATTGTCCGAGTATCTCGCACCATCCTTGTGCTCTGGTTGCTAGAATGATACTATGCAATTAGAACAATTTATCTAATCAACACGGGAGGGTCGCACGATGGCACAGCGCTACGGCAAGCCCATACACGTCTGGCTGCGAGGTGGATCGCCGGTTCACTTTCGCTGGAATAACGTCGATTACCCTATCAATGAGGTTCTATCGACGTGGCGCCTGCGCGGTCGATGGTGGGGAGTTGGTCGATCAACGCACCTTCCGGCCTCGAGTGAGCGGCAGTATTATCGCGTGCGATGTCCTGACCAGCGCGTGTTTGACTTGTATTTCGATTCGGTGGGTGGCCTTTGGGTGCTGGATGCTTTGCAGGAATAGCCTTGGCAGACGGTCCCAGGAAGAGTGACCGGCGGCACAGACAGGGAGGGCTGATTGGATGAACTGGCAAGGGGCCATCGGCATCGCCGTAGGGGTGCTGGGCCTGGCGGTGTCCTGGTGGACAGCCTATTGGGGCTGGCGTGCTCGGCGTTCGGACCTCGACGTCTCGCTCACCTACGGGACGCTTGGTGAAGGGCAACATGCTGCCCCGGTCATATGGATCCGGGTGGTGAATCGTGGTGCAGTCGATATCGAGATCGAGTCGGTTGGGCTTGTGACACCCGATGGACGCCGCTTAGCATGTGAGCCTTCCGGCGGCGACAACCTCAGTGGGAGCTCGCTGCATGTCCGTACGGTGGGTGCCTGTTGGCTTGCACCCGGATCCGTAGCGGAGGCATTGGCGGTGGCTGGGTACGTCGGCATCGTCGCGCTGCGCGCCTACTGCATCGACGCTCTCGGCGGCGAATTTCGTAGCGCCACACTACCATTCGAAGCGCGTCAACATTATTTCCGCGTCGAAGGTGTCCAAGCAAGGCAGAGTCAGTTCAAATAGCTATTCAATGGCACTTGGATTGGTGACGCCCTGCTTGGAAGGCAGGTACGTACTTTTTCACCGTTCGCCAGCAGCAAAGCCTGATAAATTCGGCACTACTTGCGTGACGCAATTATACGGCGAGAACGGGGCAGTTGCAACGGATGCGAGACCCCCTGCCATGCACTTTCGGCTGCCATGGACGAAGCCTTGGGGTACACCCCGCCCAAGGCTGCTGCCTGGCTCAACCTCATCGAGGGCTTCTGGAAGATCCTACGCCAGCGGGCGCTCGCCGGTCGTCTCTGCGCGAGTACGGACGACGTCGACCACGCGCTCCATGCGGGCGTCTCCTATTGGAATCGGCGGCCGACGCCCTTCCTCTGGAGGCGACTCCCCAAACCACCGCGTCGCCTCAAACGCTCCTATATCGGTGGTTGGTCAAGTTCGGGAAGAGTGCTCAAAATATCGGACATCGAGCCAAGTGGTTGCTGTTGGCTGAATCGGCAAATTTTCCAGATCGTTTTCCCAACCTGACCAACCACCGTATATCTACCGCATTTGAGGAACGACGCGCTTAGACACGCCGCCAATCGCCCCTGCGCCATTGGTCGCGGGGGATGCCAGAAGCATCAAGGACGGCGAAGAGCGCATCCAAGTCGAAACGCACACGGCGCAGCGAGACGTCGAACTGTACACCATCGCTGGCGACGATAGCGTATTCTGCCCAGTTGGGATTGCCAATTGGCACACTGGGCAAGATGGTATCCTTGGCAAAACCGACGGTGCCTGGGTTGAGCACCAATACATCTCGATGGCGACGCACGAATTGCTGATGTGTATGGCCCCCAGCGTAGAGTTGGGCAGGAGTCGCAGCCAGCATCTCCTGCAGCACCTCATCGGACGTCTCAGCCGTGATGCGTTCGTCAAAGGAGCGCGGCGAGCCGTGATAGCACAGCAGTGTGGCTCCGTTGTCGAGCGACACACTGACGGTCGGTTGGAAGCTCCGCAGATATACACGATCATCGTCCGTAAGTTGGGCGGCACACCACCGGTCGTAGGCATCGTTACCCGAGTCGTCGCCTGGAGTGCTCGCATTAGGGTCAGCCGCGAGCACGTCGGCATCAGTGTTGCCCATCACGACAGGGCACACCAGCGCGCGTAGCCGAGCGAGCACTTCGTGTGGCTGCGCACCGAGTGCAATGACATCACCCAGACAGACGATCCGCTCAATATCCTCTTCCGCTATCTCCGCCAGCACCGCATCGAGGGCAGGCAAATTGCCGTGGATGTCCGCAATAATAGCGACTTTCTGCACGGTGCTTGACTCCTATCCAAGCAGCTCCGCCAGCAACTGGCCTCATACAGGTGCATTGAATGTACCATTGGGATCCTCGTTTGGGATCCTCGTTGCCAGCCACAATATCGTTCATCGCATCGATTAGTTGCTGCATGAGTGGGGGCATATGACCATGCAAGGTCAAGGCGATAGACACGTTGTCGAGCACTGAGCGCCTTCAAGTGTGTCGTCCTCTCGCACATTCTATAACCGTTCCGAACATCTTATGACTTGCGCGCCGTAGCGGGCATCACGGCGTCATGCGGCGTTCGATAGGTTACTACGTCCGAACACCCCGCGCGAGATGTTGGCCTTGTATGCCTTGGCCCACTTCTCATCCAGAATGCGCCGGATGCCGCCCTTGCGTTCGGCGACGGCCTCCAGCTCGTCGAGGCTGTAGACCAGCAGATCGCTGACCGACGAGACGTCTGCCTCGCGGTGCAGCTGCAGCCGGACGACCCCCGCCGCGTCGAAGACGCCCAGCGCCATCTCCAGCAGTTGCTCGCGCCTTCGGGCCCGCTCCAGCGCGTCGAGGCGCGCTCCCATCCCGCGTGATACTAGGTCTTCCTCGGTCCTTTCCTTTTGCAGATGCGACGCGGCCACCAGGGGAAGCGGGTGGCGGAGCGGATGAGGTCGGGGCGGCTTTGGAGGGCCAGACACCGCTCGGCTTGGACATCCTCGAGTTCGTCGATCGAGGCGAAATGGCGGTTGACGAGCGCCGTGTTGGTCAGCGGCCACCGGTGCTCGGCGGGCTGGAGTTCGGGCGAGAAGGCGGGCAGGATGCCAATGGCGTCGGTTGCTTCGCTGCCGCGCTTAGCGTGGATGGCGTAGTGGGTGAGCCGGCTGGTGCTGGCGACATGCGCCCAGGCGAGCGTCCCGCCGCGGCGCACGCCCGTCTCGTCGCAATGCAGCACGGGAGCCTGCCGCAGGGCCACCTTGAGCGCCACCTCCACGGGTGCCAGCGTACGGGCTGCCCGCTGTACCCAACTCACCAGCGCCCCGCGCGCCAGACGGACGCCGGCGACGTCCGCCAGCAACTGCTGGACGCAGCCGAAGGGCACGAACTGCGCCTGCACCAGGTAGACCGCCAGCGCGCAGCCGTGGGCCATACTGGGCGCGGCTCGACGCCTCCGGCGGGAAGACGCCGATGCTTACCACATGGCACGCCGGACAGCGCACGTGCAGCGCTTGATGTTCGGTCACCGTCAGGCGCACCGGCGGCAGGTCCCACACCTGGCGGCGTTCCTGCAGCACCACCGGCGCACCGTCGAGCATAGCGTCGCACTGCCCACAGACCGCCGGGCGGTGCTCCACGACGGCGTCGGGCGCCGCCACCAAGTGCAGCGTCTCGCCACGATGACCCAGCTGCCCGCCGGGCCGCTTCCCGCTCCGCTGCCGCAAGCTCTTGGGCTTGCGCTTCAGTCCGTCGCTCGATGGCGGTTTGCCGCTGTTGTGACTGTCCTTGGCCAGACGCGCTTCCAACTCCTGCACGCGCGCCAGCAACGCCGCGATCTGCTCGCGCTGGTGGGCGTTCTCGGCTTCCAATTCAGCAATGCGTTCGTCGGCCGTCATGCGTCCATGCTACACCTGCTCTGCAACTCCGCCTGACCTGCTACAAAAGATCGGCAAAATGTGTTGCGAGAGTCTCTTGTGTCGTTCCGCGCGCCGTGATACGCTGCCGCTGCGCCAAGCAGGACGCGCCGACAGGAGCTCGTGCGGCGCTGGGAAGCGGTGGTGCCGGCCATGGGGAACAGCAACGGACGCGGTTGGAAAATCATGGCGCATGGGACAGACGAGGCGCGCCGGATGGAATTCGGCCGGCTGCTCCGCCAGTATCGCGAGGCAGCAGGGCTCTCGCAGGAAGAGTTGGCCGGGCGCGCATGCATGAGCGTTAGGAACGTCGGCAATCTAGAGCGTGGGGCCCCGCATCTGCCGCGCCGTGAGACGCTCGCACTGCTGGCTGAGGCGTTAAGGCTCTCCCCTGATGAGGCTTCCATCTTCGTGGCCGCCGCACTGCCCACGATACCAGTGTCCACGCCGCTCTTGCAGGGACCCAAGGACCTGCCTACGTTTCCCACACCACTTATCGGGCGCGAGAGCGACGTCCTCGAGGTTGCTAGACTGTTGGAAGACGGCGAGGCACGCCTCGTGACCCTCTGTGGCCCGCCGGGGGTCGGCAAGACGCGACTTGCCATTGGCGCGGCGGGCCGCCTGGCGCAGGTCGCGCGCTTTGCGGACGGCGTAATCTTCGTAAGCTTGGCCTCGCTTGGCGAGGCGGCTGAGGTGGTGGGCGCGGTCACTACGGCGGTAGGTGCGCAGGAGTGCGACGGACAACCTCCCATCGAGGCGCTGACGGCCCATCTCCGCACCCGACGGATACTGTTGCTCCTCGATAACTTCGAGCACGTCCTGGGGGCGGCGTTCGTTGCAGCAGAGATTCTGGCGGCGTGTCCCGGCGTCACGCTGCTCATCACCAGTCGCGCGCCGTTGGGGATCCGCGTGGAGAGGGTCTGCACGGTGCATCCCCTGCGCTTTGCCGATCCTGATCATGTGCTGGATTTAGACAAGCTGGCGTGCGTCCCTGCAGTCGCGCTTTTCGTAGCGCGCGCCCGTGCCGCCGCACCAGAATTTTCGCTGGATACGATGAATGCGCGCGCCGTTGCTGCAATCTGCCGCGCACTGGACGGCCTGCCGCTGGCTCTGGAGCTGGCCGCGCCGCGTCTGCGGGCCTTCGACGCCGAGACGCTGCTGGCGCACTTGCGGGAGCATCCGCACGTGCTGACCAGTGGCGCGCTCGATCTGCCGACCCGGCAGCGCACCTTGCGCGACACGCTGGCCTGGAGCCATGATCTGCTCCCTGCCTCGGCACAGGCGCTGTTCCGGCGATTTGCCGTCTTCTCGGGCGGCTGCACGCTCGATGCGCTGCTGCACGTCTGCGCTCGTGCGGAGGAGGGTATGCCTGAGGCAACGTTCGACGACGTCGCAATTCTAATCGATCACCACTTGCTCCATCGCACGGAGTTTGCGGAGCCGCGATTTGCCATGCTCGAGACGATCCGCGCCTATGCACGCGAACGGCTAGCGCAAAGCGGAGAGCGCGAGACGCTGCAACAGGCGCACGCTGACTACTATGCGTCCTACGCGGACATTGTCGGTGCCGGCGTGACGGGAACGGAGCAGGCACGCTGGATGATGTTGGCGGAGGCAGATCATGAGAACTTCCGTGCGGTGATAGCACGTTCACTGGGGGACGGACGGCCAGCAGCAGCGCTGCGCCTAGCCGCCGCGCTTTGGCGTTTCTGGGAGCGCCGCAGCTATCTTAGCGAGGGTCGCCGGTGGCTGGAGCAGTTGCTCGCCGCCACGCGCGAGTCCGCGCCGGGGAGCTTACACGGCATCGATGCGGATGCACTCGCTGCACTGCGGGCAAAGGCATTGCAGGGCGCGGGCGGCCTGGCGGTGCGGCAGAGCGATTATCCCAGCGCGATCGCCTTCCATGAGGAACTCTTGCAGCTCTCGCGCCAGCGCCGGGACGGCGAAGGCGAGGCGCTCGCACTGAATGTATTGGGTGGCGTGGCGCACGAACAGGGCGACAACCAGCATGCGGCGGAGCTGTGGGGCGAGTGCTTGGCCGTGCGGCGGCGGATCGGCGATCGGCGCGGCGTGGGGACGGTGCTGCACAATCTGGGGGCCGCCGCCTACCGGCTGGGCGATCTCGGGTTGGCGCGGGTTTACTGGGAAGAAAGCTCGCAGGTGGCCCAGGAGATCGGCAACCTGAGCGCCATGGCGACGACGCTCAACAATCTGGGCAGCGTCGACTGCGATGAAGGGGATTATGTAACGGCAGAGCGGCGCTTCCGGCTCTGCCGCGAGCTGTGCCTGCGTCTGGGGCAGCAGCGCGATCTGGCGCTGGCTACGCAGAACCTCGCCGAGATCGTCGCGCGGCAGGGTGATTTCGCGGGGGCGGAGGAGCTTTTCCGCGAGGGCTTCGCGATCTATGCCGAGATGGGGACGACTTTCGGCATGATCGCGTGCGTGGAGCAGTGGGCCTCGACGGCCCATCGCATCATGCGCGATCTCACGCGTGCGGTGCGGCTTTATGCCGCTGCCAACACGGCCCGCGGGCTCATCGGCGCGAATCGTCAAGGTGGGGTTCAGGAACAATTCGAGCGTGGAAAGGACGAGTTGCAGCGAACGTTGGGTGATATGGCGTTCCAAGTGGAGTGGACGATCGGCGCAGTACAGTCACTTGAAGATGTGGTCGAGCCGCTACTGGCTGAGACGGTGGTACGGCAACGCACTTTAAGGTCGGTCGATTAGGCAAGTTGGTCTAGGCGCGTGCATACCAGCCTGCTCCTCATATCTTTGTATGCCTTCCTCTACCTACTGCAAATTGCTCTAGTTCGGTCAAGCTCTCCGTAGTGCAGTTGTCCATCTCTGCGAATATTCGCATCAGCCGTCGAGCGTCGCCGAGGAATTGGCCGCGCACATCCTCATCGAGGAGGCCCAAGAGTACCTGGAGGAGGACGACGAGGAGGCCGACTTCGGCGTATTCGAGGATCGCTTCTTCGAGGACCTCGACTTCGAGTACCTGTACGACGACGCCTACGACGGCATCGAGACGGCGGACGTTGCGGAAGTCATGGGCATCACCAATCTCGCGTTCGGCGAGTGGTTCGAACCGTTTGCTTTCGCCGACGAGTCCGACTACACAGAGGTGCATCCCTACACCTGGCCGCACGATGGATCTGATGCACCAGACGCCGATAGAAATGCCGACGAGGCGTATTGAGGGTGGTGGATATGAGGTCGCAGTGCCGATACGTCGCGGCAGCAAAATCGGCAGCAAAGCCATCAACCGGAGCGGGATGCAACCAGACGCACTGGGACAAAGACCACCCAATCCAAAGGTGCGCTGGACGCAGTGGGACGCACGGGGATGAACCGCAGCGGTTTCCTAAACCGCGTGTCTGTATCTCATCAATCAACAATAAATGCCGCCAGGCGACCTGAGACGCCCGTGAGAATGCCTCTGCCTGACCCGTATAGGAGAGTCAACAGCGATAGGGTGTCCAAGCGGAGCGGAAGCATAATGATACGGCGGCGCAGCGTGTAGTTGTAGAACGGGGGCATGCCACGACGCATCCGCCTCGAACCCCACCTCACCGACGACGAACTCCAGGAGCGCTACCGCGCGCAGCCGATCCGGTCGAGCGCAGCCATTGGCACTTCCTCTGGCTGTTGGCTCGCGGCCTGACGGCGACGGCCGTGGCCACCATGACGGGCTATTCGGCGTACTGGATCGGCCAGATCGCCCGGCGCTACAACACGGACGGCCCCGACGGCGTGAGAGACCGGCGCCACGCGACAGTGCTGCAGGGCGACCGGACCTGCCGGCGTCACACCTGGCGGAGTTGGCAGCGGCCGTGGCCGGCCCGCATCCCGAGGGCGACCGCTGGTGCGGACGGACCGTGGCCGCCTGGCTGAGCGAGCGCCTCGGACGACAGGTCGGTCGTCAACTGGGCTGGCGCTACCTGCGGCGGCTCGGCGCACGCTGGCTGCAAGCCGCGGCCGCGTCATGTGCGGGCCGACCCGCAGGCCCAAGCCGACTTCAAGCAGCATCTGCGCCCGCTCGCTGCGCGCGGTGGCGACGGCCTTCCCACACGCGACCGTCGAGCTGTGGGCCGTCGACGAACACCGGATCGGGCTCAAGCCGATCCTGCGCAAGGTCTGGACGTTGCCGACCTTCCCGGCCAGCGCCCCATCGACCTCCCGTCGAGCATCGCTATGACTGGCGCTATCTCGTCGGCTTCGTGCATCCCGCCTCGGGGCGCACCGTGTGGCATCTGGCGACGACGGTCAACATCGAGCTCTTCTCGGTGGAACTCGACGCGTTCGCCCGCGCAGGTCGGTGCCAGTCCGACCAAACAGATCGTGCTCGTGCTCGACGGCGCTGGCTGGCACGACAGTCCCCAGGTGCGCGTCCCCGAGCATGTCCACCTGCTCTTCCTGCCGCCGCATTCCCCGGAGCTGCAGCCGGCTGAGCATCTGTGGCCGCTCACCAACACCGTGCTGGCCAACCGCCACTTCGCCAGCATCGAGGAGCTGGAAGACGCCCAGGCGGAGCGCTGCGTCGCGCTGCAAGCCCGCCCCGATCTCATCCGCTCCACGACGCGGTTCCCCTGGTGGCCACAACGCGTCAGGAAACGCCAAGGGCCGAGGCAAGGGTAGCGGTCGGGGGTAGCGGTCGAAGGCACCTGAACAGGACGTGGTTGCGCCAGCCGCTCGTGCTGCGCTCCGCAGCCCGGCGATCGCCGTGCCCTATTGCCCCGTGGAGCTGATGGGCGCGACCACGACACATTGGCCAGCGCGCGGGTCGGCACCGAATGGATTGAAGGTGGTGATGTCCATCTTGCCGGTAATGGTGATGCTGTTCGGGCACGTACCGGGCGCGACCATGACCTGCACCTGCACGCTCTGGTGGGCCTGCAGGGTTCCTGATGTCGGTGAGAAGTGCAGGCCGGCAGCGGGATCACCCGTGATCGTCCACGAGTAGACCGGGTTGAAACCGTGGTCAAAGCCACCACCCGCGTGCTGGATCGTCAGGACGCACTGGCGGCTACCCGCGCAGCGCAATTGGTAGTGGATGGACGGATGCACATAGAGGGCACCACCATACATGACGATGACGACCACGCCAAGGACCAGCATGCCCAGACCACGTCTCCGCCAGAAGGATGGCGTGCTGCGTGGAGGCGACGGCCTCACCTGCTGGCGCTCGGCATCCATCGGGTCCTCCAACCGCGCATCATCGCGCAGCCGCCCGTTGCGTCACCACCACGCTGCCACGCGGCGGCGGCGGGATCGGCGTCCCCGCGGAGTGTGTGGCACCAGGTCCACTCGCAACGCCATGGACAGTGCTCGACGTCAGCACCGTTCTGCCAGCTTGGTTCTCCGCAGGGATCGTGTGGGACTCACCGCTCCCAGCGACAGGTCCGCGCCGTCCGGCGACGAGATGGCTCACCCAGTGCAGTGTAGCACGAACGCTCACTGATTGGCAGCTCGCCTCAGGGGCGCCCAGAGAGCGAGCGACTGAGCTGCTATCCATTTGGTCGGGGCTCGGGTCACCACCCGCGTACGCATCAGACCATTCTCCAACTGTATGATGCGACGGCGTATGACTCAGCCGTGTACAACTGTGCCGACGTTTTGCCGATCTGTCGATCGTTTTGCCGATGTTTTGCCGATGTTTTGCCGATGTTTTGCCTTGTTCGTGAGTCCTGCGGCGGCTAACGTGGGGGCGTCAGGGGACGACCCTGGAAGCGAGATCGGAGGCACCTGTGGGATTCGACACATGGAAGAGGACCGGCAACCAACGTAGGGCGCTCGCTGTGGTGGCGCTATGCCTGTTGGCGATCGCAGCTAGTCCGGTCATGACGGCGTCGGCCAAGGCCGCCAAGGCGGCCAATGTCACCCCTTTCTCCTACAACCATGATTTCCCGAACAGTTCGGGCACTGGGCCTTCCCAGACGAGCGGCAAACCGGGGATTGCGGTGTGCCACGGCGAGATGTACGTCGCCTGGACTGGCAACGCCTCGCCCTATCACATGCTGATCTCGCACACGACGAACCCCTTCAGCACCGGCAGCTGGTCCACCCCGCAGGTGCTCAACGACACGGCGTACCAGCCGACCGGCCCTGCGCTCGCCTGCTTCTTGAACCAGCTCTACATTGCCTGGGCCGGCACGAACTCGGCGCACAACCTCAACGTCGGCTACTACACGGACGGGAACGCCGCGCTGCACAACAAGACGACGCTCTCGCAGTCGTCCACCAACACCCCCGACCTCGCGCCCTCCAGCGCGGACGGGAAACTGTACCTCGTCTGGCGCGGGAGGGACAATGCCAACCTCTACCTCTCCTCGTCGAGCGGCGGCACCACGTGGGCCGGCAGCACCGAATTCGGCGACACCTCGCCGCTCGGACCCTCAATCGGCGAAGCCCTCTTCGACGGCCAGTATCGCGAGTACGTGGCATGGCAGAGCACCGGCAACACCCAGACCATCTATACCGGCTACTACGACGGCTCGTCGGCGCTGCAAGACCACCACAACACGGGCTTGGCGATCGACAACGAGCCGGACCTCGCGTCCGTCGGTTCGACGCTGTATCTCGTCTACGTGAGCTTCGACACCCTCTACCAGTATCGGAGCACCGATGGGCTGTATTGGAGCGAGGCGGGCTATTACATCGCCCCGGCCGGGATCGCAGATCTGAACCGAGTTTCTGTGGCCGAGGACGGTGGCTACCTCTGGGCCGCTATCCAGAACACCAGCGGGCAAGTCGGCGTGGGTGAAATCCCCACCCTCTAGGGCGACTATCACCAATCATACGCCGTCGCGTCACACCGTTGTAGAACGACTCCTCGCTCCCGCCGCGGGCTCGCGGCTCGGCGGGACGGCAAACTACAACGGTATGACGCGACACGGTATGATTTTGTAAACCGCAGGTGTCTGTTTGTCGCGTTGGCTGGGCACGCTCTACGATAACGTTCCGGAGAACCACCGCGGCAACCTCTGACGCAAAAGCGCTTCGACCACCGCTACGTGTTCTCGAGTTCGGCGCGCAGAGGGCACGCGACAATGGACGACAGTAATGACATGGCACCCTCAGAGCCTATGGTACCTCTACAGGGACATACCAAAGACCGGCGAGCAATCTCTCGGCGCACCGCAATCCGGCGCCTGTGCGTGCTCGTCGGTGCGACGGTGGTTGGCGCCGAACTTGGCGTGGTGGCACTACGGGGGCTATACCCGTCCCAGACCACTGGATTCGGCGGGCCGATCACGGTGGGGCGCAAGTCCGACTTCCCCGCAGCCCTGCCTGAGGCCTGTGCGCTCAATGTCGCAGGCGTCTTCTATCGCGCGGAGGCGCGGGCTTTCCTGGTGCATCTGAGCGCCGAGACGGAATTTCTCCTTGGCGGCAGTGCCCTAGACGGTGCCCTCCCCGGCGAGGACATCCTACGCGATGGGGATGGCACGTACTGGGTTGCACTCTACCAGGCGTGCCCCCACCTTGGGGCGATGCTCGCCTACCAACTCGGGTGTCGGAGCTTCAAGTGCCCCAGCCATGGCGCCCACTTCCATTGCGATGGCGAGTACCTTGACGGCCCCAGCCCGCGGAGCATGGATCGCTTCCCCGTCAGTTTTGCCAACGGCAACATCGTCGTAGACACGGGCCGGCTCGATCGCTCAGTCGACGTGCCCCGAGCCGAGACCCGGCTGCTTCCGCCCCCGCCGAACGCCTGCACCGTGGTGTAAAGCAGCAAAACTGGTAGCAAAGAGCTCGGCCAAACTAGCTGGTCGAGGCTGTCTCCACCTGCCTGATTCTGTCGGCCCTCCATCACGTCCAGGGCTGAATCCACCGCGTCTGCGGTCTCCGCTCCATCCCGTAGTCGCGGAGACCCTATTTACCAGTGTGTTATTTACTGTATTTCACACCGTCCATCACCCAGAGTGCAGTTGGGACGAAGCCTCGTCAATCAACCGTAGGATGAGTATCCGTACTTGGGGGAGTCTCCGCCTAGCAGATAGTTGCAGATGTCCTCATCGGACTTCTGAGCGGCTAGTAAGACAGCGACCCTTTGACCCCAAATTTGACCCCAATGCCGGTGGGCAGCTATGGACGTTTATGGACAACTCAAGCAAACGAGGCCCCAATAAATGGGGTCCGAGGATGCCAGCGAACGCCGGTAGACACCAAGGCATGAACTACAAGTTCGCCTCCTACGTGGACGAGACGCTCAAGGTGTACTTACTCGGCGGCCTTGGCGTCATCCGCGGCATCTACCCCAGCTTCTAGGCGGCGCATGATCGGTGGTCCATCGGGGCGTCTTCGCGGGCGCCTCGGTGGCTCTTTCGTGATCTTCACACGGCGGCGATCCTGCTGGCGCGTAGGGTCAACATCAAGGCGGTCAGCGAGATGCTCGGCCACTCCAACGTCGCCATCATCCTGAGCGTCTGCAGCCATGTCTTGCCGCCGCGGTAGGTGGGGGCGAGCTTGATCGTAGCGGGTCGCGAGGGGGAGGCGGGCACTACCCCAACTGGTCGCGGCGGCGTGTCAGGTAGGCGATCTCGGCGGTGTTGCCTGCCAGGTCGATGGCTTTGTCGTACGCCGCGCGCGACTGCTGACTGCAGCCCAGCCGGCGCAGCAGGTCGGCGCGGGTCGCATGATAGGCGTGATAGCCTGCCAACTTGTCCTCAAGACGGTCGACGGTCGCCAGCGCCACTGCGGGGCCGTCAAGCTCAGCGACCGCGATGGCCCGGTTGAGGGCAATGATCGGCGAGGTGTCGAGGCGGGCGAGCTGGTCGTAGAGGGCGACAACCTGCGACCAGTCGGTGTCACGTACGTGGCGGTCGGAGGTATGCGCGGCATTGATCGCTGCGAGGATCTGGTAGCGACCCGGAGCTACCCCGGCAGCCAGGCGCTCGCGCACCAGCCGATGACCCTCGGCGACCAGCGCCGCATCCCAGGCTCCACGGTCCTGTTCGGCGAGGGGGACCAGTTCGCCGCTCGCCGAGACGCGGGCGGTGCGGCGGGCCTCGGTGAGGAGCATCAGCGCCAGCAGTCCGGCCACCTCGCCATCCTCCGGCAAGAGGGCGCGGAGCAGGCGCGTGAGCCGGATCGCCTCGGCGGTCAGGTCGTGGCGGACGGGATCGGTGTCGGGCCCGGTCGCCAGGTAGCCCTCGTTGAAGACGAGGAAGAGGACGGCGAGTACGCCGGAGACCCGTGCCGGAAGATCCTCCGCGGACGGCACCCGATACGGGATGCGAGCCGCCTTGATCTTGGCCTTCGCGCGGGTGATCCGCTGCCCCATGGTGGTCTCCTGCACCAGGAAGGCACGGGCGATCTCGGGCATGGTCAGGCCGGCGACCATGCGCAGCGTCAGCGCCACGCGGGTCTCCATCGCGAGCGCCGGGTGACAGCAGGTGAAGATCAGCCGGAGCCGCTCGTCATCGATGGCGCCGAGCGGCTTGGGTGGGTCGTCGTCATACAACAGCTGAGCCATCTTCTGCTTGTCGTCGCGCTTGTTCTCGTGCCGGATCCGGTCGATAGCCTTGCGGTTGGCGGTGGTGGTCAGCCAGGCGCCGGGGTTGGGGGGTACGCCATCGGCCAGCCACCGTTCGACGGCGGTGGCGAACGCCTCGGCCGCCGCCTCCTCGGCGATGTCGAGGTCACCGAAGCGCCTGGTCAGGGCAGCGACCACCCGCCCCCACTCCTCATGGTGAGCGCGGGTAATCGCCTCCCGGACGTCGGTCGCGCTCACTCGCCCAGGAATGGCCGCACCTCGACCTTCCGATTGCAGGCCTTCGACCCCTCGGCGGCGAGTTTGAGCGCCACGTCGAGGTCGGAGGCCTCCATGATCCAGAAGCCGGCAAGGTACTCCTTCGACTCCAGGAAGGGTCCGTCGGTGAACACCGCCTCCTCACCCCGGCTGTCGATGACCGTGGCCGTGCTGGGCGACCCGAGGCCGGCAGCCATGACCCGGTGGCCCTCGGCCTCAATCCGTTCGTTGAACGCGTCGATGGCAGCCATCTCGGTCGGGGTAGCGGGACCGTCGTTCTCGTCAAAGATCACGGAAACCAGGTACTTCATCTCGGATCATCTCCTATGCTTGGGGCGCCCCTCGTGGATGCCCGTTCACCTCTACTACGAACACCCCAGCCCCAATCCGACAGCGCCTCCTGATTTGTCTTGAGTCGGGACGCTGGAGACGCATGGTATCCTTCGCGTATGTTACTCTCCGCACCGGACGGGTCGTACATCGAGACGCACCTTGTGGACTACGAGGTCCCAGTTGAGGATGACAACTGGTTGTTGGTCTCCATCGCGGTTTCCACGCCGCAGGGCCACGGCGCAAGCGTGGACCCATGCCTACGCACACAGGAGATCCGCAAGCTGATCACCTGGTTCGTCGCCCTAGAGGAGGGCGTGCCTGTCATGCCCTCCGCAGGAGGATTGGAGTCCAACCTGGAGTTCGAGCGGCTGAGCGCCTCCGCCGAGTCCGTCATGCTGCGTGTATGCTTCATCATCGAGCACGGCCTCTGGTATCCGGCCGATGGGCGCCGCGCGGTCCGTTCGCATAGTGGCTACCTCGACTTCGAGTTGTTCCATAGCGACCTGTGGAAGGTTGCGACTGACTGGGCTGGCGAGCTGGAGCGATTCCCGCCCATCGTTCCCGAGTGCCCGCTGCCAAGTCCCTACTTCCTCCCCTTCAAGGAGCCGTTTTGAAGGCTGCAAGACGATGCAAATGAGTGGCAACGTCGAGTGTAGCTACCTGCCCCTATGCCCGCTGGGCCTCGTGGTGTGGATCTTGCGGCGTTTGGGTTAAAGGTACCCTGCAATCGGCGCGCTTCTGTCCGGTGTTGATGCGGTCGCCGAGTCGTCATGACGCAGGGTTCGCACTGAGGCGTATCGACCCTCTCCCAACAAGCGATGGGAGCACAGCACGGAGGTAGCCTGTGAAACCACTCTCTGAGCAACTGGCGGATCTCTCGAAACATGCCAAGGCAGCCGAGGACGATGCGGCCGCGGCGCAGAAGGAGGCGCGCACGGCAGTGCAGGCACGCGTCGAGAAGCTCCAAGCGGATGCAGCGGCGCGGGGCGCGCGCTTGGATCAGGCCACCAAGTCGGCCAAGTCTGACGTGGCTGACCGCTGGACCGCCATGCGGTCGCAGGTCAGGGCGGGGATTGAAGGCATCAAGGCCGATCTTGCCACCAAGAAGGCCGAGCGTGACGCAGGCCGCGCGGAGCGGACTGCGGACAGCGCCGAGTATGACGCGGCGGTGGCCATCGCCTTTGCCTATGACGCTATCGACTACGCCGACGCAGCGGTGCTCGACGCGGTCATCGCTCGTTCGGATGCCGACGCGGCTGGATGAGGTGGGTTGAGGCTCGGCGACCTCGGCGTGCTCCGAGGTATCTCCTCCTTGAGGAGTGAATGATGGGCCATCGGGGCGTCCTGCGCGGGCGTCTCGGTGGCTCGCTGACGTGCTTGCTCCTGCGTGGGCGGGCGATGCATTACGGGCGTTGCGCCTCGGCGAGGTAGCTCGCGGCGTCTGTCACGGTGTCGAGCAGGGCCGTGATGTCGAAGGGTTTCGGCACGACATGCACCGGCATCGCGAACCGCCCGGCGAAGTCGGTCGCGGTCGCCACGCGGCTCACCGTCACGAGCACGTAGGCGTGTCGGTAGGCGAGGGCCGGATCCTTCGCGACGGCATCGAGCACGCCGAGGCCGTCGAGCCGCGGCATGAGGAGATCGAGCAGCACGACGAGCGGCCCCGCGCTGGCGCGCAGCTGCTCCAGCGCCTCCAGCCCGTCAGAAGCCTCGCAGACCTGATGGTCGCCGAATTCTTCGAGCACCGTTCGCATGGAGGAGCGGATATCCGGATCGTCGTCCACGATCAGCACGTGCGCCATCACGGTTGCTCTCGTTCTGTTGTGTCTTCGGTCTCCTCGTCGCCCCGTACGAGCGGGACGGTGAACCAGAAGGTCGATCCCTTGCCGAGCGTGCTCCGCACTCCCACCTGCCCGCCGTGGCGCTCGACGATGTCGCGACTGATGTAGAGGCCCAGCCCCAGCCCGACCTGCGAGCCCGTCTGGTGCGTCACCCCGGCGGCGCGATAGAAGCGATCCCACACATGCGTCAGATCGCCCTCGGCGATGCCGATGCCCCGGTCGCGAATGGCAATCCGCGCCTGCTCGCGCACCACGCTGAGGGTTACGGTAATCGGCCGGTCCACGCGTGAGTATTTGAGCGCATTGCCGAGGAAGTTGCTCACGACCTGCGCGATGCGATCTGGATCGATCTCGACGATCACCGGCTCCGGCGCCTCGACCGCCTCGACGCTCAAGCGCAGGTCGCGCTCGGCTTGCACCAACTGCTGCTCGTCCGTTACCTCCCGCAGCAGCTTGACGAGATCGACGCGCCGCAGCCGCAGGCCGAGCCGATCTTCACGGACCCGCGAGGCGTCAAGCAGGTCGCCCACCAGCCGATCGAGCCTCTTGAGGCTCTGTGCCGAGCGCGACAGCAGTGGCCGCGCCGCCGCGATCACACGCCCGGTAAACACCGCCTCCGGCTCATCCGCGTCTCTGCCGCGCTTCGCATTGAGCCAGTAGTCCAGCATCTGGATGTTCATCGTCAAGCTGGTGAGCGGCGTGCGCAGCTCGTGGCTGGCGATGCCGAGGAACTCGTCCATGCGCTCCGTCGCGTCGCATAGCACAGCAACCTGGCGCTCCGCCTGCACGCGTCCCACCTGCGCGCGCTCATACTGTTTCGCCCGCGCGATCGCCACGGCGATGCGATCCGCTAACATCTGGAGGAGTTGGCTCTCGTCCCCAGTGAAGCGGCGCGGCAAGACGCTGTCCACGTGGATGACGCCGATCAACTGCCCTTCGTGGAGCAATGGCACGCCAAGCAGCGAGGTGAAGTGCTCGCGCAGGAAGGGATTGGAGACCGGCACGGCGGCGAGGTTCTCGACGATCAGCGGCTCGCGTCTAGCCGCGATGGTGCCGGCCACGCCCTCCCCGATCGGCACGTAGACCTTGCCCATCACGGCCTCCTCCGGCCCACGCACCGAATAGAGGGCGAGGTCCTTGGCGTTGGCTTCGGGCAGCAGGATGGCGACGTTATCAACCTCCATCGCGCGCTGGATGTGCAGCAGCACCGCGCACAGCAGCGTGCCCAGCCGCGCGTGCTCCATCGCCACGTCGCTGACGGACTGCAGCGCTTCGAGGCGGCGCGTGACTTCCTCGGCCTCCCGCCGCGCGGCGCGCTCGGCCTCGTAGAGCCGCGCATGCTCGATCGCCAGCGACACCCGGCTGGCGATCACCTGAAGCAACTGGCTATCCTCGTCGGTGAAGTGGCGCGGGCGCGCGCTGTCGATGTGGATCACGCCGATCACGCGCTCGCGCAGGAGCAAGGGCACGCCCAGCAGCGAGCGGGCCGTCGCGCGCAGCAGGGGATTCTCCACCTCCACCTGCGAGAGATCGTCGATGATGCACGGGCGCGCGCTCGCCGCGATCGATCCGGCGACGCCGTGCCCCATCGGGATGCGCACCTTCCCCGTGACGTCTTCTTCCGGCCCGCGCGCCGCGTAAAGCGTGAGGTACGCGTCGTCATCGCTGACCAGCAAGATCGCGGCGTTGTCCACAGCCATCGCGTCGCGGATGCGCCCGAGCAGGTCGCTCAGCAACTCCGCCAGATCGAGATGTGAGATGGCCCCTTCCGTCACGCTCTGCAAGATGTGCAGCCAGCGAGCCGATGGCCTGGCGGGTACCGGCGTTCGTGTCGCCAATTCCACAGGCGCATCATCGCTCGCGTCGACAGCCTCCGACGCGTCTTCTTGCTCGTTCACGCACCCTCCCCGCGCTGAGACGGCGCACCGCATGGGCTTCATCGAAGCAGCCGCGCAGACAACACGCGATGGCCGTTGGCGGCGATGGGCAGCAAAAGATGTGCCAGTTCCGCCTAGGGCGGGGCGGCTTCGGCGCGCTTAGTGGCTTGCCGCCCGCATCTCACAGGTCTGAGACTCCCCCGCATGAATGCGGGAGGTTCTGATCGGCTCCCCCTCGGTTGCTTTCGCCTTCGGGGTACGAACGCTTCACCGTTCGGGGCCTTCCCAGGCGGCCCATCCACCGTCCGAGCCTAGGCGACGGTGGCACCCCGCGGCCGTCACCACAGCGGCCAGCCCTGCGGCTCGTGTGGAGCGCCCCCACGGCGTCCCGGTGCCCCGTCCAGCCGCACGCCGTGCAGGCGTCGCGGCGGTCTGTCGCCTGGTTGCGGGCGGAGCAGGCCGGGCAGGTCTGGCTGGTGTAGTGTAGGCCGGGTCTGCCCCTTCCACGGCGAGGCCCACGCGCTCCGCTTTGTGGGCGATGCACGTGGCGAGTTGGATGCACGTGGCGAGTTGGTGGGACGTCCAGGTGGCGATCGGGCGGTTGTTTTGGCGAGCTTTCGCTCCACCGCTTGGACGGGCGGTGCGTTGGCGGATGCCGACGAGTCGTGCCAGGCGGCTGACGCCCACGCTCCGCGCTTGGGCATGGCAAACGATCTGACGCGAGAGCTTGTGGTGCACGTCGCGCATCCAGCGTTGCCCTATGCCTTGGCCCTTGCGGACGGCCCGGACCTTCTTGGCGCGCTGGAGCTGCTGGCGACGCGCGTAGAACTGGCGGCGTTTCGCCCGCTGCGCACGCCCGCTGCGCACGCCCGCTGCGCACGCCCGTTGCCGCAGAAGCGCGTGCCCGTGCCGATGACCTGCACCACGGCGGGCACCTTCACCCCCAGGTCGAGCCCCATGACGCCTTGCTCGAGCGTCTGCTGCGGCTCCGGCAGGGTGTCCGCCACGTCGGCGACCCACGTGCCGCGCGTGCGCGTGCCGCGCGTGCCGCGCTTGCTGGGCAGGAGGCCCGGCGTGCCCGATGGCCCGGCGCCGCTACAACGGAGGGCGATCTGCCCCACACGAGCATCCGCGTGGCAGACGGGGATGAGCAGCGTGTCCCCTTCGATGCGCCAGTGCTGGGCGCCAGTGCTGGGCGCCAGTGCTGGGCGCCAGTGCTGGGCGCCAGTGCTGGGTGTTCCACGGGCCGATCGGCCTGTGCAGCACGGGGAGCTCGCCGAGCTCGCAGGACCGCCGCCAGACGGAGCGGGCGTCGCGGAGCGCCTGATCCTTCACGGCGCTGGGCAGGGCGGCGACGAAGTCCTTGGTGCTGGTATCCTGGCCACCGTCGGGCAGCACATCGCTGTCCCGGGCGCGCACCCGCACGTCGACCGTGCCGATGTACTCCCGGCAGTGGGCGCGCAGCGGCAGTGGGCGCGCAGCGGCCGTGGGCGCGCAGCGGCCGTGGGCGCGCAGCAGGGCTGCCTGCTCCGGCGTCGGATAGAGCCGGACGGGCGTCGTGGTCACGCGCTCACCCACGTCTCGGCTGGCCTCTCAATACGCCCCGTGAGGCCACAGGGACAGCTTACTATCCGTCGACGGTGTCCGCACGGCGGAAGGGCTATGCCTCCCCCGGCTCAAGCCGAGGGGATGCATGGCCCGTTTTCTGTAATCCCCTCGGCAGGCGCGTCGCTGCATCGGTGATCATGCTGTCGAACTTCGTCTGCTCACTGAAGCGTGCCCCTCGCACATCCGCGCCGCTCAGATCTGCGCCGGTGAGATCGGTGCCTGATAGATTTGCACCGAAGAGATTGGCCCCCCGTAGATTGGCGGCGCATAAGCTAGAGTGCGACAAGTCTGCGTGCCTGAGGTTGGCATTTTGAAGATTGGTGCCGCGTACATTGGAGTGGGGGATATACGCAGTCTCTAGATGTGCTCCACTAAGGTCGGCTCCTTGTAGGGCTGTGTCTTACAGGTGCGCCCAGATGAGTAGCGCCCCACTCAGGTCAGCCTCCATGAACGAGGAGTCTTGAAGGATTGCCATGTAGAGATGTACGCCCTTCAATACGGCGCCGCAGAAACTCACCCTTCTGCGGCGCGGAGGCCCCTGCCTTGAGGCATGGGGTGAGCGCCGTCTCCTCGTATGCTATACTGCCTGCGTGCTAAGGCACTCCGTCCTTCGGACGGAGCGAACGGTTTGCACCGCACCTTCCCAACCGAACATGCCGGCGTTGTGGGCGGAAATCGTCGCCCACGTAAAATGTTTGACGTACGCGCCCGATGGCGCACACGCGGCAGGGGTCCGCCTTTGCCGGGCCGAGGTCATGCGGCCACCCGCGGCAGCTTCGTCGTTCCAGGCGAGCTGCAAGCCCCTGGCTTGAGCCATGGGGTTCATGACTCCACAGAGTTCCACCCTCTCATCACGCCGATCATCAACTTCGCCCGACCACCCCTGCTCGCGTATCAACCACTGCAATTCACCGCGCGTCCGTATTGCGAATACGCGCTCTTGGAAATTTCCTGGGCCATAGCGATTACGCATGTACGCCGCCGCAAGGTCCGCCTGCCGTTCCGCCGTTGGTTCGCTGTCGTCTGGTAGCCTTTCCAAGCGTTCACCCGCCTGCTCTCGTGTAGCGCAATTCGCGCGCACCTGTGAGGGGAGGCGTCCGCATGATAGCAGATATTCGCGTGCGCCATGCTCGCGCTGAGCATGCCAAGAGAAGCAGGACGCCATCCGTGTGCTACGATGAAGTGCCTGCTTTGCGCCGCGCGTTTGGAATGGGCACGCGTCGGCCCATTGCGGTGAGTCGACTCCTACAAACACGGAACACTGGAGCGAACCGTTGTCGAGCGAGACCGAAGATGCCGCGCGGCAGGATGAGGTCGCCGAGACGCTGCAGCGCGTCTTCGGCTACGACGCTTACCGCGCCGGGCAGCGCGAGATCATCGACGCGGTGCTGGGCGGGCGCGACGCCTTCGCCCTGCTGCCCACCGGTGGCGGCAAATCGCTCACCTATCAACTGCCCGCGCTGCTGCTGCCGGGCATCACCGTCGTCGTCTCGCCGCTGATCGCGCTGATGCAGGATCAGGTCGAGCGGCTTGACGCCCAGGGCATCCCGGCGACGTTCCTGAATAGCGCGCTGGAGCCAGGGGAGCGCAGCCGTCGCGAGGCCGCCGCCCTCGCCGGGCGCTATCGCCTGCTCTACGTCGCGCCGGAGCGGCTGCTCACGCCGCAATTCCTCGCCTTCCTCGACCGCGTGCGCGACCGGCACGCGCTAGCCCTCTTCGCCGTCGACGAGGCGCACTGCGTCAGCGAGTGGGGCCACGACTTCCGCCCCGAATACCGCCAGCTCAGCCAGCTCCGCGAGCGCTACCCCAGCGTGCCGTTCCTCGCGCTCACCGCCACCGCCACCGACCGCGTCCGCGACGACATCGTCGCGCAGCTCCACCTGCGCGATCCCTTCTGCTTCGTCGCCAGCTTCAACCGCCCCAACCTCTCCTACGAGGTGCGCGCCAAGGGCCGCGGCTCCTACCGCGAGCTGGCCTCGCTGATCCGCGACGAGCTCTGGGCCGATCAGCGCGATGCCTCCGTCATCATCTACTGCCAGAGCCGCCGCGGCGTGGAGGAGCTGAGCGAGCATCTCACCGCCGACGGCATCGCCGCACTGCCCTACCACGCCGGGCTGACCGCCGAGGAGCGCGCGGCGAATCAGTCCCGCTTCATCCGCGACGAGGTGCCGGTGCTGGTCGCCACCGTCGCCTTCGGCATGGGCATCGGCAAGCCCGACGTGCGCGCCGTGATCCACTACGACCTGCCGCGCAACCTCGAGGGCTACTATCAGGAGTCGGGCCGCGCGGGCCGCGACGGCGATCCGGCGCGCTGCGTGCTCTTCTTCGCCTACGGCGACCGCGCCAAGGTCGAGTACCTCATCGCGCAGAAAGAAGACCCGCGGGAGCAGCAGCTTGCCCGTCACCAACTCCAGCAGGTCGTCGCCTACGCCGCAGGGCAGGTCTGCCGCCGCCGCGCGCTGCTGGCCTACTTCGGCGAGACGTACCCCGACGACGCGTGCGGCAACTGCGACGCCTGCCTCACCCCGCGCGAGACGGTGGACCGCACCCGCGAGGCGCAGATGCTGCTCTCCGCCGTCGCCCGGACCGGCGAGCGCTTCGGCCTTCGCCACGTCATCGACGTGCTGCGCGGCGCCAGCACCGAGAAGATCCTCAGCTGGCAACACCATGAGCTCTCGGTCTACGGCATCGGGTCCGATCAGCCCGCCACGCGCTGGCTCGACCTCGGACGCGCGCTGCTGCAAGACGGCGCGCTCGCCGAAGCGCACACGGGCGGCGGCGCCTATCCCATCGTGCGCCTGACCCCGCGCTCGTGGGAGATCCTGCGCGGCCAGCGTCGCGTTGAGCTGGCGGATGCCGCGCCGAGCGAGGGAGCATCCTCCGGCGGCCGCTCGTCCGGGCCGGGGCGCGATCGCGGTGCGCGTGGCGCCCAGTCCGGCCCGCCGCTGCGTCCGCTCGACGGTAAGCTCTTCGAGCGCTTGCGCGTGCTGCGCCGCGATCTGGCAGGCGAGATGAATGTCCCGCCGTACGTCGTCTTCCCGGACGCGGCCTTGCGCGCGATGGCCGAGCGCCGCCCGCAGACGCGCCTCGCCTTCTCGCGCATCCCCGGCGTCGGCAGCAAGAAGCTCGAGATGTTCTACGACCCCTTCAGCCGCGCGATCCGCGACTTCTGCGACGAGCACGGCGACGATGGGGATTGACTGCTCCCCACGGCTACAGCCGGGGGATTCCTGCTTCACTGAGGCGTGCCGCGTCGGGACGAACCCGGTCTTATCGCCTCTCCACGGGCGGAGACGGCTAGTCCGGCCGCCTTGATGTTCTTGGCCGCGTTCACGTCGCGATCGTGGACGACGCCACATGCGGGGCACGCCCACCGACGGATATCCGGCGAAAGCGAGTCGCGTACAGGGCCGCACTCGGAGCAGCGCTTGCTACTCGGGTACCACTTGTCGATCGCGACCAGTGTCCGCCCATACCCAGCGGCTTTGTATTCGAGCTGGCGCACGAACTCGCCCCACCCGACGTCGTGGATGGCCTTCGCCAGTGTCGGATGCTTGACCATCGCCTTCACGGCCACACTCTCCCCGCAAATCGTTGGGTTCTCACGAATCAGGCGTGTCGAGAGTTTGTGGGTGAAGTCCACGCGTCGACCCGCAATGCGTGCGTGGATGCGGGCGACGGCCAGGCGCGCCTTCTCACGATTCTTGGAGCCGAGTTGTTTCTTCGCCAGCCGCTTTTGCGCTTTTGCCAAACGCTTCTCATCGCGATGGAAGAAGCGGGGGTTGCCGACCTGCTCACCGGTATCGAGCACGACGGCATCGTGCAGGCCCAGATCGAGGCCGACGGTTGGCGCGACAGGCGACAGGGGCGCGATCTCCTCTTCGACCAGCAGGCTCACGAAGTAGCGTCCGGCCGCATCCCGACTCACCGTCACCGTGCTCGGGATGGCTCCAACTGGCAGCGGACGCGACCAGCGAATTTCCAGCGGGGTGTCCGTCCTGGCCAACGTGAGCGCCTGGGTTTGCGCATCCCAACGGAACGCCGAGGTCATACATTCCGCCGACTGGCGCCAGCGCTTCTTGTGGAAGATGGGGTACTTGGCGCGGCCCGCGAAGAAGGTGCGGAAGGCGCGATCCAGATGGCGCAACGCCTGCTGGGTAGGCACGCTCGACACTCCTTGCAGCCAAGCCGTCTCCGGCTCCCGCGTGAGGATCGTCAACGCCGCCGAGGTGTCCGCGTAGCTCACCCGCTCCTGGCGCTGATAATACGCGTCCGAGCGCAGCCGCAGCGCCCAGTTGTAGACATAGCGTGCGCTGCCAAACGTCCGGGCCAGCACGGAGGCTTGCTCGGGCGTCGGGTAGCACCGGTAGCGATAGGCGCGTTTCTGTCGCATGCTCACATTGTAGTGCGTAGCGTGTGAATGAGCAACCAGGAAGTGCCGCGATCTTGATGACCATACGAACCCATGTTTGTCCGGTCTGTGGGCTAGTGATGGACCGCGACGAAAATGCCGCGGTCAACATCTTGCGGGCCGGGCAGGCTCTTCAGGCGCGAACGTGATGGGTTGCCATGTGCGTTGCCTGAGAATCCATCGGCCTTTAGCCCGTGTGGAGTGTCAAAAGAGGGCTATGGTATAGTGGTGTTACGGCGCACCCCAGCCGCGTCTGGTCGGCGCGGCCACCTGCATGCGGCTCAGGCGCCGCCGAGCGCCTCGGTCGTGCGCGCTGTATGTCGTCTGCCTTGGCTCGTGGATTGTAGCGCGCCGATTGCCCGCATTCGGGCGCGCGTGAGCGGCGAGGCCGCGAGTTGGCAGTAGGTTCTCGGAGACGTGGGGAGTGGCTGGCGATCTCGCCGGTGTGGTGGAGGCGGAAGCGGCGTGCGAAACGACATGCGAAATGATCGGAATCAGCGCGCGTGGCAGGTGAGCGACCGTGCCCCTGCGCGCCCCCAGAGCGGTCTGCTGGTGGGCATCGCCTGCACTGCCGTGGTCTTCCTGCTTTCCTCGGTGCTTCTGCTCGGCTTCGGCGTCCCGCAGGATTTCGCGGCGGGTTCCCAATCTCCCTCCGCTACAGCGTCTCCGACCGACACGCCCGCTCAAGCGCAGCCGAGCGAAACCGCCGCCGGCGCGACCTCGACCACAACGCCGGGCGCGACGCCAACGTTTAGCGGGCCAGGCCCCACGCCGACGCCGAGGCCCACCACACCGCCCGGCGCCACGCCATCCCCCACAAGAACCGCGACGCCAGTGCCGACCGTCACCCCGAGTCCCACGGCTACACCTGCATCGCTGAGCGTCTCGCCACCGAGTGTGGCTCTCGGCACTTGCAGCGCACCTTCGCCCGCGACCACCACGATAACGGTCATGAACATCGGTGGCAGCCCAATGTCGTGGTCGATGTCGGATATCAGCAGTATCGGGTCGGCGAGCCCATCCAGCGACCTCAACCTGGCGGCCAATAGTAGCGACAATGTGATCATCACGTGGAATACGACTGTTGCGAGCATGACGATCACGTTCACGGCCACCGGCTCGGTCACGCCGGTTCCGTCGTCGGCAACGGTTGACGTCACCTGCACCCCGTGAGGCAGATCGCCCTCGCACCCCGCTCCTAAATCCGTAGCCAATGAGGCTCGGAGTGATCGCCTGTCGGCCCACGCGACCCCCCTTCCCCACGGGGAAGTGGGCAGGGGGTTAGGTCAGGGCTCCAGCCAAGGGCAGATGTTGCGCCGCTCAGCGCTCGTACGGGTCGAAGGGATCGCGCGGCCCTCGGCGGTCCTGCGGTGGTCGTGGCGGCGGCTTGTCGCGCTCATCCCAGCGCGAGGGCGGCGACCCCTGCCAGTCGGGCCGGCGTCGCATCGCCGGGGCATTCTGCTGCGTCTGCTGCCGCCAGTCCTCATCGGGCGCCCAATCGGAGGGCCTGCGCGAGGGGTGGCTCGCATCCGGTCGGGGATATCTGCTGGAGCCTGGCTGCGGGACGCGGCTGCGCCGTCGGCGGGTGAAGCGGTGGGACGTACGGCTGTCGGCATGCGCCGCTGGTCGGCTCGTCGGTGAAGCGTGGGACGCGACTGGTCGGCTGGTCCGCGAAGCGTGGGACGCGGCTAGTCGGCTGATCGGCGTAGCGCGGCATGCGCCCGGTCGGCTGGTCCACCACGCGTGGGACGCGACGCGTCGGCTCGTCGGGCAGGCGCGATCCCCGCTGCGCCTGCGGAGCGCGCGGTCCTGGGCGGTACGCCGTCTGCTCGCGGGATACGCCGGGCATGCGGTCTGCGGTATCCGTTGCCGCGCGCCAACCGGCCCACCGCGCCGCCGCGCGGACGCGATCGATGGTGCGCACGCGCGGCCGCGCGAGAGGCTGATTGGCCTGAGCCTGACGCGCTCGCACGAACAGGGCAGAGAGCACCACGAGAGCGACGAGGCTGCCGAACCAGGCAATGAGGGTGAGCGCCACCGCCACGCCATGCACCGCACCCATCCCGCACCTCCCTCCTCGCTGGACACGTGGCCCAGTATACAGCACGAGCGCACGATGCGTATCCCGGAAATTCCCACATGCAAACGCTCCGGCCGATCGCGGCGTCACAGGGGAATACTGATGGGCGCGCGACCGCCGCATACGGATAGCGATCGACCTGCGTTATCCCGAAGTGTTGGCGAGTGCGCCGCCGCCTGCGGTACACTGCCCAGCGGGCGCCTCTTCCGCCTCGCGCGGGGCGAATGGCTGGGGATATGGCGTCAGACTCGCGGCAGAGCAGGAGGCAGTGGTGTCTTCGGTGGCCAGTTGGGACAACTTCTACGTCATCATCGGCGGCTCCGCCGCGGGGCTGACTGGCCTGATGTTCGTCGTGATCACGCTGATCGCCGGCGTACGATCGCGCACCCCGGACAGCGTCTCGGCCTTCAGTACGCCGACGGTGGTCCATCTCGCCGCCGCGCTCCTCATCGCGGCGATCCTCAGCGCCCCGTGGACCGCGCTCGCGCAGGTCTCCGTCGCGCTCGGCCTCGTGGGTCTCGGTGGGTTGGGATATGTCGGCATCGTTGCGCGGCGCATGCTTCGCGTTTCAGCGTATCACCCGATTCTAGAAGACTGGCTCGGGTATGCGATCGCCCCCTTCGTCGCCTACGCGACGCTGCTCGTCGCGGCGGTGCTGCTGGCGGGCAACACGACGCTCGCGCTCTTCCTCGTCGGCGGCGCCACGGTGCTGATGGTCTTCGACGGCATCCACAACGCATGGGACCTCGTCACCTACCTCGCCCTTGAGCTCCTGCCCTCGCAGGACGACGCAAAGAAAGACGACGCGCAAGGCTGAACGCCCGGCGCTCCACCACCGCTTTGCGCTGCCGGCTCCCATGATTCCTCTTTCCGAGGGCGTCTCCGAACGTCGCTGGCTGCCGCTGACGACGCCGCTGGCCTGTGACGAGCGCGCAGAACAGCAAGAATCGTGTCATTGAGCATAGCCTTCGGGTAATCATGCCCGGCAATACTCTCATGGTGGGCACGGCGGTAGTTCCGCGCGCCGCATGAGCCTGTTGCCCGCAGGCGCTCACCGACCCAATAGCACCATAAGCGGTGTCGGACAACGGCCGGAGCGGGAGTGTGAGGCACGCGAGGCAATGCCCGCAATAGCCTCACGAGAGGGGTGCAGGCGGATGACAGAACGACTCGATGGAACGGTGGCACTCGTCACCGGCGCCAGCAGTGGCATCGGGGCGGCCACCGCCCGCACGCTCGCCGCACACGGCGCGGCCGTCGCACTTGCGGCGCGGCGTACGGAACGACTCGCGCAATTGGCGCAGGACATCACGGGGGACGGCGGCCGCGCGCTGGTCATCGCAACCGACGTGACCGACAAGGCCCAGGCGCAAGCCGCCGTCGCGCGCCGGTGGCGGAGCTGGGACGACTCGACACCCTGGTGAACAACGCCGGCGTGGCGCTGCTCGGCCCGGTCGAGAACGCCCCGCTCGATGAATGGGAGCAGATGGTGCGCGTGAATGTGCTGGGGGCGCTCTACATGGCCCACGCCGCCCTGCCGCACCTGCTCAAGGCGGCAGCAGACGGCCCGCGTTACGTCGCCGATCTGGTCAACGTGAGTTCCAGACTGGGGCGCGTCGCGACCGCCAACTTCGGTGTCTACAACCTCACCAAGTTTGGGGAGGTCGCGTTCAGCGAGTCGCTGCGCCAGGAGGTCACCAAACGGCATGTGCGCGTCGCGGCGGTCGAGCCGGGGATCGTGGCGACTGAGATCCGCAGCCACATGCGGGAGGAGGTGCGCCAGCAATTCCTACAGCAGCTCCTGGCTGGCATCGAGCCGCTCCCCGCGGAGGACATCGCCGATGCCATCGGCTACATCGTGACGCGCCCGCGGCGCGTGGCCGTCAACGAGATGTTGGTCCGCCCGACGGAGCAGGAAGCGTGATGCGGCGATCGGCGGGTGACGGGGGCTACCGCCATCAGCACGTCTGTGTGCCGTCCGTGTGGCCCAGGCTGCGTTGATCCGCTGGCGTGGGGAACTGCAATGCGCGCGGTCATACCGTGCGCGCACCGGGAGATGTACCATGAAGGTATTGCGTCGCGGTCGGGGTCCAGCCTCGATCGCCGTGCTGGCGGTGGTGGTGGTGGTGCTCGGCGTGCTCGGCGGTCCGGCGGCCGCGACTTCGTTCGCCAGCGCCGCGAGGAGCGCCCCCGCGAGCGTGTGCAGCGTGAAACCGACCATTGTCCTGGTGCATGGCGCCTGGGCTGGCACGTCGAGTTGGAGCGGGGAGGTTGACCGTCTGCAGCACGACGGGTACGTGGCGCGCGCCATCGCCAACCCGCTGCGCGGCCTGACCAGTGATTCCGCGGACGTCGCCAATTTCCTGCGCACCATCTCCGGCCCGGTCGTGCTCGTCGGCCACTCCTACGGCGGGTCGGTCATCACCAACGCCGCCGCCGGCAACCCCAATGTCAAGGCGCTCGTCTATGTCGACGCCGCCGCGCCCGCGGTGGGCGAGACCACCGCGCAGCTGAGTGGCAAGACCTCGGCGCTTGGCGTGGCACCAGACACGCTCTACGACCAGGTGCCCATTCCCGGCGCCCCTGCTGGTGACATCGACCTCTACCTCAAAGAGAAGGTCTTCCTCCAGTCGTTTGGCCCCGATCTGCCGAAGCAGATCGCGCAAAGGCTCTGGGCGAGCCAGCGTGCGGCCGCGACGAGTGCGTTCACGACCCCCTCCGCGGCCGCCGCGTGGCAGACGATCCCGTCGTGGTTCGTCATCGGCGCCGCCGACAAGATCATCACGCCGGAGTCGCAGCTGTTTATGGCGCACCGCGCGCACGCGCACATCCTCACGGTACCGGGTGGCTCGCACCTCACGCTCATCTCGCACCCAGACCCGGTCACGAATCAGATCCTTGCCGCCGCCCAAGCGGCGTGCACAAGCAGCTAACGATCTGGCCGTCCAGATCGATGAATGGAGGAGTCATGCCCGTCTACGAGAGGGAGTTTCACTCTACCAACCCCTCACAGACACGGGCCAGGACGAACCGCGGCGAGCGGTTGAGGTCGGGGCGTCCCTCCGAGCAATCATCCCTCGCCGCCTCTCACGTTCTCGCCCCGCGCGACCCTCACTCGGCGCTCGCTCCCAGCGCCGCGAAGTACGCTTTCATCGGCTCGAAGCAGTTCGTCTCCCAGCCGCCGTCCTCATAGCCCCGATAGTCCTCCGGCACATTCGTGTGCCGCAGTTCGATCCGCGTCCCCTCAGCGATCAGCTGCAACAGCGCCTCGATCTGCGAGTCGGGATCGCTCTCCGCGAACTCGCTCGTGCGCTACATGACGCAAGATGCTAGCACGCACTACCGCGAGGCGCTGTGGCGGTTGGGCGAGGAGGCGTAGGCGAGAGTCACTGTGCTGCGCGAGTGATACAATGCGTCAGATATGACCGGTCCAGCCTGGAGGGAAGACATGGTGACTGAGCGCCTCTCCGAACGCCTGCAAGCGGTAGCGGAGCTTGCGTCACAGCTTCCTCCTGAGGCGCAGGATCAGCTTGCCGAGCAGATCGATTCCGCCTTGGAGAACGCCTTGTGGGACGCGCAATTGCGCGATCCCGCCCATCTCGACGTGCTGCGTGCGCTGGCCGAGGAGGTGCGCAGCGGTCCCAAACTGCCCATGCCCATCCCGCGCGACACCGGCGATGAGGACGCGCTCGACCCCGAGATGCTGGCGGCGCTGACGCAAGATGCTCCCGCGGGATGAAATCTCATGCGACTGAGCGCTACTGGAAGCTCTTTCGCGACCTGCCGAAGGATGTTTGAGTGCAGGCCCACAAGGCGTATGCGCAGTTTCTCCGCGATCCATCGCATCCGAGTCTCAACTTCGAGTTGATCGACCGGCAATCGGGACTCTGGTCCGCGCGAGTGAACGAGAGCTATCGCGTGCTCGGGGTGCGTGACGGCGCCGAGATCACCTGGTTCTGGATCGGCACCCATCGCGAGTACGAGAAGCTCATCCGCCGAGGCTAGGGATACTCTTCCTGGCGAAATCCGCCACCCTGCCGCCGCCGACCACCACCGCATAGCTCGCCACCGCGAGCAGGCTGATGCACACGCTGCTGGGTAGGCCGCTGTAGAAGCCGATGGCGATGCCCAGCCACGTCACCGCCACGCCGATCGCCGCCGCCAGCGCCAGCACCGCATACGGGCGCGTCGTCACCTGCTGCGCGATGGCCGCCGGCAGCAGCAGCAGCGCGAAGACCAGCAGCGCGCCCACCGCCAGCGTCGCCGCGCTCACCGTCACCGCCAGCAGCACCAGGAAGCCCAGCCCCAGCGCGCGCACCGGCACGCCGCGCGCCGCCGCCACGTCCGGGTCCACCGAGGCGAAGAGCAGCGGCCGCGCGATGACCAGCAGCGCCACGATCACCAGCGCGCTCACCACCGCGATCCACCGCGCCTGATCCGCCGAGATGCCCAGCAGGTTGCCGAAGAGCACCGTCACGCCGGAGAAGCCCGTCCCCGTCCCGCTGACGTGCTTCGTGAAGAGATAGAGGAAGAGCAGCCCCAGCCCCAGCACCCACGCCAGCACCGTGCCGATCGCCACGTCGCGCCCGCGCAACCGCTCGCCCAGCGCGCCCATCCCCAGGGCCACCACGATCGTCGTCCCCAGCAGCGTCACCAGTGGATTGATGCCCAGCGCCGCGCCGCCGAGCGCCCCCGTGAACGCCACATCCGAGAGGCTCTCCCCCGCGAAGGCCTGGTGCCGTAGCACCACGAACGTCCCCACCAGCCCCGCCACCACGCTGATGACGGTCCCCGCGAAGAGCGCCTGCCGCAGGAAGCCATACGAGAGCATCGCCTGCACGTCCTGCCACAGGTTCGGCGAAAACGGCGGCAGCGCGCTCGCCACTGTCAACGTCATGCCGCGCCGCCTTCCACATGCACGTCTGTGCGCCGTGCCGATCCTGTCTCCGCCCCCGTCCGCGAGGCAATCCATCGCGTTTCCACAGCCTGCCACCCGCGCACCAGCGCATACGTGCCGAACGCGAACGTCGTGATGAAAAATCCGACCGGATACGGCGTAAAATAGCCCGCGGCGAGCCCGAGCCAGGTGAAGACCTCCGCCAGCAGCACCGCCAGCAGCACCGCCCGCGCGGGCCGCGCCGTCAGCCGCTGCGCGATCGCCGCCGGCGTCACCAGCAGCGCGAAGATCAGCAGCACGCCCACCACCTGCACGGCCACCGCCACCACCAGCGCCAGCAGCACGAGATAGCCGAAGGAGAGCGCGCGCACCGGCACGCCGCGCGCCGCCGCCACGTCCGGGTCCACCGAGGCGAAGAGCAGCGGCCGCGCGATCACCGCCAGCAGCGCCAGCAGCGCCAGCGCGGTCCACGCGACGGTCCGCACGTCGCCGTCGTTGATGCCCAGCACGTTGCCGAAGAGCACGTTATAGACGCTCGTCGCGTACTTCGTCGTCAGGTGCAGGAAGAGGAAGCCCAGCGCCAGCGACGCCGTCAAGACCGCCCCCACCGCGACATCGCTCTGCCGCGTCTGCCGCGCGCCGAGGTTCAGCGTCTGGATGCCGATCGCCGCCAGGACGCCCGCCACGAAGAGCCCCGCCACCGCCGGGACGCCGATCAGCGCCGCGCCCGTCGCCCCCGCGAAGCCGACGTTGGCGAGGCTGTGCCCCGCGAAGCTCTGGCTCCGCAGCACCATGAAATAGCCGACGATCCCGGCCACCAGCGCCACTAGCGTCCCCGCGAGATACGCGTTGCGCATGAAGGCGTAGTAAAATAGCCGCTCGACATCCGCCACGAGATCCCACGAGAAGGTGCTGGCGTCACTGAGGATGGTGTGCATGGTACGTCACCTCCTCCTCCTCCGCCTGGCCGACCACCACCAGCCGCCCGTCGCTGGCGCGCAGCACCTCGATCGGCGTGTTATAGAGCCGCGAGAGCGTTTCGGTGGTGATCACCTCGTCGGGCGTCCCCACGGCGACCTTCCCGTTGGCGACGTAGACCACGCGGTCGAGCGCCGAGAGGATCGGGTTCACGTCGTGCGCCACCAGCAACACCGCGGCGCCCGTCTCGCGGCAGACCTCGCGGATCATCCCCGCCACCCCCTGTTGATTGCGCAGGTCCAGGCTATCCAGCGGCTCATCCAGCGCCAGCACGCGGGGATCCGTCACGAGTGCCTGCGCGATCAGGAGCCGCTGCTGCTCCCCGCCGGAAAGCTCGCCGATGGGACGGTCCGCGTACGCCGCCGCGCCCACCCGCTCGATCACATCCCGCACCCGCGCCTCGGCGTCTCGCTCCGCGGCACGTTGAAGAAATGGCAGCGGCAGCCCCCAGCGATTGCCGTCCAGCCCCAGGCGCACGATGTCGCGCCCGCGCACGCGGATCTCGGCATCGAAGTGGCGCCGCTGCGGCACATACCCAACGGCGGCATTGCCGCGTCGTGCCGGCTGCCCCAGCACCTCGATCCGCCCCGCGCTCAGCGGGATCAGTCCCAGGATCGCCTTCAGCAGCGTCGACTTCCCCGCCCCATTAGGACCCAGGATCGCGAGGAACTCGCCCGCCGACACCTCCAGCGACACATCGGACCAGATCGTGCGCCCGCTGAGCGCCACCGCCGCGCGCTCCACGCGAATGACCGGCGCGCCCACCCCAGGCGTCCCCGTGTGCTGCGAAGCGCGTTCGGTCATCACTGGAGCTCTCCCAAAGATCTCTTCGCCTACCATCGCCGTCACCCTGTTAGCCAAACCTGTGCCCACAAGCTCTGCCCCGCCTTTGCGCCCCTTTGCGCCCTCCGCGTCTTTGCGGTGAATCTCTTCCGCGCTCTGTGAACTCTGTGGTTAAATCTCCGCTCCGACCGCTGCCGTCTCTCCCTACTTCCCCGTCGCCTGCGCCAGCGCCGCCTCGATCCCTTGCAGCTGCGCCGACTGCCACGCCTGGAAGGTTACCCCCGCAGGCGTCAGCGTCTCCGTGATCGTCGCGATAGGGATGTTGCTGCGCCTTCGCCAGGCTGATCACCGCCTGGATGTTGTTCGGCGTATTCTGCGAATTGTAGACCAGCACCTTGATCTGCCGCTGATTGATCTGCTGCTCCACGGTCGCCTCGTCGGCGGCGGAGATATCCGTCCCCTCCGAGACCGCTTTAAGGTACGAGTACGGCGTAATCAGGTGCAGGCCCAGCGCCGGCGCCAGGTACGAGAAGATGCTCTCCGTCGCGCCCACCGGCGTGCCACTGTACTTCGCCTTGATCTCGGCGATCAGGCTGTGATACTGCTGCAACCCCGTCGTCAGGTATGCCCGCGCCGAGGCGTCGAACGCGCTGGCATCCTTCGGGTCGATGGACTTCAAGTCGTCGCGGATGCGGTTGACCACGGCGGTGACGTAGTCCGGGTTGTACCACATGTGCGGATTGTCGCCGTCCTTCTTGCCGTTCAGATCGCCGACGTTCAGCTCCTTGCGCCCCGCGACCGGGTTCGATGTCAGCAGGTTATCCGCCCACTGGTCGTAGCCCGCGCCGTTGACGATCACGTACTGCGCGGCCGCCACCGTGCGCGCGTCCTGCGAGGTCGGCTCGTAGCTGTGCGGATCGGCGTTCGGATCGGTGATGATGCTCGTCATGCTCACGTGGCTGCCGCCCACCTGCGCGGCGATGCTGCCCCAGAAATCCTCCGCCGCCACCACGCGCACCGTGCCGCCGCTGCTGCCGCCCAGATCGGTCGCGCCGCAGCCAGCCAACGCCATGGCGCCGAGACAGGCCATCAGCAGCGCGCCGATCATCGCCCTCCGCGTCGCCAGGAAGGATGGAAGTCGCCCTCGCATGCTCGTCCCCCCCCATGTGATACGATGTCTCAATAGTACCGCGAGGGAGAGCATACCCGACGGCGAAGCGATTTGTCAATGAGATGCCGTCTCAATTATCGAGACAGAGCAGAGCACAGGCGTCTATCGCGCCGTGGAGCCGGTGGAGTAGAATGGATCAGGGGTCGGCGTCGTCATGCACGCAGGGCGCGGACGCCGGATCAGAGAGACAGGCACGTACGGCATGAAGCAGATGGAGCGAATGGCTTCGGCGACGGAGCCCGAGGCAATCGAGGATCGTCTCCTCGCCGTCTTCGAGGCGGAGGGGCTGCGCAACACACGTCCGCGTCGCGTCATCGTGGAGCAGCTCGCCGCGCTCGCCGCCTCAGGCGCCGACTTCACCGCGCAGGACCTCTGGCACGAGCTCCAGGCCAAAGATCCGGGCCTGGGCCGCGCCACCGTCTACCGCGCCGTCGATTTGCTGCTCAGCAAGGGCCTGCTCGACCGCGTCCCCTTCGCCGACGGCACCCATCGCTACCGCCTCTGCGGCGGCGCGCACCACCACCACCTCACCTGCACGCAGTGCCAGCGCGTCGTCGAGATCAGCGCCTGCCTCCCGCCCGATCTCCTCGCCGCCATCTCCTCCAAGACCGACTTCGCCATCGACGGCCACTCCGTCGAGCTCTTCGGTCGCTGCCCCGCCTGTCGCGACGACTCCTCGCATGCGTAGTAATGCCGCGGCGCACAGATGGGCATGTCTCTAAGGTAATGGCCGAAAGCGGAGTTTATTCCCGTCGATCACGGCAAACTGACCTGCAAATTCACCCACGCTATGGAGCGTGAACAGGTCTCCTATGAGGGATGCCTTCTCATCCAGGGTAAAGTCGTCGCCAAGGCGGTAGAGCACAACACCAGCGGCTGGTGCTGGGTGGTGGTCGCGAAAAATATAGTCGCCGAAGTCGCGATCAGCGGTCAGCAACAATATGTTCTCGCGTACGGCTCGATCAAGGATGGCAAGATCAGGTGAACCCGGTGACTGCTCGACAATTGCCGCGACATTATGCCCATCTATCCGCAATCGCTCGATGATCGGGAACTCTACATCTTCGTCAGCCAGCATCCTCACCAGTCCACCTCAGCGGAGCCAGCGGCAGCCGGAGTCTGGTCATGCACGAGTTGTTCGGCGTAGTTGATCGCATCGCGAATGCGCTCGTGAGTGAGGTGCGGGTACGCGCGGAGAATGTCGTCAAACGTATAATTCGCCGCGAGCATGCCCAGTATGCGCTCGACCGTGATGCGCGTTCCAGTGATCGTTGGACGTCCCCCCATGCGTGCTGGGTTCGTCACGATGCCGGGCGCGACAACCGTATCAATGGGTTCATTCATCGTGCTCCACCTCGCGTGGTTTGTCGCACATGTGTGCTCCGTCATGCGACATTCTATCGCACAGGAGTCGCCCATCACCGCGCCTGAGCTGCAAAAGCGAATCCGCTACAGCGTCGCCGCCCACGCGCGGATCGACTCCGCGTGGATACCGTAGTGCTCGTAGCTGTTGCCGGGGAACAGCTCCCACAACGGCGTCCCACCCGGATCGGAGGCGCGCGGCGCGTCGATCTGCTCCTCGCTGGCCGCCTCCACCCCGCGCACCAGCGCCTCGAACGACCGCTCGAAGCTCGCCAGCACCTCGTCCAGCGCCCGGTCGCGGTTGCCCTCGAAGATCGCCGCGTTGATCGCATCGTCGCCGTCGAGCCCCTGCGGGATCGCCGAGCGCTGCGCCGCCGGCGGCAGCCCCAGCCAGCCGAAGCACGACTGCTCCCACCACGTGATGTGCGCCAGGATGTCCTTTACCGTCCAGTCGCCGTTGTCGTCGGCGTAGACGCCCGGCCTCGTCAACTGCTCCGGCGTCAGCGTCCGCAGCGTCGCCGCCAGCGTCTCGTGTCCCGCCCGCAGCTCGCGCAGCAGATCGTCCTTATGGGATGGCGTCGGCTCACTCATGGCTCTCCCTCTCCCCCAGGTCAGATGGCCGGGCCGTCGGCAACCCGGTCTGAGACGCTTGCAAGCCCGTGCAGGCGGGATTCGTGGCCGCGAGTCCCCTAAGCGCGGCTTCAGCCGCCAGCCACACAACGGTGGAACAGCGCCGAGCGCAGAAAGGTTGCGTTCGGCTACAACGGCATGCCGGCCGCAATATACGCCAGCGTATCGTCCATCAGCGCCTGGTAATCGGGGTGCGGTTCCTTCGCTCCGCCCACCAGCGCGGAGAGCAGCGCACCCAGCACCGCCCCGACGAACGTGCGCACCTGCACGTCGTCCGCGCTGCGCCCCACACGCTTGGCGATCAGCACCGAGAACGAATCGATGGTGCTGACGACTTGTTCCAGCACGCGCATGCGCAGTTCCGGCACCTCGAGCGTCAGCAGCGCGCGCTCTCGCTGCTCCTGCAGCGTCTCTGGCGAGAGCGTCACGTAGACCTCTCGAATCGCGCGACGCATCGCCTCAATCGGACTCAACTCCGGCGGCTGCGCCTCGAATGCGGCGAACATGAGCGGATCGAGGTCGTCGTAGAGCACCACGTCTTCTTTGGAGGGGAAGTAGCGGAAGAAGGTGCTCGGCGAGATCTCCACCGCCTCGGCGATCTGGCTCACCGTCGTCGCCTCGTAGCCCTGCTCGCGGAAGAGCCGCAGCGCCTCCCGCTGGATCGCCGCGCGCGTCTTGGCCTTCTTGCGCTCGCGCAGGCCCGGCAGCGGACGGTCATCTTCGGAAAACACCTTCTTCATACCCCAATTCTACGCGGAGATGGCCTATCCCTACAAGCGTGCTGCCATACCACAGGGCGGCAACGACGCGGGAGGGGCGAGCCTCAGCCCGTCCCTCCGCCAATACCTGCCGTAATCCTCTGAGCGTGATCGAGATCCGCTACCCCGTCGCCCCAGCCGGCATCGAAGCCGCCTCACTCGTCCCCGCCGCGGCATCGCTTCCCGCCTTCGCCCGGGGCCGGTTCGGCAAGAAGATCAGCGTCAAGATGCAGCCCACCACGGCGATGCCCACGCCCACCCTCAGCGACGCATCCATTCCCACCACGAACGCCGACCGCACCGAGGCCAGCAATTGCGGCGATCCGATCTTTGCGGCGACCGCCAGCCCGCCGAAGAGGCCCGTCTTCACCGCGCTCGCCGCCGCTGCGGACAGGCCCGTGAGGTTGAGCTGCCCCTGATACGCGGAGAGCAGCACGCTGCCCAGCACCGCCGTCCCGAACGGACCGCCCACCTTCTGCAGCGCCTGCAGCACCGCGGAGCCGACCCCCGCGCGCTCCGCCGAAAGTTCGGCCAGTGCACCCGAGGCCGCCGTCGCCAGCGTGATCCCCATGCCCAGACCCACGACGGCCATCCACGCTGCCACGAAGCCCCCGCTCGATGCCACTCCCGTCGTCGAGCCGAGCAGCATCCCGCCGGCCAGCACGAGGAATCCCACCGCCACCGTCACCTTCGCCCCCAGCGCCCTCGCCACGCGATCCGCCGGCACCGCGCCCAACACCAGCCCGCCGATCACCGGCAGCAGCCGAATGCCGGAGCCTTGCGCGTCCGTCCCCACCACGCCCTGGAAGTACTGCGGCATCGTGAAGAGCACGCCGATCATCGCCAGCACCAGAATCGCCAGCAAGATCACGCCCCACGTGAACGAGGCCGAGCGGAACAGCGCCAGATCGATCAGCGGCTGCCCGCCGGGACGCCGCCCGAGCCAGCCCTCGAAGAGGAAGAACGCGAGCAGCAGTACCAATCCGGCGCCGATCGGGATCAGCGCGCTCGCGTCGCCCCAGCCGTTCTGCCCCGCCTCGATCAGCCCATACGTCACGCCGACCAGCCCCGCCGTCGAGAGCAGGATGCCGACGAGGTCCAGCCCTGGCCGCACCGGCGCGCGCGACTCCGGCAGCAGCACCAGCGTGGCGATCAGCCCGATCAGCGCCACCGGCACGTTCATCAGGAAGACCCAGCCCCACCAGAAGTTCGTCAGCAGCCACCCGCCGAGGATCGGTCCGATCGGCAGCGCCAGGAAGTTCGCCGCCGCCCACACGCCGACCGCCCGTGGCCGCTCCTCCTCGGTGAAGAGCACCGTCAGCGCCGAGAGCGCCATCACGATGATGCCGGCCCCCGCGAGCCCCAGCACCACCCGCGCCGCGATGAACTGCCCCGCAGTGGTCGAGTAGGCGCATGCCGCCGAGCCGATGCCGAAGAGCACCAGCGAAAGCGCCATCACCTTCTTGCGCCCGTAGCGGTCGCCGAGCAGGCCCGCCGGCAGCATCGCCGCCGCCAGCACCAACAGGTACGCCGAAGAGAACCATTGCAGGTCCGACTCCGACGCGTTCAGCTTCGTCGCCAGCGTCGGCACCGCCACGCTCAGCACCGTGCCGTCCAGACCGACCGCCAACACCGCCAGCGTCAGCGCCGCCAGCGCCCACCATTTGCGGTTCCCCGTCGTATTCATGAGACCAGCCGCCTTTCGCTAGAAATATGCTAATGCATGTCTAACGCAAAAGAGAGTAAATGTCAATATCAGTGATCTAATCCTGCTCGCTCGGCCATCGCTTGACAACCGCTCCCCTTCCGGATAGACTTGTGCTATCAAACTAGTACAATAGCTTGATAGAGAAAAGGCGCACCACTGTATGATCGAGTTCCATCTGGACGCCCATTCCGGCGTGCCGCCCTACCTGCAGATCGTCCAGCAGGTCAAGCATGCCCTGCGCCTCGGCCTGCTCGAGGTTGGCGACCAGCTCCCCACGGTGCGCGAGGTCGTCGTGCAGCTCACCATCAACCCCAACACCGTGCTGAAGGCCTACCGCGAGCTAGAGCACGAGAGCCTCGTCGCCAGCCGCCCCGGCCAGGGCACGTTCATCCTGCGCACGCTGGCGGCGACCTCACTGGCGAGCCACGCGGCGCTGCGCCGCAGCCTCGCGCGCTGGCTCGCCTCCGCCCGCGAGGCGGGGCTAGACGGCGAGAGCATCCTTGCGCTCTTCATGTCCACCTTTCAGGACGCCCACAAGGAGGAAACCGCGTGAGTAATCCGCTGGAGGCGACCCATCTGAGCAAGCGCTACGGGCGGACCTGGGCGCTGCAAGACTGCACGCTGACCCTCCCCGCCGGGCGCGTCGCCGCGCTCGTCGGCCCCAACGGCGCCGGCAAGACCACGCTGCTCCATCTCTCCGCCGGCCTGTTGGAGCCCACCTCCGGCAGTGTGCACGTCTTCGAGCATTCCCCCCTCGACCAGCCCAAAGAGACGCTGCCGCGCCTCGGCTTCCTCGCGCAGGACCATCCCCTCTACCTCGGCTTCACCGTCGCCGAACTGCTGACCTTCGGGCGCAAGCTGAATCCCCGCTGGGACGACGCCCTGGCGCGAGCGCGCATCCAGAAGCTCGGCATCCCGCTCGACCGCCGCGCGGGCAAGCTCTCCGGCGGCCAGCAGGCGCAGGTGGCGCTCGTCCTCGCCCTTGCCAAGCGCCCCGACCTGCTCCTCCTCGACGAGCCGCTCGCCAGCCTGGACCCCCTCGCCCGCCGCGAGTTCCTGCGCACGCTGCTCGACGCCGTGGCGGAGAGCGGCATGACCGTGCTGCTCTCGTCGCACATCATCGGCGATCTCGAGCGCGTCTGCGACTACCTCGTGATCCTCACCGCCTCGCACGTCCAGCTGGTGGGCGACATCCAGGAGATCGTGCGGACGCATAAGCGACTGATCGGCCCCCGCCAGGATGTGACGGCGATTGCCAGCGTCCACACCGTCATCGAAGAGAGCCACACCGACCGCCAGACGACGCTGCTGGTGCGGACCAACGGCCCGCTCTTCGACCCCTCCTGGGAAGTGCAGGACGTCTCGCTGGAGGATATTGTGTTGGCCTATCTCAGCCTGGGGCAGCACGTGTCAGACATAGAGCACGCACCATTCCCGCGCTCTTTGCGGGAACCTCAGGGAGCGGACCAGCAGGGACTGGAGGTTGGCCAATGATCTGGTTTACCTGGCGGCAACATCGCACTGAATTCTTGGCCGCACTCGGCGTGCTGGTCATAGGCGGCGTCTATTTGCTGATCACTGGCATCAGCATGGCCCACACCCTCCACGACAGCGGATTGGGCGCGTGCCTGGCCCAGCACCCTGGCACTGGCAACAATGGACCCTGCGCTTTCCTGGGCAACCAGTTCCTCGACCAATACGGCCCGTTCTTCCCCTTCGCCGCCGCGTTGCTCGTGCTGCCGGTCTTGTTCGGCGTCATGGTGGGGGCGCCGCTGGTGGCGCGGGAATTTGAGGGGCACACTCGGCTGTTGGTCTGGATGCAGAGCATCACCCGTACCCGTTGGCTGAGCGTGACCCTGGCCGTCGTTGTGGGAGCCGACCTCTTGGCGGCGGGTGCGCTGTACGCCCTGCTGAACTGGTGGTATCACCCCCTCGATGAGTTGACCGGCAAATTCAACCAGGGGGCCTTCGACTTCACCGGGCCGGTGCTCATCGCCTCCTCGCTGATGGCCCTCGCCATAGGCATTGCCGTGGGCACCTTGACGCGCCGGACCGTCCTGGCGATCTTCCTCACCCTCGCGCTGATCGTGGCGATCCGCATCGTCGTCGAGTTCAATCTGCGCCCCAACTATCAGCCACAGATCGTCGTCACCTGGCCTTTCGCGCAAGGCGACGATCCGTCGCTCGGTCTAGACAGCCCGCCGATTCCCCTGGGGCGAGAGGATTGGCAACTTGGCAGCGGCTTTCTGGATGCCCAAGGGAACCGCACCAACAGCATCACGTGCAACTCCGCCGGCGCACAGACCCCCCTGCAATGCGCCCAGGCCGCGGGGTATCGCGGCAACTATCTCGCCTATCAGCCCGCGAGCCGCTTCTGGACCTTCCAGTGGATCGAGACGGCCATCTACTCCGCCATCTCGCTCCTGGCCCTCGGCCTCACCATCTTCTGGGTGCGCCGCCGCCTCAACTAACCAGATAAAGAGTCGATGGTTGCGCGGGGCCGGTGCCGCAAGTCGCTGGCCCTTCCGTTTTCCCCCCTCGCCGCCAGAATGGCATCATAACGCCGCACGCAGTATCGGGACCCAGACAGATACTTGAACCCCGCGGAATGGCCGCCACTCCGCGCAGCGGACGAATGCAGCCGATGGCAGTCCAGAAAAGAGGAAACACCATGCCAACCGTCACCTCCAAAGATGGCACCTCCATTGCCTACGAGCAATCGGGCCAGGGGCCGGCGCTCATCCTAGTAGACGGCGCGCTCTGTCATCGCGCGTTCGGCCCGATGCGCCCCCTGGCCGCCCTCCTGGCGTCGCGCTTCACCGTCTACGCCTACGATCGCCGTGGCCGTGGCGAGAGCGGCAATATCCTGCCGTTCGCCGTCGAGCGCGAGATCGAAGACATCGCGGCGCTCATAGACGCCGCCGGCGGGTCGGCCTTCGTCTACGGCATCTCCTCAGGCGCGGCCCTCGCCTTCGAGGCGGCGCGGCAACTGCCAGCCACCGTCACAAAGGTCGCGCTCTACGAGCCGCCATATAACCTCGACGCCGAGCGCGTGCGCAACTTCAACACCTATCGCACCCAGCTTGACGCGACTCTTGTCGAGGGGCGCAACGGGGACGCCGTCGAGCTCATGATGCGCCTGGTCGGCGCGGGGGACGAAGGCGTCGCCGGGATGCGCCACTCGCCGGTGTGGCCGCAGTTCGAAGCCGTCGCCCCCACCCTCGCCTTCGACGCCGCCGAGCTGGGCGACAGCGCCGTGCCCATCGAGTCCGCGGCCACCTTCACGACGCCCGCGCTCGTAGCGGCCGGCGGGGCGACCTTCCCCTTCATCCAGGAGTCCGCCCAGGCGCTCGCCGCCGCCCTCCCGCGGGGCCAGCACGCCACCCTGGACGGGCAGACGCACGAGGTGGCGCCCGAGGCCCTCGCCCCCGTTCTGGAGGCGTTCTTCCTCAGTTAAGTCCCTGTGGCGCGTGGCATGGAGGGTCGAGGCTGCCGCCGTCGGCGCACTCCATCCTCCACCCGCGTTGCGCCCGCCGTCGGGGGCAATGACAGGAGAGAGCAATGATCCGCACGATCGTCGCGCCGCAACTGATCGTCCACGACCTCGCCGCCTGTACGGCGTTCTATCGCGATACCCTCGGGCTCGCGGTGAGCGACAGCGGACCCGAATTCACCATGTTCAAGATCGGCAACCTCTATTTCTTCCTGCAAGAGGCCGACGGGGCCGCGCGCATGATGAGCGAAGAGCCGCTCGACCTGACGACCAGTGGGGCGTCGCGCGTGCTGCTGGCCGCCAGCGTAGACGACGTCGACGCGATGTACACGGACCTCAAGGCCAAAGGCGTCCACGTCCTCAGGCCGCCGACCGACCAGCCGTGGGGGCTGCGCACGGCCTACTTCACCGATCCCGAGGGCAACTTCTGGGAGATACACCAGCCCGTCGCACCGGGGTCCGACGCATAGGCCGGCGTTGATCGGGCGCGTAGCGTTCGGCGGCGCGCCCGACCCGCCTTACCCGCCGCGCACCATGCGCTGATACCGGGCGAGTTGCTCCGCGTCATCCAGTGAAACGGTATGAAGGACCAGTCGCCAGCCGCCTTGCGCCGCAATGAAGCGAAAGACGCAGATGGAGTGGAACCCAGAGATCTCAGTCGTAGCATCCTGTTCGCCCTCGCGCGTGTAGGTGCCGCGCTCGCGCCCGGCGAAGACGACCAGCTCCGGCGTCACGTACGCCACGATCTCCTCGAGAACGGCCTGCACCCGCGCCGGCCCCGAGAGCATGCGCTCAGAGAGCGCGGCGATACCCACCCTGCCACGGACGATGCCCCCGACCGGGCTATCGAGTTGGACCAGGGGATCGTCCGCCCAGATCTGCTTGTAGAGGTCCGGTAAGCGGGTATTGAAAGCGTAATAGAACGTCTCCAGCGCCGCACGCGCCCCCACGAGGCCGGGCGCACCGCTCTCCTCCAGCAAAGTGCGCTCCCCACGCACGACTTCGCCGCTCAATGCCGACGCCACCGATGCCCGATCCGCATGCGTGCCTGCCTGCATCGACGTGATTCCTCCCAAGCGGCAGCTCCCGCAAGGCGTGCGCCAGGGGCTGTATCCGCGCGGGTCAATCAAAGTGCCCGGCCCGCGACCAGAGCTTCGCGAACGGCTCCTTCGGTTCTCGCAAGATGAGGATCGGCGCATTGTTCTCGAACGCCACGCATGCCGCGCACGACGTCCTGGCGGCTAGCGTCACCGAATTGAACCCCTGCGAAGCATCTTGTGGCGAAATGTTGATGGTGATGAGCACCTGGCCGCTGCAGCTGTCCGGTCCCCAGAGATAGAAGGCGTTCTGGCCGCTGATCACCGGCGGCAGGCGGTAGCGCCCACCGAACTGCACGAGCGCACCCGCCTCGCCGTAGTTCTGGGTAAAGATGCAGGCGACCCGCTGCTCATCCGGCGGCAAGCTGCCATAGACCTGCGCGATCAACGCCACCTGCTGCTCCCAGCCAAAGCGGTCCGCCAGCGATTGCGGCAGGCCGTAGACATCGCCCGAATCCTGGTTCGCCCCGCCGCTGCCGCTCGAGTGATACACCTGCGCATATACGGCCGGAGGCAATACCGGCATCGCACCGGGCGCCAGCAACACGCCGCCGAGGGTCAGCGCCACGGCGTAGGCCATGCTCCATCGAGGAGCCCAGACGCGCCAGCGCATCCTTAACGCGGCGATCTGCATCGCCCCGCCGGCAAACAGCGGCGGGTAGGCCGGCGCCAGGAAATAGGACTTCCCCTGCGTCGCGATGAAGAGGACGAAGAGGATGAGATAGGCCCACCCGAACACCCTGTAGCGCGCCCCACGCTTGGAGAAGACGTACCACAGTCCCGCCATCCACAAGGGCAGCGAGAGGGGATTCATGATGAGTATCTGGTTGATCAGGAAATCGAGGGGCGATCCAGCAACGCCCTGATTGGCGGTATAGCCCGCCCAATAGTGGAATGTCGCCCAGCCATTGAGGGCATTCCAGATCAGGAACGGCAGGAAGAGTGCGAACGCGACAAGACCGCCAAGCAGCGTCCAGCGAGTGAAGAGCAAGCGGCGCTGCGGGGTTAACAGCAGGCCGACGACCAGGGCGAAGCACCAGTAAAGGATGGTCTCCTTCGTCAGCAAGCCCAGCCCGGCCACCACGCCGAACGCGAGCCAGCGGCGCGGGCGCTCGTCGCGCAGCAGCGCGATGAGGATCGTAGCGGACAGCACCCACCAGAAGGCATCGAAGACGTCATAGGTGTACTGCGAGCCGAGCGCCATAAAGTCGAGTGCCGTCGCTGTTCCCACGGCAGCAAGCCCCTGGACCCATCCCGCGCCGCCGAGGAGCCGGGCCATCAGCCCTGTCAGGAGGATCGTCCCAGCGCAGACCAAGCGCCGAGATCCCATGGATGGCCCAGAGCGCATTGTCCGTGAGGAAGCGGGGGATCAGCGTGATCCAGGGCACCAGCGGCGGGACGTCCACATAGCCGAGGGCGGGGTGGTGGCTCATGGCCATGGTATATAGCTCGTCGCGGAAATAGCCGTAATCGCTCCCGACCAGGACGCGCGCCCCGACCAGGACATGCACCACAAACGAGATGCCCGCGATGACCCACACGACGGGCGCGAGCGTGAGGCGGCGGAAGGGGCTGGTGATGCGGGCGCGCACCGGCGAAGCAGGGAGCGACGACGCAACGGTCATGGCAAACACTCCTATGAGGTGAGAAGGGTGCGCTTTCCCCTTCCTGAGTATAGGAAGACGTGATCGTCCCTGTCTACGCCAGCCGAACACACAGCACCTATCGCTCTTGACAATCTAGAACACATATCCTAAAATCTCCTTGCCGGGCGCTGATTGAGCGCCCCCGGCGGTGAGCCTGAGTAGGGCGCCGCTTCCCACCTGATGCGTGTTCTCCGCACGCGGACAGTGGTGGAGTGGCGCCCTTTCGTGCTTTCCCGCCCCTTGCGGCCCCTTCTCGCGCGTCTGCCTGCGCGACGGACCCTTCACCGTCTTCGGCGGCGAGTGGTCCGATCCCGCCCTCGTCCTCGACTCCACCGCCGGCGAGCACGTCCTGCTCTCCGCCCTCGGCGGCGGCTCCGCCCTGCGCGACGACCCCGACGACAGCGCCTACTCGTCCGCCAGCACCGCGCAAGCGATCATCGCCACCGAGTTCGCCAAACGCAGCGCTTACCTCGCCCTCGACGTCGACCAATCCGCCGTGCTGCCGAGCGCCCCAGCCAACACCTCCATCCCCGTTTACGATGGCTACACGCTCGGTGGTTTGGTGGCGGCTCAAATGCTGGGGCGCGGAAGGCGTGTGGGAGCGCATCTGGCGCGCTGCTTTGTCAGTGCTTGTCCAACAGGGTCGGCTCGACTGGACCATGGCCTTCTTCGATGGCTCCTTGGCGCCCAGCGAGAAAGGCGGCGAGCAGGCCGGCGTCACGAAGAAGGGCAAGGGCACCAAGTGGATGTAGATGCCCGACGGGAATGGGCTGCCCTTGGGCTTTCACCTCGCCAGCGCCAACGAAGTAGAAGTCAACCTGACCCGACAAGCTCGCGGCGGATCGGGAGTATGATAGTCGCGCGTGCCACGCTGCTCCGCGGCACCATGGTACCCGAATGTGTACCCCGCCGAAGCGACGCTCAGTGCGCTGGAGAGCCAAGCGGGGACGCCCAGGTGACGCTCGCAACATGGGCCGGTATACGGTTGATCGGAGGTTCGCGTGGCTGGACAACTCCCGGCGGCTGCTGATCCGCTGGTAGCATGACTGCCAAATGTATGGGCGCTTCTTCACGGTTGCCGTCATGATCGTCTGCCTGCGTCGCCTGAGTTGCGCCGAGGACGCCAGCGTATGCGTGTTCATGGCGTCGCGTCTCGGAAGCACCTCTAGGACCCATGCTATTCTGTTCTTCGGTGTTACTACGATTGGCACGGGGCTCGATCTCGGCGGACTGCGGCAAGTACTGGAGGAGTCACCGGTGCGCATCCGCCAGGAAGCCACCCTCGAGGGCCACACTGATGACACCGGCAATCTTGCATTCTCGCCGGATAGCAAACTGTTCGTGTCGTCGTCCAAGGATGGAACAGTGCGCATCTGGGACATCGGCGAGCGCCAGCAGCGGTATGTCCTGAGCGGGTTCGAATCGCTGGGCGATCTCCTTCCCGCACGCTGTCCCGAACCCACCGCGGATCTGTCCTGGTCACCGGATGGGTCCCGACTCGCAGTCGCCGCACCGCTAGGGAGCATCCATCTCTGCGACGCGACCGGCAAGCCGATGAGGACCATCGAATCGGTGGCGCGGCGAACGCGCAAAGTGCTCTTTTCGCCGGATGGACAGCGCTTGTTGGCGTCATTCGACAACGGCCATCTCTGCGTCTGAACGCGAGATGGCGATGAGATTACCAGGCTGGCGGCCGAGAAGTGCGATGTTACGGATTTCGCGCTGTCCCCTGACGGTGGTTATTTAGCGGCAGGCAATAGCATCGGCGATCTTTGGCTAAGAGATGCCGTGACGTGGCAGTTGCTCCATTCGGGCCACGCCACGCCAGGGTGGCAAACCAAGGCGGCCAAAATGCAAGATCGCTGGGTGCGTGACCTGCACTTTGTTGCCGATGGGTCCCGACTTGTCCTGCGAGCGTACAACGGGTACAAGGGCCGGAGAGGATATGAGACTGGGGAGTAGCGTGGGCTGCAGACGATGATGCCGATGCGAGGGACGCCCGAGCGTTGCACCTGACATGGGTCGGTCCGGTTGGCGACCAAAGGCAATCAGCCATAGGACTCGTCGTGTCTCCAGACGTTCAGCTCCTCGTAGCAAACAACATACCTCATGGTCAAACGTCTCTCGTCGACCCGTACTCCTTGCAGACGCGCGCGGTACTCAGCGACCCCAAGATGCCAGCGCTAGCGGGAAGCTATCCACTGCTGCGCTTCTCTCTCGATAGTCGCTTCCTCGCTGCAGCACAACTGCGGGAGCGCGTGCTCATCTGGGATACCGTGCTGCCGTATCTCGCCTACGGCCTCGCCGCCCATACGGAACTGTGGGACACCGCGGAGCTCGGTGTTGACACGGCGGGACAGGATGACATGGGCGAGCCGCCGTAGTTTCCATGCACCGCGCTCGCGTGGTCCCCGGATGGTATGTATCTCGCCACCGCCGGCATTGACCAGATCGGGCGCAAGCCTTACCGGTGCTACGTCGCCAACGAGCGCCGCACTATCAAGCTTTGGGCGATCGACCTCCGTGCGTACTGATTCATGCCAAACGCCGTTCGAAGCATGCTGCCGGGTATTTCGCAGCTGCTTCTACGTGTCACACTTCTTCTTGAACTGCCCTGAATCAGCATCGCGCGATTGCCGGCCGCGCATGCTCGGATGCCAGCCAGTGTGACAGTTGTCGAGCACCGTTGCATCCACGAGGCCATCCTCTACAAGCGCTCGCGCGTGCTTCGCTATGGTATGGTGATCCATACCCATGCGGTGTCCCAGTGCTGACAAACTGAGGGTGCCAGAGCACAACTCATCGGCTGCTCCTCCCTGCAACGCTTCGAATACACGTAATCGATTTGCTTCCCCTGCTGCCCGATTGCGAATAATCGTCGTTGCCCGCAGAATCTCCCAACCAGCCGCCGCTTGTGTCTCGCGACCGCGCGCTAGTATCGGAAAGCCCTTACTACGCTGTCGCTCAACGCTAGCTTTTGCGTTGGGGTAGCCCAACTGCCGGAGGCGTTCGCGCCCTTTCACGCCTGCTTTCTTCAGGTCAGCGTACCCACGTTCCCGATTGGTAGCGCGTCCCTTCACAAGGTTACGGAATCCAAGCTCGGCCTGGCGCTCTCTGCCATGGGAGGTAGCATGGCGCATCTCTTCAGGGCGACGAAGCCATGAGCGTCTCGCGCTGTAAGACAAAGCACCCTGAGCTATTTCGCGGTTCCAGAAGCCTTCATCGCGCAGTATCCTCAGTGCGGTCCGCCGCGTTGTACCTGCTTTGCTCGCGATTTCACTCAAAGTGAGCGTACAACCAGATTCCCTCATGTCCTGATACGCGCGCATGACGCGAGGAAATGCCCTGTTGCGGCGCGCCGCTCGCTGCAAGTCAGGAGTCCACCAGTCCGCGTCCTGCAGCACCATTTGCACCATGTTCCTTGAACAGTTTGCTTGCGTTCTGATAGCGTCTGGAGTGACGAGGGCACCGGCCAAAGTGAGTTCATCGAACGCCAGCCGCACGCGCGCTGCCATGTTATCGGAATATCTGTATGGAGCAATTGTGCTGATGCGATTTTTGCCAAAGTCCTCGATGTTGTAAACCGGCTGAAGTAGCTCGCCCCAATATCGTTCTCGCTCATCCAAAAGCGCTACATCGGTCACGATCTCAAGAACCGCGAAGTCGAATGCTGCTGCCCCATAGCAGTGCCACGCATAAGTGAGGTGTGGATTCGGATGCACTCGGCGCTGAAGTTGGCTTCTGTGGTCCTTCCAGCGTGCCGCAAAGTGCGTAGTTTTCCCAACGTACTCATGGCCATTGATTCGGTTGCGGATCACATATATGCCGGCACTCATCCAGCGCACCTGTGTTCTTATTCTAGATGGGCGCCATCAGTGGGTTGGGGACCTTGGTTGGGTTTTGGGTGGGGTCCCCTAGCAGGCACCGTTTAGTATACTATTCCCCTCGACTGCCACAAACCGGAAATTCCCTACCTACTTGCCAACGGCAACCCATCCTTGGCCATGAGCACCTTCTCCACCAGTGAATATGCTGCTGCCGCAAAGCCTGCGATTTGGCCGCCGTTCCTGTTAGTTTCTGCGATGCGCGGCACCGTCGACTTCGCTATGCCCTGCTACGTCAGGGCGTGTTCGCGCACCGATCAATGCCCAGTCCGCCGTCTACGACCACCCGCGCAACACCGATCTCGCCGGCTTCCCCACCTGGCAACTCCGCATGCATCCCCGCGACACGAGCACCACCACCTACCTCGCCCTCGGCGAAGACATCCTCGGCTGGCACGTCGCCCCCTCAGCCCAGCGCGCCTACAACGTCGTCCAGGTCGCCTATGTGGACCCCGCCAGCGGCCCCGGCGTCGTCACCGTCAGCGACGCGCGGCTGAATGGCGACGGCTCGCAGGGCAACGCCCCCTTCCGCCGGCGCAAGCTGCGGCGCAACCTCGGCAAGCTGCCGCTCACCGGCGCGCAGGCCGCCGCCATCGCCAACGCCTGGCTCGCCACCTACAGCAACCCCACCAACAAAGTCGAGGTCGAGCTGCGCGCCGTCCGCGACGCCACCGGCAACCCCCTCCCGCTGCATCAGGTACGCGCCGACGGCAACCTCTACATCCCCGAGCTCGCCGTGCGCGGCCAGCAGCTCCCCACCGGCCCGACGCCCGGCGTCAACCAGTTCTGGATCGCCGAATCGCTCTACCGCGAGTCCTCCAGCGGCGACGTGCACCTGCTGCTCTAGCTCGACAACTACGCCGACCGCGCCGCCTCGCTCGTCGCCCGCCTTCAGATAGCGGACGAGGCTCGCCAGCGCCAGCGCGGCGTCTACCGCGCCGTCCAATCGCCCGGCGCGCAGCAGGTCGGCTACCTCTCCATCCGCAGCCCCAGCGTCAGCGCCGGGGGCACCCTCGGCGTCGGCGTCAATTTCGTCCCCGTCCTCTCCAAGACGCCCATCGGCCTCAGCTTCAGCCAGATCGCTGCCACCAACGTCGGCTCTGGCCCAAGCGTCACCGGCGGCACCCTCACCCCCTACAGCTGCGAAGTCACCGTCACCGCCTCTGCCACCGGCGCCGTCGTCTGGACCGGCAAATACACCACCGTCGGCGCCTAACCCGTCCCATCGTCAGCCAAGGAGTCGTCCCCGTAGCGACCGTCCCCGTAGCGCACGCTCACCCACCGCCTCGATCCTCGCCTCACGGCCCCTTCCCTCGCAGGGAAGGGGCAAAGGGTTAGGCTCCCTCGCTCCCCGCACGAGAGGCTGCCGGAGATGGGGCCCCACTTCCGCCCATCACCACTTCCCCCACCCGCCGCCCCAAAATCCCCCAAATGATACCGATCAAAATGCAAAAGCGGAAGGAAACGGAAATGCCCCCGCCGACGACCGCGCAACGCCAGCCCGCATCCCGCCCGCGGTTCCCACACCGAGGAACACCACCATGCCAACGTCCCACCCCGCCAAATGCCGAATCCACCAGCCCTCACGCCGATTTCCGCCTCGCCCCACTCCCTCCGCGTCCCTCCTTGACCTCCGTTCCCTCCGTGTTTTCACTCCCCTCCGCGTCACTCCGCCCCATTCGCCTGACCCCGCGACCCTCGTCGAAAGCGTGGCAGCCGCACGTGTCTCGCCCGCTCCCGCGCCTGGCGCGCCGCGTAGATCGCCCCATCCACCGCTCCCCAGATCATCCCCAACACGATCGCCGTCCCCGCGCCGAGCCCCACGAACGACATCACTAGCGACAGCTCGCCCTGCGGGACGTTCGGCAGCAGCAGGCTCGCCGAGAAATAGCCGCGCGCCACCAGCAGCCCCGCCAGTCCCAAGAAGAGCAGCCAGAGCGACTTCGAGCGGCGGTGACGCAGGTGCAGCCGAGCCGTGTACATCACCAGCAATACCACCAGCGCCAGCGCGTACAGCGCCGTGGTCACCCACGCCAGCAGGTTCACCACGTCCCGCTGCTGCGCGTCCAGGTGGGATCTCAGCAGCGTATCCACCGCGAAGCCGAGCACGACAATGAAGAGATAGGCGACGAGATACCCCTGCACGATCCACAGCCAGAAAGGAGATCGCCGCCGTGCTCGCTGCTCCCCCGCCTCGCTCGCCCCCTCCAGATCCGGTGGAGTTGTCACCCTCGCGCTCCTCTCGTCCCGCCCCGTCGTGTTCGCGCCCATCTCGCCTGCCAATCTCACCCCGTCGCATCCGGTGTGGGTTGTTCACCTTGGTCGCCAGTCGTTGGCCTCGTGCCGTTATCGTTTTCAGGCCGGTATTTGGAGGCCGCGCTGAAAAAGGTGCCTAAGAGCGCCACTGGCCAGATTTGCGCGACAACCCCATACGCGGGGACGAACGCGGAGAACGGAGGAACGATCCCATGCGTCAGCGGCGGCAATGTCGAGTAGAACCCGATCAGCAGCCATAGGGCAACCACCGAATAAACCACTCGAAGACGCCACGAATGCAGGACGACCGCATAGCGTCGCAGCCCCTGCGCTAAAAGGACAAGCGTGCCCGCATAGAACAGGAGGTTGCCCACGTCCAAGCTGACGCCGCCCGCCGAGCGCCAGAACGGCGTGAAAGCACCGGCCGCAATGATGACGGCCACAGCTACCGGGGCCGAGAGCATGAAGTACGAGATCAGTGCCACGCCCAGGCGGCGCTCCCACGTCGCCACGGGAAACGCCACCAGGCCCGCATCCCGTTGCTCTTGCGCGTATTCTCGATCCACGGCGTATGCCACGAATGCCATAACCCAGAGGCCCAGCAAGGCACTGAGCGCCGCAATCGCAACGCCTATCACGATGCTGAACCACATGCTCACAGGAGGTACAATCGCACGATCAATCGCCACTCCACCGACCACTCCCGCCGCGCCCCACGAGAGGATCACCGCGATGGCGAGATAGTCCACCCAGTCCCAGTACTGGCGTTGACTCCACCGGAGCGGGTACAGCGCCCACCATCCGCGCATAGGGCCCCCGTCGTCTCAGTCACCCGCCCAGTATAACACCGCCGCCCCGCTACTCCGCCTCGCCCGCGGCCCCTTCCCCCGAGGGGAAGGGGGTAGGGGGTTAGGTTCTCTCCCCCCGAAAGGATCACCCCCATGCGCTTCACCACCGTCCGCCTCGAACGCCCCGCAGGCACCATCCTCCTGCGCGACATCCCCGTCCAGATCGAGCACGCCGATCCCGCAGATCGTGAACACCTCGACGAATCCGGCGCACGCCCCATCGACCTCTTCTGGCTCTACACCACGCAGGGCGTCCCCACCGTCCCCATCCGTCGCCGCGACCTCCTCACCGACGAGATCAACTCCGACCCCGAGACCGGCCAGCTCGCCCGCTACCGCGTCTCCGGACTCGTCGAAACCTTCGACGACAACCACCAAGAGGCCCTCTGCGAGCGCTTCGTCGGCGCCTGACCCCTCGCTCACCTTCGCCACCTGATCGACCCGCCCCCGCCGGTCTCTGGCAAGATCGGCAGTCTCCGCGACGCGAAATCGTGAAATCCGGCAGAAACGGCAACGAGTTCGCCTCCGTGCAACTCCGTTAACCTAACCTCCGTTCCCTCCGTGTTAACTCTCTCCTCTGTCTTTGCGAACCTTCGCACCCTTCGCGTCTTTGCGGTGAACCCTCACCCTCCCCCGAAAGGAACCCCACCCATGCCCATCCAACCGCCATCACCCTCCCCACCCAGCCCAACACCCTCGCCGCCCTCCAGGCCATGCAGGCCATCATCCTCGCCGAGTGCCTCGTCGGCGTCGCCAGCCCCTTCGCCGCCCTCTCCAGCCCCTTCGCCGCCCTCTCCAGCGCCGACGCCGCGCGCTACGGCGTCGCCAGCGCCATCTTCATCGGCACCCCGAAGGACTTCAACCCCGCCTACCTGCCCCAGTGCATCATCGCCATCCCACCAGGCGCCGAGAGCGTCGCCCTCGCTGGCTACGCGGGCCGCATCACCGCCGAGTTCGAGGCCACCGTCACTGTCCTTGTCGATCTCCGCGCCGACTGGTATGCCCCCGAGCAACACATCCTCGCCATCCGCGACGCCCTCTGGCCCGCCATGCTCCACCATGGACGCCTCGGTGGTAGCGTCACCACCGTCATCGAGAGCGAGGCCCGCCCCGGCAGCGGCCCCGGCTACCGGCAGATCGCCGGCGGCGACTACCGCAGCTACGAAGCCCGCTGGTGGGTCCGCCAGCACAGCACCCTCGGCGGTGGCCGCATCGCCTGACTCGCCGGCAAAACCGAAAAAGCGGCAGAAATGGCAACACTGCAGTTCCCCCTCCCCCCGCAGGGAGGGGCCGGGTGCCCCCGCCAGCGGAGGCATGGCCGGGGACGAGGCCCCGTCGCCTATACTTACTCTCACCATCCCGCCAGCGAACGATGGAGATCGTCCCACCGCCCAGGAGACGCCCCATGGATACCACCGCCCCCGCGACGTCCGCGCCTGCCCAGCAGCTCGCCGCGCGCCTCAAGAACCAGTACGCCCCCGCCTTCCTCACCCTCACCAGCATCATCCAGGGCGTTGCCTTCACCACCCTCGTCGGGCGCGTCGAGGCCACCTCCACCCACTTCACCGCCGCGGACTGGACGCTCACCGTTGCCACCTTCGTCGGCTTCGTCGTCATCTGGCACGAATACCTCATGCAGGCCCTCGCCTTCGTCTGGATCCCCACCCTGCTCGACTCCCTCGCGCCCTTCGCCTTCCTCGCCACGGAGCTCTTCATGGCCCACTTCGTCTACGGCAACCTCCGCGCTTGGCTCCTCGCCGCCGCGTGCGCCTGGGGCGTTGGCCTCCTCGTCTGGGCCACCAACTTCACCGCTGCCCGCATCCCCTCCAGCGACAACAGCGACCTCCTGCACGTCGTGGCCAGCTACCTCCGCCCCCGCTTCATCCTCAACATCGCCCTCTTCGCGCTCTTCCTCGCCGCCTGGGCCGCCTACGACCTCCTCCACCTCGCCGACGTCCCGCTCGTCGTCGGTGGCGTCTCACTGCTCGCCTTCACCGGATTCCTCATCGGCTCCGCGCCCTACTGGAACACCGTCGTCGCCTACGCCCGCGGCGAGCGCCTGCCGTCCCAGTCCCCGCGGGCCTACAACGCGAAATAGCGGCAAAAATGGCAACGCATCCGCCTAGCAGGGCTACCGAAGCAAGCGTATGCGATCAGCCCGCGCGACGTTCAGTGCCACGGTCTTCCTCCAGTGCTCCCCTCCCCTGTCGAGAGGAAAGGGGCAAGGAGGTCAGGGGCCGCATAACACGCCAAATGCCCGCCGTCTCCCGAAGAAGTGGCGGGCATCCGAAGCGCCACATGGACCAGACGTGGCATGCGGGGTATACAGGGAAAGCACGTCAGAATGCGACAGACGCTAATAGATGAACGATACACCCGAGCGCACGTAGACGAAACGCCAATCGACGTGTCCCCAGCCGCCGCCGTTCCAGGAGAAGTTCATCTCGCTGATGATGAACCAGCCGCCGCTGAGTACCGCCTCCACGTGGCCCGCGTGGCCGCCGCCGCCCGCCCCCTCGACGCCCGGCTGGAAGACCGCCGTCGCGCCGACCGCCGGCGAGCTACCCACCTGCAAACCATGACGGGGAGCGTTCGCGGGCCAGCTTTCCGCGTTGCCAAGCTGCATGAGCGGCTCGCCCTGGTGACGATACCAGGCGTACCACGTACACACCCCGAAGTAGCTGGCATAGGCGTCGCCCGTGAAGTCCGACATGGCATACGACGGATGCCCCGGCACCGGCGCCCAAGCGTTGTACGCCCCGGAGCTTGCCACCGGCGCGGCGGGAGCGGTCGGCGCCGCCTTCTTTACCGTCGCCATCACCTTCGGCTTCGTCACCATCTTCTGCACCATCAGTTGCACGGTCGCCACCGGCTTCTTGTGACTCACGAGATCGCTCGCATCGCTCGTCGGCGGCATCTCGCCGGTGGGGTCGGGCACCCAGCCCGGCATCTCCGAGGTCACCCGTCCGTCATCCGATGCCCGCCACTTGAGCGTGCAGTGCATCGTCATGCCGATAGACGGGTCGCTGAGGCCGAACCAGCCGGTCCCCGTCTGCCAGGTCCGTCCCTGCGTCGCGGTGGTCGACAGCCCGGTCATCACGGTCTGCGTGCCGCTCCATGTGCGGCAGAGCCACGGCCCGTTGATCGAGAGCCATGTCTGCGCGGTCGAGGCTGGCGCGACCTGCGTCGCGTGCGTCGGCTCGCCCGCCACCGGACTAAGCGTGATCCCTCCAAGGAGGGCGAGCGACAGGATGCGCCCGCCAGACTTCCACCTGATCTGTGTCGCAAGCAAAATGGCAACCTCCACTGGACGGGAGCTGCGCGCAAGACCTCACAGCACGTCGCACCGCCGGCATGGTCGCTCTTCCAGCGACGCCTGCGATGACCCAGCTCGCCGATCTCCGTCCGGCGTTTTCCACCTTGCGCAGCATCCCGTTGTCCCCCTTACGCCCCGTACGGCCCACTTGTCCCTTGTGGAACAAATGTCCATATAGGTCGCTGGAAGCAACTATAATCGCCACTCCCCTGTCTGCAACCACGATGCTACATCGCCTGGTACTTACGGGCTATAGCAAGCAAGAATGCACAGGCTTTGTAGGGCATTGGCAGCATGATTGCGCAGCCGCTCTCCGTGCGTGCCGGCGAACGCTCGACACCTTTCACTCCCCACGCCGCTCCCGCAGGGCACAAGCTGCAGAACGATCGACCATAGCTTGCATAGCGTCTGTTCAGCATGTTCGTTATTCGTCACGCCCGCCTACGAGCGCGTCGTTCGATGCCATGGCGAGCGAGGATCCGCCACAGTTACCAGGGATGGTAGCAGGTCCGGCGGACTTGCGGAGCAAGTGTAGCCTAGAGGCATGACGTCAGAAGACCGCATTGCCCAACTGGAAGCCGAGAACTGAAGTTGACCTTCCTGGAGGAGCAGTACCAGCAAGGCTGGGCCACCGACCTGAAGGCGCTCCTGCGCGAGATGAAGGCGGCGACCGAGCAGGCACGGTCGCAGGGCCTCCCCCACCTGCCGGCCGTCAGCCACCAGGCGTTCGTGACGCGCTACCAGGCGATCCTCGCCGCCGGGCACGCGGCCAACCCGCCGCCCGCGCGGCGCCCGCGCCCGCGCGGACGCCGGCGCGCAACCTGCTCGAACGCCTCTGGCTGGGGCAGGAGCAGGTACTGGCCTTCCTCGACGACCTGACGATCCCCTTCGATAACAACCAGGCCGAGCGCGACCTGCGGACGCTGAAGACCCAGCAGAAGGTCTCCGGCTGCTTCCGCAGCGATCCGGGTGCCGAGGCGTTCGCGCGGCTCCGCGGCTATTTGGCGACCTTGCGCAAGCAGGGCCAGCCGCTGTTTGCCGCGTTGCAGACCGTCTTCGCCGGCCGCCCTCTCTATCCTGCCTTGGGGTGACCTACTACCCGAAGGGAGACGAAACCTCCAATAGGGGGCATGACCTTCGCGGTCGTGGACGGATCATTTCCAGCTCTGCATAACCCGGCGGTCCACGCTCTGGCGGAGCGTCTGCGGGCACGCGGGAAACGGCCGATGGTGATTGTGGGGGCGGCGATGCGCAAGCTTCTGCATCTCATCGATGGGGTGCTCAAGTCGGGCAAGCCCTTCGATCCGGCGCTAGCGACGGCTGCGTGAGCGTCTCCACAAGGTCTGGTGACGCGCGACAATTGGTGGTCGCGCGTCACCAGAAAAGCGGCGCTCGGTGCTGAGGACTTGACGTGCAAGACGGTATCTAAGGTCCAAGACTGGGGTTGCTTTACCCGAATACCTCATACGCTCTAGGAAGAGCGGAGAGTGCCCGCCGTACCTGCTCTCTCTCAGCCTCGGCATGGTCCTGCTCATACGCAGCGACCGATCGCAGCAGGTAATAGCGGGCTGCCAACGGGATTCCTCGCCGGGAATATTTGGCACTGAGGCGTGAATACGTCTCGGCGATGGCCCTTGGCGTCACCTTGCCTTGCTCGCACACCGCGGTCGCCCTCGCAAAAGCTCGCTTGCCTTCCACCGGCTGGCCAGCGCCCTCCAATATGCGGCCCAGGAGTCCCAGCGCCTCCACCGTGAGCATCGGGTCGCGCATGTCGCTCTCATCGAGGACACGCAGGCAGATCCTGGCCGAGGACAGCGCCGAGTTGCTGTCTCCCGCTGCGTGGTACGTGCGCGCCAACAGCAATCGCACCTTCGCGATGAGGAACGCATCCTGCGCTCCCTCAGCATGGGAAAGCGCATGGTGGGCAGCCGTGCGCGCGGCCAACAGATCCCCGTTTCGCCACGCGGCCTCGGCCAGTAGCCAACGAAGGTATGCCGCCTCGTACGGCTGGAGGACACGCCCGAGGGCGTCCGAGAGCATCTGAACAGCTATTTGCACCTCTTCGGGGCGTCCCCCAGCGATCCGAGCCTCCGATTCCACGAGGAGATCCAGCATCGACTCGCCTCCGAGAGCTGGAGCTGGCAGGCTCGTCTCATCGGCAGTCGCAGTTCCATGCTCGATTTCGACGGGCTGCCCATCGCTTAGGAGATCCACGATTGAGATGTTCAACGCTTCGGCGAGTCTGGTGAGTGCACCGAGGGAGGGACGGATTTGGCCGCGCTCCACGGCCGAGACATAACTGACGGAAAACTTACCCTTCGCGAGCTCGCCTTGCGTCATATCGCGCGCGAGCCGTGCCCGACGCAACCGTTGTCCCAACGTTTTCGCCCCAGCAGCACCTGCTCGGTCCATCGGTGTGATCCTCTCACCGTTGAACGCCTCGCGACGTTCCAGAGAACCGCGACCTTTGCATCGCGTCGCGGTATACACCATACCCGCAAGCGCAAAAACGGCCTGGGATCAGACACGGTCTGCGTTTCTCAAATGAGCTGACCGGGCTGAAACTCCGAGATGCGGCTGGGAGACTTGAAAGACTGAAAGCAATACTATTCGGAAGAACGGCTCCTCCAACAAGCTGACTCTATCGCGTTGCAAAGAGCCCGTCAAGCCATTTCATTCAAGTACCACTCGAATCGCGCCCTGGGGCGACCCGATCCAAGGCACAACACTCCCGAGACGTATCGCGACGATGACCGCAACAGGTGCGCTAGACGTTTCGCCCTTCCGCCTTGCGAAGGAGCCGCTGAGCGACGAATGCCAAGCCGACCGAGTCGATGCGCTCCGCCGTAGCCACCGCTTGCTTGAGCCAGGTCTTTCCCCGGCGCGTCAGGCTGCGCGCCAGCAAGTCGCTCCCCGTTGCCGTTTGCGCCGCCACGAGGAGCGAGTCGTCTCCCGCTTGCAGGGCGAACGCCAGTACGGCTCGGAGGCGAGCCTTTCGCTCGGCCGCGTTGTCGACGAGGTTAAGCCGATCGAGGCGAATGCGCGACAACTCGACCAATTGCAGCCCGGGGTTATCGCCCACCGTCCGACCGACAAGGAACGCCTCGTCCGCGTAGCACGTGGCCTGCGCGAGGTACTCCTCGCGCGCAACCGGTATTTCGCCAGCGGGGGACTCAGCCGCATCCATCGCGATGTCCGCGGCGAGCGAGAGGATGCGACAGGTCGAGTTCCTGGCTTCCAACTGTCGGTAGAGTTGGACTGCCTCGTCCGCATGGCGCAACGCCTCCAAGACGTCATTGTGTTGACGCTGCAGCAATGCAAACGTCCACGCTAGGGTCCCCCGCCCTTCTACGCTCGTCGCAGTCAAGGGCAGCAGCCGTTCCGCGCGCTCCGCGTGCTCGAGCGCCCGCGGGATGTTCCCGGCGAAGTAGTCCATCGTCGCGGCCTTGGAGGCGAGCGTCACCTCGAAGTCCGCATCGACAGATTCCTCGTCTTCCGCCTCCTCGCGCAGCAAGCGTAGGGCAAGCGAGAACTCCTCGGCGGCGATCGCGTACATGGAAACGGACCGATGGAGCGTGCCGCGCAGCTCGTGGAGATCGACCTGGGCGCGACGATCTACCAACGCACCAGCGATCCGCTCCGCGCGCCCGCACCACTGGAGGGGCTGCAAGAAGTAGCGCGATTGCGCGAGATCATGCCCTCGCGCGCACTGGGCGAGGAGATAATACCTGAGCATCGCTTGTCGTGGCGACAGCAGACGAACCCGCAGTCTCAGCAAGATTTTCTCCGCCTCGGGCCGTTTATCCACCTCGGGCGTCGATTCCGCCACGAGCTCGTGTGCGGCCATGAGACGCTGGTGCATGCGGGCGTTGAACTCATCGTCCTGAGCCCAGTCGAACTCACCTGGCCGCCGCAACGCGAACCGAACGCGGACCGCTAGCATCAGGGTACCTCCGTAAAGGCTGCTTCCACGTGTGAGTGATGAGAACGTTCGGGAGGGGGATGCGATGGATCTAGATTTTAGGGGCCCACGCCCGCGGGATCAATACCAAGATGGTGCAATGTGCAATGCCCCCAACCATTCATGAGGCCGGGGGCATTGCGGGAGGTGAAATCGGCTTGCCTCGGCGAGCGCCGTTTGACGATCACCTCCCAGCGGAGCGGGCAATCAACAAGGTGACTGCGAACCGGAGCAAACATCCTTGGGCCGTACGATAACGACGAGGGCACCGGCGGGACGAGTGTCGTTCAGCTGAGCGACGCGCAGATTCGAGGGTATGGATGCGCTGGACGAGGCTGCGGCAAACGGCGTCGCCACGCTGGAACAAGCGAAGAAGCCCAACAAAAGGAACAGTGCCAGCTTGCGACGGGTGGTGCGCTGCCACACCGCGACTTGAAGACAGCGTGATGAATAGAGTAGCATGCTCGTGCGCCGTTTTCTACCCGCATTGACCGTGCGGGAGGAAGCGCGGTTGCCGCTGTTGACACCAGATGGCAACCGCAGGACGTAAGACATCGGGCCCAAGCCGACGACCGTCGAACGAAGTTGGCTTCGGGCCTGCGTTTTTCCTACGGGTATGGCAAACGCCGCGACGCCGGGCTGGGGCGAGCGAGCTACAGCCTCCTCTCTGCGCGGCCGCAGGCTCGTCGTTCGTCAGTTGAAGCGACCGAGGCTGGGCCTGTGCTGTCCCAAGGGTGTCATCACTTTCAGGTGCTCTGGGGTGGTCTTTTTTACCCTGGCCGCACTCGCGCTTCGAGCCGTGCCAGTTCCGCGAGTGTCCGCGGATGCGACGTAACCGCCGTACTCTAGAGCCTGTTGTGAACTCGATGTTTGCGAGGTGCTAGCATGCGGGAATGGACACCACCACCCATGCCCGCAAGCCCTACGCGAGCGACGTCAGCGACGAGGAATGGGCCTTCGTCGCCCCCTACCTGGCGCTGGTGCGCGAAGACGCGCCGCAGCGCCGGCATGACCTGCGCGAGGTCTTCAACGCCGCGCGCTGGATCGGGCACACCGGCGCTCCCTGGCGCTGGCTGCCCCACGACCTGCCACCCTGGGACGCCGTCTACGCCCAGCCGCGCCGCTGGCTGCACGCGGGCGTCTTTGCGGCACTCGTCGCCGACCGGCGCACGCTGCTGCGCGTGGCGGCGGGGCACCGCGGCCAACCGAGCGCGGCGATCGTCGTCGCCCGCACGCTGCAGAGCACGCCGGAGAGTGGCGCGCGGGCGGGCGACGACGGGCACCAGCGCCGCAAGGGCTCCACGGTGCACGCCGCCGGTGACACCCTTGGCCACCTGCTGGCCCTGCTGGCCCTGCTGGTCACCCCCGCCAACGCCCCGGAGCGCGCCCCGGTCGACGCGCTGGCGCGCCAGGTGCAGGAGGCCACCGGCGAGCGCGTGGAACGGGCCGACGTCGACCACGGCTCCACCGGCGAGCAGCCGGCGGCGGACGCCGCGGCGCACGGCCGCCGGCTGGAAGTGGTCACGCTGCCCGAGGCCAAGCATGGCTTTGTGCTGCTGCCGCGCCGCTGGGTCGTCGAGCGCGATTTCGCCTGGCCTTCGCGCTTCCGCCGCCTCGCCCGCGACTACGAGCGTCTGCCCCAAGTGCTGGCGGGGCTGCACTTCATCGCCTTCGCCTGCTCATGTTGCACCGCTTGATCCCTGTGCTGCTAGTTCACAACAGGCTCTAGGAGGCGATCGGGACACTAACACCCTGGATCGAGTCAGCATCCTGTGTTATGCTTGCCGTCGCGTCGTTAGCAGGCGAGAGGAGCAGAGAACAGGTGCGATTCGGGCTATTCTTCTCTCGAAAAGATCCGTGGATCGAGCTGCGGAAGAACGATCCATTGCTCAAACGCCTGCGCGAAATTCGCGACGCCCACGGCGTGAAGCAGGTCGACCTCGCGGCGTGCATGAAGATCGGGGAGCAGGCAATCAAGAGCATCGAGGGAGGTAGGCAGCAGTTACCCGGCATACAGCCGGGATCAGGTACAACTCTTCACGCTTGGTTTGAGGCGTGGTATCGCTGCTTGCATGTCACCGCCGAAGAACGACGGGAAGTGGAGAACCTGCTGATTGTGAAAGTGTTGGGACGCTTGGAGGGCACTCAGCACAGATCGCGGTGAGGTCGTTTGCAAATGCCAATTGGGCGCGCTATATTGATACAGCCGAGCGATTATCGATCCTGGCCAATCGCGCCCATGGCTTCAGGGAGGAAGGAAATTGCAGATGGCAACGGATCAAGTTTGGACGAGCGAGGCATTGAGCGATGAAATCTGGGCATTCGGCAAGGTCGTCGACCGGGCTTCGGATGCGAAACTCAACTCTGCCGAGTTGGACAGTTTGCGACGCATTAAGGAATGGGTAGCACGCGCAAGTCCAATCGCAGAGAAGGTGCAAGCGGGTGCTACCGACATGCCGAAGGTGCCGCCTATGGACCTGACGCCCGGGGAACTCCATGCTCTTGTGGTCAAATTGGTCGTCAAATCAGGCGGAAGCGCGAGCCAGAGGCGTCGATTGGCGGGGCAATGGCGGCCGGTGGAGCGATTCCACCGACAGCTGGGGTGGCTGGCGTACACATCTGGGCTAATCGCCATCACGCTCGGACTGGCAGCTGCGATCAACGTGATCGACCTGGTGTGGCTCAAGGAGGTGTCCCGAACACTCGTGATCGGGACGAATCTAACCACCATCACCGCCGTGTATGGCGTTTGGGCTGTACATCACTTCATCTCCCTGCGCCGCCATGCGCGCGAATTCGACGCACATTTGATGGCGGCCGTGGATCAGGTCGCCGCGGCGACCCCTCTAACCGAATCCACTATTCCTTAGGAGGGGTCGCCCAAACGGGCTGGATCCCAGCTAAGCAGTGGAATGCGTGGCAGCGCAATACGCGTCCATCTCAGCGCGATAGGCCTCTTCTAGTCCCTCCAGGTCACGCCGGGGGAGTGCCGCCAATTCGGCCGCGGCGAGGCACGACCACGCATCGGCCACGCGTACCAGGACTACATCTGCTCGCGACGGCATCGTGGTGTCCCCCTTGTCACAGGGACAAGCCAACAAGTCCTGACTGCATGGTATGCGGAAGGGCAGCACCTTCTCGGCGATGGGTTGGGGGCAGCCCGCGCTGCCTCCTGCGCTCGAGCGCCAATAATGGGACGTGGAGCGCCACCAAGGTGTCTTCGTAGACCGCTTCCCGCGTTGGGTTTCGGGCTATTTTATTGTCTTGGGTAATCTCGGGTCATTACGGCCGCGTGAGGAATGACCCTGATCTGTCACTGTGGGCATGGAAGCTGCGGGGAACGCTGAAGACTTCGCCTCGGAGGAAGGAGCCAGCGCAATGACCAAGGCCCGCGATCCCGCCCCGACCGTCGCCTTCATCGATGACTACTGCGCTCACTATCGGTCGGTGTTCCCCAATGTCCGGCAGTTCGAGCAGTTCACCCGCCTCGAGCTGGGCTTGGTCGCCGAGACCAAACGCAAGTCCCTGCCGCGCCTGGCCCAGGCGACGAAATCCGACCCGCAGGCGTTCCACCATTTCCTGGCTGAGGCTGACTGGTCGGTGGAGGCCCTGCGCGCGGTCCGGTTGGAGTTGACCCGCCAGGCCCTGCGGGAGCGCCCCTTCATCCTCTGTCTCGACGAGACCGGCGATCGCAAGAAAGGCAAGACGACGGACTACGCCGCCCACCACTACATCGGCAACGTGCATACGCTGGCCAACGGCGTCGTCTCGGTCAACGCCTATGGCGTCCTCGACACCGTCACCTTCCCCCTTGCCTGCCGGATCGACAAGCCCCAGCGGCGCCTCAAGCCGGGCGACGTCTACAAGAGCAAGCCGCAGTTGGCCGTCGAGTTGATCCAGGAGCTGGCGGCACAGGGCTTTCACTTCAGCGTGGTGCTCGCCGACAGCCGGTATGGCGAGAGCTATGACTTCATCTCGGCCTTGCATCGCTTGGGGCTGCAGTATGTGGTGGCCATCCGCTCCAACCACATCGTCTGGACGTTTCCCGGCGAGCGGGTGCGGCAAACGCGGTGGCGTCCCTTCGACCGCGTCAACGCCCTCGGGACGAGCGAGCGACGCTACCGGTGCGAGTTCGTCTTCGGCAAGCGCACCCCCACGCGCTACTTCGTCCTCACCACCGATCCTGTCCACTTGCCGCCGGAGACGACCTGGCACCTCATGACCAATCTGCCGGGCAAAATTGAAGAGACGGTCGGCAACACCTTTGGGCTGCGCACCTGGATCGAATACGGCTTCCAACACGTCAAGGACGAACTCGGGTGGGCCGATGACCGCCTGACCGACGCACAGAGCATCGAGCGCTGGTGGGAACTGGTCATGGGCGCCTATCTGCTGGTGAGCCTGCAAGCGCCAGCGTTGGCCGCAGCCCCGGCTCCAGCCCCGGCTGGCAGCGCCGATGCGCTAGCTCCTGCTGTCCCGGCCGCCGGCGCACCGCTAGCTGACGAGGCGCGTCGGCATCCGGGCTGGTCCGAGGATGCCAGCTGGAAGCACCGCCTCACCAACCTGCGGGTCTTCCTCCAGCCCTACGTCTACGCCTGCCTCTTGCTCCCCTGGCTGCGCATCCACCCCTTGCCGCACCTCTCCGCCGGGCTTGCCGACCTGTGTGCCCTCATGAACACCTACCACCCGCTCCTCCCACTTTGACAGATCAGGGTGATATGGGTTCCGGTTGGGAAGGCGACCTTCGCAGGGCGTGGGCCACGCTCGGAGATGCTGGCCCTACGGCTCGGGTGTGCCGAGCGCACGCACCACCTCTCGACCCCGAACCGGAGGAGACGGCATCCACCGCAGGCCCCGCCGCCGCTTCGTGCACCTCGTTGACGAGTCGCCTGCGGTGTGCGTACGTGAGGGGAAGCGATCGGCTGGCGACCGGCCAGCGAAGGAGGACGGGCATGGGCAGCGCTTCACCGGTCCCTGTGCGCGAGGACCGGGGTGAGGGAGGGACGACGACGCGAAGGAGGTGGTGGCGCTGGCTCGTCGCGCTGTGCCTCGTCGCCTTGGGCGTCGCGCTGCTGCATGCGGCGGCGTCCCGGCCGCCCACGCCGACGCCGCCGACACCCTACGGTGGATCAGACACGGCGAACGACGACCTGGAGCAGGTCGTTACCGACCCGATGGGCGGGGTCTGGGTCGTTGGCCTCCACTACGACCGGCGCCTCGTCGTGGGCGAGCCTGGCGGGACGTTGCTTTCCAGCTTCGTCTTGCACGACGAGGACGGGACCTGGATCAAGCGCTACGTCCTGCCGAGCAGCTTGACTGGCCTGGGGACCCTTGCGATGACCTCGCCCTCTGAGGGATGGCTGCTCGGTCAGGCCGACCGCCACGGCCTCGTGGTGCACTACACCGGGGGGATAGGCACGACCGCCGGTGCGCCCCAGTTCCTCACCGACGTCGCCATGGTCTCGGCAAACGAGGGGTGGGCGGTCGGCGACAAGGGTTCCATCCTGCACGATGTGGCGGGCGAGTGGGACGTGACGGCAAGCCCGACCAGTGCACAGTTGCGGGGGGTCGTCATGATTCCTCGGCGGCCGAGGGCTGGGCCGTCGGCGAGGGCGGCACGATCCTGCACTACACCGGCGGGCAGTGGGCCGAGGTGGCGAGCCCGACGGGCGCGTTCCTGGAGGGCGTGACCATGGTGTCGCCGGGGGAGGGTTGGGCCGTCGGCGATGCGTTTGACTCGCACCAATCTGTCATCCTGCACGACACGGCGGGCGTATGGCAGCAGGTGGCCAGCCCGACCACCCAGCCGATGCAGAGCGTCGTTGGGGTCTCCGCGAGCGACGTGTGGGCTGTGGGGCTGGCAGGGACGATCCTCCACTACAACGGCGCCGGCTGGCGTATCGTGAATGGCCCACGCTAGATCGGATGGATGCTGGCGCGGAGCCGGACGGCGCGGAGATGGAAGGCCAGGGCGGGTAGGAAGGTCTGCCCCACCGACGACGAGGCGCGAGGCAGGTCGTACGAAATCCGGTGAGGAATACAGGCCTTCGGGCGCGCTGCGGACTGCAACCCCGCACGTCATCCCGTGCGGGGTGGAACACCAACGATCGAGTCGGATCCCGTATGAATCCGTCTCATTGGCCTATTCTCTTAGGCCCATCAAGGAAACCGTATGACTAGCTCAACATATCGATGATATCAGGTAGTTGTCAGCGGTTGTAGCATGTGGGCATGGGACGAGACGTTCAGCTACAGCCGCACGTGCCGCTCGACGAACTGGAGCGGCGCTCCCGCGCGGCCAAAGACCCGCACGAACACGTCTGGTGGCCGGTGCTCTGGCTGCCGAGCCAGGGGCACACCGCCAGGGAGCTGGCGAAGATCACCGGCTACTCGGCGTAGTGGATCGGCCAGATCGCCAGGCGCTACAACGCCGAGGGACCTGGTGGCATGCACAACCGGCAGCGCACGCGATCGCGGCGGACGCCCCCGCTGCTCTCGGCGGCGCTGCCGGAGGAACTGCGGCAGGCGTTGGCAGGCCCGGCGCCGGAGGAGTATCGCTGGAGCGGCCGCACGGTGGCGGAGTGGATGGCGGCCCGGCTCGGGCGTCCGGTCGCGCGCGCCCGCGGCTGGGTCTATCTCCGCAAGCGCAAGCCGAAGTCGCGGCACGGGGTCCCGCGGCCGCGCCACGCCCAGGCCGACGCGGGCGAGCAGACGGCCTTCAAAAAAACTAAGGCCACTCGTGCAAGCCGTGGCGACCGCCTTCCCCCAGGCCGCCGTCGAGCTGTGGGCGACCGACGAGCATCGCATCGGCTTGAAACCGCTCCTGCGTCGCGCCTGGGCGCCGATCGGAAGCCGACCCATCGTCCGCGTGTAGCACCGCTTCGTGTGGCGCTACCTCGTTGGCTTCGTCCATCCGGCCTCGGGCCGCACCCTCTTCCACCTGGCCACCACCGTCAGCATCCCGCTGTTCGAGGTGGAGCTGGCCGCGTTTGCCCGCGTCGTCGGGGCCGGCCCGCAGAAGCACATCGACCTCGTCTTGGACCGCGCCGGCTGGCACACGAGCGTGCGGCTCAAGGTACCGGAGCACGTCCATTTGCTCTTCCTGCCACCCTACTCGCCCGAGTTGCAACCGGCTGAGCACCTCTGGCCACTGACGAACGCCGCCCTCGTCAATCGCCGCTTCGCCTCGATCGAGCAGCTCGAAGACGCCCAATTCGCCCAGTGCCTCACCTTGCAGGCGCAGCCCGACCGCGTCCGCTCGACCACCTGCTTCCACTAGTGGCCCAAGCAGCTCCACAAACGTCGAGGACCCAGGCTAAGGTAGTATCAACGACATGTACGAGATGAAGACAATTGACTGGGCGAATTACCTGTCTCGCCTCGAAGCGATACGCAAGGAAGAGTCGGCGCTCATCCCGCCGCGTGCGACGAACTTGGGCGTGGAGCAGGTCCTCAAAGCGGCGCGACAGATAGAAGCCCTCGCCGAGCAGTGGGAAAAGCTCTCAGGCGATCCGCAGCTACGGCGCAAGATCGCCCATGCACTGATCACTCCCGGTGGACTCGTCTACGACACGATCACCCGCCGCATCGTCGGGGTACGACCTTTGCCGGAGTTCTACGAAGCGTTCAAGTGCATCCTCGTCACGGAAGGCTGGGAAGAACGCGGCGACATGTTCTGGCACGACTCGTACGACCTCGTGCCGCCACCCCGTAGACGCACGTACTATCACGACATCGTGGACATGCTGCGCGAGAGCAGTCACTCCCTCTCGTCGTCAGACATCTCGGCAGCGATCCACTCCTCCATCGCGAATACAAACACGGCCCTCGTCACTGCTGTATCGAGCGGGGTACCTGATTCGCGTCGAGCAAAAGACCGGCAACACGAAGAAGTACCTGTACCGCTCGAACGGCAAGCCGTTCGGTGGTGAGGCACTGGTAACGCGGAAGTCCGCAAGGAAAGGCGCATAACCAGTTGGAAAAGCCGCTTGATTCCAGCCCTCGCGCGATGCTGGTGGGCTGTGTGATTTGGGACTTGGACGGCGTGATCATCGACTCCGCCGAGCAACATCGCGAGTCCTGGCGCCAACTCGCGCAGGAGAACGACCTCCCCTACACCGACGAATCCTTCTGGGCGCACTTTGGCCGACGCAACGCCGACGTCATCCCAGCCATGTTCGGCGTCACCGACCCACAGCGCGTCGCCGCCCTCGCCGACCGCAAAGAGGAGATCTACCGCCAGTTGCTTCTGACGGAAGCGGCGGCACTCCCCGGCGCCCGCGAGTTGATGGCCGCCCTCCACATCGCAGGATTCCGCCAGGCGATCGGTTCCTCCGCGCCGATGCAGAACCTCGACCTGATCGTCTCGCTCCTCGACCTCACGCCCTACCTGACCGCCTGGGTCTCTGGCGAGTCCGTCGCCCATGGCAAGCCCGCGCCGGACCTCTTCCTCGCCGCCGCCGAGCGCTGCGGCGTCCCTCCCGCGCGCTGCCTCGTCATCGAAGACGCCCCCGCAGGCATCCAGGCGGCCCACGCCGGCGACATGAAAGCCCTCGGTGTCCGCCGCGCCGGCATGCCCGACGCCCCCGGCCTCGAAGCCGCCGACCTCGTCGTCGACACCCTCCGCGACGTAGACGTCGCCCTCGTCACTCGCCTCTTGAAGGCGAGCGCAGCGTCTCCCTCGGCGTGAATAACGCTTCCGAGAGGCTGCCCCATCTCAGGCGGTATACTGTCGCAGGCGCCGCTCTCTGGCGGACGCTGGCCGAAGCAAGGGAGTAGCCGTGGCCTTCAGGCCACGTTTCTGGAAGGATCGAGCAAAGATGGCGCTTAACCATGGATTTGAGCTGGTCGAAGAGCGGCAGATCGCCGAGCTGAATGCCCATGCGCGCGTGCTCCGCCACGCCAAGACTGGCGCGCAACTGCTCTCGCTGGAGAACGACGACGAGAACAAGGTCTTCTGCGCCGGCTTCTTCACCCCGCCCGCGGACTCCACCGGCGTGGCGCACATCCTGGAGCATTCGGTGCTCTGCGGCTCGCGCAAATATCCGCTGAAGGAGCCGTTCGTCGAGCTGCTGAAAGGCTCGCTACAGACCTTCCTCAACGCCTTCACCTTCCCCGACAAGACGGTCTATCCCGTCGCCAGCCAGAATCTGCGCGACTTCTATAACCTCATCGACGTCTACCTGGATGCCGTCTTCTACCCGAACCTGACCGAATACACGCTGCAGCAGGAGGGCTGGCACTACGAGCTTGACGCCCTCGACGCCCCGCTGACCTACAAGGGCGTCGTCTTCAACGAGATGAAGGGCGTCTACTCCTCGCCCGACAGCCTCGTGGGCCGCTATGCCCAGACCACGCTCTACCCCGACAATCTCTATGGGCTCGACTCCGGCGGCGATCCCACCGTCATCCCCAGCCTGACGCATGAGGCCTTCGTCGGCTTCCATCACCGCTACTACCATCCCTCCAACGCGCTGATCACCATGTACGGCGACGACGATCCCGACGAGCGCCTGCGCGTGCTGGACGGCTGGCTCAGCGCATTCGAGCCGGCCCCGGTCGATCACGCGATCCCTGCGCAGCCGGACTTCGTGGCCCCGCGTCGCCATACCTTCGCCTTCGACGCCGGCGACGAGGGCAGCGAGGACGGCAAGGGCTACGTCACCGTCAACTGGGGGCTCGTGCCCAACGACGACGCCGAGCGGACGCTGGGCCTCACCATCCTCGCCGACGCGCTGATCGGCACCTTCGCCTCGCCGCTGCGCAAGGCGCTGATCGATTCCGGCCTCGGCGAGGACCTCGCCGGCAGCGGGCTGGAGATCGAGGTGCATCCCTCATTCTTCTCCACCGGCCTGAGGGGCGTCGCCGTCACGGATGCCGACAAGGTGGAGACGCTGATCCTCGACACGCTGCAGCGCCTGGCGACGGAGGGCTTTACGCGCGAGACCATCGAAGCCTCGATGAACACGGTGGAGTTCCGCCTCCGCGAGCAGAACACCGGCGCCTTCCCGCGCGGCCTCTTCCAGTCGTTGAGCGCGCTGACCACCTGGCTCTACGGTGGCGATCCGCTGGCGCCGCTGGCCTTCGAGGCGCCGCTAAACTCGATTAAGGCGCGGTTGAGCCGGAACGAGCACTACTTCGCGGGTCTGCTCGACCAGTACTTCGTCCACAATGACCATCGCACGACGGTCGTCCTGACGCCGGAGGCAGGCTACGCCGCGCGGCAGGCCGAAGAGGAGGCCGCGCGCCTGGCGCAGGTCCGCGTCGGCATGAGCGAGGTCGAGCTGCAAGCCGCGCTCGACAATACCGCCGAGCTGAAGCGCCGCCAGGTGACGCCGGACTCGCCCGAGGCGCTGGCGACGCTCCCCGCGCTGACGCTGGCCGACCTCGACAAGGGCATCCGCACGATCCCCATCGAGACCTCGCGCGAGCAGGGCGCGACGCTGCTCTACCACGACCTCTTCACCAACGGGATCGCCTATGTGGACGTCGGCCTGAACCTGCACGCGCTGCCCGCCGACCTGTTGCCCTATGCCAGCCTCTTCAGTCGGGCGCTGCTGGGCATGGGCACGCAGACCGAGGACTACGTGACGCTCTCGCAGCGCATCGGGCGCCTGACGGGCGGCATCGAGGCGACGACCTTCGCCTCCACCACGCGGCGACCGGGTGAGCCCGCAGCGGCGTGGCTTGTCTTGCGGGGCAAGGCGACCACCGAGCGCGGACGCGACCTGCTGGCGATCCTGCGCGAAATCCTGCTGAGCGTGCGGCTGGACGACCGCGAGCGCTTCCGCCAGATCGTGCTGGAGGAGAAGGCGGGTGCTGAGGCGGAGTTGATCCCAGGTGGGCATGTGGTGGCCCTGCGGCGGCTGCGCGCGGCCCTCGACGAGGCCGACTGGGCGACGGAGCAGCTGAGTGGCGTGGCCTATCTGTTCTTCCTGCGTGACCTCGCCGAACGCATGGAGTCCGACTGGGGCGGTGTCCGTGAGCGGCTCGAAGCGGTGCGGCGTGCGCTGGTCAACCGCGAGGCGCTGTTGGTCAATGTCACGCTTGATGCGTCGGGCTTCGGCGTCCTGCGTCCCGCACTGGCGGAATTCCTGAGCGCGCTGCCCGGCGCGGCAGCCGAGATGGCGGCGTGGGTGCCCGCGACGGAGACCGTCAACGAGGGGTTGGCGATCCCGGCGCAGGTCAACTACGTCGGCAAGGGCGGCAACCTCTTCGAGCTGGGCTATACGCTGCACGGCTCGCACCTCGCGATCACGAATTACTTGGGGACGAGCTATCTGTGGGAGCGGGTGCGTGTGCAGGGCGGCGCATATGGCGCCTTCTCGGTCTTCGACACGCTCTCGGGCGTCTTCACCTACCTCTCGTACCGCGACCCGAACCTGTTGCAGACGCTGGACGCCTACGACAACGCGGGGAGCTTCCTCCGCGAGCATGAGCTGAGTCAGGAGGAGGTTGAGCGAAGCATCATCGGCGCAATCGGCACGCTCGACGCCTACCAGCTGCCCGACGCCAAGGGCTATACCTCGATGATCCGCTCCATGATCGGCGAGACGGACGAGCTGCGCCAGCGTCGCCGCGACGAGCTGCTGGGCGCGACGGTGGCGGACTTCCGCCGCTTCGGCGAGGCGCTGGAGCCGCTGCGCGAGCGGGGCCGCATCGTCGTCGTTGGTTCGCAGCAGGCGTTCGAGGCCGCCAACGCCGCCCGTCCTGACCTGCTGGAGGTCCGCAAGCTGCTGGGGTAGCGCCCGACGGAATGAGGGGTGCAAATGGGCAAGAAGCGGGCACCGCTGGAGCCGGAGCCAACCACCTGGCTCTTCTCTTGCCCAAGTGGGCTGCCGACTGCCAGCATCCGCGCCGCCCTTGATGCGGCGAGCGAACCCCTGACCGAGGCCTCCGCTCGCCTATGGCAGGATCGCTGGCAGATGGCCAACGACCTGCTCGACACCTATGGCTACCCTCCTACGCAGCGTTATGCGCCGGGAGCTGCGCCAAACCTCGATCAACTCGCGGATCAGATCCTGATCAAGCAAGTAAAAGCGGGTGAATGGCAACGAGCGAAATCGCCTGAGTGGGCGTACGTTGGCGAACTCGTCATCGTTCGCGACAGCCATTCCGGCGTCGCGGTGAATCTCGCGTTGCTTGCGGAAATGGTTCAAGCACAGGTTTGGCGTTGGCGGAAAGAGCATAAGCATCGGGCAAGGCTGCTCCTTGTACTGGCGGGGTGGGAACAGGCGGTCTTAGCGGCGAGGGTTGCGGGACATCGCGTCGCTAGGATGGTCAACCCCATCGGGTAGGTGGCCATTTGCGAGGCGCACCCGGTGGGTTGAGGCGAGCGCATTGTTAAATTCAGGCGGGGCGCTGTGGCGGGACGGTGCGGTGCGGGCGAAACGGGGCGCCGTATGATCTTCTGCGGAGGGGGCGCGGTCTCCTCGTCGTTTTTGGCGAATCCAAAGGACACCAGGCGTGGCGAGCACAGAGCACGAGCAGAGCACCAAGGGGCGCGTGAAGGTCGGGACGATGGCTCCCGATTTTACCCTGCCTTCGGCGACGGGCGAGATGGTGCGCTTAAGCGATTTTCGTGGTAAGAGCACGGTCGTCTTGTATTTCTACCCGAAGGATATGACGGCGGGCTGCACGGCGGAGGCCTGTGCATTCCGCGACAGCTACGAGGTCTTTAAGGAGGCCGGTGCAGAGGTGATCGGCGTCAGCGCGGACTCGCCGGAGAGACACCGGGAGTTCATCAAGCGGAATCACCTAACGTTCACGCTGCTGAGCGACGTGGATAACGCGGTGCGCAAGCGCTACGGCGCGACGGGGAGCTGGCCCTTCGGCACGCTGAATGGTCGCGTGACGTATGTGATCGACCGCGACGGCGTCATTCGGCAGGTGTTCTCGTCGCAGCTCAACATGACGAAGCACGTGTCGGAGGCGCTGCGTATGCTGGGCGAGTTGCAGCAGGGTGCATCCGCCGCGAGTTAGCTTTTGCGTCTAGTGATGCCGCTGGCCTGCATGGCGCGGATCGTGTCGTCGAGGCCGGCGCGGTGGTCGGGGAAGCGGGGCGCCCAGTCGAAGCGCCGGCGGAAGGCGGCGGCGCTGACGCTGGTGACGAGGGCGGTCTGCCGCATGTGCTGGGACGTGATAAAGCGGCGGGCGAGTGCGGCGGACCAGGTGGGGATGTGCCTGGGATGGGCGAAGCCGTAGCTCCTGGCGAAGTAGTCCATGAAATTGGCGAAAGAGACGGGGGAGCCGTCCACGACGTTGAAGACCTCGCCGGCGGGTCTGCTGGCGGCGACGAGGGCGAGGGCCTGGGCGGCATCCTCGACGTGGAGGAAGTTCGCCCGGCCGCGCTTGGGTCCGGCCCAGTAGAGACGGTGGAGGCGGAAGGCTTTGACGTAGAGCGCGAGGTCTTTGTAGTCGGGTCCGTAGAGGTAGCCCAGGCGGAGGATAGTGGCAGGTAGGCCCGACTCACGTATCTGTTGCTCGGCGTGGATGGCGGCGGCGAAGGCGGGGTCTAGCGTCCCTGCGGTGAGGGGCGCGGTCTCGGCAGCGTCGCGGGCATTGCCGTAGAGGAAGGCGAAGCTGGCGTAGATGAGCGTGGGCGAGTTGCCGTTTCTGCCGCTTTTCAGGCTTTGGAGCGCATGGAGCAGCGCGGTGGTCTCCGCGGGGATGGCGCGCTCCTGGCCGCGCCACTTGTGACCGTCGTGGAGGAGGGTGTTGGCGCGTTGGGTGGCCAGGCTGAGGACGACGTCTGGCTGGGCGGCGGCGAGGATGCCCACGAGGCGGCCGGCGTCTGCGAGATCGAGCGCGTGGACCTCGGCGCCAGTGGCGCGGACGCGCTCGGCGAGCTTGTCGTCGGGGGCGAGGCCTGTGACGGTGTGGTCGCCAGCGCTGAAGTGGCGGGTGATTTCAAGGCCAAGCTCGGTGGCGGCGCCTACGATGACGACGCGCTGCGCTGCGGTCGGCATGGAAGCCATGTGAGACATCCTTTGTTTGGCGGTTGGGGCGAGTGGGCGATGAGTGGGACTACGGTGTAGCATAACGCGGTGGGGGAGACGTAACCCCTACAAGCCCCCACTCGTGGCGGAACCCCTTCCCTACAAGGGAAGGGGCCGTGGGGCAGGGGGTGTGGCTGGCGCGGGGGTGGTGCTTGGGCGAGCGTCCTCTGGACGCCCCTTACAGGTCGGATTCGGCGTGGGCGACTGGTTGCGAGTCGGTGGGACGCACCCATAGAGGTGGCGGCTTGGGTGAGGGCGTCGCCGACGGCGGGATCGCCGTGGGCTTTGGCGTATTTGGCGAGGGCGAGAAGGACGGCGACGGCAGAGGCTGCCAGGGCGGTGCGCGCGATGTCGGGCCAGTTGACGGCGCCGGTGGCGAGGGCGGTGGAGGCGATCGGCAGGGCGGCGACGAGGGCAGCGCAGGCGAGGCCTTCAAGGAGCTTGAGCAGGGCGCGCTCGGCGGGGGTGAGGCTGGCGTAGGTGCGGGCGCGGGAGATGAGGTTGGACATGGGAGGCGATCCTTTCGAGGCGTTTTAGGATTCACCGCGAAGACGCGAAGAACGCGAAGATTCGCAAAGGCAGGGTAGAGGTTTCACCACAGAGATCACGGAGAACACTGAGGGCGGAAGGAGGGTTGTGGCCCTAACGCACCCCCGGCCCCCTTCCCCTCGCGAGGAAGCGGCTAGGCGAGGTGGGAGGACCTCACCCCTGGCCCTTTCCCCGCGGGGAGAGGGGAGTCAGAGGACGCTGTAGGCGCGCGGAGCTAGGGGAGGTCGGCGAGGGCTTTTTTGAGCTGGGCGAGGGTGGTTTTGGCTTCAGCGGCGAGGGGGTCGGGGACGGGCGTTGCGGCTCCGGTGAGGGTCGGGGTGAGCAGGCGGTAGAGCTCGGCGCAGACGAGGGCGCCGTCGTGGGTGACGTGCGCGCCGTCCCAGACGAGCACGTCGCCGTCGGTGAGCGGGAGGAAGCTCTTGAAGCCGTTGACGCCGCTCACGTAGGTTTCGCTGAGGCGTCCGTCGGCAGTGTCTTTGCAGGCGAGCAGCTCGGTCATGAAGCCGGTGCCGCAGGTGTGGCCGAGGGCGTCATTGCCGGTGCCGTTAGGTTGTTTGATGAAGCTCATGGGGGTCTCCTTCTGGGGTGTTGGGAGGTCGAAGACGATCACGGCGATGGGTTGGGCGGCGACGATCTGCTGCCAGATGTAGAGGATCGGCGGGCGCGGCTGGCCGTTGGGGTCGTCGGCGCGGTTGTCGCCGTCGTACCGAGGTAGCCGCCGCCGACGCCGTCACCCTTGGGTCCGGTGTCGAGGCCGCCGCAGGTGCTGGTCACGCCAGACGCGACGGTAGCGTTGGTCGTAGCCGCGTCCATCCCCCTGCTTTCCGCTTTGCTTCCAATCAGGCAGAATAGTGATGAATAGGGGGTGCACCTCTCCTCAATAGCCTCCGTGGGAAGCAGGAAGGCTGTATCGCATGAAGACGCGATCTGGGCGATCGGGAATCTATGCAATCATCAACCTAGAAAACGGGGCGTCTATTCAGGCGAAGTCTGGGTAGAGTGGCTGCCCGGCGACCACCGTTTCGAGGACGGCGAGCAGGGCCACGCCTTGCTTCCTAAGGGTGGAAAGATACCCACGCAGGCAAGCGAACGCCTCGGCGCCGCGGTCTGAGCGGAACGACCCCGACCCTTTCTGCTGGACTTTGAGCATGCGGACGTCGCGCTCGGCCTGGTTGTTGTCGAAGGGGATGCTGAAGTCGTCGAGGAAGGCGAGCACCTCGTCCTGGCCCAGCCAGAGACGTTCGAGCAGGTTGCGCGCGGGCGCCTGCTTCACCCGTCCACGCTGGCTGGGGCGCTTCGCGGGGGGCGGATTGGCGGCGTGCCCGGCGGCGAGCAGCGCGCGGTAGCGGGAGACGAACTCCTGGCGACTGGGGGAAGAGAGGGAGCGCAGACCCTCGGCGCGCGCCTGGTCGACGGCGCCCTTCATCTCCCGCAGCAGCGTCCTGAGGTCCTTGGCCCAGGTCTGCTGCTATTGCTCCTCCAAGAAGGTCAACTCACGCAGGTGGTGGATGTTACAGAGGGCGTGACGGCACCGCGTGTAGCGCCAGTACGGCTTCCAGCCGTCATGCACGCTCACGCCGGTGAAGTGGGGCAGGATGCCCACGGCGTCGGTGGCCTCGTTGCCGCGCGTGGCGTGGACGGCATAGTGCGTCAACCGCGCCGTGCTCGCCACGTGCGCCCGGGCCAGCCGACCGGCGCGGCGCACCCCAGTCTCGTCGACGTGCAGCACCGGCGCCTGGCGCAGCGTCGCTTTGAGCTGCGCCTCCACCGGCGCCAGCGTCACGGCGCTCCGCTGGATCCACGTCAGCAGCGTCCCCAGCGAGAGTGAGGTGCCACAGAGATCGGCGAACAGTTCGCGCACTCGTCCATACGGCACGAACTGCTGCCGGAGCAGGTAGACCGCGAACGCGCGCAGCCGCGGACCATACTGCGCCCGGCTCGGCGCCTCTGCTGGGAAGGCGCCCACCGACACCGCCTGGCAGTGGGGACAGCGGACGTGCAGCGCCTGGTGCTCCGTCACCACCAGGCGAATGCGCGGCAGGTCCTGCACCTGCCGCCGCTCGCGCAGCACCACGTCCGCTGCTTCGTCCAGCGGCGCCTGGCACTGCGCACAGACCGTCGGCCGATGCTCCACTAGCGCGTCGGGCGTCGCCACCAGGTGCAACGTCTCGCCGCGATGCCCCAGCGGCCCGCCCGCCTTCTTCCCGCTGCGACGCCGCAGGCTCTTGGTCTTGCGCGCGAGCCCGTCGCTCGACGGCGGTTTGCCGCTGTTGTGACTGTCCTTGGCCAGCCGGGCTTGCAACTCAGCAACCTGCGCCTTCAGGGCAGCATGTTCCCCGTGAAGCGTCATGTCCCTATGCTATTCCTACGGCGGAAGTCCGTCTGTATTGACGCTACGTGAGAAGCTGAAAGCACCACGCGGCTAGATGGCGAGGTCGCGGTAGGGGTCGAGGGCACGCTTGGCTTGCAGGAGCAGGATCGAGTCGCCGGAGGTGTCGCCGCGCAGGCGGGCGTCGAGTTGGAATTTGCCCTGGCGGACGGTGGCGGCGCCGGTGGGGTTGCGGCGCTCGGCGAGCAGCTCGCTGGTGACCCAGACGCTGGTGACCCAGACGCTGGTGACCCAGACGCAGGCGAGCTGGATGTCGTACGGGACGGCGCCGGGGGTGAGGCCGGCGGTGTAGGTGAGGGTGGCCCACTGGCGGCGGCTGCGCGAGAGTCCGCCGGATTCGAGGACGAGTAACTGGCCGGGCGAGGGCGCGCTCCAGAGCAGATAGGGGATCTCGACGAGGCGACCGTTGGAGGATAGCCCGGCCTGAGTGGCGTCGAAGCTGACCGTCTGGCCCTGGCCGAGATCGACGGCGACGGAGGCGATGCTCTGGATCGGGAAGTGGCCGGGGCGGATCACGAGGACGCCGTCGCCGTCCAGGTAGGCGCGGAGCGAGGGCATGCCCCAACGTTCGTTGCGGGCGGCGGCGAAGAGGGAGCGGTCGGTGGCGCCGCTGCCCTGGCGGCAGTAGTTCCCGATCCAGGCGCTGGCGCGGAGGATGGCGGCGGCGAGCGAGCCGGAGGCGCCGCCCTGGCTGACGGAGACGCCGGGGGCGTGGGCGAAGCGCGTGCCGGGCGCGGCGAGGGTGAGGTGCGTGCCATCGGCGGAGCCGGTGACCTGGCAGACCTCGGAGGAGGGGCCGTCCAGCAGCCAGAGGGGTCCGGCGGCCCAGACGGTGGAGCTGGCGACGGGCAGCGAGGTGGCGCCCGCGGCGAGGGTCGAGCCGCCGACGAGCGTGGTGTTCAGGCCGAGGAGCGAGGCAGTTTCGAGGTTGGTGGCGGCGCCGAGATACGCGGGAACGTCGAGGTAGGCGCTGGCGCCGAGGGGAGTCATCATGAGGGGTTGTCCTTTCGAGGGAGGGGGAACGCCGGAGGGAGGCGGCGGGGAGCGGAGGCGCGGGACGGAGGAAACGCAGTGGGCAGAGGGGTGGTCGGAGGCCTAGGAGCGCGGCACCACTTGAAAGATAGAATATGTGTTCTGACGTGTCAAGGCGTTGGGTGGAGTTGAGTGGCATTGGGAGCATTGGGAGCATTTGGAGGTTTCCTGGGCGCCGCGATGATCGCCTGCCAGCCGTTCCTGATGGTACGTATCAGCGTGAGAGTGCGTGGATGCGTGGGGCATGGGGTGACGACGATGAGCATGCGGCGTGGGAGATCGTACAGAGCGGCGTGCTGCGGGTGGCGCTGATGGTGGGCGCCTCGTGATGGTGTCGACGATGACGCTCGCCTCGCACGCGCGGACGATCTCCGCGTCGGCGGCGAGCGCGGCGACAGCCACCGCAGTGACCGAGGCGGCGTGATGGGCGGAACGTCCCAAGCTTGCGATCTATCTATGCGTGTCGCGACGCGATGAAGACGCTTGTAGGTGGCGGCCTCGCCGGGTGGGGAAACCTGCCCGGCGAGCCTGCGTTTCCGGCTGGGAGCTGCGCCGGTGAGGGCGTCCGCGCTGGCTGCCCAATCTCGGGCACGCGACACGCATCCTGCTAGGCGCTGGTGGGTGTAGTGCTGCAACACTCCGCTGAAGGATCGGCGGTGCGGCACGTGTCCCAAGGATGGGGCTGCTATGGACGCGCCGGTTGGCTCGCAGGGGTCCGCCGGGGCGTCTTCGCGTCACCCTCCTTCGCTTCCCAACGGCGGAACGAGCGATCTGTGACGAACGCCGCCTCGCTTGGCGCGTTATGTACGGTACAAGCGTACCGTACATAACGCGCGGTCCGCACAGCATGGCGTGACAAACGCCGCCGCTTCGCCTTGATGTCTCTCGAGCGCCACGGGCGATGTGCGCGTTGGGTGCGAGGATCTACCGGCATTTATTCATTCCGTTGGAGGAGAGACGACCATGATTCTGGCGAGTGATTGGCGGGGCCGCGCCCGCGTGACGCTGTGGCTGGCGCTGCTGCCGTGTTTGGTGTTGCTGGCGGCGTGCAGCTCATCGACCTCGACTACGGGCGGCACGAGCACGCCGACGGCGACCTCGCTCCCCACGGCGACGGCGACGACCGCCCCGGTGACGACCTGCGCGCAGCTGCCGGGGTTCAGCGGGGCGGCGACGCTGACGCTGCCGAACATGGAGTTCCCGACGGGGACGGTGAGCAAGGCGCCGATCGTCACCGGCGGCGGGACCGGCGTCTACACGGTAAATGAGTACGACGGCTGCACGCCGAACAATACGACGCAGTTGGTCGTGCAGTCGGGGAAGGGGCCGGAGCCGTTCACCAGCCTGGTCCTGTTCTACGGCTGGGGGCCGTCGGACACCTTCCCGGCGGGCGGGCAGCTGGCGAGCAAGTGCGCCGCCAATAGCTGCTTCATCTCTATGGACGGCAACCTGCTCTCGCTGGGCGGCGTGACCGACAACGGGCATGGCGTGATCACCTTCAAGGTGTTCCTCACTTCGGGCGTGGTGGCGCCGTCGTGCGATCCCGGCACGTTCTCTGGCGCGAACTACGTCTCTACGGAGGTCGACGCGCCGGGCGTGACGATTCCGCTGCCGCCGCTGACGAAGTTCGGCATGGGCCAGGGTGCGGCGGGCTCGACCTACATCCCGGCGTGCAGCGCGGGGACTGAGGCGAGCGTGACGGCCTTCTTCAACGCGGCGATGCCGATCTATGGCTGGTCGCCGAACGCGTCGGCAGGCGCGAACGCCTGGACGCAGGTGAGCGGCGGCAAGACGTGGGACGTGGAGATGACGAGTCTGAACACCCCGGCGAACTGGACGTTGCGCATCCACCGCCCGATCTAAAAGAGTTCATATTGGGTTGAGTAGCGCGGGATCGTAGGGTTCACGCGTGCGCAACAGGTGGTAGATGACGCGCAGGAGTGCGCGGGCCAGGATGTTGAATGCCTCCTTCTTGGCGCGGCCACGATCGAGCAAGCGCTGGTAGCGCAGGCGCCACTGCGGAGCACAGCGTGCGGCGACGAAGGCCGCCAGAGCGCGCGCGTGGCGCAAGGCGCCGGGACCACGCGTGGAGCGGTGTTTCTGGCCACCGAACGCCCCGCTTTGGTGGGTGCGGGGTCGAGGCCGGCGTAGGCCACCACCTCGTCGACACTGCTGAACCGGCTGATCTCGCCTCATTCCGCGCGGATCGTCGCCGCGCCATTGGGGCCAATGCCCGGGAGCTGTTGCAAGCGCTGGCCGTCGGCGTCCGCCTCCAACAGGGCCGGGATCGCCGCCTGCAGCTCGGCGATCGGCACGTGCAGATGGCGTACCTGCTGCGCGAACGTGCGCACGACCAGGGCGCGGGCGGCAACGGCGCGGGTGCTGGCCGCCGAGGTGCGGGCGGCCAGCTGGAGGGTCGCTGCCTCGGCCTGGCTCCAGCGGCCGGCGCTGGCCGCTTCCGGCGTTGCCCGCAGCGCTCCGAGTTCGGCCTGCGCCACATCCCGTGCGGAGCCGTAGCGGCTCCGCACCGGCAAGACGTCAGGGCTGCCCACGTCAGCGGCGGCCGGGCACCTCGACGAGCAACCGTGGGAACTCGGGAAAGACCAGCACCAGTTCGTCCTGCAGTCGTTGCCGTGCCGCGGTGCGTGCCTGGACCAAGTCGCGACGCGCGCGGGTCAATTCGCGCAACGCCTGGAGGTCCTCGGCAGGCAGCGTACTGGAGGCAGCGTACTGGAGGCAGCGTACTGGAGGCAGCGTACTGGCGCGTGCCAGACCGGCGAGCAGTCCACGCGCCAGCGTGAGGGCGTCGGCCTCATCCGTCTTGGCGCGCAAGCCCAGGCGTGCCGCCCAGGCGGCGGTCTGGCGGCGGTCTGGCGGCGGTCTGGCGCGGGTTGAGCACGAGGACGGTGTAGCCGGCCTGGGTGAGGGCGTCGTCGAGCGGTTCCCAGCGCACGCCCGTCGCCTCCAACCCGATCAGGATCGCCTCCTGCCCCTAGCCGGCGTGCCAGGGAGCAAGCCACGACAGCAGCCGTGCAGAGCCCTCTGCCGTCGCCTCGATCCGGCTGGGAGCCTGGCGCACCGCTCCACTGGAGGCCTCGAGCGCGCAAACCATATGTGCCCGCTTGGCCACAGCGATCCCCACAACACCGCGAACCCCTGGCGGCACCAAGCGCTGCCCCTTCTCGCTGCTCGGTGGTGGCGCTCCCCCTGTCTCCGTCGTCTGTTTGGCAGTGCGCTGGCCTCTCGCCCGCGGTCCCCTGGTCCATGGGCGCTCACTGGACGACAGCTCGAGCCAGCGGCGCAGCAGTTCAGCCATCGACCGTGCGAACGCGAGAGGCCGGCGCGGTCGGCTTTTTGCGTCGGTCAGCGCTGCCGAACGGGGGGCCGCCGACCGTCACCTGCCACACAGACCACGCTCAAACAGGCTTTCAACCTTGCTCACAATATACAAGGGGGGACCGCACCCCCTGCGGCGGGGGACCTCACCCCCGACCCCCTTTCCCCAGCGGGAGAGGGGGAATCACAGGGCGGTGCGGTTGGCGGCTTCTCTGGATGTCATTGGCGACCTGAGTTGGCGTGTCGAGACGCGCGCAGGTAGGTCAGAGCGGTTGGGTGCGGGGCGGGGGATCGTCGGGGATTGCGGCGCGGCAGTGCCGGCGCACGGGGGACGCGGACTGCAGTCCACTGCGGGCGCGGTGACGTGCGAGCGGGATGTGGCATGAGGCGGGAAGGGCGGGGGGCGGGGCAGATAGGCGCAGCGCCCGCGTTTTGTCGTGGACGTGGCTAGCTGGTCATCGGCGTGGTCGGGCGACGGTCGTTTGTTAGGCGCACGAGGCGCACGATGACCCAGCAGAAGAGCGGGTACATGATCATCGCGAGGATGGTGGAAATTTCGAGGACGCTGCCGCTGGCATGCGACTCGGGGAAGACGCCCGAGAACGGGGCGATGAACGGGAAGGTGAGGGCGTAGATCAGCCGCGAGAAGACGGCGTCCGGGTTGGCGGCGAAGAGCCGCAGCAGCAGCCGGATCGCCAGGAAAACCTCGACGACGCTGAGGATGGTGTAGAGGACGCGCCGCACGTTGAAGACGCGAATGGCGGCGGTCGGCGTGGTGACGACCGGCGTGACGAGCTGTACGGGTGTGCCGGGAGCGGCGGGCACCGCGCCGTCGGTCGGCACGGCGAGCACGCGCGGGGGCAGCGGCGGCAGCGCAGAGGCGACCGGCTGTGCGGTCGCTGCGGGCGTGACGGGCAGCGGCGGAACCGCGGGCTGCACGGGTATGACGGGCGTGCCTGGCTGAACGGGCATCGCCGGCTGCACGGGCGCCGGCGCGGTGGCATCGCCCGCGGAGGGCGCGGCGGCCGGGGGGGTGGCAGCGGTGTTCGGCGTCGCCGGCTGCTTCGGCATTTGCGTGGAGTCGCTGGATGGCATGGCGAGGCTCCTGGGGTCGTTCGCGGGGTCGCTGGTGGGATCGCATCTTGCCCCGAACGGCGAGCGGCCGGAGAAGGAGCTGATTAGCCCCTCCTCCGGCGCTGCGCGGAATCGGGCGCCCTGCCGTTTTAGGCGACGGTGGGGGGGCGCTGGGCGAGCTCGATCAGCCGGACGATGGCCCACGAGATCAGCGCATAGACGACGATCGCCAGTAGCGACGCGATCTCAAGGACGGAGCCGTGGCTCGCCGGCGTGGGGAAGACGCCCTGGAATGGGGCGACCAGCGGCGCGGTGACGTTGTACATGAAATTGGAGAAGCCCGCGTCTGGGTTGGCGGCGAGGAGCTTCAGCACGAAGCGGATCAGGATCAGCGCCTCGATGATGCCGAAGACGATGTAGACGAAGTTTGCCGCACGCCAGGTACCCCAATTCGGCGACGCGGGGGGGCGCACGCGACGGTCCGGATAGACGGGCTCGGGCTGTACGGGCTGCATGGGTTGAACAGGCCCTACGGGTTCCATGATGACTGCTCCTTACGTGATCTCGGCCCTCACTCGCACAGAACTGGGTGAGGATCGGGAAATCTGAGGGAGGCTGCCCTCGCTCGTTTGTGTAAGCACCTTGCGTGCCAGAGCGGCGAGCCAACGATTTCCCCACTGCGAGGGGGCATTGTGTGGTGCGGAGCGGCGGATGGTCGAGGGTGGTGAGGAGTTGGTCCGGTTGCCGTGGTGAACCGGCCACTGGATGGGTGGGCGCGTGCGTGAGGCGTCCCCAGGATGCCCGTCCGCGCCTCGTGGGGCGCTTTATCAATTATTTACACGCGCTCATATCCGCAGGAAACCCTGATAGAGAGCGGGATGAGGCAGCTGTGAGCGGCGTCGCGGCGCGAGGATGAGAGATTCCCAATCTTTTTATCATTATCCGCTCATGAAACGCCGGTACCGTGCCACTTTGAGACGCACTGCCTATTTCAACGCGGTTCCGCACGATGCGGCGCTCGCGAGAGAAGGGGGACGGAGGGGACATGAGCTCGAGACAGGTCACGGGCAGGCGCGGAACGCAGCATCCGCCGGCGCGTCTCCCCACGGCGCGGACGGTGAGCAATCGCCAAGCCGCGCAGCCCGATGACGAGGATGAAGGGGAATCTCGACGGCCAGCGCGGGCACACACACGAGGTAGGCAGCGTCGCTCACCATTCGCGGGGAAGTCGTCCAAGGAGACGCGCGAGTGGGTCTTCGCCGGTGGCGTCTTTGTCGTGCTGATCCTCGGCATCGTGCTGGGCATCCACGTCATCGGCGGTGGGACGAGCAGCACGACGGCGAACGGCAGGCCAACCTTCGGCAATCCGCCGGGCGGCTTCGGCCCCGGCGGGAACGGCGCGGGCAACGCAGCGGTTACCACGGCGGTCGCCCAGGCGCTGGGCATCTCGTCCGACACGCTGACCGGCGATCTCCAGCAGGGGATGACAGTGGCCGAGATCGCCGCGGCGCAGAACGTCTCCATCGACACGGTCAACACAGCCTATCTGAATGCGGTGAAGGCGCGGTTCGACTCAGCGGTGAGCAGCGGCACCTTCACGCAGGCGCAGGCCGACCAGATCTACAGCCTGCAGCAGCAGCAGGTCGCCAACGGGCAGTATCCGCTGCTGACGTCGGGAAGCGGGGCGACCGCGACCGCGACGGCGACATCATAGGCGCGAGGCGAATCCAGAAGTAGAGGTCCGGTTGCTATGGGAACGATTCTTCGCGGGGTGCGCAACGTGCTCCGCAGCCCGATTCGGCTCGTCCTCGTCGTCGCGATTTTGGGGACGAGCCTGATGTTCGTCGCGGCGATGTTCGCGCTGAACGCCAGCGCGCAGCAGCGCCTCGATACGGCGCGCGCCTCGATCGGCGACGGCATCGACGTGCGGGTCGCTGGCTCGTTCGGGCCGTTCGGCGGCACGGGCACGCTCACGGCGGATCAGGTCAAGACGATCACCTCCACGAGCGGGGTCGTCAGCGTCTCCGAAGCGATATCGCAGCAGTATACCGGCACGGACATCAAGGGCAACGTTGCGGCGCAATCGAATAACGGGAACGGCGGTACGGGCACGGGCGGTGGTGGCTTCCCAGGCGGCTTCAACAGGTTCAACGACAACGGCACGATCGCGCCCTCGATCTATGGCCTGATGCCGGGGCAATCTATCTACACGCTCTCGACTGGCTCGGTGGCGAAGCTTTCAAGCGGGCGCGACCTCAAGACCTCCGGGACGACGGCGGATGTCGCGCTGATGAGCGCCTCGCTGGCCTCGGCGAACGGGCTGAAGGTCGGCTCGACCTTCACGATGGAGAGCACGAAGTTCACGCTGGTCGGCCTCTTCACCACGGGGTCTACCTTCAGCGACGACTCGATCATCATCCCGCTCCAGACGGCGCAAACGGTCTTTAAGATCTCCGGCGTCTCGTCGGTGACGGCCTACGCGGCGGACGACAGCACGGTAGACTCCGTCGTCAGCGCGTTGAAGTCGGCGCTGGGCAGCGGCGTGGACGTGACATCGCAGGCATCGCTGAACGCCTCGACGCTGACGGCGCTGAAGGACGCGCAGGGCAACATGCTCACGACGCTGATCGTCTCGATCATCACGTCGGCGCTGGTGATCCTCTTCGCGGTGATGCTGATCGTGCGCGAGCGCGTGCGGGAGATTGGGCTGCTCAAGGCGATCGGCGCCTCGCACTGGCAGGTGGTAAGCCAGTTCGCCGCTGAGGTGCTCAGCCTGAGCGGCATCGCGGCGGTGGTGGCGCTGGTGTTGCTGGCGCTCCTCGGCAGCACGCTCGCCAGTAAGTTCAACATCTCCAACACCCCGGCCAGCGGCTTCGTCGGCGGACGCTTCGCGGCCTTCGGCGGCGGCGCGGCGGCTGCCTCGCAGACGCCGTTCTCGGCGGGACTCTCCTTTGGCTCGCTGCTGGTGGTGCTGGCGCTTGGCGTGGCGCTGGCGGTGGTGGCGAGCATCATCCCCGCGTGGTACGTCGCGCGGATCAAGCCGGCAGAGGTGTTGCGAGCCGACTAGGCGTTTCGCGCGAGGCGGAGAAAGGACCGTGTATGCAGGCCGATGTGAACGCCGAAGACACGATGCTCGACGGCGATGAAGTAGATGAGACGCTTGATGATGGCGAGGTCGTCGAGGACGAAGCCATTGAGGGCGAGCTAGATACCGAAGAGACGGACGAGGCTGACGATGAACAGCCGGAGTCGTCCAGTCCGGTGGAATACACCATCGTCGCCGAGGGGCTGAGCAAACATTTCCAGGACGGCGACGAGATTGTCTATGCCGTGGACAACGTCTCGTTCTCCTGCGCGCCGCAGCAGTTCGTGACGATCGTGGGGCCGAGTGGCTGCGGCAAGTCCACGCTGCTGTACCTGCTGGGCAGCCTGGAACAGCCCACCGAGGGGCGGCTCTTCGTGGACGGCGTGGAGGTGACGGAGCTGTCAAGCGGCGAGTTGAATAAGTTCCGCCGCAGCCGCGTCGGCTTCGTCTTCCAGTCGTTCCATCTGGTGCCGAACCTCTCGGCGCTGGAAAACGTGATGCTGCCGATGGACGTGGCGGGCGTCCCGCGCGCGGAGCAGGTTGCGCGGGCGCGGGGGCTGTTGGGGCAGGTGGGCATCGACGCCGATCGGCAGCATCACCGCCCCGGCAAGCTCTCCGGTGGGCAGCAGCAGCGCGTCGCCATCGCGCGGGCGCTGGCGAATAATCCCGCGGTGATCCTGGCCGACGAGCCGACCGGCAACCTCGATACGCGCAACAGCAAGCGCATCGTGGAGCTGCTGCGCGAGCTGGCGAAGGAGGGGCGTACGGTGATCGTCGTGACGCACGACCTCGGCATCGCCAGACAGGCCGATCTCCAGATTGAGCTGGAAGATGGGCAGATCCGTCGCATGATGACGAAGGAGCAGCGCTTACAGGCGCAACAAGCTGCCGCCACAAAGGGTCCGGCGCCGAAAGCGGCGGCGGCGCGGGCGTCTTCGCAGAAGACCTCTGCCCGTAGGGGAGCGCGACGCGGCTAAGCCGCCGCACCACCGCTCTCCGTTCGTGACGGGCACCCCCTGCGTCGCTCCGGTGGACGTTTCTTGCTCCAACGCTCCCCCGGAAGGCGCAGGGGGTGCTGGTATTCTGCGGCGCGAAATGCTCGCGTGTCGCGGTTGGCTGAGAGCGCAGACCCCTCGCTAGAATGGAGCGAGCGGTCGTGTCGCCGGATCGCGCGGCTAGGTGAGCTCGGGGTGGTCGTCGCCTTCGATGAGGCTGAAGAAGGTGAAGAGCGTGCAGACGATGGCGATGAGACCGAAGATCATGATGAAAACCGCTTTGAGCGCGGTATTGCCATACGGCGGCAGCACCATCGTCACCATCAGGCTGACGGCCACGAGCGCCGACACGATCACTGCGGTGAGCCACCGCCAGCGCAGGTGCGGGGCAGCCCATGCCTCTACCCTGCTCTCAAATCTGTGAACCATGGGAATCCCCCTCACCTGCTTGTGAGGAGGTGCCTCGGCGACCAGTGTCCACGGCTTCGCACCTCGCCGTAGGCGCGTTGATTCATCTTGGCGCAGAATGCATGCCAACTGCGGCGGCTAGCAGGTTCGTCACCCGAAAGGCGAGCGGCCTGGGTTAGCGTCTGGCGCGGCGCTGCATGGGCGCCGGCGCGACGTTCTGTCGCGGAGCGGGCTGCCGTGCGCCGACACGGGCCGGGGTGCGCGGCGACTTGCCGGCGGCGTGCGGGCTGCGTGGCGCGATTGGTGCTGCGGTCGTACGATCTGGCGCGGGCGCGTGACGGTTTCGGGAGGACAAGGGGGAGTCGATGCGGATGGTGACGCTCGAAAAAGAGCAACTGCGGCGGGCCGCGCTGGGGCTCGGCCTGGCGACGCTGGCCTTCGGCATCCCGCCACTGGTGGCGCCGCGACAGTTCGCGCGGATCTTCGGCTTGACGGCGCCGGACGCGGGCGCAGCCTCGATGATGCGCTCGCTCGGCGTGCGCGACGCAGTGATGGGCATGGGCCTCTGGTCGGCGGCGGCGCATGGCGGCAACTTCGCGCCGTGGCTGCTGGCGCGCACACTGACGGATGGGGGCGATGCGCTCGCCATCGGTTGGGCGGCGGGCACGGGTTGGCGCAATTGGCGCTTCATCGGGCTCGGCGCGCTGGCCCTCGGCGCCACCGCCCTCGACGCCGCGCTCTATGCTGCCGCGCGCCGCGCCAAATAGTGACCTGAACTGGTTGCTGGTCGCCGGCGGGAGCCGTTAGTGAGAGGCGACGCCCACCGTCTCGCGCACCCGGACCGGCGTGCGCTTGGCCATCAGTCGATTGGCCGAGGCGAGCGCGCGGACGAAGAGCCAGGCGGCGATGAGCGCGGCGCACGCGAGCGAGACCCACATGATGACCAACGCTAAATAGGGATTCGCGTTGCTCACCGTGTTGTTGGCGAACCACGAGAGGTTCACCTGGCTCGCCGCCTCGACGCCGAAGACCTGCGGCAGATAGTAGAGCGTCGCGCCGAGCACGAGGAAGACCGTCGCCAGGCGATAGGCCTGGAGGTCGTCGTCCACGCGGCGCACCATCTTGACGGCGAGCGCCAGCAGCAGGCAGAGCGCGGCGATGGGGCCGGTCAGGGGCAGCGGATTGTTGGCCACGATGTTGGCTGGAAGAAGACCCAACTGAGCGCGAAGGTGAGCACGATGAGCGCGTCGCGCATCAGGAGGTAGGTCATCCACCAGATGTCGGCGCCGAGGCGCAGGCCGCAGCGGCGGAGGGTGCGCAGCACGTAGGGCCGGCCCAGGTGCAGCACCAGGGTCATCGTCCAGAGGACGGGCAGGAAGGCGACGATGGTGGCGATCAACCAGGTCGAACCGCCTTGGACGAGCGCTTGGGTGAGGGCTTGGGTCAGTTGGTCGGGCGTCATTGCGAGGCTCCTCTTGCTCTCTACGAGCACAGTCGTTCATTCGGTGACGGCGCATCCTAGCGGACGGCCACGACGGGCGCTTCCGCCTCGTCTTCGGGCCTGCCGCCGGTGCGCAGCGCGTAGAACGCCGCGATGGCGCCCATGAGGGCCAGCAAGCCGATCGAGACGTAGGCGAGGCCGACGGCCCAGAATGGGTTGGTGTTGGTCACGAGGAAGTTGCTGACGTTGAGGAAGTTGCCGGTGACGACGGCGTTGGCCTGCACGCCGAAGAGGTAGGGCACGAAGTAGAAGGCGGCGCCGAGCGCCAGCAGATACGTGACGGCTTTGTAGCTGCGCGCGTTCTGGTCCGGGTCGCCCATCAGCTTGATGAGGAGGACGCCGAAGAGGCACGCCGCCGCGAGGCCGCCGGTCAGCGGCAGGGCATCGGTGACGACGACGTCGGGGAAGAAGAACATGAAACTCATGATCACGCCGGAGACGATCAGGAGGTCGCGCAGGCCGACGTAGATCAGCCAGAGCAGGTCGGCGCCGAGGCGCAACGTGAAGCGGTCGATCATGTCGAGGAGGTAGGGGCGGCCGAGGTGCAGGCCGAGGATCACCAGCCAGATGATCGGCAGGACCGCGGCGAGCGTCCCTTCGAGGAACTGCTCGCCGCCGCCGTTGATGGCGTCGACGATGGAGTTGGTCAGGTCTTGCGGTGCGATGCTCGCGATGACCATGCAGGAAACCTCCCAAGGGAACAGCGGCGCGACTGCTACTGCGCGGACCCGGCGGACGCCTGCTCGCGCCTGCCGACGACGTGGATGGTGGGACAGAGATAGGCGAGATCGCAGCGCAGGCAGCGGGACGCCTCGCGCCTGGCCTGGTCTTCGCTGAGGCCCGCGGCGAACTCCTGCTTTCTATCGCGCGCCACGCCGGATTTGAAGGGCATCTCGGCGCGGGGCGTGGGACGCAGATCGACCGAGACGGCGCCACCCTTCGGCAGCGTCGAGTGGGTCTCGTACTCGTCCTCGGGCAGCTCGGTGATCGCGTCGGGCGGCAGCTTCTGCAGGTAGGCGTGGATCGACCGCGCGGCCAACCTGCCGTGCTCCGCGGCGTGGATCACGGTCTTGGGGCCGTAGGTGACGTCGCCCGCCGCGAAGACGCCGGGCGCGCCGGTGGCGAGCGTCTTGGGGTTGATCAGCAGGCCGCCCCACGCGGCGACCTCGACGGTGGTGCCCTGCGGCAAGAACGACGGATCGGGCGCCTCGCCGACGGCGACGAGCACGCGGTCGCAGGGGACGTCGAACTCGGCGTCCGCGACGGGCACCGGCCTACGCCGACCCTGTGCGTCGGGCTCGCCGAGCGTCATGCGTTGGCAGCGGATCGCCGTCACCCGGTCGCCCCCGACGATGCGCACGGGCGCCGCCAGCTCGTGCAGGTGGATGCCCTCCTCCACGGCGGCCTGCACCTCGTCTTGCTGCGCGGGCATTTCGGCCTGGCTGCGGCGATAGAGGATGTGGACCTCGCTCGCGCCCGCGCGCAGGGCCGAGCGGGCCGCGTCCATCGCCGTGCTGCCGCCGCCCACCACGGCGACGACGCCTGCGAGCTGCGTGTCGGGCTCGAGATTGAACTGCTTGAGGAACGTCGTGGCGGGGATGACACCCTCCAACGCTTCGCCCGGCACGCCAAGGCGCTGGCTCTGTTGCGCGCCGACCGCCAGCAACACCGCGTCGAATTCGGCTTGTAGCTCGGTCAGCTCGACGTCGCGGCCGACCGCCGTGTTCAGGCGGAAGGTCACGCCGAGGTCGCGGATGGCGTCGAGGTCGCGATTGAGCTCGACGCGCGGCAGGCGATAGTCCGGGATGCCGATCGCCAGCATGCCGCCGGCGACCGGCATGGCGTCGATGATGGTCACGCCGTAGCCGCGCCGCGCAGGTATACGCCGCGCTGAGCCCCGTCGGCCCGCCACCGACGATGGCGACCTTCTCCGCGTGCTGGTGAAGCGGCGGATGCACGGTGCGCTTCCATGGCGAACCGTTGTCGGTGACAAATCGCTTGAGATCGCGAATGGCGATCGGGGCATCGAACTCGCCGCGCGCACACGTCTTCACACGGGGCGGTGCAGATGCGACCGCAGATGCAGGGGAACGGGTTCGGCTCGGAGGCGACGCGCAGCGCCTCATCGTAGCGGCCTTCGGCGATCAGGCTGACGTAGAGGCTGCGTTCGTGCCGACGGGGCACGCCGCCTGGCAAGGCGCGCGCAGTCTTCCGGCGCTCCCGAGCCACGTGCGGTAGTCTGCCAGGCGAGGTGCGCTCGGCAACATGCCAGGCGTCCCGCTCGCCCCAGGGGATCTCGCCCGCTCCTCGGCGTGGCGCGGGTGCGTCGAGCGCTGCCGCCGTCCGCCGGCGGCACGGCGGACGATGCCGCGCTGGCCAGCGCGACCTCGGCGACGCCGCCCTGGATGGTGATCGCGTTGTCGGGCATTCCTGCGCGCAGACCTGACAGCCGATGCAATCGCGACCTGGACCGGCGAGAGCATCATCCATGCTCGGAGCCCGTTGACTCCGGGATAGGCTGAGCCGCTGGACGCGGTAGCGAGTTCCCCCGGCTCGGTGGGCCTCGTCATGTCGAGGCAGCGCACCGGCACAGGTCCATGCAGATGCCGCAGTTGATGCATGCGTGCTCGTTGACGCGGATTGGTAGCCATGACCCCCCTAGCGTCTCTTCTTTCCCGCCAGACTGCTGTCGCGCTCAGCCAGGCGCTCTCGCTCACTGCATTGCGCTGATCCGACTGCCGTGCCATCATGCTGCCGTTGCGTCACGCGAAGCGACGTGGTCAGATCCATCACATCGGTGGACGCGTCATACACCCGGTATTCCGGTTGTGGCACGATGGACACCGCGTGATGCGTCCTCCTCCTCTGCCGCACTCGCGCCGCAGGTCCGGCGGCGCGCGATCCATTCGCCGCCCGCGCCCCGCGCCCGCGCGCCCCGCCCCCACGTGGTCTCAGTCGTGCCGCTCGCGGTCCTCGTTGATCAGATCGATCACCATGGTGCTGGCGAGGATCAGGATGTCGTCCTCGCCGGGGACGACATCCACGCCGTAGACGTCGGTGAGCGAGAACCACTGCTTCGAGACCTGCGCTACCTGCTGGCCGTCGCGGTAGAAGCCGTACTCGTGGTTCCAGATGTTGCCCTGCACGTCGTAGTCATGCGGGCCGGGGATGTCCACGGTGAAGTGCTCGGCGAGGAAGGAGAGCCGCTTCTTCACCTCCGCCAGCTCGATGCCGGCCCGCGTGATCTCGTAGGTCGGGCGGAGGGCAATGATGCGCTGCTGGAGTGTGGCCAGCTCGTTGCCGGCGAGATCGGTGAAGGTGAGGTGGCGACCCAGGCTGAGCACGCGGCTCTGCACCTGGAAGCGCGGGATGTCGTTCTGATCCGCGATGGTGTAGCTGCGACCGAGGGCGAAGAGCTTGTGCTGCAACTGATAGCGCATGGCGTCGTATCCTTTCTCGGCGCAACTGCGCCACCCTCACAAGGAGAATACGGCAACCGCCGCGCCAGCGTTGCGGTGGTACGCTCGCTGCGCATCTGTATGAGTTGTGCGTGGGCTTCTCGCTCGTTTCACGGCATACTCGGACTGTTCCCGCTGGCGCCGCGCGCGCGGCGTGGGCGCAACATAGAGGAGTATCCCTCATGGTAGAGCCAAATCCGGCGCCGCTCGCCGTGCATGACGAATCGCCGCGGACGCGGTCGTCCGCTCGCCCCAGACTGCGCACCCGCATCCGCATCTGGTGCTTCCGCGCGCTGTTGCTGCTGATCGTCCTGGCGAGCGCGTTTATCTCGCTCACGCCGGGGGGACGCGCCGACGCACGCTCCGCGATGCTGCTCGCCGCGCTCGTCACGCAGAAGCAGCCCGCGCCGCTGCTCATCTCCGGCGAGCCAATCGGGCATACGACCGCCACGGTGCAATCGAAGGGCGGCACGGTCTACCTGGACGTCTACGCGCCGACGACGCCCGATCCCCTCGTGCCGGGGGGACGCGAGGGCGTGGTGATCATCCCCGGCGTCGGCGACAACCGCAACGACCTCCAGTTGCGCACGATCGACGAAGCGTTGGCGCGCTCCGGCATCGTCACCATGAACATGACCACCGACACGCTGATCAAGCTCGATCTCGCGCCGCAGGACGGCGACGCGGCGCTGCAAGCCTTCCTCGCGCTGGAGCATTGGCCCGGCGTCGATCCGAGACGGGTGGGATTCCTGGGCATCAGCGCGGGCGGCGCGCTATCGGTGATCGCCGCCGCCGACCCCGCCATCCGCGATCGCGTGCAGTTCCTGATGCTCTTCGGCGGCTTCTACGATGCTGGGGATGTGCTGCGCGACTTCGGGCGCCACGCCCTCGACGTGGACGGCACGTTGCAGGCGTGGAATCCGAATGAGGTGCCGGCGTGCGTGCTCTCACACGCCATCGGCGATACGCTGCCGGCCAGCGAGGCGACCGTGCTGGCGAACGCCTTCCAGAAGGAGACGTTTTGGCCGATGACGGCGGGGCAACTCGCGCAGCTCTCCGCGCCCGCGCGGGCGGCGTATCACCTGCTCGCCGGCGACCAACCGCAACAGGTGGAGGCGAATCTCGCGGCGCTCTCCCCGGCGATGCGCGCCCGGCTGGATCAACTCTCGCCGCGCAGCTATTATGCGCAGGTCGCCGCGCCGATCTACTTGCTGCATGACCGCACTGATCAGTACGTGCCCTTCACCGAGTCGCGCGACTTCGACGCCGCGCTGGCGAAGGTAGGGCAATCCCATGACTACGCCGAGTTCGGCATCTTCCAGCACGTCTATGTGAAATACTCGCAGGGCTTAGGGCCTGTGCTGCACGATAGTTGGGGCCTCTTCATCATCATGTCCGAGCTGCTCGGGCCCGCCTCGTAGCGTCGGCCTATTCAGGCTCATTCAGGGAGGTAGCCGTCATGTTCGTGCTGTTGCTGCTCTGGGCCGCGCTCGGCCTGATCGTCGCGCTCGTCGTCCGCGGCGCACGGGCGTGGCCCGCCGCGTCCGTCGCGCCGCGCTGGCGCGTGCTGCTCGCCGGGGGCGCGTTGGCGGGGCTGCTCGGCGGCTGGCTCGGCTCGCTCGTCTTCGGGCGCTTCTACGGCGCGCCGATCGCGCTCTGGTTCTCGGCCGTCCTCCTCGTCGCCGGTCCGTGGGTGGCGAGGAACCTCACCTCTCGGCCCCCTCTCCCACAGATAGACGGGGAGGCAGAGCGACTGCGCGGCGATGCGACAGGTGTGGGGACCGAAGCATAGGACGGCATGTTGTGCCCGAGCATCACCCGCTGCGTGGGCAGGCGGTGTCGCCGGGCAAGATGCAGCGATCACGTGGGCCGCGGCGGGAGATGACGGAGGCTGAGCGCATCCTGTGGCACCATCTGCGCGGAAATCGCCTCGACGGCCTGCGGTTTCGCCGTCAGCAGGTGTTGAATGGCTTTATCGCCAACCTCTACTGTCACACCGCGCACATGGTCGTTGAGATCGATGGTGAGGTCCATCGTTTGCAACCTGACTCTGACCGCGAGCGCGATCTGGTGCTTGCTGGACTGGGATTGCACATCCTCCGCGCGACGAACGTCGAGCTCTCTCAGAGTCTCGGCGATGTGCTCGATCGCATCCGATCAACCTGCGCGAGCGATTCGGAGAGTCGAGTAGGCACCCCTTCTCCTCGCGGGAGAGGGTGTTGGGAGGTGAGGGCATTTCAGCAGCCCTGGCTCGTGTAGTCGAGGGTGGCGGGCGAGCCGGCGTCGGGGTTGGAGGCTCGGAAGATGAGCGTTCCGCTGCCATTGGCGAGGATGTTGTTGCTGTCGTCGGTGAGCGTGATGGTGGTGCTCTGCCCCGACCGCAGGCTCCCTTGCGTCGGCTTCACCGAGATGCCATTGGCGAAGAAGCCAGGGCCGCTGTCCTGGGCGGCCCAGCTGACCGACTTCAGGCCTCGATTCGTCAGGGTAACTTTGGCCTGTCGTGAGTCGCTACTGCAGGTGAGATTGACCGAGTTGGTGGAGAGGCGCAGCCAGTTGCCGATTGGTGTGGGGCTGGGCGTCGGTGTGGTCGTCGCGGTCGCCGTTGCCGTGGCTGCGCTCGTGGCCGAAGCCGACGCATGCCCAAGGTCGGCGGAGTGCGAGAAGAGGCCGGGGGCGGCGATGAGCGCGGCGAGCAGCACGAGGGCGATCAGTGCGCCGCCCGCCATCATGAGCAGCCGGCGCTGACCCCCGCGCTGTGGGTTCTCGGGCGGACCCCCACCTAGGGTGTCGAGTCCCGGCCAGAGCGGCGGGCCTCCACCCGCGTCCGTGCCACCGCGTGGATAGGACTCGACGAAGACGCCGTCATAGATGGTCGGGGCGTCGTGCTCGTCGTCGTCGGCCTCGTCGTTCTGGCGCGTGGAGGATGGCCGCGCGGGGCCGGCCGTCGTGGCGCGGACGAAGGCGCTCTCGGGTGGGCGAAGTGCGAACGGGCGCAACGTGCCCGAACGGCTGCCGCGCGCGGGCGCATCGTTGAGGGAGAGGCTCGACAGAGCGGAGCGGCCCGTGCGCGTCTGACCGGCGACCGCGGCGTCGCGCAGGGACGCGGCGAAGGCCCCGGCGCTGCGGGGACGCTCCTCCGGGCGCTTGGCGAGCGCGCGGAAGAGCGCGGCCTCCATCCGCGGCGAGACGTCTGGGCGCAGCGGACGGAGCGAGGGTGGGCGCTCACCCACCTGACGGCGCAGCAGCTCGCCGGTGCCGCCGTCGAAGGGCGGATGCCCGGCCAGCAGCGTGTAGGCGAGGACGCCGAGCGCGTAGAGGTCCGTCGCGGGACCGACGGGATCGCCGGTGATCTGCTCAGGCGCCATGTATTGCGGCGTGCCGAGGATCGCGCCGCCGCGCGTCAGCGTGGAGTTGTCGGCCTCGCCGTCATCGTATTCCAGCGCGTCGGCGGGATCGGCGCGGTCGAGGGGGCGGGCGATGCCGAAGTCGGCCAGCAGTAGGCGTCCGTCGGGGTGCAGCAGGACGTTGGACGGCTTGACGTCGCGGTGGATGATGCCCTGCGCGTGGGCGTAGTCGAGCGCGGCGCCGATCTGCGCGACGTAGGCGAGGGCACGCTCGACGGAAAGCGGGCCGTTGCGCTTGAGGAGATCGGCCAGCGAGCCCGCGCTGAGGTACGGCATGACGAGATAGGCGATGCCGTCGTGCTCGCCGAATTCGTAAATGGGGACGATGTTGCCGTGGTCGAGCGAGGCGGTGGCGTCGGCTTCGCGGCGAAAGCGCGCCAGGAACATCGACTCACCATGCGGGCCGCCCGCCGCCTCGGGCCGCAGCACCTTGACGGCGACCTGGCGGTGCGGGCGCTCTTGCCGCGCAAGGTAGACGGCACCCATGCCGCCGACGCCAAGGGGACGCTCGAGCAGGCACGAGCCGAGGTAGGCGCCGACGAGCGACTCCACATTCCAGGTCGTGCTCATGCCATCCCCATCCTATCCGCAACACGCCCCAGCCAGGCTCTGCGAGTCCTCAGTGTAGCAGCAGCGGTGCATCCGTCGCCAGTACGTAGGCCGACGCTCCCAGTGGGACGACGCCGCTTGTAGCCTAAGCTCAGCACTATCGCTGCTCGCGCGGTTGAACCATGCTACAGTACGGGCAAGGTTGCATCGCGGTTACCCTGCACTGGGGAATCCTCATATCGCGCGGCTACCGCGACAGATCAAGCCGAGCCTGGGGAGTGCCGGGAATAGGGTGGTGTGGGTCAGTGGGAGGGCTTCTGCAAGGGAATCCAGACCTCGCAGCGGTAGTCGGGAGATTGGGTGTTGCCGGTGGGGTAGACCTCCAGTTCGGGGCCGTTGGCGTGCTCCCAGCTGGCGGTGGGGAACCATTCGTTGAAGATGCGCGGCATGAGGTCGACGATGGAGCCGGGGACCGGGCCGCGCGCGTCGAAGATGCCCCATGTGGCGGCGGGGATGAGGACGTCGCGGCAGCCGTCGGGGAGCTGTGAGCGGTCGCTGGGCGTCTCGACGGCGATGAAGTAGGTGAAGGTCTCGGCCTTGTCGTCAACCTCGGCGATGACGCCGGCGACGCCGATCTCACTCCCGGCGGGGACCAGTTGGTCGAGCCGGTCAACGGTGCTGACGCGGAGCGGCAGGCCGGTGAGCTGATAGGCCGATTTCGTTTCGATGCGATACTCCAAGGCGTGGCCTCCTCGCAGGGTGATGGTGAAGGTGATCGGTGGGTAGGAGCGGAGGCGGACGCCGGGCCTGCGCGCCTCGGTTGGCGTGCAGCCGAAGAGCTTGCGAAACGCCTTGGCGAAGGCGTCGGGCGAGTCGTAGCCGTAGCGCAGGGCAAGGTCGATGATCTTGGCATCGCCGGTGACGAGGTCCATGGCGGCCAGGCTCAGGCGACGCCGTCGCACGTACTCGCCAGTGGTGATGCCGGTGATCACCTCGAACATCCTGAGGAAGTGGAAGGGTGAGCAGTACGCCTCGCGCGCGGCGACGTCCCACTCGATCACGTCCCTCAGGTGCAGCTCGATCCAGGCGATGGCGCGGTTCATCCGATCTTGCCAGCTCATGCCTCCGCTGCCCCCGGTGTTCACGCTATCCCACCACGACGGGCGCCGCCCGACTTTTCTTGCCCTAGTCGAACGGATGGGGGAGCGCGATCACGCCTGGGGTACCTCGGCGAGTACGTCGCGGAAGATGGGGGCGAAGGCGGCACGCTGCTCCGCCGTGCCGACGGTGACACGGATGCAGCGATCCAACGGGGCGGCGCCGGGCATGCGGATGAAGACGCCGCGTTCGGCCAACGTCGCGACGAGTGCTTTGGCGCGATCGACGCCGCCAACGTCGATGGTGACGAAGTTGGTGGCGGAGGGCAGCGGGGTGAGGCCCAACTCGCGGGCGAGGGCGGCGTATTCGTCGCGGCCACGGGCGACCTCGGCGACGACGCCCGCGACGAAGTCATCCTCGGCGAGGGAGGCCAACGCGCCCGCCTGCGCGACGAGGTTGACGCCGTAGTGGTGGCGAACCTTGTCGAAGGTGGCGATGGTCTCGGGCGCGGCGAGGGCGTAGCCGATGCGTGCGCCAGCCATGCCGTAGACCTTGGAGAAGGTGCGGACACGCACGATGCGCGGATCGCCGGCGTCGAGCGGGGGGACGGTGCCCGGCGGGGCGAACTCGTGGTAGGCCTCGTCGAGCAGCAGCAGGCAGCCGCCGGGGAGAGAGTCGAGGAAGGACTGCACGGCCTCGCCGCCGTGCCAGGAGCCGCTGGGGTTGTCGGGGTTGACGAGGTAAGCCAGCTTGGCGCCGGTGCGGTGAGCGGCGGCGGAGAGGCCTTCGAGATCGTTGCGATCGTCTCGGTAGGGCACGCGCTCGAGGACACCACCGAAGCCGGCGACGTGGTAGTTGAAGGTGGGGTAGCCGCCGAGGGTGGTGACGGCGGACTCGCCGGGATCGAGGAAGGCGCGGACAACGAGGCCGAGGAAGTCGTCGATGCCGCTGCCGATGCTGACGTTTTCGATGGCGACGCCGAGCTTGGCGGCGAGCGCGGCGCGCAGCTCGTACCCCTCTGGATCGGCGTACAGGGCGATGCGATCAACGGCGGCGAGCATGGCGTCGCGGGCGCGGGGCGCGGGACCAAACATGCTCTCGTTGGCGCCGAGGCGCAGGGTGAGGGGATACCCGATGCGGCGCTCGATGGCCTCTGGCGGCACGAAGGGCACCGTCGCCGGCAGCGCCGCCACGATGTGGGCGAAGGCCGCGCGGGTTGGCTTTGCCGTGCTCATCAAATCTTCGGCGCGGATACCCCTGCCTTCAGGTATGGGGTGGAAGCGCCGTCTCCTTTCGTTAATACGACCGCTTGATAGGTGTCGAACACCTGTGCTCTCATCTTCTTGCTCTCATCTTCTCATGAACAAAACGCTCACTCGTACCGTCTGTTGCAAGCTGGACGTTGACGGCCATGACACGGTTCTGTCCGCGACGCAGCGCGCCTTCAACGAAGCGGCGACCTGGATCGCGCGGGTGTGCTGGGATGCGGGGATCACCAACAGCAATACGGCCCACCATCGTGTGCATGGGGAGACGCGACTGACCTACGGGCTGGGCGCTCAGTTGGCCGTGTGCGCGCGAGCGAAGGCCCTTGAAGCGAGCAAAGCCGTCAAGGCGAAGCGCCGCGAGACGTGCCCGCACTGCGGGCCGCGTGGGAGCGTCCGCTACGACGCACGCACCGCTCGCCGCATGCGCCTGGATCGCGTCTCCCTCAACACCCGGGATGGACGTGTCGTCTGCCGCCTGTTGCGCGGTCCGCGTCAACAGGAGCTGTTGGTCGACCCGGTGTGGGAGGTTGGCGGGGCTGATCTGGTCTGGCGCGCGGGCCTCTCCTAGCTGCACATCACCCAGCGCCGCGGAGCCCTGGACCGCTCCGTGACCGGGGCTATCCTGGGGGGAGACCTGGGCATCGTGAACCTCGCTACCGCTCGCGCGGGCGAGCAGTGCACCGGTGCCCTGATCCATACCGCACGCAACCACTCCCACCTGCGCCGTCAGCGACTCCAGGAAGTCGGCACCAAGAACGCGCAGCGCCGCCTCAGGAAGAATGTGGGCCGCGAACGTCGCTTCCAGCAGGAGGTCGACCACGGCCTCTCGAAAGCCCTGGTGAGAAAAGCCGCCGTATCGGGCAAGGCACTCGCCCTCGAAGACCTGTCGGGGATTCGTGAGCGGGTCACGGTTCGACACGAACATCGCCATGAGCGACATTCCTGGGCCTTCTTCCAATTGCGTCGGTACATCACCTCCAAGGCGGCGTGGGCCGGCATCCCGGGGCATCTGGTTGATCCCAGGAACACCAGCCGGACCTGCTCCGCTTGTGGGCACGGTGAGAAGGCCAACCGCACGTCTCAAGACCGATTCCTTTGCCAGCGAGGTGGCAGGAGCATGAACGCAGACCCTAATGCTGCAAGCACCATCAGCAGAAAAGAACCGTATCGGGCCGCAGTCAACCGGCCTCTGGCGTCACCCCGCGCGGGGTAGCTGCAAGCCCCACGGCTAAAAGCCGGGGGGGTTGTTGACGGGTGATCCTTTCTGGCACTCCGCTCGTCTTCGGGCGAGGCTCTGCCGCCTAGTCTACGCGATTTCCGTTTCCTTCCGCTTTTTGGTGTTGCGCGGGGCCGTTTTTGGGAAATCACGGCGATTGCGGGGGAGATCGGCCCCCTGGGACGGAAGGGGGAAGTGCTGACCGCTGAGGGAGAACTTAGAAGGTCCTATCAAAACCCCCGCCGAGGCTCTGTTCAAGCGGAGTCACACGTCTCGATTTCGGGGTTTGTTAGCATATATCCCGGCTGAAGCCCCCTACCTTTAGGCATGGGGATGCAAGGCGGGCCGCCCGCAGGCGGCGATTGGTCACCATAGGTGACAGCATGTCATCTACTGTAGTATACTGCTTGCATCGGCAACAGGCGAAGCGGCAACAACGTCGTCTACGTCTGCTGGTATCACGTCGTCTTGTGCCCGAAGTAGCGGCGCAAGGTACGCGTGCCGCTGATAGCCGCTGATAGATGAACGACTTAAAACGATGCTTGCCAAGCAGATCGAACGCTGGGGGCAGGAACGCCTCGAGCTTGCGGTCATGCCCGAGCACGTGCATCTGCTCGTTGGCTGTGACCCGCAGTTCGGTATTCACTGCCTGGTGAAGCTGCTCAAGGGCCATTCCTCGCACGCGCTGCGTGAGGGGTTTCCCGCGCTGAAACGGCGGTTGCCCTCGCTGTGGACCAGCGGCTATTTTGTCGCACGACTGGCGGCGTGACACTGGCAACGCTCCAACGCTACGTCCAGAACCAAAAGGGCAACTAGGACATGGCTGAACTGGCCGAGCAGACGGTGCGCAAGACCTTCACGTTCAAGGTGAAGCCCACTCCCGAACAGGAGCGGATGCTTGCTCGTACCCTGATGCTCTGCCGCCAGGTCTACCATGCCGCCATCGAGGAACGCCGTGAGGCGTGGCGGAAGTGCGGCATCTCCGTCAACTCCTCTCGACAGAAGGCTGAGCTCCCGCCGATCAAAGCCGAGATGCCGGAATACAGCGAGGTCCACCGCCAGGTCTTGCAGGACGTAGTGCAGCGCGTCGATCGCGCCTTCCAAGCCGTCTTTCGCCGGGTGCAGGCGGGCGAGACACCAGGCTACCCGCGCTTGCACGGACGGAACCGCTACCACTCGCTCACCTAGCCACAATTTGGCAACGGGGCCACGCTGGATAACGGCTTCCTGCTCCTCTCCAAGATCGGGCGCATCACCGTCCGCTGGTCCCGGCCCATTGAGGGCACGCCCAAGACGGTCGCGGTCAGTCGGGAGGCGGACGGCTGGTAGGTCTGCTGCTCGTGTGCCGACGTGTCAGCGCAGCCACTCGCGCCGACTGGGCAGAAGACCGGCCTAGACCTTGGCTTGGAAGCCTTCGCCACTCGCGCCGACGGGACACGCATCTTCCATCCCGGCTGGTAACGCCAAGCGGAGCGCCGCCTCAAGACGGCCCAGCGCCGCGCGAGTCGCCGGAAGAAGGGCAGCAATCGCAGGCGCAAGGCGGTCACGCTGCTCGCCAAGGCGCATCAGCACGTGCGCCGGCCACGCCAGGACTTCCAGCACACGGTTGCCCGCCAGCTCGTCCAAACCAACGACACGATCTCGCACGAAGACGTGCAGACGGCCAACCTGCTCAAGAACCACCATCTCGCCAAGAGCCTCAGCGACGCGGGTTGGGGCCAGTTCTTGCGCATCCTCGCAGCCAAAGCAGCATCTGCTGGGCGACGAGTCGTAGCGGTGCCGCCTGCCTCCACGAGCCAGAAATGCTCTGGCTGCGGCGTTCACGTCGCGAAGGGCTTGTCCGTCCGTTGGCACTCCTGCCCGGAGTGCGGCACGAGCCTGCATCGGGACCACAACGCCGCGAACAACATCGAACGGCTCGGGCAGCGCCTGCGGGGAGGCGTGGCGTCGGCCGCGTCGTAGAACCGAGCATCCCCCGGCTTCAGCCGTGGGGAGTGTCAAAAGCTCTTAGCTGCCTGGCACACCAACTGGCACGCCAACCATACCTTGGTCGGGCGCCTTCGCACGTCGACGCACCAGGAATGGGCGTTCGACTACTTGGTATGAGACATACGCCACGCCTACTGCTATGGCCACAACAGCGAGGTTTGCGAGGAATTTTGCTGTTGGCGCCCACCCACCAATGTACGCCTCGACGCCGAGGAGAAGCGGGAGGTGCCAAAGGTAGAGGCTGTAGGAGATAAGGCCGATGAATCGGAGTGGGGCAAATGCGAATAGGCGCTGTAGCACTCCAGCACTCGACAGGATAGCGAGGAGGAGGAGCCCATACGCTACCCCGAGGAAAAGTGGGCCAAGTATAATCTCGGCATCTTGTGGGTTGAGGCAAGCATAACATGCATTTGATATCGCGGTACGATGGATGGCGATCTGCTGAGTGAGGCTGTATGTAGCAGCCAAGGCCGCTACGAGCAACACCACCGTCAGCACTCGATTGAGTCGACGCGTGAACTGGATATGGCCTTCGGCACGAGCGACGAAGAGGGTCGCGCACAGCATGCCGATGCCGAACGTTTCGAGATACCGCCCTTCCGTCCCGTGTACGGCCAGCAGCACGGTAGTGGTGAGTTGTTGTGCTGCCCCATGGAGCAGTTCCAGATTCACCGAGGCCAACGCCGACAATTCGCGCACGCCAACCGCAATGGCGATGAAGCCGCATACGCTGAATGCCAGCCGTTGGAGGGAACACGTGCCCCGGACACATCGCGCGATCAGCCATGCGATAAGGGGGAGCAGGAGGTAGAACTGCGCCTCGACTGCCATGGTCCAAAAGGGGCCTTGAATGCTGGAGTCGAACTGCGGGAAGAGGTTGTGTATGAAGAGGAGATGGGCCGCGACATTCGCGAGGCCGACTGCGTTGAGATATCCGGGCAGGTTCACTAACACGAGAACGCCCAAGCAGACCCAATACGCGGGAACGATACGCAAGATGCGTCGCCGGTAAAATATGCGCGCTGACGGCAGCTGTTGGCCCCGCAGCATCGCACGAGCGTACGGAAGGAAAAGGAGGAATCCCGAGAGTACGAAGAAGAGCTGTACCCCAGTGCGACCATAATTCCAAATGGGGAAGAGATTCAGAGATCCGATCGACACAGACACGCGGGATATCGAAAACACGCAGGCGTGATAAAGAACCACTAAGAGTGCAGCCACCGCGCGCAATCCATCGAGAGACCGAATCTCCTGTGAGCCGTTGTCGAGCGGGAAATACGTCTTCAATCGCTCCCGATCAGAAGGCCGTCCGCCGTCCTCCTCGGTCGACGAAATCCGGCCTCGCTCCATTTCCTCCTCCATCGGCCATCTTCGCTCTCGCTCGCAATTGTCGGAGTGCGATCAGCACATGCTATGCATAGTCTACATATCTAGTCTATCGGTCTGTCCGACAGAACATCCCGTGAGATCTCTTATACCTGAAGACGAAAGTATGCACAGCTTATGAAGCGACATCCCGACGCATTGGGAACTCCTGTTGCCGAGCAGCTTGGTACTTGCTATTGGGCGTGAACGCGACCATAGGCGGTTGCGCGGCATCTGCGTAGCTGCTACCTGACTCGCCGCGTCGTTCCACTCCCTGCGCACTTCGCCGCAATTTCACCTTATTTCATCCGCTGGAAATGGGGAAGGAAGCCAGACGTTTCCTGAGTCCTTCTCACGAGCCGCCGCCCCGCGATTTAGCGTACCCTTTTAACCAACAGCGAGTGGCCGACAACCGGAGTGGAGATCGGCGTTTCATCCAGTGATGAGCGTCAAGGAAGAAGGAGGGCCGACTCAGGCCGTCAATTCGACCGCTGGGAAGCGTCTGGCAGGTGGTGAGCGCTTGCCTTTGGGACGTCCTGGCGAGCGTCCGCAGGGTTGTAGCACGCAAACCGGGCTGCCCAGGTGCGGGAGCAGGTGCGAGAAGCCGCGGCGCACCCGTGCAGGAGTACGCCGTTCGGGTGGTATCGGCGGCTGCCAGGGGAGGCGCCGATCGACGACCAGGTCGCGCGCCAAGCGGAGCTGGACCTACGCCAGGAGGAGGAGCCACGTCCAGCGCTCTGCGGCTGCGGGAGAGCGCAGTGTGGGCGTGGTCCATTTGAGCGTCTGCGTGAAGAAGCGGCAGGTGCGTTCAATCGAGAAACGGGCGACGTAGGCCCGCCACCCCTCGGCCAGATCAGGAGGGATGGGCCCAGGGCCCAGGGTCCAGGGCCCAGACCACCAGCACCACCGTGGTTGCGGCAGTTTGGTCGGGCGCGGGAGGCGCTCGACTTCGAGGCGGATCAGCGTCCCACGCACGAGCGGGCGCGGCCGGCGGCTGCCCCGCGTGGCGTGCCGCTGTGGCACGGCATGGAGGTCTGCCCACGCGCGCAGGCTGACCTGGCCGTACGGTGGATCCGTCGTCGTCCACCGGTCGGCGGCGCCGGCCAGGTCGTGGCCTCGTCGCCGACGAATGTGGCGCCATGCCGCCGCGGTCGCCCCGTTGGGGGTTGGGAGGTGGGATTGGCGGAGCAACAGCGGCCGGCGCGTAAACGGATGAGCAGGCCCACCTGCTGGTCGGCCAGAGCGTGGCTGAGCTGGATCGGCTCAGAGCCTGCGTCAAAGGTGAAGATGGGCAGCACGGCGCAAGGTGGCGCCTGCTCCACCCACGAGCAAATCTGCTCGGCCGCGACGAGATTCGGGTCCTCGCCAGGGATGCTGCGGCGCACGCGCAGAGGAGCGGTCCAACTGGAGCACCGCAGCGGCACCTGCACGAGCCATGAGGAGTTCCACCCAGCCACGATCGGCTGCCCTGCGCGTGGCGAGACGGATGGTGGGAGAAGCCCCGCTCCGGGCTCGTTTCGGCATCGCAGCGGGGCCACACGCTGGCGTCGACGGCACACCAGGTCGTCGGTGGCTCCAAGGGGGAGGAGGCGACCAGTCGTTCCAGGCGGAACCGATCCATGGTCCCCGCATTGAGCGCGTCGTAGAGGCTGCCCCAGCCACGTTGGCCGTGCGGAGCCAGGCTCAAGTGGGCTGGGGTTTCGAGGGTGGGTGCGCTCAACAGGGCGTCAAGCGCCTCGAGCAGGGCATCGCGGCGACACCCAAATGACGTGTACACTTCATGGCGGAAGGCTCGAAGCGCTTCCCAATCTGGGGTGTTCAGGTCCAGCAGGATGCGCTTTCGGGTCTCCTTTTGTCTACTTCACCTGAATCGAACCCTTGCTGTTGGTTAAAAGGTAAGCTAAACCCCTGCCAGCCCCCACACGTGGGGGATCCCACCTTCCCTGCGAGGGACAGTGACGTATGGGGAGGATGAGAGCCGAGGGCGAGGTCTCTGAAAGATGAGGCGGGTAGTGAGAGAGGCGGTCGAGTGCAAGAACATAAGTTCTCAGCGAAGTGTACCATGGGGGACGCAGGGAGCGCAAGGGGAGGTGGTGGCGCCGTGCGATCTGCCACGTGGTGCGGTTCGGTGTTGTTGAAGGTGTACGTCAAGGCGCGCGGAGGGCGGAAGGTAGCGGTGAGCGACAGAGGGCGAGGAGGAGGGCGGGCACATGGCGAGGGCATTGGGCCGGGCACACGGGTGCGTGACGGTTGTGTGACGGGCGCGGTACCATCTGTACGGAGTGTCCGCGCGTATACTTAACAGTAGTAGGGGCGGCGGATGCGGCTCCATCGGGTGGGTGCGTCGTTCGGCTCCATCGTGCGGGTTTCGCCGTCCCTTGCAGCGCGGGATGAGCCGTGGATAGGCTCCACGGAGGAGATAGGCCCAGGTATGCGTAGGAAAACACGCCAGATTGCGGTCGGCAATGTGTTGATCGGCGGGGATGCTCCCGTTGCGGTGCAGTCCATGACGACGATGTATACCCGCGACGTGGAGGCGACGGTCGCGCAGATCCACCGCCTCGAAGACGTCGGCTGCGAGCTGGTGCGCGTCGCCGCGCCGGAAGAGGCAGACGCGCGGGCGCTAGGCGCGATCAAGAAACAGATAGCGATTCCGCTGATCGTCGACATCCACTACAACGGCGAGCTGGCGCTGATCGCCATCGAGCAGGGCGTGGACGGCGTGCGCATCAACCCCGGCAATCTACAGCACGGTCGCGAGGCGTTTACCCAGATCGTCAACGCGGCGAAGAAGGCCGGCGTGGCGATGCGCATCGGCGTCAACTCCGGCTCGCTGGATGCCCTCGACCGGCGCGGCGAGCAGATGCGCAAGGTCTCGGTGAAGCTACTCGACGACGGCACCTTCGTCAAGAGTGACCCCGCCGAGGAGCGACGCCGCGAGCGCGACGAGCTGGTCGGGCGCATGGTCGAGAAGGCGCTGGAATACTGCGGCTGGGCCGATGACCTGGGCTACACGAACTATAAGGTCTCGCTGAAAAGCTCGAACGTGCTGACGGCGGTGGAGGCCTATAAGCGCTTCTCCGCCGCGAGCGACGTGCCGCTGCACCTGGGCATCACCGAGGCGGGCACGCTGGTAACGGGATCGGTGAAGTCGTCGGTCGGCTTCGCGCTGCTGCTGGCGGAGGGCATCGGCGACACGATCCGCGTCTCGCTGACCGCCGAGCCGGAGGAGGAGATCCCGGTCGCCTACGAGATCCTGCGCTCGCTGGAGCTGCGGTCGCGCGGGGTGACGTTCGTCTCGTGCCCCTCGTGCGGACGGGTGGAGATCGACGTGCTGAAGATCGCCAACGAGGTGGAGAAGCGCCTCTCGAAGGTGCAGACGCCGATCCAGGTGGCGGTGATGGGCTGCATGGTCAACGGCCCGGGCGAGTCGATGGACGCGGACGTGGGCCTCTCCGGCGGGCGCGGCAAGGGCGCGATCTACCGCAAGGGCAAGTTCATCCGCTCGGTGCCGGAGGAGGACTTCCTCGAGGAGACGCTGAAGGAGGTGGCGAGCCTCCTGCCTGCCGCCGAGGCCGCGCTGGTCTATCCCGGCGACGGCCTGTTGGGTCCGGTGAGCGCGGGCCGCACGCGCAAGACGGGCATTGCGGCGCTGCAGGGCGGCGAAGGGGCGCCGGCGCCCAAGCGCGGCAAGGCGCTGCCGATGCTGTAGGGGAGGTCGGCGGGGGAGGGCGCGGGACCTAACCCCTACAAGGCCCTACGTGGTGGATCCACCTATCCCCACAAGGGACGGGGCCCGCAGGGTGAGGGTGAAGGTAGATTTGGGGCGAGACTGGCGCCACATGTCGCGCCCCTACAGCATCCGAGCCCGCTACGACGGACTTCGCGGCCATAGGTCCTTCCAGGTGCTGCTTCAACCGCCAGCCGACTTTGTCATGCGCCGGAGATGTAAGAATATCTGGGGACGCAGCGGCAAGGATGTTCCGCTGGCGTAGTGGTGCGCGTCACAGACAGTGGGCGCGATACGGCGTACCCTAGAGTCGTACACTTCCTTAGGACTGGGATCGTAACTAGCGCGATCGTCGCGCTGGCGCTGCGGGCGGCGCACGCCGCGGTATAGTTCCTGCGTCGAGTTAACGCATTTCGCCTCCTTTTCGCAAGGCAATCCATCGCGCGACCTGGGATGCGGGTGTTTGAGGGACCTTCATGAACACGGGATATCGGGCGTCGGGGAAGACGCGGGTGGCGGGGGCGCTGTTGCTGGCGCTGGCGGTGGCGGCGACGCTGCTGAGCGGGTGCGCGCCGAGCGTACAGGCAGCCGCAGGCCAGAACAAGGCCAAGCTCGATGCCGAGATTCACTCCGCCGAGCTGACGGTGGGCGTGCCGGCGCCGCTGCTGCAATCGGTCGTGGCGCAGGAGGACGTGCTGGCGGCCGGCGTCGCCGACGGGTCGGACACGACGGGGCAGGCGGCAGCGACGGGCTACGCGCGCCTCTACGCTCAGGTCGTCGCGCTGGAGGAGCTGACGCCCGACCAGATCCGCCAGCGGGCGACGCTCGACCTACAGTCCCTGGCGCTGGCGCTGCAGCAGGTGGCGGGGCAGGGCTTCACCGAGGTGCCGACCTTCCAGGCCAACTATCAGCGGGCGCAGGGACAGCTCGGCGCAGCGCAGACAGCACGGGAGCTCTTCGCCACCGACGGCTACGTCCTCGACCAGGCAGGAGCCGTCTCGCAGATCATCCCGGTCTACCACGAGATGCAGGCGCTCGACGCGCTGGTCGGTGCGCAGTCGGCGGCGCTCGGTTCCACAGCGGCGCCGCTGCAGTGCGCCATCGAGTATACGGGCGAGTTCTGGGCGTCGGATGCCGATCTGCTGTCTAGCTACGGGTTGGATCCCAGCGCCGCACCCCTCGTCGGGAATAGCACGAAGTTCACCTTCTCGGCGTGGTCGTCGCAGAATCTGGCGGCGTTCCGCGCGGCGAGCACGAGCGCCGACTTCGCTGAGCTCTCAGCGACGGTGCTGGCGGAGATGTCGCAACTGACGGCGGACTCATCGGCGCTGCTGCCGCAGCAGACGGCGGCGGCGGTCAACGCCTTCCAGGCCGACGTGCAGACGTACCAGACCGACGGCGGGAAGGATACGACGTTCGCGCAGGAGGCGACGCAGGACGCGCAGGCGCTCGCCGCAACCAAGACGCTGGCCGACATCACGGCGCTCTCCAAGACGGTCGCCAAGCACCGCCAGGACTTCGCGCTGCCGTATATCAAGGTCAAGGCGCAGGCCGACATGCAGGCGCTGACGACACTGGTGGAGCAGGCCAACGCGAAGAAGACGATCGACAGCCTCGACGGCGGTTACAACGTGGCGTATCCGGACGGCATCGAATACATCGGCAAGGAATTCGATGCCGGCAATTTCGACTGGACCGACGAGGCCGCGGTGAAGTCGCTGACGGACACTGTCGGCGCGACGGGCGACGTCTACGCCGCGGGCAGCGGCATTGGCGACGCGCGCTATCGGCTCCGTCTCGCGCAGACGGTGGACGACTATCAGGCCGTGGAATCCGAGATCCAGATGTTCACGACGAACGTCCAGGCGATGCTGACAGATCTGGCGCAGATGCCGACGAGCGACAGCGCGCGCAAGGCGTGGTCGATGACGGCGCACCAGTCGGACCTGGATTTGATCAACTACTACGGCCTGCAGAACACGCGGGTGATCGTGGTCTCGCTGCGCGAGCAGAAGGCGCGGCTGTATGAGAACGGCAAGCTCGCAACGTACACGGTGACGGCCAACAATGCCGGTGCCCAGCTGATCCCGGATCCGCAGGGGCGCGTAGACGCCTTCGACGTGACGACCGGAGGCCCCGATCTGCCGTCGGTGCCGGGCATGCACTGTGTCATCCCCTACAAGCAGAGCGACTACGAGGACAAATCCACGCTCCCGAAGAGTTCGCCGTTCTACTACAATCCAACGCACATCCATTCGGCTTCGAATACAACGACGGCGGCTACTTCATGCATGACGCCTGGTGGCGCGACCCGGCTACGACGCCATCGGCATGGGCTACCTGACGAACCTGCCGCACTACGACCCCGAGGCGTTCAACGGCGGCTCGCACGGTTGCATCAATTTTCACTACTACAACGGCGACATGGCGACCGTTTATGCCTTCGCGCAGGAGGGCACGCCGATCATCGTGTATTAGGGGATCTCACCCCCTACCTCCCCCTCCCACGGCGGGGCGGAATCGTCCGGCAGAGCATGATGGGAGTGAGGGTGGTATGCCTTCCTGAGCGAGCAGCCTGTTATGTTCACTGCTGCATGCTCGTCGTAGTCAATGGGCTGCACGACCCGAATGGCGGATCGTCGCCGACCCCGCGTCGCCGGACAGGGGAATGGATCGATGGAGGGTGCGGTGAGGATGGGACTCCTTCTGGCAAGCGCGGGACGCGAGCCGCGAACGTCGCCCTCCGCCGGGCGCGTGCGGCTCGCCGGGACGATCGTGCTCGCGCTGGCAGTGGCGGCGACGCTGTTGAGCGGGTGCGCACCGAGCGCACGGGCGTCTGCGGCGCAGAACAAAGCCAAACTTGATGGCGAGCTGCACACGGCCCAGGTTACGACCGGCGTGCCGGTGACGTTGCTGGCGTCGATCCAGCAGCAGGAGGACGCGTTGGCGGCTGAGGTTGCCAACGGGACGGACAAGAACGGACAAGCCGCCGCCCAGGGCTACGCCGACCTCCACGCTCAGGTGGTGGCGCTGGAGAAGCTGACGCCCGACCAGATCCGCCAGCGGGCGACGCTCGACCTGCAGTCCCTGGCCCTCGCCCTCCACCAGGTGCAGTCCCAGAACATCTCCGTGGCCACCTTCCAGACGAATTTCCAGCAAGGGCAGCAGCAGCTCGGTGCGGCGACGACGGCGAAGGACCTCTTCGCAGCGGACGGGTACATCATGGATCAGGCGGACGCAGTGTCGCAGATCATCCCGGTCTATAACGAGATGCAGGCGCTCAACGCGCTGGTGAACACGGAGACGAAGGCGATGGGCTCGCCAGCGGCCACCTCGCTGGAGTGCGCGCAGGCAAACGCGTACTCGCCGTCGTTCTATACGTCGGATGCGCAGATGCTGGCGGCGGCGGGGCTCAATCCCAAGAACGCGGTGATGATCGGCGGCAACACGAAGTACACCTTCTCGTCGTGGCCGTCGCAGAATCAGACGACTTTCCAGTCGGCGAAGACCAGCGCCGACTTCGCCGAGCTTTCGGTCACGCTGCTTTCGGAGATGTCGCAACTCAATGCGGACGCCGAGGCGCTGCTGCCTGCGCAGACCGCAGCGGCGGTGGCGGCTTTCCAGGCGGACGTGCAGACCTACACTAAGGACGGCGGCAAGACCGCGACGTATACGCAGGAGGCGACGCAGGATCAGCAGGCGCTGGACGCGACGGCGACGCTGGCCGACATCGCCACCTTGGCCAAGACGGTGGCCAAGCATCGCCAGGACTTCGCGCTGCCCTTCATCAAGGTCAAGGCGCAGGCCGACATGCAGACACTGACGAATCTGGTCTTGCAGGCGAATCAGACCACCATCTACGACTCGTATGACGGCGCCAGCTACCCGATTGCCTACGAGTATATCGGCTTTCAGTATTCGGGTGGCCGCGATTGGGCGGGCGACCCACAGGATGAGGTGGACACGAAATACGGCATGGGCGGCCAGGGCATCGGCGACGCACGGTTGCGCCTTGCCAACGCGCAGTCGATCCAGGACTACACCGCCGTCGAGAATGAAATTCAGATGTTCACCCAGAACATCCCGGCGCTGATCAGTGACTACGCCCAGATGCCCAAAGACGACAAGGCGCGCGCGGCGTGGTCGATGACGGCGCACCAGACGCGACCTCGACCTGATCAACTACTACGGCCTGCAGAACACGCGGGTGATCGTCGTCTCGTTCGTCGAGCAGAAGGCGCGGCTGTACGAAAATGGGCAGTTGGCGACGTACACCGTCACTGGGAACTACGCTGGCGCCACGCTCATCCCGGCCCGAAGGGTTTTGTGGACGCATTCGACGTGACGACCGGCAGTCCCGACCTGCCCTCGCTGCCCGGCATGCATTGCGTCTTGCCGTCAAAGATTCACGATTATGATGACGTCGCGCCCGATAGCCTCAAGGGTACGCAATTCTGGTATGCGCCGACGCACATCCATTTCGGCTTCCCGTATGCGGACCCCGGTTACTTGATGCATGATGCCTGGTGGCGCGACGTGACGGGGATGGGCTATCTGACGAACCTGCCGCACTACGATCCGCTCGCCTTCAACGGCGGCTCGCACGGCTGCATCAACTTTCACTACTCTAACGGCGACATGGCGACCGTCTGGGCTTTCGCGCAGGAGGGCATGCCCATCATCGTGTACTAGGTCTAGTAGGTGAGCGCCGCTCGCTCTCGCTCCAACCGGGGCGGCAGATTTTACAGCCCTCAGGGAGCGAGCGGTGTATACTCCTTCTGCTCGCGCTCGTCGTAGAGTAATAGGGTGTCGAGACATGCGCGGCAGATCGCTGCCGGTTTAGCGCCGAACATGGGTGAAAAGCTTTTCATCTCCAGTTGACGGGTAGGGACGATCCTGGTAGGTTATCGCCGAGCGGTTGGTACATGCAGTTGATACATGTATGCATCTTCAGAGGACACACCACGTCCTCTGAAGCGCATCGGGATATTGTGCAAAATCGCTTACCCTGTGGGGCCGCTGGACACGAGGAGTCGTATGGCGACGATCTTACGCGGCTATAGAACAGCACTTGATCTCAATAACGCGCAACGCACGGCATGTCTCCGCCATGCGGGCGCGGCGCGGTGGGCTTACAACTATGGCCTCGCTCGCAAGCGGGAAGTCCTTGCTCAACGGAAGATCGCCGCTGATCCTGCCTCTGTCAGAACCCCCACCGCCATTGATCTGCATAACGAACTCATTGCCCTCAAGCAGAGCACCCATCCCTGGCTCAAAGCGGTGTCCAAGTGGACGCCACAACAGGCGTTGCGCAATCTGGATACGGCCTTTGCCAACTTCTTCGCCAAGCGGGCCACATACCCGCAGTTCAAGAGACGCAGCAAAGGCATTGGCGCCTTCTATGTGGAAACGCCGATCCATGTGGGCGTCGATTGGATACAGCTTCCCGTCCTTGGGAAAGTACGCCTCTTTGAACATGGCTACCTTCCGCAGGATAGCGATCTCGACAAACCGGACCGCAAAGCCGAGCGGAAGCGCAAGAAGCGAGGGCGCGACAGTACGGCTGTGGTGACCTATAAGAGTGCGGTGATTTCAGAGCAGGCCGGCCGTTGGTTTGTGTCGGTGCTGGTGGAGGAAACGGTTCCCGATCCCGTGCCAACGACTGGTGCGCCGCTCGGGGTTGACCTTGGCGTCAAGACACTTGCCGTCTGCTCGGATGGCACGGAGATCGCTAACCCCAAAGCACTCAAGCGCAATCTCAGAAGACTCAAGCGGATGCAGCGGCAACACAGCAAACGAAAGAAGGGCAGCAGGAACAAGCAGAAGTCCAAACGGCAAATAGCGACCGTCCATTATCGAATTGCCAATCTCCGTCAGGATGTGTTGCACCAGGCGACCGCTTGGATCACGGCGAAAACCAAGCCCGTGTCTAAGCGCCCGCGAGCGATCATCCTGGAAGACCTCAGCGTGTCTGGCCTACTCAAGAATCACACGCTGGCGCAGGCAGTTGCGGATGTGGGGATGGGGGAGTTCCGACGCCAGATAGCCTACAAATCGCGCTGGTCAGGCAGTATGCTCTATCTGGCGCATGCGTTTTTCCCCTCCACGCAGTTGTGCTCTCATTGTCATCGAATGTCCTCGGAGCACATTAAGCTGAGTACTCGGACCTTCCACTGTGTGCATTGCGGGCTGGCTGTCGATCGCGATCTGAACGCCGCGCGCAATCTCGTGTGGTTGTATACCGCTAGTTCGGCGGAAATCGACGCCTGTGGAGAGATCGTCAGACCCGAGGTGCTCGCACTGAGGGCAGTCTCGCTGAAGCAGGAACTAGACGCCAGATAGGCTTGTCCTAGTCGGGTAAGTTCTAGAGGACGGAATGGATCTATGGAGGACATGCTGAGGATGGGACTCCCAATGGGACACGCGCCGCGCTCGCCGCTTTTCGCCCGGCATGTGCGCTTGGCCGGGTCGCTCTGCCTGCTGCTTACCGTCGGCATCGGGCTGCTGACCGGCTGCGAGCCGGACGCGAAATCGGCGGCGCAGCAGAACAAGACCAAGCTCGACACTGAGCTGACCGCGGCGGCGAATAAGGTCGGCGTCCCGCCGATCCTCCTGGCGCCGATCATGGCGCAAGAGAATACGCTGGCGACAAGCTCCGGCACGAACTACCAGGCCGCCGCCGACGGCTACTCGAAGCTCTACGACCAGGTCGTCACGCTGGAGAAGATGACGCCGAGTCAGGTCCAGGCGAAGGCGACGACTGATTTGCAGACGCTGCAATCGGCGCTCACCTCGACGGAGGCCGTCGGCATCGCCGACGTGACGACCGCCGCGAAGGCGTTCGACCCCGCGGTGCCGCTGGCGCAGCAACAGCTCGCTACCGCCAAGACGGCCAAGGATTTCTTCGCCGCCGACGGCTACATCTTGGAGCAGAGCGCCGCCGTTACGCAGATCCTGCCCATCTACCAGCAGATTCAGACGCTCGACAAGCTGGTGAGCGCGCAGACCGCCGCGCTCGTGGCCAAGCCGGGTGCGGCGCAGACGCTGAACTGCGCCCTCGAGGGCGGCGAGAATGCGGCGTTCGGGCCGGCGGTGCCCTCGCAGTTCTGGGGCAAGCAGACGGACTATCCAATCTTTGGCACGAACCCGGTGCAGGTCACACCGCAGGCGCAGCAGCAGACGTTCTACTTCAGCGGCTGGCCCGATCAGGACCTTGTGGCGTTCAAGGCCGCCAAGACCGCCGACGATTACACCTTCCTCAACGCCCAATTGCAGACGCAGGTCTCCAAGCTGACCGCGGACTCGCAGCCGGCGGCGCTGGCCAAGCAGGAGGCGGCGGCGGAGCTGGCGCGCTTCCAGGACGACGTGACTACCTACACCGCTGAGGCGCAGGAGAATAACGGCTTCCTCACGACTCAGCGCAAACTGCACCCGAACAACCCGGACTACAACGCAGTCTGGTACCAGAGCAACAGCACGGGCGGCTTCGGGCCGCCGGACGGCTTCTTCACGGACGTGCCGAATTTCACGGTCGACCCGAAGTATGCCGCGCAGGCCGCGCAGGATGCCAAGACGCTCGACGCGGCGCAGACCTCGAGCGACCTCTCGGCGCTTGAGAAGACCGTCGCGCAGCAAGATCAGGCGCTTGCCTTCCCGCTGCTGAAGGTCAAGACCTTCTACGACATCAACACCACGCTGCTCAGCCTGGTGAACGAGGGGCAGTCCACGACGACCGACGTCACCTTCGCCGGGACGCTCTACAAGACGCCGAACGCGTATGAGTATGCGGACGGAGCCGTGGGCCTCGATCAGCGCGAGCACAAGTCCGACACCACTGCCATCCAGGATGCCCAGGTACGGCTGGATCAGACCGTCTATCTCGAGGCCCACCCGGAAGCCAATGGCTACGCCAGCGACGCCCAGACCAATTATCAGGCCGTGGACGACGAGGCGCAGATGTTCATCCACAACCTCTCGGCGATGATCACGAATCTGGCCCAGATGCCGAAGGACAACAATGCGCGCATCGCCTGGTCGATGACCTCGCACGCGACCGACGTGTCGCTGATCGACTACTACGGCTTACAGAACACGCGGGTGATCGTGGTCTCGCTGCGCGAGCAGAAGGCACGGGTCTACGAGAACGGCAAGATGGTCGTCGTCAACGGCCAGCCGTATGCCTTCGACGTGACGAGCGGTAGCCCCGACAAGCCGTCGGTGCCGGGCATCCACTGCGCGCTGCCCCCGCTGAAGGGCCCGCCGAACGGCGACATCTACAAGTCGCCCGATCCGCCGGGCTCGCCGCTCTATTATGCGCCGACGCCCGTGCACTACTCGTTCAGCTACTCGCTCTACGGCTACTACATGCACGACGGCTGGTGGCGCGACGCCACGGAGATGGGCTACCTGACGAACCTGCCGCACTACGACCCCGAGGCCTTCAACGGCGGCTCGCACGGCTGCGTCAACTTCCACTATGCCAACGGCGACATGGGCAAGGTCTACGCCTTCTCCTATCCCGGCATTCCCATCATCATCTACTAAATCAACCTCGCGCCGGGGTGGCCCCGCGCCTTGCCGTGTTGGCCGCGGCTGGGTGGGACGCACCCCGGCTGTGGTGCGAGGGGGCTTCTGGTTGGCTGGTTGCTCTCGCTACGCGTTGCGGCGGGCGATCTCCGCCACGTCGCTACGGGTAGCTGGTGCGCCCGCGCCGGGGGCCAGCGCCTGCGCGTTGCGGCTCATGACCTCGATCACCTCGCGCATCTCCGCGGCTGGGCTGAACTGCACGAGCTCGCACGCTTCGAGGGCCTCGGGCACGTGCCCCGGCGCCATGTAGAAGGCCTCTCCCGCCTTGATCGTCTCTTCGTGGTCGGCGTAGCGCACGACGATCGTGCCCTTGAAGAGGTAGCCCCAGTGTGGGCACTGGCAGCAATCGTCGGGCAGGCCCTTGAGCATCGGCGCCAGGTTGTGCGGGGGGAACGTGGCGAAGTCGAGCCGCAGGTCGCCCCAGTTGGCCGCACCTTCTGGGCCCATGTCGGCCTCGTTGCTTGAAATGGCGGGCATTGCGGTCTCCTTTTCGAACAAGTCGCGTCAACTCGGCGGCTTGCGCGTAGGCAATAGCGGCCACACCTCTTGGAGAGGTCTCGGCGCCTATTCGAGGCACCATGCCGTGGGCGTTCGTCCGGGGCTTCGTCCTCGCCTACGCGCGATTCCCCGCGACCTATACTGGCATGGGTGGGGAGGGCCGAGCATGAGGCAATCGCCTCAGTTTCTTCGCCGGGCGTGAAACTGCTACGAGTAGACGTACTCTGGGGACGTCACGTCGGTCATAAGGCCGTGCTGCATCGCGAACAAGGCGGCTCTGGCGCGATTCGACGCGCCGATCTTCGCGTAGATGCGCTCAATGTGATTCCGCGCGGTCTTGCGCGAGATCGCCAGGTGGGCCGCGATCTCTTTACTCTGGAGCCCGCACGCCACGAGCTTCAGCACCTCCACCTCGCGGGTGGTCAACCCGGCGGGCCACTCGCGACGCACGCCCACGCGATGGCCTGAGGCGCGCAGCACGGCTTGGACTGCGTCGCCTTCCAGGCGCCCCGCCGCGACTTCCGCGCGCAGCTCCGCCGCCGCCTCATCCGGCGAATGCGCGGGGCGGTGTGGTCGCAGCTCGAGCATCGCGCGGTAGGTGTCGGCCGCGGCGAGGAGCCGTGCCGCGGCGCCGATCGCGTCGCCCGATATGCCGCGAGGATAGCCAGAGCCGTCGAGGCGTTCATGGTGTTGTGCCGCCATCGCGCCAAGCGGGGCAAGCGCCGGCGAGAAGGCGAGCATGCGCTCGCTGAGGTACGGGTGCAGGCGGACGCGTTCTATCTCCGCCACGGTGAGGCTGCTGCGCTTATCCCAGATCGCATTCGACACGCCGAGGCGACCGATGTCTTGCAGCAGCCCGGCGCGGCGGATCGTCGTCACGTCCTCGTCCGGTAGCCCGTAGAGCCGCGCCGCTTCCGACGCGAGGTCCGCCACCGCCCTCGAATGCCCGATCGTGTACGGCGACTTGAGATCGGCATAGTCGCCGATCGCTTCGAGCATCCCGTCGATCTGCTCCTCCGCGACGAACCGACCGAGCCGCGGCTCCGCGGCGATCACGGTATCCCAGTTGGACCCTACGTCGAGGCCGGTGAGGAACTCTGGCGCCCGCTGGCAGAAAAGCTCCACCAGTGCCGGGTCGAAGTGCGTACCGCTGCGCTCCTTCGCAACGGCGACGGCGGCCTCGACGCCCCCGATCCGATGGTACACGGCGACGACGTCGGCGAGATAGACCAGCCGCGACGTGAGCCGAATCGCCTCGCCCTGCGCGCCGAACGCGCCTTTCCCATCCCAATGCTCAAAGCTCTCCATCAGGCTCTGGCGCACGTCGTCGCCCAGCCCCAGGCGCTCCGTCAGCGCGTCGGCGGCCAGCCAGTGATTGCGCAGGTCGATCAGCCCGTTCTGCCTGGCCGCGCCAACGAGCCCGATCGCGAACCGCACCCGATCGAGGCCGGGCTTTGCCGAGCTGAGGGCGCGCAGCAGCATGCCCATCGTCGTTGGCTTGGCGACGTGGAATACCTCGGCCTTTATTGAGAGGTCGTCGCCGAACCACTTCGCCTGCTCATACGCGTCGGTGTGGCACCCCACCCAGGCGAGCAGCCCCGCGTAGTAGACGACCACGCGCTCGGATTCGTCGAGGCCCAGCCGTTCGCTCATTCGCAGGGCGATCAGGGTTTGCCGAATCACATGCTCCATCGGCTGACCAAGCCCTAGGTCAGTGCCGAGCGACAGCGTCGCGACCAACTCGGCGAGGCGGAATGTCCGCGCGTGCGTGCCCATAGCTTCGCTGCTCCTGAGGAGGTCGCGCCACGGCTTGGTGTCCAAGCCGAGCCTTATGGCATGTTCAGCGTTTCCGAGGGATTCCTCGAATCGTGAATGTTGGCCTGATGGTCGATCTGACAAGTGAACGTCGATGACCCTGGTGTCAAGCACGGGGTATTGAGAACGTGTCGCTCATTATAACCGCAGGCATGGTCACAGTCGCGCGAACCGATGAAGTTGACCATCGCCAAGCATGATGGCCTATCCTCTGCTTGGGATTCGCTTCTTGTTTTCCAATCTCGTGTCGTGTCGGTGTCGAAAATGTGTTCCTCCCCTCGACGCCTTGATGACGGACGGAGCGTTCGTCGATAGGTCTTCACCGGCGTTCGTTGGTGCCCGCAATTGCCGAAGTCATAGGGCTTTTATCAGCCAAGCTCTTCACAGATATTCGCTGGTCTTCGCCGGCATTGGGGTCAAATGTGGGGTCAACCCGGGTCAAGTCCGAGAGGTGGCTCCCCTGCGGACTTGGTGAAACTGGGCGCACCCGAGCTACATGGGCATCGCTAGCCAACTGGTCGGTAGAGGACGCGTTGCCGGAGCAAATCGAAGTTGGCGCGGCCGTACATCTGGCGTTTGAGCAGTTTGAGTTGGGTACTCTGTCCTTCGACTTGGCCTTGGCTCCATTCCAGGGTCAGGCTAGCCTCCTCGGTCGCCCGGTCCCGTTTGAGGCCTTGTACACACCCTCCCAGCTCCGCGATGCCGCGCGTGCTGGCCTCTGCCATCCAGACGTCTACCCCCTCCGCCAGCCGCTCGCGGATTGGAACGATAACTGCTGCTAAGGACCCTGGACTGGCTCTGTAGACAAGATGTACCGCGTTTGTTCGCGGTGCTGGCGATGTAGGCACCCGTGAGTTAAAGGAAAGCGAATTGTTATACCGATGCAGGATTTGCCCCTTCTAATGGAAGTTGTGGTGTTCACCTGACAGGGTCTTTGGCGTCCATACCTGACGCGTGAGCCACATAAGCTCCAATGACGGGGACCGAAACGGGCAGCGCATGGGGTATGTGCGCGTAGGTCAGGGCTCAGCGTTGTCTGAGACGACATCTGGACTGGAAGCGAGGCTGGAATGCGTCGTAATGAGCCTGCCACGGGTACGCCGACTCGACCCTTCCGTGATGGCGTTAAGAGCGCAGCGTCGCGCGCCCCGAATCGTCCCCCCGTGCTGCACAGTCTTGCCGGCGCCGTGCTCGATCAGTTGGCTGACAGTATTGCGGTCCTGGACCGGCACGGCACCATTGTGGTGGTGAATGAGGCGTGGAGGCGCTTTGCACGCACCAATGGATCTCTTTCTCTCAACGACGAGAGTACCGGGCAGAATTACCTTGCGGTGTGTGACGCCACTGCTGGGGAAGACGGCCCCGCTGCTCGGGCGGCAGCAAGCGGGATCCGCGCGGTCATCAGAGGTAGCCTCCCCTCTTTCACGCTGGAATACCCGTGTCACTCACCTAATGCGCGACGTTGGTTCTTGCTGCGTGTCACACCGCTGTCGCATGTCCATGGCCGCGTGGTCGTCCAACATATCGACATTACCCCTCGTAGGCTCGCCGAAGAGGAACAGGCCCGACTCGTGACCGTGGCGCAGGCCAGCCAGCGGGAGGCCACCTTCGAAGCGCAGAAGCTGGAGGCGGTTTTCACGGCGATTCGGGATGGTTTGGTGGTGATTGACGAGCATGGCGTCATCGTCCGAGCCAACTCGGTAGATCGGGCCACACTGGGGAGCGACACCACGCGAACGTCCTCCGCGGAGTCCGTCTGGGACCGTGCGCACCGGATGAACTTCCGCACTGCCGATGGTACGCCCCTGCCAGAGGACCAAGCGCCGGGGTCGCGGGTCCTACGTGGCGAGGTACTGGCAAATGATGCTCCGGTTGACATTCTTGCCCAAGACGCGGATGGGCAGCCGATCGAGATCAGTGTGACCGGCGCACCGATGCATGATGCCCACGGCCAGGTCATCGGAGGTGTGTTGGTGTACCGCGACGTGACGGACCGGCACCGGCTGGAACGGCGCACCCGTGAGATGTTGAACGCCATGCTGAAGATGGCCCAGTCCTTGACGGCGTCTCCCCTGACACAACGAGCCGACGATCGCGACCCGGGCCCCCCAACGACCACGGATGGGGTGGCGATTGGTCTGGCAGAGCTGGTCCGCCAGGTTTTCGGCTGCAAGGCGGTCTACATTTCCGAGCTCGATCCCGCAACCGATCAGTTGCTCCCATGTGTCAGCCTGAGCTCCCCTACGGCCCACGCGCAGCAGTGGCTTCCCGAGGGTGCGCACCTGCGGCTGACAGGCTTCACGGCCCCCGCACTCATGAAGCGGTTGCCTGGTGGCAAGGTCGCGGTCAGGGAGTTCACGGAGAGGGAACTGCGCAGATTGCCAACCGCCGGCACGCCAGAGCTGCTGATCGTCCCCCTCCGCCTAGACGAGCGCTTACTGGGGGTGCTTGGAATCGACTTCGGAGGATGGCCGCACCTCTTTACGCTGGATGAGCGGGCACTCGCCAGTGCGGTGGGTGACCTGGCCGCGGTATTGCTGGAGCACCTACACCTCCGGAGAGAAGCTCACGACGCTCAGGTGCAGGCCGACGCCGCCCGTGAAGTGACTCGCCAGATGGACCAGTTCTTCGCCACGGCCGCGCATGACATTCGCTCACCCGTCTCGGCCGTGCAGGGCACTGTGGACGTGGCATGCCGACGGGCAGCAAAATTGGCGGCCGCAGAGCAGACACGTAGCGGGCAGGAGGCTGAGCTTACCGCGCGAGTCGTGGCCGCCCTGGACATCGCCAGAGAGAGTACCGACAAACTCGCGCGCATGACGGTGCGGCTCTTTGACGTCGCCCTCGCTCGAACTGGGAGCGTCGAGGTCTCGCCCTGGCCCTGTGACCTAGCGGCAGTAGTGCGCGAGCAGGTGGAGGCGGTGCGCGCCGCCGCACCGAGGCGCGACGTGCGCCTGAGAGTACCGCCAAACACGGTGTCCGTCATGGCCGATGCCGACCGGCTGGGCCAGGTGCTAACCAACTACCTGACCAACGCCCTAAAATACTCGCCCGAGGCCAAGCCGGTGGTGGTCTGGCTTAGGGCGGCCAAGGGCCAGGCCACAGTGAGCGTGCGCGATGCAGGCCCCGGGCTGCCACCGGAGGAACAGAGCCGCGTCTGGGAGTTATTCCACCAGGCACCCAGTGTTAAGGTGCAGGGTAGTTCGGGAAGTGTTGGAAGCCTGGGGATGGGCCTTCACATCAGCAAGCGGATCGTGGAATCGCATCCTGGAGGACAGGTCGGCCTCAGGAGTACCGTCGGTCACGGCTCCACGTTCTGGTTCCGCCTGCCGCTGGCCAGGTTGGAGGACAAGTGAAGCATAGCGAGCACATCCAAGGCAACGGAAAGGAGATCGATCCGTGCGATTTCCGCGCGTCCGGGGAGCCAACTTAGAGAGGCGCAGCTTCGCGCTTCCTGGCGACTTTGAGGGGCTGTGTAATCTCGTCCTAATTGCCTTCCAGCGAGAACAACAGGTCGCCGTGGGAACCTGGGTTCCGGTTGCGAAGACCTTGACCAAGCGCTATCCAGCGCTGCGCTACTACGAACTGCCTACCATTAGTCGGCGCGTACCGCTCGCCCGTTGGTGGCTCGATGCTGCCATGCGGGCAGGTATTCCCGATCCCGCTGCGCGCGAGGCGACTATCACGCTCTACCTCGACAAGAGCGCTTTCCGTCGGAAGCTTGAGCTCCCAACGGAGGAGACAATCTACGCGCTGCTGGTCAGACGAGACGGCCAGGTCGTGTGGCGGAGCGAGGGGGCTTGGACACAAGAGAAGGGGCATGCCCTTGAACACGCGCTTGAACAAGAGTTTGTGCAGGTTCGTAGCGACACGAGGTGACTGCGTCACCACAGCAAAGAACATGTAGAGCATCTGCTCGCCCTCTTGACAACCTGAGCGCAACCCACGGCCACAGCGGCTCTGTATCTCTGCTGAGCTGGGCGTTGCGGACGGCGGTGAGAGTAGGAGATACCCTTCCACATAAGTGCTCTATCTCCCACTCGTAGCAGCAATTGTCTTGACTATCAAGTGAGCAGAGTGGCGAGTGTTCGATCTCCACTGAGTCAAGGGCGCCCAAGGGCGCACGGGAAGGTGAAGGGGAGCCACGGTCTGGGCACCATAAGTGGCACTACGCCCGGTTAATCACGCGCGCTCTCCACCCGTCTAATAGTGCTCGCGCTTGGCTCCACGTTTCCGACCTGACTCCTAGTACAAGCCCGAAGCTAACGAGCACGCTGGTGACCAGAAAGAACAGCAGCTCCTCAACGGGTAACTGTCCGCCAATCAGCACGTCAAGTGACTGGTGCGGATCAATTGTCCAGATGTGTAGGTGAATCGCGAGCGCATCCACACAGCTCAAATAGAGTGTGGCCGGAACAACAACCAAGCTAACAAGCAGACGTTGCCGCCAGAGAATGCCACCGCCTGCCAGTATCTGGAGCAGCAACGGAGGGAGCGCCCAGACAATTTCCCATCCGAGGTATGTTCCGGGATGCCAACCCGAACGTAGCACCGTGAGCGCGCCAAACCACAGCGCTATGCCGAGCGCGACGACAGCGACACGGAGAGCCACGGTGCGGCGATCGTCGGCTCCGCGTATCTCCATCGCATCACTTGCTGGCAGCCTCGACCGCGTCAGCCACATCCACCATACCCCTATGAGAAGTGTCTGCAAGGGAAAGAACAGCACTTCCTCTATGGGGATGTGGTCGATGTATGCGCCAGCGAGGAGCGTCGGCTTGTACCACCACACACCGCTCGAGATCAAATGATCGTCCCACGGTATCGTGTACAACGTCGCCACGCCCATGAGCACCAGCAGCGTGACGAGTTTCGGCCACAGAGCTGCCCGCGCCCCGTCGCCAAGTGTCCTGCGGCGGTCTAGCAGAACAAGGGCGCTTAGCGCGAGTGTAGGCATGACGACGAATATGAGCAGGAGCTGCACATACGTCATGACGACGCCTCGATCTCGCGCACCGTCTCCGCAGTGGTGAGCTCGCGGGCGGGCCCGCCCGCCAAAGTACCCTCCGGCGACCGGGCGATCAAATTGTCGGCGATGACCGCTGAAGACAAGACTCCAGGCAGGCCGGCCCCAGGGTGTGTCCCGGCCCCCACGAAATACAAATTCTCGAAGTCCTCAGAGCGATTGTGAGGCCGGAACCAAGCCGACTGCGTCAGTGTGGGCTGGAATGAGAACGCTGCGCCGCGATAACTGTTCAACTCTTGCTCGAAATAGCGTGGGTCAACGACGCGCTCAGCGACGATGTGACGTGAGAGGTCCGGCAGGTAACGCTCCTCGAGGAACTGCATGATCGCGTCGCGATATGGCTCGGCCATCGTTCGCCAGTCCACGGCACCGGCCAGGTGAGGGACAGGTGCGAGGACATAAAACGCTTCTGACTCTGGGGGCGCTACCGATGGGTCGGTGAGACTTGGCATGTGCAGGTAAAGCGAGAAGTCGTCTGCAACTCGTTTCCGATCAAAGATGTCCTCAAGGAGGCCTTTATAGCGGCTGCCAAGCAGAATATTGTGGTGGGCAAGCGCTGAATCTGTGTAGCGACGGTCTGTGCCAAAGTAGACCACGAAGAGCGACATGCCATATTTCATGCGCTCGAACCGGCGGTTAGTGTTGCGTCGGCGATACGCGGACGAGATTAGGTTGCGGTAGGTATAGGCCACATCCGCATTCGACACGATGACGTCAGCGCCGATAACTGTGCCGGACTGCAACCGAAGGCCCGTTACGCGGTGTTTCTCCGTGAGAATCTCCGCGACGGGACTATTGAGATGTATCCGGCCGCCCAACTCTTCCAAGAGCTCGCCCATGCCGGCCACGAGTGCTCCCGTCCCTCCCAGCGAATAGTGGACGCCCCACTGTCGCTCCAGGTAGTGGATCATCGCATAGATCGACGGCGTGTCGAACGGGTTCCCGCCGATCAGCAACGGGTGAAACGAGAAGCATTGCCGTAGAAACTCATCCTTTATGTACTGGGAGACATAGCTATAGACGCTCTTGTAGGACTGCAGCTTGATGAGATCAGGCGTGACGGCGAGCATGTCGGTCCAGTGCAGGAATGGCTTGTCCGCCAGTTCCACAAAGCCCTTCTGGAAAATGGCGCGGGTGGTCGCGAAAAACCGTTGATAGCCCGCGCGATCCTCGGGTCGCCATCGTGCGATCTGGTCGAGGATGAATGCTTCATCACCATTATAATCAAGCGACCGGCCATGTGCATCGAAGATGCGGTAGAATGGATCACACGGCACAAACCGCACGTAGTCCTCGCGACGTTTGCCAGCCGTCGCCCAAAGGTCGTCGAACATGAACGGCGCCGTGATTACCGTCGGACCACCATCAAAGGTGAAGCCATTGAGCTTAAAGACCCTGGCCCGACCGCCGAGTTGATCGCATTGTTCAAACAGGTCCACCTCGTGACCGCGCGCGGCGAGACGAATCGCGGTGCTAAGGCCTCCAAAGCCGCTGCCGATGACTGAGATTCTTGCCACTTGGCGGATCCTCACGATTCTTGCTGTATGGGCGCAGTGGGGTGGCTAAGGCTGAGTTGACAGGGAACTCATGTGTACCGTGTCTTGCCGTCTCCTCGTCCTTGCCTCCCACCAGATTCGGGGAAGCTGCCGAAGTTTCGCCCACGCTCCGGTATGCGCGCGACGGTGGAAGACGTCATAATCATACGCCTCGATATCCACCAGAATGCTCTGGTACAGGGCGGACGCCGCTGCGATGGCGAAGCGTCCTTCTGGGGCTAGAAGCGAGATGCCCGGCTCCGCCTCTGAATAGAGAGAGCGCGCGCGCGCTATCTGAAAGCGCATAAGCGCACGCCAACGCTCGGTCACGCACCCAACGGCGACGTCGGTCTCGGTCACCCCAAACCGTGCCAGTTCCTCCTGTGGCAGATACAACCTGCCATGCTGCCAGTCTGCGCCAACATCGCGGAGGATGTTCGTCACTTGCAAGGCGACCCCCAATTTGACCGCGTAGGGAAGCGCCTCCTCGTTCTTGAAGCCGACGATGTGCATTACCATGAGACCCACTGTCGAGGCGACACCATAGCAGTAGTGGGTGAGTTCTGAAAACGTCTCATAGCGGTTTTGGCGCAGATCGCGAGCGATGCCCGCGATCAACTGCGCCTCGTAACCAATTGGGACTTGGTAGCGCATCTTAACATCTAACCAGGCGAGCGGCACAGGGTCATAAACGTTGGGATAGTTTGCCAGTCGCGCACGCCAGTTCGCCAGCATCGCATCCGCATCAACGTCGCGAGGTGTTTGGTCTATGAGATCGTCCGTGGCGCGGCAGAAGGCATACAATGCGCGCACCGCACGCCGTTTGGCGCAGGGAAGCAAGCTCGACGCCAGATAGAAGGTGCGACTGTTGGCGCGAATGATGCGCGCGCAGTACGCATAGGCCTCATCACATTCTCCTGCGTTGATGATCTGGCCAGTCTCAGGCCTGGGAGCATCGAGCGCCTCATAGGCTTGCGCGAGCAGCGCATGCTCCCAGGCGGCAACCTGAACATTCATCCCACGCTCCCAAGCTGTGTCACCGAGATTGACATCCGCATCATCCACCCACGATGAAGTGCTGTACCCATTCAAGGCTCGCCCGAGGCGAGCACGCTTATTTTGTCTAATTATCATACAAAATATATGGACAAATCAAGAGCGTGTACGATAAAGTCTCTTTGAGACTCGCTGCATGACGTTGATGAACGCGAGGCGCTGCGTGGGAAACCTGGATTTGGCCGCGATACCTCCGGAGGGCACACCGTTCGGCATCGGTGCCGTATCACAGCTATCGGGCATCCAAGAGGCGACCCTGCGTGTCTGGGAAAGGCGCTATCACTTCCCGCAGTCGGCGCGATCATCTGGTGGTCATCGGCAATACTCGGACCAGGATGTGTTGCAGTTGCGCTGGGTAAAGCAACAGATGGACACGGGCATGCGCGCCAGCCGCGCGATTCGTGCGCGTGCTCTCATGGCTCGGGATGCCGCCGTAGCCAATGCCCTGCACGAGCCGCTTCCGTTAGCCGATGGACAAGGTCCAGCGACCAGTGGACCGCAATCCGTCCTGCTCAAGGCGCTCCTCTCGTTTGATAGCGTCCAGGCAACGACACTCCTCGACCAGTTCGTTGCGCTCTATGGCGTGCAGCGCGTCGTGCTAGACATCGTGGGCCCGACATTAGCCGCAATTGGAGCGGCGTGGGCGGACGGCGAAGTGGGAGTCGCGGCGGAACACTTTGCGACAAATTTCTTACGTCATCAAGCCCTCGAATGGATGCAAGCAAGTCCTTCCCCCACCTGGTGCAGCCGATCGTGTTGGCCTGTGCGCCTGAGGAACTGCACGAGGGGAGCTTGCTGATACTTGGTGTCGTGCTGCGTCAACTGCACTGGCCCATTGTCTATCTTGGGCAGTCACTGCCGCTCGAAGACATGGGCGATTTCGTCCAACGCGTGCAGCCAGCACTGATGGTCTTTGTGGCGATGAGTGAAGCCTCAGCGCGCGCGTTGGCAGAATGGCCGCGCTGGCTGCGGAAGAGCGCCGAGCAAGAACTGCCATTAATCGGCTTTGGTGGACGCGCATTCACGGAGCAGCCCGCGCTTGCCAACAGCGTTCCTGGCGTGCTGCTTGGTACCACTTTATATGAAGGCAGCCAGCGCATCAATCGCATCATGCTGCATCTCGCCGTACTCCAGCGCTGAGTGGCGCGTGAGGGTCTGTCGCGGGGTCCGCGCAGACGTGGAAGGTGAGTTGATGGTCATCCTGTGGGCAGCGTCAGCCTATCTGCTGGGTGCGATACCTTGGTCCGTCTGGTTGGGCGCCCTGTTTTTTCGGGTTGACCCCCGCAAGCAGCGCGACGGCAATCCAGGCGCAGCCAACGCATTCCGCGCGGGGGGATGGCAGCTAGGCGTCGCTGTGCTCGTGCTCGACTTCTTCAAAGCGTTTCTCCCCATGTACGCTGCGCGCTGGTTCGTCCACTTCCCAGACTCCGGGATCTTCTGGATCGCGCTCATGCCGACGCTAGGGCATGCATTTTCCATCTTCCTGCGGTTTCGCGGCGGTCGCGGCATCGTGGTCATGTTCGGTGTTTGGGCTGGTCTTACGCTCTATCTCATCCCGACCGTTCTGGGCATCACGGCAATTGCGAGTGTGTTCGTCTTCAAGAACGACGAGCTGCGTGCGCTGGCGATCCCTGTTGTCCTTCTCGCCTTCCTGCTCGTGACACACGCTCCCGTCTGGATGCTATTGGTCGCACTTGCCCAACTCCTGACGCTAGCCGCCAAGATATGCGTCTTTCTCGTTACGGGGTATAAACACGCGAGCGCAGGCACACATTGATGCACGACATGATTCAGTGGATACTAGCTGAGCTTTGGCTGCTCCCGCATCTCACGGCCATCTTGGTGCTGGCACTCATGAGCATCAGGCTAGCATCGAATCTCCGGTTTCTGCGGAGGGCTAAGTCTCTTGCTAGCAGGTCGGGCGACAGCTTACCTCGCGTCAGTGTACTGGTTCCCGCACGCGACGAGGTGTTGACTATCTCCGACTGTATGTCATCGCTGCTCGATCAGCAGTACCCGAACTTCGAGATTCTTGTCCTCGATGACGCCTCTACTGACGGCACGAGCGAGCTGCTCGACGCGATTCGGGCACGGTCCCCACGCCTCGCCGTTTTTCGTCAGACCGATGACCCACCAGCAGGATGGAATGCCAAAAGTTACGCCTGCCACACACTCGCAAGTCATGCGTCCGGCGAATGGCTCCTCTTTACCGACGCAGATACCGTTCACGAGACAAATAGCGTCGCCTGTGGCGTGGCCTATGCCACTGCGTTGGACGCGGCATTGGTAAGCGCATTCCCATACCAGATAACTCAGACCTGGAGCGAGCGCCTGCTCATCTCGTTTCTGCTCGACGTTCTGCCGTTGTTGACGATCGACTTCACAAAGCTCGCGCGCGGAAAACTCACACGTGCCGCGGCGAATGGACAGTATCTGCTCGTGAATGCCGCAAGCTATCGCGCGATTGGCGGGCATACTGGTATCCACCACGACCTGCTTGACGACTTCTCGTTGTCTCGCAGGTTTCTGGCGGAAGGCCACCGGATCGCGCTCATCCAGGGCGGAGGCATGCTGTCGTGTCGCATGTATCGCACAGCGCGCGAAGTGTGGGCTGGGTTCTCAAAGAATTTGCTGGGCGCACTCGATGCCCCACGACGATGGTACGCCTTCTTGTGGGCGCCACTCTTCGCCTGGGTGTACGCTTGTCTTTTCGTCCTGTCGGTCGCGCACCTGGGGTCGAGCCAGCAATGGGCACTGGGAGCGGCGGAAGTCGGCTGGCTTCTGCTGTTGCGCGGCATAGTTGTCTGGCGCCTGAAACGGCCGCTTGATGAGGTCCTGTCGACGTTCCTGGCTGGCTGGGGCGTTATGGTGTTGGGGATGACCACGCTGATCCGAAGCAGGCGCCATGTGCCGGTTGTCTGGAAGGGGCGATCCTACACCAAGTAGAGGTTGCATCGAGGTCGCGCGACCGTGAAGCCCGAAATGCCGAACTGGAAGCCGAGAACGCGGCGCTGCGAGCGCAGGTGAGCGAACTGCCGCTGCTGCGGGAGCAGGTGAGGGCGTTGCTGGCGCGCGTGCAGGAGCTGGAGGCCCGCGCGGCCAAGGACAGCCACAACAGCGGGAAGCCGCCGTCCACGGATGGGTTGCAGCGGCGGACGAAGAGCCTGCGGAAGCCGAGCGGCGAGAAGGCGGGGGGACAACTGGGCCACCGCGGGGAGACGCTGCACCTGGTGGCGACGCCCGACGCGGTGGTGGAGCATCGGCCGCGGTCTGCGCGGCGTGCCAGGCGGAGCTCGACGACGAAGACGGTGCGGTGGTGGTGGGCCGCGAGCGGCGGCAGGTGCAGGAGGTGCCGCCGGTGCGGCTGCTGGTGACGGAGCACCAGGCGCTGCGGGTGCGTTGTCCGCGCTGCCAGGCGGTGAGCATCGGGGCTTTCCCTCCCGAGGCGCCGAGCCGAGCGCAGTATGGGCCGCAGCTGCGGGCGTTGGCGGTGTATCTGGTCGAGGAGCAGCTGGTGCCGCTGGGGCGGGTGCAGCAGCTGCTGCGCGACCTGGTCGGGCGTGCGGCTGGGCCGCGGCACGCTGGTGCGCTGGATCCAGCAGGCGTCGGCGACGCTGGCGCCGGTGAGGCGGAGGTGACGGCGGCGCTGCGCCGGGCGCCGGTGCTGCATAGCGACGAGACCGGCGTGCGGCGAGGCGGGACGCTGGCCTGGGTGCATGTGGCCAGCACGCCGACGCTGACGCGCTACGCCGTGCATGCCAAGCGGGCCGCGAGGCCACCGACGCCATGGGCATCCTGCCGGACTACACCGGCGTGAGCGTGCACGACGGCTTCAAAACGTATCAGCGCTACACGACGTGCCGTCACGCGCTGTGCAACATTCATCACCTGCGCGAGTTGACCTTCCTCGAAGAGCAGTACCAGCAGCCGTGGGCCAGGGAGATGAAGGCCCTCCTGCTGAGTGATCGCTAGACGTCGGCAGATCCCCCAAGTGGCCGCCGAAAGACAGCCACTCGGATGCTAGGATGTGGCTCCAGCGTCGCGTGCATGCGGGCGCGGACTGTGCCTGGAGTGGACCGAAACTCAAAGTGTTGCAGGAGGCGCGCAAGAACTAACTTCGCCTCTAGCTGAGCGAACGCCGCGCCAATGCAGTTGCGTGGACCACCGCCAAACGGTACGAAGACGTAGGCCGGGCGCTCACCTGCGTGTTCGGAGGAGAAGCGATCAGGTTCAAACCGGTCAGGATTGGGCCAATAGTGTCCGTGACGGTGCGTCAGGTAGATCGAATACAACACGCGCGTCCCCGATGGAATCCGGAACCCGCCGAAAGAGAGGTCGGTTGCCGCGACCCGTGAGCCAAGGTGGATTGGTGGATAAAGACGCAACGCTTCTTTGATGACGCAGTCGAGATAGTTCATTTGGCGAACATGCCCATAAGATGGCATCTCAGGCCCGATGACCGCATCTACCTCTGCCACCGCCACCGCCAAGGCCTCTGGGTGACGTGTCAGCAGCGCAAGGCTCCAGGCGAGCAACGCTGTGCTGGTATCATGCCCGGCAATAAACATCGTCAAGAGCTGATCACGAATCAGTTCGTCACTAAGGCCAGCTGCGATTAAGAGGCTGACAAAGTCGTTTGAGCCATTTGGCTCCATGCGGCGTCGCGCAATTAACTCATAGAGGTAGGTGTCCAGACGTTGAATTGCCTCTCGATACCCCAGACGCGGAATCGCTGGCCAAATGAGCCACGGCCCAGGTGAGATGTAGCGAATAGCATGCTCGATGGCTGCCCATAAGTTCCGCACGTGCGGGGCAAAATTCTCGTTGTACAAGGCCCCCATGAGGCTGAGCAGCGCAATGCGGCGCATTTCGTCCAGTAGATGAATGCGCTGACCATACTCCCAGTGCTCCGTCACGCGGTCCACGTTCTTCGTTATCGTTTGCGCGTAGTTCTCAAACAGTCGCTTGTGAAGAGTCGGTGTCATGATGTGGCGTAACGCGTCATGCTCGCCTCCATCCGTCACCAGCAATCCGTGCCGCAGCAACCGTGTCACTGGGTCTTGTTCAGCACGCCACAACAAGTCTTCTTGCGATGCGGTCAGCACGAAGCGAGCTGCCGCAGGTCCAACCAGGACCACGCTGCGAAAACCTGGCAACGGTAACTGAAAGATATCGCCCAGCCCCTCGTGAAGCGACTGGAGGCCAGCCAGGACTCCACCGCGGCGAAGCGCTCGTAGCGCCGCCAGAGCGACTGCGCCGCTTGGGACGGGCGCCTCAGGCTGTCCGCACTCCGCCGTCATAGCCACCTCTTTGGAACATTGAGAGGAATCGTAACATACGGGCGTGTAGGTAGCCTACTTGGGGGGCGGGAGTGCCTGCATCGCGAGATCGCACTGCTGGATGCGCGGTGCCGAGGCTAGAAGTTACGTTACGACTCTTCGTTGGTTTCGCCTTCTACATTACCGCTCGCTTGCAGATGTATGCCTGTCTCGTCGATTTCGAGGCACAGATGTGTTCCGCACTTTGGGCAGCTGCCCACGTAGAGTATCCCGCCAAGCGGCCTATCAGTCAACGTGGCCGTATCGTAGATCGTCGCTCCGGTGTCGCCAAACAAGAATCGGTCGGCCGCAGCGAATAGCTCGTCTTGGAATTGCGCGATGAGGCCCTTGGCTTTGACGGGACATTGATCGGGATCGATGGTGGCGAGCCACTTGGCGACGGCACGCCGTTCGACACACCACGTCTCGCGCAATCCCTTCGTGGTCGGTACGGGAAGAGCGAGGAACGCCTCTTTGAAGCGTGAGTCTGCCTTCAACTTCTTGATTTGCATTTGCTGCGCCATACCAAGCGCACGGCAAAGGGGCCTCAAGGGAAAGTAGACCACCTTCCCCACGACCACAGCCTGTATCTCTACATTGAAGTGCCTAACCATGAGCCGACCGTAGCGATATGTCTCGGTCGTGGTAAGCATGCTCCTGAGTCCTTTCTTATGGGTATCTCCGGTATACCCATAACCGAGTCTTTAGCTGCTTGCACTGTCCTTCCGCTTTACCTCCGGGCGAAACAGCGCATCAAGCTCAGATCTGAGCAAATACAATCGGCGATCTCCGGGCAACTCCACATACGAGAGTTTCCCGCCGTCAACCTGTTCCTTCAGCCACTTCCGTGAACGGTCGTATTCTCTGGCGGCTTCTTCAATCCAGATAAGATCAGCATTTGCTGGCATATTCCACCTCGTTCCAGCTTGGTATTGACAGTGCTAGCTAGTACGTGCTATACTGTCCTCGTGAATTCTAGCACAAGCCGGAACAAATTGGAAATTTCTGGCGCGTGCGGATAACGGCTGGAGACCTCCGGCCAGCACCTTGACAATCGAATAGAGCGGGCGCTGATCTCGGGACCTCCCTTCGCGAAATAAGACCGTCGGGGGACGACGGCAGAGCGTGCAAACCGGACCCGGCGGCGCTGCGAGACCTGGACTTCATCCCCCGGTCACTTTCGTTTCCTCCACCCCGTCGCGTGCGGCGATGGGTCGGTAGCCTCCCGGCGCGTCGTGCGCCGCGCGTGTTGAGCGAAAGTGGCCGGTCTTGCTTTTCTGGAAGCACGTGAAGCGATGTGGAATCCCGCATCGGAATGTAGGAGGCGTGAGATCCATGGAGCATCCACCGAGCGTCTTGTCTGTCGCGCGTGACCTCGAATGCGGTGACGCGTCGTTCGCTCACCAATCAGCGGCTGCACTCGCGACGCGCATCACGACCGGCTGCGTCTATGAACCCCAGCCGCCGGAGACCTTCGGCCTCCTCGTCACCCGCGCCGATCCGCGTACGCGTCGCCAGCAACGGCGCCCCCTCGCCGCCATCCACGCCCATTGGCCGCTGTACGCGCCGAGTGTGCAGTTGCTCACGGGCCACGAGACCGCCTGCCGCACCCGCCGCTGCCGCGGAGTCGAGCGCACCCAGGGACACGCGGCGATCCACCTCGGCTGGCCCGACTTCGCCGCCTGCCTACCACGCCGAGCTCGAGGAGTGGCCCTTCCACGCGCGCCTCGCGGTAGCCCGTCAGATGATAATGTGGCTGCACACGTCGCCCACGGTCGCCATCCTGTCCTTCGAGGATCGACCGCGCGAGGGCAACACGGCGGACTGCTGGGCACAACGGCACGTCTTCCGCGACTGGCTGTGTAGCTTGCTACCTCTCGCGATACCGCTCGGCACGACGCGGCTGTCCGCCTAGGCCACCGCGACGCATATCCGCCCTGCGAACCGCTTAGCCGTACCTTGCTGTGACGCCAGGAGCACCGCGCTTCCTGGCTTTTTCTGTGCCCGCGATCGGGCGGCACACGAGATCGAGCGCCCCGGCGCCACCAAGAACGAGGATGCATCATGGCACGCGCGACCACCCTCACGAGCACGCGGCATCTCCCGACCCCTGGCACCCCGGCGGCGGACCTCCGGGCCGAGCCTTTCGATCTGCCGCCGATCGATCTGCATGACCAGCTGCGCGGCGGCTTCGTGCGCGTGGAGGCTGCCTCGCCACGACGACGCGAGTACCCCGGTGAGACGCCGATCGAGGGTCAAGGTGCCGTCGCCCGTTGGCTCGCGCTACACGACCGCGCCCGCCAGCTGCGCGCAGCCCTGCCACCGGGAGACGACGTCGGCGAGCACCAAGCGCGGCGCGCGATCCGCTCGCTCTTTCTCTACGAGCACCAACTGACGGCCAAGGCTCGCCGCCAGGCGCGCACCGCCCTATGGCGTCGCGACCGCGACGAGCCCCTGCCTAACTTCGCCGAGCGATCCCGCTGGGCGCGCTGCCGCTGCCAAGGGTGCCAGCCCCAGATCCACGCCACACCCATATCTATCCCGCACACCCTCGCGGAGGCCCTCCTGCGCAGCGCCTAGGAACCGCCGCGCCGGCCCGCCGCGCAACTCAACGCCCTTCTTAGCACGACGAACGACGCGACCCAATCGAAAGGAAGACCTAGTCTATGGCTACGACGAACGACGCGACGCTGAGCTACTTCACCCTGATCGGCAAGTGTGAGGAGACGGACGAATCTTCCTATACTCGCGCCCGTGACGGCAAGGAGGAGACCGTCACCAAGGTGCAGCTCTCTCTCGTCATCCCCGGCATGCAGGATCGCGTACGCGTGGAGCTCCCCGAGGAGGTGGCTCCCTCCACGGATCTCCTCGCGCAGTGGGAATTGGAGGAGAGTTGGGTGGTGGTCAGCGCCAGCGCCATGCGCGTGATCAGCTTCGACCGGCAGAACGCCCGGCCCGGCGAGAAGAAGGCAGGAGCCTTCGTCATCTACGTCGGCGCCAATGCCCGCGAGGCCACCACCGAGGAGCGCAAGCAACTCCAGGCCGCCCGCAAGGCGCAGAAGACCCAAGCCAAGCAGCGCCGCGCCGCCCGCGCCGCCGAGAAAGCTGCCGCCAAGGCCGCGGAGCAGGCAACAACGAAGGAGATCACCCCAGCGGCAGCCTAGCCGCACAGATTCGCTAGCTTCTACGATTGCTAACCACCGACCGATGAACCACACCTCCCGTGGTTCATCGGTCGATGTCGTTTCCAGGAGGACCCCGCATGCCACTCAACCGTTTCGCATCCAATCGACGGCGCGCCCATATCCCGCTCGTCGATCGGATCGACTACTTCCTCAGATCCCGTGCCTCAAAGGTTGTCGTCCTTGCCTTGGTCGCCAATACGATGGTGGCGCAGCTCCTCTACAACTCGGCAGGGCAACTGGTCCTCGGCAACGCCTTTGTACTCGGCTATCTGCTGATCTCAGCGGTGTGCAGTACGTTCGCCTTCGCCCTCTTCGAAGTGTCAACCATCTTCCAGCTGCACGACCTGATGGCGCTGGATGCCAGCATCAAGGCGGACATCGGGGCGGAGAAGCTGATCAAACGGGGCTACGCTGTCCTGGCGATCTCATCACTCATCAACTTCCTCTCCGTCCTGTACTTCCTCGCCCTGGCGTGGCACTCCGCTGGCGGGCATGCTACGTCGTTCCCGCTCGATGACCTGCCCGAGCCCTGGAACTGGGCGTACTACTCACTGCACGCAGCCGCCTATACCGCCGTCCTCTTCCTGGCAGGCATCTTCGGCGAACGTCCGAAGTCGGGGAAAGAAGTCATCCTGGCGACGCAGCGGGCGCTGGAGCAGCAGGCGCTCGAACGCTGGCGGATGCAGAAGGAGGCGCAGATCGAGCAGATGGTCCGCGAGGGCCTTCCGCTTGGTGCGGTGGCCGCTGCGCTCGCCTCTCCCGAAACAGCAGAACGCATCGCCCTGATGGAAGCAGCCACCAACGGCAGCCTGAGCCCGCTCGATGCTGCACGCCTGAGCATGCGGCGTGCGGGCCGGGACTCGGCAGTGCTCGATGGTTTGCTCGGGCCGGCGCCCGCTGCTGTGTCCACAGCGGAGGTGGCAGACCAGTTGCTCGTCCCTTTGGGGCTCGGCCGCCGCGGCTAGCCGTCGAACTTGTGCCAAGTATTGGGAAGGCTCGACCGCCGATGACGGCGGAGCAACACGAGCGATTGCGACGAGCCAAAGTAGTCACCCTGGCGCGCCTCGGTATCCCTACTCGGATGCGTCCAGGGCAGTCGGGCTAAGGATGACATACCAGCGGGAGTCGATTGGGTGCGGCAGTGTGGGCCACCTGGACGGCGCGGCGAGCTCCGCTAGGCTCGTGACCCGCAAGAGCGGCGCGGAAAGGGGCCTCTATACGGCTACACTCGAAACATCCCAGTTGGGAGCCTGTGGAGGTGCCACAGGATAGGGCCGGCGATGAGGAAAGGCCAGAAGGGGCCATGCGGCACGACCGATGTTGACGGAACGCCTTCCTCATTGTCCATCCCGGAGCAATCGGCGAGAGAAGGCCGTGCTTTGAGCACCGAGGTATAGGGGCGCGACGATCCGGGGCGGGCCACCGCCAGAGCGCACGTGCGTGCACCTTGGCGAGCTTCCAGTGGGACCTAGTGGGACGGGGAGGTCCTTGCGGCCACCCGGTCGAGAGGAGAGGTCCAGTGGGACGGGAAAAGGAGCGGCAATGGGACCGGCACGAGCGCAGGCGCCAGCGCAGGCAGCAAACCAGGAACCGCTCTGGTTTGCCGGCATCGATTGGGCGGAGCAGCACCATGACGTGGTGGTCCTCGACGCGCACGGCCAGGAGGTTGCCCATTTGCGCGTGCCCCACTCGTGCGAGGGGCTCGCGCACTTGACGACGTGGCTGCGCCAGGTGGGCACGGTGGCGACGCACCCCGACGAGCTCGCGTGCGTGATCGAGACGCAGCATGGCCTGCTCATTGGCGCGCTGCTTGAAGCCGGACTGGCCGTGTATCCGGTCAATCCGCGGGCCCTCAGGCCCTTGCGCAAGCCCTCGGGGCTGAAGACCGACGCGGTGGACGCGACCTTGTTGGCTCGGTTGGGGCGGAGCACGTGGGTCGAATTGCGCCGGTTGGCCCCCGAGGGCGCCCTGGTGGCGGAGCTCAAGCTCCTCACGCGCGACCAAGCGAGCTTGATCGAGGAGCAGACGCGCCTGGTGAACCAACTGACCGCCTGTCTCAAGAGCTATTATCCCGTGGTCGTGGAGCTCTTCGACCAGTTGCAGCGCCCGTCGCCGTTGGCGTTCCTGCAGGCGTTTCCGACGCCCGAGGCCGCGGAGCAGGCCAGTGAGGCGGCCATGGTCGCGGCGTTGCGGCCGGTCGGCCACTTCCGCCCCGAGCCGTTGGCGCACCGGCTCTGGCAGGGGGTGCAGGGCCAGCAGTTGCAGGCCGATGCGGCGACGACCCGGGCCAAAGCACGCCTCATGCTGGCGCTGGTGGCCCACCTGCAGCTGGTGGTGCAGCAGATCGCCGAGTATGACCGGGCGATCCACGCGCTCTTCGTGGCCCACGCCGATGCGGCGGTATTTGCCAGCTTGCCGGGAGCCGGGCCGCGCTTGGCCCCCCGCTTGTTGGCGGAATGGGGCGAGGACCGCGGGCGCTACGCGGCGGCTGCCAGCGTCCAAGCGTTGGCGGGCACCTGTCCCGTGCTCTTCCAGAGCGGGAAGTTCACGGCCGTGCGCCGGCGGGTCTCCTGTAACAAGCCGCTGCGCACGGCGCTCTACCAGTTCGCCCAGCAGAGCCGTTTGCAGGATGCCGCCGCCCAGGGCTATTACGCACGCAAGCGTAACGAGGGCAAGCGTCACACGGTGGCGGTGCGCGCGCTGGCGAATCGGTGGGTGCGTATCCTGTATGCCCTCTGGCGCAGCCACGAATGCTACGACCCCGCCATTTTCTCCGCCGCCCAACAAGCCCATGCGCCGCACCCGGCGTCGCCCGCTCCCACGCCCGCTCCCACGCCCGCTCCCACGCCCACGCCCGCAGCCGTGACCCGTCTGGCCCCCGAGGCGGCGCGACCAGCTCCGCTCGGTGCGGGCCCGAAAGAGCAGGCCGCGCGCAGGGGGTCAAGGCTGGTAGGCCGTAGGCTGCCTTGACGCCCGAGCACGGGCTGCTGT
>CAWJCH010000001.1:0-13739 GCA_963841205.1 uncultured Chloroflexia bacterium | reverse complement strand
GCTTTCTGATGGACTGGGAGCTGCGCGGACGCTCGGACAAGACGCTGGGGCTGTACCGCTCCACGTTGCTCGTCTTCGCTCGCTGGCTCGCGGGGGAGGGCATCACCGATGTCGAGGAGGTGACCATCGCGCACCTACGGGCCTTCATGCTCCACACGCAGACGCGCCCCGCCGACTCGGTCAATCCGAAGAAGCACCCGGCGGCGGACGGGCGCACGCTGAGCACCTCGTCGCTCCAGGGCTACGTCAAGTCGATCAAGGTGCTCTTCCACTGGCTCGTCGATGAGGAGGTGCTCGTCAAGAATCCGGCCTTGCGGCTGCAGAAGCCGACCGGCGCCAAGCGCGTCAAAGTCACCCTCAAGGCCGACCACCTCACGGCGCTCTTTGGGGTCTGCGACCTGAGTCACTCGCTCGGCTTCCGCGACTACACCATGATGCTGGTGCTGCTCGATGCGGGGATCCGCATCAGCGAACTCTGCGACCTCCAACTGGAAAGCATGCACGACGGCTTCCTGATGATCTTCGGCAAGGGCGCAAAGAACGCGAGGTCGGCATCAGTCCCACCACCGCCAAGTTCCTTTGGAAGTACATCAACATGCATCGGGTCGCCGAGGACGACTCAGTCACGGCGCTCTTCACGGGCGTCCGCGGGGAGCCGCTCCACCCATCAGGCGCTCGTAAGGTCGTCCAGCGCATCAAGGTCGCCGCCGGGATCGAGGACATCCCGGTGACACCGCACAAGTTCCGGCATACCTTCGCCCGCTCCTGGCTGGAACGGGGAGGTGAGGTCTACAGCCTCTCCCGCCTCCTTGGCCACAGTAGCGTCAAGGTGACGGAGACCTACCTGGAGGACTTCACCAGCCGCCAGGCGCGGGTGCACCACGTCAAATTCTCAGCCTTGAACGACCTCAAGGTGCGCAAGCAGGGCGCGGTCGCCATCAGTACCGACACTACAAGCAACTACCGAGCGAAGAGGAGGGAAGCGGCGAAACGACCGATTAGCACGGTTGGGGTAACAGCGACTCATTCGGAGGTAATAACCAAAAGGTTAGAGCCCAAGTTGCCCCTCAAAAGGGCATTCTAGGCCTGTAACCTTGACGATTTTAGGGCATTTCGAGGGGAGGTGAGCAGAGCAGCCGGGCATAAAAAACCCAGGCTGCAAGCGGACTTGCGACCTGGGCATGTACTGAGAGAAGGCTCCTCGGAGAGGATTCGAACCTCTAACCTTGCGGTTAACAGCCGCCTGCTCTACCGTTGAGCTACCGAGGAATGGGACCGCCGCAGGGGCGGAGACAACAGGGATGAGTATACGCCTCGCGGGCGGCGCAGTCAAGTGACGGGCGGAAGGCGAGGCGGGTGACCTCGCCCTCCGTTGCCCGTAGGACTAGCGGACGCCGGCGGGGGCGCGACGCGGGGCGCCGGCGACCTGCACCGCGGCCCGCTCGTCGCGGCGGAACCAGTGCTTGTATTCCTGGTTCTGCCAGACGGCGAGGATCATGCTGGCGTTGAAGATCGACGAGTAGGTGCCGGAGGCGATGCCGATCAGGAGGGCGAGCACGAACTCCTGGGTGCTGGCGCCGCCGAAGAGGGCCTCGGCGGAGAGGACGACGAGCACGGTGAGTGAGGTGTTGAGCGAGCGCGAGAGCGTCTGGATCAGGCTGGTATCCACGACTGTATCGAAGCTCTCGGAGGTGTGGCGCGCCATGTTCTCACGGATGCGGTCGAAGACGACGATGGTGTCGTGGACGGAGAAGCCGATGACGGTGAGGACGGCGGTAACGAAGAGGGAGTCGACCTTGAAGTTGAAGAAGTGGCCGAAGATGGCCCAGAGGCCGAGGACGACGAAGGCGTCGTGCAGCAGGGCGATGATCGCGCTGGCGCCGAAGCGGAGGGCGAGCTGGAAGCTGCCGACGCGCCGGAAGGCGATGGCGATATAGGCCATGATGAACACGGAAGCGGCGATGACGGCCAGGATGGCGAAGAGGGTGGTCTCGCTGGCGATGGCGGGGCCAACAGAATTGGACTGCACGACGTACACCGGGCCGTATTTTTGCTCAAGGTCTCCGATGATGTTGTCGAGGCAAACCTTGTTCTTGTCGGCCGAACACTGTTGCGGGGTGCTGGCAAGGTCGGTTTGAGTCTCGACCTGGAAGAGCTGGTTGTTGGCGGCGAGGTTGGCGCCGGTGAGCGTGACGGGGAAGGTCTGGGTTGACGTGGTGGTCGGCGTGGCCGTGGCGCTCGGCGTGCCGGTGGCGGCAGCCGTCGCCGTGGGCGCAGGGGTGTTGGTCGGCGCGGCGGTGGCGGTGCCGTTGGGGGTGGGCGTCGCCTGGAAGGACTGGCTGGTGACGCCCAACGGCGTCAGGTCGGTCGGTGGCAGGGTCTTCAGCGCGGCCTTCACGTCGGCGGCCTTGACGCCCTTGGCGAATTGGACGACCATCATGCCTGACTGGCCGTTGTTGAGCGCGGAGATGTAGTCGACGTGCAGCTCGGTCGGCGCGGGCAAGTTGGCGGCCTTCGCCGAGAGCAGGTTCATGACGTCGGTCTCGAAGGTCTTGCCGATGGGGCGGCTGAATTGCAGGTAGACGACCTGGTCGGCGCTGACGGTGTCGGTGGAGATCAGGACGTTGACGTCCTGCGCCTTGGCGAAGGCCTGCGAGACGTTGGCGATGTTTGAGCCATTTTGGAATCGCAGGGTGGCGGTAGAACCATTGGTGAAGTCGATGCCGAGGTTGAGGTGCCAGAAGATCAGCGCCAGGAGGCCGGGGACGATAATGGCCCCAGAGATGGCGAAGAAGATGTAGCGATAGCGGGTCAGGTGATACACGACTAGTCCTCCACGCCGCCGGACGCGCCGGCTCTATCGGTGCGCGAGGCGCGTGGTGAGCGCCCGTTGCGGACATTGCCTGCGGGCTCGAGATCCTCGTCCTCGGTATCCTCGGCGCTCACTTCGTCGGCACGGCTGGGGACGGCGACGCGAGAGGCGGCCGCCTCGGCCAGGGCCACGCGCGAGACGGGGCGACGATAGGTGCCGTAGCCGGGGAGCGCGCCGCGCGGCAGGCCGTACCATGCCGGGTGCTGGGCGACTCCGGTGAGCAGGAGGATGTTGAGTAGGTTGCGGGTGACGATGACGGCCGTGAAGAGGCTGAGCGCCACGCCGATGGCGAGGTTGATGGCGAAACCGACGATCAGCGTCGCGCCGAAGTTGTTGCCGAAGAAGTAGAGGATGGCGCAGGTGATCAGCGTGGCGGCGTTGGAGTCGCGGATGGAGGGCCATGCGCGCTTGAAGCCGATGTCGATGGCGGCGCCCATTAACCTGCCGGCGCGTAACTCTTCTTTTATGCGCTCGAAGATGAGCACGTTGGCGTCTACGGCCATGCCGATGGTGAGGATGGTGGCGGCGATGCCGGGGAGCGAAAGGGTGACGCCGAGGAGCTTGATGGAGGCGAAGATCAGGCCGGCGTAGAGCAGGAGCGCGACGTCGGCGAGGAGGCCGGGAAGGCGGTAGTAGATCAGCATGAAGAGCATGATCAGGCCCAGGCCGATGATGCCGGCGCGGAGGCTATCCGTGAGGGCTTGCTGGCCGAGGGTGGGGGCGAGCTGGTTGAGGCTGTCTACGGTGAGCGGCAAGGGCAGCGCGCCGTATTTGAGGTAGGAGGCGAGGGTCTGGGCCTCAGTGATGCTCGTTAGGCCAGTGATCTGGCCGTTGCCGGAGATCTGACTCTGGATGTTGGCGGACTCGATAACGGTGTTATCGAGGATGATGGTGAGGTATTCGTTGACGTGCGATTGGGTGTAGTTGGCGAAGTTGGCGCGGGCGTTGTCGCGGTTGCTGAAGGCGAAGGTAACTATGGGCTGGCCGCTGGTGGAGTCGGTGCCGGCGGCGACGGAACTGGTGTCGAGGTCTTGCCCGCGGAAGACGATCTTATACTGGCCGGTCTGGCAGGTGGTGGTGCAGGTCTGACCCGTGACGTCGGTGCCTTGCTGGAGCTGCTGCGCGCCGGTGTCGATGATGAACATCTGGCCCGTTTTGCCGAGAAGACTCAACGCCTGGTTAGTGTCCTTGAGGCCAGGGAGCTCGATGGAGATGCGGTTGCTGCCCTGCTGGCGGATGACAGCGTCGTTGACGGCGAGGCCACCGGCGATGCGCTGCTGGAGGTTTTGGATGACGGCGGGCATGCTGGCGGCGAGGTCACAATTCTTCTCAGTCTGCGGGCAGGAGGCGAGCATGATGATCTGGAGGCCGCCCTGGAGGTCGAGGCCTTGTCTGAGGGTGAGGCTGTTCTGGTAGCCGCCGATGCTGATGGTGCTCTTCTTGCCGCCCCAGCCGATGTCGATCCAATAGACGCCGATGGCGAGCAGGGCGATCAGGAAGAACATGAAGAACGTGCGGCGTCGCATGGAAGGCTTCTCCCTCGTTAGCTCGTCCTCGGGTGTGACGGCCTCCGTGCTCTCGTCGCCGCTGGGGTCGAGAGGAGGCGCCGTCGGATATCCTTCGGGTGCGGGCGCTTACGCGTGGCGAGGTACGCACCGGGGGAATCTATCGGACGTGATCCTGGCGAAGTATAGACGAGAGCAGTGGACGTGTCAAACGGCACGCATCCGCGGGAATGCCGTTGATTTGCGGGCTAGCGGCCTGCGCGGACGCGCACCTTCGCGGGATGGGCGCGCACGCGGAGACACACGCCGATCTGCACCGCTCTTGCTAGACGCATATACGTTGGAAATGGCCACGCGGGTGGAAAAAGTTGCCCTTTCGGCGACGTTTCAGCGGCGCGGGGGCGGGGCACCGAGGCGGGGAGCACGGGCGGGCGCGCTACGGCGTCCGCTGCGCCGAACATGGGGCGTCGGGACGCGGGCCTGTAACTCACTTCGCTGCCAGGGGCGAGGTGGCTGAGAAGCTGTGGGGAGACGGGGGCGGGATTGGTGAGGTTCGCCGGGTGTACCGTGACGCTGGCGAAGTCTCGAATGTCGAGGGGGTCGGCGGTGGTGTTTGCCGTTTCTGCCACTTTTTCAGATTGCCGGCCCACCTGGCCGCCTTCCCGCGGCGAGAGGACGGGGGAATCGGAGGAGGCGGTGGCATCGGTGGTCGCTGGGGTCGGGCGGAGTGTCAGGAGGTCATCTACCCCCTGCCTGAAGGCAGGGGCTTGCCGCTCGCCCGGAACGACCAAGCCGCCGCGTGTGGCCCGATGACGGGGGCCCGGCAGGATCGCACCCCTGCCGCGGGTGCCGCAGCGGCGGCGTCCGCTGGCTCTGGTACCCGGGCATCGTTGGCGGCCGGGAACCCACGCATAGCCCGGTGGGACGGTGTGGTACCACCCGTCGTCCCTCGCGAGCGCAGGGGTCTCAGCACGGCCGTAGCGTACCACGCGAGAAAGGAGACGGCGCTTCCCCCAGCCCGCAAGGGCGGGGCCTCCGCGCCGGAGAAGGTGATGGTGGCGTGGGGGGCTCTGGTTGTGACGGAGGCGCCAGGTGGAGAAGGCGTCCCAGGCGTCGCGCTCGTCGGGGGTGAGATTGTCGAGGATGGCGGTTGGAGCATTTACGACGAGGAAGGAGAGCTGCTGGGGTTCCTCCGGCTCGTCGGACATGCCGTAGAGATCTTGGAGGCGGGCGGCCTCGCAGTGGGCGGCCTGGGCGACGGTGAGGTACCGGGCGCCGGCGGCGGTGAAACGCACGGGGGGCGGGCTCGTCGATGCCGACGGGGCGCTCTAGCGGGGCGACGGCTTGCCGTTCGGCGCGGGCGGCGCGCTCGTAGCCCCGCCAGGCGTCGGCGGAGATGGCGAGCTGGCGCTCGATGGCGAGGGCGAGGTCGGTGCAGCGCGCGGCTTTACGCTCCACGGTCGCCTGGGTGCGCAGCGTCTTGGATCCAGGCGCGGATGGTGCGCTCGGGGACGTCGAGCTCGTGGGCGATGGCAGGCGTGCGCGGGACTCTGACAGGCGAGGTTGAAGGCGCACTCATCGAGGGAGATGGCGGGGGTGGGTGGGATGTCGGCGGGGCGGTCGGGCTGGGTCATGGGGACGCTCCTGCTCATTGAATTGGAGAGGGCTTCGGCGCGGGGTCGCGGCACTGAAGATCCGGCATAAACGACGCCGGCCGAGATCCGCGGCGGACGCGATGGGGCCGTTGCCCCACAACGGCCCGGCGGCGGAGGGCCGGAATATGGCAAGCGCCGCTCCCTCGCGGTTGGGGTGCGTGGCAACGGCGCCGTGCTCGGGCTCGCCGGGTTGTTCAATGGCTACTATAGAATATATTTTCAATGGTGCGAAGGGGGCGGGGAGATTCCCGGCCCGTTGGCCGGTGGTAATCCTGCTGAGGCGATTGCTCGGCGGGACCTGCGGAGCAGGCCCGAGACGTCGCGCCACTACAGCCGGCGTGGCTTCCTGTGTAGCTGGGGCGTGGGTTGAATGGCGAGTCGCGCGGGCTACCAGTGCTCGCGGTGGATGAAGTCGGCGGTGGGCTTGCGTCCGCGCTTGAGCGAGGGCGAAGGGGTGTCGGGCAGGCTGTGGCCGAGGGGGATGACGCCGACGGGGGTGACGTCAGCGGGGATGCCGAGGAGATCGCGCAGCTGTTGCATGCGGTGGCTAGTCGGCGCGCCGGCGAATCCGGCGGCGAGGCCTTCGTCGACGGCGCCGAGGAGGACGAGCATGACGGAACAGCCGATATCCATGTGCCAGTAGGGGACGGGCCACTCGGTCTCGGAGCCGTCCTCGTCGACTTTGTCGGCCTCCTGGTAGCGGCGGTGATAGGCGAGCTCGCTGGTACAGGGGATGAGCAGGACGGGCGCGCCGGAGATGAAGGGGTGGAAGCCGCCTTCGACGTACTCGTCCTCGCCGCAGAGGCGCGCGATGGTCGTGCGACGATCGAGATCGGTGACGACGAGGAAGGATTGGCCCTGGGTGAAGCCGGCGCTGGGGGCGTGGCGCGCGAGCTCGAGGATGCGGTCGACGGCGGCGGGATCGACGGGATCGGTGGAGAAGTGCCGCACCATGCGGCGGCGCAGCACGACGTCGGTGAGATCCATTGGTGGGCTCCTGAGCTCGCTGAGGCGGACAGTGTCGGTGGGAGGAGATCGACGGCCCGAGGGCCGGGGCGAATCCCGCTCGCGCGTGGGCCGCGTGGTGGCCGAGTGGCCGGCTCGCGGGTGGGATGTGCTGACACTCCGCACGGGCTAAAGCCCGGCGGGTTCTCGGTTCATCGCCCCCGCCACCGCCGGGACTCCCCGAAGGCGCTGCCCGCGCCATTGGATGTTCCTGGCCGCGTTCTCGTCGCGGTCCAGCACGAGGCCGCAGGACGGGCAGACGTGGGTGCGCACGCACAGCGATTTCTGGACGCGCTGCCCACAGCCGCTACACTCCTGCGTGGTATACGCCGGAGGGACCGCTTCCACTCGCTTGCCGGCCCATGCTGCCGTGCACGCGAGGATGGACAGGAAGTGGCCCCAGCCGGCGTCGTGGATGCTCTTGTTGAGGCCGGCCTTGCGGCTGGCCCCGTTGTGACCGTAGCCCCCGGCGCCGTCCGGCTGCGGTGCCGGGCGGCGGCTCAGGTTGGCGACCTGGATCGCCTCCACGTCGATCGTGTCGTACCGCCGCACGAGGGCGAGCGCGGTCTTGTGGTGGAAGTCGGCGCGCTGCCGGCGGACGTGCTGGTGCTGCTTGGCGCACTGCTGGGCGGCTTTCTTCCGGCGATGGCTCCCCTTCGTGCGGCGGGACACCCGCCGCTGCGCCTTCTGCAGCGCGCGCTCGGCATTGCGGTAGTGGCGCGGGTTCTCGACGGCGTCGCCGTCCGCCGTGACGAGGAACACCTGCAGTCCGACGTCGATGCCCGTCTCCTGGCCGGTGCGCGGCAGCGGGTCGGCAGGCACCTCCGCGCACGAGCAGCAGACGTACCAGCCATCCGCCTCGTGCGAGACCGTGACCGTCTTGATGGTCCCTTCAATCGGGCGACTCCACCGCACGGCGATGCGCCCGATCTTCGAGAGCACCAGACAGCCGTTATCCAGCCGGGCGCCGTTGCCATACTCCTTGTAGGTGAAGGAGTGCCAGCGGGTGCGTCCCTGGAAGCGCGGGAAACCAGGCTTCTCGCCCGCCTCGCACCCGCCGGAAGAACGCCTGATAGGTCCTTGTCGAGCCGGGCCAGCACGTCTTGCAGGACGTGGCTGTGGAGGGCGGCGTACTCCGGGAACGCGGCACGGATATCCTTCAACTCGGCTTCCTGCTGATAGCGCGTGACGGAGACGTGGCACCGCTGCCAGGCGGTGATGCGCTGCTCCAGGGCGGCGTTGTAGAGCACGCGACAACGCCAGAGCACCTCGTCCAACGCCCGCTCCTGGGCGGGCGTCGGGCGCAGCTTCTCTTTGTAGGTCTTGCGCACCGTTGGCTGCTGCATATGGTTCTATTCTGTCTGATTGGCGCGGAACCGGCAAGGGCCGAGGCCGAGAGCGCCTTCCCGCCGCCGTTGCAACGGCGCGGCGAGCGGCGGGCTAAAGCCGTTTTATGTCAGTATACGCCTGGTTGAGGCGACGGCGAGGTGACGGGGAGCGCGGCACCAAATCAGCGGCGAAGTCGAGTGTTATGTCACCTTGCGGGCAGAAATGGCATCGCGGGTGCTTACCCGAGTGGCGGGACGTGAACGGGCGTCCCCTTGGTGAAGGCACGTCAATTATCGAGAGGAGAGCACACATGTTCGTCTTGGGCGCGATCTACTCGACATTGGGTATCGTCGGCTGGATTATCATCGGCGGCCTGGCCGGGGCACTGGCGGGGCGTGTGGTCGAGGGCGGCGGATTCGGCATTCTTGGCGACATCGTGGTCGGCATCGTCGGGGCGCTGATTGGCGGGTGGCTGCTTGGGCAGTTCGTGACGGATCAGGTCGGCGTGGTCGGCTCGTTCGTGACGGCGTTCCTCGGCGCCTGCATTCTGCTGTTGATTCTGCGCCTCTTCAGCGGGGGCAATCGCGCCAGCGTCTAGCTTCTCTGCTACGTTTGCGTGCGGAGCGTGGTGACGGTCGTTCGCGGGAAGCGGGCGACCGTACTCCGCGTTGACCTGGGGATTGTTGGGGCGGTCACTCCACTGACCGGTCACGGGCCTCAAGGTCGGCGGAATCTGGCCCTGCGCAGTCTGCTACGGCACGTCAGTTTCAATCGCCGGCAGGCGGACCGCTGGCAATTTCCGCTTGGTTGGTGTCGCGATGTGCGAGTACGACCTGCAATGAGGACGGCAGACGCCGGGGAGGAAACACGATGTACGAGCAGCAGGGACCGCCGGACCGCGACGGCGGCTACGCGGAGATGCCGATCGGTACGCCGGTCTACGACAGCGATGGCGAGCAGGTCGGGACGGTGACCAGCGCGGATGCGGCCAGCGGGACGTTGATCGTCCGGCACGGGCACATCTTCGGCCACGACTACAGCGTTCAGCGCGAGGCGATCGCGCGGGTGGACGCGAGCGGCGTGTATCTCAACGTGCGCAAGGATTCGCTGAAGGCATCTGAGCCGGGCGAGACGGCGGGAACGCATGCGAACGCTCGCCCGGACGTGGCGGTGGGTCCTACGCAGACGCCGACCACACCCTTGGCGGCGGTGACGGGGTTGCCCGACGCGGTGCAGCAGAGGGCGGGGCAGGTCACGCAGGCGGCTCAACAGGCGGCAGGCGATACGCTTGAGACGGTGCGGCGGGAGGCCGAGGGCGCGCGGGGCGTCGTCCACGAGAAGGCGGCGGAATCGATGGTGACGGCCTCCGACGGGCTGGCGGGTGCGGCGACTGCCGTGGGGCAAGTAAGCGAGAGGCTGCGGCAGGTGGACCATGGGGTGCTCTCGCAGTACACCGATCGGGCGGCGCAGCAGTTGGAGGAGCTCGCGGCGCGGCTGCGCACGATGACGCCGGAGCAGGCACTGCACGAGGTGGAGCAGTTGGCGCGTCGGCAGCCGGCGCTCTTCATGGCGGCGGCGTTCGCGGTAGGGCTGCTCGGTGCGCGGGTGCTGCATGGCGCGAGCGGGTCCGATGAGAAGCGTGAGGAGCGACGCTAGGGAGGCTTCCGCATGGAAACGAATACGGACGAGCGCTCGCTGACGGCGCTGGTGAACGATCTGACGCAGCAGGTGGGCGAGCTGGTGCGGCAAGAGCTGCAACTGGCGCGGACGGAGATGACGTCACAGGCGGGGCGCGTCGGCGGCGGCGTGAAGGCGATGGTGATCGGCGCGGCGTTCGCGTACGCAGGGGTGACGCTGATGCTGCTGGCGGCGGTGGCCGGGCTGGCGCTGGTGCTGCCGCTGTGGCTGGCGGCGCTCTTCGTCGGCGTGGTGGCGGCGAACATCGGCTCGATGTTGCTGCTGCGAGGGCGCAAGGCCCTGCGCATGGAGCATCTGCTGCCGCAGCGGACGTTGCGATCGTTGGGCAGGCGCGCGCAGGCTGGCTCCGCCGAGACGCGGCGCGTGGCCTAGTCGCTGGCGGGTAGGAGGAGCGAGCGATGCGGAATCAGGAGCGGGAGCCGAGCGCGGAGGAGCTGCAGAAGGGTATCGAGCAGACGCGCCGGCAGTTGAGCGATACGCTGGAGGCGATCCAGGCGCGGTTCCAGCCGCAGCAATTGCTGGAGCAGGTGCGCGACTCGGTGCGCGACGGTGTGCGCGAGGCGGCGAACGGCGCGACCGATCAGTTGGTCGGTGCGGCGCGCGAGAGGGCGCTGGAGGCGCGGGCAGCGCTGCTCGACGCGCTGCGGTCGTCGCCGTTCGCGGCGACGCTGGCGAGCATGGGGCTAGGCTGGCTGCTGCAACAGGGGACGTCGCACGTGCGCGCGCAGGCGGAGGACACGGCGCGGCAGGCGGGGGAGTCCTTGCAGCAGGTGGCGGCGCAGGCGCAAGAGCGCGTGCAGGCGAAGGCCAGCGAGCTCGGCGAGGCGGCGCGCGAGCAGCTGCAGCAGGTGGAGGCGTGGCTACAACGGGCGACGGGCGGCGCGCCACTGGCGTTGGGCGCGCTGGCGCTCGCCGCGGGAGCGCTCCTCGGCTTCGCGCTGCCGGCGACACCACAGGAGCGCGAGCTACTCGGCGAGGTGCGCGAGTCGCTGATGCGACAGGCGCGGGAGCTGGCACAGGACGCCGGGGAGCGCGCGCAACGCGTGGGCCATGAGGCGCGCGACGCCGCCGGACGCGCGGCGCGCGACCAAGGGCTGATCCATTGATATCCCCAACTCATGCTCGGTCGCTGTCGTTATGGTCGCGGCGCTTCAGTGTCGGTGTAGGGACCGGCGGGCTGAAGTCTGTCGTCGAGTACCACAACAATCGACGCGAATATGGCATGCGTCAAGGGTCGCGCGGGGCGGGCGAAGCATGAGAAGTCGATTCCGAGGGCATAGCGCTCCGACACTGCGCAATCGGGCGCGCGGCGTCTGGGCATTCTGGACGAAGATCAACAATGACTGGGTCTTCAACCTGGCGGGGTTGCTGGCCTATAACCTCTTGCTCTCGCTCTTCCCGATCCTCTTGCTGCTGCTGAGCGTGACGAGCCTTTCGCTGGAGGCGCTGGCGCCGGGGAGCGTGCGCAACGTAGTGGCGAGCATCGCTGACGCGCTGCCGGTCTCGGGGAGCGCGGGCGTGATCAACGCGGTGTACAACCACCTCCGTAGCAGCGCGGGGCTGGTGCTGGCAATCGGCATCGTCGGGTCGGTCATAGCAGGCTCACGGCTCTTCATCACGTTCGAGAACTGCCTGGGGGTGGTTTTCCGGCTGCGGGGGCGCGATCCGATCCGGCAGAATCTGGTCGCCATTGGCATGTTGCTGCTGTATCTCGTGTTGCTGCCACTGGTGGTGCTGGCATTCCTGGCGCCGCCGGCGCTGGCGAGCTTCGTGCCGACGGGCGCGCCAGAGTGGCTGAACCAGACGGTGCTGCAGGTCGCCGGAGCGCTGGTCTCGCTGCTGGCGGCGATGGTGCTCTTCGGCGCGATCTACCTATCATCGTGCCGAATCGCCCGTTCCATTGGGCGGCGGTGTGGCGCGGCACGCTGGTGGCGGCGGCGCTGCTGGTGGCGTACGAGTCCGTTTTCCCGCTCTATACGACGTTCTTCTTGCAGCCGAACAACTATGGGACGATCGCGGGGTTCGCCATCGTGATTCTGGTCTTCTTCTATTATCTGGCGTTCATCCTGCTGTTGGGCGCGGAGATCAATTCGTGGGCGGCGGGGCAGCGCGAGACAGCGGCGGACATCCCTGGCGTCTTGCACGCGGTGCAGGCGCACGACACGGTGCGCGGGGCGGCGGGTCCGACGGCGGGCGAGCCGCAGGAAGAGCTGCAGCGCGACCTGGAGCGGCGCAGGCCGTGGTTCAGACGATAGTTGACACTCCACACGGGCCAAGGCCCGATGGATTCTCAGGAAACGCTTGTGGCAACCCACTACGTTAGCTCCTGAAGGGCCTGCCCGGCCCCGAAAGGCGTTGACTGCATCGCCGGGCGAGCTAGGCTCAATCAACCCGACGCAAGCGCAGCGCACCACGTCCAAGATACGTTAGTGCTTTTACCCGCAGGAACGATTTACTGCGGAACCGCCAAACACTATTTGATTGGTGAGGTGCAAAGTGCCTATGGACCTAGTCTTGCACAGGCAGGCGGAATCGACCACCGCAACAGGCTTTCGGCTACAGCCACGCAAACCCTTTCATCCGCATGGGCTGAAGCCCAGCGGCTTTACGGGTTCTTCGGTAAGCATTCCTCACCCCCCGGCTGGCCAAGCCCCCGCTCGCGGGGAGACGCCCCCTCGCCCTGCAGGGCGAGGGGGGCAGAGGCTCGGCACATGCTGTGAGCGTCCGCTCGATGCCGAGGCTGCGGGGCGGCAATACGATGAGCAAGTGCGACGGTTTTGATCGGATGGGCATCATATGTCCATGGATGAGCACCGGAGGATTGAGGGACTGACGGCGGCGGCGATCGTGGGCGCGCATCAGCGTGACCTGGAGGTCCAGGGGGAGTATGGGGTCAAGTACCTCAAGTATTGGTTCGATGAGGGCAGCGGCAAGGTGTTCTGCCTGATCGAGGCGCCGAGCAAAGAGGCGGCTGAGGAGGTGCATCGTACGGCACATGGGCTGTTGGCCGATGAGATCACCGAGGTGAGCGAGGGCACGCAGGTGCGCGACTCATCCGACGGACGACTCACCCGTTCTCGGCGCTATACAATACGGCGGGTGGACATGCGAGGCGACTCGGCACGGTCCGTTCGCCGTACTTGGCGTGGAGTCCAGTGTTTCGACGCGGTGGGAGGCTATCGGATGAATCAGCAGGAGCTTCGGGAGGCCGCAGGCGCCGATCAAGGCGCGGTATCGCGAGGAGCCGGAGGCGGCGCTGGTGACGATGACCGCGGTGGGCACGCTCGACGGGCAGGACGTGGCATGCGCGGTGCCGACGGAGGGCGGCGTGGTGAACGCGGGACTCCATCCGGCGGCGGGCGGCGACGGTTCGTACGCCTGCTCCGGCGATATGCTGTTGCAGGCGCTGGCGGCGTGCGCGGGGGTGACGCTGCGCTCGGTGGCGACGGCGATGGATCTGCCCGTCGGGGGCGGGTGCGCGCGGAGGGCGATTTGGACTTTCGCGGCACGCTGGGGGTGGATCGGGAGGTGCCGGTCGGCTTTAAGGCGATCCGGTTGATTTATGAGATCAACGGCGATGTGCCCGAGGAGAAGCTGGCGCGGCTGATCGAGCTGACGGAGCGATACTGCGTGGTGTATCAGACGCTGGCAAAGAGCGTGGCGATGACGACGACT